>NZ_JAGGPN010000037.1 GCF_018613795.1 Arthrobacter sp. ISL-65
AATCACCACAAGAACCCAAGCTTTCCGTATCGGGCGCGGGCCATCGAGTACGCGCCGTAGCAGACCAGGCCTGCCGCGACTGCGGCGAGCAGGTAAACGCCGTAAGGCTGGGAGCCCAGGGTCCTCAGCCCGCCGTCCAGGCCCGAGGATTTGGACGGATCCGCGGTGGCCGCGGCAACGATGATCAGGGTGCCGACGGCGGCGAGGACCACGCCTTCGGCGGCGTAGCCGACGGTTCCGATCCACTTGACCGGGGTGCGGGCGTCGCCCGGGTCCTGCAGGTCCTCCATGAACTTCCGGGTGATGCCGCGGTAGGCGTAGAGGACGCCGGCTCCGATGATCGCCAGTCCGACCGCGATCAGCAGCGCCACGCCGGCCGGCGCCTGCATCAATTTGGCCGTGAAGTCGCTGGCCGACTGGCTGGAGTCCTTGCTGCCTCCGGAGGCGAAGACCGCGAAGGTGAAGGCCAGCAAGCTGAACACCACCGCCTTCCCTACGGCTGCTCCCGCCCTTTGCAGCTTCTTCTTGGAGTCGGTTTGGGAGCGGGCTTCGAAGACGGCTTCGCTGAGCATCCAGAGGGCCAGTGCCGCGCACGCCGCGACCCCGGCCCAGAGCAGGAGAGGACCGCCCGGTTTGGAAGCGATCGCGCCGATCGCGCCGGTCTGGTCGGCCTGGCCGCCTTGGCCCCTGTCGATCTGCAGGGCGATGAAGCCGATCAGGATGTGGACCAAGCCGATGAAGACGAATCCGGCGCGCGCCAGCAGTTGCAAGGCGGGGCTGCGGCTCACCGACGCCGCTTCGGATGCCGCCCGGTTGGCCTTCTGAGAGGCATTGCCCATGTCCAGCCCTTCCCGCTATGTAATTGACCTTCGGTTGCCCGCTCACCGGCACCTGCCCGCCAGATTGCGGGAATGCTTCAGTCTAAATCCGTGCGCGTCATCCTGACATGCCTTCAACGCTCCGTCGGCGGGCCGATGCGCCTAAACCCCACACAAATTCACCCCGGCAGAGGACCAGGGTGCGGCTCCAATTGCGCGGCTAACCGAATTCTTGATCAAGTCCTGCGCTT
Organism: Arthrobacter sp. ISL-65; assembly: GCF_018613795.1. Taxonomy (GTDB): domain Bacteria; phylum Actinomycetota; class Actinomycetes; order Actinomycetales; family Micrococcaceae; genus Arthrobacter. Next base: position 1,070 of record NZ_JAGGPN010000037.1, read on the forward strand.
TCACCGCGGCATCCTTGATGGTCCCCCGCCACGCTGTTCTCACCGGCAAGGACGACCGGCCATACCCGCCTGCGGACCCGACCTTCATAGGGATGGAGCACTCCGGCATCGGCAAGTAACCCCTGCACGTCCCCTCCGTCGCCTGTCACCCCCAAGCATGCGGCGGAGGGGGCCCCACCGGAAGGCAAGGGCGCCGCGGCAGCATCGGCGGCTGCCATCGGAAGCCCGAGAAGGAGTAGCCAGTGCACAACCTGCTGACTGAGAGACCGAAGCCGACACTGGAGGCACAGCACCTCCAGATACTCTCCGAAGAAGCATCTCCGGACATCGCCGAGACATTCGCCGCGGACTACGCAACCCTCCTCCCCCGGCGCGTGCAACGGATCGTCCACGCCGTCAATCTCCGGGACCGGGACATGGCCAGGGACGCCTCGCTGAGCCTGAAAACGGCGTCGTGGCTGGCCGGGGCGCTGCGGATGACCCAGCTGTGCCGCGAACTGGAGCTGGCCCTGGCCGTGGCCGACTGGGCCGCCGCAGCAGCCGTCGCGCAAAACATCGAACTGCACCAGCAGTGCCTGCAGGATGCCCTGGCGTCCCGTCCGCGGCCTGCCCTCGCCGAGCCATCACTGCAGGCATTTCCCCGCTGAACCAGGCGTGTTGCCGTCGGGCCGGTTCCACCGTGCTGATTCGATGGAGGCATGAGTGAGCAGCCGCCAGCGGCCGTGACCGAGGACTTTGAGCGCCTGCGTGCGGCGCTGGATACCGTCGTCCCCTCCAGGACGGACACCAACCTGCTGGTCGCGACCTGGAACATCCGCGCCCTCGGCGACCTGACGGCGAAGTGGGCGGCCGGCCCGAAGGATTCCCCCAAGCGGGACTGGCATGCCATCACCTGCCTGGCCGAGGTGATCTCCCGCTTTGATGTGGTTGCCGTCCAGGAGGCACGCCGTAACCCTAGGGCCCTGACGCACCTCCTGGGCACCCTCGGCCCGGCCTGGCAGGCCATCGTCTCTGACGTCACCGAGGGCTCCGCCGGCAACGGCGAACGGCTCGCATTCCTCTACAAAAGCGACCGTGTCCAGCCCGCCGGCCTGGTCGGCGAGATCGTCCTGCCGCCCATCGGCAATGACCCGGTCCGGCAGTTCGCCCGCAGCCCGTACGTTGCCAGCTTCACCCGGGCCGGCACCGAGTTCACGCTCGCCTCCGTGCACGTGCTGTGGGGCAACAACGCCGCCGAACGGCTGCCCGAGGTCACCGCGTTCGCCCAGTGGATGCGCGCCTGGGCGGACCGGCCCGACGACTGGAACCGCAATCTGATGGTCCTGGGCGACTTCAACCTGGACCGGATCGGCGACCCGCTCTACGAGGCGTTCGTCGCCACCGGGCTCTGGCCGCCCACCGAACTGAACGCGGTGCCGCGGACCATCTTTGACGACAGCGGCGCCAGTCACTTCTACGACCAGATCGCCTGGTTCTCCGAACCCGACGGAACCTCCCTGCTGCAGGGGCTCATTTACGCTCAGCGGGCCGGGTCCTTCGACTTCATCCCCCACGTCCTGACGGGCCTGACCCGGAACGAGGTCTCGTGGCGGATCTCGGACCACTACCCGCTGTGGGTAGAGTTCCGGTTGGCCCTCTAAAGGCCTTCGGCCCGCACGCCTTCGCATCGTCCTTGCATTCGAGATCACACAGCTTCTGTCGGTGCTACTGGGCTTTCTCCTTGTTTGACTTGGCGCGGACGTGCATCCGTTCACCTTGGCCTCCGAAGACGCTGAGGACTTCGGCGGGTTGGTCTCCCGTGCTGCCAAACCAGTGCGGTACGTGGGTGTCGAACTCGGCGACTTCGCCGGGTCCGAGGACCAGGTCATGCTCGCCAAGGACCAGTCGCATGCGCCCGGAGAGGACGTAGAGCCATTCGTAGCCTTCGTGGGTCCTTGGTTCCGGATGGACTTTCGTGGTGGGGATGACGATTTTCGCGGCCTGCATGCCTCCTGGCTGGCGGGTCAGCGGAATGACGGTCCGCCCGTTGGAGCCTCGTGGCTTGAGGCGGACGCGGGGGTCTCCAACATCAGGGGCGCCGACAAGGTCGTCCAGCGGTACGTGGTACGCCTGGGCCAGCGGCAGGAGCAGCTCAAGGCTGGGTCGGCGCTGTCCTGTCTCCAGCCGGGACAGGGTGCTCTTCGAGATGCCGGTGGTGGCCGCGAGGCCAGTCAGGGTCACTCCGCGCTGGAGGCGCAGCCGTTTCAGCCGCGGCCCGACCTGCTCAAGGGCGGCGGCGATCACTGTGGTCGGGTCGTCATTCACAGGGCCATCCAACGCCAAATTCCCGGAAACAGCAACGTTTGTTGTCGTTGCCGGGATTCCCGGACAGCCTAGGAGGCATGACTGATTTTGACGTAGTGATCGTAGGCGGCGGAGCCGCAGGATTATCGGCCGCACTAGTGTTGTCACGGGCCCTCCGCAAGGTTTTGGTGGTGGATTCCGGGACACCGCGGAACGCACCGGCCGCGCACATGCACGGGTTCCTCTCCCGGGACGGAATGCCGCCCTCCGAGCTACTCGCCGCGGGCAGGGACGAGGTGAAGGGCTACGGCTGCGAGATCCTCTCCGGCGCCGTGACCGAGCTGGTGCGGTGCGGCCAGTCCGGGTTCTGGGTTCTGCTCGCCGACGGCCAGCGGGTCTCCGCGCGCCGCCTGCTGATCGCCACGGGCCTGCGGGACGAACTGCCCGAGATCCCCGGACTCGCCGACCGCTGGGCGCAGGACGTGCTGCACTGCCCGTACTGCCACGGCTATGAGGTGCGGGGCCGGCAGCTTGGTGTTCTGGGCGGTTCCGGTGACGCAGTACGGTACGCCCAGATCGTGCGGCAGTGGGCCGACGATGTCGTGTTCTTCACCAACACCGGGAGCCTGACGCTGACACAGCGCTCCGAACTGACGGCCCGAGCCATCGGAATCGTCGAAGGAACCGTAAAACAGCTTCTCGTCGAGGACGACCGGCTCAGCGGCGTAGAGCTGGAGGACGGCCGGATTGTGCCCCGCCAGGCCCTGTTCGTGCCACCCAGGTTCGTCCCGAACAATGACCTCCTAGCCAAGCTCGGCTGCGACGTGGATGATTCGGGCTGGGTGGTCCGGGACAGCACCGGGGGCACCACCGTTCCAGGTGTCTGGACAGCAGGCAACGTCGCCAACCCACGCGCCCAGGTCATCACCGCAGCAGGCGAAGGATCCGCAGCCGCCATCGCCATCAACGCCCACCTCGTCGAGGAGGACGTCCGCGACGCTGTCCGCAACTTCACCCTGGGCTTCTGACCGCAAGCTTCTCCACCACCACCACCACCACCACCGCACTACCACCCGCGCACAAGAGATGAGAGACCCATGACCGGCCCCACTGCGACAGCCCGCCCCGCACAGACCCCGCCGCCTACCAAACACCAAATGGCCCTAATGATCTGGCTGGCGGTGTTTCCCACCCTGACCGTCATCAACCTCGTCTTAGGCGACTGGCTCGGAACACTACCTCCCGTGCTGCGCACCTTCGTCCTGGCGACCGCCGCGGTCCCGATCGTCATCTACGGGCTGATGCCGCGCCTGCACCGGCTGCGGGCCATCCTGCTCGCCCGCATGGCCCGCAGCTGATTTCCCGCCGCCCACCCACGGCTCTACAGCAAAAACAGTGTTCAGCTGCTTTCTCGCCGTCGTTATTGTGGCGGCCATGGGATGGGGATAAGTTTGGCCACGGTACTTCTCGGCCAGGGTGTGACAGGTGCTTTTGATCTGGCTCCCCTGAGACGGCTCACGCCGGGCTAACACGCCGCATGCAAGAAATCATCCGGCCCTGGCGGGCTTCCCACCGACAGCGAGGATCGCCCGTGAATGTCAGCAGGCCTGCCGCGCGCAACCGTCCCTTGCCGCGTAACCGCTGGATCGTACCCACCGCCCTGATACTCCTCACCCTCATCCCCCTGGCCGCTGGAGGAGTCCGCCTCGGAGAGCTGGCCGGGGGCGCAGAGATCACACCAAAGAACCAGAGGTTTTTCGACTCTCCTCTCCCGGTCGTCGCTCATGTTCTCAGCGTCACCGTCTACTCCCTCGTGGGAGCGTTCCAGTTCGTTCCGTCTCTGCGCAGGGGAAGGCGATCCTGGCATCGGGCCGCCGGGCGAATCCTGATACCCGCCGGGGCCCTCACCGCCCTGACCGGCCTGTGGATGGCACTCTTCTATGCGCTGCCACCCAGCGACGGGATCATTCTCCTCATCCTGCGGCTGGTCTTTGGCACCGGCATGCTGGCCAGCATTGCCCTGGGGGTGTTCGCTCTCAGGCGTCGGGACTTCACCAGGCATGGCGCCTGGATGACCCGGGCCTACGCGATCGGAGTCGCAGCCGGCACCCAGGCCCTCATCCTCATCATCCCGGAACTCGTGACCGGACCTCCCGACGTCACCACCCGGGCTGTCCTCATGGGAGCGGCCTGGGTGATCAACCTGGCGGTGGCGGAGTACGTCATCCACCGGCGCTCCAAGGTCACGGCACCAGCCGCACACACCCGAGACAGGACGCCCGCCCCGAGCACGGGGGCCTGACCAGGCCATGGTGGCCCTGGCATCTGACCTGCAGACCGTTCGTCAATTTTCCAATAAGTAGCCGCAATTCGACTGTCCCCGCATATAGACTTCCCGGGACGTATGCTGCAGCCCTGTCACCTGAAGGACACCCATGGCCACCATTGATCCCGATTACATGACGCTCAAGTACAGCTGTGAGTACCGGGGCATCCCAAGCCTGGACCACGATCCTTCGGACTTCCCAATGGACTGGACGGTCTCAATCGACGCGCTCGTCTGGGCTGAGGGTGAAGAAGACGGTGACGGGGCGGACGTCCATGTCGGGGATGCCCGGTTCGTCGTTGTGCCCGATGCCGGGATGATCGACCTGTTTATGACCCTGGAGGCGGTAGACCAGGAGCTCGCCAACGTGGCCGAAATGCTGACCGTCGAACGGCCCGACCTGATGCCCAATGCCGGGATGGACCTCGGCGGTGACCTGATGGTGGTGTCCTCACTATGGATCGCGCCGGAGTACCGCGGCCGGAAGCTCGGGCACGCCATCCTGAAAGCCATCCTTGGGACCGCCGGCAGGGCCACCTCGCTGGTGATCCTGCAGGCCGCACCCGTCCTCGCGGACGACGGGCCAGTGGAAGACAGCCCCGAGCACGCCGCGGCGAAGGCGGCACTGCGCCGGTACTGGGCGGACTTCGGCTTTCTGGACGCAGCCGGGGACTACCTGGCCTTGGGTGAAATGGCAGACGCCTTCGACTCCTGAGCTAGCCGGCGCCGCGGCTCCAATCGCTGCTGGATGTGCGCTTCCAGGAATGAGGCGATGGCGGGGCCGCGCAGCTCGTCAGCTTCTTCCTGCGCGCTGCTGCTGATCTGCCTTGCGATCTGGTCCCACCGACGCAGCTCCTGGATGGCGAAGTGCCAGTCGGACACGGGAAGGGAGACCGACAGCTCATCATCGACGGGCGGCCATCCGGCCCATCCGTCTTTGCTGCGCGGATGGATGCGGGCTGCTTCCCAGCCCGTCGAACGGATCCTGTGGCCCTGCTCCACCGCGCGGTCATTTCCGTCCGCAGCGGCCATGGCAACGGTGTTGTCGATGGTCGCGTCCAGCCACTGCCAGTCCTTGACGCTCATGCTCACCTCGACGGGGATGTCGGAGTCCTCCTGCCGTGCATCGGACACTCTCAACCCGCTTTGTTCGGCTGGGTGTTGGCTGCGTCGCGGAGCTTCACCGAATACGGAAAGCAGTCCAGCGTCATCTGGATGCGGGGGTCCGGGTGCTTGAGGAACCATTCATAGGCGTGGTCATCGCTTGCCTCCCACCAGGGCTTGGGCAGGTCCCTGCGCTTCCGCGCTTTCCGCCCTCGCCATTCTTCAGTGATGTTGAAGTATCCCTGGACGACGCCGAGGCCGAAGACGAGCCCGAAGAACAGCATGACAAGCGCCATGACCGGCATTTTGAAAAGCAGAAGGATCCCAAAGGCCAAGGCGATAAGCGACGCCGGCAGGGCAACCAGCACCGTGAGCAGAAGACTGAAGTAGAAGGAACGGATCAGGTTATGGTCGCCGCCGCCCGAACTGGCACCGATTCCCCATTCTTCCTTCGTGTACGCGTAGACGGTTTTCCCGGCCGCGGAGTATCCGTAGTAGAACGGACGGTTCAGGACCCGCTGCAGATGCTCGTCTATTTTCTTCTCCCCCACGGCACCCACCTTATCCGCCGTCATGCCGCGGCCAGCTGCTCTGTCAGCCAGCCGAGCTGCTCGCCGATCCCAAGCCCCTTCATCGGGACCTCGTAAGGCCAGGGGGTATCCCGGAGAACGATCCGGTACTGCTCGCCGGCCAGGGCAATGAGCCTGACGTTCTCGATCCCGTCCAGCTCTTCCGCCAGCTGCTTCCGGACCTTGTCTGCCCATTCCTGGTTGGCTGAAGGCGATCGGCTGCCGCTGAGTCGCTGGTCCTAAGGCTCGAGCACTGTATCCGGGCGGACCAGGCCATGCTTGGCGGACAGGACGTACCAGCGGTCCCAGGTCTTCTCCGCATAGGCAGAGGCCTTGCGGAACAGCTGCGAGACGTAGATGTCACGGGCCGGAGCCGGGCGCTGCAGCTTCTGTGAAGCGCAGGCGACGAGTCCCACCCTGTAGGTATCACCACTCATTGCCGTCTCCGATTCATGAGCTTGCCCTGTCGTCCGAGGACGTTGTGCAGAAGCCGTTGGCCTTGATGACGGCCAGGACGCGGCCTGCCTGTTCAGGGCTCACGAATTTTTCGTTGCCCATGCGGAAGGCCCCGGCAACTACAATCTTTTGCTCGTCGTCGCTCGCTCCCTCCTGGATTTTCTTGCAGGCCATCCGGGCAGCGGATACCGCTCTGGGGTGTGCCAGTTCGACGTCCACCTTGCCCAGTTCTTCCATGAGTGCTGCCCGCTGAGTGGGGTTCGGCGCAGGGATGGATGTAGCCGCAGGCGAGACGGCGGGGCTTCCGCCGCAGCCGGTCAGCATCACTGCAGCGAAAAGTGCGGGGGGAGCAGACCCGGCGCCCGGATCCGTCACGAGCCCGTCCGCGTGTTGGTGAGCAGATCTCCAACTTGGCAGTCGAGCGCCTCGCAGATGGCCGTCAAGGTGGAGAATCGGATGGCCTTGGCCCGGTCATTTTTCAGCACGGACAGGTTCACCAGGCTGACGCCGACGCGCTTGCTCAGCTCGGTCAGGGTCATGCCCTTGGCTGCCAGTAGCTCATCGAGCCGGCAGTGGATGTCGGAGGAGTCGTCCGCCGGCATCAGACCAGCCCTTCCGTGTCTTTCTGAAGCCGGCGGCCGTACTGGAATACCGCGGCGACCAGCACCAGGACGATGCCGAGCATCAGGGGTCCGGTCGTGAATTCGGCCTCGAGGATCACCGACTCCCCCGGGTTGCGCCCGGTCCCGGCGACCATATCGGCTACCCGTGTCAGCCCCCACCCGTTCAGGACCTGGCCCACCGTTCCGGCCAGCGCCAGGACCACGCCACACGCGCCAATGATCCAGACGGACTTCGCTGAGAACAGGACTGCGCTTCGCAGCCGGTATGCCAGCAGGAACACCAGAGTCAGGATGGCCAGGACGCCGAGCTGGTCCAGCGCCGCGGACCACGCCAAGAGGGCGGCAGGCTCCGAAGGAAGGCTCGGGATGGTGGCTGACAGTGTGGTGTAGTGCCCGGTCGCTCCCAGCCCCAAGCCGCTGGCGGTCTGGTTCGTCGAGGAGACCGGAAGCTCCAGCGTCACCGGACCGGTGAAGTACCCCGCGATCCCGGAGACGGACAGTGCGGTCGTCACGACCGCGGCCAGGGCCGCAGCGATCATGAGCAGAATCGCGTCGCCCCTGGAAACGATCTTCTTCCCGTCGCCCTGCTTCCGGTCAGTGTCCTTGGCCAGTTCCATCATTCCCCCAAATAGTTATCGAGTGCCGATAATAACGACAGTCGATAACCTATCCGTGTTCGAGGCGCGGGTCAACAGGCGAGTCCTGTTTGCCTTCGCCGGCCCGCTGGACTTCCTCAGGCGGCCGCCATCCCAGGTACACCGCCGACGATGGTCTTCGCTTCCTCACGGATCGAAGCGATCATCCGTGCGTTGGTCACCTCGTCCACTCCCATTTCCCGGTTCCGGCGAGCCAGGACAGCCAGGCGGTCCGCCAGCTCGTTCAGCGGGTGGCCGTTGTGGCCACGGACCCACTCGTAGGAGATGTTCACGCCACGGGCAGAACCGAGGATGCGCTTGCATTCCGCGATGGAATCGGTGTCATCGAACGGCTGAAGGGCCCCAGTGGAAACCCTGTCCAGGACTTCCAGCGCAGCTTTGGAGTCGGTCAGGATCTTCAGGTCCCCGACACCTTCGCGCAGCACCGGGTGGTGACCCAGAGTGGACTGCAGCCCGCGGCGGATCGCTGCCAACTCGCCGGCCCGGATGCCTCCGTGTGTGCTGACGGCCGTGTAAGCGCCCAGGATCGGGTGGCGCCGTTAGCGTAGGCCAGGACGTAGCCGCAGCCGTTGACGGTCCTGCCGCGGCCCCGTGATGAGTCGCAGGCAAGACCGCGACCGGAGAGCACTTTGAGGACTGATAGCACCGCCAGATAGACCACCATAAGGCCCTGAGCTGGTGCCAACACCAAGATCTCGTTCCAGGTCGGACCGTGCGCCTGCCGGTCGGGCGCCTCCAAGAACATATCCTCAGAATTGAGTGACTATTCTCCCATTGCTTTCACTGTGAAATTTTCAAAAGCTTCGTCGCGGATGCTGGCCTTCCGATACTTGCGTAGGCGACTTTGGTCAGGAGCAGGCTTCCTCATGAATCCCGCCCCGGCAAAGGAACAGCATCAAATCCGGGTGAGGCCCACAAGGGCTGCCAGGTCCCGGGGTTGACGGGCCTCTCCCGTAGACGGGGAGCCGCCTGCGCCGCGCCGCACACATGGGCTGAAGAACGCTGGCGGCTGCCGGCCCATCCCCGAGGAGGAAACCATGACAGAGCCTGCACCGATCGGCTACATCACACTGCGCGTCCCTGTCTTCCAAGAACGGGAAAGCGAGTCCTGGGAGATTCCCGAGGAGTACTTCTACCTGAGGGCCGGTGAAGCCGAGCTGGTGTCTCACGACATTCCCGCGGCGCTGCACGAGTGCACGCGGGATGAACTCATCGAATGCGGCGGAATCTCTCTCGCCCCTTGGGACGCGGCCGAGATGGCCGCCAAGACCACCCGCACAGAGGAACCCGCCAGTGCCCCTGGGCCCGCGGCGTTGATTCTGAACTTCCCGAAGGGGGCATGACCGTGAAGATCCTCAACATCAATCGCCGCGAAGTTGGCCAGGAGGAGATCGCCCTGCCGTTCGAGACGGACGAGCAGGTCAGCGCAGCATGGGACTACCTCGTCGAGAACAGGTCGTTCTTCGATTTCTCGTACCGCCCAGAATGTGACGGCGAGGACGGGGACCGCGCCTACCTCTACGCGTACCTGAAGTACCTGCGGGCCGGTGAACCGCTGCCCACGCCAACCGCGGACCAGATCCGCCGGCTGATTCCAAAGATCTGGCAGTCAGAGATGAGCTACGACTTCCGCGAACTGGCCGCCCTGACTTCCTGACTTTCGTCACGTTCGGAGTTTTATCCATTCAACGGATGAAACTACGCCCCTTTGCCTGTATGAATTGATGCAAGTCTTCCCGCCGATCCGACAGGAGGTGCGGGAAACCGTGCCAACACCCGCTCCCGCCCTGACCATGCGGACTGCGGCCGCCGTGACCGCCGCGCTGCTCGCTGCCTCGCTGAACACTGGAACGGCCGCGCTGGCCGAGACCGCGCCGGCCCAGTCCCCCACAGTGGTATCGGCGGCTCTCACGCAAGCGCAGCAGCGTCAGCAGATCGCCTCACTGTTCAATACGGTCAACGCATCACGGGCTGAAAACGGCTTCAAGCCCTTGAAGTTCGGCGTTGCTGCCACGGCGGTCCTCCAGGACTACGTGAATAACCCCGGACAAGATCCTGCCGGCCCGGATTCGCTGGAATTCAGCAAGCGCATCCGCGGCCACAGCGGCTACGCGCACCACCAGGCAGCGCCCACAACCTGGTGGTGGGAATTCAACGCCTTGACCATCCAGTCCGGGATGAGCGTCATTGGCATGGTTCCCGGCACGAATTCGATGCACGCTGTCGGGTACAAATACGGGACACTGCCGTCTGAAACCTTCGACACCGCGGAGGAGTACTTCGCGTACATCGACCGCACGCAGGTCACCGGGCCGACTCCCACGGTAAGCGGGGACGGCGTCTGGGGCGGCACTCTCACCGTCGATCCCGGCACCTGGCCGGAGGGCACCAGCTTCGCCTACCAGTGGTTCTACACGAACACCGACGGGTACAGCTGGCCAGTGAACAACGAGGACCATCCGCCGGTCAGCACGCTCTTCATCTCTGACGTGGACATGCGCCAGAAGCTGTCCGTCCGGGTGACGGCCACGCTCCCGGACCACCGGGCCAACGTCATGTTCGTCGACGCGTCTGACTTCATCGCCGTCCCCGGATACGTCCAGGGACCGGCTGCGGTCACCACGACTGGAGTCGCCGAACCTGGCGGCACGCTCACCGCCAATCCCGGCACCTGGGAAGCGGGCACAACACTGACTTACCAGTGGCTGAACTCGGCGGGCTACCCGCTCACGGGTGAAACCGGCAAGACTTTCACTTTCCCCATGGATTCCGGTCCGGCGGCCAGCGCAGTCAGCGTGAGGGTCACGGGCTCCAAGGTTGGCAAGCGGGACACCTCGGTCACGTCCCCGCAAACGGCCGTCGTGGACTTGAACACCGTCCGGCCTTTCGTCCTTGTCGGCAATCCGTGGGTAGACCTGCGCGGCGGCGACGCCGAGGTTGGCGAAATCCTGACCGGCTACGATAACAACTGGCTGGCCGGCACGACTCTGACCCGGCAGTGGAAGCGTGACGGCGTTGCGGTCCCCGGAGCCACAACTGACAAGTACACACTGACAACCGCCGACATCGGACACAGGATCACCTTTGTGGTTACTGGCACGCACCCGGGCTACAACACGCGCACCGTCTCATCGGATCCGACCACGACTATCGTGGCCCGACGACCTCAGGTGCAGAACACCGTAGCGCCCAGCCTCATTGGGACCGGACTGGCCGGAAAACCCTTCACTTCCACTTCCGGGACCTGGACGCCAGGGACGAAACTCGCGTACCAATGGTGGTCCGTCAACGGCGTGACGCATTCCCCCATTGCAGGGGCAACCGGGACCAGCTTCACGCCGCCAGCAGCATGGCACGGCCTCAGGGTCTACCTGCAGGTCACAGGAACACTCGCAGGGTACGACCCGAAGCAGGTCCAGACAGCTACATCGCCAATGATCTCAAAGAACATCGTGACGGCACCGTCAATCGTGGAGAAGTCCTGGTTTGCTGGCGACCTGATCAGCGCGACCGTTTGGAAGAGTGGGGCAGCGCTCTCCTACCAGTGGAAGCGCAACGGGGTTGCGATCCCCGGCGCCACCGCTGCCACCTACAGGATGGGCCTCGCAGACATCGGAAAGACCATCACCCTTACGGTCACGGGCTCGCTACCCGGTTATCCGTCGGCCTCAGCGACGTCCCTTCCGACCATGAAAGTCGGCCAGCGTTCCGTCATCATGACCGCGCTGCCCACGACGAGCTGGAGCACCCGGTACCCGCCGAGGGTTGGGCAGTTCCTCAGGATAATGAGCGCAGGCCGCTGGTCCGCCGGCGCGACAATCTCTTACCAGTGGAAACTCAACGGAGTTGCCATCAAGGGCGCAACCCGCAGCTACTACACGCCGCCTTCGACCGCCGCCGGCAAGCTCCTCACCGTCACGGTCACCGCCAAGATTTCATATTGGAGGGACGCTTCCTCGACAACAGTCGCTGCCCCAGTTCGGCGCTGACACAAACCACCACCGCGCACCTTCGACGGCGAATTTGAGCTTCTGCGATCACGTGGCGTTGAGGTCGTGGTTCTGGATGCTCAGCGCTGCGTGGACATGATGCGTTCTTTCCAGGATATGAGCCCGGACCTGTGGGCGGAGGACATCGCCGAGTAGACCTAGTCCGCCAGCTCGAAGTCCAGATCCACGCCTTCAGATGGGCTTTCACCCAGGATCTCTCGGTAGATTGCCACACATACTAGTTCGGGATACGCTCCAGCCATGACCGAGGAAGCGAAGTTGCCCAGCGATTGGACGAGGGCTGTCCTGGCGCCGTGCATTCTGAAGCTGGTCCAGGCCCGGACCGAGACCTATGGCTACCAGCTCATTCAGGATCTGGGCTCCCAGGGCTTGCCGGGCATCGTCGGCGGTACCGTCTACCCGGTGCTTAACCGGCTTGAGGCTGAGGGGCGCCTGCGCTCCGAATGGCGCCAAGGCAGCGGAGGCCCCGGCCGCAAGTTCTACAGCATCACCCCTGAAGGGGAAACCTGGCTACGCGAGACCACTGGTGCCTGGCAGAACTTCACGGCAAGGGTATCGGCAGTGTTGACGTTGGAAGGGAACCTGGCATGACCACTTTGGAGTACTTCAAGGCCCTGGCGCTGGCACTCCGCCAGCGCAAGCTCAGCGAGGACCAGATCGCCGATGTGCTCCGGGAACTCCAGAGCCACCTGCAGGAGACCGGTGCGCACCCTGAAGATGCTTTCGGCAGCCCCAAGGAGTACGCGGAACGGTTTCCGAAGGGCAGCACGGTTTCCCGCGGATCCAAGGTTGCCTACCTTGCTGTCGCCGTGATGATCCTCCTGATCGGAGTGAAGGTCTTCACCGGCCAGGTCCTCGGCATATCCCTCGGCTTGCCAGGGACCTTGGTGTACCTCGCGGCGACAGTCATCGTGACATTCGCCCTGACCGCATGGAGCAACGTGCTGCAGCGGCAGCTTCCGGAACGGACGGCTGAGGATCTCAGCCGCACCCGGCAAAACAACGGCACCTGAGACCTATTGGCAGGCGGTCATTACCGGAAGGACGGACTCGTGCCCGAGACGCCGCACGAAGAATATGCAGCAGAGCTGACGGAAACACTTGAGCTCCGGCGTGTTCCTACAGCAGCAGTGACGCAGATCGTGCGTGAGGTCCAAAGCCACATTGCCGACTCCGGGGAGGACCCCACCACCGTGTTCGGAAGCCCGAGCGAGTACGCAGACAACTTTGCACCGAAATTCCGGATGGCCCGGCTGCGGATGCTGATCATTTCATCAGTGATTCTCGCGGCGGGGGTACGCGCAACGCGCCGTTCTCTCAGCTGGCACATTTAGGTATCCCTGGGGCTCTGATCATTTTCGTCGCTGGCCCGGCGTCGTGCCGTCCTCACTGCGGCTTGTTCACCACGGTGGCAGGACGGACTGGCTGCTGACTTGCGCCACATCCGAAACCGAACTCAACGTCCTCGAATAGCTCAGCCGGCGAGCTTACCCGCCCTACCGTTGCGTGCACGCAAGAGGCCGCGGACCATTGGTGCCATCGGCACGAAGAAAAGCGGGCCGACCGGAGCCGATGCAAGGGCACCGGTCAAGACGGTTACTCGGAGTGCATTCCTCATGACAAGACTCTTTCGTAAGGCCGCGACTCCTCAGCGTCCTCGGAGGATATGAACATGAGGCTGGGAAAAGGTTGGGACAACCGTCTCACCCCGCACCCGGACGGCAAGAAGGAGTGAGCCCGGCATGCGGTCGCCGGCGTCCGCCGTTGTTAGCCCACTGACGCCCGGGCGCCAAATGATCGAGGCAACGATGATCGCGACGACAACGACGGCGAGCAGCAGTGCTGAACGGTCCCTCGATAACCGCAGCCTTTGGCCGAGGTCGTGTTGACGGACGAGCTGCCGACCATGCGGTGGGTCCGCCAGGATGCGCCCGAACGCTCGGCGCAGTCCTGACCAAACTCCAGGGCCACAAGACTTCCCATCGCTAGGCTTGCCTCATCTGGTTCCTGGCAGAAAGCCGGACCATCCACGAAAGGATCCTCATGGCTGAGCAGCTGCCGACCTTCGACGAGATCCGGTCCAACGCGTTCGCGATGCTGGGCGACGTCGAGGACGAACTCCGCTCCGACTGGCGTGAAGGAACCGGACCGAACGCCGAACAGGCGGCCGCGCTGAGGGGTGCCCGCCGGGCGGTAGCCGAAGCCAAAGCCGCACTGGACCGCGCCGCCCGATAACTGCCGGATGTCCGGCGGTTTACTGCCCACGCGATAACCCCACGTTCCGCGCCGCCGTCAGGTGGTGCGCTGTGTTGGGCCGGCGGTAGCCGTGGACCCGGTGTGGAAAATCCGAAGGACCGTCGAGCAAACAGATGGTGGCGGCTGCCGGTTGGGCATATTAAGAGGACTCGGGGCTTCGCCCCTCGCCCTTCGTGTTGAACGAAACGCTCATCGCCTCGTTGTCCGTTTCGCTTCCCCGCGTCGTGATCTTCTTTTTGTTTCCTGGCCTGCGGCCGGCTGCTCGCGCGCTGCGCGCGCTCCGCGGCATGCTTTTCGCCGCGTGAGCGTCTTGTCTGTCGTTTTGTTTCTCGTGCTGCGCTGCGCTCCGCGTCCGCGCTGCGCGCGGCCCGGTGTGTTTCCGTCTCGCCTCCCGGCTCGATCCTCGTTCCGTTTCTCTGGCCGCTGCGCGGCCTTCGTCGTGGTGTCTCCGCTGCGCGGAGGCTGCGCCTTCCCCGGCTTCGCCGTCCGATGCTTCATCGTCATGGATCATCATGATGATCTCGGGGCTCCGCCCCGGGCCGGTGGGTTGTTCCGCTGGTTCCTTGTTCCACCGCTGGTGTCGCCTGCGGCGGGCGGTCAGTGCCTCGTCACGTTGTCCGTGCTGGCTCCCAGATCGTTTCTCTTCATGTTCCCGGGGGCTGAGCCCCCTGCTTTTCGGCTCGTCATCCGCCTCGTTCTTTGATGTGTTTCTCAGGGGCTTCGCCCCGGGCCGGTGGTCCCTCCGCCGGTGTCTTGTTCTTGGGACGGTGTCGCCTGCGGCGGGCCGTAAGCGGAGTGTCGCCAGGTGGCACCCACTGCCGGCCGCAGGCCATTAAAGGCCCGCTGCAAGCGACACCAACGGTGACATGCGTCGAGCATGGGACCACCCAAAAGTTTTTGGGAAGAAGTTCGGAAAACCTCCGTCGCATCTGCGGGGCAGCCGCACACAGAAGAAGTACCAGCGGAAGAGCTACGGGACCCGTCTTGGAGACACCGGATCGCTTGCGCATGGCGGTCTGACATGTTCGCAGCCGTGCATCATTTATATAGGCCAGAAGCGGGCGCGGGGCTCCCCTCCCGCCTTGGGGCGATTCGGGGATTTTTGTAGCGAATGAGAGGCTGGAAAAAGCCCTGAATCCGCCTAGTACTACAGTTGCGTTTATCGGGTATGTCCGCGGGCCTTGTAGTGACAATATCGAGCGCGGTGTTGGTGTTTCCTTCGCCAGGTTGAGTGTTCCAAGACGTGATTCGGGCTGGTGGTGCGGTGCCAGACGAGCCGGGCGAGCAGCCGCCTGATTTCGGGCAGCGAGAGCCGGATCAGTTCCCCGTCTCCGGCGGCAGCGCCCCTTTTTTGGAGCGGATCACGGTCAGGAAGGCCTGGGCGAACATGGAGAGGGTGATGTGCCGGTACCAGCCGGTGTATTGGCGGACCTGGTAGTGGTCCAGCCCCGTTTCGCCCTTGGAGGTTTGGAAGGTTTCCTCGATCGCCCAGCGGGCGCCGGCGATCCGCACCAGTTCGGCCAGCGAGACCCGGTTGGGGCCGTGGCAGATGTAGTAGGCCAGGTCGGCGGGGTCCTTCAGGGAGCGGCGGGCCAGCAGCCAGTGTTCTCCGGTTTCGGCGGGTCCGTTGATGCGGGTCCGTGCCCAGGAGTATCGACGATCGCCCTTGGTTCCGGCCCCGGCACTGCGGGTCCGCCAGGCATTGGCGCGCAGAGAAGCGACGAGCTTATCCGCGCGCCACTGCTCGCCCAGCCCGGCGGTGGGGGCGATGATGTTTTGGTTCATGGGAACGGCCAGCACGTAGTGCAAACCTCTGGCTTCCAGACGGCGGCGAAGCCCCGAATGCTGCCCGTAGACCGCGTCCCCGGTGGCCCAGCGGGCAGGGAGCCCGGCATCCAGGGCGCGGTCGATCATGTCCGCGGCGAGCACCGGGTTTCGTGCCGAATTCCCTGGTTCTGGGGATCCCGGCCCGGGCGCATCTTTCCCGGTCATCGGCCCAGGCTTTGGGCAGGTAGAGTTCCCGGTCCAGCAGGGTGCGCCCGGCCGGGGCGGAGTACGTCAGGAACACCCCGATCTGGCAGTTCTCCACCCGCCCGGCGGTGCCCGAATACTGGCGTGCGACCCCGGCCGAGGCGGCGCCCTTCTTGAGGAATCCGGTCTCGTCGATGATCAGGATCCCGTCGGGATCGCCCAGGTGGCGGTTGACGTAGGTGAACAGGTCATCCCGCACAGCATCCGGGTCCCAGTCGGTGGTCGAGAGCAGGCGTTGCATGCCATCCGGGGTGCCGTGCCCGGCGCGTTCAGACAGGGTCCAGGAGTTTTTGCGTTCCTCATCCGAAAGCAGCCCGCGCACATACCCAACAGCATTCCGCCGTGGTTCGGACCGGACAAACCGCGGCCCAATGAGATCGCCGATTTCTTCCAGACCTTCGGCCCACTCTTCTACGTCCGCCACACAAATATCATCACTCACCACCAACGATTAACAGGCCCCGGGCGGAAAGTCCGATTAAAACGCCGATGCAGCCTAAATTAAACGCGACTGTAGTACTAGCCGGGTCCGCAGGGCCGTCATGGAGGAAACTACGCTTGTTCCAAGGCATGGAGCAGCGCATTTTTCGCCCGACACGAGCCGGCGGCATTGATACAAACCCCACAACCTTCACCCAGCGTGCCGGAACCTTCGCTTCCGCCGCGACCAACTCCGGCCAGGCCACCCTGCTGACCCGGCGCGAGTCCACAGGACTGAACGGGTACCTGATTCTGCCGGCCGCCTAGCTCGGAACGAACGCCCCGCTGCACCTGGCCCACACCGTCGGAGCCCGCGCCGCCGAGGCGCCTATACCTGGCCCGGCCGCCGTACCGGAAGAGCTTGACTGGGTCGACCTGAAAGCTGACGTCCCGGCCCCTGCCTCACCACCAGCGGTCGAGGACCCGTTCGCGGATGAGGCCCCGAAGACGAAGAAGAAGCAGTTTGTCCCGGACGACGACGACCCGTTCGCATAGACCAGGAGCCCGGGCCGTCCGCGTCTCATCCGATCTTTGTCCAGGAACCGCAATCCCTGCTGACGAAGCCTTCCCCTTCATAGACAGTGACGACCGGTCCCTGCGGCGCGAAGGTGATGAAGTCGTTCGCGATGGTCCCGCCCTGCGGCCCGGTCCGCTCCCAGTAGCAGTCGTGGACGCCGTTGGCGGCCGCCGGCACCTTCACCTGGTAGGTCCCTGCCGCGATGTCCTTTCCGACTGTGAACGTCCCGTCACCCAAGGCGCTTTTCGGGGCCGGAGGTACGCCGTCCGCCACACGTTTGAGCTCGGGGACAAAGGGGGCAGTCGGGCACATCTTCACGGCGGCCTTGGCCTGGGACCGAATCTTTGGGCCGGCCGGGTTCTCGCCGTACTTACGGTCCCACCCGTCCTCGGGCGGCAGCGCGCACAACAGCAGCACGTCGGCATAGGCGGAGGACGGCAGACTGACGTCCCCGCCGTCGGCTCCGATCTGCTTGACCACGGCGGCTTCGCCCGGCTCGAGCGTGAACGTGTCGTGGTGCCAGGTGCCGTCCACGTACAGGTCGCAGGACTGGAACTCCTTGAAATCGGGCGCGGCCCAGATCTCCCTCGTGGAGTGGAAGACCTGGTTGTCCTCGGCGGTGATCGCGTCACCGGTCGGTGAACAGCGGAACTCGTATCGCAGCGCCCTGAGTACTTTTGCCCGGGCGGCTTCAGCTTCGGCCCGGGTTGATTTCAGGTGGAGGGTTGCCGATCCGCGCTCTATCTCTCCGCCTGCCTGCGGTTCGGTGCTGAGCACGACTGCTCCGTCCGGTGGGAGGTCAGTGAAGTGAAGCCCGTCGGTGCCGACCGACTCCCAGGCGATACCCGCCGCGCCAAGCTCGTCTCTCGCCTGAGTGAACGTCTTCCCGGCCACATCAGGCACAATCTTGGGCTTGGCGGTCCGCGACGCGGACGGTGAGGCGGTTGCCTCCCCCTGTGGTGATGCGCCGCAGCCTGACAGCGCCAGCGCAGCGCACGCTACAGCCACGGCTACAGTCTTGTTTGTCATATCCCCTGCTCCCCAATCACCCACTGTGGGCAGGCCCATTCTAGGCACCTGGGAGCCACCGGCCGGACTCCTCACCTATGGCGTCCTGAACGTGACGCAAGCCGTGCCCGCGACATGAAGCAACCACCCACCGTCGACCGGGAACTGCTCGTCGGCTCAAGTCGGAGCCTGAGCTCCGTCAAACCCGCCGACAAGCAGGCCGCCTACATGCCGACACCCCGAACTGCCCGTTGTCGCCGCAGATGCTCGGCACGCTCCTTAGTTGGCCGGGTTCGCGAGCCGGTTGCGGTTAGCCGCGCAGGCTCCCGTGTCCGGATGGTCCGGGCCAAGGGGCCAGGGCCTCGTCGTAGCGGTCCCTAGCAGGTTCGATGCGCCCTAGCGCACTCCACAGCAGCGATATTGTTCAGCAGTGCGGCGACTTCCGGGTGATCGCGGCCCAGAACGCGTTCTTTGATTTCAAGGGCTCGTCTATAGCCCGTGGAAGCTGCGTCGATGTCGCCCCTCGTTTGCTGAATGGATGCGAGGTTATTCAGTTGGACGCCGACCTCGTAATGGTCGGGCCCGTAAAAGGACTCCCAAATCTGAAGGGCCGTCCTGAGTCGGTTCTCGGCCTCGTCGAGACGGCCCTCGCCGGCCAGGACGGCACCAAGCACAGACATGTCCGCAGCCTCTCCGGTAGGGTCTGGAGGCACGGAGAGGTTGCGCAGTGCGAGGGCACGCAGTGCTTCCGGTTCGGCTTCGTCGAAGCGGCCCTGGGCGTGGAGCAGACCGGCCAGATTGTGGTGCACGCTTGCTAGTTCGGGTGCGTTCGAGCCGAGTGCCCCGGTCATCAACTCCAGGGCGCGGGTGTAAAACCTTTTGGACTCCTCAAAGCGTCCAGTGTCCTTGGCGAGGATGCCCTGGGCATTTAGGACGCCAGCCTTGCGAAGCGGCTCCAAGCTGTCCCAGCCCGCCAGATTCAGCGCGGCTGTCAGAGTCACCGACGCTTCACCGTATTGCCCTGCCAGGCGCTGCGTGTTTCCGAGTCTGGTGAGGATTTCGGCCAGCCAGATCTCGCGCGTTTTCGAGGCGGGAAACGGTTCAATGTGTCCGACTGCTTCGCGTAAAAGGTCAATTCCCTGCCGATGGTTACAGGATTCTCCGGCAATCGACGACGAGGTGAGAAGCAGCTCCGCCCGGGCCGCTGCGGCCGACAGAGTGCGTCCGCGCCCCGGCAGCATCTGCGGGCCTCCTGTGTCCGGGCCCATGCGCTCGGAAAGTCGCGGGCGGCAAGTGAGACCAAGGCCAGGCGATGCAGCCGCCTGGCCCGGGTCCTGGAACAGCTCACTTTCAGCACCCGCTTACCCGTTCTGAGCGAGCCTGATCAGTCGTTCCGTGTGGTTGGCCAGGCTGATACCGGCCATGGCGGGTCCGGCGGCGGCAGCAGCGATGCCGAGCGCGGCTGCGGCGGCCCAGAACAATCGCTTGGTGGTCTTCATCTTCATGCTTCTCTCGATGACGAGCGTGCTAGCGCCCGGTATGGGGTTCCGTGTGGTTGGCCAGGCTTACCCCGGCCATGGCGGGTCCGGCGGCGGCAGCAGCGATACCGAGCGCGGCTGCCGCGGCCCAGAACAGCCGCTTGGTGGTCTTCATTTTCTGCTTCTCTCGATGACGAGCGTGCTAACGCCCGGGATGGGATTCGGTGTGGTTTGCAAGGCTAAACCCGGCCATTGCGGGTCCGGCGGCGGCAGCAGCGATACCGAGTGCGACTGCCCCGGCCCAGAACAGCCGCTTGGTGGTCTTCATTTTGGTGCTTCTCTCGTTTCCCGTGGCGTGCTAGCTGTAATTCCCACTGAGGTTGTGAACGCGGCTGTGGGGGTCTTGCCTCCGATGCCGGTATGGGTTCTGTGGTGATTGTAGTGATGAAGCCAGGCCTCGTAAGTGGCGGCGCGCTCGTTTTCTGAGATGTACGGTCTGGCGTAGGCCCATTCACTGGCGAGGGTGCGGTTGAAGCGTTCGACCTTGCCGTTGGTCTGCGGCCGGTAGGGGCGGGTCCGCCGGTGCTTGACGTGCGGACCCAGGGCAGCTGCGAAGGCCTTGGAGCGGTAGCAGGATCCGTTATCGGTGAGCCCGGCCTTGACGGTGATTCCGTGGGCGGCGAAGAACGCGGCCGCGCGGATCCAGAAGGCGGCAGCGGTTTCCTTCTTCTCGTCGTCGAGGATTTCCGAGTAGGCGAGCCTTGAGTGATCATCTACGGCGTGGTGCAGATAGGCGTACCCGGTCCCGGCGCGGCGGTTCCGGCGTCCCTTGGAACGTCCCAAGGCGCGGTGTCCGCCGCCGTCGGGGATACGTCCGAGTTTCTTGATGTCCACGTGGACCAGATCCCCGGTGTTCTCGTGTTCATAGCGTTGCGGTGCAGGCTTTCGGACGGGCAGCCCGGTGCCTTGGTCCAGGCAGCCCAGCCGCGGCATCCGGTATCTGGCCAGAACCTTGCCCACCGTCGAGCGGGATAGTTGCAGGTGGGCCGCGATCCGGTGCGGTCCCCACCGGCGGCTAAAACGCAGCGCCACAATCCGCCGTTCGGTGCGCACGGGCGTGCGGTTGGGGCTGCGTCGCGGTCGGGATGACGCATCTGCCATGCCGTCCCCGCCCAGGGTCCGGTATCGGTCCACCCATTTTTTGGCCGTTGCCGGTGAGCATTGGAACCGCTCCGCGGCCCGACGCAGAGTCCAGCCCTGCTCGATGACCAAACAGGCCAGCTTCCCCCTGGCCCTGGGCGTCAGGTTGGCGTTGGAATGGGTAACGTAGGACATGAGGGCCTCCTGGCGTCGAGATGAGTGTGGTAACCCAAATCGATACCGGAGGCCCTCGCCCTTTACATCACGGCACGCTGTTCACAACGTCCGTGGGAATTACAGCTAGCGCCCGGTATGGGTTTCAGTGTGGTTGGCGAAGCTGATCCCGGCCATTGCGGGTCCGGCGGCGGCAGCAGCGATGCCGAGTGCGGCTGCGGCGGCCCAGAACAGGCGCTTGGTGGTCTTCATTTTCGTGCTTTTCTCGTTTGCGGGCGTTCTAGTGCCCGGCATGGGGTTCTGTGTGGTTTGCCAGGCTGAGCCCTGCCATTGCCGGTCCCGCAGCGGCAGCAGCGATACCGAGAGCGGCTGCGGCAGCCCAGAACAGTCGCTTAGTTGTCTTCATTTTCGTATTCCTTTCGTAAAGAGGGTGTGGACGCCGAATGGGGATTTCGTTTAGTGAATTCGCTGTAAGACACCACACTCCTTTCCGGAATCGGCGGGATACGAATGGTTTCAACTTCATCGTCCCGCCCCGTTTGAGAGGCAGTAAATACGCTCTTGCGCGTAGGGGTGGACCGCCCTAATCTCCTCGTACACACAGGAGGGTCCCCCGGACCCTTCCTCCCGTTCAAAAGGGGAATCATGGACCTTGCCGCCGATTTCGCAGCGAATCTGAACGGTTTGGCCAGTCGTGATGCCTACCTGGACGCTGCCAGCCAGCTTCTTTTGAAGCTCTTCCCGTCAGACCATGCAGTCTGGAATTCCTTGGACGCGCCAGCCGGCACGGCGGACATAGTGCCCTATCCCTACCATGTATGTGACAAGCTGCCGACGATGCTGCTGGACATGTACGCTGAGCACCCACTCGTCGCGAGCCTTCAAACAGACACTCGTGGACACTGGCCTCCCCGCCGCCTGAGCGATGTCATCTCCGACCTGGAGCTGTATAAATGCCGTGCCTTCCAGGATGGACTCTTGCTCCTCGACGTGAATCGGCAACTCATGCTTGTCACGGCCGGGAGCCGCTTTGACCTCTTCCACAGCTGGAGCCTGAACCGCTGGAACCACGACTTCAAAGACAACGAGGTCGAACTCGCCCAGCACATCCAGCCAATACTGAAACTACTCGACTCCGCATATGCAGGAAGTTCGCGTAAGGCAACGGAAATGGCCAACGCAGAGGCCTATTCCCTGACCGCTCGCGAACAGGAGGTCATGCGTCTGGCCAGCCAAGGCCTAAAGGTGTCTGCGATCGGGCATCTGCTTGGGTGCAGCCCCAGGACCATTGCAAAGCATCTGGAACACGCATACTCCAAGCTAGGAAGCACCAACGGAATTGACGCTCTCCGCCGCCTGCGGGGCGGATGACAGAGCTTTCCGTGCAACTCACCACGAATGGTGCAGCCCTGCTCTTGGTTGCTTTCATCGGGCGCCGTACACAGAAATGGCATGAGCACACTTCAGTCCCGCGTTTCCCGAGGCATCCCGGCCGGCGGCCAGTTCGCCGCCGCCGAGCATTCCGAACCGACCCTCAGTTTGGCCCCCGGCACCGATCCTCAGGTGCTGCGGAACCTCAACCGGGCCATCTCTCCGATCCCCGAGATCACTGAAGCGCAGGAGGAGCGGCTGCGCGGCCACAAGACACCGCTGCTGAACGCCTTCAAGCGCAAGGGGATAACGAAGTTCGCACGGAAAGCCAAGCTGCCCGTGCGCGAGGAAACTGGCGCCTGACGGTCCAGCTTGCTTCCAGAGGCTCGGCACCCTAGGCGGCGCAGAGCCTCTTCAGTGCTGCTGCCAGGATCTCGGACGTCTCGTCTGCGATCCTCTTCAGCTCGACCTGATCAATCTCCTCGGCGTTTTCCCAGGGCTGGTGGTGGCGGCGATGGGGCTATGGAGGCCGTCCTGGCGATGGAGGAGGCTGGGCTGAACGTCTTCTTCTGCTCTACACCCTTCGCGACCCACGCGACGTGTGCCTCGGAGAAGCTGGCCTCCATTGAAGAGCATCTGGGAAGGCGCTGGGTCAACCGGGTCATCCTTACCCATGACAAGACCCTGGTCCGCGGGGACGTGCTCATCGACGACAAGCCGGGCATTACCGGAAACATGACGCCGTCCTGGACACACCTCGTCTTCGACCAGTCCTACAACCGCAGCCTCACGGAAGCCCCGCGGCTTCGGGAGTGGAAGGACTGGGAAGCTGCCCTCTATCCCCTTCTGGAGATGGCCGCCGCGTAAAGCCGCCACCTGCTTCGACTGAAGCCGCGCCATCTGGTTTTGCCCATCTGCGTTTTGGGCTGTCCCTAGTCCGGCAGGCCGGAGGGCGACACACAACGGAAAACAGACGCCGAACACATATCCTCACCTGAGAAACTTCAACGGCAACAAAGCCGGCGTACAAGGGGGAAACCATGTTCGGGAAAGACAACCTGCCGAAGCTCATCAGGGTCGACGGCAAACCGAAGCGCCGGCTCCCGCTCATCCTGTCCGGGCTGGGTCTGGCCGCCATGCTCGCGTTGGCCGGCCTCTTCTGGTTCGGTCAGGCTGTACCGGCCCAACAGGCCGCCCAGGTGCAGGCGGCGGCAAAGGCCCAAGAGGACGAGGCGGCCAAGAAGAAGAAGGCCGAATCGGATGCGTTCTGGGCCAAGGTGGACGCCGAGAACAAGGCCCAGCGTGAAAAGGACGCGAAGGCTCTCGCTGCCTTCGAGGCCAGCGACGGAGGCGAAGCCGAGACGACGAAACGCGAGATGGAGAAGCTCGGCTGGACACAGTTTGCCGGGGACTTCTACTACCAGTTCGCGGACAAATCCGAGTACAGCTGCAGCTACTCCAAATGCCTCGTCGTGCACGTGACGACCATGGCGCCGGCAGGATGCCCCGGAGGCCTATACGTGGAGGCTACCGTCGACGCCGGCGGAGCTTCGGTCGGCAGGGCCAACAGCATCACCGCCGCACTCCCCCAGGGCAAAGATGCCATCGTGAAGCTGACGGACACGTCAGGAGCCGGAGAAGCAATGGCGCTGACAGACCTGCACTGCCTGCGCGGCTAGCCGCACCGCCGACGAAAAACGGGCGATGAGCTGCATTCGGTGCTGCCGATAAACGGCTTCGTGGCCCCATCAGCAAATTTTCACTGCGGCGCATGGAGCGCCCCAAAAAATCAGAAATGGCCCCCATTTGGGAGCCATGTGATAACCCTCGTCTCTAGAGCCGGAATATCGTTCCTCAGGTTATCACATGAGGTAAAACCGACGTCTCTCACAAATCAAAGCGCTCGACCGCCGAAAGCGGTCAAAACGTTCGGGAACCTACCGCCGGTAGGGTGGGAAAACGGCCCCGCATCCCAACGTTGGCGCGGATTTTGAGTCCCGCGGAACCCTCACTCGACCAAAACGACCGCGGAGGATAGGCCCTCTATGGAAGGGAAAGTGTATTAACTAGGAAGGGAGGGGGCTCTATAGGAAGAGAACAAGGGGCCCCTTATATATATCTCTATTTCTGGTCGTTTAAGTAGAGTAGTAGTAGTAGGGGCCCTATATTCCCCGGTATTCCGCGGAATTTCCCACTCGACCAAGTGGTCG
>NZ_JAGGPN010000038.1 GCF_018613795.1 Arthrobacter sp. ISL-65
TCCGCCACCACGACCACATCATCCCCTGGCACGACGGCGGAACCACCACCCTCGCCAACGGCGCCGGACTGTGCGAAGCCTGCAACCACACCAAAGAACTGCCCGGCTGGAAAGCCCAACCCAGACCGGGTCCGAGGCACACCGTGGAGATCACTACGCCAACCGGTCACAGCTACCAGTCCACGGCACCTCCCCTACCCGGGTCTAGATGGCCCGGAACCGGGCCAAGTGAAACCAGCCTGCCCGAAACCTGGGCGCGCGAGTCTCACGAGTCCGAACATCCCGGCCCTGCGCCGTAACTCGCTAGGCCGGGGCGGGCAGGCCGTGTCGCCTGAGCTCTGCGAGCACCAAGCCCGTTAATGGTTATGACGAATGGCCGACCTGGGGCCTGGCTTAGGCCTCCGGCACGAACTCCCCGTAGCCGGCGTCGCGAAGGCCTGCCCGCAGCTTTTCCGCGTTGGCGTCCAGCCGCGCCGGATCCGGATTGTGCTCGGCGGTGGCGAAGTTGTATTCCGCCATGCTGTTGGAAGGCCACACGTGCACGTGCATGTGGTTGATCTCGTAACCGGCCACGATGAGTCCTGCCCGGGCTGCCCCGAACGTGTCCACCTGCACCGCGCCGATGCGCCGCGCGACTTCCATGACCCTCGACAGGGTCTCGGGCGAGGCGTCCGTCCAGCGGTCCACTTCCTCGGTCGGAACCACCAGCGTGTGCCCGTCCGCAAGCGGACCCATGGTCAGGAACGCCGAGACGTCCGGCTCGCGCCAGACAAACCGGCCGGGGATCTCCCCGTTGAGAATTTTGGTGAACAGCGTGCTCATGCGTCAGCCCTTTCCGACGGTTCCTGCAGCGTGGATGCATCCAGGACAAAACGGTACTTCACATCACCTGCAACCATCCGGTCATAGGCGTCGTTAAGTTGCTCAGCACCAACCAGTTCGATGTCCGAGACGACTCCGTGCTCGGCGCAGAAGTCGAGCATCTCCTGCGTCTCGGCGATGCCCCCAATCAGGGAACCGGCGTAGGAGATCCGCCTTCTGATCAGTGCCCCGGGATTGACCGGCGGCATGGCTTTGGAGGGCAGACCCAGCTGGAACAAGGCCCCGTCCCGGCGCAGGGTCCGGAAGAACGGGTTGAGGTCGTGCGGTGCTGCCACCGTATCGATGATGACGTCGATGCTCCGGTTCTCAGCGGCCATCGCTTCCTCATCCCGCGAGAGCACTACTGCGTCAGCGCCCAGTTCCAGCGCCGCCGACACCTTGGATTCAGAGGTAGTGAAGACCTTGACCTCGGCTCCCATCGCTTTTGCCAGTTTGACGGCCATATGCCCAAGGCCACCCAGGCCCACTACGCCGACCACGTGGCCCTTCCGGACACCGAAGTGGCGGAGCGGCGAGAACGTGGTGATGCCCGCACAAAGCAGCGGGGCAGCCGCCGCAGGATCCAAGTTTTCCGGCACCCGCAGGACGTACCGCCGGTCCACCACCACGGACGTGGAATAACCGCCCTGGGTGACGGCGTCCCCGTTCCTGGCGTCCTTGGCACCGTACGTTCCGGTCAGGCCGCGTTCACAGTACTGCTCCAGCCCTTCGAGGCAGCTCTCGCATTCCCGGCAGGAGTCCACCATGCAGCCCACGCCCACGCGGTCTCCCGGCTGAAAGTCCAACACGTCAGAACCGACGCGGCTGACCCTGCCCACAATCTCGTGGCCAGGTACGAGCGGGTAGTTCTGGGAGCCCCACTCCCCCCGCGTGGCGTGAACGTCGGAGTGGCACAGCCCGCAGAACTCGATCGCAATTTCGACGTCGTCGGCTTTAGGTGCGCGGCGGGCAACTGTCAGCCCGACCAGTCCGCTTGTGGCGGATGACGCGCCGCGGGCGGCGGCATGGCGTCCTTCGAGGGGTCCGACGGCGGTCTCTTCCAGCGGGATCCGCAGGTTCAGCGGCGGGGGCACGGGGCGTCCAGGAGTCATATGGCGACGCTACCGCGGCACCTCGGCGAGTTCCAACTGCTGGTGCCGTTCCGCCCGCCAACAGGCAGCCCCTCCGGTAATCACCTTCCCGGATCGGCCCCCGTGGCCACCTGACGGGAGTCGTCGTTGGACCATTCGGAGAAGGAGCCGGGGAACAGAGCGGCACTGAAACCGGCAATTTCCAGGGCCGCTATCTCGTGCGAGGCCGTCACGCCGCTGCCGCAATAGACGGCGGTGGGCGTCGTTGCGTCTACCCCAAGGCCGGCGAAGCGCTGCCGCAGTTTCTCCGCGGGCAGGAAGCGGCCGTCGTCGTCGAGGTTCCCGGTGGTGGGTGCGCTGACGGCGCCGGGAATGTGGCCGGCCCGGGGGTCCACCGGCTCGACTTCCCCGCGGTACCGTTCCCCGGCGCGGGCATCCAGCAGCACGCCTCCGGCGGCCCAGTCCGCGGCCCCGTCGGCGTCGGTCACCTGCATGCCGCCGCCGGCGAGCGTCACGTCGCCGGCGTCCGGCTCCACAGCGCCGCCCTCCAAGGGCAACGCCGCCCTGCGCCAGGCGGCCAGGCCGCCGTCGAGCAGGTAAACGGTGCGCACGCCCGCATTCCGGAGCATCCACCACACCCGGGCAGCTGAGGTGTTCCCGGCATCGTCGTAGGCGACCACGACGTCGCCGTCGCGGACGCCCCAGGACCGTGCCGCTTCCTGGAAGCGTGCCTGCGAAGGCAGCGGATGGCGCCCGTGGGCAGGATCTGCGGGGTCCGCCAGCTGGGTGGGCAGGTCGACATACACCGCGCCCGGGATGTGCTCCTTCAGGTAATGGCTGTGGCCATCCGGGTCCCCAAGCGCCCAGCGGACATCGAGCAGCACGGTGCGCTGACCGGAGGCCATCCGGGCGTTCAGCCCGGCCACGTCAATGAGGGTGTCCATCTGTCTCCTTGGGGTTTGCGCCGACTCTAACCCCGGTTGCCCGCGCCGGTAGGCTGATTCCGTGAGCAGCAGATTAAGTGAACGGGCAGATTAAGTGAAGAGGGCGGGGACCCGGGACCGGGCATGGGAGGACGAGGCTGTCCGCAAGATCAACGCGGAAAACAACCGGTCGGCCGACACCCACCTGTATTCCGTGCCGCTCCCGGAACACTGGGGCGTCCGGCTGTACCTCAAGGATGAATCAACGCACCGCTCCGGAAGCCTGAAACACCGACTGGCGCGTTCCCTCTTCCTGTTCGGGCTGGTAAACGGGTGGATCCACGAGGGCACCACCATCGTGGAGGCATCCAGCGGCAGCACTGCGGTTTCCGAGGCGTACTTCGCACAACTCCTGGGCCTGCCGTTCATCGCAGTAATGACACGCACCACCAGCCCGGAAAAGATCGCCCTGATCGAACAGTTCGGCGGCGCCTGCCTCCTGGTGGACCACGCTTCAGAGGTATATGCGGCCGCCGCCGAGGTTGCCACTACGAGTGGCGGCCACTACATGGACCAGTTCACCTACGCCGAGCGCGCCACCGACTGGCGGGGCAACAACAACATTGCCGAATCCATCTTTGAGCAGCTGGCGCTGGAGGAGCATCCGGTCCCCCGCTGGATTGTGGTGGGAGCCGGAACGGGCGGGACCAGCGCCACGATCGGCCGCTACCTCCGCTATCACCGCCACGCCACGTCCCTGGCGGTTGTCGATCCGGAAAACTCCGCCTTCTACCCCGGCTGGCGGAGCGGCGCTGCGGACTTCAGCACCGGCATGCCCTCCCGGATCGAGGGGATCGGCCGGCCCCGCATGGAGCCAAGCTTCGTCCCCTCGGTTATCGACCACATGATCCAGGTTCCCGACGCCGCGTCGGTGGCGGCCATGCGGCACCTGCACACACTGGCAGGGCTGCACGCCGGGCCGTCCACGGGCACCAACCTCTGGGGTGTCTGGCAACTCGTCGCCCAGATGGTGGCGGACGGTGAACGGGGCAGCGTGGTGTCGCTGATGTGCGACGGCGGTGACCGGTACGCCGGCAGCCATTACAGCCCCGCGTGGCTGGCGGCCCAGGGACTGGATCCGCAGCCACACGAGGACACGTTGAAGGCATTCTTCGAGACGGGTGGCTGGCAGCCCTAAAGCTCCACGGATTCCCGGCTGGAGAGGTGGGTGTACTCTGTGCCGTACTTGGCCCCGATCCGCTTGACATGGCCCTCCACCAGGCCCAGGCCGGTGTCATTCAGGAGCCCGTCGTGGATGGCGAAGGCCCGCTCCGCGCGGACGCCGATCACAAAGTCCACCACCTCACTGACCTTGTTCCACGGGGCATGGACCGGGACCAGGAGCGTACGCACGCTGATGCCGTCCGGAATGATGAACGAGTCGCCCGGGTGATACACGTCCTCGTCAACCAGATACCCGATGTTGGCGACCACCGGAATCTGCGGGTGAATCAGCGCGTGCTGGCCGCCGAAGCTCCGGACCGCGAACCCTGCGGCGTCGAACGCGGTTCCCGGTTCCACGGCATGCACGCGGTCAGCGGCATCCGGCGCTTCCTTGCGCACGTTCTGCGCCACGCCCTCCGGTGCGAAGAGTTCCAGCCCGCCATTGTCCGCAAGCGCGGAGGTCACCGCGGGAACATCGATGTGGTCGGCGTGCTCGTGGGTGATGAGGACGGCGTGTGCGCCGTCCAGCGCCTCGGCGGTTTCGGAGAAGGTCCCCGGATCCAGGACCAGCACCTGGCCGTCCTTCTCGAGCCGGACACAGGCGTGCGTGAATTTAGTCAGCTTCATGAAGCCAGCCTAGGGACGGCCCCGATCAGTGTCCACGCGCCTCCGGCTGGTAACGTTAAAGCCTGCCATTACCCGAAAGAAAAGCGAGTTCATCCATGCCACAACGCACCAGCGCTGACGGCAGACCACAGGCACCTTCGACGGCGGCCGGCGGGAAAGAGCAGCGCGTCACCAAGCAGCGGATCGCTGTCAGCGCCGCCCTGGACGAACTCAATGACTTCGTGAGCACCCAGGAGCTGTACCGGATCCTCCAGAACAAGGGTGTCTCGGTCTCCCTGGCCACCGCCTACCGGATCCTGCAGTCACTGGCCGACGAGGAACTGGTGGACGTGCTGCGCAACGGCGACGGCGAGGCCGTCTACCGCCGCTGCGCCGTGACGGTGCACCATCACCACCTCCTCTGCCGCAACTGCGGCAAGGCCGTGGAAGTGGAGGCCCCCGCCGTCGAGACCTGGGCCGCGCGGACCGCGCAGGAGCACGGCTTCACGGAAGTGGCCCACACAGTTGAGATCTACGGCCTCTGCCCTGACTGCTCTGCACGCAAGGCCGCGCAGTAGGCAGCGCGCCGTAGTCACCCTCTGCAGTAGGCAGCGAGTGCAGTAGGCGCCACCGCCAGCCTGTTTAGGCGGTCCGCATGACCCGGCCGTTGAGGCCGCGCTTGGCCCGGACACTGCCGATGACCCGGCACACCACGTAGATCAGGAACGAGAGCGTGGTGACGTAGGGGCTGATGGGGATGCGGCCGCCGAGGGCGAGCAGTATTCCCCCCACTGTCGCCGAAACGGCGAACACCACACTCAGCGCCACCACGAGGCGCGGCGAGGACGTCACCCGCAGGGCCGCAGCTGCGGGCGTGATCAGCAGGGCAAGAACCAACAGGGCGCCCACGATCTGGATGGACAGCGCCACACTGACGCCGAGGAGCACCATGAAAACCAGGGCCAGCGACCGCACCGGAACACCGCGGGCCTCGGCCAGCTCTGAATCAACGCTGGCGAAGCTCAGCGGGCGCCAGATGACGCACAGCGCGGCCATCACGGCCACCGCGGTCCCCGCCAGGACCTGGAGCTGGACGGTGTCCACCGACACAATCTGCCCGGTGAGGAGTCCGAACTTATTGGCGGCCCTGCCCTCGTAGAGCGACAGGAAGAGAATGCCGAGCCCGAGGCCAAAGGGCATGATCACGCCGATGATGGAGTTCTTGTCCCGCGCCCGAACGCCCATGAGCCCGAGCAACAGCGCGGCCGCCACGGACCCCACCAGGGAGCCGAACACCACGTCGGTGCCGACGAGGAGCGCGAAGGCAGCGCCGGCGAACGACAGCTCGGAAATTCCGTGGACGGCAAACGCCAGGTCGCGCTTCATCACGAAGGTCCCCACGAGGCCGCCGAGGAGCCCAAGCACCGCGCCGGCCCACAGCGAGTTCTGCACCAGCACCAGCAATTCGCCGTAGTTCTCGAAGTTGAACACCGACTGCAGGATCGATTCCAGATCCATTAGGAACCCTCCCCCGCAGCGGCGTGCGCGTCGTCATGATGGTGGGTGGTGGCGTCGGGCAGACCGACGACGACGATCCGGCCGTTGGCATGGATCACTTCCACGTTGCTGTCGTAAAGGTCGGAGAGGACCTCGGTGGTCATGACCTCGTGGGGCGTTCCCACGCTGAACCGGCCACCGGCCAGGTACAGGACGCGGTCCACGTAGTCGATGATCGGATTGATCTCGTGGGTCACGAACACCACGGCGCTCTTCCGGTCATGGCACTGCTTGTTGATGAGCGCGCTGACGGCCTGCTGGTGGTGCAGGTCCAGCGACAGCAGCGGCTCGTCGCAGAGCAGCACCTTCGGGTCGGTGGCAAGGGCCTGGGCCACGCGGAGACGCTGCTGCTCACCGCCGGACAGCTGCCCGACGGGGACCTTGGCGTAGTCGCTTGCCCCGACGAGGTCCAGAAGTTCGTCTATCCGGCGGTTGGCTTTAGAGGCACTCAGCCGGATTCCCCAGCGGTGCCCGTCGACGCCCAGGCCCACCAGGTCGCGGGCCCGCATGGGCGTGTCGGGCAGGAAGGGCTTCTGCTGCGGGATGTAGCCGATCAGCCGGCTGCCCCGCTCCACAGGCTGGCCGCCGAGGCTCGCGTGACCGGAGTGCAGCTGCTGTAGCCCCAGCAGGACCTTGAGGAAGCTGGTCTTGCCGCTGCCGTTTGGCCCCAGCACCGCGAAGAACTCCCCCGGATTGATGTCCAGGTTCAGGTCTTCCCAGAGCGCGCGCCGGCCGAACTTCAGGGACGCCTGCTGCAGGCTGATGACTGGGTTCAACGCTGGCTCTTCAGTGCTTTGCTGACGTTTTCCACGTTGTCCGCCATCCATTCCAGGTAGGTCTTGCCGTCCGGAAGTGTTTCAGTGAAGTCCACCACCGGCGTGCCGGCGGCGCTGGCCGCGTTCTTGACGGCCTGGGTCTGCGGGCCTTCCGTCTGCTCGTTATAGGCGAGGAATCTCGTGTCCTTTGCCGCCACCGTCGAGGTGGCGGCCTTCAGGACTGCGGGCGGAACGTCGGCGCCTTCTTCCACGGCGGCCGTGTACTCGGCAGGCGTGCGGTTCTCCAGTCCGGCCGCTTCCAGCAGGTACAGGGGAACCGGTTCGGTCACCGCGACGCCGGCGCCGCCGTGCGAGGTCTTCATTGCGGAAATCTTACTCTCAAGCTTGGTGAGTCCGGACTTGAACGCGGCTGCATTGGCGGTGAACTGGGGGGCCGAGCCGGAATCGAGCGCGCCGAGCCGGGCCGCCACTGCATCGGCAAGGTGGGACATGGCGTCAAGGCTGTACCAGACGTGCTCGTTGAAGTCGCCGTGGACATGGGAGTGCCCGTCCTCTGCGTGGGCGGACTCTGCGTGGGCGGAGGCCGTGCCCGCCGCTTCCGGAGCCAGTCCGGACACCGCCACGGCACTGATGATGTTCTCGTGCGGCACATTGCTGTCGTCCGCCAGGGTGTGGATGAAGTCGTCGTAGCCGCCGCCGTTTTCCACCACCAGCTTGGCTTTGGACACGGTCAGCCGATCCTGCGCGTTGGCCTCGTAGGAGTGCGGGTCCTGGCTAGGACGGGAGATGATGGCCGCGACGTTGACCTTGTCCCCGCCGATGGCCTCAACAATGTCCCCATATACGTTCGTGGACGTGACAACGGCGATGCGGCCGCTGGCGTCTGCGCCTGGAGTCGAGGCCGCCGGCGAACCGCAGCCGGTGAGGAGCAGGCCGAAGCCGGCCAGGGCGGCGGTCAGGAAAGTGCGAACGTTGCTGGGCACGGAGATACCTCGGTTCTGGACAGGTCAGGTTGCGGGGAGGGGGCAACCCCTAATCGAGTGTATCGCTAAATAGGAATGATTCCTATTTAGAACTCCCGACGGCGGGGGCACCCGGGGCACCGGGCCGCTATTCGCCGTGGGGCCTGCCCAGCCGCCGGATGCCCTTGGCTTGGTTAGCATCCCGGATCTCCCCCACAAGCTGCTCGATCACATCCTCCAGGAACAGCACTCCTTCGGTTTGCCCGCCCGGCCCCATGACGCGCGCCAGATGTGAGCCGGAGCGCTGCATCACGGACATCGCCATTTCTATCTCGTCGTCGCGCGAGAGGTTGGCCAGTGACCGGATGCGGCTCTCCGCGATGGGCACTTCATAACCGGATTCCGGGATGGCAAGCACATCCTTAATGTGGAGGTAGCCGGCCAGCAGGCCGTCGTCGTCCAGCATCGGGAAGCGGGAAAAGCCGGTGCGGCTGACAGCCTTTTCAAACTCCAGCGGGGAGGTCGAGGACCTCAGCATGACCAGCCGTTCCAGCGGAACCATGACATTGCCGGCGGTGTACTCCGAAAATTCGAGGGCTCCGGTGATCAGGCCGGCGTCGTCATCCACCAGGCCATGCCGCGTGGACTCCTGCACGATGGACTGAACCTCCTCCAGCGTGAAGGTGGAATTGACCTCGTCCTTGGGCTCGATGCGCATCAGCTTCAGGATGTGGTTAGCGGACCAGTTAAGCGCGGTGATTACCGGGTTCACGATCCGTGCAATGAACATCAGCGGCGGAGCCAGGAGCAGCGCTGCCTTGTCGGCAACGGAGACGGAAATGTTCTTGGGCACCATCTCCCCGAACGTCACGTGCAGGAACGTCACCAGCATCAAAGCCACGGCGAACGCCGAGACGTCGGCAATTTCCGTCGGCACCCCCAGCCCGGCAAGAGGGACAGCCAGCAAGTGGTGGATCGCCGGCTCCGCCACCAGCAGGATCAGCAGCGAGCACACTGTGATGCCCAGTTGCGCGCATGCCAGCATCAGCGAGACGTTCTCCATGGCCCGCAGGGTGGTCTGCGCGCGCAGGACGCCCTCGTCTGCCAGAGGCTCAATCTGGCTCCGGCGCGCGGACATGACAGCGAATTCCGCGGCCACGAAGAAGGCGTTGCCCAGGAGCAGCACCACCAGCCAGAGCAGTCCCGCCCAGTCGCTCATGACCGGCCGCCGTTCCCGGGCTTGCCGTGGTTGACGGACTTGCCGCCGTTGCCGGGCTTGCCGTGATTGGCGGCGCTGTCCCTGGATTCGCGGTGCGGCCTGAAGCAGATCCGGTCGATGCGCCGGCCGTCCATCCTGGTCACGCTGAGCGTTCCGCCGCCCGCTTCCACGGTGTCCCCAACCGCGGGTATCCGTCCGAGCTCGCTCATGACATACCCGCCCACCGTCTCGTAAGCAGCCTCGTCGGGAACGGCGAGGCCCGGAATCTGTTCCGAAAGCTCGTCCGGCCGCATCAGGCCCGGAAAGTACCAATCACCGGAGGCGCTTTGCAGCAGCCCCGGCCGGACCTTGTCGTGCTCGTCGGCTACTTCACCCACGATTTCCTCGACCAGGTCCTCCAACGTGGCGATCCCGGCAGTTCCGCCGTACTCATCCAGCACCACGGCAAGCTGCAGGTTGCCCTCCCGCAGTTCGGCAAGCAGGGCGTCCAGGTGGATGGTTTCGGGCACCCTGAGGACGTCCGTCATGATGGCGCCCGCCTCAAGCTTCCGCCGCCGGTTCGGAGGGACCGCAATGGCCTTCTTGACGTGCACCAGGCCACGGATGTCGTCCGCCGACTCACCGATGACGGGGAAGCGCGAATATCCGCTGCGGCGGGCTGCGTCGATGATGTCCGAAACCGGCTGGTCGGCGTCGATGGTCTCAACGCGGATGCGCGGAGTCATCACGTCAGCGGCGCTGCGGCCCGAAAAGTTCAGCGTGCGGGCAATAAAGTTCGCGGTCCCCGGATCGAGTGTGCCCATGGCTGCGGACCTGCGCACCAGGGAGGCAAGCTCCGCCGGCGTGCGGGCCCCCGAGATCTCCTCCTTGGCCTCCAGCCCGAAGACGTTCAGGACCTTGTTCGAAAAACCGTTCAGGACCACGATGGCAGGCTTGAAAATGGCGGTGAAGATCAGCTGCGGCCGTGCCAGGGCGCGGCCGATGCGGAACGCGAGGGCTATGGCCATGTTTTTGGGAACGAGCTCGCCCAGGAGCATGGACAGCCCCGTCGCGATCACCATCGCGACCACGAGGGAGACGGAACCGGCCACCGGCTCGGGGATGCCGACGGCGGCAATGGGCGCCTCGAGCAGCGCCCCCACGGACGGCTCCATAACGTAACCCGTCAATAGCGTCGTCATGGTGATGCCGAGCTGGCAGCTGGACAGCTGCGTGGACAGGGATTTCAGGCACTTGAGCAGCGCCACTGCGGCGGTGTCACCGTCGTCAACGGCACGCTGCACTGTTGGCTGGTCCAGCGCAATAAGGGAAAATTCGACGGCGACGAAGAAGCCGGTACCGAGGATGAGCAGCAGGCCGGCCGCGACTAGGAGCCACTCCATCATGGGCCAACCGGAAGTCGTCGGCGGCAGCGGCCCGGGCCAGTGGGTTTGCCGGCGCTGTGGTCGGGCTCTGCGGCGCTGACCGCGCTCCGCTGAGAGCCCCCAGGCCGGCACCTGGATTTACCGTCCATGGCACCTATATTTACCGTCCATAAGGATTGCAGTCTACAGGAGCAACGCGCGGCCACAGAGGACTAAAGCGGCTCGTCCGGCCCGTCCGGAACCGGCTCCCGGGCATGGCGGGTAGGACTCGGTTCGGGGCTCATTTGGACCCCATTTCGCCATAATTCGGGCGGTACATGATTTGGGTCACCCTTATTGGCAGTTAACCCGGAACGGTCATTAGACTGGCAAAGGTCTGGGTTCATAGGACACAGAAACTGGTTCGATCGTTGTGCCGTGGCACCTTAGGCGACCAGAGGGAAATCAAACTCATGGAAGAGGCGTATTTCAAGTGCCAGAGCAGCCTAGCCACCGTCTGCCAGAGGAATTTGGTGGAAACGAGTGGCTCGTTGACGAACTGTACGAGCGTTACCAACAGGACAAGAACACGGTTGATGCCAAGTGGTGGCCCCTGTTCGAATCATTCGACAGCGGCAACGGTCCATCTTCCAACGGCGTGCCGGCAGTGACGTCACCGGTGGCCAATCCGGCTACCCGCGAACTGCCTGTTGTCACTCCCCCGGCGCCCGCGAAGGCACCGGCATCCGCTACTCCCGCGGCCCAGACGCCTGCGGCAGCTCCGGCACCGGCGCCGGCGGCAGCCCCCGCCCAGCCTGCACCTGCCAAGAAGGCGCCGGCAACGGTAGCCCGCGACGGCGCCAAGAAGACCGAGGCGGGCACCGCCCAGCCTATCCCGGCCCAGCTGCCGAAGAACGTCAAGGCTCCCACCGCCCCCGAGGAAGACGTCGTATCCGTCCTCCGCGGACCTGCCAAGGCCATTGCGACGAACATGGTCACCAGCCTCGAGGTGCCCACGGCCACCAGCGTCAGGGCGGTTCCGGCCAAGCTCCTGATCGACAACCGGGTTGTCATCAACTCCAACCTGGCCCGCGCCCGCGGCGGCAAAGTCTCCTTCACCCACCTCATCGGCTACGCCGTTGTCCGGGCACTGTCCCAGTTCCCCTCCATGAACGTGTACTACGACGAGGTTGACGGCAAGCCGGTGGCGGTCCAGCCGGCACACGTGAACTTCGGCATCGCCATCGACATGCCCAAGCCCGACGGCACCCGCCTTCTGATGGTTCCCAACATCAAGAAGGCCGAAACCATGAACTTTGCGGAGTTCTGGCACACCTATGAAGACCTCATCAAGCGTGCCCGCAACGGCAAGCTGACGGCAGACGACCACG
This sequence comes from Arthrobacter sp. ISL-65, assembly GCF_018613795.1. GTDB lineage: Bacteria > Actinomycetota > Actinomycetes > Actinomycetales > Micrococcaceae > Arthrobacter. The sequence goes on from NZ_JAGGPN010000038.1 coordinate 11,954, forward strand.
CCGGCACCACTGTGTCGCTGACCAACCCGGGCGGCATCGGCACCGTGCACTCCGTGCCCCGCCTCTCGAAGGGCCAGGCCGCCATCATCGGCGTCGGTGCCCTCGACTACCCGGCCGAATGGCAGGGCGCCAGCGAGAAGATCATCGCCCAGAACGCCATCAGCAAGATCCTCACCCTGACCTCCACGTATGACCACCGCGTCATCCAGGGTGCAGGCAGCGGCGAATTCCTCAAGCTCGTCCACTCCCTGCTCCTCGGCGCGCAGAACTTCTACGACGAGATCTTCGAAGCGCTGCGCATCCCGTACGAGCCTGTGCGCTGGAGCCCGGACCTGCAGGTGGACCCGGCCGACCAGATCAACAAGGTCGCCCGGATCCAGCAGCTGATCCACTCCTACCGCGTGCGCGGCCACCTGATGGCGGACACCGATCCCCTCGAGTACGTCCAGCGCAAGCACCCCGACCTCGACGTCCTCACCTACGGCCTGACCCTGTGGGACCTCGACCGCGAGTGGCCCACGGGCGGCTTCGGCGGCAAGCCGATGCTCAAGTTCCGCGACATCCTGGGCGTGCTCCGGGACGCCTACTGCCGCACCACGGGCATCGAGTACATGCACATCCAGGACCCGGCTGAACGCAAGTGGTTCCAGGACCAGCTGGAGCACCCTTACTCCAAGCCGAGCCGCGACGAGCAGCTGCGCATCGTCTCCAAGCTGAACGCCGCAGAGGCGTTCGAGACGTTCCTGCAGACCAAGTTCGTGGGCCAGAAGCGGTTCTCGCTTGAGGGCGGCGAGTCGCTGATTCCGCTGCTGGATGCGGTCATCTCCGACGCAGCCGACGACGGACTGGACGAGGTTGCCATCGGCATGGCCCACCGCGGCCGCCTGAACGTGCTGACCAACATCGCCGGCAAGACCTACGCCCAAGTGTTCCGCGAGTTCGAAGGCACCCAGGACCCACGCTCCGTGCAGGGTTCCGGCGACGTCAAGTACCACCTCGGCACCGAGGGCACTTTCACGTCGGATAACGGCAAAGAGACCAAGGTCTACCTCGCCGCCAACCCCTCCCACCTCGAGGCCGTCGATTCGGTCCTCGAGGGCATCGTCCGCGCCAAGCAGGACCGGCTGGACCAGGGACAGTCGTTCCCCGTGCTGCCCATCATGGTTCACGGTGACGCTGCCTTCGCCGGCCAGGGTGTTGTGGCGGAAACGCTCAACCTGTCCCAGCTGCGCGGCTACCGCACCGGCGGAACGATTCACATCGTGGTCAACAACCAGGTCGGTTTCACCACCGCACCGTCCTCGTCGCGTTCGTCCACGTACTCCACGGACGTCGCCAAGATGATCCAGGCTCCGGTCTTCCACGTGAACGGCGACGACCCCGAGGCAGTTGTCCGCATCGGCCAGCTCGCCTACGAGTTCCGCCAGCGGTTCCACAAGGACGTTGTCATCGACATGGTCTGCTACCGCCGCCGCGGTCACAACGAGGGCGATGACCCCTCGATGACGCAGCCGCTGATGTACAACCTCATCGAAGCCAAGCGGTCCGTGCGCAAGCTCTACACCGAATCGCTGATCGGACGCGGTGACATCACCGAGGAAGAAGCCGAGCAGCTGCTCCGCGACTACCAGGAACGCCTCGAGCGCGTCTTCGCCGAGACCCACGCGGCCCAGACCTCGCCCATTCCGATCATCACGGCCGATTCGGCTGCGGTGTCGGACATCGAGCGTCCCCAGGCACAGCAGTCCGACATCGGAACGAACGCCCCGGCGTCCACGGCGATCTCGGCCGACACCCTGGCCCGCATCGGCAAGGCCCACGTGGAGATCCCCGAGGGCTTCACCGTCCACGCGAAGCTCAAGCAGCTGCTGGAGAAGCGTGAGCAGATGTCCCGTGAGGGTGGCATCGACTGGGGCTTCGGCGAGATTGCCGCTTTCGGATCGCTGATCATGGAAGGCGTACCCGTTCGCCTTGCCGGCCAGGATTCACGCCGTGGCACGTTCGTCCAGCGCCACGCCGTGTTCCACGACCGCGCCAACGGCAACGAGTGGCTGCCACTGGGTAACCTGTCGGACAACCAGGCCAAGCTCTGGATTTACGACTCCCTGCTGTCCGAATACGCGGCCATGGGCTTCGAATACGGCTACTCCGTGGAGCGCCCCGACGCCCTGGTCCTGTGGGAGGCGCAGTTCGGTGACTTCGTCAACGGCGCGCAGACCATCATCGATGAGTTCATCTCGTCCGCCGAGCAGAAGTGGGGGCAACGCTCCTCGCTGGTGCTCATGCTGCCCCACGGCTACGAAGGTCAGGGTCCGGACCACTCGTCCGCACGGATCGAGCGCTTCCTGCAGATGTGCGCCGAAGAGAACATGATCGTGGCCAACCCCACGACGGCCGCCTCGCACTTCCACCTGCTGCGCCGCCAGGCCTACAGCCGGCCCCGCAAGCCGCTCATCATCTTCACGCCGAAGCAGCTGCTGCGCCTCAAGGCCGCTGCCTCGTCCGTGGAGGACTTCACCACCGGCGGCTTCCGCCCGGTGATCGGTGAGCACGAGCAGCTGCAGGGGGACGCCGTCGAACGCGTTCTCCTGGTCTCCGGACGCCTGTACTACGACCTGCTGTCCACGCGCCAGAAGACGGGCGACAAGTCGACGGCGATCGTCCGCGTCGAGCAGCTGTACCCGCTGCCGCAGGCGGAGATCGAAGCCGAACTGGCCAAGTACCCGAACGCTGAAGTGGTCTGGGCGCAGGACGAACCCGCCAACCAGGGTCCGTGGCCGTTCATGGGCCTGCACCTGCCAACCGCCCTGGACCGGAAGGTGCGCCTGGTCTCACGCCCGGCTTCGGCTTCCACCGCGGCCGGCTCCATGAAGCGCCACGCTGCGGAGCAGGACACGCTCCTGAAGCAGGCATTCGCCCGTAAGTAGCAGAAAAGCTGCCCGGCCGGACGGTGACATACCGTTCCAGCCGGGCAGTTCTGTTTAATCGGCGTGAGTTAATGGACCTTTAGGCTGGCATGCAAACGGTCCGTATCCGGGACACGCCCTCCCAACAAGTGAAGAGGTAGTAGTGGAAGACAGGAAGCTGCGGATTGCGGCTGTTGGAGATGAACTGCTGGCCGGGCTCGGCGATCCCCGGGCGCTGGGATGGCTGGGCCGGGTGCTCGCCCGCACTCCGCAGGACGGCATGACGGTGGAAAGTTTTTCCCTTCCGTGCCCCCAGGAAGGCACTGAGGGGCTGGCCGCGCGCTGGCTCGAGGAGGCTGGCCGCAGGTTCAGCGACAACCACGAGAACCGCCTGGTCATCGGGCTTTCCGGCCGGGACATCGAGTTCGGGCTGTCCACGGCCCGGAGCCGGCTGAATCTCGCCAACATCCTGGATTCAGCTACCCAGAGGCGGCTGGAGGTCTTCGTCGTGGGGCCGCCTCCCACCCTGGATCCGGTGCAGAACCGCCGCCTCGGCGAGCTGAACACTGCCTTCGCCGACGTCACCACCCGGCGCAAGCACCTCTACGTAGACACATTCTCACCGCTGCTCAACCATGAGCAGTGGCGCCAGGACCTCGCAGCCAACAACGGCACGCCAGGGCAGGCAGGCTACGGGCTGATGGCATGGCTGGTGCTGCACCGCGGCTGGTTTCAGTGGTTGGGGATGGACACACCGGAGTAGGAAAAAGCTACTCGCGATATATCTTGATCTTCCACGGCTGACGGGATAGCGTGGCTTGCACAGTCACGATATATCGCAACTGGAGGAATGATGGAAGAAAATTCCTGGACCGTCACCGGCCCGCACACCATGGACGTCGACGGCGTCTCGCACCTTAAGGTGGGTATCGTCCGTGGCAGGTTCGACATCGTCACGCACGATGAGGCTGTTGTCCGGATCGAGGTGTCGGACGTGCACGGGGATCCGCTGGCCGTGTCCGTGACAGGCGGCCGCCTCGAAATCCGCCACCAGTTGCATGGGCCGCAGGGCTGGTTCAAGAACCTGATGGATTCGGTCAACAACAGCAGCGACAACTCCGTGGTCATCAGCATCGCCGTCCCAGCCGGCGTCGAGGTCGAGGCGGGCACCGTCAGCGGGGACGGACTGGTCTCGGGTGTCCACGGCCGGACACGGCTGAGCACGGTGACCGGCTCCCTGCTGGCGGACGGGACCTCCGGAGACCTGCACGTCAACACCGTCAGCGGCGAGGTGATCGCCCGCAACCATAGCGGCGTCCTCACGGCCAAGAGCGTCTCGGGCGAGGTCACGGCGTCCGGCCAGTTCAGCAACATCCGGGCCAACACCGTGAGCGGCGACATGAGCTTCGATTTGCACGGCTTCACCCACGACTTCGGCGCGAACTCCGTGTCCGGGGACCTGACCGTCCGCGTGCCGCACGACGTCGGCGTGGACATCGTGGCCCAGTCGGCCACCGGTCCGGTGGTCGTCGACGACCGGAAGTACGGCCACCCCGGCGGCAAGGTTCAGACCATCTCGGGCCCGGACGCCAGACTCATGCTGGTCCGGACCAACTCCGTGTCCGGAAAGACGTCCATCTTCCATGGCCAGGCACCCGCCACCGCGGAACCGGCGCTCTGATGCCTCCCGTCTTTGCCCACGGCGCGCTCCGGCTCTATCTGCTGGCGCTCCTCGAGGCGGGCCCAAAGCACGGATATGAACTCATCAAGGCGCTCAGCGACCGGTTCGGCGGCACCTACTCCCCCAGCGCCGGCACCATCTATCCGCGCCTGGGCAAGCTGGAGGAGGAAGGCCTGGTGGCCACGGAATCCCAGGGGCGCCGCACCAACTACCGCATCACGGCTGCGGGCCTGGCTGAGCTGAACAGCCGGCGCGAGGAGCTGGAGACCGTGGAGAACGACATTGCAGCATCCGTCCGCCGGCTCGCCGATGACCTTCGCGCCGACATCCGGAGCAACATGCGCGGGCTGCGCGCGGACCTGGCGGCCACAGCGGAAGCGGCACGCACCGCGGCCAGGTCGGCGGCGCCGACGGGTCAGGGCCGCTACACCGCGGAAGGGCAGCGCATGCTCAAGGAGGCGGAGATGCTGCTGCAGGCGTTCCGGGACGACATGCGCGCCGAGCTGCGCCTGCAAACCAGCGCCCGGCCCATGACGCCGGTGGCTTTGGAAACCGTGCGGACCGTGCTGGACCAGGCCCGGGTCTCGATCCGCAACTCACTGTAGGCGCAGTCCGGGCACCGGGACCCGCTTCCCTGCCCCCCGCGCCGCGGCCGGTTCGCAGCCTGTCCGCTGATATGGGAGACTAGAGGGCAACTCTTTTGGGTAACGAAATTAAGGAGGCCAGCTATGAGCAAGCGTGCACGTAAGCGTCGTGACCGTAAGCGTGGCGGCGCGAACCACGGGAAGCGCCCCAACACCTAAGCCACGGCTTGAACCGAAGCTTAAACGCGATGCCCCCGCTACCGGCAAGGTAGCGGGGGCATCGCGTTTAAGCCAGGAACCCCGTCAGGCGTCCACCGGCCGGATCGTGTGGATCCGCTCCAGGATGGCGTTCTTTAGGTTTTCCGGAGCAGCCTCGGTACAGGAGCGCTTCACCACTTTTCGAATGACGCACTCCAGATCGTACTGCTGCGTGCATTCAGGGCACTCGTCCAGATGCTGCTTGATCTCCGCAAGGTCGCTGCGGGTCAAAGCACCGTCCAGATACTCGTAGATGCGCTGCATCCTGGTGTCATCGCAATCGCCCAATCCCTGGCAGTCGCTCATTTCCCGTTCTCCTGTTTGTTGCTTTCCGTTGCCGCCGTGGCGTCTGCAGCAGCTTTGAATCCCCGGTCGGCGGCGTAGTCCGCCAGCTCGTCCCGCAGCATCTTCCGGCCCCGGTGGAGCCGGGACATCACCGTACCGATGGGCGTGTTCATGATGTCCGAAATTTCCTTGTACGCGAAGCCCTCCACGTCGGCGAAGTACACGGCCAGCCGGAACTCCTCCGGGATGGCCTGCAGGGCGCGCTTGACGTCCGAATCAGGCAGGTGGTCCAGAGCCTCGGCCTCCGCGGACCGCAGACCGCTGGAGGTGTGGGACTCGGCACGGGCAAGCTGCCAGTCCTCGATGGTGTCCGAATTGGACTGCAGGGGTTCCCGCTGCCGCTTCCGGTACAGGTTGATATAGGTGTTCGTCAGGATGCGGTACAGCCACGCCTTCAGGTTGGTGCCCGGCTTGTACTGATGGAAAGCCGAGAACGCCTTGGTATACGCCTCCTGCACGAGGTCCTCGGCATCAGCCGGGTTCCGCGCCATGCGCATGGCCGCCGAATAGAGCTGGTCCACGTACTGCATGGCGTCACGCTCAAACCGGGCCCGGCGCGCTTCGGCGCTCTCCGAGCCGACGTCGATATCCTCTGCCGCTTCAGCGGCGGGTGACGTGCCAATCTTCGGGATGCCGTTGGCGGCGTCCTCCTGTGTGCCCTGCAGGGCCGGATCCACGGTGCTCATTGCCTTCAAGTCTACTTTGATCGGCGCTGACCGCCCCCGACGGCGTGCCGTCCCGGAGTCCGGGCCTGAGAAGGCACTTCCTCCTTCGAGCGCGTCGGTTTCCGGCACCACAAACGGCCGCATCCTGGCGGGACTTCGCACCCCCACAGCTTCCTTCACCAAAGTCAATGCTCCATCTCCACTCCGCTTATTAAGACCCGCCTGATAAGGCCCGCGCTTGTACGAGGGTCTGCGCTCCTGCCAGTTCCGGCCATGCCCCAGCCGCCGCTGAACTCCGGGAACCGCGCAGGACCCCGCCCGCAGCTGCTTCCGGTCTGAAGAGCACAACGGCGTGCGGTGGGCAAATATTCCGCAAAAGTGCAAGACTAGAACCGACTCCGCCGCGGCCACCGCGGCTCGGCCATCCAGGAGGAAATTCATGTCCTTTGTCCGCTTTATTGCCCGGCCGATGCTGGCCTCAAGTTTCATTCTCGCCGGAACGGACAAGCTCAGGAATGCGGACGACACCGCGCAGCAACTGTCGCCCCTCCTGCGCCGTGCCTCTGAAGCCCTGCCCTTCCAGGCGGACGAGAAGGTCCTGGCCCGGATCATCGGCGGAACACAGGTGGGGGCCGGCGTCCTCTTCGCCCTCGGCAAGTCGGCGCGGCTGGCGGCCACGCTGCTGGCCGTCATCTCGGCACTGAACGCCTTCGTCGAATGGCGCAGCGCCGACATCAGCACCAAGGACGGCCGGCAAGCCCGCCGCAACCAGCTGCTCAAAAACATCACCCTCACCGGCGGTGTGCTGCTGGCCTCCGTGGACACAGCCGGCAAACCCAGCCTGGCGTGGCGCGCAGAGCACCTAGCCGCCGACGCGCGCAAGACCGCGAGCCACCTCGCCGCGGATGCCCGCAAGACCACCGGCAAGAAGCTGCACAGTGCCGACAAGGCGGTCCGCAAGGCTGTTGACCACGCGGTGGGGGCATAAGCGGGAATGACAGCATCACCCATGGGCGCGTCCGCTGAGACCTCCGGCGCTGCTCCGCACTGGCCCGCGCCGTTTGCGGAGCAGCCGGTTGACGCCACGGTCCGCGTGCCGGGCTCAAAGTCGCTGACCAACAGGTACCTGGTGCTCGCCGCGCTCGCTGACGGGCCGTCCCTGCTCCGGGCGCCGCTGCACTCGCGAGACTCAGCGCTGATGATCGAAGCCTTGCGCCAGCTGGGCGCGGACATCCGGGAAGTGCCGGGCGACGGCGCCTTCGGCCCGGACCTGGAGGTGACGCCGATTCCGGCCAACTCCGGCGGTGCCGACGTCGCGATCGACTGCGGCCTGGCCGGAACCGTCATGAGGTTCGTTCCTCCGCTGGCGGCACTCCGCAGCGGTGCCACCGTTTTCGACGGCGATCCCCACGCCCGGGCGCGTCCGATGGGAACCATCATCAATGCGCTTGCAGGCCTGGGCGTAACCGTCAGCGGCGACGACGGCGGAATGCCCGCTTCGCTGCCGTTCCGTGTTGAAGGCACCGGGCAGGTCCGCGGCGGCCACCTCGTCATTGACGCCAGCGCGTCCTCCCAGTTCGTCTCCGCCCTGCTGCTGGTGGGGGCGCGGTTCACAGACGGTCTGCACCTGGAGCACTCCGGCAGCACAGTGCCGAGCCTTGACCACATCAACATGACCATTGCCGTGCTGCGCGGCGCGGGCGTGGTGGTGGACGACTCCACGCCCAACCACTGGATTATCAGCCCAGGCCCCATCCGCGCCTTCGACCAGCGCATCGAACAGGACCTGTCCAACGCTGGCCCCTTCCTGGCCGCTGCCCTGGCGACGGGCGGCACGGTACGGATTCCGGACTGGCCGGAGCACACCACGCAGGTGGGCGACATGTGGCGCAGCATCCTCACCGACATGGGGGCTGCTGTGACCCTGCAGGACGGCACGCTGACGGTGACCGGTGGCAGTGACATCAAGGGCGCGGACTTCGCCGAAACCAGCGAACTCGCGCCCACCGTGGCCGCACTGTGTGCACTGGCCTCCGGCCCGTCCCGGCTGAGCGGCATCGCCCACCTCCGCGGACACGAGACGGACCGGCTCGCCGCGCTCGTCACCGAGATCAACCGCCTCGGCGGCGATGCCGAGGAAACCGCCGACGGCCTCATCATCCGGCCCGCGGAACTGCACGCCGGCGTCGTGCACAGCTACGCCGACCACCGGATGGCCACTGCCGGAGCCATCCTCGGGCTGGCCGTCAGGGGTGTGGAAGTGCAGGACATCGCCACGACGTCCAAGACCATGCCGGACTTTCCCAAGCTGTGGGCGGACATGCTCGGACAGCGGGATGGCGCACGCACCAACACGGCAGTGACCAACACCGCAGGGACCCCCGGTGGCACGCAGCACTGATTCCTGGGACGAATCCGACGTCCGGATCCGGCCGAACAAGAAGGGTTCCCGGCCCCGGACTAAGGACCGCCCCAGCCATGAGGATGCCGTCACGGGACGGATCGTCACCGTTGACCGCGGCCGGTACACGGCCGTCGTCGGCGAGGATTCCGGCAACGAGCGGACGGTCATTGCCGCCCGCGCCCGGGAACTGCGCCGCTCCCCCGTGGTGGCCGGAGACTTCGTCTCCCTTGTGGGTGACGTCTCCGGCGAGCCGGACACCCTTGCCCGGCTCGTGAAAATCCTGGACCGCAAGACCCTGCTGCGCCGCAGCGCCGATGACACCGACCCCGTGGAGCGGGCCGTCGTCGCCAACGCGGACCAGCTGGTGGTAGTTGTCGCCGCCGCCAACCCGGAGCCCCGCACCGGCTTCATCGACCGGGCGCTGGTGGCCGCCTACGACGCCGGGATCGAGCCACTGCTGCTGGTCACCAAGGCGGACGTCAAGGATCCCACAGAGTTGCTGGACAACTACCGCCACCTCGACTTTCCGGTCATCATCAGCCGCACCGCCGATTCCGAGGCCTCCGGCATCGATGCCCGGTCCGACGACGGCCTCTCAGCCCGGCTCGACGTTGCCGCCGTGTCCGAACTCCGCGCCCACCTGGACGGCAAGGTGACCGTCATGCTGGGCCATTCCGGCGTCGGAAAATCCACCATGGTCAACGCGCTGACGGGTGCCGAACGCGCCACCGGCGGCGTCAACGCCGTGACGGGCCGCGGACGGCACACGTCGTCGTCGGCCCTAGCCCTCAAGCTCGCTGACGCCCCGGCGGGGAGCTGGATCATCGACACGCCGGGCATCCGCTCCTTCGGGCTGGCCCACGTCGACCCGGACCGCATCCTGCGCTCCTTCCCCGACCTCGAGCCGGGCACCGAGGCCTGTGAACGCGGCTGCAAGCACGACGCCACCGCCGTCAACTGCGGTGTGGATGCATGGGTCGCGGCCGGGCACGCCGGCCCCACCGGAGTAGCAAGACTCGCGTCCCTGCGCCGCCTGCTCGGCACCGACCCCCGCATGGAGGCCCAGGAAACCAAGGAGCTCGGCAGCGTCGGCTAGCTTCCCCGGCGCAGCCCGGCGGCTGCCTCCCCGCCCCGCCGGACCTTTGAGGGTAGTTTGGAACCATGACCCAACCCGCTTCAACGTACAACGATGACCTGCGTCTGGCCCATGTGCTGGCCGATTCCGTGGACGACCAGACCATGAGCCGGTTCAAGGCGCTGGACCTCAAGATCGAGACGAAGCCAGACCTGACGCCGGTCACCGATGCGGACAAGGCCGCCGAGGAGTCCATCCGCGGCCAGCTGTCCCGTTCCCGTCCCCGTGACGCCGTGCTCGGTGAGGAGTTCGGAAGCTCCGGCCACGGTTCCCGCCGCTGGATCATCGACCCCATCGACGGCACCAAGAACTTTGTCCGCGGGGTGCCGGTGTGGGCCACCCTGATCGCCCTCGTCGACGAAGGCGAACCCGTGGTCGGCGTGGTCAGCGCCCCGGCCCTCGGCAAGCGCTGGTGGGCGGCCAAGGGCGCCGGTGCCTACTCGGGCCGTTCCCTGGCCGCCGCCACGCGGCTCAAGGTATCCAACGTGTCCAGCCTCGCCGACGCCTCGCTGTCCTACTCCAGCCTCGGTGGCTGGAAAGAACGCGGAAACCTCGATGAGTTCCTCCAGCTCACCGAGGAAGTTTGGCGCACCCGGGCCTTTGGCGATTTCTGGTCCTACTGCATGGTGGCCGAAGGAGCCGTGGACATCGCCTGCGAACCTGAACTGAACCTGTACGACATGGCGGCGCTGGTGCCGATCGTGACGGAGGCAGGCGGTCGCTTCACCTCCCTCGAAGGCACCGACGGCCCGTTCGGCGGCAATGCGCTGGCGACCAATTCGATCCTGCACTCGGAAGTCCTGAAGCGCCTGAACCCGCAGCTGGACGATTTGCTCTAGTTTTGCTCCACCTTGCCCCGGCGCCTTTTGCGCTGAATATTACGACGGCGGACGTCCCCTTTTTGGGGCGTTCGCCGTCGTTTCTTCGGCCTAAGGTCCGATATCAGGGCTGCGTAATAATCCGCTTAACATTCCGAACCGGCTTTTTCATCGCCCGTCCGGATGTCCTAGTCTCGTAACAGGTCACGAGTGCCAGCGCTAAACCCCGGTTAGCTGGCCGGCAACCCTCCATTCGCGGTGGGGTGCCCCGGGTGACGACCAGGCCGATCCGGAACGGACCCGGCAAGCGCGGATCCCCGTCACACGGGGTCCTTTCTCAATGAGGTCCCATGACGACTGCAACCATTTCTTCCACCACCGACTCAGGCGTGCTGGACGGCCGATTTGCCGCCGCAGGCCGTCCCCTGGCTGCAGTCACCGGCGCAGAAATCCAGGCTCCGCTGATCCAGGGCGGCCACGTCCGCTACGCCAACCTCGATTACGGCGCCTCCGCGCCTGCGCTGTCTGTGGTTTCCGCGTACCTCAACGAGATCCTGCCGTACTACGCGAGCGTGCATCGCGGCGCCGGCTATGCCTCGCAGATCAGCACCTCCGTGTACGAGAACTCGCGGAACATCGTGCGGGAGTTCGTGGGCGGCCGCGCCGATGACGCCGTCATCTTCACCCGGAACACCACCGACTCCCTTAACCTCCTGGCCGGCTGCCTGCCGGTGGAGGACCACCACCACACCGGTGAAGTCCTGTACCTGGATATCGAGCACCACGCCAACCTGCTGCCGTGGCAGGGAGTGCCGCACCGCAGCGTGGTGGCCTCGGAAACGCTCGAAGCCACCATCAGCAGCCTGCGTGCCGAACTGGAGCACGGCGATGTCAGCCTCCTTGCGGTGACCGGCGCCTCCAACGTCACCGGCGAAATCCTTCCGATCCGGCGCCTCGCTGCGCTGGCCCATGAATTCGGCGCCCGGATCGTGGTGGACGCCGCGCAGCTCGCGCCGCACCGCCGCGTCAACATCGCCGCGGACGACGTCGACTACCTCGCCTTCTCCGGCCACAAGCTCTACGCCCCCTTCGGGGCCGGCGTCCTGATCGGCCGCCCTGACTGGCTCGACGCCGGCACCCCCCACCTCGCCGGCGGCGGCGCAGTAAGCGAGGCCAGACTCGACGGCGTCAGCTGGGCCAGCGGCCCGGCACGACACGAGGGCGGCTCACCGAACGTACTCGGCGCGGCCACCCTGGCCCGGGCAACCCAAGTCATTGCTGCCCTTGATCCGCAGGACTGGCACGCCCATGAGGCCGCCATCCGGTCCTTCCTCGTCGAGGGACTGGGCAAGATCGGCGGCGTCACCGTCCACCAGATCTTCGCTGACAGCAACCCGGACGACGCCATCGGCGTGGTCAACTTCTCCGTGGAGGGTTACGACGCCGGCCTGGTGGCCGCCTACCTGTCGGCCGAACACGGCGTGGGCCTGCGCGACGGCCGGTTCTGCGCCCACCCGCTGCTGAAGCGCCTCGGCCTGCCGTCCGGATCCCTGCGCGCCAGCTTCGGCGTGGGATCACGGCTCGAGGACGCCCAGCGGCTGCTCGCCGGCATCGAGGAACTCCAGCGCTCCGGCCTCGGCTGGGACTACGTGGTGGACGCGGGACGCTGGGTCCCGGCGAACGACACCCGCACCTACCCGGAGTGGGCACCCAACACCCCCGGCACCGCGGGCGCCGCACCCTGCGCGCAGGACTAGTCGCCCACCCGGGAGTAAGGCGCCACCCCGGCCTGCCACGGCAGCGGTCCCTGTGCGGTAAATTCGAAAGGTAATTTTCGACGTCGGGCTAAGGAGACTGTGCGTGGCACGGGGCGGTCCAAAACTTCATCACGGGCGGCGGCAGGAGCTTGGGCAGAGCTTCCAGGACGGCGGCGAGCACTACCACCGCGTTCGTCCCGGCTACCCTGGTGATTCCGCGGACTGGCTGATTCCAGCCGGAGCCCGTACCGCAGCCGACATTGGCGCCGGAACCGGTAAATTCACGGCATTGCTGGTGGAACGCGGCCTGAGCGTCAGCGCGGTGGATCCTTCCGTGGACATGCTGGAGCAGCTCAGCCGCGCCTACCCCGGGGTTCAAGCTCTGGAAGGGACAGCGGAGGCAACGGGACTGCCCGAGGCGGCGTTCGACGTCGTCAGCGTTGCCCAGGCATGGCACTGGTGCGACCCGTTGCGGGCCAGCACCGAGATTTCCCGGATCCTCAAGCCCCACGGGGTGCTGGGCCTGATCTGGAACCAGCTGGACACATCAGTGCCCTGGGTGCACCGGCTGTCCCGCATCATGCACGCCGGGGACGTCCACAAACCCGACTTCCGCCCCAAAATCGGCCCGGAATTCACGTCCCTGGAAAGCCACCTGACCCGGTGGGAGGATCCCGTCACGCCGGAGGACATCCTCGAACTGGCCAAGTCCCGCAGCTACTACCTCGCGGCCAACGACACCACCCGCACCAAGGTGACCGGCAACCTGACCTGGTACCTGCACGAGCACCTGGGGCATGCCGAGGGCGAACTGCTGCAGCTCCCCTACCTCACCCAGACCTGGCGCGCTGTCAGGGCGGAACGCCGCAGTGGCAGCAGGTAGGCTTGAAGCTGTGAAGACCAGTACGCCCTCCTCCTCAATCGAGGACTACGTTAAGGTCATCTATTCCTTCACGGAATGGCAGGACAAGCCCATCACCTCCACCCAGCTGGCACAGCGCCTCGGCGTGGCCAATTCCTCGGTCTCCGAGATGGTGCGCAAGCTCAAGGACCAGGGCCTGGTCCTGCACAAGCCGTACAGCGCAATCACGCTCACTCCCCAGGGAGTCCGGCTTGCCCTCTCCATGGTCCGGCGGCACCGGCTCATTGAGACGTACCTGGTCAAGGACCTCGGATACAGCTGGGACGAAGTCCACGACGAGGCCGAACAGCTGGAACATGCGGTATCGGACACGTTCATTGAGAGGTTGGCAGCCCGGCTGGGCAACCCGTCCCGGGACCCGCACGGTGATCCGATCCCCTCGGCTGACGGTACCGTCCGGATGCCGTCGGCCCACCGGATGATCGAGCTCGACGACGGCCACACCGGAAGGATCATCCGGATCAGCGACGAGAACCCGGAGCTGCTGCGCTACCTCGCCGCGGAAAAGATCAGCCTCGACGCCGACGTTGAGGTGCGCGGCCGCAAGCCCTTCGGCGGTGCGCTCGTGGTCCGCATCGGCTCTCCCGGGACCAGCCGCGACGTCGATCTCGCAGACGAAGTGGCCTCCGCGCTGTGGATCCACAGCGATTTCGCGCATCCCGGCTGCCGCATGGCCGGCCTGTAGGCTCTGGTGCGGGCTCCCCTGGCCGGCAGCACCGGCGCCGCCGCCAAGACAGACTCCGGCTACGGCTGGCGGGTTTGGACGGCCGTGGCCGCCGGCGGCCTGCTGGGCACGGAACTCCGGTACGTGCTGGGCCTGCTGTTCCCGGACCTGCCCGGAGACCTGCCGTGGGCCACGCTGGGCATCAACATCGTTGGCAGCTTCGTGCTGGCAGCCCTCACCACCATCTGGATCGCGCGGCCACAGACCGCGTTCTGGCTCCGTGCGGCAATCGGGCCGGGCGTGCTGGGCTCTTTCACCACCTTCTCCGCGGTCGTATTTTCCACGGACCAGCTGACCCGCATCGGACTCCCGGTGCTGGGACTTCTCTACCTGGGTCTGTCCGTCCTGTTGGGCCTGGCGGCGGCCGCCGCCGGCTGGCGGACCGGCAAGATGGTCGGCGCTGCCCGTGCTTTCCGCGACGCTCCTCGTGGTGCTGGACAGTGACGGCGCTCCTCGTGGGTCTTTTCGGCATCGCCGGAGCCCTTCTCCGGTTCGCCGTGGATGGCTGGCTGGCCGGCTTCCCGTCGCCGCGGCGGCACTGGCCCTGGGCTACCCTGCTGGTCAACGTGGCCGGCTCGTTCGTGATCGGGCTGTCCGTGGGCGTCACCGCGGGTTTCGGCCCCGAATGGCACTCTGCCCTGGCCACCGGGTTCGCCGGCGGCCTGACCACTTTCAGTTCCTGGACCACTGCCACGGTGCGGCTGGCCAGTGAACGGCGCTACCTCGCCGCCGCCGCCAACACCCTCGCCAATTTGCTGCTGGGGCTGGCTGCTGCCGCGGCGGGAATCGCGGTCAGCGGCGGCTAGCCGGCACCGGGTTGCGGATTCCGACGGCGGAGCAGGCCGCACCCAGCAACAGCAGCGCGGCGGTGGCCAGCAGCGCGCGGTGCAGGCCCGGCGTCGTCAGCTCGGGACCGACGATGAAGCCCGCAAACGCGATGCAGACCAGGCCTGCGATCCTCGAAACCGCATTGTTCACGGCTGAGCCCACCCCGGCCTGCTTCTCAGGCACAGATCCCAGGATGGCCGCCGTCAGGGGTGCCACAGTCATGGAAAGGCCGAGGCCGAAGACCACCTGCCCGGGCAGGACCTGGGTCCAGTAATTCAGGGAGCCGCCAACGGACAGCGTCAGCAGGAATCCGGCCGCACACAGCACCGGCCCGGCGGTCATGAACCACCGCGGCCCGTACTTGCCGGCCAGGCCCCCGAAGAACGATGCCAACAGCATCAGGATCACCGTTGAGGGCAGCAGCGCCAGGCCGGCGGTGGTCGCCTTCATGCCGCCGACCTGCTGGATGTAGATACCGAGTGCAAAGAACCCGAGGGAAAAGCCGCCGTAGATCGCGGCGGTGGTGATGTTGCCCCAGCCGAAGTTCCGGACCGTAAACATGCCCAGGGGCAGGAGCGGCGCGGCTGTGCGCGATTCATGGATGAGGAAAAGCGCCGTGGCCACGAGGCCGGCGGTCAGCGGCAGCCAGACCTGCGGGCTGCCCCACCCCACGGTCCCCTGTTCGATCAGCGCATAGACCGGTCCGCCAAGTGCGATGACGGCCAGGAGCGCCCCTGCAATGTCGATGCTACCGGCAGAGCCGGGGGCGGCGTCGACCTTCCGCAGCCTGGCCAGCACGGGCCAGATGGCCGCCGCGGGCAGTATGTTGACGAAGAAAATGACCCGCCACGAGAGCAGGTCCACAGACACGCCGCCGATTAAAGGGGCCACGATGGCGGCAGCACTGGTCCACGCCGACCACTTGCCGATGGCCGCCCCTTGGGCGCCGCTGTCGAAGTGGCTGACGATCAGCGCGAGCGAACTGGGCACCAGGAGTGCTCCGGCCACTCCCTGCAGCCCCCGGCTTATCACCAGCATTTCACCGGTCCATGCGGCTCCGCAGAGGACCGATGTGAGGGCAAACCCGCCCAGCCCCCATTGCAGTACCCGGACCCGCCCGAAATGGTCCGAGAGCGAGCCGGCCGCCAGAATGAGCGCCCCGAGCGTCAGGAGGTAGGCGTCCACCACCCACTGCTGGATGCGGAGGCCGCCGCCGAGTTCCCTGCCGATGGCGGGCAGCGCCAGGCTGACGACGAAGCTGTCCAGGATCGCCATGAAGGACGCCACGATCGCGACAGCCAGCACCTGTCGCTGCAGGCGCGTGGGGGCGGTGGTCTGGCTGGCATCGCTCATGACTTACCGTATCGTGGACTGGATGATCAGCAGACGTGACGCGGCAATTGCCCTGGATGTACCACTGGAAATGGCGCAGCGCCACGGCATTCCCAAGCTTCTGACCGAAGCCCAGCTCGGCGAACTGCTGGACAATCCCCCTGCGTGGCTCGTCCAGTCCCGCGCCAACCGGACAGGGAAACGGCCGGTGTGGGTGCACCTCGTCTGCGCGGTCTGCGGTTACGAGGAGGCGGCCCGGCCAAAGAAGTGGTGGCCGGAGTTCACGTATGTCGTGTGCGAGCATCACCGCCCCTCCGAGGTTCCCCCGGCGGCGCCCGGATTCGTACGGAGCGAGTTCGACGGTGTGGGCACCAGGTTTGTGGGAATCGCGGACGTCACGGGTTGACGGGCTTTGTGGGTGGACGGGCTTTGTGGGCAGACAAGGTGGTTTGCGCAGGTGGCGAACTTGGGCAGTTACATCCGGGCTGAAACAGGCGTAATTTACGTAGGGAGGGGCACCTCCTGCCCCTCGGACGAGGGAGCACGCCATGCCGGACAAGTCGCCGCACCAGCAGCATCAGAAAAAAGCGGGCAAGACCATCAAGCAGAAACGCGCGGACAAGAAGGCCAAGGCCCCTATCGAGGGAGCCCCGGACCCTGTGGCGCATCTGAAGAAACGCTGATTGCCCGATAACACCGAACGGGGTGGCCAGACGTCCTGGCCACCCCGTTTTTGTGTCCGGCCCCTGTCTCTATCCCAGTTCGTCTAATCCCCAATCCGTCTATCCCCAGTCCGCCATCTCGCCGGGGACGGCTGCGACGTCGGTGAGGTGCCCGTCGCGAAGGACGGCTAAGTTCATCGGGACGCCGATGGCCTCGGCGAAGAGGAGTTTCTGCAGGCTCTCGGCATTGCTGACCGCGCGCGAACCTACCCGCAGCAGCACATCGCCGGTCTTTAGACCTGCCTGCTCCGCCGGGGAACCGGAGAGCACCTCCACCACGCGCAGCCCCTCCCGCTGGCCGGTGCGGACCACTTCGCTGGCGCCCAGGCGGATCGGGGTGCTGACCACGCCGAGATAGGCGCGCCGGACCCGGCCGTCGGACAGGAGCGCGGAAATGATGCGGCGCGACGTGCTGTTGATGGGAACAGCCAGCCCCAGCCCGGCACCGGCCACCGCAGTGTTGATTCCTACGATCCGGCTTCGTGAGTCGGCCAGTGCCCCACCGGAACTGCCGGCATTCAAGGCGGCATCGGTCTGGATGACATCCTCAATGACCCTGCGGTTGCGCCCGGCCCAGACAGGGATGGCGCGTCCCAGTCCGCTTACCACACCTGCCGTCACCGAGCCCGAGAGCCCCAGCGGGTTTCCGACGGCAATCACCAACTGCCCCACCTGCAGTGACTCGGCGTCCCCGAACTCCGCAGGAGCGACGCGCGGGGCGCGGCCCCGGACCACTGCAAGATCGGACAACGGATCCGCGCCCACCACCTCAAGGTCCGTGCCGGAGCCGTCAGCGAAGACGGCGCGGCCCTTCTGGGTGCCGGCCACCACGTGGGCGTTGGTCAGCAGGTAGCCGTCCTCGGTGAACAGGACCGCGGATCCGGCGCCGACCCGGAACCGTCCGTTGCGTCGGTTCCCCGTCATCTCGATGGCGGCCACATGGGGCGTGACGGTCCTGGCCACCCTGATGACCGTCTCCGAATAGGAGTCGAGGGCCGCGCCGTCGTCGACGGGACCCGGTTCGTTTGCAGCCGCCGTGGACATGACATGCCTCCCTGCCGTTGGTATCGAATCGCCGGATTCGTGATACCTGTCACAACCCCGCCGGCAGGGCGGGTAGTCCCGTACGGGCTACGCCGTGGGTGAACGGCGGCAACGGGCTTAAACAAGGAATGCCCGGACCGAGGTCCGGGCATTCCCCGTTAGGTAACGGGATTTAGTGGAGATGGGGGGAATTGAACCCCCGTCCGATGTCGTGTTGTCAGGGCTTCTCCGGGCGCAGTTTGCGTCGGATTTTCTCGGCCCCAGCCATGCTGCAAACAGCTGGCTGATCCGGGCCCAGTCATCTAAGAGTCCCGCTTACCCCGGTGACGAAGGTAAGCAGCAGTGGCTATCTAAATGACGCCAGGATCCGGGGCGATAGCAGCCTCGGGCTGACGGACTGTCTTACTGCTTAGGCAGCAAGAGCGAAGTCAGTGCGCTTAGAATTGGCACTTATTGGTTTGCAGACAGCGTTTACGAGATAATTCTGCATCCTCGGCCCGCTTCACCTGTCGCGACTAACATCGTCGAAACCGATCATCCCCGTATTTTGTTACCAAACCGGCTGGGCGCAGGTTCTGGACAAGATCCCTGCCGGACTACCAATCATAACGCATCGGGGCGGCCATTCATTCCTGAAGGTGCGCCGCGTGTCGTCGTGCCGACTCAGCGCCGATTGCGTTCCCGCATGACGCGGAGGGCCTCACGCTTGTCCTGCTGCTCGCGCAAAGTCTGGCGCTTGTCGTAATCCTTCTTACCCCGGGCGATGCCGATTTCCACCTTGGCGCGGCCGTCCACGAAGTACAGCTGCAGTGGCACAATGGTGAAGCCCGATTCGCGGATCTTGTGCGAGATCTTGATGAGTTCCTCGCGGTGCAGCAGGAGTTTCCGCCGCCGGCGCGCTGCATGGTTGGTCCAGCTTCCCTGGTTGTACTCAGGGATGTGGATGCCCTCCATCCAGAGTTCGTCGTTATAGAACGTGCAGAACCCGTCGACCATGGAAGCGTGGCCTTCGCGGAGGGACTTCACCTCCGTCCCCATGAGAGCGATGCCGGCCTCGTAGGTGTCCATGACGTGGTAGTCGTGCCGGGCCTTCCGGTTGGTGGCCACGACTTTTCGGCCACTTTCTTTGGGCACGGTTCAACTCCTCAGTTCTCGGTACTGGCTGCCCCGGCGGCACCGGAACAAAGTCTTACTATTCTACGGCAGGTGCACCGGCCGGCCCGCGCCGTCAGGCTGCCGCTGCCCCTGGTCAGAGCAGACGCATCGGGTCAACAGCCTCGCCGTTCAGCCAGGTCTCAAAGTGTGAGTGGCAGCCGGTGGAGTTTCCTGTGGTGCCCGAGTATGCGATGAGCTGGCCCTGGCTGACCTGCTGTCCAGCCGAGACCACCACACTGGTGTTGTGGTAGTAGATCGTGGTCAGCGAATTGCCCTGGACCACGCCGTGCGAGATCTTGACGTTGTTTCCGCCGCCGTCGTCCGCCCAGCCAGCTGAGAAAACTTCGCCGGCTGCCGCCGCGTACACCGGCGTGCCACAAGCGGCACCGAAGTCAATGCCCGTGTGCATGTAGCCGCCGGCACCGTAGAAATCGATGGTGCCCGGCGGCGTCGCCCGCCATCCAAAACCGGAGGTGATGGGTACGCTGCCGGGGAACGGGTGGCGGAGGCCAAAGGCCGACGGCGGGCCGGTCACAGGGACGAAGGGCTTCGGTTCCTCACCTTTCGCCTTAGCCGCGGCGGCGGCGGCAGCGGCGATCCGCCGCTGCTCAGCCAGCCACGCTTCCCGCAGCTTGCGGTCACGCTCGACGATTTCGGCCGCGACGGCGTCCTGGCGCGCCTTGACGGCTGCCAGTTTCTTCTGGATTCCCGGCTTGGCGGCCTCGAGTTCATTGTTGAGGCGGGTGGTGTCGGCGATGAGCTTGTCCACCTTGGCCTTCTTGGCGGCGGCCTCGTCGCGGGCGGCCTTCTCTTTGGCAAGCGCCGCGTCGGCCTTGGCCTTGAGGTCCTTGATCTCGGCTTCGACTGCCTGCAGGCGTGCCTGCGAGTTGACGTTGGTGGCGTTCTGCTGCGTGAGCTTATCCATTGCGGAGTTCTGGCTGCGCAATGCCTGGTCGGCCATGTCCATCGTGTCAGTGAGGCTGCCCGTGTTGTTGGAACCGAAGAACAAGGTGAGGTCTGACGGCACGCCGCCGGACTTGTATGCCTGCGTCGCGATCTGGCCGATCAGCTTCTTCGTGCTGGCGATCTTCTGCTTGTCTGCATCCAGCTGCTGGGTGATTTTTGCCTTGTTCTGCTGGGCAAGATCCACCCTGGCAGCGAGGGCCTCCACTTCCTTGACGGCACTCGCCACCCGGCCCTGGGCCTCGAGCAGCGCCTGCTGCGCGGCCGGAAGCTGTCCCCGGTAGATCACCAGGTCCCCGACAGCTTTGGAAATTTTTGCGTCGACGAATTCGAGCGACTGCTGGACCCGGGCGGCTTCGGCCTTGAGGGCGGCCTGCTGGTCTTCAAGGTCGTCTGCGAAGGCGGCGGGAGCCGACGCCCCCAGGCTAGCGGCCAGCACCAGTGCCACGGCGGCACTGAGAACTCTGCGCTGGCGCCCGCCTGGGCTTCTTCGCGCCGGCCTGCCGGAACTGGTCATGGGCATTCCTTCGATGAGCATGGCCTACACCCTCAAGTATCGGCGGAGTGTGAGCAGAGATGAAGTGCCCGCCAGAACAACACCCAGCCCGACGAGCGCCGGGGCAAGGAGCAGCGTCTGGGCCGGCGAGATGAACGCCGTATCCGGATACTGCTTGGACAGGTATTCGCCCAGGAAGAAGTGGGCCACGGCCCACAGTGTTCCGGACGCGAGGGCGGCGCCGATCACCGCGGCAATCACGCCCTCCAGGATGAAGGGCAGCTGGATCACTATCTTTGACGCTCCCACAAGGCGCATGATGCCGGTCTCCCGCCGCCGGCTGAACGCCGAGAGCCGGATTGTGGTGGCGATGAGCAGGATGGCGCACACCGTCATTACACCGGCGATAATCACTGCCACGAGCGACGCCGCGTTCATCACGGAGAAGAGCCGCTCCAGGACCTGCCGCTGGTCGATCACAGTTTCAACGCCCGGCTGCGAGGAGAACGTCTCGCTGATGATCTGGTACTTTTCCGGGTCCTTCATGTTGATCCGGAAGGAGGCGGGAAGCTGGTCCGGCGTGACCGAATCCACGATCGGAGAGTTCGAGAACTGCTCCTTGAAGTGCTTGTAGGCGTCGTCCGTGGATTCGAACTGGAAGTCGTTGACGTACTGGGCCACCGCTGGCGATTCCAGCAGCGTCCGCAAGTTGTCCTGCTGTTCGGCCGTCACCGGTCCCGAGGCGCAGCCGGCCGCCGTCGACCCTTCGCCGCACAGGAAGATAGCCACCTGGACCTTGTCGTACCAGTAGCCCTTCATCTGGTTGATCTGGAGCTGGAGCATCCCGGCGGCGCCCACGAAGGTCAGGGACACGAATGTCACCAGGATGACGGAGACGACCATCGACAGGTTGCGCCGCAGGCCGCCGCCGATCTCGCCGAGGATGAACTGGAGCCTCACAGCCGGCCCTCCCCTGCCTGCTCGCGCGCTGCCTGTTCGCCGGCAGCCTGGCGGCCGGAGTCCGCGGCCTCATCGCGTCCGCTGGCATCCTTGAGCCTTCGGGACTGACCGACCACAGGCAGCATCGACGTGTAGAGGGCCCGGGCTTCGTCGCGGATGACTTTGCCGTTCTTGAGCTCCACGACGCGCTTGCGCATCTCATTCACGATGTCGTCGTCGTGGGTGGCCATGACCACCGTGGTGCCGTTCTGGTTGATCTTGTCCAGGACGCCCATGATGCCCATGGACGTGGTGGGGTCCAGGTTGCCGGTGGGCTCGTCGGCCAGCAGGATGCCGGGGCGGTTGACTACGGCGCGGGCAATGGCCACGCGCTGCTGCTCACCGCCGGAGAGCTCGTGGGGCATGCGTTTCTCTTTGCCCTCCAGGCCCACGGTCTTAAGCACCTCCGGGACGGTGTCGCGGATGACGCTACGGCTCTTGCCGATGACCTGCATGGCAAAGGCGACATTGGCGAAGACGTTTTTCTGCGGCAGCAGGCGGAAGTCCTGGAACACCACGCCGATGCCGCGGCGCAGGCGGGGCACGCGCCAGCTAGAGATGTTGGCGACGTTCTGCCCGGCGACGTAGACCATGCCGGAGGTGGCGCGGTCTTCCTTGAGGACCAGGCGCAGGAACGTGGACTTGCCGGATCCCGACGCGCCGACGAGGAAGGCGAATTCACCACGGTCAATTTCAAGGCTGACAGAATCCAGGGCGGGCCTGGCCTTCTGGTCGTATACCTTGGTGACATTTTCGAAACGGATCATGACCCTAAGACCCTGCAGGACACGGCCTTATGGGCAGGGTCTGCAACCGGTGCGGGGGCTTTCGCTAGGGGGAAGTAGAGCTCCGGCCTCTCGACTATACGCACGCGCTGCCATGCTCAGGCGGGAGTCGGAGGGGCGTGTCGCGGGATTTGGTCCCTTGCCCGGGCGGGTGCGTCTAGCGTTCGGCGTTGCGGTTGTCCGTGCGCCAGCGGATCCCGGCTTCGATGAAGTCGTCAATGGCCCCGTCCAGCACGGCGGAGGTGTTTCCCACCTCGTGTTCAGTGCGGAGGTCCTTGACCATCTGGTAAGGGTTCAGCACGTAGGAGCGCATCTGGTCGCCCCAGGAAGCCTTGACGTCCCCGGCGAAGGCCTTCTTCTCCGCGTCCTCCTGCTCCTTCTTGAGCAGCAGGAGCCTCGACTGGAGCACCCTCATCGCGGCGGCGCGGTTCTGCAGCTGCGACTTCTCGTTCTGCATGGACACCACGGTGCCCGTGGGGATGTGGGTCAGGCGGACGGCGGAGTCGGTGGTGTTAACCGACTGGCCGCCGGGGCCGGACGAGCGGAAGACGTCCACGCGGATTTCGTTGTCCGGGATGTCAATGGAGTCTGTCTGTTCGATGAGGGGAATGACTTCCACGGCAGCGAAGGAGGTCTGCCGGCGCCCCTGGTTGTCGAACGGGCTGATCCTGACCAACCGGTGTGTTCCCGCCTCGACGCTCAGCGTGCCAAACGCGTACGGCGCGTTGACCTCGAAGGTGGCGGACTTGAGGCCCGCCTCCTCCGCGTAGGAGGTGTCCATTACGGTGGTGGGGTAGCCATGGCGCTCTGCCCACCGGAGATACATGCGCAGCAGCATCTCGGCGAAGTCCGCGGCATCGACGCCGCCGGCACCGGAGCGGATAGTGACCACGGCCTCGCGCTCGTCGTACTCGCCGGAGAGCAGGGTGACGACCTCGAGGTCCTTCAGCGACTTGCGGATAGACTCAAGCTCCGTCTCAGCCTCCCCCATGGAGTCGGCGTCGTCCTCGTCCTGGCCGAGTTCCACCAGCACCTCAAGGTCGTCAATGCGGGAAACCAGCGTGTTCAGCCGCTGGAGCTCCGATTGGCGGTGCGACAACCGCGAGGTAATAACCTGGGCGGCCGCAGGGTCATCCCACAGGTCCGGCTCGCCGGCCCGCTCGCTCAGTTCTGCGATCTCTTCCTTGAGCGCCTCGACATCGGTGACCTTTTCGATGGAGGTATAGGTGCCGCGCAGCGCGCGGATTTCTGCAGCAAAATCAATTTGAGCCATGGTTGTTTAAGCGTACGCTATCCGCCCTAAGCGGCCGGACGTTGGGACCGGCGGCTTGGGCTACCGGGTCAGCCGCGAACGTGCGGTGGACGTGGCGGCAATGGTTATGCCATCCGGGACGAGGAAGTTGACCACCGGCGGGTGCACGGTGGCGCTGAGAACCACGACGGAGGTGGAACCGTCCGGCGTCCCTGTTCCGGTTGCGACGGCCAGTCCGTCAACGCGCCCGAAGGCGCCGTTGCGGCTGAGATAGTCGGCGGCGACGTTCCGGACTCTGTCACCGTTCAGCAGTGCCGACGGGGTGCCGCTGGCCGTTTCGACCTCGCCCAGCGTGTAGGAGTCGGCGGCGGCCACAGAGGCGCCGTCCGCGAGCGACAGGAGTTTCTTGTGCTCGATGTAAAGGCTGGACACGGCCATGACCACGGTGCTGACCAGCAGGGCCAGCATGACGAACCCGATGATGAGGACTGTCATTTGCCCGTCCTCATCGCGGCTGGTTTGCGGTGGCTCGGCGGAGGTGGGGCTGGCTGCAGGAGGCGTCAACGGAACCTGCCCACAACCTGGGTAGCCGAAGCGCTGAGCTGGCCGGCGTTGAGGCGCAGCGCCTCCCCGAAGGGGACGAAAGGCAGCGGCACGGTGAGCCGGACGGTGACGGTGACCGCCGAGCCCGCCGCGGTGCAGTCGCCGCCGGAGTCACAGTGGATCTCGACGCTGGCGTTCCCGGCGGTATGGCCGTAGTCAGCAAGGGCCACCATGGTGGCCTGCTCTGCCGCCGCCCGGCCCGACGGTGCATCGGGCTGGGCAACGAAGACCTTGGCCGCCTGGTCCGCTGCGCCCACCACGGCGAACGAGCCGCCCTGAATTTGGCCAACCGTGATGATGAAGTACACCACAGGAACCATGAGGAGCAGTCCGAGGAACGTGCACTCCACGACTGCACTCCCCCGCTGCCCGTCGTCGCCCCTTGCGTTCCCGGGGGTAGGGGTGCTCTGGGCACCGAGGCTGCCACGGGGGCCGGGAGTACCGCAAGGCCCGAGGCACAGAGCCTCCCGGAACCTGTCCACGACGTGCTTGGTGGAGTCGCGCCGCCTGCGGTCATCCGGTGATCGCGGCATGGCCGGTGACCTCCAGCCCTCCGCGCGGACCGATCAGACCGATGACCGGCAGGGGCGCCCTAACGGTCACCTCCAGTGTCCGCAGCCCTTGGAAGACGACTTCACGTGTTTCAATGTTGCGGGCAAAGTCGGCATTGAGCGCCGTGCCGATGAGCTCGCCGGTACGGTACCGGGCGTCGTCCGCGCTGCGGTCGGCCAAGGTTCCGTGCCGGGCGCCGGACGCCGCAGCGTCGATGAGAGTGTTGCGGACGTGCAGGATGAGCGCGAGCTGAATGATGGAGACAAAAAACATGGTCAGCAGGGCGCCCACGAGCACAAAGTCGACAACAGCAGCACCGCTTTCACGTCCGGAAGTGGCCGCACCGGTTCCGTTCACGGGCTGCTACTTTCCGACCGTGTCCATCGCCTGGTTGAACATGGCTTCCAGGGCCGGGCCGGCCACGGCCAGCAGCGCGGCAACAAGGACCGCCGACATCAGGGTGATCATGACCCAGCCGGGCACATCCCCGCGTTCAGCATGGTCCGCGAAGGTCGCTGTCTTCCGGGGGCGCGGGACCGCAGCCAAGGAGTGGCCGATCAGCGCCGCCACTGCGGCGACAAGTGCAAGTCCATGCTTGGCCAAGAATGTCATGTGCTTCCCTTTTCTCGGAGTTCTTTGTTTGTTGAATGTGGCCACAGCCGGCGGTTGCCGGAGCAGCGGCGTCAAAAATTCAGGCTGAGTGCCGCTATTCCGGGGAACACGGCAAACACCACTGTCAGGGGCAGCACCCCGAAGACAAGCGGCACCATCATCGCGATCTCTTTCTTGCCGGCGGACTCCATCAGCTCGCGCTTGGCCGTGTCGCGGACGTCCTGGGCCTGGGCCCTAAGGACTTCGGCCAGTGGCGTCCCGCGTTCCACCGCCACGATGATGCCGTCAACGAAGCGGATGAGCGGCCCCAGATCCGTGCGTGCAGAAAACTCCTGAAGCGCTTCCACCAGGGGCTTGCCCGCACGGGTTTCGGCCAAGACCCGGCTGAATTCCTTGGAAAGCTCGCCCCGGGCGGTCCTGCACACGCGGTCGAGTGCACCGGTGGCGCTCTCTCCGGCGCCCACCGCGAGCGCAATCATTTCCGCCAGGCTGGGGAATTCTGCCAGCATCCGTTCCTCCCGCCGTTTGATCTGCACCCCGAGCCAGTAATCCCTGAAGAGGAATCCGCCGATCGCGCTACCAACGGAGATTGCCACGGCCAGGACGGGGCTGAATCTCCCGGCGAGCGCTGCCAGCACAATCACGCTGACAGCTGCAATGAATGTGCAGAGCCCCCAGAACAGCTGCTGGGCCCGGAAGTCCAGGGGCGACTTGTCGATGCGTGCTTGCGCAAGCCTGCGGCTGAGGGCTGCGGAGCCTAGGTTGAACCTGGCCAGTTTGGCAGTGGCTTCCCTGATCAGCGGGCGGAGTATGCGTTCGAGGGGACCAAACGGAGTGAGGACGTGTTCCTCCGCCCGCAGGAGCCTTGATTCGAGGTTTTGGGATCTGAGCTGGGGTTCGATCCGTTCCACGAAACTGATGGACCGCATGAATGGGAACCTGACAAGGAGGAGCCACAGACCGGCACCCAGGAATGTGCCGCAGACAATCGCAGCCGCTGGAACGGCGGTCATCGCAGCACCCTTTCTTCCTCCGGGAGGGCACCTATCTTCAGCATGACCGAGTAGCACACCAGTGAGACAACCAGGCCTCCCAACAGCACGGCCGCCCCGATGGGGGTGTTGTATGCAGCCACAGCCTCCGGGCGGCTGACCAGCAGCAGCATGACGATCCAAGGGGCCGCGACGGCCAGCCGGGCAGCGTTCACTGTCCACGACTGCCGCGCTTCAAGCTCGCTCCGGGTCCGTGCACTTTCGCGCAGGAACTCGGCGAGGGTCCCGAGCAGCTTGCCGAGATCGGAGCCGCCCACCTCCCGGGTTAGCCGAAGAGCCTCGATGATGCGGTCAGCTACGGGGTCCGCCAGCCGCTCCTTGAGCCTGTTCAGCGACGCCTCGAACTGGCCGCCCGAGCGGTAGTCCGAGCCGAAGTCGCGAAACACGTGCCGGAGCTCCTCGGGCCCCTTTTCGCCCAGCTGTATCAGTGCTTCGGGCAGGGATAACCCGGCCCGGATGGCCGACCGCAGATGGTCCACGACGTCGGGCCATACCCGCCGCAAGACGGAGCTTCGTCTTTTGACCCGCCATTTCACCACGGCCACCGGAAGCCAGGCACCGAACAGGCCGAAGCAAACGGAGATGGGCAAGGACCTGCTCACCGCGAAGAAGGCCAGCGTCGCGAAGGCGCCAAGTCCCAGGCAGCTGCCGATGAGACCGGCGCCGGTGACCTTTTCAATGCCGGCAGACAACAGCAGGTCATGGAGACGGCTTGTCCGCTGTTCACGCTTGGGACGCGCGGGCTCGTCCCAAGCCGACCACCAGATGAGGAACAGCCCGGCTCCTATCAGAACCCCCAGCAGCGCAGCCATCAGCGCGGGTCCAAGAGTGCCGCGACCTCATAACCGGCTCTGGCGAATTTCTCCTCCGCCGGCATGGTGTTGGCCGTTGGTTCCAGCAGGCCGCCGATCGTCGAGAAAATCATTGAGGACTCGATAACTCCGTTCTCGACCCGCCTGCCCAGGGAGAGGATTTCCGTCACCTGCCTCCGCCCGTTTGCGAGGCGGCTGCAGTGAACCACCAGATCGATGCACGAGGCCACAGTGGGAACTACAAACGCGCTGGAAATGTTGTCCCCGGCGAGCAGCGGCAAAGTGCACATCTTGGTCACGGCGTCGTGTGCTGAATTGGCATGGACGGTGCACATCCCCGGCAGCCCGGAAAGTCTTGAGACACAGTGCAACATCACAGGCGACCGTGCTCCCCCCAGGGCACGCCTCCCTGAAGGCAGCTCTGCGCTAGGAGCCAGGCAAGCTCGGGGGCTCGCCTACCAGCGCTATGGTTTCTCGCCACATTTCGGGCGCCCCCAAGTCCATCATGCGTCTGGTAAGCCCGGAAGGACGCCCCTGGCGCGTCGATTCAAGCGTCATCACTAAGAACAAGTAGTAAAGTCCGATACCACGAGGGAAGAACCCGGGCACGGGTTCGCCTCGGTCACCGCGCGCAATCCATTTCGGAACAAAGGCCAGCATGTGGCCTTTCCACTCTTCAACAGCATTACGGAGTTCACTGATTGTGGTAATCCCAAGCTGCTGAAACTGCCGAAGCCTGTTCTCCGTTGTGCGTAAATCATCGGGTCGGACTCTCAAACGCCGGTTGACACTGGCCCCCACCGCCGCATCCAGAGCCATGATCGTTTCATCGCTGCGTATGAGCGAGGAAAGCGTGGCTATGTCCAAGGCCATGTCCGTGGCCGGACTCTTTGCGGCCTTTTCCGCTTTGTCTTCGTAAGTGTCCAGCTCTTTACGTAGCGACTGAAATTCGTAATCCACGAGTTCCAAGACACCGGCCAGCATCGAAAAACGCCGCCGCATCGGTTCAGGAATTGTCTCCGCTTTGTAACCGAGATCATGTTCAATTTCGGCCCAAGCGTGCTGCAGGACCGTTCGAATCTGAACCTCAAAACGCAGGTCCTTAAAGCGGGCGTACTCGGCAAGGTCCGTGCGCTTGCCCCCTAGCCCAGCCACGCGGTGAACGCTGCGGTAACCGAACTCCTTGAGACCAAGTTTGCTTCCCTTGTCCTCGGACTTTGTCGGGTCGGGGTCAAATTCCTCGTCGATGATCTCTGCTACTCGATCTACCTCATCCGCAAAATAACAAGTGATCCGGAGGCCCAGCAGGTCGTGAAGGTCTGAGAACCCGCCGTAGCTTCCGTCAGGCGAGTCGATCTTCAGCTTTGCGCTCCGCTCCTCCTTCACGCGGTGGTCAATGGTGTGCACGTCTACGCCGTGATGACTAAGCATTTCTCTTAGCAGGCCCTTGAGTGCGACCCCAAACTCTTCCATGCCAGTTACAGCCTCTGAGTACGTGGCTGCTTCGGCTGCCCCCTGAATCGTCATGAGACTGAGGATAACCTGTGCCGCGCGCAACGGCGCGAAGTCAGGACAAGCGCAGTCCACCCGGAACGCATGTTCGGTAGCCCGAAAATGTCTCAGGCACAACACACATCGCTTAGCCTGAGCACGCCCGCCACGCAGCCTTTTTGCCGCACCTGGCGCCTAAGCCCATCCTCCAAAAGGCCTAGAATCACACAATGGACACTCCCGGCCTAGCCCTTTGCGTAGCGATCGTTGGCCTGATTTCTACGTGCACATTCGCCATCCTCAACTTTCGCTACACGAAGAGGACGAACGACCGGGCCGTTGAAGCGGAGAAGCGAGCGGCTTCAAGTGAGGCACGTGCAAACGAACGCTCGCGCGTGGTTTGGCAGGCAATGCTCAGCGACTCCGGCTACATTGTTCTCGTTAACGACAGCCCCGATCCTGCCAACAATGTCCGCATTGATTACTCCCTCATGTTGCCCGCGCATCCGGATTCCGAGCCGGTCCCACCATCGTTCCTCCGGTCTCACGACCCTCAAGGGGCCGGAAAGTTCACAGGCAGCTTTAAGAATGCGGTCATGGCAGATGCCATTGGCCCCGACGGAGCTGTCGGACTGCCCGTTATGCCTAACCTTCCGATCAGCATTAACGGCGGGGCACGCCGTGGCTGGAGGTTTGGACTAAGTCTGTACATCGAATGGTTCACCCAGAATGGCAGCCCCAAGAGTGAGCATCTTTTCGCGGAGGACCTCGGCGTCGTGTTCTCGGGCTTTACGTTCCCCGACCTCGATGCCGTTGTTTGGGGTTCGGACCAGACCATCATGAAAGCTGTCACTCCCATCAGGACCCCGCAGGACAACCGTGATTACGAGGAAGCCATGCGAGACGCGCCCGGGCCACGGTAAGCAGACACCTCCCAAACCGCAATCGACCTTGGGCTCAGGATTGACCACCCGTCGCTAAAGTTCCGGGACCAGATACATCACGGGCAAGCCCGGGGGTGTTGAAACGTGTCACGGCCGCTAGGGAGATATCGTGGTGCGTGCACATTTGGAAAATGCTGATTACCCTTCTGTACGTCCTGGGCGGTGCCCTTCCTCTCTACGGGCTCGGGCACCTCTTGTGGAAGGTGTACGAACCTGCGAAGCAGTACAGCCACCGGGAGAAACATATGGCTAAACTGCGAGCTAAGAGGGACAGAATGCTGGCCGGAACCGAACCTGGATTTCCGAAGCTGACCGAAGTCGAGGCTGGCGAGTGGATAACTTCCGAACTTGCCAAGAAAGATCGTTGGGGGAACCCGTACGCCCAGTCGGACAACATCATGGGATACAGCAGCTATACCGCTGACAGCTTTGGCAGCTTCCGAAGGCTCCGGTTCGACCTCGCCTTTGTTGGCGGTGGAATATTCTGTGCGACCGCGGCAAGCGTGTGGTCAATCTGGTTGCCATCTAGCTAGGCAAGCCCAGAAATGGTTCATGCACACGTCCCGCTTACCACTCCTGCGCTTTGCTGGAGCGTCGCCAAAAGGGCAAAGGTCCCGCCCCCCGGTGAGCCTGGTGCTAGTTGGACCTCTTAAGGGCCTGTAGTTCGTATGCCACCACATCTTCAGGGGTCATGTTGTACTCGTCAACAATGGCCAATAGGTGGTTCTGAAGAGTTATGTATTGCTTTTCCATTCGAATCAGTCGCTGGCTTGACACCTGGCCACCTGCCCCGATCGTATCCTCGTATCGATCTATTTCAGGTTCCACCTGCAAGTCAATCCCAAGATTGGCAGCACACTCCTCAATCGTGCTATTGGCAAGCACTACACCAGGAGTTGGCCTGCCATTCATAAACCGCAAGTCAGAAACAACCGAAGACTGGATCATCTCTTGCAACAAACGGACATAGAGTCGATCCTCAGAGGTCCCAACAGATCGCAGGATTTGTTCTGCAATGACTTCGACACGTTCATTGACATTGGTTAGGACTGCCAGCGTGTCGACTACCTGAGCTTCTTTGCTCCCATGCGTCAGGAAGCTATGCATCATGCCAGCCCACTGGCTGCGGAGATACGACTCGATACTCGCCGTAGAGCCAAAGGGGACCAACGCATTGTTAGTCGTCCGGCCCTGCACGGACTCTATGAACTCGAAGATTCGAGGCGTATCAGCATGAGGGAATGACAACTGGTCTATAATCTCGGGCTTCGAAGAATTAGCCCGATATAGGGCGAAATCGTTGTACGTGCCTTGCTCGACTAGCGCGAACACAGGAATCTTCTTTTCCACAGCCGCCAGAAATTCGCCGTTGGTCACGGAAAGTTCAGATGACGGGAGACTGCTCCCGTAGCGCCCCCCGATCAACAGAACAAAAATGTCGGCATTAGATACTTCTCGCAGACACGATTCGGCTGCGGTTTCCTTCGGGTTGAAGAATACCGTCCCTTCTTCGCTGAGGACTGGAGAGTAGCCGAGACTTTCAATAAACCTTTTAAGGCTCTCGCGGGGGTACCGCAGATCATAAAAGGTGGAACTAACAAAGACTGTAGGAATTGCCATAGCGCTTGGTTCCCCCTTTGGGCAAGTAGTGAATCACGTTGGCCGAGCGTGCATTAGCCACGCTCAAGGCCAATAGGTCTGACCTAACTGGCCCGGCAGAAACCGTTCGCCCGTATAGCTGCAAGGATCTGTTCAGCCTCGGACTCCGTCACGGCCTCCACACCAAGGCCGGTGAACCGAACCTGAGTGGAACGGATCAGGCTGCTTTCCGGACTGCCCCCGAGGACACTGCTGCACTGGTTCCGTGCGTTGCTCACTGTTTTCCTGTTGATGAACTGGGGATTGATTGCCTCGATGTCAGCAAGCAACCTCGCCTCCTGCTGGCTGTCAGGCTTCGGTATGCCACCACCCGCCGCTGCGGCTGCTTCGCCCGCAGTCGTGGGCGTGGGGGTTGGAGTGGCCGTTGGCGTTTTCGCGGCTGCTGGAGCCTGCATGGCGGATGGAGTTGACTGTTCGGTCGCCACCGCTGGCGTCGCAGTTGCTGACTGCTCCGCTGCAATTGAAGCGGACTTGTCCGCTGACTGCTCTGGACCGGCAGTCGCCCCGGCAATCCCTGCGCCCACAAAGGCCGCAACGACACCCGCACCCGCAACGAGCGCGGCGCTCTTGCGGTGAGGTATGCCCACCCAAGAGCGGCGCTTGAACAGCAGCGCGTACAACCCGGTCAGCAGAGCTACGATGCCCAGCATTGCGAGAGCTGCACCCAATCCGCCGGATGCGGCGGCGCCTAAGACCAGGAGCAGCACAACCACTGCAACAATCCAGAACGGTATAGTCGGCCGCCAGCCGCGCTTCGGGCGCGCTGACGGACTAGAGCTATCAAGCATGATTCCCCCATGGAAAGTAATGGTCGCAGTGTGCGCTGAGACAGGCTACCACCGCAATGCTCTTGCACCAGCAGCGGTGCGCCTGCGAGCGCTCTGCCACCCCCGAGACGGCCACCCGACAGGCCACGCCTGATGCGCTACGTTAGAACTCCGCGCCCTAGAACCACACCACCACCAGGGACCGCCTTTGCCCTAACCCACCAGTGTGGAAAAGAGGGAACCGGCCGTGGCTTCCCCTACGGACATAAGGGAACCACCCCTGCGGGTAAACTGGTCTGCTGGAATTATCCGGGAGAGTGAACGGTGGACACATGGCAAGGCCAAAGGATCAGTACAAGCGTGGGTGCACCGTGTGCCGAAGCACCTTGCCGCGTCACGAACGCGGCGGTGACCATCACTCCCGGGGGCTGTGCCGTAAGCATTACGACGAGTGGAAGCAAAGCAAGCCCTTGTGCAAACACGGCGGGTGCAAGGTCCGGATCGGCCTCAAGGCCAACGACTCTCGGCAGGGCTACTGTCGGCAGCATGATCACCTCCTCTTAAAGGAACCGTTGCGCAAGCAAGCCGCCACGGAACGGACGTTGGATAAGTTCGTCGGTCAGATCGCCGCTGAAACCAATGAGCGTGGGTGCTGGCTATGGGCGGGACGCGAGAACACTAAGGGGTACGGGCTGATCAGCGTGGGCAACCATGATTGGCTTGCCCACCGGTATTCGTTCGGGTGGTTCATTGGTGGGCACGGGAGTCAACTAACCCTCGACCACGTTTGCCGTGTCCGGCGTTGTGTCCGGCCGGACCACATGATGCCGATGACCGGGCTAAGAAATACCGAGCTGGAACACAGGGACACGGAGGACTTGGTTGTCATCCTTGCCGACCTCCTGAAGATCCCAAACATGCAGCCGGGAACAATGCTGTGGGCAACAGTTAAAAGGCTGGCGGTCGGAAGGGCACAACCAGGAGGTGAGCCCTTTGGGTATGGCTTGGACGGACAGACCTTTGAACACGATTTGGGGCCAGCCTTGTACCCAGTGGCCAAAAATCTGCTAAAAGCCAACCGAAAAAGGTTGTAAACCGTACGCAAGGTGACGCGCTATCACCACCGGGGGGCGGGCAGTTGCTCAAGGGGTACTACCCCCAGGCCCCTCTAGGCTGCCATCCAGTCCACGTCACCATCGTCGCCGACCCGGCATGTCTTCTTGTAGCTCAGCACTTCGCCTGTGGCCGTCATGCTGATGTCGTAGGAGACGACAATGTCGTACGCGTGAGGACGGTTGCGGAGGTCGTACTCCGAAACGTCCCCGACGAACTGGACAGACTGAACGGCGTGGGCGGATTTGCCATTGGAAGTCCTGGCCTGAAAACGCAGATCGTTCTCGCAGGCAGTCTTGGTCTGGTTTTTCACGCTGTCGGGAATGTCCGCCGCTGCGGCCGCCGATCGAGACGAACGTGCTGCAAGCTCTGAAGCGCGCACTTCCTCCGGCGTTGCACGGTGGGCGCACCCGGCGACCAGGAATAGCGAGACGAGGCCGGCGGTCGCCAGAAGTCTTTTCATTTTCTCCCCCTGAACGGACTCCGAACCTCAGAGTCCAAGCACAATGCTACGTGGCAGGCTCCCCCACCGGAGCACGGCTGGGTTCATGAGAGAGTACGTTCATGGTGGGACCAGAAAACCAGCCGATGATCACGGACTGGATGAGCGCGTGGGGAACCGTTGGGACGCTGGCCGCGTCCCTCATCCTTTCCTTCATATCCCTTGTCATGACTCTCAACGATCGCAGGGGTAAGAGGCACGCCGAGAAGATGGAACGGGCGAAGGCGTTCGCCCACGTGGAAGTAGATGACCAAGAGGTTCGCTGGAGTGTGGTTAATGCGTCCCCGTATCCCATCCGCCAAGTACACCTGCTGGCTGTCCCTTTCATGGTGGGACCGGCGGGCAAAAAGCTGGCAGGCAGCACGACAAGGAATCTAAGCTTCAGCACCCAATACATCGAACCGAGCACCACCCATAAGGAAGCACCCCCGAGGACGTCGCGGGCAGAATGGAATGTTTTGCTGCCTTGGATTGACTACGCAATACGGCTTGACTTCGTTGACTACCAGGGCACGCACTGGGTGCGAGCGGCCAACGGCGACGTCACGCCCATAGAAAAGCTCAAGGGGGGAGGATTCGCCAAACTACCCCGCACACGCTACGAACCCGATCTTCCGCGCCGCTGGCGCTGGCCGCGCAGGCAACGCTAGCGGTCGCCGTCTCGCAACCCAAGAGATTTAAGACAGATCACTTGCGAGACACATCTGCCCCCTATAGCGCCCATAAAGTGTCTCGCTTGCATGTCTCGCAACTACCTGCTAATTTTGAGGTACGCAAACACTGTTGCGAGACACATCTAGGGACGCAGGGAAACATGGGAAAGCTGATCGGATACGCACGAGTTTCGACCAGGGCACAGGACACAGACAGGCAGCAGGTTGATCTGCTGGCCGCTCAAGTAAGGCGAGATGATCTGTACGTTGATCACGGCGTGAGCGGTGCTAAGGCATCACGTGTGGCGCTGGACAAAGCACTGGATGCTTTGCACGAGGGCGATACCCTGGTTGTCACCACGCTGGACCGCTTGGGGCGCTCCACCGTAAACATGCTGGCACTGGCTGAGCAGATCAAGAGCAAAGGTGCGGGGCTCCGCGTACTTAACTTGGGGGGTGGAGAGGTAGACACCAGCACGCCTATGGGCGGCATGGTCTTTACCGTCATGGCGGCGCTGGGACAGATGGAGCTAGAGATCAAGCGGGAGCGGATCAGCGACAGCGTGAGCAAGCGGCGTGCGGCTGGTAAGGATTTGGGTGGGCGCAAGGCGCAGTTCACAGACAGCCAGATCAAGAGCGCCGCCCGCCTGATTGAGTCAGGCGAGCCAGCAGCGCAGGTAGCGCGCGACTTGGGCATGTCCAGGGCCACCCTGTACCGGCGAATGGAGAAGCTCAAGCGGTAAGCCGACGCACAGTTTAGACCCTGCCTAGCGCCCCGCCGGAGAGCGCCAGGAACGCCTACTGGAGGGCTGGTGGGCATCTATGCCCAGAAGCGCTTTTGCGGCGCTCCTGGTCCGCCCACAGGAGGGGTACGAGAGGCGCCCGCGCTAGAGAGTGGACTCGCCGACGAAGTCGCGGGCACCGTGGAGAAGCGCCTCGCCCCTGTCCGTCATTGGCTCCAGCAGTTGCAGCATGTCGTCCTCATGGGAGGTTCCGGCGGGAACCTCGCCCACCCGGTAGTTGACGACCTCGCCGCCTACGTGAAAGCTGACATAGGTCCCCCTTCCAGCGGACTCTAGTGACGCCGCCACTGCCGCCGTACGCGCCAAGTCTTGGGCGCCCATCGGTCCCGGCCCCTCTCCGGGGGCCTTTACAACTACCTGAACAGTGTCGGGATTGAAGACCTTTGTGGACCCCTTGCCGTGCGGCAGCAGTATGACGTTGCAGATGCTTCGGAGGTAGTCACGCCGATCGTCGATATGCATACTCGCCCATTCAGATGCATAGGGTGAGTCGGCCGGTATGGTGACTATCTGGTCCTGAGCCGGCGGACGACGTGACGCCGCCTCTTCCCGTTTTGCCATCTCAGCCGTAATGGCGGATAACTCCTTCTCGATCGCCGCATTCACCGTGCCCAGCATGTGCATGGGTATCTGGCCAAGTGCAGCTTGAACGGCTGCCTCTTCTTGCCGCTTCCGGAGGGCTGTCGCTTCCAACTCCAGCCTCTCTGCTTCCAGGTCAGTGCCGGTGTCCTCCGTCTTGGCGCGGTCTTGGGCAGCCCGCACGGCAACAATGGCAGCGTTGACGACGTGGTCTACAAACTCAATCCGCTTGCTGACGTGGCCAGAGCCGCGCACAGCACACCGGTATATGCGGTGCTTCTCTCCGTTTCGGGTGGTCACCGTCGCCGACCGGACGTAACCGCCGCAGTAGCATTGCGCGATTCCCGCCAGCAGGTGCACCGCCTTGTTGGACTGCGAGCGCCTGCGAGACGGATCGTCGAGTACCGCACAGACACCACGCCATACGTTCTCCGAGACAATGGCAGGAAATGTGGACGGCCCCACTATGTCTCCCCGCAGGGCCGCAAGCCCTGCGTTTCGGGGGCGCTTGAGCGCCTGCCCTAACGTCGCGTACGACCACGCGTTGCCCAGCGTGGTCTTGATACCCCTGTCATCGAAGTCGCGGATGATCGACCCCAGGCTGTCACCCCGAAGCACCCGCGCGCAGGCATCTGCCAGCGCCTCCGATTCATCGGACTCAAGCTCAGGGACTCCATCTGTGATGGTCCAGCCAAAGGGGCGGGTTCCCCCGGTCCATTTCCCCGCACGCGTCGCCTGCTCCGAAGCCCGCCTGATCCTCGTCGCCTTCATGTCCGACTCGTATCTCGCAGCAGCCCCGAGCATCCTCGCAACGAGCTGGCCCGAGTCGGTGGAGAGGTCCATCTCCCCCGCCTTGACAGAATGCGTCAGGGCTCCGCCCGCCTTGCACGCGTCAATGTAGGCTTCCAGCTCCACTGGACGGCGGTTGAGCCTGTCAAAATGCCAGCACAGTACGGCGTCTACTTCGCCCGCTGCAACTCGCTTAAGCATCGCGCTGTACGCTGGGCGGGCCTTACCGGAGTATGCACTGAGGTCGTTGTCAGTGAATACGCGGACGACCGTGTAACCCTTCGCTTCTGCCAACTCCCGGCAGTCTTCCTCTTGACGTTGAACGCCAAGCCTCGCCCCTGTCTTGTCGTCGCTGATACGGCAGTAGATGAAGGCTGTGCGAGAGGACATGGAAACAGCATATCTTGAAGTGTGCCTGAGTCATGTTCGGGAAGCCCGCTGTTGAGGGCGATCAGCATGTCGAGGCTCTCTGCTTCGCGGACTTCGCCCACCACCAGGCGGTCAGGCCGCATGCGTAGGGCTTCCTTAACCAGCCTGCGGAGCGGTATCTCGCCTTCGCCTTCGAGGTTGGGCTGCCGGCATTGCAGCCCGACCACATCGCGCAGTGGAAACTGCAGTTCGAAGATCTCCTCGACCGTGATGACGCGCTCGCGGCTGCCTATGCTGGCTGCGAGGCAGTTCAGCAGCGTGGTCTTCCCCGCCTGCGTACAGCCCGATATAAAACCAGTATATTAGTTCCATGTCCATACGTCGCTGTGCTATTTACGCCCGCATTTCCGTAAGTGCGGAGGAATCCGTTTCCATCGCCCGCCAGCTCGAAGCCACTCGGCAATACGCTGCCTCGCGTGGCTGGCAGGTGGTCGCAGAGTTCACAGATGACGGCGTCTCTGCCTCCCGGAACAAACCCGAGGACCGAGCCGGGTGGCGCGCTCTGCTTGACTCGCCCGAGCAATACGACGCCGTCATCGTCTGGAAGATCGACCGGCTGGCACGCAAGGTGCTGGACTTCCTCCACGCCCACGAGGCACTGCGGGATCGCAAAGCGGGCATCGTCGCGGTTGAGGACCCAGTAGATATGACCACGGCACAGGGGCGCGCCTTCGCTACACTGCTGGCCGTGTTCGGCGAGATGGAAGCGGAGGCAACTAGGGCACGAGTCAAGGCAGCGCGGCGGTTCCTTGTCATGACGGGGCGAGTACCGGGCGGCACGCTGGCCTATGGGTGGCGCTCGGTGCCGAACCCTGACGGCCCCGGGCTGGTCCTAGCCCAAGACCCACACCACATCGGCTTCGTGCGAGGGGCGGTAGAGCGGATCCAGCGGGGTCACTCGATCTATTCCACTGTGCAATGGCTGGACGAGGTTGGAGCGCCCCTGCCAAGCGCCTCCCAGAAGAGCCGCAAGCGCGACGGCTGGTCCTACACGACCGTCGAGCGGCTGCTACGCAACCCGGTCCTGGCCGGCATGACTGCCTACAACCCGGGCAACACCACGCAGACCCGGGGCGAGGACGTGCTACGGGACAGCGAGACCGGGCTACCCGTGGTGGACGAGTCGATCGCCATAATGACTGTTTCGGAGTGGCGGACGATGGTGAAGAGTTTGGACGAGCGCGACTCCGCTCAGGCGCTGCCCCGGGCGCTCCGTTCCACCACGTCACCGCTGTTGTCGGGGCTGGTCTCCTGCGGGCACTGCCGCGACGACAGCGATGAGCCGGTACGCATGCACCGCGGCACGACTCAGGGCCGCCCGGGCTACTCATGTCGGTCCTGCTACCAGACCATCACCAAGTTCGAGGACTACGTCATCGAGGAGTTCCTTCGGCAGAAGGGCGAGCGGGTGCGGTGGTCTTTGGTGCGGGAGGTCCATGAGGGCGCAGCAGCCATGCTCCCCGAAATTGAGCACCGCCTGTCCGAGCTGACTGCTCAGCTCCAGTCCACTGACGACGAGGAGGAGGCCGACCGAATCACGGGGCAGATATCCAACCTTCGCAGCATGCGACGCGAGGCGCGCGGGGCAGCGCCGGTGGTGGTTCAGCGCGCCGTGCGGCACACGCGGACCTTTGGTGAGGACTGGGCCGAGGCCACCACCCCGGCTGAACAGCGCGCCGTGCTGGACGATGCCCTGCAGTCGGTGGTGGTGGTGCGGGGACGGGTCGGTAGGGGGTTGGACCGGAACCGCCTGTCGTTCCACTGGAACAGCCCCGAGGACCTCGGCCCAATCGAGGCTCCCGACGACGAGACGCTGGCGCGCTGGGCCGAGGGCTGAACTGCCCGAGCCAGTGGCGAGCATCCTTCGAAGCTCCCTCTCCGTCCTTACGGGGGGTTGTCGGGCCGAGTACCTCATGAGCCCCCCGGGGAGTCCGTAGAGGGACGCTCGCGGGCTCCAGACTCGGGCGGGACTAGGGACTAGGGACTAGGCGCGCTGCAGCCGTTCCAGCGTCTTCGAGACGGTGGCGGGCCGCCACTGACCCCCGCGGGCGGTCGGCACGCCTTCGGTGTTCAGGAGGTCGCAGACGCCCTGCAGAGTCAGCCCCGAGGCACGCAACTCGACGATGCGGTTGGCTGTTGACTCGGGCATGTTGACCGGGCGGCCACCACGACGCATGCGGTCCCGTGCCTCGGGGGAGATCTTGGTGAGCGCTGCCCGTGTGCGCTCACCGATGCGGCGGCGTTCCATTTCCGCGAACGTGACCGTGACGTGCGCCATAGCTGCCCCAGTTACGGTGGTGGTGTCCACGTCAAGGTCCAGGCAGATCAGCGCCCACTGCTGCTGCCCGGCGGTCTCAAGCATCCCGGCGAAGTCAGCTACCGACCGGCTCAGACGGTCCAGCTTGGACACTGCGAGGGCATGGGCCCGGCCCATCTTCAGGTCGTCCAGCACCCGAGCCAGGACCGGCCGACCCTTCAGGCTCTTAGCACTCGCTGCGTCCTCACGGCGAATCTCCAGCACCCAGCCCCGGCGGGCGGCGGCGGCATGCAGTTCGGCAACCTGCACCTCGGGGCCGATGTCCTGCTTATCCGTGCTGACTCGAACGTAGCCAATGACTGGGAGCGGAGCGGTGGTGGCGGCGGTGGGCATAGCCCAAGTTTACTAATGGTGGACCCCATTAGTAAACTTCTTAGTCCTGACCCAGCTCCCGGACGGCGTCCCGCAGTCCCTGCACGTAACCCGACAGCGCCTCCCGGGTGCGCCCGTCCACGGCGCTCTGGACGTCCTCGGGGACTGCAGCGAGCATTCGGGCGATGGCCTCGGCGCGGTCGGTCAGGAGCTGCAGCCGGTCACGGAGGCTACCCCCATGCCAAGAGGTATCCAAAGGTTCCACCCCCTTCCAAGGGGTAGCTGCAGGTGCCACCCCCTTCCAAGGGGTAGCTGCAGGGTCGGCGGGCAGCTCGGGGGTCGAGTCAGAAGGGTCGGCGGCGGGTGGTGTCCTAGCCATGGGGGTGGATCTCCTTTGGTAGTGGTGCGGGGGACGGGAGGGATGAAATCTATTTTCTACCCCTCCCTCAGCGGGTAGCTGGTTCGGTAGGCCGCCTAATCAGGGGTCTACCAAGCCCCAGTGAAACTGTCATTTGTCAGGCCTCGCCCGGGACCCCGCCTCAAGCCCTCCCTAAAGGAGGAGGGCTTGAGGCTGGGTTGGGCTAC
Source organism: Arthrobacter sp. ISL-65 (assembly GCF_018613795.1). Classification (GTDB taxonomy): domain Bacteria; phylum Actinomycetota; class Actinomycetes; order Actinomycetales; family Micrococcaceae; genus Arthrobacter. The sequence goes on from NZ_JAGGPN010000038.1 coordinate 52,303, forward strand.
CAAGCCTAGGGCGGGGTTGGGGCGGGGTTGGGCTTGGGGCTTGGTTAGTCGTCTTTGAAGTCCTCCTGAGCCGGCAAATACGGCTTCACCAGGCGGTGCAGATGTGACTGCCCCTTCACAGTCCGGTTGACGTGCCCCTGCTGCACCAAGGCCTGAACTGCCCTGTCGATGTCCTCGTTATTGCCTCGGACCTCGCGCCGGACCGTGGTGGTGGTTGCACCGGCGTGCTCCTCGCCCAGCTCAGCCAGGAAGTCGCTGATGCGCCCCATGAGCAGGGATTCTGCCTGCTCCGCCGTCGCCTCGGCGGCTGGTGCTGCTACGGTCAGCACCAGCCCGCCACCAGTGGAGTCCACGATGACCCGGGCAGCCTCCTGCGTGCGGTCCGATGCCCGATGCTCGCCACTCCTGCCGCGAACGTACCCAGGGCGGTCCTTGGCTACCCGCAGCACCAGCTCCCCGCAAAGCCCACGCCCCAGCGGCTGCCTCACGTCAAGGCTGTACGCCGCGCCCGTCAGGGCGGACAGCTTGGCCTGACCGCCGATCGCGAACCGTCCGCGCGTCTCAGCGTTCTTGGTGACGTGGTCGATCTGCACTACGGCAGCCCCGGTCCGGTCTGCGATGCGCCGGGGGACCTTCCGGGTCCATTCGATAGCCGTGGCGTTGGGATCTTTGCTCTCCCCGGTGACTACGTCCATCGACTCGCTCACACCGTCGATCACGGCCAGCTTGTACGGGCGAGCCCCGAGCGTGGCATACAGCGCGTCAAGGTCGGGCCCGTACTTGTCGGGGTCGGTGGAGGGCTGCAGATAGACGAACTGCTCCCCGATCATCTTGCGGCTGGCACCCAGAGTAACGAGCCGATCCACGATGCTGCCCGGGTCAGACTCGAAATCCAGGTACAGCACATGCCCTCCGGCCATCATGACGCGGACGGCCTCGTGCTGTACCAGCATGGACTTCCCCGACTCAGACTCCCCGTGAATGGAGTGCGTCAGCCCGGGATACAGCAGGCTCACGCCGTCGTCCCGGGTCAGGAGGCACGGCACAGGCGGCTGGTAGCTGCCGTCAAGGTACCCCGTCAGGTCCATACCTGCCCAAGATGAAGCGCCACCTACACGCTCCGCACCCTGACCAGCGTCCTGAGAGTCACCCTCGAGCGCCCCCCGGAGGTCGGCGTGGGTAAGCGGGCTGAAGTCCTCCCGCGGACGTCCCTGTGGTGCCAGCGGGGCGTCCCCGACAGTCCTCTTGGCGCTGCTCCACTTGTAGGCGGGATCGTACGTGCCGGCAGCGGCGGGGGCATGCTCCATGAAGTCCTTCTCAGCGTCATCCAGAGTGTAGACGGTGCACGAGTTGGCTGCTTCGATAAGCCTGCATGCCGCACGGAAAACCCCGGAGTCCCAGCCGTCGCCCCGGTCAGTGCGGGCACCGTCGGGCAAGTCAGCCAGCTCTACCAGGTCAGCCAGCACCCCGGCCACCGTTACCTGCACGTATCGCTCGTCCGGTGCAGGGTCCGCAGCGACAGGGTCGACGGCGGGCACGCGGGCCTGCGGTGCTTCCACGTACTCGGCCAGCAGCTCGTCCACGCTGATCAGGTCACCGTCCACCACCCAGTGCTGGAAGTGGTCGGGGCGCTGCTGACTCGGCCGGAACATGTACCGCTCCGGCTGGGCCGACCCCACGTCGAACTGGTCCTGCCCGAGCTTCCGCATCAGGGACGTGGTGGCGCGGGTGTACTCCTCAGGGGTCATGTCACGGTCGGTCGGGAACAGCAGCCGGTACCGGGGCGCTTCCGGCGTGGAGTTGTACGTGGTGTGAACCAGCGCCTGGTAGCCGAGCACAAGGCTCACCTGATCAGGCAGTGAGCTCCGGGCGCTGTCGGCGTCCAGCGTGATGGCCGACCGGGCCACTACGGTGCCCTTACGGCGGTGCAGGTCGGTGCAGGCCTTCCGGTCCCAGTGGTCCATGGTGCTGTGCTCGATGCGCCCCAGCACGTAGTTGCCGCATGCCTTCTCACTGCCGGGGTTCTCCACCCATCCGAGCAGCTGCTCCCATGTGATGGTGTCCTGCGTCCAGTGACGGCTGTTCTGCCGGGGTGCGATGGCGATATCGAGAGCCCTCATTCGCCGCTCACCGCCAGCAGGTCCGCCATACCGGACGGAAGGAACCGGCGAACGTAGCGCCCACGGCCTTGCCGTATCAAGGTGACTTCCTGATCAGGCTTGCTGGCAGGGCGGAGCAGCGTCTGCTCGGTGCGCTCAGAGGCGGTAGTCGGGCGGCGGCGCTGACTGCGGCCCGACTGCCGGAACCATGCAGCGTCGGCGGCAGTAGTGCGCTCCAGGTCGGCCAGCAGCGGGCAGGAGTCGGCATGCACTACGCGACCGGCAGCAGCCGGGGCGGTGCAGTCGGGGCAGACGGGGCGGCGGCTCATGCGGCGGCCCCAGTCAGGAGAGCGGCCAGCTGCTCGCACTGCTCCGGAGTGATCGGCGGCTCAGCAGTGAGCGCCTGCCGGATGGCCCGCTCGACAAGGGCTGCGTTGAGGTTGCGGCGGGCGGCGGCTACGCGCTCCGGGTCAGGGCCGCCGTTGCGGGTATAACGGGAGGCCACCCCGAGGGCGGAACGGGCGATCAGGACAGGATCAACGGACATCGGAAACTCCACTACTTGAAGGCTTAACCCGTGCCTATTTCGTGGTGTTCGTGGTTCGTTGTGCCTCAGCTCCGGCTCTTACCGGGGGTCGCAACTAGAACTTTAGCTTCAAATTACCCGAGGACCTAGTAAGACCCCCCGCAAAAATGTATGAGAGCTTCCCCCCAATGCACTCCGGGCACCGTGGTGACCGAGACGACACGCAGCTCCGCACACCACCAATAAGCCCCCTTCTGCCGTAATTGCCCACGGAAGGCCCCTGCTCAGGCCCAACGGCTCCCCCGGCAATAGGGCAGGGACATCTGGAGCGATACTGAACACGGCCTCCTTCCCGCGGCGCGTGACCGACCCACATCTCGTAAATTGGGGGTCGTCGGTTCGATCCGACGGGGGGCTCCAGAAAGAAGCGCACCGTCACTTGGACAACCCCCCGCTGATGGCGCGGTTTTGTCCGTCTATATTTGAGGCATTCCATCCAACCCCCTCCAGGCGCCCGCACGCCACGCTGGTTCGAAAGTTTGTTCGAGCACGGCTCGCGAGGTTAGATAGGGGGATGCATATGATCTGCTACTCCCCCAACTCTAAATCATCCTCCACGATGCACCCCATCGCCCGGTTGACGGTGAGCTGTCGGCTGTGCTTAGCTTTGTCCAACGAATTGAAAGTTGGGAAGAGCGCGCATGGAATTCTTGTCCGAAGACGACGTAAAGATTCACCACCTTCCGAAGGTGTTGTCGGAAGCTGGCTACCAACTCGACAATGTCGGCTACAACGTCGGCATCGAGGTGAAGCAGGGGCGGAAAGCGCGAACGATTTTTGCGGATGCCGTGGTCTACAGCGAACCAACGCGGAGCCGAGCACTGGTTGTAGTCGAGACGAAACCGCCTACTCCACCCCTGACGGCGGGCGATGCCGACCAGGCCTTCTCATACGCGCGTTTGCTAACTCCCATCGCTCCGTTCGTTCTGCTGACCAATGGCACCGAGACGAAGGCGTACGACACCTTCACGAAGAAGCTGCTTCCTCAAGGGCTGCCAACCTCAGGGAAGGCCTCTGCGGCGGCCAAGCGGGGGCCGGAAGCCAAGAAGTTGGCGGAAGAGGCCAGGCACGAGCTCTTCAAGGTCGATAGCGTGGACGAATACAAGCGGATCCTGCGCGCGTGCCACAACTCGATACGTAACAACGAGGGCTACGACCCGACGAAGGCCTTTGACGAGTTGTCTAAAGTGATGTTCACCAAGCTCTTCGAAGAGAAATCCGGCAAAGAGCGGTTCCGACTCAAGAAGTTCGACGACTTGATGTCCAGCAACATCAATATCATCCAGCAAATTTTCCGCGAGACTTCCAAGTCTCAGGAGTACAGCGGATTGTTCCTTCCTAACGACACAATCGAGCTCAGTGATCGCACCATCCGCGAGCTTGTTGGCCACTTCGAAAACTTCGATCTCTCCCTGACCGACTTCGATGTCAAGGGTGAGGCATTCGAACACTTCCTTGGAAGCACGTTCACGGGCGGGTTGGGCCAGTACTTCACACCTAGGAACGTCGTTAACTTCATGGTGGAGGTCCTCTCTCCAAAGGTCGGAGAGACGGTGGTGGACCCCTTCTGTGGGACGGGTGGATTCCTCATCGCCTGGCACAGCTTCGTTGCCGAAAGCATCGATGCCATGTCCATCTCAGATGACTTGAAGGCCAGCTACCTAGAGACGCTCAACAAGGAGAGCCTCTTTGGTATCGACTGGAATGAGCGCACGTCTCTCGCATGCCGGATGAACATGACCATGCACGGAGAAGGGGAGTCAGCTAGCAACATCTTCAAGCAGTCGGGTTTTGTGGATGCCATAAGGTCCGGCAGTACGGTCATAGGCGACGAGCTCTTTGACGTGTGCCTGACGAACCCGCCGTTCGGTTCCACGGAATCAGACCCCGAAATTCTGAAGGCCCACGACCTGGGGTCGGGGCGGAAAGCCATCGAACGTGCAGCGCTTGCGATGGAGCGGTCCATTCGGCTGGCAAAGCCCGGTGGACGCGTTGCCATAGTCATCATGGATGGGATTCTGGCTAACCCCTCCACCAAGAGCGTCCGGGACTACGTTCGCAAGAACACGATCGTGCGGGGGCTGATCAGCCTGAATGCTGAAACCTTCGAAGCTTACGGAGGCCGAGCCAATACGACGATCCTGCTTCTTGAGAAGCGGAGCGCACCTCTGGCTGACTTGCCGAGCGACTCGGAGGACGTTTTCATGGCCGTTTGCCGGAATACCGGATATGCGGCCAATGGGCTCGAGATCGCTGGAAACGAGCTTCCAGCAATCTTGGTGGAGTACAACGCTTGGCGCAATGGTCAGGCTCCAAGTGGGGAAAACGTCTGGGTAACTAAGCTGACTGATCGGCTTGACCCTCGCCACTACTGGCGGCCAGATGCCGCCGTTTCCTCCCGTGCTGACATCACAATAGGACTGGCAGGCCTTTCACTCGATCTGAAGAGCCTCCAAGGCGTCGTCGACGACTTGAAAAACGACGTGGAGACGCTGGTCGCTGATATTCAATTCACTGAACGGCCCCTCGGAGATCTTCTGACGGAAGTTTCAGAGACCGTCAGACTCGCTCCGAAGAAGGAATACAAGCTGCTCGGCGTACGCTGGTGGGGCGGCGGAGCTTTCATCCGGGAGACGAAGCTCGGACAGGACATAAAGAGCACTTCCCTTAGGAAGGTCCACAGCGGCGCGTTGGTCTATAACCGCCTGTTTGCCTTCAGGGCGTCATTTGCGATCGTCGACCCAAGTTGTTCTGATGCTGTGGCATCTGGCGAGTTCCCGATGTTTGAGGCTAACGCAAATGAATACGACCCAACGGCTCTTAAGAAGTATGTCGTCCACGCCTTGAACTCGCCCAAATACCTGGGCGTGGTAGATGCCGAGTCAAGCGGCTCCACAAAGACCAGCCGAAACAGGTTCAAGCAAGACGCGTTCCGGAAATTCAGGATTGCCGTCCCGACAAACCCGGAGGACCTAGAGGCGTTGGTGGCGTTGCTGGACCGAGCTGACCGGCTCAGAGATTCGCTCAACGAGTTGGCGGATGGATCGCAGGTCATCCGGAATACATTCACCGGATTGCTCGAGGTCTAGGTCCCACAGCGCGGCTTTTCTCAATCTGATCATCGCTGAACACGGGTCCGCCAGTAATAAAGAATTGACCGCTTATAGAGTTCTTGTTGGTCTCGTCGACTATAAACCAATGCACTACGACTCCTCCATGGCAATAGTGGAGAACCACCACCTTCAGGGACACCGCCAGGCGCTTGCGGTGTCCCTGGGATGTCCTCACACCAAGGTACTGATGGGTGGGGCATCGCTCGCCGAAATTCTGCCAACTTCTGTGTTGGTTTTACTTGAGCATTCTTAGCGAACGGTGGTTCGGAACGTGAGCGGATCATTAGTGTCCCGAGCAATCCTGTATTCCGCGGCAGAGCCACAGTCAGACGCGAGACTGACTGGCTCAATGACGACGCTCTCAGGCGGGCTGGTGATCGACGAGGATGCGGAAGGGACTGACGCTGTCGGGTCCGTCGGTGTAGCCGATGTGCCCCCAGACGGGGCCGAGCTCGGAAGGATGGAATTGGTTAGCTTCTGGGCTTGGGCGTACATCCGGCTATACATGACACTCCCCATCCGGTCAATGCGGGCGTCCACCTCGCTGGCAGGCAGGTTGCCCCAGTTTGGCGAGTTCTGTTGCGCGGACACAAATGCCCCCCAATTTTGGCAAATAGAAACGCCGGAGAATACGACCTGTGAACTTCCAGCAACTAGCGTCGCCATCGCGCCACCGAAGCCGACAACTGCGGATACACCTAACGCAATCAGGCTAATAACAAGGCTACCCACCGCAAGACCAGTTTTCATTGGTGTCCCTTCATTAAGGTTACTGGCACTATCGGAACTGATCTGCGGAACGCTACACCGTGAGAGGACCAAAATAAATGGGCCGAAGAGACCTCCGCACGCAGTCAGAGTGAGGAGCGGAGTATAAGAAGCTACCGAAGCCGTGGCTGACGGCCTCCCCCGGCGGATATACAGCCGCCTATCCCTGGCCCACTGCCAAGTTCTGGGCAGATGCCTGAATCTCTGAAGAGCACGTGCCGGCTTATCACAGACCATCACACTCATAGAGATACCTAGGAACATACTGGTTTGAGACCGCGCCTGCGTCCGAGCTGGGAACTGATGTCGGGCGCGCGCAGTCGGGGTCGGGGCAACACAAAGCAGGAGGCCTTCGGTCTCTTCTATTGATAGACGGAGGGATCCGCGCGAATCGGCGCCAAAACGCGCTTCGGACAGCAATTCTGACGGTAAGCGGCTCTTGAACGCGTCCCTGCCGAAGTGGCCTGCATCGTCTCCCGCCGAGAGGAACCGATGAAATAAGCGACTGGAACGGCACTCAGAGCACGCGCGGCCACACGGCCGCTTTCCTGTCCAAGATGTACCCGGAGCGTCTAGCTAGCCAGACTCCACGAACACCTTCCCAGCTGGCGCACTGGGCTACCGGGCACGACGATCTTTGTTTATGCCCTGCCTCGGACGCACCACCCCGTCCTCTCCGCGAAGCGGCGGAAGCTCCTGAGTCCTGGCCCTACCGTCCGCGGAGAAACGTTGCTGACCATTGATGATGTCTACTATCACGCTAGTGCGCCAGACATAGCCGATGTCCGACTCATCGCTGATCCGCCCCGAATAAACTCCTGCAAGATAGTAATCAGTCATCTCGCTGGTCCTGATCTGGCCTGACGTCATTTTCACAGGTCTCAGCCCAGGCCGAAATAGGACAGGAGACCCCGATTGCCCTGCACGTGTGCGAGCATCAACGAGGAACATGGGCAGACCGTTGTAGTAGACAGACGGCTCGGTCGCAACGGATGCTCTGGTCCATATCCCCATACCTCGGTGGTATGACTGCCCGAACGGAAAACCTACAACGAACAGGTCCTCACCAACCCAAAGGACGGGGTCGTCCTCGGGCTTCGCCATGTCGTATGGAGTCAGCGCCGTTCCGTCCGGCAACGAGAGCTTCAAAGCAACGACGTCGACTTGCGGACCAAGTGTTGGGTGTTCAAACCACAGTGGGCTTTCATCAGCAGCGTCCAAGACAGGCACCGAGATTTCCCGCCACACCTGTTTATCACTTATATCTAAATAGAGAATCGAGACGGAGTCAGGGGTGACCCCGTGCGTATGCATAATTTCATTAGATCTGGGGTGCCGCCCAGAAAGGTTATGGCGGTTTGTAATGAGGAATCGGTCAGCACCTGCCCCAACTACAAAACCCGTCCCCGTTGCCAGCTCTTTGCCTTGCCAGCGCATAGTCACCATCAAAGACAAAAGAGATGGATCAGGCTGGATTTTTACAAGTTTTGGCCCGGAGCTAGGCATCTTGTCGCAGAATCTGTTGCACTGCGGGGGGCAGAGAGGTACCTAGCATAGCGTCACGAACGAAAGCACGAGCGCCTGGGTTGGCATCCAGGATATCGATTAGGGAGTGAACATACTGGGCGTCGTTAGCGGCCTTGCCACCGATGCGAACAAACAGATCCCTTACGAAGTAACGGTTGTGGTTATAACCGAGCAGGAGCAACGGCTGCAGGAGCATCAGCCGAACCTCGGTACGATCTACCCAATTCCAAGCCCTTTCTATGAACAAGGCGTATTGATCGGTCGAGTCCCACGGATGTTGTCCCTGTATCGCTGACAGATAAGACCCAAAAACGTCCGCGAGCGTGTCGACGCTTGTGTTAGCCATCGATTGCATACATTCACCAGGCAAGGTCGTGACGAAGTTCAAGTAGAGCTCGTGGTCGTCGCGATTGGCCAGTAGAAGGGCGCTCAGCTCCGCGAGAGCACCCGGTTGACTTTGCTTCCACTCAGCGAGTAACCGTGCTGCCTTCTTTTCCACCGCTTCAGTCTCGCCGATATCGGTTCTTCGCCGAGCGATAGCCTTCTTCATTTCGGTAATGCTTAGATAGCGACTTTTTGAATCCCTGCTGGTCGCCCTAACAACAACATCTCGGAATCTCTCGGGGACCTTGATTGGTTCGATGCCCGCTCCTGGCGTAGCGTTTGCCAACAGAGCATAGAGAAGGGCGCCCAACGAGTACACATCTGCCGTGACGTCAGCGTCCTTTGCATTGTGCCATTGCTCGGGTGCGACGTAGCCTTCGGAGCCAAAACCGGCATTTGTTCGCGTAAGTGCCGCCGAATCTGAGTTGATCCGCCGACTGTACCCAAAATCAGAAACCTGATACTTACCGTCGATGAACAGTACGTTGCCCGGCTTGAGATCTCGATGAAGAACGTTCGCGGAATGCGCGTACTCGATGGCGTCTAATATTGCGTCGAAGACGCCAAGGGCATGGACTTCCTCCAAGCCCCAAGGGTTGTCGGCAATTTCTTGGTGCAGGCTGTGGGACGCCCACGGCATGATGTAGGCGGGCTCCTTGCTTTCCATCTGCGCCCCGATAACTTTCACAATGCCCGGGTGGTCAAGCATCGTCATGAGCGATATCTCGCGTTCGAAGCGCCGTCTGTCCTCGTCAGGATCTGGACTATCGGGGGCGATAGACAACACTTTTAGAGCGTAGGTAACGCCGTCGTCCCCAAGGACTTCGTAAACACGCCCTTGGCCGCCCTGATTGATTAGGCGGGTGATCGAAAATTTTTGCACCTAAAGACTCCCCCATGGAATGCCGCTGATGATGACCTTACCGCGGCCGAAGCGCCTCCGCAGCCCCAGCTCGGTAACGCTACGTGAGAACGCGAATGGCCCCCCAACTTTGTCAGGTTGGCACTCCTCCAGGCAATTGGATCCCAAGATCACGACGCTGGTGGAGGGGTTGCGGGGTGCTCTATCCGGGCACAACACAACCGCGGCCACCGGATTGCGCCGTCCCGTCACGTCGCGGGCTTTTCTCGGATCCCGTTTCGTATCCGAACGACACGCCCTTGGCGCGAGTTCTAAGCTACTTGTTCCCTACCGGGCCGTGTCGCGCCTGAGACCAGGATGTTGAGTCCGCTCGAGACAGCGGCGCCTAGGAAGCGCCCGGACTGAGGGGTCAGTGTGCCCAGTTCCACGAGATGATCCAGCCGGGTTGCCTTCACAACAAACTTACGGATGTTGACGGCCCAGTGGCGTCGGGTGACGTCCGGGATGACCACGTGCAGGCGGGATCCGTCAGGCAGTGCTGCGTCCACGAAGGGTGATGAGATATCCAGCCGCCGGCCTGAGCTCTTCAGCATCCGTTCAACGAGGTCCCGGACCTGCTGGTCCGTCAGGGTCAGTGATGTGAGTTCGGATTCGCCGTTCCGTGCGACGTAGATTTCAGTGGGCGCGTTGATCCAAATTTCCTCGATGCCCGGATCATCCAGAAACGGTTGGAGGGCACCGAACCCGGCCACAGCGTCAAAGACGAACCGGCGCGCTGACTCCAGCGGCCCAAGCGGCGGAAGCGGACCCATGAGGGCGCGCTCGTCATAGTCGGTCACGGCCGCTTCCACGAGCCGCCTGACCTCGGCCGTCTGGTGCAACGGATCGAGACCCCGCCGACGAATCAGCTCCCGGACTTCATCCTCGACAATGCGTACTGCATCCATGAATTCCCCCGAACGACTGCCGGCCCCAGCGGAGGCAGTACATCTGGGTTAAAGCTAAAGGATTGCTTACGCCGAATACAGAGAAAAATCGCAATTGTGGATAACCGACCCAGGCGCCCATGTCGGCAGTCGGCCATCAGGGGCGTCTACGTCGCCGCCGCAGGTTGACCTTCACCGGCGTAGCCGTACGGGTTTGCGCTCTGCCAGCGCCAGTGGTCGGCGCACATCTGCGCCAGGTCACGGTGCGCGGACCAGCCCAGATCTGCCAACGCGGCGGAGGCATCTGCGTAGCTGACGGCCGCATCCCCCGGCCGCCGGGGCGCGAATTCAAAAGGCACCGGATGCCCTGCAGCAGCACCGAACGCGTCGATGACCTCCAGAACGGACGAACCCCGGCCGGTCCCAAGGTTCCAGCGGAACGAGCCGGTCTTGGTCTGCAGGTAATTCAGCGCTGCCAAGTGGCCGGCTGCGAGGTCCATGACATGGATGTAGTCCCGGACTCCCGTCCCGTCTGGCGTGGGGTAATCGTTTCCGAACACCATGACTTTCTCGCGCCGTCCCACAGCAACCTGCGCAACGAAGGGCAGAAGGTTGTTCGGGATGCCGTGGGGGTCTTCGCCGATGCGCCCCGATTCGTGCGCACCCACGGGGTTGAAGTACCGCAGCAGTGCGATGCTCCATCGCGGGTCGGCGTCACTCAGGTCGGACAGGATGTCCTCGATCTGCTCTTTCGTCCTGCCGTAGGGATTCGTCGCATCCAGCGGAGACTTCTCAATCAGGGGAACGTGCTCGGAGGCACCGTAAACGGTTGCCGATGAGCTGAAGACCAGCCGCCGGACGCCCGCCTTATCCATGCTCTCGAGCAGGTTGAGCGTACCCACAACGTTGTTCTTGTAGTACCAGAGCGGCTTCGCCACGGACTCACCGACGGCCTTCAGGCCGGCGAAGTGGATGACGGCGTCGAATCCGCCCTCCGCGAAGACCTGGTCAACAGACTCAGCGTCAAGGAGGTCGGCCTCGCGGAACTCCACCTTCTTGCCGCTGAGCTCCTCGACACGGCGAACTGCCTCGATGTTCGAGTTCATAAGGTTGTCCAGCACGACAATGTCGTGTCCGTCCTCGAGCAGGCACAGAGCCGTGTGTGATCCGATATAGCCGGCGCCGCCGGTGACCAAAACCTTCATGGCGTCCAGTCTAGAGCTGCAGGTATTAGCGCTGAAATCCCTGAGCGAGACGCCGTAGCAAAAGCCCTTCGGCCGCGTCCCACAAATCACATTGGAACCAAATCCATCATTGGCATCAGGAGTAACAAGAGTGGTAGGGTGGGCCGCTCCAAGGACTACCCCTTGGGGCTGGGCTGATCGTGGGGCGACCCAACCGCGACCGGCCGCGGCGCCTATTGGCCCATTGGGGCCACAGGCCTGGACTGCGGAGCGGATATATGACACAGACCATAACTGCACGGCGTAGGACTGCTGGCACGTTCAGCGCTGGCCTTTTCGCCCTCGTGCTTCTTGCAGGTTTTTGGGCGCCGGTTCCGGCCTCAGCCATGGAATCACCGCCGACTGCCACCACAGGCGAAGCAAGTGTCCCCTTGGAGCCTGCCCCGGGCACCGAATTCGATTCCGAAGCAGCGAAGGCCGCGATGCGGGCAGCGGTAGGCGCAGACGGTGCGCAGATGGGCCAAGGCAATCCACTTGCCGTGCAGTCGCGGCGGGATGCTGTAACAGAAGCTACGTGGGTCCCGTCCTTTGGCGTCAAGGGTCAGGATGTCAGCAGCCACCAAGGCGCCGTGGACTGGCAACAACAATGGAACATGGGTTCGCGCTTTGCATATGTGAAAGCCACCGAAGGCAATTACTTCATCAGCGGGAGCTTCCCATCCCAGTATCAGGGTGCCCGCAACGTGGGCATGCTTCGCGGCGCCTATCACTTTGCCATCCCCAACGCCTCCTCTGGTGCGGACCAGGCACGCTTCTTCGTGGCAAACGGCGGTGGCTGGGCGGGTGACGGTTACACGATGCCTCCAGTGCTGGACTTCGAGTTCAATCCCTATGCCGGCCAGACCATCAACGGCTTTTACCACGGAGACATCTGCTACGACAAAACGCCCCAACAGTTGGCTTCGTGGGTCCGAGACTTTGGGGACACCATGCGGTCGTTGACCGGACGGTTGCCCGTCATCTACACGAACACTGGTTGGTGGAAGCAGTGCACAAATGATGCCCCTGGCTTCGGTGACTACCCCTTATGGGTTGCGTCCTATCCAGAGGCCCCTACTGACAGTCCTGGAGCCATCCCCTCCAGTTGGGGTCATTACAGCATCTGGCAGTTTAGCCCCAGTGGCCCTTTTGCCGGGGATTCAAATGTCTGGAACGGCACCTATGAGAACTTGAAGCGCTTCGCCTCTGGGCAGCAGTTCGCCAGTCCCATTTCCCTGACCTCGCAGGACATGAACCGTGACGGCCGCCCGGACCTGGTTACCAGGAGAAGTAGTGGAGCGCTCGTTCTACAGCTCGGCCTTGCGGACGGAAGCTTCGGCAGCGCAACACAAATTGGCTCTGGATGGGACATATACAGCCGCGTCTTTTCGAGCCCGGATTTCGACGGTGACGGTGCCGCCGACATCCTTGCGCGGTCGAGCGACGGCAAGCTTTGGTTTTATGGCAATGACGGCACGGGCGGGGTCCGGCCACGAATCCAAATCGGCAGCGCCTGGAACACCTTCGACTCTTTAGACGGAGTTGGCGACTTTGACGGCGATGGCCTGAATGACCTAACTGCCGTGTCCTACGACGGCGTGTTGTGGCTGTACCGCGGCAGTGGAACGCGAGGGTTCCTCCCCCGACGCGCCATTGGTAACGGTTGGGGCGCATTCAACTCCGTCAGCGCCGCCGGCGACTACAACTCAGACGGAAACCCAGACCTCCTGGCACGGACTTACAGTGGGGATCTTTACCTCTATCCCGGCACCGGCGACGGACGTTTCCTGGCCCGCCGCCTTCTGGGCACCGGATGGAGCGGTGCGGCGGAAGTCCGCAGCGGGCAGGATCTGAATGGTGATGGCCCCGTTGATGTGCTGCGCCGGGATTCGGGCGGGCAGCTCCGCAACTACGTGGGCAATGGGTCCTCTGGTTACCTTAACAAGATAAAGGTGGGTGCCGGCTGGGGAACGTTCTCCACCGTCTTAGAGGCCGGGGACCTCGACAGTGACAGGCACCTCGATGTTCTTGCAAGGGACAGGAGCGGAATCCTTTACCTCTACCGAGGTAACGGTCATGGAGGCTGGTTGCCTCGGAAGCAGATTGGGGCCGGCTGGAACATCTTCAGCTCAATCGTGAGCACGGGCGACTTCAACGGCGACCAAAAGCCCGACCTCATCACCCGCACGCAGGACGGCACGCTCTACCTCTATCCCACTGACGGACTGGGGAACTTCAAGGCGCGCAAGGTAATCGGACACGGCTGGAATATCTTCAACTCCCTCCTTTCCCCGGGCGACTGGACAGGAGACGGCCGAGCCGACGTAATTGCCCGCGATGGCAGCGGCCAGCTTTGGCTTTATCCGGGCACCGGCACCGGCGGATTCCAGCCGCGCAAAGTCATCGGCTCCGGCTGGAACATCTTCAACTCTGTTGTGAGCGCGGAGGATCTGACCAGCGACGGCAAGCAGGACATTTTGGCTAGATCAGCGTCAGGTGAACTATGGTTGTACCCAGGGAACGGGAACGCAGGATTCCAGCCTCGGCGCCGGGTAGGCGCCGGTTGGGATGTATTCTCGTCCATTTCCGGGGTTGGCGCTTTCGCCGAAGCCGGGCAACCCAACATCTTGGCAAGGCACAAAGATGGCAGCATGTGGCTGTACGCGGTCGCGTCGAACGGCGAATTCAGCAATGTGCTCCTGAATGCCGGCACAAGCTAGCCTTGATGACAGCGTTGCGTGCCTGAGTGCCGTAGCTGGCGCTAAGTTTAAGCGCCAACTGCCGCGTAGATCCTAAGGAGACCCGTCCGGTAATGGACATTCAGAACCACTTCTATGGCCATTCCGCCGTGCTTGCAGGCTATGCAGGGCTGCAGCGACCCCGTCACATGGCCGGGCTCTTGCAGCATGGATGGACGCCTGTGACGCCGATCCGCACGCACTTCGCCGATCTTGCCGACTCGGCGCCCCAGGGAAACCTATTCACATGGACCCATGCTTCCCGGGGATGGAGCGAAGAGGAATCGGTGCGTGAAACGGGTTTCGCCAGCACCCCCATTGGTTCGCCCGCTCTGTATCTTGCCGAAATGGTCAGGAACAGTGGGGTGGCGATAGAACGCTCTATCGACGCGGTCGTGTTTCCTTTCCATGGGACCCGTCTCCTAGACGTCGAAGGCGATCATCAGGGATACGCCAAGGAGGTATTCGAGCGGGAGGGCTCGGCGTTGGTCTGCATGCACGTCGACGATCTGCAGAAGCCCGAAATTGTCGAAGCCTGGCGACAGGCTGGCCACAGCATCACAACAGCTGGCGAACGCCGCGACCCTGCGTTCCTTGCCCGGGTCATGTGGCTGCTGATGAGCTCCAAGAAGGTGGTTTCAAACCGGCTCGCCACCGCGCTGATGTACGGCGCTGCAGTGGAAACCCCGGTTAGCCTGTACGGCCCGCATTTCCAGATAGCTGGCGTCCAGGAGACATCGTCTGAGGAGTACCTGAGAAGCCTCTGGCCCGAGTTCTACGAGGAAAGCATCTCGGTTCCTGTCCTGCAGAAGATCGCGTACGCGGAGCTAGGCCACGAGTACATGAAGTCGCCCTCCGACCTGCGCAGCGTCCTGGGTTGGGATTCACGCGGACTTCGGCCCTTTGCCGATTACTGGATCGGCGCCCCCTGGACAAAGGCAAAGTCGATTTTGGGCCTGAAGCAACGCAAAGTTGGGCCCGTCGTCAACGAGGCGAAGCTGTCCCCCCTGCACTTCCTGAAGGATCCATTCGAACACCTGCCGGACAGACTCCCGCGTTCGGCGTCCACAAGATTGGTCGCTCCCGATTTCATCAACGTTGGCTAAATCCTCACCAGCACGCCCGTCCCACGCCAGGCAGTCCCTTTACTATCTTCTGGGTGCTGCGCTCCAAGGAACGGGTGCATTGCTGGTGCAGCCGTTTTCCATCAGAATTCTTGACGCTACACAGTGGGGTCGGGTAGGCCTCTCGGCCGTACTCCTGCAGGTCGGCCAGGTTGTGTTGTCCGCCGGCCTGCCCCTTGCGATCACGCGGGCTTATTTTGGGCCTTCAGACGGACCCACCCACGCCCGGGCGATCAACGGCGCCAATATCATTCTCAGTCTGACACTTTCAGTCCTGGCCGCCGCCGGCTACTTCGTGCTGGAGCCAAACCGGGACATTGCGATCACGATCTCGTGCGCCATCCTGGCAACCGGGCTGCTGAGCTCCGTCGTCAGCACGCAGGCGATTCTCCGCAGTCAGGGCCGGGCTCTGGCATTTGTCTTGCTCAGCGGCGGCGCCTCGTTGGTATCCCACTTGGCCGGACTGCTCGCTATCAGCCTCATTTCGCCGGATTCCGCGACCTACATGGCTGCTTTCGTCGTCGGAATGCTGGCCACAGCAATAGCGGGCTTGGCACTCGCGCCGCCGCTCTGGCCTTCCAAGGCAAAGAAAGCGGTCGGGTCAGCCTTTCGCCTTGGACTGCCGGTCTTGCCCCACAGTTTGGCGATCATGTTGCTGATGCAGGGAGACACCTTCCTGGTGCAGCACTTCCAGGATTCAGAATCCGCCGGTCGCTACGTGGCGGCCGCCGCGTTCGCTCTGGGACCCTTCGCCATCCTCTCCGGGCTCAACAACGTCTGGACGGCCCGGATCCTCGAAGCATCACATGGTGAGCATCTTGGGAAGATAGTCAGAAAAGTAGGAAACCAGACCGCTTTGGTGGGTGGGGCGATCGCCATCGGCGCATCGGCTGCTGCGACACTGGGCATGCTGGTCCTCAAAGGCGAGGACCACCAAGTCACGCAGTTGGCGAAGGTCTTGCCCGGCGCAGCCTGTGGCTACGCCCTCTATTTGGTGGCGATGTCCGTCATGTTTGCCCGGCAGAAGACCAGCGCCTTCACCTGGGTGACTCCCCTCCTCCTCGTTGTAGGAACCGTCGTTGCCGTTGTTCCGGCGCAGGGGGAGCAGTACTGGCTGCTTGGAGCAGTCAAGGCGGTCACCTTTGCGGGTCTGGGCATGGCCTACTGCGTTCTGGCCGCAAGAATGCTTCCAGGATCCATTCCCCTCCGGTCGTTCGCGGCGGCTGCCATGGCCTCCACGGCGGCCATCGCCGCAAACTTCCTGCTCCCAACCACGGTGTCGGCCGGGATCGTCAGCGCAGCGCTGGCCGCCGCAGCCGCCGCAGCAGGTTTTTTTGTCCTCCGCAAGCGGGGTCTAGCATCATGGTAGGCCCTCCTTTCACCCGCACCAGCAGCGTCAAACAAGCGCCTAAGCGAGATAGGTAACTAATGCAAGCATCCTACGAAGTGTCCGGCCACAGGATTGGCAACTCCGAACGGCCGTTCATCATTGCCGAAGTGTCGGGCAACCACAACGGTGACCTGCAGCGCGCTCTCGACATCGTCGATATGGTCGCCGAGTCTGGCGCCCAGGCCGTCAAGCTGCAAAGCTACACCGCGGACACCATCACTATCGATTCCAACAAACCCCAGTTCAACATCAGCGCCGACCACCCGCTTTGGGGTGGCAAGAACCTGTACCAGCTTTACACGGAGGCCCACACTCCATGGGAGTGGCATGCCCCGATTTTCGAACGCGCACGTTCCCGGGGGCTGATCCCGTTCTCCAGTCCGTTTGATGCATCTGCCGTGGAACTGCTGGAATCCCTCGACGCTCCGCTTTACAAAATCGCTTCCCTCGAAATCGGCGACTTGCCGCTCCTCCGGCTTGTTGCCCGTACCGGAAAGCCCATCATCCTGTCTAATGGCGCGGCTTCGATGACGGACATCGATACCGCTGTCCAGACCATCCGGGCGGAGGGTAACGACCAGATCGTGGTCCTTGCCTGCACGTCCTCGTACCCAGCGGCAGCCTCAGAATCGAACCTACGCACCATCCCCGTACTTCGGGACGCCTTCGGTGTCCAGGTGGGGCTCTCGGACCACACGATGGGCATCGGCGCAGCGATTGCTGCAGTTGCACTTGGCGCCACGGTTATCGAGAAGCACGTCACGCTGAGCCGTGCGGATGGGGGCGTCGACTCCGACTTCTCCCTGGAACCGGCCGAGCTTGCCGCGCTGGTTCAGGAGAGCCAGACTGCGTGGGAGGCCCTCGGATCGCCGGTCATCCGGCAGACCGCCAGCGAATCCGAAAGCCAGCGACTTCGGCGTTCACTGTACGTAGTCAAACCCGTGAGGGCAGGCGAACTCGCATCGCCAGAGAACGTCCGTTCCATCCGGCCCGCCGGAGGCCTTGAACCCGGCATGTACGAAACAGTTCTTGGGCGTCCCTTCCGCACGGACTGTGAAGCCGGCACGCCCCTTACCTGGGACGTCGTTTAGCCTAAGCGACTGTAGGCCACCTCGGCAGTTTGCGTGCGGCCAATAGACGGAAGACCCCTGGTTGGCATGCGCCGACCAGGGGTCTTTCTTTATCGTGATTCGCCCATACCCATATAAGAAGCAACCGGGCCTGGTTTTTAGAACGTATGTGATTCTCCGGTCACGGGCGGGGAACTGGGCCGCCTCGTCTCACAAGGTGATACCAGCTTTCCTCGCCGGAACCGTCGAGCGTCCCTTCATATCCTGCATTGAGGAACAGCTTGTAGGACGCAACGTTTGAGTCCAGCATCGAGGCGTGCAGCACAGCTTCGGGACGGCGTTCCAGAAAATAACGCTCTGCCTCCAAGAGGATCTCGGCGGCCCGGCCTCGCCCCCGCATAGCCGGAGCAACCGTGATGGAGACTTCCCAGTGCCCGTCCTCGAGTACATGGAACCTCACGGTCCCCGCCGGCTGACCGTCGCATTGCACGATGAGGAGACAGACTCCCGGATCCTTGACGACACGAGACACCCAAGCCACGTGTGTGTCCCAGGCTAGCTCATCCTTCTCCCGCGAAACCTGGCGGACAGTCGGGTCGTTCCGCCAATCAAAGAGCTGCCCCGCGTCATGGATCTCTGCGGGCCTAACCGAGATTCCAGCCGATTCGGCGGCCATCTGCTCCCAATACCGCACGATCGCGTCTGCTCCCCCGCCGTCTACTACGCTCCGCGCCTGGACTCCCAGGCGGAGACGTCGCACATCGTCTTGGAGCAGGCCGCGCAGCGCTGCAACTGCTGATGGCTTGTCCAGCTGCCCCATGCTCGCGTTCCCTAGGCCAAGGGCCATTCCGTTACCCGTTGCGAACGTGTAATTGTCGGCTTGGTTCTCAACGAGCTGCACCAAGGCCATGGGTACGCCCAGCGTCGCCAGCTCCCAGGTTGTAGTGCCGGCTCCGCTGATCACGAGATCCATCGAGGGGAAGAGGTGGGGAACCTGCAGGGAGGGCTGGATCACTTCCAGCGACTGGCCAGCGGCCAGTTCGACGGAGAACCCCTGACGGCCACCCGGGTCCACGACGAAGCAGCGCGATGGTATCCGCGTCTGGGCCCAGAGCTCGACGCACTGGGACGTCATGTCGCGTGCGTCCGTGCCGCCCATGATAATCATGACATCTCTGCCCGCCGCCAGCCCCCTGCTGGCGGTTTTAGCGCCGTCAAGCTCCTGGATCGAACGGCGGATCGGAATCGCCCCGGCGCCCCGGAACAGCCTGTAGGAGCCGTCCCCCGGCCGGTAGCCAAGTTCAGCACCAGGTGAAGGATCTATCACAAGATCCGCCGGGCGCCTTCCAAAGCTTCCGTCCTCCATCGACGACAGGAGCACACCCACCTTGCGCAACTCGCCAACCAGGTCGCCTTGGTCCGCGTACGTATCTATGTGAACAAGATCGGCCCCCACCTTGCAGGCCAGCCGCGCTACAGCTTCGGGTCCGTTTGGCAATGGGTGGATGGCCGAGCAAAGATCCTCGATCAGTGCTCGGCCGACAGGGCTTTCCACTTCACCACTGAATTGGACGCTGTGGCCTGCAGCCAGAGCAGCTTCCGCCAGTGCCATGGTTCGAATGACGTGGCCGAGCCCTTGCGACTTCGTCGAATCACATCTGAGGAGTACCCGCAAAATCAGCCCTCGCTCAGTGCCTTCTGCTCGATGTGCGCGTTGATGGCCACGATATCGGGGCGCTCATCGAGGATGCCCACGACATCCCGCCAGCGCGGCGGAACCTGCGGCAGTAGCGGCGCGAGCTCCTCCAACAGTGCGGCGTCCTCCGCGGTGTCGAGCGTAACCCTGTACTGCGCCGTCGTCGGCCGGAACGTGAGGGCCGCACAGCTGAAGCCGGCCCCCTCTTCGTACAAGGCACTCGTCACATGAGCACGGTGATAGGACTCAGTACGCTCATCCGCTGCGGTGAGCGCTGCAACCGTGGCAAGCTCCACATCCAAGCCCCTGGGCAGCGAGCGGAATTGGGTGGTGGAGACGTAATCGATGCTGGGATCGCATCGCCACAGCGACACGACCTGGGAAATCACCATCGGGTCCAGCAAGGGGCAATCAGCTGTCAGACGAACGACGGCATCTGCACCCGTGACCTCGGCGGCAAGAAGGAACCTGCTAAGAACATCGTCCTCGCTCCCCCGCACTACCTCGATACCTTGGTCCGCCCCGAAGCTGGCGATGGCGTCGTCGCCGGGGTCCACGGACGTAGCGATGACAACCTGATCGATCCCCTGGGCGGCCTTTGCAGCCCGGACAACCCATTCAAGCACCGGCGCGCCCGCCAGGTCGCGCAGCACCTTGCCTGGCAGTCGGGTGGATCCCACCCGCGCCTGGATGACCGCAATAACACGCGGCGAGGTCAGCTTCGTCATGAGCCGACTACAGCCAGAACGTTTTCGATCACTCGCTCAACTTCAGGATCGGTAAGGCCGGGGTACAGCGGCAGGGAGATCTCTTGGCGATAGTACTGCTCGGCTTCGGGGCACATGCCCCGCTTGTAGCCCAGATCCTCAAACACCGGATGCCAGTAAGCGGGAATGTAGTTAACCTGCACACCGATACCGCGGCCACGAAGCTCTTCAAAAATGGCCCGACGACGGTCGGCCTCTACCCGCAGAGGATAGAGATGCCATGCGGGGACCGCTCCGTCCACCGTCCCCGGAATGGTGAGGTTGTCATGGTCCGAAAATGCCGCGTTGTATGCGTCGTGAATCTGCTGCCGACGCTCACGGAACGACTGGAGCCTGGCGATCTGATTGATGCCCAGGGCACACAGCACGTCGGGAAGCCTGTAGTTGAGGCCAAACTCGTGCACTTCCTGATGCCAGGGGCCCTCGTCCGGGAAACGAAGGGACTCCTGCTCCCGGACCAGCCCCTGACCCTTGAACAGCCGGGCCTTGGTGGCCAGGTCGTCATGAGGCGTAACTACCGCGCCGCCTTCCGCCGTGGTCATGTTCTTCGTCGGGAAAAACGAAAACGTCGTAAGGTCGGCAACCTTACCCACAGGGATTCCGTCCAGCAGCGATCCCACGGAGTGGGCCGCGTCCTCGACGAAGAGCGCCCCTGAGGAGTGGGCGAGTTCATTGAATGCCGCGGCATCCACCGGCAGTCCCGCGTAGTCAACGGCTGTGATGGCGCGCGTCTTGGGAGTCACCGCTGCGCGGGCAGCATCCAAGGAAAGATTGCCGGTGGAAGGGTCGACGTCGGCGAAGACGATCTTCGCCCCGGCTATGGCGGCCGTTGCAGCCGTGGCCACAAAGGTCAGCGGCGTAGTCACGATCTCGTCCCCAGGCCGAACGCCCGCCGCCACGTAAGCGACGTGCAGTGCGGCCGTGCCCGACGTAACGCTGACGGCGTTTGCACCGCCGGCCACGGCCGATATCGCGGCTTCGAACTCGGCCACCTTCGGCCCCGTAGTGAGCCAGTCACTCCGGAGGGCTTCAGCTACCGCCTGCACGTCCGACTCGTCAATGGACTGACGACCATAGGGAAGCACGCTTTACAGACCTTCCGCGACAAACATTGCCCGGAGCTCTTCGATACTCAGGAACTTTTCGTTTCCATCCGACTGGTAGCTCCAGCCGTCCTTGACGGGCTCGGCATCGGCAGGAGTCTCGTAGCCCCAGCCGCCGAGGTGGGGCATGACGACGTAACGGTTGCCGACTGACACCGTGCGGCGGGAATCGTCAGCAGCGATCATTTCTTCGTGCAGCTTCTCACCCGGGCGGATGCCGATCTCGTGGGTCGTCGCGTTGTCGTCCACGGCCTTGGCGAGATCCGTGATGCGGACTGACGGGATCTTCGGAACGTACAGCTCGCCGCCCTGCATGATCTCGAAGGAGTCCAGCACGAACTTCACGGCCTGGTCCAGCGTGATCCAGAAACGGGTCATGCGGTCATCGGTGACGGGAAGCGACTTGCCTTCGGCTGCCATCCGCTTCCAGATCGGAACGATCGAGCCCCGCGAGCCCATGACGTTGCCGTAGCGAACAACGCAGAAACGGGTGTCGTAGGCGGCGGCGTAATGGTTGCCAGAAATAAACAGGCGGTCGGCGCAGAGCTTGGTGGCACCGTAGAGGTTCACCGGGCTGGAGGCCTTGTCCGTAGAAAGGGCAACGACCTTCTTCACGCCTGCATCGATGGCTGCGTCGATGACGTTCTGCGAGCCCTGGACGTTGGTCTGAACGTACTCGAACGGGTTGTACTCAGCGGTATCTACCTGCTTGAGCGCGGCAGCGTGGATGACGTAGTCCACTTTGTGGAATGCACGGTCCAGCCGCTGGCGGTCCCGGATGTCCCCAATGAACCACCGCAGTCGCGGGTCGTTGTTGAACATCGCGCGGCACTCGTGCTGCTTCAGTTCATCACGGCTAATGATCACAAGACGGCGGACGTCATGGTTGTCCAGAATTTCCTTGATGAGAGCCTTGCCAAGAGAGCCTGTACCTCCGGTGATGAGCACCGAAGAACCAGTCAGTAGGGACATTGTTATAACCGCCTTGGGGTAAATTCCATAAACATATAAGGCCAGTCCGGGGCTACGACCGGCCCGGGACACACTTTCATCAGCCTACCAGTACCGGTACGCAGGGCTGCATTGCAGCCGGTAGCTGCAATTCCGGAACACGCGCACGGCGAGTGGGCTGACTCCCTCTGCCTGCGTCAGCGGGATGTCAGCGTTCTGATCCGCCGAATAACGCTAGGTGGAAGGTAGTACATCATGTAGAGCGCTGTGCGGAATGCCGTATTCCGGAGCAGTTGGCTCGCTGCCGACTTTCCCAGCGACTCCGCGAGGTTCTTCCGACCGGCGAAAATTGTCCTGACGTAGGACGCCCGCGGATGCACGCCCCGGCTGGTCTGGTCGGGGTGTATACGGTATTCAACGACATCGTCCTCGAGCACTGCCATCCGTCCGCGCAAGGCCAGCCGCAGCCACAGGTCGTAGTCTTCCATCTGCTTGAGAGGGTTGTACCCGCCCACAGCCAGGTAGTCCGTGGCGCGGAACATGATCGCCGACTGGACCAGCACGTTCTGCTCCAAAAGCTTTCCGCGCACGTCGGAACCGGCAGAATGGCCGAAAGCGCCAATCCGGACGCCTTCTTCGTCAATCCACGGCGCCTGGCCTGTAACGGCCACCGTATCCGCGTGGGTGCGCAAGTAGGCAACCTGCCGTGCCAGGCGTCCCGGCAAAGCGACGTCGTCAGAGTCCAGTCGCGCAATAAATTCGCCCCGCGCCTGCCTGCAGGCCTCGCGGAGGGCATGCCCGACACCTTGGGACTCTGCGCCGGACACCACCCGCACGCGGGGGTCGTCTGCCCAGTCAGTTCCAGGGCTCAGTTTTACATTGTCAAGGTAAAGGACCACTTCAAGGGTGACGCCGGTCTGCTGAAGGACGGAAGTGACAGCCTGATCCAGCCATCGATGCATTCGGTTGGTCGGAATGACCACCGAAACGTCCACCGGTTCTTCCGATCGTGGGGACATGCTACTTGCCGTCCGTTTTTTCCCAGACTCTCGGAGTCTCGTCAATGGCGATTCGCCGGGACAACTTTGTTAGCGAAATTTCGGTCTGGCGAAACCGCTGGTACGTGGTGGCCATGAAAATCAAGAGCCAAACAACGACGCCGTACAGGACAAGGTCGGTTCCACGGCCGATTCCGAACCATCCTGCGACCGTGGTCAACATCTGAGGAAAGAAGATCGACAGGGCCGCGACGAAGGTAAACACCATCAGCATGATGCGGCGGATTGCCAGATGCCTGGCGTTTGAACCGCCCCGCATGAGGATCATCGCGACCAGGACGACGGCGAGTACCAGGATGATCTGGATGACAATAAGCATGAATTACCTCAAAAACAGTTCCGCGAGAATGTTAACCGAGTTCAAAAGGGACTGCCCCTTGGCCTTCGAATAATCCGTGTAGATGATCTCCACGGGGTGTTCCACGTACCGGGGCTTCATGGCTGCCAGCCTATTGACCAGCTCGGAGGCATGCGCCATGCGGTTCTGCGTCAGGTTGATGTTGCGGGCAACATAGGAGTTAAAGGCCCTGAGCCCATTGTGCGCGTCCGTCAGGTCCAGCCCGGTGGACAGCTTGGACTGGAGCGCGGCAGTTTTGAGCACGATCCGCTTCATCGGAGTGAGCTTGGTTCGGTCGTCAAGGAAGCGCGAGCCGAGGACGATGTCTGCCTCGTTGTTGAGAATGCGGTTCGCCATCTCGAAGGCGTCAGAGACTTTGTGCTGGCCATCGGCGTCGAACGTCACAATGCACCCAAGCTCCGGATCCTGCAGCGCATACTCGATGCCGGTCTGGAGGGCGGCTCCCTGGCCAAGATTAATGGGGTGCTGTACCACCACGGCTCCCGCTTCGCGGGCGATTTTCGCCGACTCGTCCGAGCTGCCGTCATCCACGCACACGACGTAGGGGAAAGTAGGCAGGAGACCTCGGATTACATCGCCGACAACGGTGCCTTCGTTGTACATAGGAATGACAATCCACGTTCGATTCACTGGACTAGTCTCCCATACCGAATGCGGGGCCCGGGGACGGCAGTGGGCGCTCGCCCTGCTTACAGTATTGTTGGCCACTGGCCATATTTCCCTGAAACTGTCGAGGAGCCCCCATGCCCTGGGTGACATTCGTGCCCGTTTTACTGCTGGCGGCAGTGATCTTCCTGGGGCCAGGGCTCGTGGTCATGCGGGGAGCAGGAGTCAGGGGCCTTCCTCTCTTCGCGGTATCGGGTCCGACGACGGTCACCATCGCCAGCGTCGTTGCTGTGGCAGCTCCATACGCCAACATTGGCTACGGGATTATCCCGGTGGCCGTCTGTGCCGTGATCCTCACAGTGGCCGCATTGGTTCTCCGCTACGTGCTGGCCATGCGCGGCATTGCCTTCGGGGCGCAGCCCCGACGGGCGTTCGACAACGGAACCGATGGTGACGCCGGAAACGGCCCCGCCCTGACATCAGCCCAGGAGTGGATAAGGCGCGGCGCCATCCTCGTTGCCTTCGCGATACCAGCAGTCATTATCGCGGTCCGCTTTAGCAGAATCATCGGTGCTCCGGACAGCATTTCACAGACATACGACAACATCTTTCATCTCAACGCAGTCGGTCACATCCTTCTGTCGGGTTCCGGGTCGTCCCTGACGCTGGGAAACCTGACGGAATCTTCAGCCGCGTTCTATCCCGCCGCCTGGCACGATCTGGTCGCGCTTGTCGCTTCGGCGGCTTCGGTCTCCGTCCCCCAGGCCATCACCGCGGCAAACATCGTGGTCGCTGCGGTGATCTGGCCCCTGGGCACCATGTACCTGACGAGCCGAATTTCCAGCGGCAAGGTTTTGCCCATGCTACTGGCCGGAGCGGTTGCAGCGGGCTTCAGTTCCTTTCCGTATTTGATGATCGACTTCGGCGTCCTTTATCCCAACCTTCTGGCTATTGCCATCATGCCTGTGGCTTTGGCGCTCATCATCGACCTTCTGGGCCTCAACCCGACAAAGCGGCGGGTCGTACCGGTGCTCTGCCAGGGCGTCCTGGTCGTGCCGGGCCTTGCACTGGCACATCCCAGCTTTGTCGTTGCCCTGGTGGGGCTCGCGCTGCCACTGCTTTTCGTCAAGCTTTTCCGGCTGGGTGCCGGCTACCGCGCAGGGCAGGTCAGGGCAGCAGTACTGATCGCTTTCGCAGCAGTGGTTGCTGTCTACGTGCCGCTGGCGTTCCTGGGTTGGGACCTTGCCGGCCAGAGCCTCACGTCATCCCAATGGAAGCCGTATCAGACTGTTTCACAGGCAATCGGCGAGATTCTCGGAGCAGGACCGCAAAGGCGCCACGTTTCGCTGGCGATGTTGGTTCTGCTCGTTTCTGGACTCGTGGCATCCATCGCGCGCCGTAAGCTCGTGTGGGTTCTTGGCATGGCAACCGTTGCCTCCGGACTCTTCGTCGTGGCGTCAGCGCTTCCGCAGAGCGATGCCCGCCACTTTCTCACTGGCGTCTGGTACAACGACTCGTACCGGCTGGCCGCGATGCTTCCCGTTGTCCTTCTGCCGCTGGCCGTCCTCGGCGGGGAAAGCATCCTGCGGGGTCTCGCGGACGCATCCACGAGACTCCGGCTGGGAGAATTCACTAGCGGCGCCCTCCGGATGTCAGGCAGGAACAGCCTCGACAGGATCACCCCGGCCGGTGTTCTGGTTCTGGGCGTCCTGGCCATCGCCGTCGGAGCCCAGTTCGGTTCCGTTGGCACCGAGCAGCAGATTGCCGCCTCAAATTACAAGATTGGCCCCAACTCGCCGCTGCTTTCAACCGACGAGAAGGAACTCCTGGCACGCCTTCCTAAAACGGTTCCGTCCAATTCCCGGGTCTACGGAGATCCTTTCACGGGTGCCTCCCTCACGGAGGGGATCTCGCAACGGCAGGCCGTGGTCCCCCACGTCGTAGGAAAGCGCAGCCCGGAAGAGCTCATTGTGATGAGCAAGATTGACGAAGCCGGTGTTGATCCCTCGGTGTGCCCGGCAGCACGGAAGCTGAACGTCGAGTTCGCCCTGAAGTTCGACGAACGCGAAGTGCACGGCGGCGCGCACCCCAACACGGCCATGGACCACGCGGAAAGCGCAACGGGTCTGACACTGGTGGACCAGCAGGGCTCGGCCAAACTGTACAAGGTGACGGGCTGTGGGGAGTTTGGGAACGGCCAAGGCTAGACTGACCCCCCGCAAAACATGGAGGCAACCGACAGATTGTCGGTTGCCTCTATGTTGTGCGGGTGAAGTTGTCTGTCGAAGCACCTAAAGGCGCAACGTCGCCACGGCCTCTTCGATCGGTCCGTCAAAGGTTACGTTGCCGCCCTCCAGCAGGATGCCCCGCTGGCAAATCCGTGAGACGAGATCCAGGTCATGGCTGACGACGACAAGGGTCTTGCCTTCCGCAGCCAAGTCCTGGATTTTTGCAATGCATTTCTTCTGGAACGGCTCGTCACCGACTGCAAGTATTTCGTCCACGAGAAAGACCTCGGGGTCCGTGTGAACGGCCACCGAGAACGCCAGCCGGAGGTACATCCCGGACGAATAGAACCTCACCTCTGTATCGATGAATTTTCCGATCTCAGCAAATTCGACGATCGAATCAAACTTGTCCTCGATGTCTTCCTCGCTCATTCCGAGGATCGCACCGTTGAGAAAGACGTTGTCCCTGCCCGAGAGGTCATGATGGAAGCCAGCGCCGACTTCGATGAGCCCGGCCACACGCCCGCGTGTCCGTATTGTTCCACTGTCGGGAAGCATGACACCCGAAATGTGTTTGAGCAGCGTGGACTTTCCCGACCCGTTTAGACCCAGCAGCGCCACGGCCTCTCCCTGACCGATTTCCACGGAAACGTCGCGGAGGGCATGAAATTTTTCCGAGAGGTCGCCTTTGCGCCCCTTCAGCAACCAGACAATGGCTTCCTTGATGGACCGCGTGTGGCGAAGCACGAACTGCTTGCTGATGTTCTTGACTTCGATTGCCGTCGTCGTATCAGAGCTCTTGAGCAAAACGGCCCTCCAGTCGGCGGAATGTCAGTTGGCCGAGCCACAGAACGGCTCCGGAAATGAGCAGTGCCAAGGGTAGCCACCAGGACAGCAAGTGCGGCGGCAGCGGGAAATTGCCGTCAGTTGTTGGAACCCAGAAGGCAAAATGGAATGCCTCCACACCCACCGTGATCGGGTTGAGCTGATAGACGGTGTACCAAAACTCCCCTATCTCCTTCGCCACCATGGTCCAGGCGTACATCACAGGCGATGCCCAAGTTGCCACCATCAGCAGCATGTCGACGAAGTTCTCGGAGTCACGGAAATAGACGTTCGCTGCGCCGAACAACAATCCCAGCCCCGTAGCCAGGAGCCCCACCACAATGAAGCCCGCAGCCGCGGCAACTAGCTGGATAAAGGACGGATGCCACCCAGCAAACACGCAGGCAACCACGAGAATCACGAGCTGCGGAAAAAAATGCACGGCAGACACCCAGACGGACGCTACCGGGAACAGTTCCCGCGGGAGGTAAATCTTCTTGATCAGGCCACCATTATTGACGATTGACCGGGAAGCGTTCCCGAGCGCCTCACTAAAAAAGTTAATCAAGACTATTCCGGAAAACAGGTAGATCGCATAGTTCGGAAGGCCATCCGGGTTCCTCGGACTGCTTTCCAGTCCGAGGAAAACCCCCAGCGCTATATAGAAGACAATGAACTGCATCCCCGGCTTCACATAGGACCACAGCAGACCGAGGACAGATCCCCGGTACCTGACCTTCAGTTCCTTTCGAACCAACAGCTTCAGCAGAAACCTGGATCGGACGACGTCATTGAGACCTCGGCCCAGACCCGGACGAACCAGCTCCGCGTTGGGAGAGGTCATTTGTCACCTAGATCGCTGTGGGCTTCGAAGGTTTTCCTCCAAGCCTCCATCGAGGTGATCTGCGGCAAGGCAGCCCGATACTGCTTCTTGAGGCTGGGCCATCTGCGAAGCACGTCGCCGTATATCCTCACGCTGTCAATGAGGAGCTTCCGGACGAGCTTGGGATCCCGCATGTACCAGGAAGCGGCGCTCCCTTCCGCGTTCGAGACCAGCGCACTGTCCAGCTGTGACATCCTCCACCATCTGTTGTCCTCGTGCGGCACAAGCGCTTCCGGGTTGCGCCGGCTGGCATCGGAGAGTGGCACGCCTACCTGGCGGACAATGGTCTTGGCCAGCCACGGCACCAGCGACACGTACGACGGAACGCTGACGCCCTTGCCTCGTCTGGGCACCTTCCGCGTCTTGACGACGGGAAAATCATCAGGGCTCGGCTTGAACTGCGCTTCGGAATGTTCCTTCGCCATGGCCCGGATTGCAGGGAGCTTCGTGGGAAGAATGGCGTGGAGCTGGTCAGGGCCGCGCAGAAGATCGCGCATGGCTTCGATGCGCCCCAGCACCGTGTAGTACTGCATCGAGATATTGTGTTTGAGATCGAGCTTCAAGGAGTTCTCGATCAGTCCGCCGCCCAGATCATATGGGCTGTGGAGGAGTGCATAGATGAAGCGGTTGCGGGTGTGGAAATAAGCCTGCCACCCGACCAGGTCATCTTTGTCGATCCATGAGACGTGCCAGACGGCAGAGCCCGGGAGCGAAACGGTGCTGTAGCCCGCAGCCTTGGCACGCACGCCGTACTCAGTGTCATCCCACTTGATGAAGACCGGAAGGGAAAGGCCGATCTCGCGGATGACCGACGTCGGAATGAGGCACATCCACCACCCGTTGTAGTCGACATCGACCCGCCGATGCATCCAGGGCGTGTCGCGCAGGTTGCGGCGGGCAAAGTTATGCCGCATCTGCTGGTTCGGATTCGGCTCGTCCGGACCGATGACCCACGGGTTCACGATTTCCCCAAAGGTGTGGAGAACGTTGCGGTCGTGAAGATCAAACATGTGGCCGCCCACCAACGTGGGCTTTTTGCAGTAATCGGCAAAAATGCCCAGGCGGGTGATGCTCTCCGGTTCGATGACGACGTCGTCGTCCAGCAGCATGACGTAGTCGCTGCCATTTTCGACGGCCTCGTACATTCCACGGGCGAAGCCGCCCGAGCCGCCCAGGTTAGCTTGGTTGATGATGCGCAGCTTATCCCCCAGCGCGGCGCTCACTTCGGCGAAGCCCTCAGCTTCCGCCAATTTCTCGGTGCCCTGGTCTACGACAATGACTTCCTTGACATTGGCCAGGGCCTCCGGATGTTCGCCGAGGATGCGCAGGTTGTTGAGGCAGTACGCCGTTTTGTTCAACGTCGTGATTTCCACCGTCAGGGTGCCGTGCTGCCGTCGGGGCGCCTGGGTCTGCCATTCCGCACCCAGGAACTGAATATCTTCGGCACCGGCCGTGACATCGAACCAGTACCAGCCGCCGTCGCCGAACGGAAGCAGCGGAAGCGTGAAGAGTGTCTCCGCTTGACCCATGACGCGCGTGGTTTCGACGTGCTGCAGAGAGCCGCGTGCGTTTGACTTGTAGACGCTGACGGTGCCGCGGCCGGAAGTGCGGACACTGAGGCGGATTTCCTGCACCGTGGTCCAGCGCCGCCAGTAGCTTGCGGCAAAGGCATTGAAATAGGTGCCAAAGGAGATCCGCTCGCCGGCCCGGACAGAGGCGGACGTCTTCGATTCAATGTCGTCCGCGTGGACACTGCGGCTGGTGATGGTCTCATCGCCAGGTGCGGCGGAGGGGCGGCCAAATCCGGACATCGCGTCGGTGAGGTCCGTTGAGCTTGTTACAACGCCGGAGTCCATGTAAAGCGGCAGTGTCTCAAGGCCCCGTTCTCCAGGGAGGATGACCCGCTGGACTGTCGTCCATTCCGCCTGCGTGCCGTTGTTTTCCGTGCCGCCCTGAGTCTCACTCTTGGTTGCTGTGCTCATGCGTCCACTCCTCCGCTTTCAAGGTTGGCTCCGCTTTCGAAATGGGGCCGGATCTGGTTGTCGAACATTGTTAGCGCCGACCCGATGGCCATATGCATGTCGAGGTATTTGTACGTACCAAGCCGGCCTCCGAAGAGGACGTTCTTTTCGGCTGCGGCGAGATCGCGGTATTTGAGCAGGCGCTCGCGGTCTGCGCTCGTGTTGATCGGGTAGTAGGGTTCATCGCCCTTCTCGGCGAAACGTGAGAACTCGCGCATGATGACGGTCTTCTCCGCCTGGTAGTCGCGTTCCGGGTGGAAATGGCGGGGCTCGATGATGCGGGTGTAGGGCACCTCGGCGTCGTTGTAGTTGACCACTGAAGTGCCCTGGAAGTCACCCACGTCGAGCACTTCTTCCTCGAAGTCGATGGTGCGCCAGGAAAGATCGCCCTCAGCATAGTCGAAGTAGCGGTCCACCGGTCCGGTGTAGATGACCGGGATGCTGCCGACCACTTTGCCCTTGCTGTACTCGTGCGACTCGTCGAAGAAGTCCGTGTTGAGCCGAACCTCGATGTTCGGGTGCTCGGCCATCTTTTCGATCCAGGCCGTGTAGCCGTTGGTCGGCAGACCCTCGTACTTGTCGTTGAAGTACCGGTTGTCGTAGTTGTACCGGACGGGAAGGCGGGAAATGATGCCCGCGGGCAGGTCCTTGGGATCCGTCTGCCACTGCTTGCCGGTGTAGTGCTTGATGAAGGCTTCGTAAAGCGGACGCCCAATGAGCTGAATGCCCTTGTCGTTCAGGTTCTGAGGATCGGTGCCGGCAAGTTCCCCGGCCTGTTCCTGGATGAGTTCCTTCGCCTCTCCCGGCGTCATGTTGGCGCGGAAGAACTGGTTGATCGTGGCCAGGTTGATTGGCAGGGAGAAAACCTCCCCGCTGTGCACGCCATAGACCTTGTGCACGTAGTTTGTGAAGGCAGTGAAGCGGTTGACGTACTCCCAGACGCGCTCGTTCGACGTGTGGAACAGGTGCGCACCGTAGCGGTGAACCTCGATCCCGGTCTGCTCTTCCTTCTCGCTGTAGGCATTGCCTCCGATGTGGTGGCGGCGGTCGAGGACGACCACCTTCAAGCCCAGCTCACTGGCGGCCTGTTCTGCGATCGTCAGGCCAAAGAAGCCTGATCCTACGATGACGAGGTCAGCAGTCACTAAATCTCCTGTTTCGAATTCGGGCAGCCCAACGTTGTGCATTGTCTGCTGACCTAGCCTACCTGAGTCTCCCCCGGCGGCAGTGATCGCAGTCTTGGCGAGGGTTTGTCCACATACACGGGCATGCAGGATCCGCTCGCATGTTATGAGGGCTAGCGTTTCCACCAAAAGGGCCCGGAAAGGCGGATACGAATGGAACTGCAATGCACCCTGGTGCGCGCTCCCGGGTCCCTATCCCGGGGTGGACCGGTCGAGCTGACGGTCTCGGCGCCGGACGGGTGCCCAGGGTCCGATCTGGAGACCGAACTCTCGCCCCGCTTCCAGACCGGCAGGCTGTCGGTGGAGGGCAGGCGCCTGGGCTTGTTGACAGTCGGCAGGAGCCCCCTCGTCAATGGGGCTGTTCTGGTGGATGGTCCTTCCATCGGAGGCGGGTCCGACGCCGCCGTTGCCGGGGCGCGACCCGCCGGCGAACTTCCCGCTGCCGTGCTCCTCGCGGTGGACAGCGGCCCCGCTGCAGGCTCTGTTCTTCCGCTGCGACGGGGAAGCTACCGAATCGGCCGGACCAACGCCGAACTGACGATTCCGGATGCCGATCTCTCCCGCGAGCACGCCAGACTCGAGGTCTCGGATACGTCACTCACCCTTGTGGACCTTGGCAGCATTAACGGAACCGAGGTCGACGGCAAACGGGTGTCAAAAACGGCCGTCGCGATCGGTTCCCGAATTCGCTGCGGCAATTCGTCCATGTCGCTCGTGTTGGCTGCGCCGTCAGGGGCACGGGACGCTGAGCTTGGGTTCGCTGGGAGCTCTGTGGCGGAGCCGCTGACCGTGTCACACCCGGCTGTGCCGGCGGACCGGTCCATGCTGCTCCTCGGGGCGGTTCTCCCCGTGCTCATAGGTGTGGGGCTGGCGCTGGTGACGGGGTCGTGGATGTTTCTGGCCTTCACGGCGGTGTCGGCCGTAACTCTACTT
Source organism: Arthrobacter sp. ISL-65 (assembly GCF_018613795.1). Lineage (GTDB taxonomy): Bacteria > Actinomycetota > Actinomycetes > Actinomycetales > Micrococcaceae > Arthrobacter. Next base: position 84,726 of record NZ_JAGGPN010000038.1, read on the forward strand.
GTCCCGGTGTTCTCGGGCGCCCGGCAGCGCCGGGAGCTCAGATCGGCAGTCGCGGTGGCAGTTGCGCAGGATCTGGATCGACGACGGCGGTCCGCACCGTCCGCTGCTGTTCTTGCACTGAGCGCTGGGGTTCCCGCTCGGAGCCCTGCCGGCACCGGCCGGAACTCCGAACGGGAGACGTCAAAGTACAAGGGAGCGCCAAGGCCTGCGCCGGGCGTCTGGCTCAGACTCGGCCTGGCTGATCAACTGGCCAACATACGCCTGGAACCGGACCAGCCGGGCTTCAAACACCCCGAGCTGGGGGCGGTGCCACTGCTCCTTGATCCGAGCCTCGCGGTCCTTTCCGTCCGGGGGCCAGAGCCGGAGGTTCGCGGTCTGGTCCACTCGTTCATCATGCAGCTCACGGGATATCCGCTGGCCCGGGGTACCCGGATCGCGATTCATGGACCGGCTGCTGTCCTGCCGCTCGCTGCGCGGTTTCTTCCCGGCGTCTCACTCCATTCAACGATCCCTGACACCCTGGCGGCCGTGACGGACACGTCCGGCGGACAGGATGTGTCCCGCATTCTCCTGCTCTTCGGCGAAGCAGAAGAGGGCACCCTGGAGGCCGGCATCATCGCAACAGCCCGCGGTCTCGGCTGGCGCGTGGTCCACCTGCCGGGCCGGGGACAGCCAGCGGAAAACGACATTGAACTCGGCGAGCGCGGAGCCATGCTTCGGGCGCGGGCCAGGCATCACCGCTTCGTTGCAGACCTGGTGCCCTCCGGCGTTTTCGACCGCTACTGCCGGACATACCGCCAGTCCCTCCCTGACATGCCGGCCGACGGACGTCCCCTGCCTGCGAGCTGCGGGCTGGGCGATGTCCTTGACCTGTCGGTTCCTGCGACCGCCAAGCGCTGGGCGGCAGGCAGGCTGGAGCCAGGACTCACCATCCCCCTGGGCCGCACCGACCGGCGAGTGCGTGTCCTGGATCTTGAGGCGGATGGCCCGCACGTCCTCGTTGCGGGCACCACAGGTGCCGGGAAATCGGAACTGCTTCGCACGATTACCGCCGGGCTCGCCCTGTGCTACCCGCCGGACCGCGTCAGTGTCCTCTTCTTCGACTTCAAGGGCGGCTCCGGACTCAGTCCGCTGACTGGCATCCCGCACTGCGTCGGCATGCTGACGGACCTCGCCAGCAACCAGCTGGAGCGCACGATTGTGTCACTGCGGGCAGAAGTCCGCAGGCGTGAGCAGCTGCTCGCCGCCGCCCGTGCCCCGGACTTGGCCGCCTACCGCCTGTCCTCTGCCGGCGGACCGCCCCTCCCCCAGCTGATCCTCATCATCGATGAGTTCCGGATGCTCGTCGAGGACGCCCCAGGGACCCTGACCGAGCTGATGAGGATCGCGGCCATTGGCCGCTCGCTGGGCATCCACCTGATCATGGCGACCCAGCGCCCGCAGGGGGCTCTCACAGCGGACATCCGCGCGAACGTCACCACAAGCATCGCCCTTCGGGTGCAGTCCGCGCACGAGTCAGCCGATGTGATTGGCACCAATGCGGCATCGGCAATACCCGTCAACAGGCCGGGCCGCGCCTACCTGGCCAGGGGCGCCGAAACTGCCGAGGAGTTCCAGTCGGCATCAATTGCCACCACCGGCGAGGATCCTGCGACTTGCCGGGTCAGGGTGTTTGAGGCCACCGCGGCGCTGGCGATGCTGCCTTCTGTCACCGGCAGCAGCCTTCCGCCGGCAACCCCGTCGGACGCCGCCAGGCCCGTGGTTGAGCTGACTGCCTCCTTATGGGCCGGCATGGGGGGTTCCCCGGTGCGCCGTCCGCTGGCTCCGCCGCTGCCGGACGTGCTGGCCGGTCCCGCCGATCTGGCCGCATTCACCCAAGATGGCCTCGTCCCTGTCGGCGCCGTCCCTGCGAGGCTCGTCCCTGCGGGCGCCGTGCCGGCAGACACCGTCCCTGCAGACGCCGTGCTGGGGACAGCCGGGGACTTGGCCGTAGGGCTGGGCTTGCTGGACCTGCCCGAGGAGCAGCGGCTAGCCGGTCTCACCTGGCGGCCCGGAGCCGATGGGCATTTGGCGCTGATCGGCGCAGGATCCGGTGATGCCGCCCACGCTATGTCAATGGCAATGCAGCAGCTGCTGGCCCATCCCACGGAATGCCACCTCTATGCCCTCGATGCGGACGGGTCCTTGGCGGGCCTGGCGGGCGCGCACCGCGCCGGGTCCTTTGTAAACCTCGACGACCTCCGCCGCGGTGTGCGCCTCCTGGAGCGTCTGGCGGCCGAAGCATCCGAGCGGCTCAGCCGGCTCCCGGCAGCCTTCGGGCCGCCGCTGGTGCTGGTCATTTCAGGCTGGGGCTCCTGGCTGTCGGCCCTCCGCTCCGGTCCCCTGACCCGTGCCGAGGACCATGTCCAGGACATCGTCCGGGACGGTCACCGTGCCGGAATCACCGTGGCGATCTCCGGCGACCGGGAACTCGTGACGTCGCGGTTCTTTCCAGCCATCCCCAACCGCATCTACTGCCCGCGGGGCGCCAGCGCCGAGAGCAGGCTGGCATGGCCCAAGATGCCCGACCTTCCGCCAGTTCCGGGCCGGGCCGTGGCATCCGGTGCTTTGTCGGCCGGGCGCCAGGCGGTCTGCCAGCTCTATGTCCCAGGACGTCGACGTGCCGGTTCCGGAACTGTCATTGCCCTCGGCGAAGCGATGCAGGGGCCGGTGCGGGTCAAGCCCTTCCGCGTGGATCCCCTTCCCGTGCAGCTCTCTGTGGCGGAAGTACTCTCACGAATGCCCAGAGCGGATCTAGCTTCAGGCGACGCTGTTTCCGATGGTCCTGCTTCAGACGTGCCTCCGAATGGATCAAATCCCGCAGCGGCTCGCCCGGTGCGTACAGCCGCCCGGTGCCTGGTGGTCGGTGTGGGCGGGGACGAACCTGCCCCTGCCGGGGTGCGCCTGCCGGGAGGCGCTGTCCTTGCCGTGCTGGGCAGCGCCGGTTCGGGCAAGTCCTCGTTCCTCGCTTCCCTGCCGGCGCTCAACCCGTCGGTGACCGGGTGGCTGCGCCCCGGCCCAGAGTCCAATCCGGGCGACTTTTGGGCTGCGCTCCACCGTGACGCCGTAGAAGGAAGCCTGCACACGGACGCCGTAGTCCTCGTCGATGACGCCGACATGCTGCCTGCCACCTCCCAGCAGCAGCTCGTGGAGCTGAACAGTCGCGGCTGGGCGATAGTTTTCTCAGCCGCGTTCAGCCAGTCACTGATGCAGCGTGTCCCGCTCGCGCTGGCGGCCCGCAGTGGCGGCAGAGGCATCCTTATTGCCCCCCGGAGTCCCCTTGACGGCGACATCTTCGGCCTGCGGATGGAGCTGGATCCCCATCCCGCGCCAGGACGCGCCCTGCTCGTGGCGGACGGCATGGCGGTGCCCGTTCAACTGGCGCTGGCCGGCGACGTCAGGAGGCGTTAAAGTGCCGGCGGAGCGGAAGCGGCACGGGAGGCGAAGCGGATCACACGCTTGTCGAACAGCAGGACGATGGCCGTGGCGGCCGGGATCAGCATCGCGGCGCCGGCCACCGGGAATCCGCCGGTGAGCGTGGGGAAGCCGATGGTCAGCACGAACAGCTGGGCCACCAGCGCACCGGCCCTCGGCCAGCGGAAGCCCCGGAACAGGAACACGGCAACGGCATACAGCCACGACGCAAAAGCCAGCAGCAGGCCGAGCGTGAAAATGGCACCCCAGAACGACATGACAGGCGCACCGCTGGCCAGCTGGAAACCGTACCAGGCTGCTGCCCCCAGCAGTGCCGTGGCCTCGGCTGCCACAATCCCAGAGATCACGGCGGCGGCGCGGGGACGGACGGGGCCCGAAGGATCCGTTCCGGCCGAAGCCTGGTCCTCCGGCACTCCACCGTCTCCGGCGTCAGCGAACGGGGCGGACGGGTCTTCTGGGGGTCTTGACACACTGGCACACTACCCGAGATAGTCGACACACGGCGGGACAGCCCGCCGATGTGATGCATCGCTCACGCTTCTTGGGGATTTCGTGGTCCACTACCCCTTGTTTACACAGCGTTAACATGAAACGCTTGATCCAGATGACCAAGGGGGCCCTGCAGGGCCCCTTTCCTTTGTAAGCCCTAGTGAATATTTTCACAAAGGGTATTGACTTCCCAGGAATGGAGTGACTGATCAGCATGGATTGGCGTAACCGCGCGGCCTGCCTCGACAAGGACCCGGAGCTGTTTTTCCCCGTAGGTAATACTGGCCCCGCCCTTTTGCAGATCGAGGAAGCCAAGAGCGTCTGCCGCAGGTGCCCGGTCGTTGACACTTGCCTGCAGTGGGCGCTGGAGTCCGGACAGGATGCCGGCGTGTGGGGCGGCATGAGCGAGGACGAGCGGCGTGCGCTGAAGCGCCGCGCCGCCAGGGCCCGGCGCGCGTCTTAACGCGCACCACAGCAACGAAGGCACCCGAGCAAAAGCTTCAAAGAAAGGGCGACGGCCGCGGACCCCATGGTCCGCGGCCGTCGCCTTTGTCGTGTTAGCGGCTTGCCAGACTCAGGACAATCTGCACCGCCGTGCCGCCGCCCTCGCGGGGTTGCCACTGGATGGTGCCGCCGAGTTCGCTCGTGACCAGCGTCCGGACAATCTGCAGCCCAAGGCCCTCCACATGGGGCGTCTCCGGCAAGCCCACGCCGTCGTCCGCCACAGTGACGGTGAGAAGTTCCTCATCGTCGTCGCCAGCTGAACGGTCGGCGAGCAGCCACACCGTGCCGGTGCGTCCCTCCAGTCCGTGCTCGACGGCATTGGTGACGAGTTCGTTGATCACCAGCGCCAGCGGCGTCGCGAAGTCGCTGGGAAGCTCACCGAACAAACCTGACCGCTGCGTCCGGACTTGCTGGGACGGTGAGGCCACTTCTGCAGAGAGGCGGAACTGGCGTCCGATCAGTTCATCAAAGTCCACGCTTTGGGTCAGCCCCTGCGAGAGCGTCTCGTGCACCAGGGCAATCGTTGCCACGCGTCGCATGGCCTGTTCCAGCCCCTGCTTTGCCTCGTCACTGACCATTCGACGGGACTGCATGCGCAGCAGCGCGGCAACGGTCTGCAGGTTGTTCTTGACCCGATGGTGGATTTCACGGATCGTGGCATCCTTCGTGACCAGCTCCATCTCGCGGCGTCGCAGCTCGGACACGTCACGGCAGAGGACCAGCGCACCGAAACGCTGCTGCTCGTCGCGGAGCGGGATGGCGCGCAGCGACAGGCTTACGCCGCGGGATTCAATCTCGCTTCGCCACGGCATCCGCCCGGTGACAACAAGAGGCAGCGTCTCGTCCACCATGCGGCGGTCCCTCAGCAGACCCGCCGTAACCTCAGCCAGAGAGCGCCCTTCGAGTGATTCGCCGTCGCCGAGGCGCCGGAACGCCGAGACCCCGTTCGGGCTGGCGTACTGCACGATGCCCTCGGCGTCGAGGCGGATCAGGCCGTCACCCACGCGCGGGGCCCCGCGGCGGGAGCCGGTCGGCGAGGCGAAGTCCGGCCAGAGACCCAGTGTGCCCATGCGCAACAGGTCATAGGCACACTGGCGGTAGGTCAGCTCCAGCCTGGACGGCATCCGCGAGCTGGAGAGGTCCATGTGTGAGGTGACCACCGCCAGCGTCCGGCCGTTCCTGACCATCGGCACGGCTTCGACCCGCAGTGCCATGTCGCTGCTCCAGTTCGTCTCACTGGAACGCTCAATGGTGCGGCTCTCCCACGCCTTGTCCACCAGCGGCTGCAGGTCCGAGCGGATGCCCTCCCCGACGAAGTCGGCGTGGAACACCGTATGCGTCGTGGAGGGCCTGACGTGTGCCAGGGCAACGTAGCCGTGCTCCGGGTGGGGAAACCACAGAGCCAGGTCGGCAAACGCAAGATCGGCCACCATCTGCCAGTCGCCCACCAGGAGGTGCAGCCACTCGGCATCCCCCGGCCCGAAATCAGCGTGCTCCCTGATGGGGTCCGTAAAGATTGCCACTGCACCTCCAGTTTTTCGACGGCGGGACCTTGTCCTAGCGTCGGACGATTGACCTCAAGAGCCTCAATGCTACCGAGAGCGAGGCCATGTCGTCCGCTTCGAGGGCGTTGACCTCATCGAACATGCTCTTCGCCCGGCCCAAATGTTCCGCGTTCAGCTGCTCCCAGGCCTTGAGCCTGTCCTCGGCCGGTGACCCTTCGTCGGTCGAGTCCAGGACCGCCGTCGTCATGTCTGAGACGGTCGAGTAGAGGTCATCGCGCAGAGCGGCACGGGCCAGGGCCTGCCAGCGGTCCGCCCGGGGCAGGGAACTGATCCGCTCCAGCAGGGAGTCCACGTGGAACCGGTTGAACACCGTGTAGTAGACGTTGGCGATGTCCTCCACCGGCTCCTTTCGGCTGTGCGCGATTTTTGCGATGTCAAGCAGGACAAAGCTCTCGAACAGCTCTGCCCAGCGGTGGCCCAGGTCCTCGGGCACGCCCCACGACCGCGCCTTCTCGAGCCAGGAGGCAACGCGCTCGCGGTCGTCACCGCGCAGGTAGTCCAGCAGCCGGGCCCGCATGGGTTCCATCGGCGGCTGGAACTCGGCGACGATGTCGGCGATGGGCCGCGAAGCGCTGCCCTGGGCAAGGACCCAGCGCACCGAACGGTCCAGCAGCCGCCGGACATCGAGGTGCACGGTGCTCCAGTGCTCAGTGGGGAACGAAGCAGGCAGGTCGTTGAGCTCGGACACCATGACGTCGAGCTCGTAGATTTCCCGCAGTGCCACGAACGCCTTGGCCACAGCCACCTCGCTCGCCGAGGTCTCCTCCATGGTCCGGAAGGCAAAGGTGATGCCGCCCAGGTTGATCATGTCGTTGGCCACGACCGTTGCGATGATTTCCCGGCGCAGCGGATGGGTGTCCAGTTCGGCGTCGAATTTCTCCCGGAGCTGGACCGGGAAGTACTGCCGGAGCGTCGCGCGGAACCACGGGTCGTCTGCCAGGTCGCTGTCGCGCAGGGCCGTCGCCAGTTCGATCTTGGCGTAGGCGGCCAGCACGGACAGTTCGGGTGAGGTAAGGCCCTGCCCCTGCTCCAGCCGTTCGCGCAGGACAGCGGTGGACGGCAGTGCCTCCAGGTCCCGGTTCAGGTCCGCCGTCTTCTCCAGCCAGTCCATCAGCCGCTCGTAGCTCGGGCTCCATTCCGCGACCTTCTGGCGGTCGTTCAGCAGCAGGATGTTCTGGTCGATGTTGTCTTCCAGGACCAGCCGCCCCACTTCGTCGGTCATCGCCGCGAGGAACTCCGAGCGCTCGGCGGCGTCGAGCTTGCCGGCAGCCACCATCCGGTCCACGAAGATCTTGATGTTGACCTCGTGGTCAGAGCAGTCGACGCCGGCGGAGTTGTCGATGGCATCGGTGTTCAGGATGACGCCCTGCAGCGCCGCTTCGATACGGCCCCGCTGCGTCATGCCGAGGTTTCCGCCCTCGCCCACAACTTTGACCCGAAGATCGCGGCCATCCACCCGGATGGCATCGTTGGACTTGTCACCCACCATGGCGTGCGTCTCGGAACTGGCCTTCACATAGGTGCCGATGCCGCCGTTGTAAAGCAGGTCCGCGGGTGCGAGCAGGATGGCGCGCAGGAGTTCGGGCGGGCTGAGCTGCGTCGTGTCCTCAGGCAAGCCCAACGCGGACCGGACCTGAGTCGAGACCGGAATCGACTTGGCCTGCCGCGGGTAGACCCCGCCGCCTTCGCTGATCAGGCTCTTGTCGTAGTCGTCCCACGACGACCGGGGCAGCTCGAACAGCCGCTGCCGTTCCGTGTAGGAGCTCGCCTCGTCCGGGTTCGGATCGAGGAAAATGTGCCGGTGGTCGAACGCCGCGAGCAGCCGGATGTGCTTGGACAGGAGCATTCCGTTGCCGAAGACGTCCCCGGACATGTCGCCGACGCCGACCACGGTGAAGGGCTCGGACTGCGTGTCCAGGTCCAGCTCGCTGAAGTGCCGCTTGACCGACTCCCAGGCACCCCGGGCGGTGATGCCCATGGCCTTGTGGTCATATCCCACCGAACCGCCGGAGGCGAAGGCGTCGCCCAGCCAGAATCCGTAGTCCGCGGCCAGTCCGTTCGCAATGTCAGAGAAGGATGCCGTGCCCTTGTCTGCTGCGACCACCAGGTAGGAGTCGTCGCCGTCGTGCCGTACAACGTTCGACGGCGGGACGAGCCGTTCGCCGTCGGCTTCCGTAACGAGGTTGTCCGTGATGTCCAGCAGTCCGCGGATAAACGTCTTGTAGCTTTCGACGCCCTCCGCCATCCAGGCCGACCTGTCCTTGGCGGGATCCGGCAGCCGCTTGGCAAAGAACCCGCCCTTTGCGCCCGTTGGAACGATCACGGCATTCTTGACCGTCTGCGCCTTGACCAGACCCAGGATCTCCGTCCGGAAGTCTTCCCGCCGGTCCGACCAGCGGAGGCCGCCGCGGGCCACCTTGCCGAAGCGCAGGTGAACGCCCTCGACCCGGGGAGAGTAAACCCAGATTTCAAACATGGGCCGCGGGAAGGGCAGCCCCTCAATGGCTGAAGGGTTGAGCTTGAAGCTCAGGTGCGGTTTGTCCTGGTAAAAGTTGGTGCGCAGGGTTGATTCGATCAGGTTCGTGAACGTCCGGACCACGCGGTCGGCGTCCAGCGTGGCGACGTCGTCGATCGACGCCGCCAGCCGGGCGCGGACGGCCGCCTGCTTCTGCGCCCGCTCGGCCTCGGGAAGCTCGGGGTCGAAGCGTGCCTCGAACAGGGCAATGAGTCCGAGGGTGACCTCCGGATTGGCCAGCAGGGTATCGGCCATGAACTCAAACGAGTTGGTGTTTCCCATTTGCCGCATGTACTTGGCGTAGGCTCGCAGCACGATGACCTGCCGCCACGTCATACCCTCGCGAAGCACCAGCCGGTCAAAACTGTCGGATTCGACAGCGCCGGAAACCGCCGCCCCGAAGGAATCCGCCAGCAGCCGGCCCGTGGACACCGGATCCACCCCAGTTGGGTACTTCAGTCCGAGGTCGTAAAGGAAGAAGTCCCGGCGGTCGGCAGTCTCGATCTCGAACGGCCGCTCGTCGAGCACCTCCAGCCCTAGGTTGTGGAAATAGGGAAGGATCTGGCTCAGGCTCTTCGGCTCCAGCATGTACAGCTTGACCCTGGCATCCTCCTCGAGAGTGGCACCGGCTCCTTCCGGAAGATAGACATGGACACCCGGCCGTTCCTGCCGGGCGCCAACAGTTCGCTCGGCCGCGGCCCCGTACTGTTCAAACCGGGCGATGTCCTCGAGGGCATCTTCGATTTCGTAGTCGACGCGGTAGCCCGCCGGGAAAGCCTCGGCCCAGATGGCCGCCAGTTCATTGGCGCCGTCGTCGGCGCTCCGCTCGCGGAGTACCTCGGCGATCCCTTCACTCCAGGACCGGGCAGCCCGGACGAGCCGCTTTTCCAGCGCGTCGGTGTTGACGTGGCTGACGTCCGCGCCCTTGGGCAGGCGGATGCGGAAGAACAGACGGGCGAGGGCCGATTCCGTCATCCGCGCCTCGTAGTCAATGGATTCGGCATGGAAGGTCTCGCGAAGTTCCTGCTCGATCCGCAGCCGCACATTGGTGGTGTAGCGGTCGCGGGGGAGATAGACGACGGCGGACATGAACCGGCCGTAGATATCCGGCCGGAGGAAGAGCCGTGTCCGGCGCCGTTCCTGCAGCCGCTGGATCCCCTTTGCCGTAGCGGCAAGGTCGGGAACTTCGATTTGGAAGAGCTCGTCCCGGGGGTACGTTTCCAGGATGCCCAGCAGGTCCTTGCCGGAGTGCGAGTCCGGCGGGAAACCGGCGCCGCGCAGCACGGCGTCGACCTTTTCCCGGACAATCGGGATGTTGCGCACCGAGTCGGTGTACGCACTGGTGGCAAACAGTCCGATGAAACGCTGTTCGCCGTTGACGTTGCCCGCGGCATCGAAGCTTTTCACGCCGATGTAGTCCAGGTATGCAGGCCGGTGCACCGTCGAGCGGGAATTGGCTTTGGTGACGACCAGGGCACGCTTTTCCCGGGCCTTGCGCCTGCCCGCGTCGGTCAGATGCTGCACCTGACGGGTGTCGTGGTGCGCCCGCAGCAGGCCGAGGCCGCTGTCCTCGCGCAGCTCCAGGACATCCTCGCCCTCTTCGTTGACCAGGTCATATTCGCGGTAGCCGAGGAACGTGAAGTTGCCCTCATCGAGCCAGCGGAGCAAGTCCTGGGCCTGGCGCAGCTCAGCGATCTGAGCCGGGTGCGCCACCTTGTCCAGGTGCTGGGCGATCTGTATTGCCTTGTTGCGCATTTTCGGCCAGTCTTCGACGGCGGCCCTAACGTCTCCGAGGACGCGTTCCAGCCCTTCCTGCAACTGCTCAGCGGCTTCGTCACTGGCTCGGCCGATCTCGACGGCAATCCAGGATTCCATGTGGGACGCGTTATCGCCCTGGGCAATCAGGTGGGACAGGACGGGCAGCGCTGCGGTGTCGCCGCTGGAGATGCCGATGCTGGACGGGACCCTGTCCACCTTGACGAGTTCGTTGGTTTCGCGGTTGCGCGTGACCACGAACATGGGGTGCTGCACAAGGTGGATGGCCGAATTTTGCCGTACCAGCTCAGCGTTGACTGAATCCACCAGGAAAGGCATGTCGTCGGTGACGATGTATACAACGCTGTGGTCGCCCTCCGGAACGATCGAGATGTTGGCGCTCCCCGGCCGGCGTTCAAAACCCACTGCGCGGTGGGTCTCAGCCCGCGCTGTCAGCAGCTCGTGCGGGTAAGCGCGCGCGTCCTCCTCCGCCAGATGCTCGTAGTAGTCCGCAAAGAAGCCTTCTTCGGCTCCGATTGGACGGGACTGATCCTCCACGCTGGACCCAGACGACATCGACACACGCCTCCATCACACAGTTTGCAGCTGCTTCCTTGCAGCCCTCACCGTGAGCCTAGCCCGTCAGACTGCGCCTTGCTGTGGAGGAAAACACAGAGGATCGGCGTTTTTGCTGGGCAGGTGCACAAACTAATTCCGCGATCGCCGACCGAAGTCGGGAGTCCGGAGCCGATTCCAGCAATAACGACCCGGATAGCAACGCCGCGTCTGTAGCGCCAGGGTCCCATGGAAGGAAGGCTTTTATGCTCACCGACGGGCCGAACCGGTCCCACGCGTCGCGGAGCTGACGTTCCGGTGAACGGCCCACAGCCGAGGCCCGCACCTTGTTGAGCACCACCTCGGGGCAGATCCCCGGCACGGAACCTTCCAGTTCCGCCAGCCCCCTGACCAGGCGGGGAACACCGACCGGATCCGCGGAACCGACCGCGATCACGGTATCGGCCACCTCAAGGCTCCTGAGCGTCGCGGCGTTGCGTCGCGGTGCCATGGTGTCAAAGCTCAGCTCCTCGTCGGCCTCAAGGCAGAAACCGGCGTCGACCACGATGAAGTCGGCCACTTCCCGTGCCCGGTCCAAGACAAGCGCCAGCGCGGCCGCCCGCAGCTCGGTCCAGCGGTCGGCTCGGGTAATTCCGGTCAGAACCCGAAAAGTCCCGGCCGTGGCAGTAACCGGTACGGCGACGCGGAGCAGTGCCTCCCGGTCCAGGAGGCCCTGGTCGGCCAGCCGGCAGGCCTGCGCCAGACCCGCCGCTTCGTCCAGGAGCCCGAGGACGCTGGCGACGCTGGCCCCGTAGCTGTCGGCGTCGACCAGCAGGACGGACTTGCCTTCCGCAGCCAGCTCCCCCGCGATGTTGACGGCCACCAGGGTTCTGCCGGGTGCACCGGCCGGCCCCCACACCGCCAGGACCCTGCCGGTTCCGACAAGAGCCGGCTCCGATTCGGCGACGGCAGCCTCCGGGCGCAGGGCCGCACCGGCATCCGCGAATCCCGTGCTGTAACCGGGACCGGCGCCGGGAGTCAGCCCTGCCGGGCTCGAGCCTGCATGCCTGCTGACGGCGTCGGCAATGCTCTCCGCCAGTGCTGTGGATTCAACGGTCGAGGGCGCCGCCGTGACTCCGATGCCACGGAGCCTCAACCGCTCCTCAGGGCTGTCGGTCAGAGCAATGATCACTACGCCTACTGCGGCGAGCCTGTCCGCCAGCGAGGCAGTCAGGTCCCGACTTCCCTCGGCAACAACAGCCGCCCGGGCCAGCCCGCTCTGGCAGGCAGCCAGCAGTTCTGCGATCTCCGCGCAGCGCCGGACTACTGTGACGGGACCGTGGAGCCGCTCCAGTCCGCCCACCAGATCTTCCTGCGACTCACCGACGGTGACAACCGGAATGCTCACTTGGCGGCCCCGCCGGGATTCCACACCACGGAGATCTTGGCCTCGTTCGCCTGCGCGCCGAGGAGGGAGGCCATCTGCTCATCCCCCACCAGGACCATCAGAACCGTGGATTTCGAAGCGCCAAGGGCGGTGGATCCTTGTGAGACCTCCCCGATTTCCGCGCCCGGGAGCAGCAGCTTCGGTTCGGCAAAACCGTTCCGGGCGTCAGGCATGGAGACCCAGACGTCAACCCGGGTACCCGCTACTGCCTGCTCCGGCAAGGCCTCCTGAACCGTGACGGCCACGGGTTTCCGGTCCAGAGCGTCGACACTGCCCAGGCTTTCACGGGGAACCAACTGGTCCTTGGCAATCCGCTGGACGGCCACCTGGCCTTCGGGAACGCCTGAGGCCGCTGTGACGTAGTGCGCTTCAATGTCGCCCAGGCGCACCTTGACCCGGCTGATGTTGTCAGGAGTGAGTTTCTGACCGACTGCGATTGCCTCACGGGCGGCAAACACCTCTGTGGTCCGGTCCGCGCTGCCGACGAGCGCAACGACTCCGACAACAGAGGCGAGGACAAGGAGCACGCCCACCAGAAGCCTCGGATCCTTCCAGGAAGGCTTCTTCAGCCGGGCTCCGGTGGCCGCCGTGCTTGCACTCATGCGTACTGCTCCCCCTTGACGCCTGGGCGCTTCAATCGCGCCGGTCATGATTATTGTTACGGCATGCCTGCTCAATCGGAAAGGTATTCGGGCAAACAACATCAAACTGTGGATAACGGCATCACCCGCGCCCAGCGGTGGCACAATTGGACTATGCCCCGATTCCTTACGCTTGCAGATGTGGCCGAGCAGCTTCAGATCAATGCGCCGGCAGCGTATGCCCTGGTCCGCAGCGGCGAACTGAAGGCAATCCAGGTGGGTGGCCGCGGCCAGTGGCGGGTCGAGGAAAAGATGCTTGAGCAGTACATCGAAGGGCGTTATGCCGAGGCAAGCCGCATGATTCAAGAGGCCAAGTCCAAGTCGGTTTGAGCACGGGCGGCTTCCGGGCCGGACGCTGGATTCCCTGCCAGAAGCGGTCAGAGTTCCCCTCCGCGCCGTGAGCGGAGCGCGCCCAGCGCCCGAAACGGGACCGTAGCCACATCGGCCACCCGGCCAGCCCTGCGCGCTTCTCCTGGCAGCGTCATGGCGAGGTCAAAAAAGTCCCGCCCCACCCTGTCAATCACACCCGAGAGCTGCACATCCGGTGACCGGCCCGCCATCAGGACGGTAAGTTCAGCCCTGTCCCGCGCCAGCCCCCGCAGCGCGCTGGCAAGGCCCAGTTTCCGGCGCACGGGGGATGCCTCGCCCACCGCGAACCGCCCGAGTCCGGTGTAGTGGCCCACGGCGGCGTACGGAACAAGCACCTGGTGCGCCGCCTCGTCGATGACCAGGCTTTCCGATCCGGCATGGCTGAGGGTGCCGACAAGGACCGGTCCCGAGCTCAGATGGATGCCAATGCGGCATCCCAGGGATCCCCGCAGCCTGTCATCGAGCGCGATGGCAGCCGTGTCTGCCCGGGATCGCTCGGCAATCTCGGACTCCAGGCCCAGGACCCCGGCCTCGGCAAGCTGCAGCTCAAGATCCTGAAAGAGTGCATTCCATCGCATGGCGACAGCGTAGGCGCGCCCGCGAGGGCGGTCAATTAATCCACAAACTTTCCTATCTCCATAGACAACAGAGATACAGCTGCCGCAAACTTGCTCCATCGGGATCAAACACATCAAAGTTGATCAAACTGCATCAAATGCACTAGTGGGGGATGTCATGGCGGCAGAGGTACAGCGCCCGGTGGGGGCAGAAGCCGCCCTGGCGGTCGTCATCCTAGGGCTTGGAGTCTTTCTGGCTTTCACTGGCGCTCGGATCGTTGACCATTGGTGGCAGTCCGCTGCACGCCAGCAGGCTTTGCAGTTCGACGACCTGATTGGCCTGCTGGCCCTCGCCGCCGGGCTGACAGTCATCGCCTGGTGGCTGCTGTCCTTGGCTACGGCCTTTGCGTCCGCACTCCTGGACCGGACCGGGCACCATACCGCCGCCCGCGCCACGGGGCGGTTCACCCCCGTTTTCATGCGCAGGCTGGCGATGGCCGCGGTGGGCGTGCAGCTTCTCGGCGCACCGCTCGCCCATGCGGATACCTTGCCCGCCGGAGCCCTTTCCTCGAACAACGGGTCGTCCCTGTCCGCAGCATGGGCGCCCCTGGCTGACGGGCGGCCGGGCGTACCCGTCGGCCGCTCCGCGGGCTCCGGCCTCACCGAAAGATCCGTCTTGGAAGGCAGCGAACTCCAGCCCCAATGGAAGCCGCGCGCCCCCGTTGTGGAACCCGGCCTCGTCACCTCATTGCCCGCCAGGGCAACGGCTGAGCGGGCCAGTGCCCGCCGCGAGGTAACCGTACGGGCCGGAGAATCACTGTGGACCATCGCCGCGCGCGAACTGGGGCCCGGTGCTTCCGAGCTGGATATAGCAGCCCGCTGGCCGCTCTGGTACCAGACCAACCGGAATGTCATCGGAGCCGATCCCAACGTCATTCTCCCGGGCCAGCTCCTCAGCCCTCCGCCGCCGTAAGCGGCGTTGGCATGCGTTCCTTTCGCGCCACCGATCCCGCGGCCGCCGCCCCTCTCGCGGCCTTCCCAAGCCAGCCTCTACCGAAGGACCGATCATGACTGCAGTAACTCCGATACGGCGTGCAGGAAACGCTGTTCTTGAGCCCGTACCGGCTGCACAAGCCGGCCCCGGAGACGAGGCGCGCGAAATTTGCGCCATCACCAGGGCAACAGTCCAGGCCGCCATTGAAGTCCTGGCGGGAACAAGGCCAATCCACCAGCTGGCACGGCGGCTGGATCAGCGCTGCCTCTCCGCGCTCCAGCACCGGGCGGCCCTCACCCGGCGGGTGACTGCCCGGGCTCCCCGGAAAATGGGGCTGCTCCACCGCAACGCGTCAGTCCGCTCGGTCCGCGCATGCGAGGTGACACCGGACGTGTACGAGGCCAGCGCCGTGGTGATCGATGAACTGCGAGTCCGGGCAGTCGCCCTCCGGCTGGAACGCAGCAAGAACGTCTGGCGCGTCACTGCACTGGAGATTGGCTGACGCCAAAAGGAAGGGACCGGAGCTCCTGCTCCGGTCCCTTCCTGTCATATCCTCTGGCTAGCGCTTTTTCTTCTTCCCGTCGCGCCGGTCCTGGGAAGCGGCCTTGGCGGGGTTGCCCGAGCGGCCGGCAGCCCGGCCCTCGATCCGGGTCTCGGCTCCGCCGTCCTCCCGGGGCGCGGTGTACTGGAGCTGGGCGGGCTTCTCCGGCGCTTCAAGACCGGCGGCGCGGATTTGCGGCTCGTGGTGTTCGGTATGGCCGCCGGCGGCATCGGCAACCACGACGTCCTCGGCCGGGGTGACTTCCACTTCGAGGTTGAAGAGGAAGCCGACGCTCTCCTCCCGGATGGCTTCCATCATGGACTGGAACATCGTGAAACCTTCACGCTGGTATTCCACCAGCGGATCACGCTGGGCCATGGCACGCAGGCCGATGCCCTCCTTGAGGTAGTCCATCTCGTACAGGTGTTCCTGCCACTTCCGCCCGATGACGGAGAGCACAACACGCCGCTCGAGTTCACGCATGCTCTCGGAGCCGATGGCTTCCTCGCGTGCCTGATACACCAGCTTGGCATCAGACATGATTTCTTCCTTCAGGAACTCCACGGTGATGCGCGACTTGCCGCCTGCCTCGTCGATGACATCGTGCGGCGTCACGGTGACGGGGTAAAGCGTCTTAAGGTTGGTCCAGAGCTGGTCGAAGTCCCAGTCGTCGCCGTTGCCCTCGGCGGTTGCTTCGTCGATCAGTGCGTTGATGGTGTCTTCCAGGAAGAACTGCACTTTTTCGTGGAGGTCATCGCCTTCCAGGATCCGGCGGCGGTCGCCGTAGATGGCTTCGCGCTGGCGGTTGAGGACGTCGTCGTACTTGAGGACGTTCTTGCGCTGTTCGGCGTTCCGGCCTTCAACCTGCCCCTGGGCCGAAGCGATGGCACGCGAAACCAGCTTGGATTCCAGCGCCACGTCGTCGGGCACGGAGCTGTTCATCAGCCGCTCTGCTGCACCCGAGTTAAACAGGCGCATGAGGTCGTCGGTCAGCGACAGGTAGAAGCGGGACTCGCCGGGGTCGCCCTGGCGTCCCGAGCGGCCGCGGAGCTGGTTGTCGATCCGGCGGGATTCGTGGCGCTCAGTTCCCAGCACATACAGGCCACCCAGTCCCAGGACTTCCTCGTGCTCGTCCTTGACGGCCTTCTTCGACGCCTCCAGCGCACCGGGCCAGGCTGCCTCGTACTCGTCGGAGTTTTCTTCCGGGTCAAGGCCCCGCTGGGCGAGTTCGGCGATGGCGGTGAACTCGGCGTTGCCGCCCAGCATGATGTCCGTGCCGCGGCCGGCCATGTTGGTGGCAACGGTGACCGCGCCCTTGCGTCCCGCCTGGGCCACGATCGCAGCTTCACGGGCGTGGTTCTTGGCGTTGAGAACCTCGTGCCGGATGCCTTCCTTCGCCAGCAGGCGCGAGAGGTACTCGCTCTTTTCGACGCTGGTGGTGCCCACCAGGACCGGCTGGCCATTCTCGTGGCGTTCGGCGATGTCCCGGACGACGGCCTCGAACTTGACGGCTTCGTTCTTGTACACCAGATCGGACTGGTCGATCCGCTGCATGTCGCGGTTCGTGGGGATGGCCACCACCCCGAGCTTGTACGTGCCCATGAATTCGGCGGCTTCGGTTTCGGCCGTGCCGGTCATGCCGGAGAGCTTGTCGTACATGCGGAAGTAGTTCTGCAGCGTCACCGTTGCGAGGGTCTGGTTCTCCGCCTTGATTTCGACGCCCTCTTTGGCCTCGATCGCCTGGTGCATGCCCTCGTTGTAGCGGCGGCCGGCCAGAATACGGCCGGTGTGCTCGTCAACGATGAGGACCTCGCCGTCGAGGATGACGTAGTCTTTGTCCCGCTTGAACAACTCCTTGGCCTTGATGGCGTTGTTGAGGAAGCCGATCAGGGGCGTGTTGGCGGATTCGTAGAGGTTCTGGATGCCGAGGTAGTCCTCAACCTTTTCGATGCCGCTTTCGAGCACGCCGACGGTGCGCTTCTTCTCGTCGACTTCGTAGTCCTTCTCCGGCTGCAGGCGCAGGACAACCTTGGCGAACTCGCTGTACCAGCGGTTGGTGTCACCCTGGGCCGGGCCGGAAATGATCAGCGGCGTACGGGCCTCGTCGATAAGGATCGAGTCGACTTCATCGACGACCGCAAAGTTGTGGCCGCGCTGCACCAGTTCGGACTTGTCCCAGGCCATGTTGTCGCGGAGGTAGTCGAAGCCGAATTCGTTGTTGGTGCCGTAGGTGATGTCGGCAGCGTACTGCTCGCGGCGGACGGACGGGTCCTGGTTCGCGAGGATGCAGCCGCTGGTGAGCCCCAGGAAGCGGTAGACACGGCCCATGAGTTCGGACTGGTAGTCCGCCAGGTAGTCGTTCACGGTGACAACGTGCACGCCATTTCCGGTAAGGGCGTTGAGGTAGGCCGGAGCAGTGGCCACCAGCGTCTTGCCTTCACCGGTCTTCATTTCTGCAATGTTGCCCAAGTGCAGGGCAGCGCCACCCATGAGCTGGACATCGAAGTGCCGCATGCCGAGCGTCCGGGAGGACGCCTCACGGACGGCGGCGAAGGCTTCCGGCAGGAGGTCATCGAGCTTCTCGCCATCCTGGTGGCGCGCCCGGAGCCGGTCTGTTTCTTCACGCAGTTCCGCATCGGTGAAGGTTTGGAACGAATCTTCGAGGGCGTTAATGGAATCAGCATAGTTCCGCAGTTGCCTCAGGAGCTTTTTGTCACCTGTGCGGAGAATTTTTTCGATTAGTGATGCCACGTAAAGTTGCTCCCAGTCTCATGCTGCCGAATTCTGGCGTGATTTAGTCTACGGGAGAGACACACGGCACGTTGTCCTGTTCCCTCACAGCGGATAGCCGTTAATGGCAGCCGCTACCGCGGGGGCAAGGTCCCCCACCGGCGAGACGGCTACGCCGTCCAGTCCTAGCCAACGAGCCATCAGGTGCAGTTCGGCAGCGAGTTCGACGGCGGTGTCCGCCGGAGCGTCCGGCTCACCGAAGCACGCCTTGGCAAGCAATAGCCCCGCTGCCCGGTCTGCCTTAAGGTCCACCCTGGCCACAATGCGGTCGCGGAGCAGGAATGGGAGCACGTAATAGCCAAAGCGGCGTTTTGCCACCGGGGTGTAAATCTCGATCCGGTAGTGAAAATCGAAGAGCTCTTCAAGCCTGCGCCGTTCAAACACCAGCGAATCGAACGGGCTGAGCAGCGCCCTGCCGGCTGCCTGGCGCGGCAGCCGGGCCTGGGCGTGGCGGTACACCTTCCGATCCCAGCCTGCCACTGTCACCGGTTCCAGGCGTCCGGCATCAACAAGTCGCTGGACAGAGGCCGCGGCTGCCTTCACCGGGGTCCTGAAGTAGTCCGCGAAACACCGTACGGTCCCGATACCGTGCGCCTGCGCCGCCGCATCGATGAGCCTGTCCATGGCGGCCGAGGGGTCAGGTACCGCTTCGAGGTCTCGCCCGGGCAGAACCTGCCGGGTCAGGGCATACTGCCGTTCGAACTGGTCCGACCTTGACGCCGACGAGACGACCCCCTCTTCAAACAAGTGCTCCAGCACGCGCTTGACGGCGTTCCAGTTCCAGCCCCAGTTGACTTGCTTACGGTCCTCAACGTGCCCGAGCCTGGCAGTGAGTTCGGCGGCCGTCATGGGACTGCCGTCGGCGAGCGCGGCCAGGATCCTGCCGGTCACACCGGAACGCAGCCCTGGATCCATCCCTGAAGCCCCGACCCACCTGCGGTTCTGCCACACCATCAGGTCCAGGAAGTGTTCCGGCCGGATGTAACTGGCTTCGTGCGCCCAGTACTCCATCATCCGCCGCGGGTGCCTGCCTGCCATTTGCTGGAGGATGGAGCGGTCATAGTCACCGAGCCTGGAAAAGAACGGGAGGAAGTGGCTCCGGGCCAGAACGTTGACGGAATCGATCTGTACGAGGTGAATCCGGGCAAAGGTCCGGCCCACCGCCCGTGAGGTCACGGGGCCGGCGGGCCGTCCTTTGTCCAGTCCCTGGGCTGCCAGTGCGATCCGCCGGGCCTGCGAGAGGCTCAGCGATGCACCCATGTCAGCCCTTTCGTTGCCTGGGCACCATCTTAGGCAGTTGCGGCCGCATCATCCGAGCGGTACGCAATGATTTTCTCTTCATGCGTGTTCTCGCCGGGCTCGCAGTAATGGTCCAGGGTGATAACCCCGTACGTCCATCCGCGGCGCCGGTACACAACCGATGGCGCGTTCGTGGCCTTGTCCACGAAAAGGTAAAAATCGTGACCGATGAGTTCCATATTGTCCACGGCGTCGTCAAGGGTAAGGGACGCGGCCGGGAACACTTTGCGGCGAATCAGAACCGGCGAGTCGCCGGCGGGGATGTCGTTGTCGACGTCGTACGGCGATTTCTCAGCCGGTTTCGGAGCAGCCTGAGTGTTGTTGCTCGCTTCGACGTAGATTGGCTGGTTGGAGCTCGCCGGCTCCAGCGTTGCAGTTGCCTCGCGTACGGCCTTGGGCGTGTGCCGCCCGTGGTGGACCTTCTTGCGGTCCTTGGCCCTGCGCAGCCGTTCAAGCAGCTTGTTGTAGGCGAGGTCGAACGCGGCGAACTTATCTGCGGCGCTTGCTTCGGCACGGATCACGGGCCCGCGGCCCAGGACTGTCACTTCAACCGTGAGCTGGTCACCGGTCTGCCGCGCATTTGTTTCCTTTGAAACCTTCGCGTCGACCCTCTGGACCTTGTCCCCAAGCGATTCGATCTTCGAGATCTTCTCGCCGGCGTATTCGCGGAATCGGTCCGAGACCGTCAGATTTCGTCCGCTGATCATGAACTCCATGGTGCCCTCCAAATGACTTCGGTGACACGACGGCGGCACTTCCGGGGGACGATCTGATTGACAGTCGAGCCCCTTTCCGAGCCGCTATCGAAAGGTACAACTGATCTTGGTACCCATATCCGACGTTAGTTCATAGCAACAAGTTATTCATCCTTTCGCAGTTTATTTTTTTCTATGTCTCAGCTACGTCCCAGGTAGTCCCCCAGGATGCCGAGACTGCGCCGGGCCAGCCACCGCATCGGGTGCGCGGGTGGCGGCAAGGACCACGGCGCCGCGCACGATTCCGCCGGCTTCGTGGATGGCCCGGGCAGCCTCCGCCAGGGTGGCGCCGGTAGTCAGGACGTCGTCGATAATGATGCACTCCCTCCCCCGCAGAGAGCGTCCGGGGGCGCCCCGCGCGGTGCGCATGGAGCCGCGGACCCTTCGGGACCTGTCTCCCCTGCCGAGTCCCTTCTGCCCTCCGGACAGGCCGTTTCCGGTCAAGCCAATTCCAGTTCCGCGGTTCCTGACCTTGCGCAGGGCGTCCCTATATTCCGGGCGGGGTCCGTGGAAGCTTTGCCTGACGCCGACCAACAGCAGATGGACGGGACTGAACCCGCGTTTCCGGTACGCGCTGCCGCTGCTTGGGACCGGAACGAGGACCATAGCGTCCGTTCCCACATAGGCTGCCGCGAGTGCGCTGGCCAGTACCTTCGACAGCACCGTCCGCAGCTGACCCTGGCCGTGGCGCTTGAAGGCCAGGATCGACTGTGAGAGCTCCTCGCGGTAGATGCCCGCCGCCACGACAGGAAGGATGACCGAGCCGTCGGTATCCATGAGCGCGGGCGCCCCGGTCTCTGCCCGGGAGGGATGACGGGTGAGCATTCGAAGCCTGCGCTCGCAGCCGGCACACAACGCCAGATCCTCTTTGCCGCAGCAGACGCATTCCACGGGCAGCGCCAGGGCCACGATGTCGGCCGCAGCGCCGGCAAGCAGGTCCCAGGCCTGCAGGAGTCGCTGCCGGTGCTCCCCCCGGTGCCGGGCATGCCACAGCGGCTGGGCCAGGTGGTCCGGATCCGCCGAAATTCTCCAGCCGTCTCGCGTCCTATGGATCCCCACGGTTCAAGGGTGCGGCAACGGCGCCAGCCCGCAAAAGGGCAAGGGGCCTCCATGTGGAAAACGCCCTCCGCGGGAAGGCCTGAGGAACGGTCAGCCGGGGAAGGACGGGTCCGTGGGTCCCCTCAGTTGCGCCGACCACCCGTTGCCGAGCCGCTGGAAGATGCCGTCCCTGGACTGGGCATAGATTTCCTCGGGACCGTTGCCTGCGCTGAGGGCAACCAGCCCCGGCCATGGGGCTAGCTTCAACGGCTGGGAGGAGGTGAGCGAGAGAAGTTCAGGGGTCACGTTGGACGTAGGCACGCCCTTCATCACCACAACCGTGGTGTCATTCACCCATGCGCCCTGGTCGGGATTTCCGCTGGACCGCAGCGTGATGGGCGCCGTCAGTTCCTTCGGCGTGCCGTCGGCACTGCGGATGATCCCCGTCATCTGCACGCGTGTCTCCCCGTTCTGTTCGGAAATGACCAGTGCCCGGACACCTTCCCTGGACACCCGGAAATCCTTCACGTTGCGGCCGGCCAGCCAGGAGGGGGTCAGCGTGACGGTCGGCACCGGTGCGCCCTGGGCCACGCCCGTGGGACGGAAGGCCGTGATTTCGGTGACGCCCTGGGCTCCGGGACCGGCGGTCCACAGCCAGTCGTGCAGGCTGAACGAGGGGTGCGTCAGCGTGCTGCGCGTGGTCAGGGCGCGCGCGGGCTGGCCGGGCACCATCGAATAGAGGGTGCTGCGGGTGCCGTTCAAAAACGCCACCGTCTGCGAGACGGGCGACTCGGCGGGCGAACGCGGTTTCAGCACCGCCACCGGCTGCATGTCGGGCAGCGGTGACACCCTGTTGTTCTCGTACCGCACCAGCTCATTGTTGCTGATGGCGATCTGGCGCGCGGGGGCGTTTCTGTTCTGGACCGGCGGAAGGACTGAACCGTTATCCTCCACGCGCACCAGGTCCTGGTTCGCCCTCAGCTCCACGTTGATGACGTCCGGCTGGCTGCGGAACGTCAGGGCCAGCTGCGTCTGCATCCTCAGTCTGTCCTCGGTGGAGGCTTCGGTCAGCTCCTTGGCCGACAGGTCAACCTGGGCTGCGCCTGAAACGACGGGCACCGACTCCCTGGCAAGTTTCATTCCGGAGGGGAACGCACTGACCACGGCGCCCTTCAGATACGGGGCGGGTCCGCCGAGCAGGGCGCTCGTCATGGCCTTCACTGTTTTCTTCTTGATGAACCAGCGCACATCCGGAACGGCATAGGTGAAGCTGGGGTCGTAGAAATAGATGGGATAGGCACCGTAGATGACCTTGAAGGTCTCCTCGGGAATGGCGGTTCCGTCCGGGATCTTGGAGATGCGCCATTCGCCGTCAACCTGCACCAGCGTCACGGGGATGTTTTCCTTGGTTCCGTCCGGCATCTGGGTGGCCACGCCGTCGGAATCCACTGAGTACGCAACGTCCAGTTCGTAGTTATAGACACCCTCGACGCCGGTCTTCACCACGCGCTCGGAGCGGAACACCAGGGTCCGCTGGTCCGGCTTCCAGGCAACGGAGGAAGCCTGGGTCAGGTACTGCCTCGCCACGGCGTAGTCGTCCTCATACCCGCTGCCGGCCAGGTAGAAGTCCTCAATGACCGCTTCGGGACTGGACCCCGTGCGCGGCGCGACGGGAAAGAATACGGGAGCGTTGGGATTTCCTGCGCTTTCGTCCGTGCTCTTCCCAACAGGCCCGGACCGCGGAATCTGGGCGCATGATGCCAGGAACAGCAGGATGATGGCCATCAGCCCTGCGGCAAGCCCGCGGGCTGCCGGGCGCGCCCGGCTCACGAACGCTCCCCCGTGCGCGCCGTCTCCGGTGTGCCCGCCGCGGCGGCCGCAGCGGGCTCGGCATTCTTGGCCGGCGAAGCGCCAGCGGCGGAGTCCCTTGCCACAGCATCGGCGTTACCTGCGGCAGCGGAGTCTTTCGGGGCAGAGTCCATGGGCGCAGGGGTGGCGCCGCGACCCAGCACAAGGACACTGCGGTCGCCGGGCCTGCCGAGCCCCACATCTGCAGGTTCAAGGGGCAGCGGCGACTTTGTGATGGTGCCGCCCTGTTTAAGCGGGAGCGTGAGCCTGAAGTTGGAGCCGACCCCGGTGTTCCCCCAGGCCTGCAGCCAGCCGTTGTGCAGTTTGGTGTCCTCGGTGGCAATGGACAGGCCCAGCCCGCTACCGCCGGTGGTGCGGGCCCGGGCGGGGTCGGCGCGCCAGAAGCGGTCGAAGACGCGGGCCGCCTCGGCGGGACTCATGCCGATTCCGTGGTCCCTGACAGTGACGGCGACGGCGTCTGCGTTGGAGGCGACGGAGATGTTGACCGCCCGGCCTTCGCCGTGTTCGAGGGCGTTCAGGATCAGGTTCCGCAGGATGCGGTCAATGCGCCGGGAGTCCATTTCCAGCACGACGCTGCCTTCCGGGGCATTCAGCTTCATCTTCGAGCCGTACTCTTCGGCGACGGGGGCCGCGCCCTCCATCACGTGCGAGATGAGCTGGACGATGTCCGTCGCCTCGGCATCGAGCATGGCCACGCCGGCGTCGAACCTGGAAATTTCCAGCAGGTCCGCCAGCAGCGACTGGAACCTCTCCACCTGGTTGTAGAGCAGTTCGGCCGACCTCTTGTTGATGGGGTCGAAGTCGTTGCGGGCGTCGTACAGCACCTCGGCGGCCATCCGGACGGTGGTCAGCGGGGTCCGGAGCTCATGGGACACGTCGGAAACGAACCGCTGCTGCATCTGGGACAGCGTGGCCAGCTGCGTGATCTGTTCCTGCAGGCTCGCGGCCATGTGGTTGAACGAGGCCCCGAGGCGTGCCACCTCGTCCTCCCCCTTTACCACCATGCGTTCCTGCAGCTGGCCTGCTGCCAGCTTTTCCGACACCGCAGCGGCGTGGCTGACGGGACTCACCACGTTGCGCGTGACGTACCAGGCGATGGCGCCGATCATGAGGATCAGCGCGGCGCCGCCGGCCCAGAGGACATTCTGGATTTCGTTCAGGGTCTGCTGTGCCGTGTTGAGGTCGTAGATCAGATAAAGCTCGTAAACGGTGCCGTTGAACGTCACCTTGTTGCCGACGGCGATGCCCGGCCGGTCTTCGGTCCCCACCGGGAACTCCGTGGACGCCCAGAACTGCTCCTTGCCGGAGTCCTGGACTGCTGCCCGGAGGTCCGGGGGGATGACGCTGATGGTCAGTTGGTCGGATGCGCGCGACTCCACCCACCGATTGCGGGGCTTGGTCTGCTCCGGCATCGCCTCAAACACGTAGCGGCGCTGGATCACCGAGCCCTTGCCCTCAACGGCGTTGAGGGTGTCGTAGACGAGAGTGATCACGCTGGACTGGTCGGTGACCTGGGCGCCGTCGAACGTGTCCTGCACCTGCTTGACGTTGTAGCGGGTCTCGGACTCCGCCTGCGTCAGCTGTTCGTGGAACAGGTTGTTGGCAATCTGGTTGGACAGGTAAGCACCGACGATCGCGAACGAACTGATGCACAGCAGCAGCGTGGTCAGGACGGTGCGAAACTGCAGCGACCTGCGCCACCGCCGCCGCAGGGAATGCAGCAAATATCGAATGCCGGGAAAAATGCGGTCAACGCCGGTGCGCACCAGGCGGCCGACCCGCAGCACAACGATGAGTGCGCGGCGCCGCCAGATCCGGGCCTGCAAAGGCAATCCCGCGAGCCCGGCGCCAAAGGCGTCGGTGTGTTCCGGGCCCGGACGTGAACCGGGTTTGCGAGAGCCGTCCCGGGCGCTCTCTTCCGCAGGAGAGTTGCCGCGGGGGCCGGATCCGGATCCCACGGGCTCCTCGGAGGGATTCTGGCCCTGAGGTTCAGGACCCTGCTTTGTAGCCGACACCACGAACCGTCATTACAACTTCCGGAGCTTCCGGATCACGTTCAATCTTGGACCGCAGTCGCTGGACATGGACATTGACCAGCCGGGTGTCAGCCGCGTGCCGGTAGCCCCAGACCTGCTCAAGAAGCAGCTCACGGGTGAATACCTGCCACGGCTTGCGTGCCAGGGCAACCAGGAGATCGAACTCGAGCGGGGTCAGTGAAATCCGCTCGTCGCCCCGGCTCACCAGGTGGCCGGCGACGTCGATGGTGATGTCCGCGATGCGCAGCGTTTCGGGCGCCTTCTGGTCACCGGGGCGCAGGCGTGCCCGCACCCGGGCAACAAGTTCCGCCGGTTTAAAGGGTTTGGGCACGTAATCGTCGGCACCCGACTCCAGTCCCCTGACCACATCGGAGGTGTCCGACTTGGCCGTCAGCATGACGATCGGCACGTCCGACTCGGAACGGATCTGACGGCATACCTCGATGCCGTCCGTACCCGGCAGCATCAGGTCGAGGAGCACGAGATCCGGCTTTGACGAGCGAAAGACGTCCAGAGCCTGTCCGCCGTCCGCGCAGAAGACGGGCTCAAAGCCGTCGTTGCGCAGGACAATGCCGATCATTTCTGCGAGCGCCTCGTCATCATCAACCACCAGAATGCGTGCCTTCATAGTTATATATTCCCTTATTGCTGTTGCTTTGTCCTATTGATGGAGTTTTCGGCGGGGCGCGTGCCGGGGTGCCGGACACGGCAGCTGGCGGTCCGCCGCAGCCCGAACCGGCCCGGAAGCTAGGATGCCCGACGGCGGAACTATAGTCTGGAGGTGCCCGGCCGTTGGCCCGTGCGCACCTTGGGGAGGAACAGGTTGTCAGAGCAGGATCCGCAGCACCCGCCGTCCGGACAAAGACCGCCTGAACACCGCACGCCGGAAGCTTCCCCCTACGGGCAGCTGCCACCGGACCGTCTGCCGCCTGATCAACTGCCGCAGCAGCCTTGGGGTGCACCCCCTCAATGGGGCGTCCAGCAGCCCGGACCCTACCAGCCCCCGCCCTACAAACCCAGTGCCCACCAGCCCTACGGGCCGCCGCACCAGTGGGGCGCAAACCCGTATCCCACAGCGCCGAACCGCACGGGACTGAACCCCGCCGTTCCCTTTCCGGTGTACGCGGCCCCGCCGAAGCCCGGCGTGGTTCCGCTGCGGCCGCTGATGTTCGGCGAAATCATGGACGGCGCCTTCAAGACGATCCGGCGGAATCCCAAAGCAATGCTGGGAGCAGGCCTGGTTGCCCAGGCGTTGGGCGCAGTGATTGCCGGCGTCGTCCCGCTGGTCACCCCGGCATCCGATGCTTCCGCGCAGGCCTGGCTGGCGAACCTCAGCACTTCTGAGATGACCTCCCTCTTTGCGGGCGTCGCGGGCGGCTTCATGCTTTTCGGCCTGGTAACCGTGTTTATTTCCGTGGTGATGCAGGGGGCCATGGTGGTCCCCGTGGCCAGGTCCATCCTCAACCGGCAAACCGGCTTCCGGCAGATGTGGCTGCTGGCACGCGGCCGGGCCTGGGCGCTGGTTCGCCTGGCCGGGACCGGGGTGGCAGCCGTGCTGCTGGGCGGAGCCCTCATCGCCCTAGCCACCGTGCTGCTGGCCAATTCGATGGGTACCGGGTCGCTGGTCATCGTGCTTCCGCTTTTTCTGGCCTTTATTGCAGCCATGATCTGGGTGTCCGTCAAGCTGACCGTCGCACCTGCGGTCATCGTCGTCGAGGACGTGGGCGCGCTGGATGGCATCCGGCGTTCCTGGGCCGTCACCCGGAGAAGCTGGTGGCGGGTCTTCGGCATCGTCCTCGTGGTGTCGCTGCTCGTGGGAATCATTGGCCAGATCGTCCTCATCCCGCTCACCCTGCTCACCGGGCTGCTCACCCCCGTGGCCGGCCCCCAGGACCCGGCCAGCCAGGCCGCAGCCCTGCAGGTGGTGGGCGGTGTCGCCACGGCGATCGTGTCGGCCGCCGTCGGGGCCGTGGCGTTCGCCTTCCAGACGTCGGTCATGGCTTTGCTCTACATGGATTTGCGGATGCGCAACGACG
Source organism: Arthrobacter sp. ISL-65 (assembly GCF_018613795.1). Taxonomy (GTDB): domain Bacteria; phylum Actinomycetota; class Actinomycetes; order Actinomycetales; family Micrococcaceae; genus Arthrobacter. The sequence continues at coordinate 111,955 of NZ_JAGGPN010000038.1, forward strand.
GATTGGATATCGCTCTGCTTCGGCTGCTGGAAACGGGCCATGACGACGGCGGCATCCCGGGCCGGGGCGTGCCCGTCTACAGCTCGGTCCGGAGCAGCGCAGGTCCCTACCCGTTTGGGCCTCCTCAAACTGGCCCTTACCAGCCCGGGCCCCACCAGGCCGGGCCTTACCAACCCGGGCCCCTTCAGACCGGCCCTTACGGGAATGCAGCAGGCTGGCCGCCGCCCCCGGGGCCGCCGACGATGCCGGGATGAGCACCGTCGGCTTCGTCCCGGTCCTGCAGCACGCCACGGCACTGCTGCAGCGAACCCTGGAACCGCCGGTGCAGCCTGACCGGGAAGAAGCGCGCCGCTGGGCCGTGGAGGAGCTCTCCAAACGCGAGTACAGGGAGGCCGCACCCGGCTGGCTGGAAACCCTCTGGCAGCAGTTCCTCGACTGGCTGCAGTCCGTGACCGATGGCCAGTCCCCTGCCGAAGGACCTCCGGTGGCGCCCTTCATCGGCCTTGGCATCGCCATCCTGATAGCTGTGGCCATCATCCTGGCGCGGCCACGGCTCAATGCACGCCGCCGCGCTCCGAAGGAGATCTTCGACGCCGAAGCAGCCGCCACCGCAGCCGATTACCGGGAGCGCGCAAAAGCCGCAGCCGCCCGTGGCGACTGGGCGGCCGCCGTCGTCGAACAGTTCCGCGCGCTGGTGAGTTCGGCCGAGGACCGGGCCGTCTTGGACCCTCAACCCGGCCGGACAGCCGACGAGGCTGCCGGACAGCTCAGCCGCGCGTTTCCTGCGGCCAGCGACAAACTCGGGGCCGCAGCCCGCATGTTCGACGCCGTCCGCTACGGCAGCGGGAGCGCCCTGGCAGCCGACCATGCCGCGGTGGCTGAGCTGGACTCGACCCTGGAAGGGCTCACGCCTTCCTACGCAGACGCCGCGCCCGGCGGACTGGCGGTGCCCAGATGACGCATCTCCCCGGCACGCAACCGGCCGGCAAGGAACCGGGTCGCACGGAGCCGGCTGGCACGAAGGCCCCGCCCAGCGGCGGTATGCCCGGCGGCGGCGTGATTGTCGCGGCCCGGCGCAGGAGAATTGGCTGGCTCCGCAGGCACCGGGCGGCGGTGCTCTTCGGCCTGGCCATGGCCGTTGCCCTTGCGGTGGTCCTCGCGCTCCAGTCGACGCAACAGGGTGACAACCAGGAGCTGTCCATCCGCAACCCCGGTCCGCAGGGTGCCAGGGCAGCAGCCCAAATCCTGGCTGCGCAAGGCGTCGCCGTTGAACAGACGGCGTCGTTCGAGGAGACTCTGGCAGCGGCGCGTGCGGGCCGCAGCAGTGGGTCCGGCTCAACAGTCCTGGTCTACGACCAGCGCGGGTTCCTTGCTCCCGAACGGCTCCGCCGGCTGCTTGCGGAGACGGACCGGCTTGTAATGGTGTCGCCGCGCCTGGCCTCACTGACCGGCCTGGGCAGCACCATCAGGCAGGCCGGGGTGGTCCCCGGCTCGGAGCAGACCCTCCAGCCGGGATGTGCCGTTGCCGATGCCCAGGCCGCCGGTGACATCAGCGCGGACGGAGGCTTCCTGTACACCGGCGGCACCGTCTGCTATAGCGCCGGTGGGAGCGGGCGGGGCCTTTACGCCTCGGCAGAGAACGGAAAGCTCGTGGTCATCGGCAGCACGGCAGTGATCAGCAACCAGTTCCTGGCCGCCAACGGCAACGCCGCCCTCACCCTGCGGACCATGGGCAGCCAGGGACACCTTGTCTGGTACCTGCCAGGTCCCGGGGACCTCGGGGGCAGCACCGCACCGAAGACCCTGGCCGAGCTTGCACCTGCGTGGTCGGCGTTTGTGGCCCCGTGGCTCATTGTGGTGGCCCTGTTCGCCGTGCTGTGGCGCGGACGCCGCCTGGGCCCGCTGGTCTTCGAACCCCTGCCGGTGGTGGTGAAGTCCGCGGAAACCGCCGAGGGCAGGGCCCGCCTGTACCACGAGGCCCACGACGTTGCCCGGGCGGCGGACACACTCCGTGCCGGCACCATCGTCCGGCTTGCCTCGGCACTCCGGGTGGGTACCGCAGCCGGGTTTTCTGACGTGGCCGGCTTTGAAGTGGGGGCCGCCGCAGCCCGGCATCTGGACCGGAACGCCGCCGAAATACAGCAGCTCCTGCAACACCGTCCCGCGACCGAGGCCCAGCTTGTGCGCTGGGCCCAGGACCTTGTCCGACTAGAGAAAGAGGTACAGGCCAGATGAGCCAGCAGCCAAACGGCCACCCGCACGGGACCTACGGCGAAGCGCCGGTGGGCACCATGGCGGCTCCGCACGCCCCGGATCATGCCCCGGATCCTGTCCGGCAGGCGCTGCTTGACGTCCGGCATGAGGTGGCCAAGGCAGTGGTGGGCCAGGATTCCACGGTGACCGGCATGCTGATCGCCCTGCTGTCGCGCGGACATGTGCTGCTCGAAGGCGTGCCGGGCGTGGCAAAGACACTCCTGGTCCGGGCCCTGTCCGCTGCCCTGAGCCTGGACACCAAGCGCGTGCAGTTCACACCGGACCTCATGCCCGGCGACGTCACGGGGTCCCTGGTGTACAACGCCGCCAATTCGGACTTCAGTTTCCGTGAAGGCCCGGTCTTCACCAACATACTCCTCGCCGACGAAATCAACAGGACGCCGCCCAAAACCCAGGCCTCACTGCTGGAAGCCATGGAGGAACGCCAGGTGTCGGTGGACGGCGTATCGCGCCGGCTGCCGGTGCCCTTCATCGTGGCGGCCACGCAAAACCCCGTCGAGTACGAGGGCACCTACCCTCTGCCCGAGGCTCAGCTGGACCGCTTCCTCCTCAAGCTGACCATGCCCCTGCCTGACCGTGCCGCCGAGATCGAAGTCGTCCGCAGGCACGCCGCCGGCTTCGATCCCCGTGACCTCGCCGCCGCCGGCATCCGCCCGGTGGCGGGCGCCGACGAACTGGAACGGGCGCGGAAGGCAGTAGCCGCCGTCGAAGTGGCGCCGGAGGTGCTGGGCTACATCGTTGACGTGGTCCGGGCCACCCGCGCCGCCCCGTCCTTCCAGCTTGGCGTCTCGCCGCGCGGCGCCACAGCGCTGCTGAACACGTCGCGGGCCTGGGCCTGGCTGTCCGGCCGGAACTTTGTCACTCCGGATGACGTCAAGGCGCTGGCACAGCCGTGCCTGCGGCACCGTGTGGCGCTCCGGCCCGAAGCCCTGATGGACGGCGTCCAGGTGGACGACGTCCTGGGCAGCATCCTGGCCACCGTGCCGGTCCCCCGCTGATCCCGTGGCCATTTCCGGACGGTTGGTACTCCTGGCGGCGGCCGGGCTGGCACCGGTGCTCCTCTTTCCCGGCTGGCTAACCGTGCTGGCCGTGCTCTTGGTTCTTGGCATCCTGATCCTGCTGGACGTACTGCTGGCTGCGGCACTGCAACAGGTCTCAGTGGAAAGGTCCGCGCCCGCCAACGTCACGCTTGGGGGCACGGCGGACTCCGTGCTGACGCTGCATAACCGTGGCACGCGCAAGCTCAGGGCCGTGGTGCGTGACGCCTGGCAGCCCTCCGCCGGGGCGGAAAACCCGGTCCAGGCGGCAGAAGTTCCGGCCGGTGAACGACGCCGCCTGGGCGTCAGGCTCAAGCCCGTCCGGCGGGGTGACCTCAAGGCGCCCCACGTCACCGTCCGCTCCTTCGGCCCGCTCCGGCTGGCCGCCCGCCAGAAAACGGTACACGCTCCCGGGTCGCTTCGGGTGCTGCCGCCCTTTAATTCCCGGCGGCACCTGCCGTCAAAACTGCGTCGGCTGCGGGAACTCGACGGTAAGGCGGCAGTGCAGATCCGCGGCGCCGGAACCGAATTCGACTCCCTGCGCGACTATGTGCGGGGCGATGACGTCCGCTCCATCGACTGGCGCGCGACGGCGAGACGGTCCGCCGTCGTCGTCCGCACCTGGCGGCCGGAGCGCGACCGCCGCGTGGTAATCATGCTGGACACATCGCGGACCGCCGCTGCGCGCGTGAACGATGAACCCCGGCTGGATACCGGCATCGAGGCCGCACTGCTGCTGGGTGTCCTTGCCGAACGCGGCGGTGACCGCGTCGATTTTTTCGCCTTCGACCGGAGGATGCGCGCCCGGGCAGGCACAACGGCGGGCGGCAACCTGCTGGGGCAGCTGGTCCAGGCGGCGGCGCCGCTGCAGGCAGAACTCATCGAGCTGGACTGGGCACAGGTGCCTGCCCAGGTCCGTGCGGTTTCGGCGCACCGTTCGCTCGTGGTCCTGCTGACCTCACTGGATGGCGGCGCGCCGGAGGAAGGCCTCATTCCGATGGCGGCGCGCCTCGCCCGGCAGCACGTGGTTGTGGTGGCGTCGGTCCGGGACCCCCTGCTTGGCGAGATGCTCCAGGACAGGTCGACGGCGGCCCAGGTGTTCCGCGCGGCGGCCGCGGAACGAGCCCTGCTCGGGCGGGAAGCCGTGAGTGCCCAGCTCCGCCAATTCGGCGTCGAAGTGGTGGACGCCGAACCGCACCAGCTGCCGCCAGCGCTGGCTGATGCCTATATCCGGCTCAAGGCGGCAGGGCGGCTGTGAGTGTCAGCTGGAATGCAGAATCATCAGACCAGATATCAGGAGCCGCCGTGAACGCCCCGATCTACCGCCAGGCGCTGGGCGCCGCCTTCTTCCGGCTGCAGCCGGAACTGCAAGAGTACTTTTCGCTTGCCCCGGGTTCCGGCAGCTTTGGCGTCGGCGAGGGCGTTTTCGACGTGGTGGGCTGCAGGCAGCAGTGGTTGCGGCCGATGCTTCGGCTGACCGCCGGTGAGCAGGCCTTCTTTCCGGAGTACGGCGAGGGCGTGCCGTTCCGGATCGAAAACCATGCGCATCTCGATCCTTTCGGCCGCTCCAGCCTGACTGCCCGGCGCGAGATATTCTTTCCCGGCAGAACCAGGATCTTCCAGGACACCACCAGCGCGAAAGTAGGCGGCGCCGGTGACCAGGCATGCCTCGTGGACTATGTGGGCCGGTACCGCCGGCTGGTCACGGACCTGAACCTCGGCGTGACGGCCGAGGGCCGGTTGCGGGGAGTCTCCGAATTTTCGCGGCTGTTCCTCGGCCCGCTCCGGTTGCCGCTGCCGGCCGCCCTTGACGCGAAAGCGTACGCGGAGCAGTGGTGGGATCCGGCCGCGGGGGAAACCGGGCGGCACAGGATCCAGGTCAAGGTGATCCAGCCGCAGCTCGGCCTCGTCCTGGTTTATGCGGGGCACTTCGACTACCGGCTGGAACCGTATCCGCCCGGATGTTCTTCGGCTGGCTTCATTCCGGCGCGTGCCAGGCCGGACCGTTGGGAGCGACGAAGCTAAGGCAGCTCCAGCTTCCTCAACCGGGCGCTGATCAGCCGAGCGCCAGCTGGTTCAGTCCATCGGCAACCTGGGTCAGGCGGGTGAGGACTTCCGTCGCGGCGGCGGGTGACTGGCTTTCAAGGCCGCCCGACGGCGTGACCCGCACCGTGGCGAGCGCCGCGATCGGCAGTCCCAGCTGCTGCCACGGACGCCGGACAGATTCAACGACGTCGGATGCCTTCGGCACGCCGCCCGGCCCGTCAGCCTGCAGGGCCCCGGCCCAGAGCCGCTTGCCGGCTTCGACTGCCTCCGCGAGCTGTTCCCACTGCCGGGTGGTCAGGGCCCGCAGCGGAACCGCGATGGCGTCCGCGCCGGCAGACATGATCCTTTCGAACGGGGCCTCGATCTCCGGCACCGCAATGGCGATCTCGGCGGCGCCGGCCTCGCGAAGGGCGTCAACCACCACATGCCAGAGCTCCGTGACCTCGTGTCCGGGGATGGAGCGCAGGGTCCGGTAGCCGCTGGAGGTGGGAATGGTGCCGGCGAGGACCGAGGCTATGTCCGGTTCGTCGAGCTGCACCACGAGCCTGGCCCCGGGAACGGCGGCGGACACTTTGGCCAGGTGCGCGCCAACCCCGGCGGCGAGGGAGGCAGCGATATCGCGGCGGGCGCCATAGTCGATCAGGGCACGCTCGCCGTTGTGCAGGTGCAGGCCGGCAGCCAGGCTCAGGGGGCCCCGCAGCTGGACCTTGAATTCATCGGCGGCGCTCTCCTCTTCGCCGGCGACATCGGCCAGCACGTTGATGTCCGTGGACAGGGCAGACCTTGCCCGGACCAAGTCGCGCCCGGGCCGGTCAACGATCCGCCAGCCGTGCGGCTGGACGTCCACTGCCAGGTCCACCAGGAGTGAGGCGGTGCGGCCTATGGCGTCGGCACCGACGCCGCGATCGGGAAGTTCAGCCAGAAAAGGAAGGTGCGGGCTGCCGAGCTCACCGCGGATGATGCGGGTGGCCTCCACCGGGTCCTGGCCCGGCCAGGGTCCCAGGGCGGTTGCCGTTACCTGGGCCGGCAGCTGAAGGTTTGGGTCCGGCACGGCTTAGGCAGTAAGCGGTGCGGAGGGGCTGGCCGACCCATTGGCCGTTTCGCCACCGGCGTTGTGGTCCTCGGCGATCGCCTCGTGGTGCCGGATCACCTCGCCGATGATGAAGTTCAGGAACTTTTCCGCAAACGCCGGGTCCAGTTGCGCGTCCTCCGCGAGGCGGCGGAGCCTGGCGATCTGGGCAGTTTCACGGCCGGGATCCCCCGCGGGGAGGCGGTGGGCAGCCTTGAGGAAACCCACCTTCTGCGTCGCCTTGAACCGCTCCGCGAGAAGGTAGACGAGGGTTGCATCGATGTTGTCGATGCTTGACCGGATTGATAGCAGCTCCGCCATCACCGCAGGATCCACATGCCCGGCCAGGGAGCTGGCGGCAGGATTGTAGGAGTCGGTGTCAGGCAGATCATGGTTCAGCTCGGTCATGGTTCCAGTCTATGGGCACCGCAGGACTCTCTGCCCGTGTTAAGGATGCTGGCAGAGAATGTAAGTGTTCGCGCATATTGATGAGGGAGGATGCACATGAGGATCGCAGTTCTTGGTACCGGTGTGGCGGGCAGGACCCTGGCGGGAAAACTCGTGGAGTCCGGGCACGACGTCGTTCTCGGGTCTCGGACCGCCACCAACGAGGCCGCCGTGGGGTGGGCAGCGGCGGCGGGGCCGGGGGCCAAAGCCGCGACGTTCTTCGACGCCGCGGCGGACGCCGAGGTGGTCTTCAACGCGACTCCCGGCGCGGTTTCGCTGGAGGTGCTGGCTGCAGCCAGCACGAAGAACCTCGCCGGCAAGGTGCTGATCGATGTGGCCAACCCGCTGGACCATTCGGCCGGCTTCCCGCCTTCGCTCTCCATCTCGAACACCGACAGCCTGGCGGAAACCATCCAAAGGGCGTTTCCCACGGCCCGCGTGGTGAAGGCACTGAACACCATGCGCGCCGACGTCATGGTGGCGCCGGACCGGCTGGCAGGCGGGGATCACGACGTGTTCATGGCCGGGGACGACGCGGAGGCCAAGGAAGTGGTGGCCGGACTCCTGCGGGAATTCGGGTGGCGGACCGAACACATCAGGGACCTGGGCCCGCTCGAGGCGGCACGGGGCATGGAGATGTGGCTGCCGCTGTGGCTGCGGATTTTCCTCAAGCAGGGGGACAGCATATTCAACATCAAGGTGGTCTCTGACTAGAACAGCGCAAACTGGCGTCCCCGCCCTCTGCGGAGGGCGGGGACGCCAGTTTGCCGTGCCTTTTGTGCTCAGATGCCCAGCAGGGCGCGGTGGTCCTCCCGGCGCTTCGCCTGCTCGGCCGGATCCGGGACAGGCAGCGACGCGATCAGGCGCTTCGTGTAGTCATGCTGCGGAGAGCCCATGACGTGGTGACCGATTCCCTGCTCAACGAGTTTGCCCTTGTACAGCACCCCGACCCAGTGCGACAGCATATCCACCACCGCAAGGTCGTGGCTGATGAACAGCGCCGCGAACCCGAACTCCTGCTGGATCTCACGAAAGAGCTCCAGGACTTTCGCCTGCACCGAAACGTCCAGCGCCGACGTCGGCTCATCGGCGATGAGCAGTTTCGGGTTCAGGATCAGCGCCCGCGCCAGGGAGGCGCGCTGGCGCTGCCCGCCGGAGAGCTCATGCGGGAAACGGTCAGCGTACGACGCCGGCAGCTGGACTGACTCCAACAGCTCACCTACGCGCTGGCGCGCCTGCGCCGGTGAAGGGTTGGTGTGGATGACCAGCGGTTCGGCGACGCAGTCGCCGATGGTCAGCTGCGGGTTGAAGGACGCTGCCGGGTCCTGGAAGACGAACCCGATCTCCTTGCGGAGCGGCTTGAAGGTCCGTTCCTTGAAGTTCAGCATCTCGTAGCCCAGGACATTCAGGCTTCCGCCGGTAGTCCGGTTAAGGCCGGCGATGGCCCGGCCGATGGTGGTCTTCCCGGAGCCGGACTCGCCGACGAGTCCGAACACCTCGCCCTCGGACACCGTGAAGCTCACCCCGTCCACTGCCTTGAAGGCGGGGCTGCCAAGCCGTCCGGGATATTCGATGGTGAGGCCCTTGGCCTCCACCAGCACCTGCCCGCCCTGGTGCGCCCGCTCCGTCATACCTTCGGAGGCCGAATGCCGGCCAAGGTGCGGGACGGCGGCCAGCAGCTTCCGCGTGTAGTCCTGCCGCGGATCTGCGAAGAGGGATCTCGCGCTGGCTTCCTCGACGACGTTGCCCTGGTACATCACCACGACGCGGTCGGCGAGGTCTGCCACCACGCCCATATTGTGCGTGATCAGCACAATGGACGTCCCGTACTTGTCCCTCAGGTCCCGCAGGAGCTCCAAAATCTCCGCCTGCACAGTGACGTCCAGGGCGGTGGTGGGTTCGTCCGCGACGATCAGCCCCGGATTCAGGGCAAGCGCGGCGGCGATGACCACGCGCTGCTTCTGGCCGCCGGAGAACTGATGCGGGTAGTAGTTGACGCGCGTTTCAGGGTCCGGGATGCCCACTTTGCGCAGGGCCTCGATGGCCCGGGCCTTCGCCTCCTTCGCGGTGACCCGTTTGCCGCCGTCCCGGCCCGCGTGGGCGAGGATGCCTTCGGCGATCTGCCAGCCGACGGTGAACACCGGATTCAGTGCCGTGGACGGCTCCTGGAAGACCATGGCCACGTCCCGTCCGCGGATCTGGCGGAGCTTCCCCGGGCTGACGCTGATGACGTTACTGCCGTTGATCACCACCGCGCCGGAGCTGATGGCGGTTTCCGGCAGCAGGCCCAGGATGGTCTTGGCCGTCACGGTCTTGCCGGAACCGGATTCGCCGACGATGGCGAGCACTTCCCCCGCCTTCACTTCAAGGCTCACGTCCCTCACGGCGTGGACGTCCCCGGCGTCGGTGGCGAACGTGACCTTGAGATGGTCAATATCCAGCACCGGTCCGGTGCCGGCGGCGTGCCGGTCAGAAACAGATCCAATATTGATGGTCATGAGCTTCTCACATCTGCTGAAATGGCTGCCTGGGCCGCCGCGGTCGAGTCCGGTCCGCCCTTGTTTCCGGCGCGCTTGCGCCCGCGGAGGCGGGGATCGTTGAGGTCGTTGATGCTCTCCCCCACCAGCGTGAGGCCAAGCACCGTCCAGACGATGGCAAGGCCCGGGAACACGCCGGTCCACCAGATGCCTGACGTGGTGTCCGCCAGCGCCTTGTTGAGGTCGAAGCCCCATTCGGCGGCCGACGAGGGTTCGATGCCGAATCCCAGGAAACCCAGGCCGGCGAGGGTCAGGATCGCCTCGGACGCGTTCAGGGTGAAAATCAGCGGAAGGGTTCGGGTGGCATTCCGGTAGATGTGCCTGCCCATGATGCGGATGCTGGAGGCGCCCACTACCTTTGCCGATTCGACAAAGGGTTCGGCCTTGAGCCTGATGGTCTCCGCCCTAATGACCCGGAAGTACTGCGGAATGAACACCACCGTGATGGAGATCGCCGCGGCGAGCACGCCGCCGAGGAGGCTGGACTCGCCGCCGCTGATGACGATGGCCATGACGATGGCCACCAGCAGTGACGGGAACGCGTAGATGGCGTCTGCCACCACCACGAGGATGCGGTCGAGCCAGCCGCCGAGATACCCGCTCACCAGACCGAGGATGACGCCGGCGAAGATGGACAGCACCACGGCCACAAGGATCACGAGGATGGCGGTCTGGGAGCCCCAGATGACCCGGGACAGGACATCGTAGCCACCCACGGTGGTGCCCAGCAGATGCTTTCCGCCGGGAGCCTGCTGCGTGGGGAAGCTGCCGTCGGCGTCGGAAAGTTGCGCAAATCCATAGGGGGCGAGGAGCGGCGCGAAAATGGCGGTCAGGAGGAACGTGCCCGTCAGGACCAGGCCGACGACGAGCATGCCCCGCTGGAGTCCGACGCTTTTGTTGAAATGGGAAATGACGGGCAGCCGTTTGAGCAGCGGTGCTTTGCGGTGCACGGCGGCTTCCACTGGAGGGATGGTGCTCATTGTCAGTACCTCACACGGGGGTCGATCAGCGCGGCCACGATGTCCACGATGAAGTTGGTGATGGCGACGATGACGGCCAGGAGGACTACGATGCCCTGGACGGCCACAAAGTCGCGGGCCGTCAGGTAGTTGGCCAGCTGGAAGCCCAGCCCTTTCCACTCAAAGGTTTTTTCCGTAAGCACGGCGCCGCCGAGCATCACCGCTATCTGGAGGCCCATGACGGTGATGATGGGGATCAGGGCAGGCTTGTAGGCGTGCTTGGTGACCAGCCGAAATTCACTGACGCCCCGCGAGCGGCCCGCTTCGATGTAGTCGCGGCCCAGCGTGCCGATGAGATTGGTGCGCACCAGACGGAGGAAGATGCCTGCCGTCAGCAGGCCCAGGGCAACAGCGGGCAGGACGGCATGCGCCATCACGTCGCCGAGGGCGGCCATATTGCCGCTTCTGAGCGCGTCCAGCCAATAAATTCCGGTTGGTGCCTGGAGCCCGGTGAGGGCAAGTTCGCTGGAGGTTTTCGCCCGACCAGCCACGGGCAGCCAGCCCAGCCACACGGCGAAGGTCAGCTTCAGCAGCAAACCGGCAAAAAATACGGGTGTGGCATAGCAGAGAATGGCAAAAACGCGCAGTACCGCGTCGGGAAGATGGTCACGCCGGTGCGCGGCGATCATCCCGAATGGAATGCCCACCAGAAGCGCGACGATCAGTGCATTAATGGTGAGTTCGAGAGTGGCCGAACCATAGGTTGCCAGCATCTCAGTTACCTGGCGGTTGTCAGAGAGGGTGGTGCCGAAATTGCCGGTCACCAGCTGGCCCAGGTATTCGAAGTACTGGACGGGGAGCGGCCGGTCGTATCCGGCGTCGTGAATCCGCTGCTGCAGCTGTTCCGGAGGCAGGCGACCGCCCATGGCAGCCGTGATGGGGTCGCCGGTGATCCTCATGAGGAAGAACACCATGGTGACCAGGATAAAGATGGTTGGAAAGATCAGGAGGAACCTGATCAGAATGTACTGGCCCAGTCCCCCGCCGGACTTCTTTTTCTTTGTCGGCAAAAGGCCGTCTGCGTCGCTTGGCGGCGCCTCAATGAGAGTTGTCATTACTGCCTGATTCTGTGTTTCCGGGTCCGTCACGGATCCGGAATCCGCTGTTCACCGGCCAGCAAGGAGGCGGAACGCCCGGAAGGCGTCCCGCCTCCTTGGCTGGTCAGGACCTGATGGGGTGGTGGAGCCTTACTTCGAGATCACTCCGAGGCGGGTCTTGAATGACGGGTCCAGCGTCTGTTCTACGCCCTTGACATCCGCGCCGGCCACCATCAGCTGGGCGCCCTGCAGCAGCGGTAACGTAGAAAGATCCTTGGCGACGGCCGTCTGCGCGTCGCCGAGAGACTGTTCGCGCTCGGTCTTGTCAACTGTGACCAGTTGCTTCTTGATGATGTCAGTGACCGCCGGGTTCTCGTAGTGGTTCTTGAGGAAGTTGCCCGGGATAAAGAACGGCGTGAGGTAGTTGTCCGCGTCGGAGTAGTCCGGGAACCAGCCAAGCTGGTAGACCGGGTAGGCGTCCGCGGTGCGCGCCTTGGAGTAGGTCACCCACTCCGTGGACTGCAGGTCCACCTTGAACAGGCCAGACTTTTCCAGCTGTTCCTTGATCATGGCGTATTCATCGCCGGAAGACTTGCCGTAGTGGTCCGGGTTGTACTGCAGTTTGATGTTGACCGCGCCGGTGATGCCGGCGTCGGCGAACGCCTTCTTGGCCTTGTCAAGGTCGGGCTTGCCGTTGCCGTCGCCGTACATCTCCTTGAGGGGCTGCGCTGCACCTGGCAGTCCATCGGGAACGACGGAGAACGCAGGAAGGTAGGTGCCTTTGTAGACCTGGGTTGCGATGGCGTCTCGGTCCACAATGTCGGCCATGGCCTGGCGAACGGCGAGCGCCTTCTTGGCGTCGGCGTTGGCAGTCTTGGCGCCGAAGGGCATGGTGTCGAAATTGAAGACGATGTAGCGCAGTTCGCCGCCGGGGCCCTTGTGCACCTTGACCTTCGAGTCCTTTTCAAGGTCCGCGGCGTCGGTGGCTGTCAGGCTGCGGCCGGCAACGTCGATGTTGCCCTGCTGCACGTCCAGCTTCAGATTGTTGGAGTCGGCGTAGTACTTGATGTTGGCGCCGTCGTTGGCGGGTTTGCCGAGCAAGCCGTTGTAGTCCGGGTTGGCCTTGAGGCTGACAAGCTCGTTCTTCTTGTAGCTCTCGATCGTGTACTGGCCCGCAAAGGGCTTGCCCTTGACGATCTCGTCATCGCTCATGATCTTGTTCGCCGGAAAGACTTCTTCATCGACGATGGGACCGGTGTTGGTACCGAGGACGCTCGGGAAGACCTGGTCGTTCGCCGCCTTAAGCGTAAAGACGACTGTGGAATCATCCTTGGCTGCCACCGATTTCAGGTTCGCGAGCAGTGACGCCGGCCCGTTGGGGTCCGCGATTTTGACGACGCGGTCGATGGAGAATTTGACGTCCGAGGACGTTAGCGTATGGCCGTTGGCGAACTTGAGGCCCGGCTTAAGCTTCACGGTGTATTCCGTGGGGCTCGTGAAGGAGGCGGATTCCGCGATGTCCGGGCTGGCCTCGGCTGATCCGGGCTTGGAGTTCATGAGGAACGGATAGATCTGGTTCATGACCATGAACGAGCCGGCGTCGTAGGAGCCGGCAGGGTCAAGGGTGACAACTTTGTCCGTGGTCCCGTAGGTGATGGTCCCTCCGCCGGCGCCGCCGGTGGATGTTCCCCCGCCTCCGGACGGGCCTGTGCAGGCCGTGAGTGCGAAAGCGGAAACGCCTGCCAGCGCGATAGCGCTCCGCAAGGCCCTCTGATTCTTTGCCATCTGTGAACTTTCTGTTCGATGAGTACGCGCGGGGTGCCCGATCTGACTCGTATGCGGGCAGCCCGCTGATGCCTCTGATTCAACCAGAAGGTTGCCCGGTGAAACATTGCATCGTGTGAGTTGAGACACAAAATTTATCAGACGGGGTTGCGCTCGGCTGACCACACGGGCCGGGAACGGGAAACGCCGAACAAAAAACGGCCGGCGGATCATCCGCCGGCCGTTCCTACTCCGAGAACCGGAGCACGGTTAGAGCTGCGCCCGCTGCAGGGACCGCGCAGCGTCGATGGTCGCCTGGCCGAGGACCCTGCTGCCCTGGTAGAGCACCACGGTCTGGCCCGGCGAAACACCGCGCAGCGGATCGGTCAGGGTCACCACAAGGCTGCCCCGCTCGATCCCGGCGTCGTCGGCAATACGCTCCATCCGCGCAATGGCAGGAACGGGGTCACCGTGTGCGCGCACCTGCGCATGGCAGTCAAAGTCGGCGCCGGAATCAACCTCATCGATGGGCAGGCCGGCCCAGGAAACCTTGATGCCGCGGATCTCGTCGATGGCCAGTAGGGCCTCGGGGCCCACCACCACCCTGTTTTCCTTAGGCCGGATCTCCAGCACGAACCGCGGCTTGCCGTCCGCCGCCGGCCGGCCAAGCTTCAGCCCCCGCCGCTGCCCGACGGTGAACGCGTTCGCTCCGCCGTGTTCGCCCACCTTGGCGCCGGTCTCATCCACGATGTCGCCGGTGGTCATGTCGATCTTTTCCGCGAGCCATCCGGCGGTGTCGCCGTCCGGGATGAAGCAGATGTCGTGGCTGTCCGGCTTGTTGGCCACTGACAGTCCGCGCCGTTCGGCCTCCGCGCGCACCTCCGCCTTTGACGGGGTGTCCGCGAGCGGGAACATGGAGTGCTTCAGCTGCTCATGGGTGAGCACGCCCAGGACGTAGCTCTGGTCCTTCGCCCAGTCGGCGGCACGGTGCAGCTCGGGGTTTCCGTCGGCGTCCTCGATGACCTTGGCATAGTGGCCCGTGCACACGGCATCGAACCCGAGGGCGATCGCCTTTTCGAGCAGGGCGGCAAACTTAATGCGCTCGTTGCAGCGCATGCAGGGATTGGGGGTGCGGCCGGCGGCGTACTCGTCGATGAAATCCTGGACCACATCCTCCTTGAACCGCTCCGAGAAGTCCCACACGTAGTAGGGAATCCCCAGGACGTCGCAGGCCCGCCAGGCATCGCGCGAATCTTCAATGGTGCAGCAGCCCCTGCTGCCGGTGCGCAGGGTGCCCGGCATCCTCGACAGCGCGAGGTGAACGCCAACGACGTCGTGACCCGCCTCGACGGCGCGGGCGGCGGCAACGGCGGAGTCAACTCCGCCGCTCATGGCTGCTAGAACTCGCATTATGGCTTTCTGTTGGATTTGGACCCATGACGCACGGGTTGCCGAACTATTCTACTTGCTGCCGGAATCAAGGCCTAAATTTCCTTGACGGTTCCGGTCGGCCCTTCTAAAGTCAAGAGTACCATTTTTAGAATGCGGGCCTTTGGCCTGCCGGCTGAATCGAGTAGCGCCATGGCCCCTGAAAGCATTGTCATCGCCGGCGCAGGGCTGGCCGGAGCGACGGCGGCCCGCACCCTGCGCGCCGAAGGGTACGCCGGGAACATCACCATCGTGGGGACCGAGCCGCACCCTCCCTATCTCAGGCCGCCGCTGTCCAAGGAATACCTGCTCGGCAAAGCCGGGGAGGATGCCGTCGAGGTCGCGCCGGAGAGCTGGTACGCCGAGAACAACGTCAGCCTCCGGCTGGACACACCGGTGGCATCGGTTGATCCGGCAGCCCACACTGTCCGCTTCGCAGACGGAACAATCCAGGGATACGGGGCGCTGCTGCTGGCGCCCGGCGCGACGCCCCGGACGCTGCCGTTGATCGGCAAGGAACTGGACGGCGTCACCACCTTCCGTACGCTCGATGACAGCCGCCGCCTGCGGGACCAGTTGTCGCCAGGCGGACGGAACGTTGTGCTCGTCGGTTCCGGCTGGATCGGGATGGAACTGGCCGCGGCGGCACGCACCTACGGCAACCAGGTCACGCTGCTCGGGCTTGAGGACATCCCACTTGCCGCGGCGATCGGCCCAGAGCTTGGCAGCTTTTTCCGCACCCTGCACGAGGACAACGGAGTCCACTTCCAGCTCCCCGCCTCCGCCAGGGAGATCACCGGACAGAACGGAATGGTGACCGGCGTGGTGACCGACGCCGGCGAGCGCCTGCCCGCGGACATCGTGGTCATCGCTGTGGGAGTGGTTCCGGAAACGGCACTCGCCACCGCGGCCGGGCTGGAGGTCCGCAACGGTATCCTCACGGACGCTTCGCTGCGCACCAGCGCTCCGGATATTTTTGCCGCCGGCGACGCCGCCAATGCACTGCATCCATTTACCGGCGAGCACCACCGCAGCGAACACTGGTCCAACGCGCTTAACGGCGGCAAGGTGGCGGCCAGGGCCATGCTCGGCCAGGACGTTGTGCTGGACACGGTTCCCTACTTCTATACCGACCAGTTCGACGTCAGCATGGAGTACTCGGGCTTCCCGTCGCTCGCAGCAAAGGCGGCTCCAGTCATCCGCGGCACGCTGGACAGCAAGGAGTTCGTGGCCTTCTGGCAGCAGGACGGGCGGGTTGTGGCCGGCATGAGCGTTAATTGGCCGCGGTCCGTCAAACCAAGTGCCCAGAAGACCATCAAGGCGCTCATCACCGGCCGGACCGAGGTGCCTGCCGAGCGGCTGGCGGACGTGACGGTTCCGCTCGACCAGCTGATGCCCGGGATCAGGTGATGGCAGGGACCAGCTGATACCAGATCAGCTGATGCCGGACCCCTGCCGGGCAACGGTGGCAGCCGTCTGAATGGAGGATTCATGTCCGGCCATTCCGGCCTGCCGCGCCCGGGCATAGGCACCTGGCAGGGCCGCGAGGAGTGCATCGACGTCCGCTTCCGTCGAAGGATGCCCCAGGGTGAAGCGCTGTGCACCGCGCGCCGTCTCCTCGTCCAGGCCCATGGCAAGGAGGACATGCGACGGACGCGGAACACCTGCCGTGCACGCGGAGCCGGTGGACGATTCGACGCCGGCCAGGTCCAGGAGGAACAGCAGGGAGTCGCCCTCGCAGCCGGGGAACGTGAAATGGGCGTTGCCGGGCAGTCGACCCTCGCCCTCCGTGCCGCGCAGCAACGCCGCTGGAACTGCGTCACGGACCCCCGTGATGAGTCGGTCGCGCAGCCCGGAAATCCGCGCCGCCTCGGCCTCGAGGTTCCTCGCGGCCGAGTCAGCAGCGGCGGCGAAGGCCGCTATGGACGCCGTGTCGAGCGTCCCCGAGCGGACGTCGCGCTCCTGGCCGCCGCCGTGCTGTACCGGGGTGAGCTTCACCGACCGCCCAAGGATGAGCGCACCGACGCCGACCGGCCCGCCGATCTTGTGTCCCGAGATGGACATGGCATCCAGCCCGGAGGTCCGGAAATCCAAAGGAATCGAGCCAAACGCCTGGACCGCGTCGGAATGCACCGGCACGCCGGCGGCATGCGCGAGCTCCACCACCCGGTGGACGGGCTGGATGCTGCCCACCTCGTTGTTGGCCCACATGACGGTCACCAGGGCAATAGACTCGGGCTCACGCACCAGTTCGGCCTGCAGCGCTTCGAGGTCCAGCACGCCGTCCTGGTTGACGGGCAGCCACGAAACTTCCGCCCCTTCGTGGCGTTCCAGCCAATCCACGGTGTCCAGCACGGCATGGTGCTCGACGGCGGAGCACAGGATCCGGCGCCGGCGCGGGTCTTCCGCCAGCCGGCACCAATACAGGCCTTTGACGGCCAGGTTGTCCGCTTCGGTGCCGCCCGAGGTGAAGATAACCTCCGAGGGATGGGCGCCTGCCGCGGCGGCGAGGGTTTCCCGCGCATCCTCCACGGAGCGTCTCGCCCGGCGGCCGGAGCCGTGGAGGGACGACGGATTTCCGGTCCGGGACAGCTCGCGCGTCAGTGCAGCCAGGGCTTCGGCGGCGATGGGTGTGGTGGCGGCATGGTCCAGGTAAACAGGCACGCTTAAATTCTAGACGCCGCGGGGTTTCCGCCGCCGCCGGGCATCAGTCAGGGCCTGATCCTGGCGCAGCAGCGCCCGGCCGTCCTGTCCTCCACTATTTTCTCCTCCGGCACCCCGCAGGCAGCGGCGGCACCACTCAAAAACGCCCCGTTCATGGCGCACACCACGTCCGCGTGCCCGTCAGCGAGCCGGTGGAAAGGACAGTTCATCAGGATGGTGCCGCCCTCGGCGTCCTGTTCGGGCATGTAGCCGATGCTCCCGAGCACTTCATCCAGGGATGATCCGCTCCCACCCAGGGCACGGCCCCGGGAGTAGGACGCGTCAGCCAGTGCCTCGCGCACCCCTCCCCCGCCGGCCATGGAGGATCCAATCGCGGTGGCCATCAGCTCTCCGGCCAGGTCGTAGCTCCGGTCCGGTACCGACGCTCCCACTTCTTCCAGCGCCGGGCGGTACAGCTTCGCCGGACGGCCCGACCCCGGGCCGGCTTTTTCGCCGAGCTTGCGGAACTCGACGGCGAGCAGCCCGTCGCGGACCAGCCTGTCCAGGTGGAAGGACACTGTAGACCTGGGCATGCCCAGCGCAGCCGCAGCGTCGTCCCGCCCCACTGACGACGACTGCCCGGCGACGTACTCAAAAAGGCGCCGCCTGCTGGCGTCACCGAGCGAGGCCAGGGCGGCCAGGCGACCGGTCCACGAAAGAGCGGTCTTTGACTCGCGGCTCTCAACTGGTCGGCTCATGAATCCAGCGTAACTCTAAAATCAAGATCCGTTGCTAAAGAAGGAGCGGTGGTTCTAAAATCAGGTTATCTACTTTTAGAAGGGAGTCCGTCATGAAAACCACGGCACTGAAGGAGACCGGAAGCCCGCACACGCTCGCAGCGGATCCGGCCCGCCAGGCGTTCCTGGTCCTGCGCACCGTCTTCACTGTGGCGCCCATCCTGTTCGGCCTGGACAAGTTCACCAACCTCCTGACCGACTGGACCGGCTACCTCGCACCGATGGTTCCGGCAACGGTTCATCTGCCCGCGCAGACGGTGATGTATGCCGTCGGCGTCGTGGAGATAATTGCGGGAATCCTGGTAGCCGTCCGGCCGCGGATCGGTTCGCTCGTGGTAGCTGCCTGGCTCCTCGGGATCATCGTGAACCTGGTCATCCTCGGCGCCTATTACGACGTCGCGCTGCGCGACTTCGGACTATTTGTGGGGGCACTGGCCCTCAACCGGCTGGCCACCGCCCCAGCACCTCATCAGCCGGGCGGAACCACCGTCAGCCACTGAGCAATGTCTGCCCGGGCGGCGGCGAGCGCCGCCGCCGTCGGGCACGACGCCGACACATACACGGACGAGCCGGCCGTACCGAAAACGCGGGCCAGCACCGCGGTGGCCCTCTCGGCTTTCTGACCTGTTGGTTTGGCGGCACGTTCCAGAACCAGTACATCCGCGGCCGGCCCGGGCTTGCCCCGCTCACCGCCCCACCGCAGCGATGCCGGCTTCAAATAAGCGGGCAGGACAGTGGGGTCCAGATAGGCAAAAAGCGCCGCCGTCGATTCCCTGTCATCGGCCGCCACCAGGGGCCACTGGTTCTGGCGTACCTCGGCCGCCACCTTGCAGCCGTCGGATTTTTGATAGCGGCTTGCGCCACCCGCATTACTGACCACCTGTTTCCATTGCGGCGCTTCGCCCAGGTCCTCCGACAGCCCGACGGGAACCCCGTGCGCCAGCGTGGCCCCTGCCGAGAACGGCATGTCGCGGGCGGCCACGGCACCGGCGTCGTGTCCGGGGGTAATAGTCGGCGTGCCCGGTCCACTGCTGAGAGGCGGGTTACTCGGGGCAGCCGGATCCGGGACACCAACACTGCAACCGCCGAGAAAGGCAGCGGCCGCAACGGCTGCCATCACCACGCGTGTACCGCGGGCATCACCGCGACCTGTCCGAACTCCCATTCGGAAAAGTCTAGATGTATTGACCACGGACGTTAGTGACGCTCGGCGTAGTTTGGTAACATGAAGAAGACCTCCGGGTGGAGTGGGGCTTGTCTAGAGTCCAATTCCACGCACGGAGGTCTTCGTGTCCCGCCCTAACGCTCTTCTGACGCCTCGTGGCCGGCTGCAGCGCGCGCAATGTGTCCGTTGACCAGTGCTGGAGTTGCGCCGGGCCGCCGAGCGGTTTCAGGTGTCGGTGCCAACTGCTGCGCGTTGGGCCCTGCGCTACCGCCAGCACGGCCCGGATGGGATGGAGGACCGCTCCAGCCGCCCGCATTCTTCTCCCCGGCGGATGGCAGCTTGTGCGGAGCGGCGGATCATCGCCGTGCGCGTGAACCGCCGGTGGGGCCTGCACCGGGCGGGTGATCCGCCGCTACGAACACGACGAGCCCGGGGACCTGATCCATGTCGACATCAAGAAACTCGGCCGGATCCCGGACGGCGGCGGACAACGGGAACTGCTACCGGTGCCGGGCCTTCGCTCAGGCCCTGGGCCCGGACATCAAGCACAAACGCACCCGCCCCTACCGCCCACAGACCAACGGCAAGGACCGAGCGTGTCGCAGCTTTCCCCGAATGGCTCCACGCCCACAATCACCATCGAGCCCACACTGCCCTCAAAGGTCAGACACCGGCCAGCCGCGTCACCAACTTCTCAGGTCAATACGACTAGCGGGAGGGTTGCCCCGACTGACCTGCACAACTCACGCAGCCTTGGGAAACACCCCGGCACCTGCCAGTCCTGAACGAGGCGCCGTCTCCACCTTGGCGCAGATCCAGCGGCCGAGTTCGGTGGCCGCCACAGGATCGATGGAGGTGCTGAACCCTGCGCGTTCCAGCATCCACACCAGGTCCTCCGTGGAGATGTTGCCGGCCGCACCCGGTGCAAAGGGGCAACCGCCCAGGCCTCCTACCGCGCTGTCGAAAACGCCGACGCCGGCCGCCATGGCCGCGTAAGTGTTAGCCAGCGCGGTGTGGCGTGTTTCATGCAGATGCGCCCGCAACTGCACGTCCGTTTCCGAGCGCAGCTCGCCGAACACATCACCGACCTGCCAGGGGACGGCACAGCCGATGGTGTCCGCCAGGGCAATCTCCGCCAGCGCTCCGCGCTGCAGCGCTGAGCGGACCACAGCAAGAGTCTGCTCCTTGGGCACGTCGCCCTGGTAGGGGCAGCCGAAGGCGACGGCAGCAGTCACGGTGAGGGGAATCGAAGCCTCGGCGGCGATCGAGGATACTTCCTCGAGTGAATCGAGGGCTGCGGCCACGGTGGTCTTCTGGTTCGCGGCGGCGAAGGCGTCTGTCACCGGCAGCACGTAGTTCATTTCGTCCACCCCCGCATCCACGGCACGGACGGCACCCTTAGTGTTCAGCACCAGCCCGATGAAACTGGCCCCGGCCTCCCGGGGCACGCCTGCCATGACCGCATCTGCGTCTGCCATCTGCGGGACCTTCCGGGGGTTCACAAAGCTGACCGCCTCAATCCTCCTCGCGCCCAGAAAGATGAGCTCATTGATGAGCCGCAGCTTGTCCTCGGTGCTGACCGGCACCTTTTCGTTCTGGAGCCCGTCCCGCGGACTGACGTCCACGATGGAAATTGGTCTCGAAGCCTGTACGTGATTCATCAGATTGCACCTTCATCCCTGGCGTCCTGCAGTTCCTTGGCGGAGAGCTTGAGCAGCCCCCCGTAAATTTCCCGGTTGTGGGAGCCCGGTGCCAAGGGCCCGCTCCAGCCGATCTCCCCTGTGCTGCGGGTCAGCCTGGGAATGATTCCGGGTTGCACCACGGTGCCCAGCTGCTCGTCCGGCACATCGACCAGCATTCCCCGGGCGCGCAGCTGGGGGTCCTGGAAAATGTCCTCGATGCTGCTGACCGGGCTGTTCGGCACGGAGTAGCCGTCCAACAGCGAGGTCAGCTCCTCATGGCTGAAACCGGCAGCCCATTGGGCAATCAGTGACTCCAGCTCATCCTGATGGGCGCCCCGGGCCGCGTGGTTGCTGTACCGTACGTCTGACGCCAGCTCCGGCCTACCCATGGCGGCAGCCAGCCGCACGAACACCGAGTCCTGGTTGGCTGCGATGACCACCCACTTGCTGTCCTTGGAACGGAAGATGTTCGACGGCGCGATCCCTTTGAGGCCGGAACCGCTGGGACCCGGGACCACCCCGGTTGCCGCATAATCAGGCACGGCACTCTCCAGGAGCGAGAAGCAGGCTTCCACGAGGGACACATCCACCACCTGCCCCGTTCCCCCGCGGGCGTCCCGCCAGTACAGGGCCAGCAGGATTCCCTGCAGCGCATAGAGCGACGCTAGGCTGTCCCCCAGCGAAATGCCGGTCCGCGGAGGCGCCTGATCGGGATAGCCGTTCAGGTACCGCAGGCCTCCGCGCGCCTCGGCAACGGACGCGTAGCCGGGTTTTTGTGCATCGGGTCCGGTCTGGCCGTAGCCGGACACCCGGGCAATAACGAGCCCGGGATTGACCTTCCAGAGTTCCTCGGGTGCAAGTCCCAACTTCTCGAGGGTCCCGGGGCGGAAATTCTCGAGGATGACGTCCGCCTCCTTGCAGAGCTCCAAGAACAGCCCGTGGCCGCGGGGGGACTTGAGGTCCAGCGTGACGCATTTCTTGCCGCGCGACTGCACCGACCACCAGAGAGTGTGCCCCTGGACCCTGGCCCGGCCCCACTCCCGCATTGGGTCCGGCTGCTCCGGCGACTCAATCTTGATGACCTCCGCACCGAAGTCGGCAAGCTGACGGCCGGCGAAGGGGCCCGCGATCAGGGATCCAAGTTCAAGGACGCGCACGCCTGCCAACGGACCGGCGGTGTGGGGAGGGCCCGGTCGGGGGTCAGAGCCCGGCTCGCCGCCTCGCGCGGTGGTCTCGGAAACCTTCGCCATCTTTGGAACTCCTGTTCTGCCAGCGTCGGCAATCCGGGACAGAGTCCACGGATTCGGTTAGCGGGAGCCTATTGAGCCGTTCCTCTTTGGCGCCAGACTCTTTCACATTGTGGACCTAAATCCACGATGCGGATAGTCCTTCCTGCGGAATTGCTCCTCCGATGACCCGGGTTGATTCCTCGGCCGCGGCGAGGACGGGTTCCACCCAGGAGGCGCACACGTCGTAGGGCATCCTCATCGCGGGACCCATGACGGTCAGGGCGCCGAAGAGTTCACCTTGCGGCCCAAAGATCGGTGCCGAGATTCCGCTCGCACCCGAAACGCGTTCACCTGTGGTGATGGCGAACCCCTCCACCCTGGTTTTGGCCACGGCCGCTTCAAGGCTGGAGGCATCCGTGATTGTCTGCTCCGTCAGCGAGTGCAGCCCCGAGCGGTAAACCTGTTCGGCCACATCCGGGTTCCACGCCAGGAGGACACGGCCGGCGGCACCGACGTGCAGCGGCATGATCTCCCCCACCTGCACCACTCGCCTCAGCATTCGGCGGGTTTCCGCAAGGGCAATGCACACCCGCTTCCCCTGGGACTCACGGAAAATGCAAGCCGTCTCTTCGAGTTCATCACGCAGCCGCCGCAGCACCGGCGTGAGCAATTCGAGGAAGTCGAGCCCCTGCGTTGCCGGGGCGGCCCAGTGGGCCATGCGGACTCCGACGCGGAACCGGTCCCCATGCCGGTCCAGGATGCCCTCCTGAACCATATTGGCAACCAGGCGCTGGACCGTGGAGTGGGGTACGCCCGTGGCCGAGCGGATTTCGGCCAGTGAAAGCTCAGGCTGGGTGAGCGAAAAGGCATCCAGGATGGACGTGATCTTCCGAAGAACCAGCAGCGGCGTAGCCGCGGTTTCGTTGGAACTCATGGACAAAGTGTATGAGCCTTCAGCCCGTTGAGTGTGACCCGGGTTACTGCTACCATCATGTCCACATCATGATGGAGAACCCACGATGTGGCAAAAGTCCAAGGCCTCGGAGAAGAGGCCAAGGACATCGGGGGCGACAACACGCACTCGCCCCACCAAGAGAATTAGCAGCGACAAGAAGCGGCCAGCGCCGGCCGGGAAGAGTGCAATGATGCCAGCTGCAAAGGCAGACACCCCGACGTACGCGGTGGAGCTCAACGGGTGTACTAAGCAATTCCCCACGCCAGGGGGTGAGACTTACTTCGCCGTCCGCGATATCGACCTCAAGGTCGAGCCCGGCCGCTTCGTCTCGATTGTCGGCCCCACCGGCTCCGGTAAATCCACCATCCTCAACATGGCGGCCGGACTTCTGAATCCCAGCGCGGGCACCGTGCAGAGCTTCGGCGAACCGGTGAGCGGCGTGAACCGGCGTGCCTCTTACATGTTCCAGCAGGACCCCCTTCTGCCGTGGAAGACGGTAATCGACAACGTGAGCCTCGGACTGACGATGGCCGGCGCATCGAAGGCGGAAGCCCATTCAGAGGCACGGCGCTGGCTCGAGAAGGTTGGACTCAAGAATTTCGCGGACCGCTACCCGCACCAGCTCAGCGGAGGCATGCGCAAGCGCACAGCCATCGCGCAGGCCTGGATCGTCAACCCGGACGTCCTGCTCATGGACGAACCATTTTCAGCACTCGACGTGCAGACCCGCCAGATCATGGAGAACGAACTCCTTCAGCTTTGGCAGGAATCCGGTAAGGCAGTCGTCTTCATCACTCATGACCTGGATGAAGCCATCGCCCTCTCCGACGAGGTGGTAATCCTCGGGGCGGGGCCGGGCAGCACCGTGGTGGGCAGCTACGAGATAGACATTCCGCGCCCGCGCGATCTGCTCGACATCCGCGATGACCCGAAGTTCGTGACCCTCCACCGCGAGATCTGGGGCAGGCTGAAGATCGAAGTTTCAAAGACGTACGAAACGGCAATGGCGGAAGAAGGCGAAGTCGCATGACGCTCGTGGGATCCAAGAAAAGCGGGCTCTCCGCGGCATTGGACGGCGGCACGCGCCGGCGTACCCGCAGGACGGAGATGTCCCCGCTGGCGATGCGAAGCACGCAACTCCTCCTCACCATCGCGGTCCTTGGCGTCTGGGAGCTTTCCGTGCGCGCCGGGATCGTTGACGAATTCTTCTTCCCGCTTCCCTCCGACATCTTCCAGACAGTCTGGCTGTGGGTGTCGTCGGGGTTCGTGTTCCCGCACCTATGGGTCACGATGCAGGAGGCCATTCTGGCTTTTCTCGTGGGTGCCGCCGCCGGCCTTCTCCTGGGCTTCCTCCTTGCGAGGGTCCGTTTTCTTGAGAGGCTCCTTGATCCGTTCCTGCAGATGTTCAACGCCCTTCCCCGCGTGGTCCTGGCACCGATCTTCCTGCTCTGGTTTGGACTGGGCATCTGGTCCAAGGTCGCATTCGGCTTCACGCTGGTGTTCTTTATCGTCTTCTTCAACACCCTGGAGGGCGTCAAGAGCGTTGACCGCGTGCTGGTGGACAATGCCCGGATGCTGGGCGCATCAGAGAAGCAGCTCCTGCGCCACGTGTTCATCCCCAGCGCACTGACCTGGATCTTCTCCAGCCTGCACATCAGCGTGGGTTTCGCCATCACAGGCGCCGTGGTGGGCGAGTACCTCGGCGCTTCAGCCGGGGTGGGCTACGCCATTGCTCAGGCTCAGGGCGTCTTCGACACCAAGGGCGTTTTCGCGGGCATGTTCATCCTGATGATCGTGGTCCTCATCATCGACCTCCTCGTCAACCGGCTGGAGCGGCACCTCCTCCGGTGGCGCCCAACCCAGTCGTCCTAAACGGCCAACTACCAGCACCACGAGCACTACTGCAGCCTGAGGCCTTCGGCCCCTGACCAACCAACACCACAGCCCAAGAAGGGACCCCCGATGACTCACAACGTAAACCGGCAAAGGCACCGCCGCCTTGTCCGGCCGCTCACCATCATCGCATCCGTAGCCCTGGCCCTTTCAGCCTGCGGCGCTCCGTCCGCTGCGCCACCCGGCCAGACCGGAACCGGCGCAGCGGGTGGTGACGGCGGAGGCTCCAAGGTGATTATCGGCATCGGCGGTCAAACACTCCTGACTTACCTTCCCACCACCCTTGCCCAGGAGCTTGGCTACTACCAGGAGGAGGGCGTGAACGTCGAGCTGCAGGACCTCCAGGGCGGATCGAAAGCCCTGACGGCCATGATCGGCGGCAGCACGCATGTGACCAGCGGATACTACGAGCACACCATCCAGATGCAGGCGAAGAACCAGAAGGTCAAGGCCTTCGTCGATATGGGTGAGTCCTCCGGTCTTGCCTTGCTGGTGGCGCCGAAGAATGAGGGCCAGATCAAGTCGATCGCGGATCTCAAGGGCAAGAACGTCGGCGTGACCTCACCTGGGTCGTCCACGGACATGTTCGTCAAGTTCCTGCTGGCCAAGAACGGCATGCGGCAGACAGATGCCGCGGTGTCCGCGATTGGCGCCGGCTCCTCGGCCGTTGCCGCCATGGAGCAGGGCCAGGTGGATGCCGCAGTGATGCTAGAACCGGACATCTCCGTGCTGACCAAGCGGATCGGCCACGAACCTGTGCTTCTGGAGGACGTCCGCACTGCCGAGGGGCTGAAAGAGGTGTTCCAGACCGCCGCCTGGCCGTCGTCGAGCCTCTATGCCAAGACCGAATGGCTGGACCAGAACAAAGAGACAGCCGGCAAGCTCGCCAGGGCCATCAAGCGCACCCTGGAATTCATCGCCGGGCATTCCGGTGAGGAGATCGCAGCGAAGATGCCGGAGAAGTTCTCGGGCGGAGACAAGGCCCTGTACGCCAAGGTGATCGAGGACCTGAAGCTGACGCTGAGCAAAAATGGCGCCTTCGCCGAGGAAGGCGTCCAGGCGGTGCTGAAGACCCAGCAGGTGGCAAACCCTGAAGTCGGGGACAAGGCCATTAAGCTCGAGGAAACTTACACGAATGAATTCGTGAAGTAGAACCGTGGCTGGCGGGCCCGGCATCCACAGCGGATGCCGGGCCCGCACCACATAACCGCGTCCCACTTATCAGCGCCCACTTATCACCGGAACGCACGCCTTAACACTGAACGCGGTCCCGCCAGCTGCAAACAACAGCAGGTGGGCGTCACGCCTCCGGCGTGTCGCGCCGTCGGAAGTCCCCGGGCCACTCGGCCTTGCGGATCCGCGCCAGCTCCTCAACTGGTCCGAGGTGCCCCCATTCGTCCCGCCCCAGCCGCGCAAGGGGCCCGAGGAGGTCGATCCGGGGGTGGCTGCCTTCCAGAACCCCGGTGGAGACGGCGGCATGGGTGACCTCGCCGAACACCAGGACGCAGTCGCCGATCTCCAGAGTGGAATGCAACCGGCATTCAAGGGCTACCGGAGACTCTGCAACCCGCGGCACAGTGACCGTCAATCCCGGTTCGCGGGTAACTCCGGCAGCGTCGAACTCGCTGACGTCGGGCGGAAAGCTGGTGCCGGTTGCATTGACCTCGGCCATGAATTCAGCCGGCGCGAGGTTCACGACGAACTCCCCGCGTTCGGTGATGTTCCGCAGGGAATCCTTCCTGCCCACGGAAGTGAACTGGATGATCGGCGGCGTCACCGAGGCAACAGTGAAGAAGGAATGGGGAGCGAGATTGTCCACGCCCTCCGCGGACGTGCTGGACACCCAAGCGATGGGGCGGGGCACCACAACGGCCGTGAGTAGCCGGTAGAACTCCGCCGAGGACAATTCAGCAGGCCTGGAAATCCTTGCGCATGGCCCCAGCCTAGCTGTATTGACCACGGACGTTTCCGCCGGCGGGAACCGGCAACCCTGCTGCGGTCGTTGTTCCAGAAGAGCGTCAAGACCGGCTTATATGCTTGGCACACCGGACAGCGCATGCACGCCGGCAACAACGACTTAAGGACCATGCTTGACCAAGGGCAGCAGTTCCCACTACGAAGTGCTCCGCGTGGCGGTGACCGCGACGGAGAGGGAGATCAAGGTGGCGTACCGCAAGGCTGCCCGCGCTTCGCATCCCGACCACGGCGGCGACGCCGCGACGTTCCGGCAGGTGACCCTTGCATATGAAACGCTCATTGATCCCCAGCGACGGGCCGCCTACGACCGCTCCTACGCGACCGGCCCGCGCAGGAGCCGCGCAGACGACGAAGCGCACTTCGACGCCCCGGCCGCCGGCAGCCACGCCTCGGCGACAATCCACAAACCGGGAACGCCCCGGAACACCTCCGGCGATGCCCCTGTCTACGTGCCGCCCTTCGACACGCCGGGCGCCGTTCCGCTCCTCCCGCCGGAGCTGGCCAGCCAGCAGGTCCACGGCATGCCCAGGAAGCGGGGCATCTTCGGCGCCGAAGCCAGGATCCAGCGCGAGCTGCGCACGGTACAGCTGATCAGCAGGCAAGTCCTGCCGGCGATCCCGGCGGCGCGCCTGATCAATGGGCTGCAGTCGCCGGCGGACAACAGCCACATCGACCACGCGCTGCTCTCGGGCTACCGGCTTGCGCTGATCGGCTCCATGCTGCTGCCCAAAGGCGCCTACGCCTGGGACGGAAACACGCTCAATCACGGCGGCAGGTCAGTCGCCCCGCCACAGCTGGCCCACGTGGTCCGGCGGATGCAGGACATTTTTCCCGAGCTCAACGTGACCGGGTGGACCGTGGTCCACAGCCCGGACGGCAACCTCCACGAACCCGTCATCGACCGCCACCGCCGTTCCCGCGGCGGCTCCGACGTCGTCCAGGTGGTCAATGCCGCCGGCCTGGCCCGCGGGCTCAAGGATTTCCTGGCCTCCGGTCCTGCGCCGAACACCGTCAATGTCCAGGTGCTGGCCAGGCTGCTCAGGGGCATGCACTAAGCCATGCACTGAGGTCCTGCCCGAAGAGTGCCGGATTTTCCGACGCTAGGATTGAATCGTGTTCCGCATCCTCTTCCACACGCCCGAAATTCCCGGCAATACGGGCAACGCCATCCGTCTCGCCGCCATCACCGGCGCCGAACTCCACCTCGTGGAGCCGTTGGGCTTTGACTTCTCCGATGCCAAACTCCGCCGCGCCGGCCTGGACTACCACGACCTTGCGGTGGTCACCGTCCACCCCAATATCGAGGCCGCCTGGGAGGCGCTGCAGCCGGAGCGCGTCTTCGCCTTCACCTCCGACGGCGAGGTGTCCTACACGGACATTGCCTACCGGCCCGGTGATGTCCTGCTGTTCGGCCCGGAGTCGGTGGGCCTGCCGGACGACCTGAAGCGCGACCCCCACATCACGTCCCGGGTCCGCCTGCCCATGCTGCCGTCGCTGCGGTCACTGAACCTGGCGAATGCGGCATCCATCGCCGTCTACGAGGCCTGGCGCCAGCAGGGTTTCACCGGCGCGCAGCTCTGAGCGCAGCCCATGGCACGGGCACCCATCCGAAGCCCGTTCCGCGCCGAATCCCTCCTGAGCACGTCCAAAGGGCGCGCACATCCACAGGGCGTAAGGAGCGGCAGGTGAAAACACTCCAACCGGGCAACGCGGCCTTCCGTTTTGCCCGGCATGATGCTGCCATAGCCCAAACCCGTGTGCAGCACCCGCCGGCAGGCAACCTATGCTTGAGAGTGATGGAAACTCCCAACGCGCCGAACTTTGACGCTCCCGCGCCGCCCGGCACCGCCGTCGACCTTAACCAGCAGCTGGCACGGCTGCTGGCGCGGATTGCCGACGGCGACCAGGCGTCCTTCGCCGAGTTCTACCGGCTGACGTCGCGGCGGGTGTTCGGCATGGCGCGCCGGGTGCTGATCGACCCGGAGCTCAGCGAGGACACCACGCAGGAGGTCTTCCTGCAGGTCTGGCAAAACGCCGGCAAGTTCGATCCGGCGAGCGGAAGTTCCCTGGCCTGGCTCATGACCATCTCGCACCGCAGGGCCGTGGACAGGGTCCGGTCCTCGCAGTCCGCGAGCGACCGTGAGGCGAGGTACGGCGCCAACAGCCAGGACATCGACCATGACTCGGTGTCCGACGAGGTGGACACCCGGCTGGAGGCCGAAGCTGTGGTGCGCTGCCTGGAGACCCTGACCGAGACGCAGCAGGAATCCGTGCGGCTCGCCTATTACGGCGGCCTCACCTACCGCGAAGTGGCTGAAAAGCTGAATGCGGCCATTCCGACCATTAAGTCCCGCATCCGCGACGGACTGATCCGACTCAAGACCTGCCTGGGGGTGAGCTGACAATGACCGATACGAATGATTCCCGCGGGCGCCAGCTGCCCAGGGCATTTGCTGCCGATATTTCCACCGACCTTGCGGCCGGCCGGGCAGTCGAGCTCGCTGAAATCTACGCTCTGGACGCCATCAGCGACGCAGAGCGCGAGGCCATCGATGCCTACGTCAGCGGTGCTCCCGAAGCTGAACGCGCGTCCTTCAACGACCGCGTCCGCCAGGCCAGGGAGACTCTGGCGTTGTCCTTTACGGCCGAGGAGGAGCCGCCTGCGGACCTGTTCGCCCGAATCGTCGCGCAGCTTCCCGCTGCTGCACCGGCGGCGGGGCCGGCCAGGGCACATGCCGCTACGGCAGAAACCGTCGCAGGTGCGCCGGAGGCCCTACCCACGGCGGAGCCGGCCCCCGCTGCTGACGAACTCTCCGCTGCGCGCCAGCGCCGTGAAGTACGACGCCGGACGTCCGGGCTCCGTAACTGGCTGATCGGTGTTGCGGCTGCTGCTGTGATCGCGCTCGGCGGTGTTGGGGTCGGGGCCTACCTGGCCAACCAGAACGATCCCTTCAACCAGGTCATCGAGGCACAGGACGCGCGGCAGGCGACTGTCGACGTCAATGGCGGAGGGACGGCAACGGTTTCGATCTCGCAGTCGCATGATGCGCTGGTGGTGCGGATGAAGGATGTGCCGCCGCCGCCCGCGGGCAAGGTCTACCAGATGTGGCTGATTCCCAAGGATGGTTCCACCCCTGTTTCACAGGGCCTGATGGACGCGGAGGCACTGTCGAAGCCGGCCCTGGTCAAGGGCATCGGCTCCGCGGCCGCGCTCGGCATCACGGTCGAGCCCGTCGGCGGGTCCGCTACGCCTACGCTCCCCACTGTGGCTGCCGCCCCGCTGAACACCTGAGCCTGGCTGACACCTGGACCAGAGCTACTTGTTGCAGGCTTGACGTTGACGTTGCGTCAACTTCTACGCTGTAGGGATGAAGCAGGAAGAACACCCGAGCTGGTCCATCGCCGAGCTGGCGAAGCTGAGCCGGGTCTCATCCAGGACCCTCCGGCATTACGACCAGGTGGGGTTGCTGCAGCCTGCCTACACCGGGCACAACGGCTACCGCTACTACACGCAGCCTGAACTGCTGCGTCTTCAGCGGATCCTGCTTCTGCGCGAACTTGGCCTGGGCCTGGAAACCATAGGCCAGGTTCTGGACGGCCAGGCAGACCAGCTGGATGCACTGAGCGTGCACCGGAAATGGCTGCTGGCCGAGCGCGACCGCCTGGACCGGATGGCCAGGACTGTCGGCGCCACCATATCGGCACTGCAGCGAGGAGACGCCATGTCAGGCGAGGAAATTTTCAAGGACTTTAACACCAACCCCTACGAGGAGGAAGCCCGCCAGCGGTGGGGCGACCGGGCCGTTGAGGACAGCAAGGCCCGGCACGCAGCGCTCAGCGCGGCCGACAAGCAGGCCTTCATGGCGGAGGCCGGGGCGGTCAACGAGGAGCTGGCCCGGTGCCTGGACTCCGGTCTGCCGGCGGACGACTCCCGGGTGCAGGCCGCCGTCGAACGCCACTACCGCTGGGTCTGCGTCAGCTGGACGCCGGACGCGGACAGCTACGTTGGCCTGGGCCGGATGTACGTCGAGGATCCGCGGTTCACCGCCTCCTACGACAAGAGCCGCGCAGGCCTCGCCTCCTACCTGCTGGAGGGGATCAAGGTCTACGCGGCGTCGCAGCTTAGGTAGCTAGAAGCCGGCGATGGTCCCCGGGCCATTGACCATGACCACGTGGAACGCCTCGGCGCTCCGGCCGGCGGGCAGGCCGGAGCGCTCGGCGTTCACCTGCATGCCGCGCCGGACGGTGGCCTCCATGGCCTCGGCATCGGGATGTTGGCTGACGTGCACGTGGATAGCCTCAAGCTTGCTCTCCACATGCTTCGTGACGTCCACAAAGTGGTTCTCCCGCTCCTCCGGACCGGCGTAGAGCCACAGCCACGGAAGCTTGAAGGCCTCAAGGCCGGCCTCGGCGAGGTCAGGGTACGCGAACGGGTTTTCCACTGCCGGGTAGATGGCACGGGTGACCGCCTCCCCCACCGCCAGATGGTCCGGATGGCTCTTCTGGATGCGCTTCCAGTTGCGCTCCGGATGCATGGAAAGCACGACGTCGGGCCGGAGTTCGCGGATCAGCTTCACCACACCGCGCATCACCTCGTGGTTCGGTTCAAGGTAACCGTCCCGCTGGTGCAGGTAGTGGATGTCCGTGACGCCGACGAGAGCCGCGGCGCGTTCCTGCTCGGCCGCCCTGAGGGCGATGATTTCGGCGCGCTGCGCAGGGTCGAAGCCGCCGGCGTCGCCGTCGGTCATGATGCAGTAGCTGACCTGGACGCCGGCCGCGGTCCACGCGGCGATGGTGCCGGCGGCGCCGAAATCGATGTCGTCCGGATGGGCTGAGAAACAGAGCACCCGCTCAATCCGGTGCTGTTCCGGATTGAACGGGCTCTGCGCTGGTGCAGCGTTTGGGGTCAAGGATTCAGCCCTTGCGCTTCTTGATCTCTTCAGTCGCCTGCGGCAGCACCTGGAAGAGATCGCCGATGATGCCAAAGTCCGCGATTTCGAACACGGGTGATTCCGCGTCCTTGTTCACGGCGACGATCACCTTGGCGGTCTGCATGCCCGCCTTCTGCTGGATGGCGCCGGAGATGCCGGCGGAAATGTAGAGCTGCGGCGAGACGGTCTTGCCGGTCTGGCCGACCTGGGCGTCGTGGTTGATCCAGCCGGCGTCCGTTGCCGCGCGGGAGGCGCCCACAGCCGCACCCAGTGCGTCAGCAAGTTCCTCCACGGGACCGAAGTCGCCGTCGAGGCCGCGTCCGCCGGCCACCACGATGCGCGCGTCGGTGAGGTCCGGGCGGCCGCTGGCGACCTTCTGTTCCCGGGAAGTGATGCGGGCTGCCGCGGCGGCTGCGTCGGCGGGGACATCAACAGTGAGGGTTTCCGCTGCGCCGGGAGCCGTCGCGGGTTCGGGGTCCACGGTGTTGGCCTTCACGGACAGCACGGTGACCGCGGTGGTGGCCTTCGCCGTCGTGGTGTACGAACCGGCGAGCACCGACTTATGGGCGGTGCCGTCGGCGTCAACCGCGACGACGTCGGTGATCACGCCGGCGCTCAGCCGGATGCCGAGTCGGGCAGCGATTTCCTTGCCCTCAGGCGAGTTTTCGAGCAGGACGGTGGTGGCACCGGACTTGTCCGCCACGGCAGCCAGGAAGGCGGCCTTCGGTGCGACCAGGTAATCGTCGAGGTCCGCCGCGGACGGACGGAAGACGGTGGCTGCGCCGTAGGCACCCAAAGTGCCGGCGACGTCGTCGGACAGTTCGCCGTTGACCGCCACGGCAGTTTCCCCGAGGGAGCGGGCGATGGTGAGGAGTTCCAGGCTGCTCTTCTTGAGAGCCTGCCCGGGGTTGTCAATGAATACCAGTACGTTTGCCATGTTTGTGGAGTCCTCTTAGAGCAGCTTCTGGGCGGCCAGGAAGTCAACCAGCTTGATGCCGGCGTCGCCTTCGTCCGTGATGATGGTGCCGGCAGTGCGCGGCGGGCGTTCCTCGGCCGCCGTCACGCGGGTCCAGGATCCGGCGTGGCCCACCTGGGAGGAATCCACTCCGATGTCAGCCAGGGACAGGGTAGTGATGCTCTTGCGCTTGGCCGCGATGATGCCCTTGAAGTTCGGGTAGCGCGGTTCATTGATCTGGTCGGTCACGGAAACCACTGCGGGCAGCGACGCCTCAACCGTCTCCGAGTGGGTGTCCGCATCGCGGCGTGCCGAGACGCGTCCGCCGTCGACCTCCAGGGAGGAGGCGAACGTAACCTGCGGAAGCCCCAGACGCTCGGCGAGCTGCGCGGGCACCAGGGACGTCTCGCCGTCGGTGGAGGCCATGCCGGTCAGGACGAGGTCCACGGGGGTGTCGGCGCCGAGGTGGCGGACGGCGGCTGCGAGCGCCAGGGAGGTGGCGGCCGCATCAGAGCCGGCGAGGGCCCCATCGGTGAGGTGCACGCCTTCGGTGGCACCGATCTGCAGGGACTTCTTGATGGCGTTCACGGCGCCGGCCGGTCCCATGCTCAAAGCGATCACCTTGTTGCCGGCCTTGGCACCGCCGCGCGCTTCGGCCAGCTGCAGCGCGGCCTCCAGGGCGTACTCATCCAGTTCAGACAGGATGCTTTCGTCGCGGTCCGTGGTGTGGCCCTCGCCGCTGAGGTGCCGGTCGAACTGGGCGTCCGGCACATGCTTGACCAGGACGACGATCTTCAATGTCTCTTCCACTGTATTTACAGCAGCCTTCCGTGCTTGTGGATAGCCAGCCGGGTGAGGTCGTGGCCGTGGAACGCCCGGGATACGGGTAGCTCCTAGCTAACCATATTGGGCCCGTCATATGACGTCCCGTTAACGCCTGTGTCAAAGGCCGGAGCCACAGGCAGGGACAACGACGGCGGGCCGCGCCCCAGGGGCGGCCCGCCGTCGTGCTGGGCGCAGTTATGCTCTGCGGCCGCCTATTGCTCTGCCGCTGCGCCGAGCGTGACGTCCAGTTGCTGCTCACGGTTGTTGCGCAGGACCGTGATCTTCACTGACGAGTTCGATGGCTGCTCGCGGACGGCTGCCGTCAGCTGGTTCGGGTCACTGATCGCCAGGTCGTTGAAGCGCGTCACCACGTCGCCCACCTTGATCCCTGCCTTGGCCGCCGCCGAGCCCTGCTCCACCGAGGCCACATCGGCACCCGTCGAGAACCCGGCGTCCGATGCCGACTTCGGCTGGACGCTCACGCCCAGCTGGCCGTGTGTGGCCTTGCCGTTGTCGATGATTTCCTGCGCCACGCGCCTTGCATTGTTGATCGGTATGCTGAAGCCCACGCCGATGTTGCCTGTTCCGCTTGCAGCGGAGCTGCCGCCGGCGGAGGCGATCGCGACGTTGACGCCGATTACTTCACCCTTGCTGTTCACCAGGGCACCACCGGAGTTGCCCGGGTTGATAGCCGCATCCGTCTGGATGACATTGATGGCGATCGATCCCTTGCTGGCCGAGCTCTGGCCCTGCCCCTGGCCCGGAGGAGCGAACTCGAAGCCCTGGTCGCCGCCCTGGGAGTTGTCCGTCCCCTGCTTCGGAGCTGCCGAGGACGCGACACTGATGGTCCGGTTCAGCGTGGAGACGATGCCGTCCGTCACCGTGCCGGTGAGGCCCAGCGGCGAACCGATGGCCACGGCCGTGTCCCCGACGTTCAGCTTGCTGGAATCACCCAGGGCTGCCGGCGTGAGCCCGGATGGGTTGTCCACCTTGATGACCGCGAGGTCGGAGAGCGGGTCGGTGCCAACGACCTTGGCGGTGAGGACGCGGCCGTCGTTCGTGCGGATTTGAATGTCTGCGTTCGCGGTGGAGCCGTCCAGCGTCACAACGTGGGTGTTGGTGAGGATGTGGCCCTGGTCGTCGAGGATAACGCCGGAGCCGGTGCCGCCTTCGCTGCCGCTGGTGGCTTTGATGGTCACGACGCTCGGTGACGCCTTGACGGCCGCGGCCGTGATCTCGTTGACCGAGTCCTGGTTGTTGACGATCACGGTGCCGGGCTGGCTGCCGGAGCTGACGGCCGGCGCGGTGCCGCCGGCATCGAACAGGTTGCCGGAGCCAACGGTTGCAACTCCGCCACCCACGAGGCCTGCCGCGAGGATGCTGGCCACGAGGGTGCCGACGCCGAACGTCGCCTTGCGCTTGGGCTGGCTGGAACGGTGGTCCTGGAACGCGGAATGCGAGTTGTGCTGGGAGTATTGGGTACCGATCGGCTGGGTAGCCGGTGCCGACTGCTGCCCGTAGAAGGGGGCGCGCTGGGGATAATCGGGATGCGGGCCGCCGGTCCCCTGCTGCTGGTTTGGGTCGTGCGCGGGCCGGTACAGCGGCATGGTGGGGTTCCTATCGGAGTCCAGGCGCACCGTGGGGTTCTCGGAAGCGTTGGCGGTGCGATGCTCGCCGTCCTGCTGCGCAGGAGGCTGGAGACCCTCGGCGGGCTCAGGCCGAGGGGTCGGATCAACAGGCCGCCCTGAAGGATCTCGGTTCTCAGGTGCTGCGCCCGGTACTGGGTGCTCAGTCATTGGACTTCCTTTCATCCTCGTCTGTATTAACTATGGACGATCCGACTGAAACTAAAACGGACGTTTGCTGGGAGGTTCCTGAATGGCCTCCGAGATGGTATTCCTGACCAGTGTTCTGGACAGCCACCAAGGTCTCCAGCGCTTTTCGCTGGTGGCATATTCCCCGCCGTGGACGCTCCCGCTGGTGCACCATAGAATCAAGAAGAATTGCCACAGCGACCTGCGGCTTTACACCCGGCGTGGGGGCGCTGCTGCATTCTACGACGGCTGTTCGTCCCGAACCAGCCGCGGCGTGCTGAAGGGTTGCCATGCGGTCAATGTTGAAACGTGTTCTCGCCGTGATCGGCCTGACGGGAATGCTGGCGGTTCCGGCCGCGGCAGCCTGGGCGGACGATCCGGTAACCATCCCCTCCGGCCAGAACATCGTCGACGACGCCAACGTCCTCGGCAGCCGCAAGGGCGAAGTTGAGGACTCCATCCAGAAACTCCTCAAGGACCACAAGTACAACCTGTACGTGGTCACCGTGAAGTCATTCGAAAATCCCACTGATGGCAAATCATGGGGACAGGCCGTGGCCACCAAAAAGGGCATGGGCAGGGCGGACGTTCTGCTGGCGATCTCCACCGATGGGCACTATTACTTCGCCCCCAACACGGCGAGCTCCATAGCGTCGAAGACGGGGAACATCACGCAGAACGCCATCGCGGCCAACCTCGGCGGCGGCAAGAGAGACTTTGCGCAGGCCGCCATTGATACTGCGGCCGCCATCGGCGACGCAGCAGGCGGCGGAAGCGGCACAGTCCCCTCGGGCGCCGGTGCGGGCACGGCCGTCCTCGTGGGCGCCGGCGTCGTGGCCGCCGGTGGCGCGGGCACATATCTATACCTGCGCAACAGGCGCAAGAAGGCAGGACAAGCGTCCAGCGCAAGCTACGGCCCGCAGGGCGCCGAACTCGATCCCCTGGCCGGCATGAGCATCGACGATCTGCGCAGGAAGAGCGGCTCCCTGCTCATCGAAGCCGACGACGCGATCAAATCGAGCGAACAGGAACTGGGCTTCGCGGAGGCGCAATACGGGGAAGCGGCCGTGGGCAACTTCACCAAGGCGCTCCAGGAAGCAAAGGCGCACATGTCCGAGTCGTTCAAGCTGCAGCAGCAGCTGGACGACCACATCCCCGACACCGAAGAACAGCAGCGCAGCTGGCTCGGCGAAATCATCAGGCGGTCCGAAGCGGCTCTGGCGTCGCTGCAGGAGCAGAAGGCCGACTTCGACTCGCTGCGCGAACTCGAGAAGAACGCACCCCGGGCACTCGCGGCCGTGGACGCGGGCGCCGCGGAGGCAGACGCGAAGATCGCCCGGGCGGAGCAGACCTTGGCGGAACTGCGCGGCAAGTATGCGGACAGCGCTCTCGCCCAGATCTCGGACAACATTCTGCAGGCCAAAGAGCGGCTGACCTTCGTGCAGAATGCCAGCGCCACCGCGCGTGAAAAGCTCGCATCCGGAGAGAGCAGTCTCGCCGCCGTGGCCGTCCGGGCGTCGGAGGAGAGCCTGCACCAGACGAACGTGCTACTGGACGCAATCTCCAAGGTCGCTGGCAACCTGGACTCGGCCCGTCAGGGACTGGAGTCCGCTGTTGTGGACACATCCCAGGACCTTGCCCAAGCGCGGGCCATGATCCAATCCGGTGCCCACCCGGAGCTCGAGGGGCCGGTGGCCGGGGTCGAAGCGGCCCTCGCCCGCGTGAAGAGCGAAATCCAGAGCGGCAAGATTGACCCCATCGCCACTCTGGAGCGGGTCGAATCGGCCCACCAGACCCTCGACCAGGCCCTGGGCGGGATCCGGGACCAACAGGAGCAGGCCCGCAGGGCACAGGCCTCGCTGCAGCAGACCATCATGTCCGCCCAGGCCCAGATCAGTGCCACGTCGGATTACATCACCGCCCGCCGCGGCGGTGTGGGCACCGAGGCGCGGACCCGCCTGGCAGAGGCCCAGCGCAACCTCGATTACGCGCTGTCCATCTCACGCAACGACCCCGTGACCGCGCTGACCTACGCGCAGCAAGCGCATGCGCTGGCTGCCCAGGCAGCCCAGCTGGCCCAGTCCGACGTCGACAGCTTTGGGTACGCCAACCAGGGGTACGGCCAGGGATACGGGCGCGGCGGCATGTTCGGCGGCGGCGGCGGAGGCGGCGGCCTGGGCGGCGCCATCCTTGGCGGCATCCTCATCAACTCAATCCTCAACGGCGGCAGCGGCGGCGGCTGGGGCGGCGGCCACAGCGACGGCGGCGGCTGGGGCGGCGACTCCGGCGACTCCGGCGGCTTCGGCGGCGGCGACTTCGGCGGCGGCGACTCGGGCAGTTTCTAGCCGGCAAGACTCAGCGACGGCCGGTGCATCGGGGCCGGCGGGTGGAAGCAGTACATCAACAGTTCACTGAAATCAGTGGCACATACGGAGCAGGACGAAAGGTAACACCATGGTTAAGCAGTCCATTTTCGGCCGCATGGCGCAGCTCGCTAAAGCGAACATCAATTCCTTGCTGGACCAGGCCGAGGACCCGCAGAAGATGCTCGACCAGATGGTGCGGGACTACACCAACAACATCGCCGAGGCCGAGTCCGCAGTGGCGCAGACCATCGGTAACCTCCGGATGCTGCAGGACGACTACAACGAGGACGTGAAGAACGCCCAGGACTGGGGCAACAAGGCTCTTGCGGCTTCACGCAAGGCCGATGAGTACCGCGGCAACGGCAACGCCTCCGATGCCCAAAAGTTCGATAACTTGGCAAAAGTTGCCCTGCAGCGCCAGATGGCTTCCGAAAGCGAGGCCAAGGCCGCTGAACCGAGCATCGCATCACAGACGGACGTGGTGGACCGCCTTAAGACCGGACTCGACCAGATGAAGGGCAAGCTGAACCAGCTCACGAGTAAGCGCAATGAACTGGTCGCCCGCTCCAAGACTGCGGCTGCCCAATCCCAGGTCCACGATGCCCTGAAGAGCATCGACATCATGGACCCGACAAGCGAGGTTGGCCGATTCGAAGAGAAGATCCGGCGCGAGGAAGCCAAAGTCCGCGGCCAGCAGGAGCTCGCGGAGTCGAGCCTTGACGCCCAGTTCAACCAGCTTGAGGACCTCGGTGAGCAGACGGAAATCGAGGCCCGCCTGGCGGCACTGAAGTCCGGGAACGCGAAGCCGGCCATTGGGGCAGGAGGCACCGCGGCGGCCGCGTCCGCGAACACGGTGGACGAGGAAGACTTCGACAAGCTGTAAGGCTGCGGCCCGCACGGGCGCCACGGCAGGGGTCGGGATCCACATGGATCCCGGCCCCTGCCGTTTCCAGGACGTGTAGCGTGAATCCATGGCTTCCACCGTTGTCTGGCTCCGTGACGACCTGCGCCTCGACGACAACCCCGCTCTCGGCGCCGCGGCCGCACTGCCTGATCCGATGACGGTTGTGTACATCCTCGACGAGGACTCCGCCGGCATCCGCCCGCTGGGCGCCGCGGCGAGGTGGTGGCTCCATCACTCCCTGTCCGCCCTGGCCGCCGGCCTCGAAGAGCGCGGGGCACGGCTTCTGCTGCGCCGGGGCGACGCCGCTCAGGTCATCAAGGATCTGGCCCTTGAAACCGGCGCCGGAAGATTGTTCTGGAACCGGCTGTACGGTCAGCCGGAGCGGACCATCGACGCCGGCATCACCGACTGGGCTGCCGGGCAGGGCATCGAGGCCACCAGCTTCCAGGCAAACCTGCTGTTCGAGCCGTGGACGGTGCGCACCGGCTCGGGCGGGCCGTACAGGGTTTTCACACCGTTCTGGCGTTCCTGCCTTGCCGGAACCGAACCGCGGCTGCCGGCCGATGCCCCGGAGGAGTTGCCGCAGCCCGCGGCAGGAAGGTCCGGCCACCCGCCGGCCGGTGACCGCCTCGATAGCTGGCGGCTCCTCCCCCGCAAGCCGGACTGGAGTGGAGGCCTCGCCGGGACCTGGACCCCGGGCGAGGACGGCGCCCACGACCGGCTGGAAGATTTTCTCGACGGGCCCGTGGAGGACTACGGCAGGGGCCGCGACTTCCCGGGCGTTGAGGGCACCAGCCGCCTCTCACCGCACCTGCGCTTCGGCGAGATCAGTCCCTTCCGCGTCTGGCACTCCCTGCGGGAACGCTTCCCCCGCCACGCACCTGCCGACGTCGGGATCTTCCGGAGCGAATTGGGCTGGCGTGAATTCTGCTGGCAGCTGCTGTACGAGAATCCGGACCTGGCCACGAAAAACTACCGCCGGGAGTTCGACCACTTTGCCTGGCAAACGCCGTCGGACTCCGAACTGGATGCCTGGCAGCAGGGGCGCACCGGCTACCCCCTGGTGGATGCCGGCATGCGGCAGCTGTGGCAGACGGGCTGGATGCACAACAGGGTCCGCATGGCTGCGGCGTCGTTCCTGGTGAAGAACATGCTTGCGGACTGGCGCGTGGGAGAGGCCTGGTTCTGGGATACCCTGGTCGACGCCGACGCGGCGAACAACCCGGCCAACTGGCAATGGGTTGCAGGCTCAGGCGCGGACGCGTCCCCTTACTTCCGCATCTTCAACCCGGTGACGCAGAGCAAGAAGTTCGACGCCGGAGGCAGCTACCTGCGCGGCTACATACCGGAACTGGCTGACCTGGATGACCGGACGGTGCACGAGCCGTGGAAGGACCCGGCGGGAGCTCCCGGTTACCCCGAACCTCTGGTGAGCCTGCAGGAATCTCGGGAACGGGCGCTGGACACCTACCAGCGGCTTAAGGACAGCTAGACGCGAGGCCGGCGCAGGCTAGCGGCTGGTGACCTTGCCCATGAGGGACGCGATAGGGCGCAGGAACAGGGGCCGGGCCAGGAACCACGCCGCAACCATCACGGCGACTGAAGCCACGAAGAACCAGAAGCCGACCCAGCTCACGTCGTCGCTGCCGCCGTACATGTGGTTGAGGTTCCGGAGCGCGCCCGTGGCCAGGACCAGAAACACGTGCACCACAATGAAGGCCACGAAGTAG
The DNA here is from genome assembly GCF_018613795.1 of Arthrobacter sp. ISL-65. Lineage (GTDB taxonomy): Bacteria > Actinomycetota > Actinomycetes > Actinomycetales > Micrococcaceae > Arthrobacter. The sequence continues at coordinate 152,479 of NZ_JAGGPN010000038.1, forward strand.
ATCATCACCGGGAAGTGCACTGCGCGGGCGGCCTCGATCGGGAAGGCCTTGTTCAGCCCGGAGGCCTTTTTGGGCCACGCGGCGGACATGCGCACGCCCGTGATGAAGGCCAGCGGAGCCGCGATAAACACGGTGGCGAAGTAGGTCAGCAGCTGCAGGGCGTTGTAGTTGACCCAGCCGTTCTCCGTGGGCCAGTTCAGCGAAGCGTACTGCAGGGCGGCCGAGGCGGCGTTCGGGAAAACATCCCACGATGTGGGAACGATCCGCGTCCACTGGCCGGTCGCGAACAGCAGGATCACAAAGACGAGCCCGTTCAGGATCCACAGCGCATCGAGCGTGAGGTGGAACCAGAGTTCCAGGCTGATCTTCGTAGGGGCCGTCCTGGTCCTGATGAGCCCCTTGTTGTTACGGGTCCAGTAACCGCCGGGGCGTGTGGTGGTGCGGACCTGCCAGCCCGAACGGATGATGAGCAGCAGGAAGAAGGCGTTCAGGAAATGCTGCCAGGCCAGCCAGGCCGGGAAGCCGACGGGGGCGCCGGCGGGAAGTTCCGAATGCCCCGGGTAGTCCGCCACGAACGACCGAACGGCAGGCAGTCCGGTCATCCACTTTGCGAGGAGCACCACCAGCACGAGGGCCACGAGCGCCGCAGGCACCGCCCAGTACAGCCTGGCGCGCTTGCCCCTGGCGGTGCCGGACTTGTTCTTCGTTGTGGACATCGAACTACACATTCCTCTCGAGAATGACTGACCAGTGTGGACGCCGTGCGCCGGCCAGGAATTCCGGGCCCTGCGAAAGAGAATACTAGGAACCCGGAGCACATGAACAAATACTCCGGTAATGCAGGAAGCCCCGACCACACTGTGGTCAGGGCTTCCTTCTTGTTGCGGGGACAGGATTTGAACCTGTGACCTCTGGGTTATGAGCCCAGCGAGCTACCGAACTGCTCCACCCCGCGTCGCTTGGTTAACACTACCCTACTTTTGCGGGCGCTTTGACCACTGCTGTTTCGCCTGGGCTACGTACCGCCGACGCGCGGTCTTTCGAAGCGAAGCGCGCTCCCCCGGCAGCAAGTCTCCGGCAGGACAAATCCGGACAGGACAACTCCGGACAGGCAGGAATATTCCGGACAGCAAAAAACCCGGACCACCAAAACGGTGATCCGGGTTTTTTCTTCAGTTGCGGGGACAGGATTTGAACCTGTGACCTCTGGGTTATGAGCCCAGCGAGCTACCGAACTGCTCCACCCCGCGTCGCAAGAACTACTCTACCGGCCGGTGAACAGGAGGCCAAATCCAAACGACGTGATCTGCGTCTCGGGGAATCCGAAAGCTCTGATATGCCCAAGGCCGGCCCATCCCCGCATGGGGAGGGGCCGGCCTTGCGATTCAGCTGCCTGGATTTACCTGCTGGTTAGCTCAGCTACTGGCCGGTCAGCTGCTGGGTGTCGGCGTCGGCGTTGCGGACGGCGAGGTCGGGCTGCTGGCCGTGCCTGTACTGCCAATCCTGGCCTCGGCGTCGAGTGCTTTCTTCAGTGCCGCTGACAGCTTCTTCTGCTGCTCGCCGTACGCCGCAAAGTCGCCCTTGGCCAGCGCCTCCTGGCCGGCCTTGATGGCCGCGTTCGCTTCATCCAGCGCGGCCTTCAGCGCCGCCTTGGCGTCCGCCGCGGGGGCCGGAGTGGCGCCTCCGCCGCTGGGCGGTGCGGGCGTCTGCCCGTTGTTGTCGGAGTCACCGGCCGTCGCTCCGGACCGGCCACCAAACAGCTGGTTGAGAGCCTCGTCCAAGGTGGGCGCGAAACCGATCTTGTCGCCAAAGGCCACGAGCACCCTCTGCAGTGTCGGATAGGACGTTTCACCCGTGGACTTGAGGTACACCGGCTGGATGTAGAGCATGCCCCGGCCGGCAGGAAGCGTCAGCAGGTTGCCGTTGAGCACATCCGACGCGCCCTGCCGCAGCAGGTTCAGCGCCTGGGAGACGGTGGGATCCGAATTGAATTTGTTCTGTGCCTGCCCGGGGCCGGGTACTTGGGCTTCCGGCGGAACCTGCAGCAGCCGGAGCTGCCCGTAGCTGTCCGCCTTGACGCCCTTCTTCGAGCCCGCGTCGGAATCCGCCGCGAGGAAGCCGTAGAGGACGTTGCGGGCGTTGTTGTTCACCACCTGCGGAATGTAGGACGACGTCAGCTGGAACGCCGGGGCCTTCTGGTCCGGCATCTGCAGTGACATGTAGAACGGCGGCTGCTTGACCTCCTCGGACACAGTGGGATCGTTCGGAACGCTCCACGCGTCGTCGTTCTTGTAGAAGCTCACGGGGTCCGTCACGTGGTAGCGGCCCAGCAGCTCACGCTGCACCTTGAACAGGTCCTCCGGGTAGCGGACGTGGCTCATGACAGCGGCGGACATCTCCGAATAAGGCTTCAGGGTGGAAGGGAACACCTTCTGCCAGGCCTTCAGGAGCGGGTCCTGGTCGTCCCAGGCGTAGAGCGTGACGGAACCGTCGTAGGCGTCCACCGTGGCCTTGACCGAGTTGCGGATGTAGTTGACGGAGCTGTTGGGCAGCGCCACGTTGCGGCCGGCGGTGGTCTGCGAATCCGTGGTGGCGTCGGAGAGCTGCTCCTGCTGCGAGTACGGGTAGTACTGGCTGGTGGTGTAGCCGTCCACGATCCACTTGACCCGGCCATCAACGACGGCGGGGTAGGCGTTGCCGTCCACCGTCAGGTAGGGGGCCACCTTCTGCACGCGTTCCCGCGGGTTGCGTTCGTACATGATCTGGGAGGCGTCGTTCACGCCGTCGGACAGCAGCAGGTCCGAGGACTGGAACTTGATTGAGTACAGGACCTTGTTGAAGAAGCTTCCGACGTTCGGCCCGCCGTTGCCGGTGAAGGTGTACTGGGTCTCGCCGCCTTCCTTGGACGCCGGGCGGTCCTGCTCGCGGTGCGGTGCGCCTTCCGGGGCACCCACGATCGAGTACTCCGGGGAGTCCTCGCCGAAGTAGATCCGGGGTTCGTAGGTTGTGTCGTTGCCGAGGACGCCAGTGGACGGGATACCGGACTGCAGGAACTCCGGCTTTCCGTCGACCGTGAACTTGTTGCCCTTCGCGGCCACGACGCCGTAGCCGTGGGTGTAGACGATGTGGCGGTTCAGCCAGGACTGCTGGTCAGCGCTGAGGCCGTCCGGGTTCAGCTCGCGCACGGCGATGACGGTGTCCTGCATCTTGCCGTCCACCATGTACCGGTCGACGTTGAGCGCCTTGGGGAACTGGTAGTACGGGCGGAACTGCTCAAGCTGCGAGAAGGCGTCCGAGATCAGGTTCGGGTCCAGGAGCCGGATGTTGGCCGTGGTCTGGGCGTCCGGGGCCAGGGCGCCGGCGGTGGTGGTGGTGGTGGCGTTGTACCGCTCCACCTTCACCTGGTCCAGGCCGTAGGCTGCCCGGGTCATGCCGATGTTGCGCTCGATATATTTCCGTTCCAGGGTCTGCTCTGACGGGCGGACCTGGAACTGCTGGATGACCCACGGGTAGACGCCGCCGGCCAGGATGGAGGTGATGACCAGCATCGCCGTGCCGATGACCGGAAGCCGCCACTTGCCGATGACGGCAGCCACGATGAAGAGGATGGCGACGAGGGCCGCCGCCACGGCCAGGATCGCCTTCGTGGGGATCACGGCGTTGACGTCGGTGTACAGCGCGCCGGCCCACCGGCCGCCGCTGTTCTGCAGCGCGGAGTAGCGGTCCAGCCAAAAGTTGATGCCCAGCAGGATCAGGAAGGAAGCGCCGGTGACTGCGAGGTGGATCTGCGCGGCGCGGCTGGTGAAGATGCCGCGTTCCATGATCCTGATGCTGCCGTAGAGGTAGTGCGTAAGGATGCCCGCGATGCCGGCCACGATTGCCACGCTGATCAGGAACCCGGTGACAAAGCCCAGGAAGGGCAGCGTCATCAGGTAGAAACCGATGTCCAGTCCGAACTCCGGATCATTCTGACCGAAGGACTCCTGGTTGAAGAACAGCATGACCTTTTGCCACTGGCTGGAGGCGGCGCTGCCGGCGAAGAGCCCAAACAGCACAGGCAGCCCGATCATGACCACACGCCGGACGGGTTCCAGCTGCGCCTGGTAGCGGTTGAGGTTATCCCGGATTTCTGAGTCCGGCGCGTAGACGGGCCGGGCGTGGTAGGCGATGCGGATCGCGTAAAAAACGGCCGAGAACATGAGGAGGAAGCCGGCGGCAAAAATGCCGATCCGCGCCAGGTTCTCCGTCAGGAACACTTCGAAGTAGCCAAGCTGCTGGTACCACAGGACGTCCGTCCACACATTGGCGAAGAAGATGAACCCGACAACAACCAGCGCAACGACGATGAGCGTGGGCGTCAACGCACCTCGCCTTGTCTGGAGTTTTCCGGGCGGGGTGGGGCTGGCAGGACGGGACAAACTCGTACCTCATAGCTTTTGTCAGTTGCTGGTATTAATTTTAAGTTTTCAGTGGAAGGCCTGCATAGCGCCGGCGCCGGCTCTCAATTAGTGCCACGAGCGGACCGGAGCCTTAGTTCCTCGATTTAGTCTAGTTGTTGGTGCAGCCCGGAAGGCCCGATGTGTCGGCGCCCTTGGCGGCCAGCTCGACGGCCGATTTTGCCTCGTCCAGGTTTTCCACCTTGACCACCTGCAGCCCGTCCGGAATATGCCCCACAACCTCTGCGCAGTTCGCCGCCGGAGCCAGGAACATGGTGGCGCCATCGGCCCGGGCGCCGTGCATCTTCACCGCGATGCCGCCGATCGGGCCTACCACGCCGTCGGGGCTGATGGTGCCGGTCCCCGCGATGTGTTTTCCACCGGTGAGATCCCCGGGCGTCAGGGTGTCCATGATTCCCAGGGCGAACATCATCCCGGCGCTCGGGCCGCCCACTTTGTCCAGGGATATCTTCACGTCGAACGGGAAGGTGAAGCGGTACTGCAGCAGCACGCCCAGGATGTACCGTCCGGACGGGTTCCTCGCCGGCGTCACGGTTTCCGTGATCTGCTTGCCGTCCCGGCTTACGACGACGACGGCTGGCTTTCCCTTTCCGGCGGCCAGTTCGTCCTGGATCACCTCCAGTGAGGTGACAGGTTTGGCGTTGATGGAGGTGAAGATGTCACCCGCCTGCAGCTTGCCCTGCGCCGCCGACCCCTCGGACAGATCCGCCACTTCGAGCTTCTGCCCATAAGGAATGTCGAGCCCCTTCAGGGCCGCCGCCACGGCGTTCTCCTGCGACGTGGCCATGGCCACGGCACTCTCCTGCTGGGATTTTTCCTTGGTCACACCCGTCGGGAAAATCAGTTCCTCGGGATACACGGCCTTAGAGCCGTCCAGCCAGGCCGAGAACGCCTCAAAGACGCTGACGGGACCGTTGGGGCCCCCGTCGACGTAGACAGTGGTGAGATCGAGGTTCCCCTTGGCCGGGAACGTCTCGCGGCCGGAAACGCTGATCACTGGCGTCGCATTCTCCGTGCTTAGCGTGTTGAACGTCGGCCCGGGCGATTCCACCACATACGGGACCGGCAGGACGGCGGCCGTCACGCCCAGCCCGAGAGCCAGGAGCCCGGACAACGTCATCGCGGAGATGCGGGGATCCCTGCCCCGGGCACGGCGGGACCGGCGGGCATCCCCGGTTCCGTCGGGATTCCCGCCACCGGCGGCGGGCGCCGGGGACTCCTCTGCGGGCTGGCCGCCCTTGGTAATCGTCACTGAAGGACCTCTCCGCACCGCGTCGTTCAGCGCTGCACCGCGGCCGCAGCCCGGCGGACGGCCGGGGCGCAGCCTACATACGTTCCGGCTTCTAACAGTACGCGTCCGGGCCTGCCGTTAGCTCTTTGCCTACAGCGAACGTCCCCGCTTTCAGCAGACAGCCGCTCCCGCACAGGGGTAGCGTGAAGTTGATTAATAGTCACACCGACGATCGGCGGGATCATGACCTCCAATCCACTCAATCCGTCCAATGGCGACGAAAATCCAAAGGATCCGCTCGCGGAGATGCTGCAGAACCTCATGGGCGGCAAGGGCCTGGGTGACATTGACCCCGCAGAACTGGCCAAAGCCGCCGGACTGCCGAACGATCCCAACCTGCTGGCCCAGATGTTTTCCCAGGTGCAGGCCATGATGAGCGCGCCCTCGGAGGGCCCGGTCAACTGGAAGCTCGCCCATGACAACGCCCGCCGCGTGGCCGCCGGGAGCTCCGACCCCTCGGTCACGTCCGCCCAGTCACGCGAAGTAGATGAGGCGCTGCGGCTGGCCGAACTGTGGCTCGACCAGGTCACGGACCTGCCCGCTACAGGCCTCATCGGCAAGGCGTGGTCCCGCGCCGAATGGGTGGAGGAGACACTCGGCACCTGGAAGCGTCTGACGGAACCCGTGGCCAACAGTGTGGCCAACGCCCTCTCCACTGCCATGACGGAGCAGATGCCGGAGGAGATGAAGTCCATGATGGGCGGCGCCTCGTCCATGCTGCAGAACGTGGGCGGTGCCATCTTCGGCATGCAGCTGGGCCAGGCCATCGGAGCCCTGTCCACCGATGTGGTCAGCTCCACGGACATCGGAGTTCCGTTGGCCGATCTGGAGATGGCGCTGCTTCCCGGCAATGTTGCCAAGTTCGGCGAGGGGCTCAGCCTTCCCGAAAACGACATCAGGCTCTTCCTCGCCGTCCGAGAGGCCGCCCATGCCCGCCTGTTCGTCCAGGTTCCGTGGCTGCGCGGGCACCTGCTGGGTGCCATTGAGGCCTACGCCCGCGGCATTCACATCGACACGTCGCGGATCGAGGAGCTGGCGCGGGACCTTGATCCCAGCAACCCGGAGGGGATCCAGGAGGCCCTTTCGCAGGGCGTCTTCATGCCGCAGCGCACACCGGCGCAGGACCAGGCCCTGCAGAAGCTGGAGACGGCCCTTGCCCTCGTCGAGGGGTGGGTGGACGAGCTCACCGCTGCCGCCACGGACAAGGTCCTCCCCTCGGCTGCAGCGCTCCGCGAAACGGTCCGCCGCCGCCGGGCCACCGGCGGTCCCGCGGAACATGCGTTCGCTTCCCTCGTCGGACTGGAGCTGCGGCCCCGCCGCCTCCGTGAAGCCGCCACGCTGTGGGCGTCCCTCAAAGCCGAGCGCGGCATCGACGGCCGCGACGCCATCTGGAAGCATCCGGACCTGCTCCCCACCGCCGAGGATCTTGACGATCCCAAGGGATTCAGCGAACGCCGCAAGCTCGCCGAGGCCGGTGACAGCGAAGTGGACGATGCCCTTCAGAAGCTGCTGAACGGCGGTTTCGACAGCCCGGCCGAAAGCGCTGGGGACGGGCACGACGCCGAAACGACCGAAGGCGGGGACGGCGGCACCGAAAAGACCGACGACGACGAAGACGGCTCCGCTCCGAAGAGCTAGGCGTACCCCGCTGGTTGAGCCTGAGCCTACGACCGCCGGGTCCCCTGGCCGAGCTTGCCAGGTTAGGGACCGGTTGGGGAGCGCAACCCCGGTTTCGACAAGCTCAACCAGCGGACTACGAAGTACCGCTCAGTCGGCGTCCCCTGGTGTGGCTGCTTCGCCTGCCGGTAGGCCACGTGACGTGGCAAACGACACGCCCTCCAGGAAGGCCTTGGCACGCTCCGTTTCGGGGTAGGCCTCCAGCAGCTTCCAGAACGCCGCGTTATGCCCTGCCACCAGCAGGTGCGCGAGTTCATGCAGCAGCACGTAGTCGATGACCCACTGCGGCATGGGCCGGAGCTTATCTGAAAGCCGGATGGACCCGTCCGAGGGGGTGGCTGAACCCCAGCGGGAGTTCTGGTTGCTGACCCACCGGACCGATGTCGGGGCCGACCTGCCGCCGAAGTACCTGGCCGAAAGCTGCGCAGCGTGCGCGGCCAGCGCCGCGTCCGAGGAAGGCCGCCGCCCCGCACCGCTGGAACGCTTCTCCCCCTGGGTCCGGAGCTTCTCCAGCATCCGGTGAACCCAGTCCGCCTCCTGCGCCCGGCTGAAGTGGGCGGGGATGGCGACGACGGCGGTGCCGTTCTCCCAGAAGGCCGCGACTGTGCGGCGCCGCCGGGCGGAGCGGCGGACCTCCACGGGCGCGCCGTCGTGGGTGATCAATGGCGTGCCGGTCTCAAGTTTTCCGGGCATTACAGCGTGCTGCTTTCCGTCAGGACCGCGAGGACTGCCTCGCCGTACCGCTCCAGTTTGGACGGGCCGACGCCCGCGAGCTGGGCCAGTTCCTCCAGTGAGGACGGCCGGGCTTCGGCGATGGCGGTGAGGGTTGCGTCGGTGAAAACCACGAAGGCCGGGACGTCGGCGGAGTGCGCGACCTCCTTGCGCCATTCACGGAGGGCGTTGAACGTCTGCTCTTCATAGCTGGGCGGGCACTGGCTGCAGCGGCCGACCTTCCGCTCGGCTCCGCTGGCCAGCATGCTGCCGCAGACCCGGCAGGACGCCGGCGTGGCCGCCTTGCGGCGCGGCGCGGGCCCCCTCCCCCGTGCGGCCGAGCTGGCCACGGAGTCCGGGCGCAGCCCGTCGAGGAAGCGGGACGGCTTCCGGTTGGCACGCCCGCCAGGGGTCCGAGCGGTGGACCACGAGAGGGACAGGTGCTCGCGGGCCCGCGTGATGCCGACATAGAGCAGCCGGCGTTCCTCGTCCACCGCGGCGGGATCGTCCGCGAAGGAGATGGGCATGAGCCCTTCGCTCAGCCCGACGAGGAACACCGCGTCCCATTCAAGGCCTTTTGCCGCGTGCAGGGACGCCAGCGTAACCCCTTGGACGGTCGGGGCGTGCTGGGCAACGGAGCGCTCCTGAAGCTCGTTGACGAAGTCAGCCAGGCCGAACTGCGGCCCGCGGTTCTGCGCCAGCTCGTCCGCCAGAGCCACGAGGGCGGCCAGCGATTCCCAGCGTTCCCGCAAGGCACCGCCGCTGTGCGGGGCCGTGTCCGTGTAACCCAGCGACGCGACGATGTCGCGCACCAGCTGGCCCAGCGGCTGGGGATCGGACTCGGATACGGCACGGGTGGCCGCACGGAGCTGGAGGATCGCGTCGCGGACCTCCTTCCGGGCAAAGAACCGCTCGCCGCCGCGCAGCTGGTAGCCGATCCCGGCCGACGCCAGGGCCTGCTCGTAGGCCTCCGACTGGCCGTTGGTACGGAACAGGACAGCGACCTCACTCGCCGGCACGCCGTCGTCGAGGAGCGTGCGGATCTTGCCGGCGACCGTTGCAGCCTCGGCTTCGTCATCCGTGCATTCCGTGAATTGGGGCAGGGGTCCCGGGTTCCGCTGTGCCACGAGCTTCAGCGGCACGGCCCAGGCAGCATCGGCCGCCGGTCCGCCGCTCCGGCGCGAGGCGAGGAGATCGTTGGCCAGCTTGACCACCTGCGGCGTGGAGCGGTAGTCGCGGACCAGCTTGACCACGTTCGCGTCCGGGTACTGGGCCTTGAACCCGAGGAGGTGCTTCGGGGATGCTCCAGTGAACGAGTAAATGGTCTGGCTGGCGTCACCCACGACGCACAGTTCGTTGCGGCCGCCAAGCCAGAGCTCCAGGAGGCGCTGCTGCAACGGGGAAACGTCCTGGTATTCGTCCACCACGAAGTGCCGGTACTGTTCCCGGACCGTCGCCGCCACCTTGGGGTCCTCCTGCAGGATGCCCACAGTAATCAGAAGGACGTCCTCGAAGTCGATGACGTTGCGGTCAGTCTTGACGTCCTCGTAGGCCTGGAAGACGCGGGCCACGGCCGTGAGATCAAAGCCACCCGGCGCGCCCCTGTCCTGTGCGTTTTCCAGATAGTTGGCGGGCGTGAGCATGGATACCTTGGCCCATTCAATTTCCGACGCCAGGTCGCGGATGGAGGCGCGGTCGGTGCTCAGCCGGAGCCGGCGGGCGGCCTCGGCGATCATTTGTGCCTTGTGGTCCAGCAGGTTGGGCAGCGCCCCGCCCACCGCCTGCGGCCAGAAAAACTGCAGCTGCCGCAGCGCGGCCGCATGGAACGTCCTGGCCTGGACGTTCCCGACCCCAAGGTCGCGGAGCCGGCTGCGCATTTCCGCTGCCGCCCGCGCCGTAAACGTGACGGCCAGCAGCCGCTGCGGACTGTAGACCCCCGAGTGCACGCCGTAGGCGATCCTGTGGGTGATGGCGCGGGTTTTGCCGGTGCCGGCTCCGGCGAGCACGCAGAGGGGGCCGGTCAGGGTGGTGGCCACTTCCCGCTGCTCCGCGTCGAGGCCGCCAAGGATCCGGTCCTCCAGGGAGGCGTTGCCATCAGGATTTTCTGTCGTCACTTCTTGCTGCTTGCTTCATGTGGATGGATGGGCTGCTCCGCCAGGGTGGCGTCAACGGTAGGCATGTTGCCGGCCGGGCGTGCCGGTCAGTCGTCGGCCGGACGGTCCTGAATCACGCCGCCGTACCAGTGCTCGATGAGGGACCTGGCGATGGAGAGCCTGGTGGAGATGGTAATTTCGCCGCTGAGCACTGCCTCCTGGAGTTCCTCCCGGCTGAACCAGCGCGCCCTGGTGACCTCGACGCCGTCGGGCTTTGCTTCCGTGTCGTCGGTGACGGCTGTAAATCCGAGCATAAGGGACGCCGGGAACGGCCACGACTGGGAGCCGAGGTACTGGCACGCCCTGACCCGCACGCCCACCTCTTCCTGGATTTCCCGGACGACGGCCTGTTCGAGGGATTCCCCGGGCTCGACGAACCCGGCCAGCGTGGAGTAGTTCTTCGCATCCAGCGGACCGCCACCGCCCAGCAGAACGCGGCCGTCCGGGCCAACCACCGTGACGATGATGGCCGGATCCGTTCGCGGATAGTGTTCGGAGTTGTCAGCGGGGCAGCGCCGGACCCATCCGCCGGCCTCCACGGTGGTGACAGCGCCGCACCGGGGGCAGTGGGTGTGGGTGGCGTGCCAATTGGCAATGGCACTGGCCTCAACGAACAGGGCGGTGTGCGTCGCGTCCAGTTGCGCGGCGACGTCCCGGAAGCCTTCCCAGGCGGCACCGGCGGGCAGGCCGGCCGAACCGGGGTCCACCGGTTCCGGCAGGATGAACAGCAGGAGGCCGGTTCCGGCAGGCAGGTCCTCGGAGCCGAGGGCCGCGCCGAGATAGATGATGTGCGCCGGGCCGGCCGCCGACCCCTCAAGCCGGTCCAGCAGCGGTCCGGCCTCTGCCAGAACGAGCGCGTCCCCGTGCACCAGCGCATGCCGGCCGGACAGGAGCATGGCTTTGGCGGTTCCGGCGGCCAGCAGGTCCGGAACGAGGCCTGGCCTAATCCGTTCGACGGACCCCCTGTTGACCATTGCGGGCCGAACCGGCAGCACGGTGTCGAAGAGATGGTTGGCCGCCAGTTCACCTGCCCGCAGCTGATTTTCCGGGATGGCGCCCGCCGCTTGACCGACCGGCACAGCGGCCTCCGCATGACTCATGTATCCACCGTACTGACTCGCAGTGACAATTTACATTTCAGTAGGCACCGGCGGGCCTGGACGGTCCGCCGTTCCCTGGCCCCGCGGTACCCATATTTGTGCGGATCTCGAGACTCGCCGCGACACATCGCTGTCTTGGACGCCGCTCAATCTACCGTGGAACCGTGAGAAGAGAACCAATCGAACTGGCAGCTGTGGCCACCGCGGCAGTCCCCGGACTGAGCCCGACTGCTGTGAGCTCTGCCCCGGATGACCCGGCGGACTTTGATTCGGCTCTCCTTCTTGATGCAGAAGGCAAGCGCTGGCGCGTCCGCTCACCCCGCCACCCGGAAGCCAGCACCAGGCTGGAGACCGAGTTCCTGGTGCTGCGCGCCTTCGCGCCCGCCATCCGGGCCGAACTGCCGTTCCTCATGCCGACCGTGGCCGGCACCGTCCGGCAGCAGGACCTGACCACCTTCGTGTACTCGCACCTCCAAGGCACCACGCGCACCGTTGAAGAGCTAACGGCAGGCCCGCAGGAACTGGCGAAGGAGATCGGCAGCGCGCTGGCGGCCATTCATGACCTGCCCCGCGCGCTGGTTAGCAACGCCGACCTTCCCAGTTACACCCCGAACGAGTTTCGCCAGCGCAGGCTCAACGAACTCGACATGGCCGCGACCACAGGCAAAATTCCGGCCCTCCTGCTCCGCCGTTGGGAGCACGCCATGGAAGACGTCTCGCTCTGGCGCTTCAACCCCTGTGTGGTGCACGGTGACCTGCACGAGGACAACCTGCTGGTCGAGGACCACCGCGTCACGGCCGTCACCGGCTGGACCGACCTGCGCATCGGCGATCCCGCCGACGACCTCGCCTGGCTCGTGGCATCCAATGAGCACGAATTCGTCGACGCCGTGGTCAAGCACTACACCGCGAAGCGCCGCGATGCGCCGGACAACCACCTGCTGCGCCGGGCCGCGCTCTCGGCTGAATTTGCGCTCGCCCAGTACCTCGTCAAGGGCATCGCGGCGGCCGACGCCGACATGATCGCCGAGGCGGAAGGCATGCTTTCCACGCTGGCCGAGGACATCGCCGAATACGGCGGCCAGCCCATCAGCGTGGAACCCCTGCCTCCGGCCAAGCCCGACTCCCCGCCAACCGGCCAGGCACCGGCCGCTCCCGGTCTCGTGGATGCCCCTGCCGCCACCGACAACTCGGAGGCCATGCCCGCCGTCCACGTCACCCCCATCCCCGTTGACGTGACACCGGTCCCGGTCGAGGTGACGCCCATCCCGGTTGACGAGGAGAACGCCGAGGGCACCACCGACCAGCCGTCCGGCCAGGACGCGTCGCAGGGCACAGCGGATGATGAGGCAGCGGAGGATTCTGGCGCCTCTGACCAGGCCGAATCCACCGGTTCGGAAGACGGGACCCAGGAAGATGCCGCGGCCCGGAAGCCCTCGGGCGCCGACACCTCCACCGTTGCCCTCACGGTGGTCGACGCGAAAACGACCTAGCCGGCCAAGGCGACCTGGCCGGGCCACTGCGCTTCCTAGCCGGCCAGGGCGGCGGCCACGATCCCTTCCAGTTCGGTGCCTGACGCCAGGTCGTGCGGACGCACCACATGGTTGTCCGCCACGTAAAAGAAGGCAGCCCGGACCTCTTCCAGCGGCACGCCCTTGAGCCTGGCCCAGGCCAGCCGGTACACAGCCAGCTGGACGCTCTTGGTTTTCAGCTGCCCTGCCGACGGCCGGCGGCCGGTCTTCCAGTCCACCAGGTCCCAGCCGCCGTCGGCGTCCCGGAACACTGCGTCAATGCGGCCGCGGACAACGACGTCGCCGATCCGGGTCTCCACGGGGACCTCCACGTAAGCGGGCGATCTGTGTGCCCACCGGGATTCCTTGAAGGTAGCCACCATGTCGTCCAGGCCGTAGGCCTCGTCAATGTGGTTGTCAGAGCCGGGCGCTTCGCCGAGATCCAGCATGCCCGCCGTTCCAAAGTACTCTTCCACCCAGGCATGAAAGGCTGTGCCCTTGCGCGCGGACATGCCCGGTTCGCGCGGGACAGGCCTCCTGAGCCGCTGGACCACGGCCGCGGCGTCCTCCCCCAGGTCCACCAGGGTGGACGCTGAGATATGCCCGGGCAGATGAACGTCGCGGCTCCGGGCCCGCCTCAAGCGGCGTTCCAGAAGGAGTGCGGCTTCGCGTTCCCAGCCCGCCGCCTGGGGGCGGAGACCCTGGCCCGCAGGGAGCCCCGGCGTACCGGCTTCGACCGCGGCGATCTCGGTGAGCAGCCGCTCGGCGGCACGGTCCATGGCCTCCCGCCGTCCCGGCACAAGCCGCAACCGGTTCCCGCTGCGGGGGTCCACAGGTCCTTCCAGCGGATCATACGGCCAGGCCGCCACCTCCAGCTCCCGGGTCAGGGGACTCTCCTGTGGCAGGGATTCCTCATCGACAGAGCCAGGGTGGATTTCCGCAGTTTCCTGTTCTGCCAGCGGCGCCAGCTCGGCGAGGAACGGCGACATCTCCGCCATCCCGCCGCGCCCGCCCACCCAGGCTCCGCTGGAAACCCAGAGCACGTGCTTGGCCCGCGTGTAGGCAACGTAGGCCAGCCTCCGTTCCTCAGCCTCGCCGTGGGCCTGGACGTCAGCCTTGAACATCTTCTCGGCGTCCAGCCACCCCTTCTGGTCCGGCTGGTCCAGATCCCACTGCGGAAGATCGGCACGGTCGCCCCGCAAAGGCCAGGGCAGGGCGGCGGAACCGCTGCTCCACCTCGAGTCACGGTTGCTGGGGAACGCGCCCGAGTTCAGGCCCGGCACGAACACGACGTCCCATTCGAGACCCTTCGATGCGTGCACCGTCAGCAGCTGCACGGCCTCGTGATTGACGTCCGCGGGCGGCACATCCAGGCCGCCCTCCTCCGATGCCGCCGCCTCCAGCCACGAAAGGAAAGCCAGGACGTCCACCCGGTGGGATGTCTGCAGGAACCCGGCGGCCGCGTCCTGGAACGCATCCAGGTTCCGCCGCGCCTGGTGAATGCTGAACCCGGGCCTCGCAGCAACCTCAATGTCCAGCAGCATGGCCCGTTCGACCTCGCCCAGCAGGGTGGTCAGGTCCTCCCCCATCAGCGAACGAAGCTGCCGCAGCTCCGTGCCCAGGCGCTGCAGCCGCTCCAGTGCAGGAGGGGTCAGGCTGCGGCCGTGCGCGGACGTCCACCCTTCCTTGGGCAGCCAGTCAAGGGCTTCGACGAGGCTTGCGGCGTCGGTGATGTCGCCCTCGATAACGACGTCGGCGGCCTCAGCATCCTCGTCGCCGGACGGATCGTTTCCGCCCAGTCCGCGGCCGTTATCGACCATGCCGCGGCGCCTGGCCAGAAACGAGGACCAGTCCCGGAACGCCATGAGGTCGGCCGGACCGATCCGCCACCGGGCACCGGCCAGGAGCCGCATCAGTGAATCCGACCGGCCTGGATCGGCCAGTACCCGCAGCGTGGACACCAGGTCCACAATTTCGGGAGTGTCCAGCAGGCCCCCGAGGCCCACAATTTCGTACGGGATCCCAGTGGCCTCGAACTCCTTGCGGAGGCATTCCATCTGCGCGCGCCTGCGGCACAGGACGGCCATGGCAGGCTGGATGCGCGGTTCCGAGGAGGAACCGTCGAAATCCGTGGCCCGGAACCTCAGGAGATCCTTGGCGATCGCCGCTGCTTCATCTTCATCGGTGGCAAAACGGCCGATCAGCACCCGGCCCTGCACCGCGGCGGGGCTGGGCCGCAGCGCAGGCACCTCCACCGCCGCGCTGGAGGACCTTTGCCCCGCGGGTCCGGCCTGCGCCGCGGCAGCGCTGAGCGGAGCCGAGATCAGGTTGGCCGCGGCCAGGATGTTGCGGCCGTTCCGCCAGGCAGTGGTCAGGTACGAAACGGGGGCGGGACGCCGGGACGCCGTCCCTGACTGGCCGTCCTCGCAAACCGGAAACTCGTTGACGAAGTGGAACAGCTGTCCGGCGGACGCCCCGCGGAAGCCGTAGATGGACTGGTTCGGATCACCAACGGCCGTGACGGCGTGGCCGTCCCCGAAGAGCCTGGAGAACAGCACCAGCTGGGCGTGCGACGTGTCCTGGAATTCGTCCAGGAGCACCACCTTGTAGCGCTGGCGCTCCACCTCGGCGGCCAGGGGCACCTCTCGGGCCACGCGTGCCGCGAGCGCCACGAGGTCGCCGAAGTCCAAGGCTCCGCGTGCTCTTTTGGCTTCGGCGTACCGCCCCACGAGTTCCGCCACGCTTGCCCTCGTCCGGAGCATGGCTCCCAGCTCGCCGGCAGCCTGGCTTGGGTTCTTCTTTGCCCCTGCCACATATGGCAGGGCCTCGAACTCGGCGAGCCGCTGCATCAGCCAGCCCTGGACACCGTCCGGGTCCTGGAGGTGCTCCGCGCACTCCCCCGCGAGCTGGATAACGGCTTTGACGAGGGTGGACTTGGCCACCCTGAAGTGCGAGTACTCGCCGTCGAACGCTTCAACCACCTCACTGGCCAGCTGCCAGGCCTGCGCGCCCCCCAGCAACACGACATCCCGCTCGATCCCGAGCCGCAGGCCGTAGTCGGAGACGATGCCGCTGGCAAACGAGTGGTAGGTGGAAACCTTCGGCTCCAGGGCGTCGGCGCTGAGCAGCGTCCCTGCCACGGCGCCACCGGAGTCGCCGGTGGCGGTCCGCTGCAGCGCACTGAGCTTTGCGCGGATGCGGCTGGCCAGCTCGCCGGCAGCCTTGCGCGTGAAGGTGACACCGAGGACTTCCTCCGGCTTGACCCAGCCGTTCGCGACCAGCCAGACGACGCGGTCGGCCATGGTGGCGGTCTTGCCCGAGCCCGCGCCTGCGATGACGAGCCGGGGCGCAAGCGGCGAGGAGATAATGGCCGACTGTTCCGCGGTGGGCAGGTTCTTTTCACCCAGCAGGACGGTCAACTCTTCGGGACTGAACCTGGGCTCGGGAAGCTCCGCTGTCCGGCTCATTCGGTAACCTGCTTTCCCCGCGCACACAGCGGACATACCTCCGGCAGCCGGCAGCCGTGGCCGCCGAAACCGGCCTTGGCGGGATCGTGCCTTGCCTCAAATTCGTGGCCGGACATTACCGCGGCTGCGTCGTTCACCATTTCCATCGCCCAGTTGTCCGCCGGGTCCAGCGGATCCTGGTGCTGGATACCCGGGCTCTTGGTGGTGGTGCCCAGCTGGGCAAGCACGGCGCCGCCGGGCTGGGGCTCGGCCTCGGATGCCGCGGTGGCGCCAAAGCCGCCAGCCAGAACGGCCGCCTGGTAGGCGCCCAACTGCGGGTGCCTGCCCAGTTCGGCCTTGCCCGGCTGCCGTTTGCCCGTCTTGAGGTCGACGATTACCAGCCGCCCCTCGCCATCGATCTCGAGCCGGTCCACCTGCCCGCGCAGGACGGCTGACCGGGGGCCTTCATCGGTGGGAACGTTCCCACGGGGAACAGCGCCGGGCTCGGGCAGACTCACCTCGAAGTCCTGCTCGACCCCGGCAAGGCGGCGGCCCTCGCTGCGCATGACCAGGATGTACTGCGCGAGTTTCCGGACCATGGCTTCCGCCCTGCGGAAGTCGAGTTTGCCTTCCCAGTTGTCCTTCATGCCCAGGGCCGGCCAACGCCGGACGAGTTCGGCAAGGTATTCCGCTCCGCTGGCATCGGGAAGGTCCTGGGCGATGGCGTGCACCAGGGTGCCAAGGCTGCGGGCGAAGTCCGTGGCCGCTTCGCCTCCGGCGGCCTGGATGAACCAATCCAGCGGCGACTTCTGCACCGACTCCACCTTGGACGGCGAAACGTAGACGGTGCCGCCCGGAGGCACAACACGGTCCACGGACGTCAGCGGGGCCAGCCCCCACCAGGTGTTCGGATGGGCTCCGGGTACTGGCGGCTCCGCCGTGGCAAGTCGGGCGAGGACACGCACGGCCTCATCCGCCTCTGCGGCCAGCCTGCCGTCCAGCTGGGCGTACTGGCGGAGTTCGGCCACGAGCGCACGCAGCGTCAGGGGCCGTTCCACCGGGGTGTAGCCGCGCCCCTCCTGGTCCGGCAGCAGCGGCGCGACGTAGTCCAGGAAGGAGGACGGCTGCTCATCTTCCGAAGACACGGCGGTGCACAGCAGCACGTCCTTGGCCCGGGACACCGCCGTGGAAAAGCTGCGGAGTTCGTCGTAGCGGATCTCCCGCAGCCGGCTCAGCGGGCCGAGCTGGAGCGCATACTCCACGCCATGTTCTACGGCGTCCGCGAACAGTGTGCTGCCCAGGAGCTCGCCGCGGAGGCGGGTGTTGGGCCAGACGCCCTCCTGCAGTCCGGCGACGATGACGAACGGCCATTCCCGGCCGGCGGCGCTGGCAGGCGTCATGAGCTCGACGGCGTCGTCAACCTGGGCACGCGCCGCCAGGGTGTCCATGGGCAGTTCCTGATTGAGCAGGTATTCGAGGAACTGTTCGGGGCCGGATCCGGGCATCTGGTCCACGTAGCGCTCAGCCGTATGGAACAGCGCCATCATGGCGTCCAGGTCCCGGTCCGCCCGGGCTCCAACAAGCCCGCCTGCAAGGGCCGCGGCTGTCCATGCCGACGCGAGGCCGGTGGAGTGCCAGAGGGCCCACAGCACTGTCTCTGCGTTGGCTCCGGGTGCGGCAACGGCCGTCCGGCCGGCCTGGATCATCCGTGCGACCCTGCGGGCCGAGCGGCCCTCGATGCCGAGTGAGCCGAGCGCCCCGGGCTCAAGGAGCGCCTCCACCAGCAGGGAATCGCTGGAGCGGCCGCCGCCGCCCAGCAGTTCCTCCCGCCGGAGCGACTGGCGGAGCCGGCGCAGTTCGAGGGATGTCGCCCCGCCGATCCGGGAGGTCAGCAACGACACGGCGGATTCCGGCGTGAGGACTGCCGGGTCCAGGGCCGCCGCGTAAGCGTCGAGCAGCGGACGGACGGCCACTTCATCGCGCACGGCGGATTCAGCCACCGGAATCCGCACCGGAATCCCCTGACCCGAGAGATAGCGCTGCAGCTGGCTGAGCTGGCCGCCGTTCCGGACAATGACGGCAATGTCCTCCAGCGACCGCCCGTCCCTGAGATGCGCCTCGAGAATCCTTTGAGCCACGTACCGCAGCTCATGCACCGCCGAGGGCAGAAGATGCGCTTCCACGGTGCCTCTTGCCGGCTGGGTGGCGTCACCCGGTTCCCCGGCAATATAAGCAGGGTCGGGGCCAACCGGGTCCAGACGGCGGGCGAGCTGGCCGCCGGCCCGGAGGGAAATCCGGTCCGCCACCCCGAGCCAGGCCCGGGCCACTGCCGGCTGATGGCGGTGGGCACGGGACAGCGGCTTCTCAACGGCCGTCCGTTCCCCGCCGCCTAGCAGGCCCGGAAGCTCAGCCACAAGGTCCGGCCGCGCTCCCCGGAACCCCTGCACCACCGTGTCCGGTGCGGACGTCACGTAGACATCCTTGCCGGCGGCCACATCGGCCAGGAGTTCGAAGACGGCGGGGTTGGCCTCCTGGATGTCGTCCACAAGAATCAGCTGGAGACGGTCGCGTTCGGCCGCCAGGAAGTCCGGGAAATCCTGAAAGAGCTGGCGGGCTGCGGTGATGATGCCCGCAGGATCGAACGCCTCCGGCATGCGAAGGTCGAGGACATCGCGGTACTCGGCGTAGAGGGCCGCAGCAGCAATCCAGTCCGGCCGTCCGCAGGCGTGGCCCAGGCCGGCGAGGTCCTCGGCGGTGCGGCCCGTCTCTGTAATCCGGTCGAAGAGCTGGCGGACCTCGTGCCGGAACCCGCGGGTAGGCAGGGCGGCCGTGAGGTCATCGGGCCAGGGCAGCCCGAGGCCCGGCAGGGCGTGGCCCTCCAGCAGTTCCTTGATGATGAGGTCCTGCTCGGGCCCTGACAGGAGCCGAGGCGCCTTCGACAGCGGCAGGAGCCCTTCCGCCTTGGCACGGCGGATGAGGTCAAAGGCATACGCGGCCCAGGTGCGGGCCGGAGTGGTGCTCAGGCTCCGGTTCAGCCTGGCAGTAAACCGGTCCCGCAGGGTGTCGGCCGCAAGCCGTCCGGGGGCGAGAATGAGGATCCGCTCAGGGTCCACCCCTTCCGCTTCCACCCGGCGGATTGCCGCTTCGATGAGCACGGTGGATTTGCCGGTACCCGGCGCTCCTGGGACCAGTACGGGGCCAGCTCCCCGGGGCACGTCGACGGCGGCCCGCTGGTCCGCTGTGAGGACCGGAACGCGCGAGTGCACCTGGCGAGGGGGCAGCAAACGAAGACCCGCAGGGCGAAACGGCGCGGCAGAGAAAGAGTCCGCGTGGTCCCGCTCCGAAATGCGTGCGGATGCCTGATCGGCTGAAGTCTGATCGGCGGAAGTTTGATCGGGGGAGGTCTGATCGAGTGTTGCGGTCACACGGACATTCCATCACCCGGGGCTGACAAACTTCGCAGCGACGCTTCCAGCCGCCCGGCAACCACGTCCAGGGCGTCAAAATCGGCGTCCGACGGCGACCACCGCGCAGCGGTCAGATCCACCCGCCACCGTCCTTCGCCCGTCCTGGCAAACTCGCTATAGTCCCCGCGCAAGGGCGTGCCCTCCTGCAGGTAGTGGTCGAGGGCCTCGGATTCATGGCCGTCCGGGGCCAGTCCGCTTGCGCGCAGCACGCGCCACCATGGCACGCCGCTGCCGTAATGGCTCAGCACGGACCCCACCTGCCGCGGCCCTCCGGCGCCAAGAAGCTCAGCGACGTCGCCATAAGCCACCGCCGAACCGGCCGGAATGAGGTCAACCACCGCCAAAACCGCCTCCACGTACTCCGCCCGCATGCCTTCAGACTATCGGCCGGCGCGCATCAGCAGCGGTCAGGACGGGCGCCGTGTGCGTCTTCCCACAGCGTGTCTTCCCACACCCTGCCGGACACGCGCGGGACAAGCACCTTGACTGTCGGTGCCTCCGGGTAATTTGGAGCAATGAGCACTTGGAACACTCTCCCCCGGGCCGCATTCGACCTCGAAACCACGGGACGCAACTCCCGTGCCGCCCGGATCGTGACGGCTTCCGTCACCGTGGTGGACAGTTCCGGGAACGTGATTCGGGAGCATGAGTGGCTGGCTGATCCGGGGGTTGAGATTCCGGCGGAGGCCAGCGAGGTCCACGGGATCACCACCGAACACGCGCGCAGCCATGGCCGGCCTGCGGCCGAGGTCACCAAGGAAGTCGCCGCCGTGCTCCAGGGGCTTTTCGACGACGGCGTCCCGGTGATCGCGTTCAACGCCAGCTACGACTTCACCGTGCTGGCCGCCGAGTCGGCCCGCTACGGCGTGCCTCAGCTGAGCCGGTTCCCCGTCCTGGACCCCTACATCATGAACAAGCAGGTGGACCGGTACCGGAAGGGCAAGCGGACGCTGACCGCCCTGTGCGAGGAGTACGGCGTGGACCTGGAAAACGCCCACACATCTGCCGCGGACGCCTTGGCAACGCTGCGCATGCTCGATGCCATGTCCGGCAAGTTCCCCAAGCTGAACATGCCGGCCAGTCAGCTGCACCAGCTTCAGGTGGACTGGGCCGTGAGCCAGGCCGCCGACTTCCAGCAGTACCTCCGCAAGACCAAACCCGCCGCCGTCATCGAGGGCGACTGGCCTGTCCTGCCGCCGGAGGACGCGAGCCGGGGCGGCTTCTAAAATTAGGCGGAGATAAGCCAGAGGCATGGCAGGAACAGAACGGAACCCGCTGGGACGAAGATCACAGCACCCGGCGAAAGCGCGGGCGGTGAACCCGCCGTCATCCTGATTCAGGAAGTCCCTCGAAGGCCGCCATTCACGCGGCTGGAAGAGCACAACGCCAGTCAATAGTGCGGTAGATGTGCCAGCGGCCGAACAATGTTCGGAAGTGGCTGGCATATCCTTGCGCTGACATAATTTAGTTCAGAACCGTGCTTGTGCTATGCCCTGCCCAAGTCCTACCTCCTGAGGATAAATGATCACAGTCACCGACCTGCGCAAGGTCTACCGTCAGGGGAAAAAGGAAGTGGTGGCCCTTGACGGGGTTTCGCTTTCTGTCCCCAAAGGCTCCATCCACGGCATCATCGGCCACTCCGGCGCGGGCAAGTCCACCCTGGTGCGCTGCCTGACGCTGCTGGACCGCCCGACGTCGGGGTCGGTCAACATTGACGGTACCGAACTGAGCTCTGTCAGGGACTCGGAAATCCGCGCCGCCCGTCGCCGCATCGGTATGGTCTTCCAGCACGCGAACCTCATGGATTCGCGCACGGCCGCCGCAAACGTGGCCCATCCCATGGAACTGGTCAAGGCGCCGAAGGACAAGATCCGGGCCAAGGTCGCCGAGCTGCTGAAGATTGTGGGCCTCGAAGGCTTCGAGAATGCATACCCCTCCCAGCTTTCCGGCGGACAGCGCCAGCGGGTTGGCATCGCCCGCGCCCTGGCATCGGACCCGGACGTCCTGCTGTGCGACGAGCCCACGTCCGCGCTGGATCCAGCCACCACCGATGAAATCCTCGACCTGATCCAGGACCTGACCCGCCGCCTGCAGCTCACGGTGCTCATCATCACCCATGAGATGCACGTGGTGAAGCGCGTCTGCGGGTCCGTGTCCCTGCTGTCCAAGGGTCGGGTCGTTGAGTCCGGTCCGCTCGCCGAGGTCGCCTCGGACCTGGACAGCAAGTTGGCGCGGGCACTTCTGCCCCTGCCGGCGTCGGAAGTCATCAAGGGTGCGCTCCAGGCCGGGCCGGTACTGGAGATTCTCTTCTCCGGCGACGGCGCCAGGGAGCCCGTGCTCACGGGAGTGGCACGGCATTTCGACATTGACCTGAACGTTCTTGCCGGCAGCGTCGAAACCCTCGGCGGCCAGCAGTTCGGCCACCTGCGGGTCCAGCTGGGCGACGACGCCGACTGCGACGCCGTCCTGGGCTACCTCCGCGACCGCGGCATCAGCGCCAAGCTGGCCCGTTCCACCGCCGACGAGGCGGAACTCGCTGAATTCGCCCCGGCGGACACTGACTTCGCCGCCGAGACGGGAGACTCCAAGTGAACGAGATCTTCAGCAACCCTGTCCTGGCCAAGGCACTGCCGGAGGCCATCGTCGAGACCCTCCAGATGGTGGGAATCTCTGCCTTCTTCACCGTGCTGGTCGGACTGCCGCTCGGCGTCTTCCTGCACGTCACCGTCCCCGGCGGGCTGCGGCCCATGCCGGTGGTCAACCGGATCGTCAGCGACATCGTCGTGAACATCACCCGATCCATCCCCTTTGCGATCCTGATGGTGGCCCTGATCCCGCTCGCCCGGCTCCTCGTGGGGACCAGCCTCGGACCGGTGGCTGCCTCCGTTTCGCTCTCCATCGGAACCATTCCGTTCTTCGCCCGCCTGGTGGAGGCCTGTCTCCGCGACGTCCACCACGGCAAGATCGACGCTGCCCAGGTGATGGGCTCCACCCGGATGCAGGTCATCAGCAAGGTGATGCTGCCCGAATCCCTGCCCGCGCTCGTTGCAGCCGCGACCACTACTGTTGTGACGCTGGTGGGCTACAGCGCCATGGCCGGTCTCGTCGGCGGCGGCGGACTGGGCAAACTCGCCTACAACTACGGCTTCCAGCGCTTCGACGTCACGGTCATGATCGTCACCATCGTGCTGATCATTGTCCTCGTCCAGCTCATCCAGCTCACGGGCGAATGGATCTCCCGCAGCCTGGACCACCGCTAAAAGTCTTCACCGCAGGGAGTAGCCGCTCACTGCACCTGAATCGGATCTCGCCGGCGCCGCCGTCGGGGATCCAGGTTATTTTGAAAGGAACGCATCGCATGCGTAAATCACTCACCCTCCTCGCCACCGGCATCGCCGCGGCCCTGGCACTGACCGGGTGCGGCGGTTCCTCCGCCCCCAGCGCCGAGTCCAGCCAGGCACTTGATCCGGCCAAGCCCGTCACCCTCACCGTCGGTGCCAGCCCCGTTCCGCAGGCCAAGATCCTTGAGTTCCTCAACCAGGACCTCGCCCCGAAGGCCGGCCTCAAGCTGGACATCAAGGAGATTGAGGACTACCAGACGCCCAACACGGCGCTGAGCGACGGCTCGCTGGACGCCAACTACTACCAGCACCTGCCGTGGTTCGAGGACCAGGTCAAAACCAAGGGCTACGACTTTGGCCACGGCGCCGGCGTCCACATCGAGCCGTACGCCGCCTTCTCCGAGAAGGTCAAGGACATCAGCGAGATCAAGGACGGCGCCAAGATCGCCATCACCAACGATCCCTCCAACCAGGTCCGGGCGCTCCGGGTGCTGGAAAAGGCCGGCCTGGTCAAGGACATCAAGGATGACACCTCCATCATCGGCCTGACTGATGCCCAGAACCCGAAGAAGCTGAAGTTCTCCGAGAACCAGCCTGAACTGCTGATCAACGACCTGAAGGATCCCTCCGTGGACCTGGCCCTGATCAACGGCAACTTCATCCTCAAGGCCGGGCTCAGCACCACCGACGCCCTGGCCGTGGAATCCACCGAGAACAATCCCTACGCCAACTTCCTGGCCTGGCGCTCGGAGTCCAAGGACGACCCGCGCATCAAGAAGCTGGACGAACTCCTGCACTCCGCCGAGGTCAAGGCCTTCATCCAGAAGGAATGGCCCAACGGTGACGTGACCGTGGCCTTCTAGGCCAGCAGGACACCGAGAACCAAAAAACTCTGGCACCCGCCGCGGCGGGTGCCAGAGTTCTTTAATCAGGAGAAAGTCCGACGGCGGTTTAGGCCTTCGCTGCGGCGGCCGCCTCCGCGGCGGCCGGCAGTGCCTCGAAGATCCGGTTCATGGCGGCATCGTCGTGCGCCGCGGACAGGAACCAGGCCTCGAAGACGGACGGCGGCAGGTAGACGCCCGAATCCAGCATGGAGTGGAAGAAGGGCGCGTAGCGGAACACCTCCTGCTTCTGGGCGTCGCTGTAGTTGTGCACGCCGTGCTCGGACGTGCCGAACGCCACCGAGAAGAGGTTGCCCGCGCGCTGGATGGAGTGGTCCACGCCGGCCGCATCCAGCGCGGCGGAGAGGGCGCCGGACAGTTCCAGTGACCGCGCGTCCACGAACGCGTACACGTCCCGGGTGGCGTGGGTCAGGGTGGCGACGCCGGCAGCCATGGCCACCGGGTTCCCGGACAGCGTGCCGGCCTGGTAGACGGGACCGAGCGGCGCGAGGTAGTCCATGACATCGGCACGTCCGCCGAGGGCCGCCGTCGGCATGCCCCCGCCGATCACCTTGCCGAACGTCAGCAGGTCGGGGGTCCACTTCTCCGTGGCGTCGGTGGCGCCGCCGGTAAGTCCCCAGTAGCCCGAATAGCCTGTGCGGAAGCCGGTCAGGACCTCGTCGACGATCAGCAGGGCGCCGTGGGCGGCGGTGATCCGTGAGAGGCCGGCATTGAAGCCCTCGCCGGGCGTGACCACGCCCATGTTGGCCGGCGCGGCCTCGGTGATGACGGCGGCGATGTTGGGGCCGTGCTCGGCGAAGGCGGCCTCGACGGCGCCGAGGTCGTTGTAGGGCAGCACCAGGGTCTCGGCGGCGGTGGCGGCCGTGACGCCGGCGGAACCGGGCAGGGCAAGGGTGGCCACGCCGGAGCCTGCGGACGCGAGCAGCCCGTCGAGGTGGCCGTGGTAGCAGCCGGCAAACTTGATGACCAGATTGCGGCCGGTGAAGCCCCTGGCCAGCCGGATAGCCGTCATGGTGGCTTCCGTCCCGGTGGACACCATGCGCAGCCGTTCAACGGCGGAAACGCGTTCCTTGACGATGGCCGCCAGGTTGGCCTCATCGGGGGTCGAGGCACCGAAGGAGAGTCCGCGGTCCACCGCGGCGTGCACGGCATCGAGGACGGCAGGGTGGGCGTGTCCCAGCAGGGCCGGGCCCCAGGAGCAGACCAGGTCCACGTAGTCCTTGCCGTCGGCATCGGTCAGGTAAGGGCCCTTGGCCGCCACCATGAAGCGGGGCGTGCCGCCGACGGAACCGAAGGCGCGGACCGGGGAGTTCACGCCGCCGGGCATCAGCTGGCGGGCGCGGTCGAAGAGTTCCTCGTTGCGAGGGGTACTGGAAGTCATGGTTCCCATTCTTTCAGTCTGCGGGAGTGTCGCCGGACAAGGTTTCACCGGACAGGAGCTCGGCCACCCGCGGTGCCACCACGGTGCCGAAGAGTTCGATGCAGCGCATCATGGATTCGTGCGGCAGCGTGCCGTTGCCGTATTTCAGGTCGAAGCGGTCGACGCCGAGGTTCCGCTTGAGCAGCGCGATCTGATGTGCCACCGTCTCCGGTGAGCCGACGTACAGGGCACCCTCGGGACCGCACATGGCGTCGAATTCCCGCCGGTTTCCCGGGCCCCACCCCCGCTCGGCGCCGATCCTGTTCCGCTGGGCAAGCCAGTGCGGGAAGAGCTCCTCGCGGGCCGCCTCGTCGGTCTCGGCGATGTGGCCGGGCGAGTGGGTGGCGATCTGCTGCATCGGCTGGCCGTATTTGGCCATCGCCTCACGGTACAGGTCAACCAATGGAGCAAAGGCGCGGGGCTGGCCGCCGATGATGGCAAAGATGATCGGGTAGCCGTACTCCGCGCACCGCAGGACGGACTCCGGGGTGCCGCCCACGCCGATCCAGGCCGGCAGCAGGTGGTGCTCCAGCGGCGGATAGACGCTCAGCCCGGCGAGGGCCGGCCGGGTGCGCCCTTCCCAGTGGACCGGCTTCTGCGCCCGCACCCTGTCGAAGAGCTCGAGCTTCTCCTCGAACAGCACCTCGTAGTCCGCCAGGTCCAGGCCGAACAGCGGAAAGGACTCGACGAAGGAGCCACGGCCCAGCATGACCTCGGCGCGGCCGCCGGACAGGGCGTCCACGGTGGAGAAGCGCTGGAACACGCGGATGGGATCGTCCGAACTCAGGACGGTCACGGCCGAACCGAGCCTGATGTTCGTGGTCCTTGCCGCGGCGGCCGCCAGGAACACCTCGGGGGCGGACACGGCAAAGTCGCGGCGGTGGTGCTCCCCCACACCGAAGGCGTGCAGGCCGACGGCGTCAGCCAGCACCACCTGGTCCAGCAGCTCCCGCAGCACCTGGGCATGCGGCTTCGGCTCGCCGGCACCGTCCACTCCGACGTCGCCGAAAGTGTTCAGGCCCAGCAGGATTCGGCCGGGACCCACCGGAGCGGTGGGTGCTGTGGTCTGGCCCGTGGCCGCCTCCGGCATCAGGATTCCTTCAGCCAGCCGGCTATTTCGCTGGCCCAGTACGTGAGGACGATGTTGGCGCCGGCGCGGCGGATGCCGAGGACAGACTCCGTGATGGCAGCACGCCGGTCGATCCAGCCGTTGGCGGCGGCGGCCTCGATCATGGCGTACTCACCCGAGATCTGGTAGGCGGCAACCGGCACAGGGCTCATCTCGGCGACGTCGGCAAGGATGTCAAGGTAGCTCATGGCCGGCTTGACCATCACCATGTCCGCACCCTCGGCAAGATCGAGTTCCACCTCCTGGATGGCCTCGCGGCGGTTGGCAGCGTCCATCTGGTAGGTCCTGCGGTCGCCTTTCAGCTGCGAGTCCACCGCTTCCCGGAACGGGCCGTAGAACGCCGACGCGTACTTCGCGGCGTAAGCCACCACGGCGGTGTTCACGTGGCCGGCGTCTTCCAGGGCCTGGCGGATCACGCCGATCTGTCCGTCCATCATTCCGGACGGGCCCAGCGCGTGGGCGCCGGCGTCGGCCTGGGCCACTGCCATCTTCGCGTAGATGTCCAGCGTGGCGTCGTTGTCCACGTAGCCGTCGCTGTCGAGGACGCCGCAGTGGCCGTGGTCGGTGAATTCGTCCAGGCAGACGTCGCTCATCACCACCAGGCTGTCCCCCACCTCGGACCGGACGTCGCGGATGGCTTTGTTGAGCACCCCGTCCGGGTCCAGGGACGCCGTGCCCTCCGCGTCGCGGGTCTCGGGAATGCCGAACAGCATGATGCCGCCGACGCCCAGCTCCACGGCTTCGGCTGCCGCGCGCTTGAGGGTATCGGTGGTGTGCTGCACGACGCCCGGCATGGAGGCGATCGGGTTGGGCTCCGACAGCCCCTCGCGGATGAACGCGGGAAGGATCAGGTCTGCCGGGGCAAGCCGGTGCTCAGCCGTGAGCCTGCGCATGGCGGGGGTGGTGCGGAGCCGCCGGGGGCGGTGGTGCGGAAAGCTCATGTCCTGTCCTTCACTGTGGGCCTGCTGTTGATGAGTGGTTGTTAGGGGCAACTGCCCGGATAACGGCCGCTACGAGCCCTTCCGGCGTGGCCTCCCGGGCCGTGGCAGCCACGACGAGTCCTAGGGCTTCCGCCTCAGCCGCTGTCGCCGGGCCGATGGCCACGAGGCGGCAGGAGCCGAGCGGCACCAGGGTGGCGCCGATGCGCCGCACCGCGCTGGGTGAGGCGGCGACGACGGCGGCCAAGGCGCCGTCGTCGACCTCGGCTTTCGCTTCGGCGGGCGTCAGCAGCGGCAGCGGGGCGGTGCCCTCACTGCCACTTTGGCCAAGGCGCCGCGCCGGCTCTGCCGGGAAGTCCACCGTGGAATAGGCCACCACAGTGCGCACCCGGGCGCCCTTCGACGCAAGCCCTCGGGCCAGCGCAGGGGCCGCGATATCGGCCTGCGGCAGCAGCACGGCGGCAGGCCCGCCGGGCCATCCGTTGACGATCCCGGCGGCTGAATGTTCTTGCTCCGGCTCGAAGTGCACGGCAATCCCCGCAGCCTCGAGCGCCGTCCGGCTCGCAGGGCCCACCGCGGCAACTCGGGTTCCGGCCGGAAGCCAGTCGCCCAGTCTCACGGCGCGCTCTGCCGCCTTTTCCTGCAAGGCCAGGACGGTGGTGGCACTGCTGACCACGAGCCACTCAAAGCTGCCCGCGCCCAGCGCCTCAAAGGCGTCGTCAAGCGCTACCTGGTCCGGGGCGCGTTCGGCGGCCGTCAGCGGCAGCAGGAGGGGAATGGCGCCGGCCAGCCGCAGTGCCTCCGTGAGGGGCCCGGACCGCTCGGGGCTCCGCGTCACCAGGACGCGGAGCCCGTCCAGCGGACGTTCTTCCAGCGGGCGCCCGCCCGCCGGGTTTTCCCCGCTCGTCGTTCCCATTCGGTGGCCGGCTGCGGTCAGGAAGCCGTCAGGTCCGCGATGTCCGCAGCCCCCGCTGCCAGCAGGACCTCGGCCAGTTCGACGCCGAGCAGGGTGGCGCCCACCTCGGTGAGTCCGTCCGTCGCCCGTTTGTCCCGCACCGAGGCGGTGCCGTCCACGGCGCAGACCACGGCTTCCAGGTGGAGCATGCTGCCCTTCCGGTAGGCGTACGCGCCCACGGGGGCGGCGCAGCCTGCCTCGAGCCGGGCAAGCAGTGCGCGTTCGGCCGTGACCGCAAGCCTGGTGTCGGCGTCGTCAAGGGCGGCCAGTGCCTGGGCGAGCACGCCCTGCGACCCTTCGGTGGAGCCGGCCCGGCGGGGCGCGTCGGCTGTGCGGCATTCGATGGCCAGCGACCCCTGGCCTGCTGCCGGGAGCATGATGTCCGTCTCCAGGTATTCGGTGACGGTGTCCAGGCGGCCGATCCGTTCCAGTCCGGCGGCGGCGAGGACGACGGCGTCGAGGTCGCACGACTTCCCGGCAACCACCGCGTCGGTGGCGTTGCCGGGCAGCCCGGGCACCCGGCCCAGCCGCGTGTCCACGTTGCCGCGGATGTCCACGATGTCCAGATCGGGGCGTACGGCGCGGAGCTGCGCTGCCCGGCGGGGAGAGCCGGTGCCGACGCGGGCGCCCTTGGGCAGGTCGGCCAGCTTGAGCCCGTCCCGGGCGCAGAGGACGTCCCGGACGTCCACGCGGGGCGGGGTGGCGGCCAGCGTCAGGCCCAGGGCGGAACCCGTGGGCAGGTCCTTCAGGGAGTGGACAGCCACGTCGCACTCGTTCCGCAGCAGCGCGTCGCGCAGTGCGGCCACGAAGACGCCGGTGCCGCCCATCTGGGACAGCGAGCCGGTGAGGACGTCGCCGTCGGTTCGGACATGGACGAGTTCGACGTCGAAACCTCCGACGGCGGCCAGCCGGTCGGCCGTCTGCTGGGTCTGGGTCAGGGCGAGCTTGCTCGCCCTGGTGCCGATCCGTACTGTCACTTCGCGTCCTGCCCGGCGGCCGGGTAGGGGTCGTGCCCCTGGCCGACGGTGGTGTCGGCGCCGGCAATGGTGGGCTTTTCGCCGCGGAAGTTTTCGCAGCAGCCGGGGCGGCAGACGTCGTACCAGGGGCCGAGGCCGGTGAGGGCCTGGCGGTCCGCGATGTTGTTGGCTACCGTGCGTTCGCAGATCAGTTCCACGAGCCCCTCGACAAAGCGGCGGTGCGTCCCCGGCGTGGGCACGCGTGTGGCAGCTAGTCCAAGCCCCTTGCAGGTCTGCAGGGCTTCGGTGTCGAGGTCCCAGACGACCTCCATGTGGTCGCTGACAAAGCCCAGCGGCACGATGACGATGCCCGCGACGCCCTGCTTGGCGAGGTCTTCGATGGCGTCGTTGATGTCCGGCTCCAGCCACGGGATATGCGGGGCGCCGGATCGCGACTGGTAGACGAGGGACCACGGGGCGGACAGGCCGGAATCGGCTTCCACGCGGCGCATGATCTCCGCGCCGTTGGCGAGGTGCTGGGCCACGTAGGCGGAATCCTCCGCGAACTCACGGGGCTCGTCCTCGGAACGGCCGGCGGCCACGGCATCCCGGGTGGGGATGGAGTGGGTGGCGAAGAGAACGTGAATGGGTGCGTCAGGCTTACCGGCGGCGGCAAGCTGCGCGCGCACCCCGGCAACTCCCTCGGCCGTACCGGCAACGAAGGGCTCCACGAAGCCGGGGTGGTCGAAGTACTGGCGGACCTTGTCCACTTCCAGCCTGCCGTCGAGCCCGGTTTCGGTCAGGGCCATGCCGATGTCCTCGCGGTACTGGCGGCAGCTGGAGTAGCAGGAGTACGCGCTGGTGGTGAGCATGAGCAGCCGGCGGTGGCCGGCGTCGTAAGCGTCCTGGAGGGTCTGCGGAATGTACGGGTCCCAGTTGCGGTTGCCCCACAGCACGGGCAGGTCAATGCCGCGCGCGGCCAGCTCAGCCTCGAGGGCGGCCTTCAGCTCGCGGTTCTGCTGGTTGATCGGGCTGATGCCGCCGTTGGCGCGGTAGTGGTGGGATACCTCTTCAAGGCGCTCATCGGGGATTCCCCGGCCGCGGGTGACGTTGCGAAGGAACGGGATGACATCGTCCTGGCCTTCGGGACCACCGAAGGAGGCGAGGAGGACGCCGTCGTATTCCTTGGGGGCAAGCCTGCCGGTCTCGGTGACGGGATTCGCAGCGTCTTCCTGCTGGTCCAACGGACTCATGCGAGGACCTCGGCGATCTCGCCCGCGGTGATCCGCCGCCCGGTGTAGAACGGGATCTCCTCGCGGACGTGGTTGCGCGCTTCGGTGGAACGCAGGTGGCGCATCAGGTCAACGAGATCCACTAGCTCGGGCGCCTCCAGGCCGAGGATCCATTCCCAGTCGCCGAGGGCAAAGGATGACACGGTGTTGGAAATGACCTGCGGGAAGTCGCGGCCCAGCAGGCCGTGGTCGCGCAGCATCGTGCCGCGCTCGTTCTCCGGCAGCAGGTACCACTCGTAGGAGCGGACGAACGGGTACACGCACAGCCATTCCGCCGGCTCCACGCCCCGGGAAAACGCCGGCGTGTGGTTCTTGGCAAACTCCGCTTCACGGTGCACGCCCATGGCGGACCAGACGATTTCGGTTCCCCCGAACAGCTTGCTGCGGCGGATGTCACGGATGGCCTGCTGCAGCGCCTCAGGCTTGGGGCCGTGGAGCCAGACCATGACGTCGGCGTCGGCGCGCATGGCGGAAACGTCGTAGCTTCCGCGGTGGGTAACCCCTCCCCCGGCCAGGCGCGCCACCAGGGCGTCGAAATCCTCGGCGGCATCGGCGCTGCGGAGGGCCTCGGCGGAGCGCTTGAAAACGGTCCAGAGGGTGAAGAACTGCTCGGCTGATTCTTCGGTTTTGGTGACAGATTCGGCAGGAGTGTGGCTCATGGTTACTATCCTGCCCCTTCCATGCGGCCTAAGTCGAAAAACTCAACTTCTACGTCGTGTAGAAGTGGCTAATTTCACAGCGACCGCCGGATACGAACTGCCGCCACACCCGCCGCCCCGGCAAGCGCGAGGAGCCCTGCACCCCACCACACCTGCGGCTCAATAGTCCCATTCCGTGACAGGCCCATGACAGCAGTTTCGGCTGGTCCGCTCATGTATGGCGAGCTGATCGTCGCCATGTTGTTGGGTCCCGCGAGCTGCGCCGAGCCCCAGACTCCGCCGGCAACGCCCGCGGCCGAGCGTCCCCGCAGGCTGGCGCCGCCTGACAGACCCGTGATTTCCCCGAACGGGCTCGCGTCCGCGGACGGGGTTTCGGTGGTCGCTGCGGTACCTTCGGCCGCCGGTGCCGGGGATCCGGGGGCGGATCCGGCAGGCGCCGATCCGGCCGGCGCTGATCCGGCCGGGGAAGAGCCGCCGGTTCCGGCCGGGGATCCTGACCAGGTGCCCGACGGCGACGAGGTGCCCGACGGCGACGGGGTTCCCGACTGCGACGGAGTTCCCGTTCCCGTTGAGGACTGCGTGCCCGAGGGCTGTGTTTCGGACGGTTCAGGGGCTTCCGGAGAGCCTGATGGCCGGGCTGGCCGGGAGGGCGTCGCCGTTCCGGAAGAGGTCGGGGCTTCCGAGGAGGTCGGCGCGGGCGACGGCGCCGGCTCGGTGTGACCCGGCTCGGTGTGACCCGGATCGGACGGCGCCGGAGCGGCCTGCGTGGGCGCGGCCGAGGCAGTAATCGACGGGTCAGGCGTCGGGCTGGCTGTGAGGGTCACAGATGGAACCGGCGTCGGGACCAGCGGCGCCAGCGTCGGCGGGAGCGATTCAGAGGGCGACGGCTCGTCCGTTGGCGAAGGCTCGGTGGGGCCGGCCGCTCCGCCGTCCGACTTCCCGCCGTTCGACTTGCCTTCGCCCTTGCGGTGATTCGACAGGGCGGCAGCCGCCCAGGCTTCGAGGCCGGCGGCGTCGACAGTAGCGCCGAGCCCCGTCCCTGCAGCACTGCCGGTCTGCTCCGAATCGCCCAGCAGGTCGGATGCGGGCAGCTCGGACGCAGCAGCGTTGGATGCAGGAACCCCTGCGGACAAGACCAGTACCGCTCCGAACGCTGCCGCTGCTGTGCCGCGCCGAAGACCCCCATGGAAACCAGTCAGCGAACGAAAACCATCGGACTTCTGATTGACCATAGTCATCGACCCTAGACACAATTTCGCGCTGGGGAAAACTTGCGGACAGGCCAGCCAGGAGGTATCGCGGGCGGCGGGTAAGCTGCCTCCCGGGAACCGTCCGGGAGGTGGGGGCGCCTACGCCAGGAAGGCCACGACCTGCTTTTTCGTGTCGGCCACCACAGCCGCCAGCCCGTTGCCGGCCAGCCAGCCGCCGACCATCAGCAGTCCGTCCGTGCCGGCGCAGATCTGCCGGACTTCAGCGACCCGCTGCCGGTGCCCCACAGCGGCAAACGGCAGCGCTCCGGCCCAGCTGACGACGTCCCAGTCCACCAGCGTCTCCCGTGTGACGGGCACCGTCAGCAGCGCTGACGCATCCTGCAAAGCCGTGTCAAGCAATGCCTCATCCGATGCCGATTGCGGCCCCGGCACGGCGCCAGCCGCAGCGGCTGACACCCCCTCGCTGCGTCCGTAGGAGAGCCGCAGCACGTGCCTGCCGCGTCCGGCCGCCTCCGCCACCCAGTCCCATTTGCCGGTGGCATGCGTAAGGGCCTTCGCCTGGATTCCCTGCGTTTGCGGGGCCACCAGGATTCCCGTGCCGCGCGGCCGCCGGTCCAGCGCGGGGAGGTCAACAACGAGTGTCACAAGTTTGACTACAGGCCCGGGCCCGGGCTGATGCCCGGCCAGCGCCGGGACCGCTTCCCGGAGGAGCCGCACTGCGGACGGTCCGTCCAGGGCAACCACCAAAACGTCGGCCGCGTAGCTGCCCTCCCCCGCCGCTACCTCCCAGCCGTTCGGGGTCCGTTCAGCGGCCGTCGCTGCCGCCCCCGCCAGCAGTTGCACGCCGCGCGCCCGGAGGTCCGCCACGAGCTCTGTGACGAGGGTGTGCATGCCGCCCTTCAGGCCGGCGACGGCGGAGCCTGCCTTGGCAGGTTTGCCCTGCGTTGGGGAGCTCGGAGTTGGCGTGGTTTGCGTTCCTGCCCCCTTGCGCTGGGCAGCCACGGCCGCAGCCAGCGAACCGTGCCGGGTGATGCCCGCCCGGAGGCCCGGGGCCACCATATCGACGTCGAGCAGTCCGGGGTCAGCCGAATGCACGCCGCCCACCACAGGTTCCACCAGCCGCTCGAGGACCCGTCGTCCCATCCGGGCCCGCACCAGCGCGGAGACGCTGGAAACCTCGGCGGTGGTCCCCACGGAGGCGGGCAGCAGCTTGTCCAGCGAGGCGCGCAGCGAGCCGCCCAGGCCCAGCGAGCGGCGGACCTCCGGGTCCCACGGATTGGCCGGGATGCCCAGAACACCGGTCTTGGGAAGTTCACGGGGGCCGCCCGGCAGCTGCACCCAGGCGCCGCCGGGCCGCGGGGCAACAATATGCCCGCCCAGCCCCAGTTCAGCGGCCAGGTCAGCCACAGCGGTGGAACGGGTGGCGAAGGACTCGGCCCCGCTGTCCAGGGTCAGCCCGGCCACGTCATGCCTGCCGACGCAGCCTCCCCAGGCTTCGGCAGCTTCCAGCACCGTGGTGCGGAGGCCCGCCCGGGCCAGTTCCCGGGCGGCCAGGAGCCCGGAGATGCCGCCGCCCACCACCAGTGCCGTGCGTCCGGCAACCGGAGGACTGCCCGCAGCCACGGCCTCTACTCCGGAGAGATGGAGTGGATGAGTTCGACGACGCGAGTCAGGACGTCCGGGTCCGTCTCCGGCGGCACGCCATGGCCGAGGTTCAGCACGTGGCCGGGGGCCGCAGCACCCGATGCGATGACCTCGCGGACGTGCGCCTCAAGGACCTCCCACGGGGCGGACAGGAGTGCCGGATCGATGTTGCCCTGCAGCGGGACGGTGCCGCCCAGCCTGCGGTTGGCCTCGTCCAGCGGCAGCCGGTAGTCCACGCCTACGACGTCAACACCGACGTCGCGCATGGCCACCAGAAGCTCCGAGGTGCCGGTGCCGAAGTGAATCAGCGGGGCGGCCAGGTCGCGGACGTGGTCCAGGGCGCGGGACGAGGCTGCGGCGACGAAGCGGGTGTAGTCGGCCAGGCCGAGGGAGCCCGCCCACGAGTCAAACAGCTGGCCCGCGGAGGCGCCCGCCTCCAGCTGGGCGCGCAGGAACAGGCCGGAGGCATCCGCGGCCCAGTTGGCCAGCGCCGTCCACGTCTCGGGGTCAGCGTGCATCATGGTGCGCGGGCCAAGGTGGTCCCGGGAGGGCCGGC
This sequence comes from Arthrobacter sp. ISL-65, assembly GCF_018613795.1. GTDB lineage: Bacteria > Actinomycetota > Actinomycetes > Actinomycetales > Micrococcaceae > Arthrobacter. Next base: position 187,295 of record NZ_JAGGPN010000038.1, read on the forward strand.
CCTCCACCATGTAGGCGGCCAGTGTGAAAGGCGCGCCGGCGAAGCCGATGAGCGGGGTCTTGCCGAGCTGATCCACCGTCATCCGGACGGCTTCCCGGATGGGTTCCAGCGACTCCTCAGTGAGGCGGGGCAATGCGGCGACGTCGGCGGCGGTCCGCACGGGCTTGTCCAGGACCGGCCCGACGCCGGGCACGATGTCAACGCCGACGCCGGCCAGCTTCAGGGGAATGACAATGTCAGAGAAGAAGATGCCCGCATCAACGTCGTGCCGGCGCACCGGCTGCAGGGTGATTTCCGAGGCCAGTTCGGGGCGCAGGCAGGAATCCAGCATGGCAACGCCCTCGCGGACCTTCAGGTATTCCGGCAGGGAACGCCCCGCCTGGCGCATGAACCACACCGGGCGGCGGCTTGGCTTGCCGCCGCGGTACGCCGTAATAAGCGGAGAGTCAGCAGTGCGTCCGTCGCGAAGCGGATGGCCTGCGTCGAGTCCGGTACCGGCGGGTGTTACAGCGCTAGAAGTCATGCCTTTGATTGTGCCCAAAATCGCCCCTAAAAGATAACGACAGGCTGTCACCCGCGGCAGTCCCACTAAGGGGTGGCAGGAATCACAGGCCCGCAAACCGGGTATCCGGATAAAGGGTTGTTCTACGCGCCTGCGAAAAAGCTATGATTGTCGTGCTGTGGTTCTTTTCTCATTGGTGGCTACACACGCCGACATCGACCTCGAAACCGTTGCTCAGCTAAGCAACGGTTCCTCTGGCATTGCCACGTCCGCCCTCGCCGGTTCGCCGGCGGTCAAGGGCGCGGTGGTCCTTGCCACCTGCAACCGCTACGAAATCTACGGCGAGGCGCCGCACGCCGACGACGTCGAGGCCGCACGCGCCGCCCTGGTCGGCCAGATCAGCGATTCGAGCGGGCTGAGCGAGCAGCTGGTGTCCCGGTCATTCAGCACCCGCACCGGCCCCGAGGTCACCGAGCACCTCTTTGCCGTGAGCTCCGGACTCGACTCCGCCGTCGTAGGCGAACGTGAAATTGCCGGGCAGGTGCGCCGGGCCCTGATCACGGCCCAGCATGAGGGCACCGCCAGCGCGGGGCTGGTCCGCCTGTTCCAAGCCGCCTCCAAGACCGCCAAGGATGTCGGCGCGCAGACAGCCCTGGGCTCCCGCGGGCTGTCCATTGTCTCGGTGGCACTCGACCTCGCCACCGATCTTTCCGAAGAGACCGACTGGTCGAAGAAGAAGGTCGTGGTGTTCGGCACCGGCGCCTACGCCGGCGCCACCATGGCCCTGCTCCGCGAACGCGGCTGCCGTGACATCGCGGTGTTCTCGTCGTCAGGGCGCGCAGCCACATTCGTGGCAACGCGCGGCGGGACCGCCCTCGACGGCGACACCCTGCACGCGGCCGTCGCCGCCGCCGACGTCATGATCGGCTGCAGCGGCTCGGACACGAGGGTGGAAGCCGCCGAGCTCGCCCAGGTCCGCGCCGGATCCGCCCAGCCGCTGATCGCCATCGATCTGGCACTCACCCACGATTTTGATCCCGCGGTCGGAGAGCTCGACGGCGTGGAGCTGCTGACGCTGGAGTCCGTGCGGCTCGCAGCGCCCCAGGAGCAGGCGGAGTCCCTCGCGCAGGCCAGCGGCATGGTTTCCGGCGCTGCCCAGGCGTTTGAACAGGAACGTGAAGCACGCTCCGTGGATTCGGCCATTGTGGCCCTCCGCCGCCACACCATGAACGTGCTCGACGCGGAAATGGAAAAGGTGCGCGCCCGCCACGGCTGCACCGCCGCCGCCGAAGAAGTGGAGTTTGCGCTGCGCCGCATGGTGAAGCAGTTGCTCCACGTCCCCACCGTGCGCGCCCGGGAGCTGGCGTCCAACGGCCAGCAGGACGACTACGTCGCTGCGCTGGAAACCCTGTATGGCATCACCGTGGAGCAGCCGGCTGCCGCGTCCAAGGCCGAGTGCCCCGTGGACCACAGCGGCGTCGCTGCGGGCAGCCTGTCGAATACCGGTCCCCTGCAGGGCTCCGCCGATCTGCAGGACATCGACGCACGCAGGAACTCCGCCTAACCTGCATATGTTCTGACAAACAGAACCCCACAAGCTTTCCATAGGTTCTCCGCGCAGCATTGAAGTTGCCCGTGAAAACCATATTGGGGAGCCATCATGAATTTTTCTTCGCCGGCCTCTGCCGTGCCGCCCCTGAGCCGCCGGCAATTTGGACTTATTGTGGGCGGTGGAGCGCTCCTGCTGGTGGGCGGTGGGACGTACGGCATCGTTTCCCGCAGCAGACCCGGCGGCGGAGCCGGACTCTTCACAACCTTCGGCACACTTTCCCTCGTCGACGCCGGACGCCTGGCCAGGCTTGATGCACAGGGGCAGCCTGCAGCCACGCCGCTCGCCTCGGCCGTATCGCAGGTCACGGACGGAACGCGCAGGGCCGCTGCAGCAGGCCAGCCCGGAATCCAGCGCGTTTCCAGCCGCCGGGGTGCCGCGGTGGACGACCACCACGGCGACCCCCTCCTGGACTTCGACTGGCCGCAGCCCGGAAACTTCACGTGGGGCGACGTCGTCGTGCTCGAAGTGGCACTCACCAATGTCCGGCCCGAGCCGGTCCTGTTCAGCCCGGGACAACTGCGCCTCAAGCTGCTGCCCTCCGGCATCACGGTAGCCCCACAGGACGCCGACCGCGGCCACGGCACAATTGCCGCCGGTGCCACCGAAAAGGTCTGGATCAGTTACCTGGCCCCGCACGATTCGGTGGCCATGGAAATCGAGTACACAGGGCTGGAGGACGATGCCCCGCAGGCCCTTGCGCTTCCGCTGCTGACGGTCGCCAAGGCATCCTTATGAGCCCGCTGGACCTGCACGTCAACGACGGATACCTTCCGATGGTGGACGGAACGCTCGTCTACCACCGGGGCTACGGCGACCGGCCGACTGCGGTCAAGGACCCCAAGCCCAGCCTTTTCGTGAGCCCCCGGGTGTTCCGGCGCAACGGCTCCGTCGTGGCAAGCCGGACCTATCCACTTAGCGCCGCGGTCCCGCCCAAGGGACGGCCGGCCCCGGCGGCCAAGGATCCGGCCAATCCGGGCCAGTTCCTCGTCCACCGCGCCCGCTGGGCCAGCTTCTTCCCCGATAGGACGCTCATCGCCGAGACCGGGAGCACCATCAGCATTCGGGTGACCAATCATCTGGCCCAGGACCACGCACTCCAGTTCCTGCATGCAGGCGCAGCAAACGTTCACGTCGGCACCGGCGCCATCAAACCGGGCCAGACCAAGACCCTGACCTTCAAGGCGCCCGCGGAAGGCACCTACCTGTACTGCGACCCCGGGGCCGACCCGGCCGATCCGACAGCAGACCCGGTCCAGCGGACGCTGGGCCTCTTCGGCGCCCTGCTGGTGGTCAATCCGGACTCCAGCCCCGCTACTTTACCCCTCAACGGACGCAGCGGTTCCAGTCCTTGGCAGTTTCCACGGATGAGGCGCTCAACCGGACGCGGAGGAGGACACGCTGATGTCCGGCTCAGCCCGGGAGGTCGATGTCCGCAATTTCAGCCTGAGTGCGGCAGCCGGAACGGTCCGCACCGGCCAGTTCATGCGATTCATCGACGCCGGCGTGGTCCACCACCAGCTCCATTTCCACGGTAATCATCTCTGGACGGTGCGCCGTAACGGCGAGAATTCCCCCGCGCACGGGGCAGGGTGGACGCCGACGGCCACGTAGTCCTCCAGCAGTGGGAGGACGTTGTCGAAATGCACCCGCTGGACCGGAAGGACTCCATGCTGCCGGTGCGGCGTCCTCCGGAGACCATCGACCAGGTGTGGAACGCCCGGAACAGCGACTGGGGTTACCCCATGCACTGCCACGCGGAACCGTCGCAGGTGGCGCGCGGCGGCATGTATCCCGGCGGCCTGGTGGGCCACTGGACCGTTGCGGCCCCCGGCCCGGTCAATGCCACGCCGCAGCCTGAGCTCTTCCGCAGCCAGGCGGACTTCAGCTCACACCAGATGCATGAGGGAAGCCCAAAGACCGAGTTCCCACTGAAACCCGATGTCGCCCATGAATTCAAGTTTTTCAACCAGAAAATGAAGTTCGACGATGGCGGCGAGTTCGAGATGTGGACGTTCGAGACCGAGAACTCGGGCCGGATCTTCCCCGCTCCCCTGCTGCGCCTCACGGAGGGGCAACTGTTCCACGGCACCATCCGTCCCAGCAAGAGGGTTCATACCCTGCACTGGCACGGAATGGAGCCTGACCCAAGGAACGATGGCGTGGGCCACACCTCCTTTGAGGTATCCGGCTCATACACGTACCAGTGGCGCCCTGACCGGGGCCAGCCGGGGAACCCTAACGCCGGGGCATCCGGAACGTATTTCTACCACTGCCACGTCAACACCACGTTGCACGTGCAGATGGGCATGTTCGGCCCGCTGATCATTGACCCGCCGGTACACAAGGACTATCCCGTGACCAAGGGAGCGCGGCGGGCGTTCGTCGACGGCCCGGAGTACGACGTTGACACCGAGACCATCCTGGTCCCGTATTCCGTGGACCCGCGTTGGCATGAACTCAACCACGCCGCCGGGCTCTCGGGCGACGACGCCGGCCTGGACAAGTTCGAGCCCAAGCACTTCTACCTGCTCGGCGGCGAACTGGCTCCTGTGCCCACGGCAGAGGGCCCGATCCACCTGACGCGCATCAGGGCCCGGATGTCCAACGGGGGCACGGTCAAGCCCACGCTGCTGCGGCTGCTGAACGCCAACTATTTCCCGGTGAATGCCTATTTCACGGACGCGGCAGGAAAACGAGTTGCCATGGCGGAGCTGATCGCCCATGACGGCCGGCCGTTCCGGGACACTTCAAACCCCAATGCGCCGGCCCGGCCGATCTCCGCCACCAGCCCTATGCGCGCCAGCCTCATCAACTTCGGTGCGGCGGAACGGTACGACATGCTCCTGCGCCCGCCGGCGGCCGGTGATTACAAGCTCACCGTCGACCTGCTGGACTGGATCACCGGCAAGGTCCTCCATTCCCGGCAGATCCCGGTCATCGCGCGGTGACGTTGGCGGAAACCGCGGTGAGGAAGGCTGAGTCAGTAGACCGGCTTCTGCGGCTCAACGTCGCGCACCCAGGCGAGGATGCCGCCGTCGAGATGGCTGACACGCTGGTAGCCCGCCTTCCGGGCGGCGGCCAGCACGGCGGCGGACCGCGTCCCGGCCTTGCAGTGGAACACGATGTCCTTGTCCTGCGGCAGCTCGCCCCACGCCTCGCCGGAGAGGATCCGCCCCTGCGGGATCAGTACGGAGCCGTCGATCCGGACAATGTCGTACTCCCCCGACTCACGCACGTCCACGAGGTCGAAGTCCTTCAGCCCGGCCTGCCGCGAGGCCAGCATCGTGGCCAGCTGCGTTGCCGTCACGGTGTGCTCGGTGTCGGTTGTCTCCGTCGGGGCGACGCCGCAGAAGGCCTCGTAGTCGGTGAGCTCCGTGATCCGCGGGGCATCCGGGTCCTTGGACACCCTGATCTCGCGCCAGCTGCCGCCCAGGGCGTCGTACAGCGCCACGCGGCCCAGCAGGGAACGCCCGACGCCGGTAATCAGCTTGACGGCCTCCGTCACCATCAGCGATCCGACGGCCGCGCACAGCATTCCGAACACGCCTCCCTCCCCGCACGACGGCACGGAACCGGCCGGCGGCGCCTCCGGATAGAGGTCCCGGTAGGTGGGGCCGTGCTGCTCCCAGAACACGCTGACCTGCCCGTCGAAGCGGAAGATGGACCCCCACACGTAGGGCTTGCCGAGGATCGCGGCGGCGTCGTTCACCAGGTAGCGCGTGGCGAAGTTGTCGGCCCCGTCCAGGATGAGGTCGTAACCGGCGAAAAGCTCCAGGGCGTTGGAGGCATCCAGCCTGACGTCGTGCAGGCGGACCTCCACCAGCGGGTTCAGCTCGGCAATCGCGTCCCGGGCGGATTCGATCTTGGGCCGGCCCACGTCCCGCACACCGTGGATGATCTGCCGCTGCAGGTTGCTCAGGTCCACGACGTCGTCGTCGATGATCCCGATGGTTCCCACGCCGGCTGCGGCAAGGTAGAGCAGCGCCGGCGAGCCCAGGCCGCCCGCGCCGATGACCAGTACTCGCGCGTTCTTCAGCCGGCGTTGGCCGAGTGCGGCGATTTCGGGAATGATGAGGTGCCGGGAATACCGCTCCACCTCTTCGGTGGAGAGCCCGGCCGCGGGATCGACGAGGGGGCCCGGGAACGTGCGGACTGTATTTGCCGTGGACGGAGAAGCCATACTTCAATGTATGCCTGAAGATACCGCGCGGTCATATTACCCCCGGGTAAAGTGAAGTTAACTGCAAAGGAAAGAAGGCCAACAGTGGTTCATCATGCACCGGTTGATCGAACTCAGGCCGCGCAATCCAATGCCGGCCCGGTCCGCGCCTCCGGCCAGCGTTCTGCCAGGCTGCCGCGCGACGAGCGCCGGGCCCAGCTGCTGGCCGCAGCCCAGGAAGTTTTTGTCGCCAACGGATACCACGGCGCCGCGATGGACGAGATCGCGGAAACGGCCCATGTCAGCAAGCCTGTGCTCTACCAGCACTTCCCGTCGAAGCGTGAGCTGTACCTAGCCCTGCTCGACAGCCATCTCGAGGCACTGACCGAGCTCATGCTCGGAGCAATGAGCTCCACCACGGACAACAAGGAGCGCGTGCAGGCCGTCATGCGTGCCTATTTCCGTTTCATTGACAGCGACGACCAGGCACACCGGCTGGTGTTCGAATCCGACCTGATCAACGACGCCGACGTCAGCTCGCGCCTGGAGACGTTCAACAAGACCTTCGCCGACGCCATAGCGCGGATCATCGCCGAGGACACCAAGCTCCCCCTGCTGGAGGCCCAGCTGCTGGGACGTGGGCTTGCGGGCATGGCCCAAGTCAGCGCGCGCTACTGGCTCGAAACGGACGGGAACCTCGACCTCGATGTGGCCAGCGACCTGATTTACCGTTTAGCTTGGCGCGGAATCTCTCGCTTCCCCAAAGAGACCTAGACTACAACTGAAACTACCTTTGAAATTTCAACCTTGACTGGCTGGGAGGCCTTGCTGTGGAAGTAAAGATCGGCATTCAGAACGTCGGCCGTGAAATTGTGCTGGAATCGGCTCAGGATGCTGACGCTGTGGCCAAAGTAGTGGCCGAGGCCATCGCCAAGGGCAGCGAGCTGCGCCTGAACGACGAGAAGGGCCGTCAAATCATCATCCCGGCAAACGTCCTCGGCTACGTCGAAATCGGCGCAGAGGAAGTGCGCCGGGTCGGCTTCGGCGCACTGTAGGCCGAGCAGTGCTGTCCCTCGTGATCGTGGTCCTGGTAACTGCTGCTGCCGGGTTCATCGTCTGGGCCAACGACCGGCGACACGCCAAGTACGGCATCCTCGTGCCGGCAGGCACCGCTGCTGCGGTGGGCATGCTCACCTGGATCATTTGTATCTCGGCGGGGCTGGGCTATCAGCCGGGCCTGACGTGGCTGCCGTGGATCCTTCCCATGGCGGCCGGGACGGCTGCTGCCCTGGCAGTGGCGGTCTACTTGGGCCGGGCGCGCGCCAGGCAGGACACCCAGCGGCTGACGGCAGCGCTGAAAATCTAGCCTCTGCAGGATCTGGCTGGCGCCACGCCCGGACATCAGTGACCACCACCCAAGCGGGTGCGTGGTCACTGTCCTTTAAGATGCTTCTAAATTCGTCAAGCCGTGACTCAACCTGGCGCGAGTTCTGCGCAGTTCGTTGTCTTGCCGAACAATCCCTAGTGGGGATGGCCATCACGCAGCGGGTCACTGAAGGATAGCGCCATGGGCGGATCAAAGTACGAGCGCAGGGACTCCGTCCCACAGCACTCCTCCCTGCGTGAGCGCATGAGGGCGGAACTCGAAGCCTTTGGCCCCTATGCAGCACGCACAGACACACAGGGAATCGAGCCCGGCAGCGTATCCCCACCCGTAAGGCGAGGTACAACCGGAGAGACGGTCATGGTGGTCACAGGCATCTTTGAGTCCGGCCTAGGGACGTCCTGCTTCCTTGAACTGAATCACGTCTGACAGTGCCAATGGCATGCCCTGGGACGCCCGCCGTCATCTGATTTCACCGAGGAAGCTTTCCGCTTTTGGTTTCGCGTGTCATGAAACGTCCAGCATGTGTCCCAAGGTCGGCCCGCTGGGTGGCCGGTGGCACAACATTGGCTCAATACATCAGCGGATGTACTGTGAGTCTATGCAGACTCTGACACACGCTCCGGTGCTGGCCCGGTTCGGTTATGCGGTCTCTGACCCGACGCGCGCCCGGATCCTGCTGGCTCTGGCCGATGCCCCCGCCTACCCTTCCGACCTTGCTGATGCCCAGGCGGTGTCGCGCCAGAGCATGTCCAACCATTTGGCCTGTTTGCGCGGCTGCGGCCTCGTGGTGGCTGTCCCGGACGGCAGGCGGACGCGGTACGAGCTCGCCGACGCCCGGCTGGGTCACGCCATCCGGGATCTGATCGGAGTGGTGCTTGCCGTGGATCCGGCGTGCTGCACCCCTGACGGGACGTGCCTGGCATGAGCGCCGTGCAGCTGTCACTGGTGCCGGCGCGGCGGGCGGTCCTGAACCGCCGTATCCGCGTGTTCGCGGCGGCGACGATCACCTACAACGTGATTGAAGCCGCGGTGGCGCTGTGGGCGGGCGGCGTCGCGGACTCCTCCGCGCTTATTGGTTTCGGGCTGGACTCGGTAATCGAGGTCACCTCCGCCCTTGCTTTGTCATGGCAGTTCTCCTCCGAGGCCCCTGAGCGGCGAGAACACCTCACCCTGCGGATTATCGCCCTGTCATTCTTCGCGCTGGCGGCCTTCGTCTCCGTTGACGCCGTCCGGTCCCTGACCGGCGGCGGGGAGGCCAAGCACTCGACCCCCGGGATCGTGATCGCCGCGCTGAGCCTGGCCATCATGCCTGTTCTGTCCTGGCTGCAGCGCCGGGCGGGCCGTGAGCTGGGCTCAAAGACAGCTGTCGCTGATTCCAAACAGACGCTCCTCTGCACCTACCTCTCCGCCGTCCTGTTGATCGGCCTCGTCCTGAACAGCACGCTGGGCTGGTGGTGGGCCGACGCCGGTGCCGCCCTTGTGATCGCGGCGATCGCCGTCCGGGAGGGTGTCAACGCGTGGCGCGGGGACGTGTGCTGCACTGTCCCCCAGGCGGTGCCCGCTGAAGAACAGGAAGCATCGTCTGAGCCTGCCGCGGACGGCTGCTGCGACAGCTGCAAAGCTTCAGAACCAGCGCCTGCACCGCTGGTACTGGGCCTGCCGCTGACCCGCCGGGAAAACTAAGGACCGGATCCAGGACTCCCTGAAGCTCATCTGGCCTTCCACGGACTGGTGTTGCTGACAGACTGCTACTCCGGCGGGGTGGCAACGTCCGGACCGTGGCCTCCCTCGGTGTGCAGGCAGAGCCGGTTCCCCTGGGCATCAGTGACCACCACCCAGTTGGGTGCGTGGTCACTGTTCATCAGCGCCCCGGTTGCCGCGGTCTTCTCCAGTACAGGTGCCGACTCGGCCTTGGAGCGGTGGATGTCGAGATGGAGGCGGTTGTCGTTCGGTGTCGGCGTCTCCTGGAACCAGAGGCCGGGACCGCGCCCGTAGGGGTCAACCAGGTCCCCGGACCTGCCCTTCCGGTAGCCGAGAGCTACGCGCCAGACCTCGGAAATTTCCGCGGCGTCAGCCGTGTCGATGCCGATGTCCACCGACCGGTACAGGCCGGGCTGGGCCTCGGCCCCTGCCGCTGAGGCGGCATCGCTGACGGAGGCGGCAGCGCGGGCGTCCCGCGTGGACACCTCCCCGCCGACGTCGTGGGAACTGAACCGGATGAACACCCGGTTATAGCGCCAGTCCAGGTCCGGGTGGTGGTCCATTTCCTCTGCCACGCGCCCGACGGCGGCTATCAGCTCGAGCGCGACGGCCGCCGTCGGCGCCTTATAGACAGTGACAAGCCCGCCGAGGCGGTAGCGCCAGTCGGGCAGCCCGGCGAGCGCTTCGTCGATCTGCGGTCGGTTAAGGATGTCGTCGCTGGCGGCCACAACTGGCTCCTGGGAAGTACCTGGTGAGCCGGCCGCGCGCCGGGCGGGCAGGAGTTGTCCGGGCTTAGAGGAACTCCGCCCGGCCCTCCATGGCCGACGACGCCAACGCATGCTCACGGCGCGGGATCCGCCCGGCCGCACGCGCCAGCCTACCGGCGATCACGGCGTGTTTGAAGGCCTCGGCCATCAGCGCGGGGTTCTGGGCCCGGGTCACGGCCGTGGCCAGCAGCACGGCGTCGCAACCCAGTTCCATTGCCAGGGCCGCGTCCGAGGCCGTGCCGATCCCTGCGTCCAGGACCACGGGAACGGAGGCCCGTGACACGATCAGCTCGATGTTGTGCGGATTGAGGATGCCCAGGCCCGTGCCGATCGGCGCTCCCAGCGGCATGACGGCCGATGCACCCAGGTTCTCCAGCCGAAGCGCCAAAACGGGATCGTCATTGGTGTAGGCGAAGACCTTGAAGCCCCGGTTGACCAGCTGCTCGGTGGCGTCCACCAGCTCCACGGCATCAGGCAGGAGCGTGTGCTCATCGGCGATGACTTCGAGCTTGACCCAATCAGTCTCCAACGCTTCACGGGCCAGCTCCGCCGTCATGACAGCGTCCCGGGCCGTGAAGCAGCCGGCGGTGTTGGGGAGCACGCGGATTCTGTGGTCCACCAGCAGCTGGAACAACGAGCCGGTTTCGGCAGGCGAGTAGCGCCGCATCGCCACTGTGGTCAGCTGGGTGCCGGACGCGAGCAGCGCTGCGCCGAGACCGTCCAGGCTTGGAGCGCCTCCGGTGCCCATGATGAGCCGCGAAGTCAGCTCCACTCCGTCAATGACCAGGCTGTCTGTTGTTTCAATCATTGTTTCTGCCATCGTCTTCATCCTCCCTGGACTGCCGTGACAAGTTCGATCTCGTCGCCGTCGGCGAGGGCGGTGGCGTACCACTGGCTGCGCGGCACGACGGCCGAGTTGCGGGCCACCGCCACACCCAGCCGCTGGCCGTCGGCGGCCTGCCCGCTGGCGGCCAGCTGGCGCCCCGTGACCTGGCTGACGAGTGAGGTGACGGAGGCGCCCTCGCTTACTTCCTGTTCAATGCCGTTCAGTGTGATGTTCATGCTGGTTCCTTGTTTTGGTCAAATGTGACGCGGGTCAACGTGACAGTTCCCGCTGCTTGCGGTGTCCCTTGGGGTTATTAGCCGGGGATAGGGCTGAGAACAGCGGCAGATCCCAGTGGGTCCGGAAGCCAGGGTGAAAACCGGCCCGGCCGGAAGGCGGCCCAGCGCGGATCGGTGTTGCCGTCCATGAGCTGGCGGCAGATCGCCGCGGCGGCCGGGGTCAGCAGAACGCCGTGGCGGAAGAAGCCGGTGGCGATGATGAGGCCCGCCACGTCCGTTCCCGCACCTTGCCCTCCGGCCGGCACCCGGCCCAGCAGCGGGGCGTTGTCCGGCGTGCCGGGCCGTGCCCGGGCGGTGGCTTCCAGCAGCTCGAGTTCGGCGACTGCCGGCAGCAGTGCTTGAGCGTCGCGCAGCAGTTGGTAGACACCCCCGGCGCTGGTGCCCGGCACACCGTCCTCACGCTGGGTGGCGCCGATCACCACCGTGCCGTCCCCGCGGGGCACCACGTACACCGGCACGCCCCGCACCATGCCCCGCACCGTTGCGGTGAGCAGGGGCTGCAGGTGTGCGGGGACTCTGAGCCTGAGGATGTCTCCGTAAACCGGGCGCAGCGGCAGCTGCAGGCCTTCGGGGAGGTTCTGCAGGTGCGCCGCGGCCAGGCCGTTGGCCACCACCGTCTCGGCCGCCCTGACGGTTCCGCCGCGGGCCAGCCGGACCCCGCAGACCCGCGCGCCGTCCCAGAGCAGGCCAGCGGCGTGCTCCCGCAGCGCGTATCCCTCCGCTGCCGCAATCTCCTGGCCATGGCCGGCCAGCTCGGCAGCAACCGCCCGGACGAGCTTCCGCGGATCCACCTGGTGGTCCGCCGGGATGTCCAGGGCGCAGGAGATCGCGGGGCTGAGCAGCGGCTCCCGGGAACGTGCCTCACGGATGGTCAGCGGTTCAACGTTCAGGCCGTGGGCCCGCTGCACGTCCCGCAGGTCCATCAGGGCCCGGCGGTCGGCCGGATCGGCACCCACCGCCAGGGTCGGCGTCGTCAGGTAACCGGCGTCCTCGCCGGCGGTGAGCGTGGCCGCAAACTCCGGCCATCTGGCGGAGGATTCCAGCATCAGTTCCAGGAGCCCTTCCTCCTGGTAATGCAGTTCGCTGACCGGGGCGAGCATGCCGGCCGCAGCCCAGCTTGCACCGCTGCCCGGGGCTTCATCGATGAGCACCACCGAACGGCCGGAGCGCCGTGCCTCCCAGGCGATGCCGTGGCCAACCACGCCGCCGCCAATGACGGCCACATCTGCCTCAAGTGCGCCGGGCTCCAAGGCTCCCGCGGAGCATTCGTCGCCGCTGGTTTTAGGGTTCATGGAATTCCTTCCCTACGCCGGTACTAACCGGATCAGGTCAAGCGGTCGGCTCTGACGCCCTCTCAGCCCTGCGTCTTTATGACAGCAGCAACGGGCTCCCGCGGTACCTGCCCAGTTTAGAGGAACTAAGGTGGTTGCCATGACCGTGCACTCTGCCCACACCGCCGCCCGCCTGTACCTCTGCACCGACGCCCGCAAGGACCGCGGGGACTTTGCGGACTTCGTGGACGCGGCGTTCGCCGGCGGCGTGGACATCATCCAGCTGCGGGACAAGAGCATCGAGGCGGCCGAGGAACTCGAGTTGCTGGAAGTAGTGCATGCCGCCGCCCGCAGGCACGGCCGGCTGTGGGCCGTTAATGACCGCGCCGACATCGCGTCCATCGCCGGTGCACCGGTGTTCCACGTCGGCCAGAAGGACCTGCCGCTCCGCGCCGCCCGGAAGCTGCTGCACGATTCAACGGTGATCGGGCTGTCCACCCACAGCACGGACCAGGTGGATGCAGCCATCGGCGCTGCCCACGGGCGCAGTGGCCTGGACTATTTCTGCGTGGGCCCGCTGTGGGCCACCCCCACCAAGCCCGGGCGCGCCGCCGTCGGGCTCGACCTGGTGCGCTACGCGGCGGAGGCCGTTCGCGCCGCAAACGAGGAACGGGTTGGCGGCCTGCTGCTGCCCTGGTTCGCGATCGGCGGGATCGACCGCACGAACGTGGAGCAGGTCCTGGCGGCCGGAGCCAGCCGCATCGTCGTCGTGCGGGCGATCACCGAGGCGTCAGACCCGGCAGCAGCCGCGGCGGAACTGCTCGATGCCCTCGACGCAACGTACCCGGCCGCCGTCTCGTAACCGAGACGGCCCGATCCGCGGGCGGCGAGTCCTGGAGCTACCCGCTCAGGCCCAGCTGGACCATCCGCCGGGAATGGTTCTCCGCGACTTCGGCGGTGATGCCCCGCACCAGCTCGCGTGCGGTGGCGTCCGTGGCACCGGGCTCCGACTCGACGAACAGCTCGCTCAGGAAGGCGTGGTCGTGGCCCACGCGCTGGGCCTGCGTGATCGCTTCGCCGAGGAGGCGGCGGCCCCACAGCGCCAGCCTGGACGCGAGCCGGGGGTCGTCTGCCAGCGCCCCACTGAGCCGTTCCCGAAGCACGGCCGTGGCCTCTTCCGACGACTGGATCTGCTGGATGAGGTCACGGGTTCCGGCATCCACAAACCGGGCCACGGCCCGGTAGAAATCGGCGGAGACCGTGTCCACCACGTAGGCCTTCATCAGGGATTCGTACCAGTCCGCCGGGCGGGTCCGCTCGTGAAAGTGGTCCACGGCGGATTGGAATGGCAGCATCGCATGTTCGACGTCGACGCCCATCCCCGCCAGCTTGGCGCTCACCAGTTCGTAGTGCTGGAATTCGATGACGGCGATCCTGCCGAGCACGGCGCGGTCGTGCAGCGTGGGTGAGTAACGGGCGTCGGACGAGAGCCGTTCGAACGCGGACAGTTCGCCGTATGCCATCACGCCGAACAGGTCTGCAACGAAGCGGTCGTAGCGAGCGGTGTCAGCCGAGGAAGTGCCCATAATCCAAGACTAACGGCGCAATTCGGGCTAACCTGATTTTCGTGTCACATCATCGTCTGTCGCCCAGCGTCCACGAGCAGACCAACGCGCTCGAGGAGGCATTGAGCGCGCTGCGGACGGAGCTGGAGCTTCCAGGAGAATTTCCCGAGGCTGTGCTCAAGGAAGCTGAAGCCGCCGTTGCAGACCGGCAGTTTCCGGCCCTGGACCTGACCGGGGTGGACTTCCTGACCATCGATCCGCCGTCGTCCACCGACCTTGACCAGGCGCTCTTCATCGAACGCCTCGGCGAGGGATACCGGATCCTCTATGCCATTGCAGACGTTCCGTCTTTCGTGCAGCCGGGCGGCGCGCTCGACGCCGAAACCCGCCGCCGCGGGCAGACCTTCTACGCCCCCGACGGCCGGATTCCGCTGCATCCGGAGGTGATCAGTGAGAACGCCGGCAGCCTGCTCGCCGGGCAGCTGTGCTCCGCCTTCGTCTGGGAGTTCGAGCTCGATGCCGCCGCCGAGGTGGCGTCCGTGCTGGTGCGCCGGGCGATGGTGCGTAGCCGCGCCAAGCTCAACTACAAGGGGGTCCAGGCAGAACTGGATGCCGGCACGGCCCCTCCCATGCTGCAGCTCCTGTGCGAGGTCGGGCGCAAGCGGGTGGACTTGGAACGCGCCCGCGGCGGGGCAAGCCTGAACATGCCGGAGCAGGAGATCGTCCAGCTTGCCGACGGCGGCTACCGCATCGTCGCAGTGCCGCAGCTTCCGGTGGAGGACTGGAACGCCCAGATCTCGCTCATGACCGGAATGGCCGCCGCCTCACTGATGCTCAACGGCAAGGTGGGGATCCTGCGCACAATGCCGGCCCCGGATGAACGCTCGCTCAGCCACTTCAAGCGGCAGACCCACGCTCTGGGCAAACCGTGGGACGGGCAGGAAAGCTACGGCGAGTACCTGCGCACCCTCGACCCCACCGACCACCGGCAGTTGGCCATCCTCCACGCGGCCGGAATGCTCTTCCGCGGAGCCGGGTACACGCACTTTGACGGAACCGTCCCGGAGGACGCTGTCCAGTCAGCCATCGGCACGGCGTACGCCCACACCACCGCCCCGCTGCGCCGCCTCGTGGACAGGTTTGTCCTGGTCATTTGCGAGGCACTGAGCAACAACCGGCCGGTGCCGGCCTGGGCCCGCGCGGCGCTCCCCTCACTGCCCGAAATCATGGCGTATTCGGACCAGCTGGCGGGAAGAATGGAACGGCTGGCCCTGGACACTGTGGAAGCGGCGCTGCTGATCAACCACATCGGGCAGGAGTTCGATGCCGTGGTGATCTCCGGGTCAAAGCCGACCAAGAACGGGAACGGGAACGGCAACGGAGCAGGCACCGGGAACGGAAATGGGAACGGGAACGGGAACGGCAAGGTAAACGGGAAGGGGACCAACGGATCCGGCCCCTCCGGAGTGGTCCAGATCGCCGAACCGGCGGTAACGGCCAGGTGTGCCGGCGAAATGGAGCCCGGCACCAGGGTCCGGGTCCGGCTCGTCTCCTCGGACATCGCAACGCGGGAGGTCCACCTCGAGCTCGTCGACTGAACCACTCCCGCGGCCGCAACGGATCCCCCGCGGCGGCCCGAGTCAAGGAAAACACGGGTTTGCCAGTAGACTGGCTAGGTAGTAATGGATGCCCGGTCGTTGATTTCCGTAAATTGAATTCAACAAGCCCGCCCCTACGCGATCTTGAGTCACACCCGCCGGTCCCCAGTGCCGGCAATTAGATAGCCCGCGATCGGCTTCCACTGGAATTGCTTGCGCGCCTGAGCGTGCTCCGGAACGGCCCCGCGGCCGGCCCGTTGAGCAGGCGGCGCCAATGCCCAAATGAATAAGGAAACTCCCCTGTGAGTGAATTGCATACCCACCAGCTTCTTTCTGACGACTCCGGCACCGAGACCATCGAGCCGGAAGAAACCATCATCTCGGATGAGAAGCCGCACGAAATAGCCGAAAAGTCGTTTGCGGACCTCGACGTCCGTGCTGACATCGTTGAATCCCTTGCCGACGCCGGCATCACGCACCCCTTCCCTATCCAGGCCATGACTCTGCCAGTGGCGCTGTCCGGCCACGACATCATCGGCCAGGCCAAGACTGGAACGGGCAAGACCCTCGGCTTCGGCATTCCTGCGCTGCAGCGCGTGGTGGGCCGCGATGACGCCGGCTTCGATAAACTGCCCGCTCCCGGCGCACCGCAGGCCATGGTGATCGTTCCCACGCGTGAGCTCGCCGTGCAGGTTGCCAACGACCTCCAGACGGCATCCCGCAAGCGCAACGCCCGGATCGCCACGATTTACGGCGGACGCGCCTATGAGCCGCAGATCGACGCGCTGCAGAAGGGCGTCGAGGTGGTGGTCGGCACGCCCGGCCGCCTGATCGACCTCTACAAGCAGAAGCACCTCGTCCTGAAGAACGTCAAGATCGTGGTGCTGGACGAAGCTGACGAGATGCTGGACCTCGGCTTCCTGCCCGACGTGGAGACCCTGATCGCCGGCACGCCGCCCGTTCGCCAGACGCTCCTGTTCTCGGCCACGATGCCGGGCCCGGTCATTGCCATGGCCCGCCGGTACATGACGCAGCCCACCCACATCCGCGCCGCGGATCCGGACGACGAGGGCCTGACCAAGCGCGACATCCGTCAGCTCATCTACCGTGCACACAGCATGGATAAGATCGAGGTGGTCGCGCGTATCCTGCAGGCCCGCGGCCGCGGCCGCACCATCATCTTCACCAAGACCAAGCGCACTGCCGCAAAGGTTGCCGAGGAACTCGTGGACCGCGGGTTCGCCGCCGCCGCCATCCACGGTGACCTCGGACAGGGCGCGCGCGAGCAGGCGCTCCGTGCCTTCCGCAACAACAAGGTGGACGTCCTGGTGGCCACCGACGTCGCAGCCCGCGGCATCGACGTCGACGACGTCACTCACGTCATCAACTACCAGTGCGTCGAGGACGAGAAGATTTACCTGCACCGCGTGGGCCGCACCGGCCGCGCCGGCAACAAGGGCACCGCCGTCACGTTCGTGGACTGGGACGACATGCCGCGCTGGGGCCTCATCAACAAGGCGCTGGGGCTGAGCGTTCCCGAGCCCGTCGAAACCTACTCCTCCTCAGCCCACCTGTACGAGGACCTGGACATCCCCGAGGGCACCAAGGGCCGGCTCCCGCGCAGCAAGCGCACCCTCGCCGGCGTCGACGCCGAGGTCCTGGAGGACCTGGGCGAGACCGGCAAGAAGAACAGCCGCTCCGGCGGCCGCGATTCCGGCCGCGATTCCGGCCGCTCCGGCAGCAGGGAAGACAGCCGCCGCGGCGGTGACGCGGGCAAGCGATCGGGTGAGCGCCGCCGTCGTTCGTCAGATTCGGCCGCAGATGCCGGAACCGGCCCTGCTTCCACCGCGACTACGACTGTTGAAGGTGAGCAGCCGGTACGTCCGCGCCGCAACCGCACCCGCACGCGCCGCCGCAACGGCGAAGTGGTCTCTGGCGGCGAATCCGCCGCAACCGGTTCGCAGCCCGGCACCGAGGCCCCATAGCCTCAATGACTGAAACTGTCTGGGCGCCGGACGGCAGCAACCTGGTGGTGCACGCGGATAACGCGGACTTCCTCCCCACGCTGCCGGACGGCGCCTTCACACTCATTTACGTGGACCCGCCCTTCAACACCGGCAGGTCCCAGCAGCGCCAGGAAACAAGGATGGTGCTCAACGCCGACGGCGGCGGCGACCGGGTGGGCTTCAAGGGCCGCTCCTACGACACGATCAAGGGCGCCCTCCACCGCTACGACGACGCCTTCAGCGACTACTGGTCCTTCCTCGAGCCGCGCCTGGTGGAGGCATGGCGGCTCCTGGCCGACGACGGAACCCTGTACCTGCACCTTGACTACCGCGAGGTGCACTACGCCAAGGTGATGCTGGACGCCATCTTTGGCCGTGAATGCTTCCTGAACGAGATCATCTGGGCCTACGACTACGGTGCACGCGCCAAAAACCGCTGGCCCACCAAACACGACAACATCCTCGTCTACGTCAAAAACCCGGCCAAGTACCACTTCAACAGCGTGGAAGTGGACCGGGAGCCCTACATGGCCCCGGGGCTCGTGACTCCGGCCAAGCGTGAGCTGGGCAAGCTGCCCACGGACGTCTGGTGGCACACCATCGTCTCCCCCACTGGCAAGGAAAAGACCGGCTATCCCACGCAGAAACCCGAGGGCCTCGTGCGGCGGGTTGTTGCCGCGTCCAGCCGCCCGGGTGACTGGTGCCTCGACTTCTTCGCCGGTTCCGGCACACTCGGCGCAGTGGCCGCGAAGCTGGGCCGCCGCTTTGTGTGCGTGGACCAGAACCAGCCGGCCATCGACGTCATGGCCAAGCGGCTCGGGGCGCACGCCGAGATCGCCTCCTACCCGCCCGTGTAGGTACCCGCCCAGGTGGGTCGCAGCACAGGGCGTTCCCAGCGCTGGGAACGCCCTGAAGTGCTACTTGCTTGGGTTAGCGGACGACGGCGGTGCCCGTGCCCAGCTCCTCGATCCGGCCGAGGACGTCCGGGGCGGTCAGGTTCTCGCCCAGCCGGTTGGGCTTGCCCAGGCCGTGGTAGTCCGAGGACCCGGTCACCACCAGCCCGTGCTGGGCGGCCAGCTTCCGCAGGAATTCCCGGCCCTCCTCGGGGTTGTCCCGGTGGTTGACCTCCAGGCCGGCCAGGCCGGCGTCGATCATGTCGTGGTACGTGCTTTCGCCCACCACCCGCCCCCGTGCGGAGGCGACGGGGTGGGCAAAGACGGGAACGCCGCCGGCGGCGCAGACCAGTTCGACGGCGAGGGCCGGCGCCGGCGCGTAGTGCTGCACGAAATAGCGCGAATGGGAAGTAAGGATCGAGGTGAAGGCCTCGGAACGGTCCGCTACCACTCCCGCCGCCACCAGGGCGTCGGCGATGTGCGGCCGTCCCAGCGTGGCCCCCGGCGCCACATGGTGGATCACGTCGTCCCAGCTCAGGGGGTAATCCTCGGCGAGCAGCGTGACCATGCGTTCGGCGCGGGTCAGGCGGGCCTCCCTGGCCTTCGTAATTTCCTCCAGCAGGCCCGGGTGCGTGGGGTCGTGCAGGTAGCTCAGGAGGTGGACGCTGATTCCTTGCTCCGTCCGGCAGGAAATCTCCATGCCGGGCACCAGTGCCACGCCGTGGTCAATCGCCGCCCGGGAGGCTTCCCCCCAACCGTCCGTGGAGTCATGGTCCGTCAGCGCAATGACGTTCAGCCCTGCCGCCGCCGCGGCCGCCATGACCTCCGCCGGTGTCTCCGTGCCGTCGGAAATATTCGAGTGGGCGTGC
Organism: Arthrobacter sp. ISL-65; assembly: GCF_018613795.1. GTDB lineage: Bacteria > Actinomycetota > Actinomycetes > Actinomycetales > Micrococcaceae > Arthrobacter. Next base: position 206,747 of record NZ_JAGGPN010000038.1, read on the forward strand.
AGATCTATCCTCACCAGCCCAGCCTAGTAGATGGCGGGCCCCTGTGGCCGGGATGAGCGTGATTCTCCCTCCCGCGCCGGTGTTGGCCTAAGCCGCTCGGCTGGTGAGACTATTGGACGGTGAACGATGCAGACAACACCCACAACGGTGAAAACACAACTTCCCAGCCCCTGGAAGAGCGCGTCAACAACCGCTCCCAGCGGCCCAGTTCCGCGGCTTTCAAGGCCTTCATGGCCAGCAACTGGGCGGCCGCGCCGCAGGTGACCCCTGAACGGGACGCCGTGGCCAGCCACGCCGCGAGGAGGCGCCGGGCCATCTCCGACCAGTTCAAGGGTGAACGTCTGGTGCTTCCGGCCGGGCCCCTGAAGGTCCGGTCCAACGACTGCGACTACCGTTTCCGGCCGCACTCCGGCTTCGCCCACCTCACCGGCCTCGGGCTGGACCATGAGCCCGACGCCGTACTCATCTTCGAGCCCGTCGAGCAGGGAAAGGGCGACGACGGCGGCAGCCACCGCGCCACGCTCTACTTCCGGCCGCTGGCCGGGCGGGACACCGAACAGTTCTACGCCGACGCACGGTCGGGTGAATTCTGGATCGGGGCACGGCCCACGCTGGCCGAATTTGGGGCCCGGCTGGGAATCCCCACCGCCCACATCGACGAACTCGAGATGGCCGTCACCAAGAACGTCGGCGCCCCCGAAATCGGCGGCATCTCCATCCGCCTGGTGCGCAAGGTGGACGAAAACATCGACGCGCTCGTGGACACGGCCCGCTACAACACCGCCAAGGACCCGGACAACCTGGACCTGGGCGTGCTGGACGCCCTCGACGAGAAGCTGTCCGAAGCACTCTCCGAACTGCGCCTGACCAAGGACGAGTGGGAAATCGGGCAGATGCAGATCGCCGTGGCCGCTACTGTGGAAGGCTTCACCGAAGTGGTCAAGGCCCTGCCCCGCGCCCTGACGCATTTCCGCGGCGAACGCGTGGTGGAAGGCGCCTTCTTCGCCCGCGCCAGGGAGGAAGGCAACGAACTCGGCTACGACACCATCGCCGCCTCTGGCAACAACGCCACCGTGCTCCACTGGACACGGAACACCGGCAAGGTCAACGCCGGGGAGCTCCTCCTGCTGGACGCCGGCGTGGAGGCCGATTCGCTCTACACCGCGGACATCACCCGCACGCTCCCGGCCAACGGCAAGTTCTCCGACGTGCAGCGCAAGGTCTACGAAGCGGTCCTGGACGCGGCCGACGCCGGCTTCGCGGCCGCCCGGATCGGCGTGAAGTTCCGCGACATCCACACCGCCGCCACCACTGTCCTCGCGGAGCGGCTTGCGGAATGGGGCCTGCTCCCGGTCTCCGTCGAGGAGGCCCTTGGTGAGGACGGCCAGCAGCACCGGCGCTGGATGCCGCACGGCACCAGCCACCACCTCGGCCTCGACGTCCACGACTGCGCCCAGGCCAAGCGGGAACTCTACCTGGACGGCGTGCTGCGGGAGGGCATGGTCTTCACCATCGAACCGGGCCTGTACTTCAAGCAGGAAGACCTCGCCATACCCGAGGAGTACCGCGGCATCGGCGTGCGCATCGAGGACGACATCCTGATGACGGCCGAGGGCCCCGTGAACCTTAGCGCGGCGCTCCCCCGCACCGCGGACGACGTCGAGGCCTGGATGGCAGGCATCTACCAGGAAATCGACGCCAAGGGTTAAGGGTTCGGTTCCAGGCGCCCGCGGACGCCTGGAACAAATGCAAAAGGGACGGCCACCGGATGATCCGGCGGCCGTCCCTTATTGCTGTACCTGGCTACTGCTGCTGTCCGTCCCGGCCCGGGTGGGCCTGGTTCGGATCCACCCGTACGCCATACTGCGGCCGCCCGTCGGGCAGGTCCGGGTAGCGGACGGCCGACGGCGGGCGCTGGCCCGTTGCCGGGGCGCCCTCCGCCGCCTGGCCCTGCTCGTTGGCAGCGGACTGCTGGCCGGAGCCGTTCGGCTGCTCCCCGTCATACTGCTGGCCCTGCTGGCCTGTGTGGTGCTGCTGCCCGCCCTGAACGTGCTGGCCTGTGCCATATTGCTGGTTGGGGTCCTGCGGCTGCCCGCCCTGTGGGTGCTGGCTGGCCCCGTACTGCTCGTTGGCGTCCTGGCTGCGCTGGCCGTAGGGATCGTTCCAGCCCGCCGGCCGCTGCGGCGCCTGCCCCTGGGACGGGGCCTGCGGCGGTCCCTGGTGCCGGCCCGGCTGCTGGTATGGCTGGTTCTGGTAGTCGTGCTGGGTGGACGACGCCGGGCGCGCACCCGGGGTCGTGTCGGACTGCGTCATCGGGAGCTGCTGGAGCAGCCGGCGCGCCTCCTGGGCCGCCTCGAAGGCCACGACGACGTCGTAATTGGTGGCAACCACCTGGCTGGTGGACGTGAAGTCGCGCTTGCCGCGCTGCATGGCGTAAGTGACGATCCCGAACAGCATGAAGAACGCCGCACCCATCAGCACCGAACTGATGATGGAAAACGTCCCGCCGGCAGGCGTGAAGAAGGAGAGCATGACGCCGACGAAGAGGCCGAACCACATGCCGCTCAGGGCACCGGAGAGCGCCACGCGCGGGTAGCTGAGGCGGCCCGTCACCCGCTCCACCATCTTGAGGTCGTTCCCCACGATGGACACCAGGTGCACCGGGAACTGCTGGTCGGCGAGGTAGTCCACGGCCTTTTGGGCGTCCAGGTAAGAGGTATACGAGCCGACCGTGTCCCCCGTGGGGACAGTCTTCGACTCGTCCGAGCCGTTGGGCGCAGCCTTCGGAGCACCAAAAATGTTAGCCATAACCCCATTCTTGCCCATAAGGATGGGTGAAAGCTGAAAATTCAGCTAAAAGAGAGCAGACTCGGTAGCCTGTAGAGGTGAGCACGAATCCTACCCGCGTCTTTGTCGCGCGCCTCCTGGGACTGGACGTCTTCGATCCGTTGGGCGACCGTCTGGGGCGGCTGCGTGACGTCGTCGTGCTCTCCCGCGGAACCCGGGGCGCCCCGCACGTGGTGGGCATCGTCGTCGAAGTTCCCGGCAAGAAACGCGTCTTCGTCCCCATGACCCGCATCACCTCCATCGACCAGACGCAGGTCATCTGCACCGGGCTGGTCAACCTCCGGCGCTTCGAACAGCGCGGCGCCGAAACCCTGGTGGTGGCCGAAATGTTCGACCGCCGGGTCACCCTGACGGACGGCAGCGGCGATGCCACCATCGAGGACATCGCCATGGACCAGCACCGCTCGGGCGACTGGTTCGTGAGCAAGCTGTTCGTCCGGCGCGGACATTCCCTGGCGCCCCTGAGCAGGCTGCGCCGCAACGAGACCATGATCATCGACTGGGCGGACGCGCACCAGGGAGCCAAGACAGAACCGCAGGCCGCCACGCAGTTCGTGGCCAACCACGAGGACCTCAAGCCCGCGGACTTCGCCGAGGCGCTGCAGGAGATGAGCGACAAGCGGCGCTTCGAAGTAGCAAGCGAACTGCAGGACGAGCGGCTCGCGGACGTCCTGCAGGAGCTGCCAGAGGACGACCAGGTGGAAATCCTCTCCGCCCTCGACGTCCAGCGTGCCGCTGACGTCCTGGAGGAGATGGACCCCGATGATGCCGCCGACCTCCTCGGCGAGCTCCCGTCCGCCCAGGCGGAGGAACTCCTCCAGCTGATGGAGCCTGAAGGCGCGGAGGACGTCCGGCGCCTCCTCGAATACGACGAGGACACCGCCGGCGGCCTCATGACCCCTGTCCCCGTCATCCTGCCGCCCGAAGCCACGGTGGCGGAGGCCCTCGCCCACGTCCGGCGCGAGGAACTCTCCCCTGCCCTCGCCTCGTCCATCTTCATCGCCCGTCCTCCGCTTGAAACCCCCACCGGCCGGTTCCTCGGCGTGGTGCATATCCAGCAGCTGCTGCGCTTCCCGCCGTTCGAGTCGCTGGGCAACCTCGTGGACAAGAACCTGGAGCCGCTCTCGGACCTGGCCCACATCAGCGAAGTCGCGCGCACCCTCGCCACGTACAACCTGAACTCCCTGCCGGTGGTCAACCAGGCAGGCCGGCTGGTTGGCGCAGTGACAGTGGACGACGTCCTGGACCATCTGCTGCCCGATGACTGGCGGGCAAACGACGGCGAGGCCCCGGTTAGGAAGCTTGGTGGCCGCATTGGCTGAAAACACGGCAAAGGCAACGCGACCGAGCGGAAAGCCGGCAGCCCAGGGAAGCCTGGACACGCCGCTGAGCGGCCGCCAGCGCATGCTCCCCAAGTTCTCGCCCAACCCTGATGCGTTCGGGCACGCGACGGAGGGCTTCGCCCGCTTCATGGGCACGCCGCAGTTCCTGCTCTACATGACCGTGTTCTGTGTATTCTGGCTGGCCTGGAATACCTTCGCGCCCACGGCTTGGCAGTTCGACAAGGTTGAGCTCGGGTTTACGCTCCTGACGCTGATGCTGTCCCTGCAGGCCTCGTACGCCGCACCGCTGCTGCTCCTCGCGCAGAACCGCCAGGACGACCGAGACCGCGTGTCGCTGCAGCAGGACCGCCAGCGGGCGGAGCGCAACCTGTCGGACACCGAATACCTCACGCGGGAACTGGCCTCACTGCGGATCGCGCTGCGTGAAGTGGCCACCCGCGACTACGTCCGGGCGGAACTGCGCAGCCTGCTGGAGGACCTGCTGGAGGCCCAGGAGGAGCTCCGCACGCATGAACCCTCCGGGCCCGGAAGCCATGAATCGCCGCGCGAGCTGGTCCGCGAAAAGCTGAAGGAGAAGCGGGAGAAGCAACGCAATCCCCGCACCCAGCAGATCCCCAAGGTCAAGTCTGAAAAAACGCGGCAGGGCCGGGCAGCCCACCGACCCACCTCTCCCGAAAGCTGAGCACCACGGCATGAGCACCACACTCCTTCAGGCAGTCAACGCTGCCCTCGCAACCGTCATCGACCCGGAACTCCGGCGCCCCATCACCGAACTGGGCATGGTTGATTCCGTGGAGATCTCCGACGACGGGACCGTCCGCCTTGCGGTGCTGCTCACCATTGCCGGCTGCCCCCTGCGCGACACCATCACCAGGGACTCCGAGGCGGCACTGCTGGACGTGCCAGGTGTGGCCGCCGTCGAGGTCGATCTCAAGGTCATGACCCAGGCGCAGCGCGACGCACTGAAGGAGCAGCTCCGCGGCCCCGGCGGTGTGCGCGGCATCCCGTTCAACCAGCCGGGATCCCTCACCAAGGTTTTCGCGGTGGCCAGCGGCAAGGGCGGAGTGGGCAAGTCCTCGGTGACGGTCAACCTCGCCTGTTCCCTCGCGGCACAGGGGCTGCGCGTGGGTATCGTGGACGCGGACGTGTACGGCTTCTCGGTGCCGGCCCTCATGGGGATCACCCAGGCCCCCACCCGTGTGGACGACATGATCCTCCCGCCGGTGGCCTACGGCGTGAAGGTCATTTCCATCGGCATGTTCGTCACCGGCAACCAGCCCGTGGCCTGGCGCGGACCCATGCTGCACCGAGCCCTCGAGCAGTTCCTCACCGATGTCTACTTCGGCGACCTTGATGCGCTGTTCCTGGACCTCCCGCCGGGCACCGGTGACATCGCCATCTCGGTGGCGCAGCTGCTGCCCAAGGCCGAGATCCTGGTGGTCACCACTCCCCAGGCCGCCGCGGCCGACGTCGCAGAGCGTGCGGGTGCCATCGCCACCCAGACGGGGCAGACGGTGGCCGGGGTCATCGAGAACATGTCGTTCCTGGAAATGCCCGACGGCGGCCGGATGGACCTGTTTGGCACCGGCGGCGGGGAGGTGCTCGCCGAGAGGCTCAGCGCGTCGACGGGCACGGACGTGCCGCTGCTGGGCCAGATTCCGCTGGATATACTCCTGCGGGAAGGCGGCGACTCAGGCAAGCCCATCGTCCTGGGCGGCCCGGACACGCCTGCAGCAGTGGCGCTGTCCGGCATAGCAGGGAAGCTCGCGGCCAGGCCGCGGGGACTGGCCGGGATGAAGCTGGACGTCCAGCCCCGCTGATTGATTAGGCCCGCTGGTTGAGCTAGTCGAAACCCCGCTGATTGAGCTTGTCTAACCCGGTTACGTGGCCTCGGAATCGAAGGGGGCCCGCTCGCCCACGCCAAGGCTTTCGATGATGCGCGCCGGCCGCTCCTCGGTGGAGGAAGCGGCGGCTGATGCCGCAGCGGCTACTGCCGCCGGACCGCCGGCGCTGACCGGCTTGGTGTCGTCTTCGAGGAGCGCTTCCTTGATGATGCGCCGCGGGTCGTACTGGCGGGGGTCATACTTCTTCCAGTCGACGTCATCGATGTCGATGCCGACTTCTTCCTTGATCTGCTCCCGCGCACCGGAAGCCATCCGACGCACTTCGCGGACCAGGTTTGCCAGTTTCTGGGTGTATTCGGGCAGCCGCTGGGGGCCGATCACCAGAATGCCGATGAGCAGCAGAAGGATAAACTCCGGGCCGTTGATTCCAAACACTTTAGGAAGATTACCCTTTCCGGGGAGGCAGTGACGATTTCGACCCGGCCCGCGCCCCCTGGGGGCATGCCGCAGGGACGGGGAAGCGTCTCAAAGCCCCAACTGGCGGGCTATTTTAAGGAGGCCGCGTTCCACCCGGTCGAGGACAGTCTCCTCCCCGGCGGTACTGCCGCCGGCCGTACCGGTCCCGGCGTCCAAACCCGGACCGGCCACGCTTCCGGGCGCTGCCAGCATCGGCAAAGCATCGTCGGCCGAGGCGGCGGGCAGGTCCGACACGTAGGTGAAGGTGCTTTGTGGTGTCTGGTAGATCGCGCTCCACGGCGGCCCCGCCTTGACCCAGACCCGGCCGTCCGCCGTCGCTCCCGGCGGATCAGCTGCAACGTAACCGTCGCTTCCCGCCGGGTGGCCTGTCAGCGGGTTGACCGGAGACGGCGCAGCCGGCGGCCCCTGGTGCTGTTCCAGAATCCTCGCACTATGCTGCCCGTCGGTGAGGCGCAGCTCCACTGTGGGCCGGCCCGCCAGCACCGTCGTGCTGGCAGATACCAGGCGGAAACCCATGGCACGCAGTTCAGGGCAGGTCCAGCCGGAGGACCGCAGCGCGGCGAGGCGGCTGTCTGTTCCCGGGGAATGCCCGGCCTGGCCATAGAGCGAGGCCGTGCCCGCGGCGTACTGCCCGGGTTCACCGGCAACAGTGTAGGCTCCGGCCGCGACGGCCCCTGCCGCCACCACGGCTACCCCACCGGCCAGCCCCGCCAGCATCATCCGGCTGGGCCGTGCAATGGGGGCCGGCGCCATGGCCAATTGCTGGGTGCGGAGCAGGAGCCGCGCTGTCAGTTCATCACTGGCGGCCGGGACTGCGGCAGTACGGAGCCGCTCAATGTATTGGCGCTGCCGGTGCAGCGCGCTGGCGCATTCGGCGCACGCACGGATGTGATCCGTTGTCTGCGGGTGCCGACCGGCAAGCGGCGGGAACCCCGTGTTCTTTCTGAGCCCCTCCAGCAAGCGATGTAGCCGACGCATGTCGCCGATCAGAGAACGCCCGCGATGCGGGGCATCTTCAGCCGCGGCTTGCGCGCCTGCTGCGGGCGCGGATCCCGGTGGGCAAGCTTTTCGCGGAGCATGGTCCGGCCGCGGTGAATGCGTGAACGCACCGTGCCCAGCTTCACGCCCAGGGCCTCGGCGACTTCGTCGTACGACAGTCCCTCAAGGTCGCACAGGACGACGGCGGCACGGAAGTCCGGCGGGAGTTCCTCGAGGGCTGCCTGGACGTCGAGATCCAGGTTGTTGAGTTCGAAGCTTTGCTCGGGGCCGGGTTCACGGCCGGGCAGCCGTGATTCGGCATCCTCGGCCAGCGCGTCAAACCGGATCCGGCTCTTGCGCCGTGCCTGGTCCAGGAAGAGGTTGGTGGTGATCCGATGCAGCCAACCGTCCAGGGTTCCCGGCTTGAAGTTCTCCAGGGAGCGGAAGACGCGGACGAACACCTCCTGGGTGAGGTCCTCGGCGTCGTACTTGTTACCGGTAAGCCGGTAGGCGAGCCTGTACACCTTGGCGGAGTGGTTGGTGACCACTTCTTCCCACGTGGGCATGGCCCACTCGGCAGCTTGCTCTTCAGTTGCAGGGACAGGTGCCGCAACGGATGCTGACATCGTCCACTCCCCTCGTGGATGTAATAACGCCTGACGTGCTTTACATCATTGATTCGGCGCCGATCACCACTTGGATGAGCGGATTATTATCATGTCAAAGTTGGCTGGGAATTTCCTGACTGCGGGGCCCCACTTTGCTATAGGCGCAAATTTTGGCCCGCATTTCCTGCCAGCATTCCGTAAATTTCTTCACCCTCCGCCGGGCAACAGAACAGTATCCGCCATCACAGGCGTGCCCGCTGTCACTTGCCCCTCGGGCGCCGTCCAACCAAGTACGCTGTAATAACATGCCCCCTGCCGCCCAGAAAGCGAAATCCATGAGCGCCGATAAGTCCACGAGCTGGTCCTATGCAGAAGATCTGCCTGCTGAGGATGAGGTCCTGCTGCGCGCCCGGGAGCGTTCGTTCGAGCTTGGCGTGACGCCCATCGGCCGTGGCGTTGGCGCGGTGCTGACTGTGCTGGCGGCGGCATCCAAGGCGCAGACCGCCGTCGAGATCGGTACCGGCGCCGGCGTCTCGGGCGTCTGCCTGCTCCGCGGTCTCGGTCCGCAGGCCGTGCTCACCACCATTGACGTGGACGTCGAGCACCTGAAGGCCGCCCGGGAAGCGTTCCAGGAGTCAGGCAGCCCGGCCAACCGCACCCGCACCATTTCCGGCCGCGCCGGTGATGTCCTGCCGAGGCTCACCGACGCCGCCTATGACCTCGTCTTCATCGACGGCGACAAGCCCAACTTTCCCCGCTACGTGGAGCAGGCCGTACGCCTGCTCAAGACCGGCGGCCTGCTGATCGTCAATGACGCCTTGGACAAGGACCGGGTGTCCAACCCTGCGGCCCGTGACGCAACCACCGTTGTGCTGCGCCAGGTGGGCAGGGTCGTGCGCGACGACGACCGGCTGGCTTCCGCCATGCTCCCCACCGGTGACGGGCTGCTGGTAGCGGTCAAGAAATAGGCTGGCCGGTTAGAAATAGGCTGGCCGGCCCAGGCAGGCCAGGAAGACGAAAAAGGCAGGGCCCGCAGCCTTTCGGCTGCGGGCCCTGCCTTTACTCTTATTCGGTGGCGCCGACGAGGCAGTCCTTGAGGTTGGCCGCCTCAGCGGCGTTGAGTTCAACCACGAGCCGGCCCCCGCCTTCGAGCGGCACACGCATGATCAGGCTGCGGCCCTCCTTGGTTACTTCCATAGGGCCGTCGCCGGTGCGTGGTTTCATAGCCGCCATGAGGAATATCCCCTCCAGTAGTCCCAGGACCGAGCAGCCCGGCCGGGCTGAGTCCGCGTGGTCAAAACAATGCCGCTCTGGCGGGCCTTTCGGCAGCCGCCAAGGCTGAACAGTGCGAATGCTTTTTGTCCTTGCTTATTAGCTATTATCCTGTAATTACCCGTCTGTAGCTAATCGATGGACAATCCGTTCACCTGCAGATTCCTCCGCCCTTCTGCGGACTGATCTGGGGAAACCTATTGGGAACCTCCGGCCCGTCACGGCGGATAGTCCCCTCCGCCCGGCAGCTGCGCCCACGCCCAGAGCCACACCACCCACACGATCTGCAGCAGGACAAACATCGTGATCACCGCGCCACGGTAGGCCCGCGACCGGGAAACGAGTGCGGCGGCCAGGGCAAGCGGAAACAGTGGCAGCAACATGCGGAAGGTGCTGGTCTGCGGATGCAGGAAGACCACGAGGTATCCCATGTAGCACACACACCACAGCCGGAGTTCTGTTCCCAGCCGGCGGACCGGCGGCGAGGCCATAAAGAGCCCGAACACCGCCACGAAGACGAACGGTGCCACGAGCCCCAGCACCGGCCCAAACAGCAGGACGCCGGTGTCGAACCAGGGTTTGAAGGGCACCAGGTCGTGTCCGCGCCAGACGGTCTCGGTCTTCGTGTACGCAGCGATGTCGCCGGTGGCAGCCCACGCGACGGCGGGCCAGGCGAGGGCGCCTGCACCGCTGACGGCGGTCAGCCCGGCGAGGGACCACAGTTCGTTCCGGCCGTGGATGCGACGACCCTTGGCGGCCAGTCCCTGGTTCCGCGCCCCGAACCATGCCTCACCGGCGCGGTACAGGAACAGGATGCCGATGGTCGCAGCGAACGGAACACCCGTGGGCCGGGACAGGCACATGGCCAGAACCACGGGAATGGCCCACAGGTACCGGCGCCGGACAACCAGCAGCAGCGCTGCGGACAGCAGCAGGAGGTTCAGGGATTCCGCGTACGGCACCTGGAGCACCGGCGAGACGGGAAAGGTGGAGAAGAATGCGACGCCCCACAGGGCCGGCCAGTGGGCTGCCCTCGTGCGGAACAGCACGTAGACCACCAGCGAGGCCGCCAGTCCGGCGAGCATCGCGGTCAGGATGAGGGCGGCGGCGGGGCTGAGGCCGGTGGCAGCGGAGAGCATCCGCCCCAGCGTTGGAAACAGCGGGTAGAAGGCCCAGGTGTTCTCCTGCACGCTGCCGGCCGCATCCACCGGCAGTTCGTTCGGGTACCCGCCGGTCATGACGGACTCGTACCACCGCGCGTCCCAGATGTTGATGAAGTTCCAGTAGTCGGGCTTGGCCGGGAACCAGGGGTTGAATCCCTGGTGCAGGGCGGCCGACATGAAGATGCCGGCACTGACCAACCGGGCGGCCACGTACACCGCGGCCACCTGGGCCCACCACGGCCAGCGGACCAGGCGGCCACCGAGCCGTGCCGCGGCGGTCCGGAACACCGTGTCCAGCCGCGTCCCGTGATCCGACGACGGGGGTTCGGCTGTTGCTGGCGGCAGCGGGCCCGGAGGCGGCATTGGGGAGCTCACGTCCGGTCCTCGGCGGCCGGCTGTTCGGCCCGGGCCAATTGGGCGGCCGGCTGTTCGACAGCGGCCAATGGTTCGGCACGGGCGCTCAACTGCTGCCGGAGGCTTTCTATTTCAGCGTTCCTGGCGGCCAGCTGGTCCCGCAGGTCGTCCAGCACCTGGTCCACCTGGTCCATCCGGTAACCCCGCAGCCCCAGCGCAAACCGAACATGGTCGACGTCGGCCGGTTTTGCGTCGTCGGGGAGCAGTACGGGTGGCAGGGACGCGACGGGTTCATCGAACCCGTCGTTGAAGCCGTCTCTGGCGAGAGGCGCGCGGCCGCGTTTCCTCCGCAGCATGCCCGCCCCGAGGTCGGTCCCGATGAGGACGGTGGCTCCAATCAGGACGATGGCGAGGAAAACGAGGAAGAAACTCACACCACCAATCGTGCCAGACGCAGCCCCGCCTGCTGCCTAGTCCGGCAGCTGCTGCCCAGGCCGCGTGTCCGGGCAGCTGCTACTCGGGGCGCTGGTCCTCGTCGGAGGACGGCGCCCGGACATGGCCATGGAGGACGAAATTCACTGCTTCCTCCGGAGAGTCCACCACCTGGATGAGGTCCAGGTCCTTTTCCGAGACCATTCCCTCAGCCACCAGGGTCCCCCTGATCCATTCGATCATCGGACCCCAGAATGACGCGCCCAGCAGGACGATCGGGAACGAGGTCACCTTCTGCGTCTGGACGAGGACCATGGCTTCAAAGAGCTCGTCAAGGGTGCCGAGACCGCCGGGAAGAACGATGAAGCCCTGGGCGTACTTCACGAACATGGTCTTCCGAGCGAAGAAATAGCGGAAGTTGATGCCCAGGTCCACCCACTGGTTCAGGCCCTGCTCGAACGGCAGCTCGATGCCGAGGCCAACGGAGACGCCGTTGCCTTCCACGGCTCCCCTGTTGGCTGCTTCCATCGAGCCCGGTCCGCCGCCGGTGATGACGGCCACGCCGGCTTCGGCCAGCTTGCGCCCCACCTCGACGCCCATGTCGTAGAACGCGCTTCCGGGCTTGGTGCGCGCCGAGCCGAAGACGCTGACCGCCTGGCCCAGGTCGGAGAGGGCACCAAAGCCCTCCACGAACTCGCTCTGGATCCGCATGACCCGCCAGGGGTCGGTGTGGATGAAGTGACCGGGACCTTTGGTGTCGAGCAACCGCTGGTCCGACATCTCCACCGCGGCCTGTTTGCGGCGCAGCTCTAGGGGCCCTTTCCGGCGGGGCTGTACTGATTTTGACGGATCTGCGTTGATGCTCATCCCCCAAGGCTAACCTGCTGACCTGCAGGTATCTCTTGAATTACGATCAGCGGGAAGTTGGGGTGATTCCAGTCATAACCGGGCAATGTTCGCTAGATTCTTACTTATGACTACTCAACTGCCCGGCGATGCACTCGTCTCTCTGAATGCCGTCAACAAGCATTACGGTCAGCTGCACGTTCTGAAGGACATCAACCTCCAGGTCCGCAAGGGCGAGGTGGTTGTGGTCATCGGCCCGTCAGGTTCGGGGAAGTCCACACTGTGCCGGGCGATCAACCGGCTGGAAACCATCGACGACGGCGACATCGCCATTGACGGCAAGCGGCTGCCCGAGGAGGGCAAGGAGCTCGCCCGGCTGCGCGCCGACGTCGGCATGGTGTTCCAGTCGTTCAACCTGTTCGCGCACAAGACCATTCTGGAGAACGTGACGCTTGGCCCCATCAAGGTCAAGGGCGTCTCCAAGGCGGAGGCGGACAAGGAGGCCATGGCCCTGCTTGAGCGCGTGGGCGTGGGCCACCAGGCGCCCAAGCTCCCGGCTCAGCTCTCCGGCGGCCAGCAGCAGCGCGTCGCGATCGCCCGCGCCCTGGCCATGAAGCCGAAGGTCATGCTCTTCGATGAGCCCACCTCCGCGCTGGACCCGGAAATGATCAACGAAGTCCTCGACGTCATGATCCAGCTGGCCAAGGAGGGCATGACCATGATCGTGGTCACCCACGAGATGGGTTTCGCCCGCAAGGCCGCGGACCGGGTGGTCTTTATGGCCGACGGCCAGATCGTCGAGGACGACACACCCGAAGAGTTCTTCACCAAGCCCAAGAGCAGCCGCGCCAAAGACTTTCTGTCCAAGCTGCTCACGCACTGACAACCGATCCAGCAGTCCCCACCAACTTCAAGACCACCCGAATTCGCACCCAGGCCGTCATCGGCGGCCGCCCAATGAAAGGAATGTCATGAAGGCATTTTTGACCCGAAGGAAATCCCTTCTGGCAGCAGCATCCGCGGCCATCGCTCTTACACTGAGCGCTTGCGGCGGCGGCGGCACCGGGACCGGGTCCAACCCCACTCCGGTCGAGAAGCCCAGCTTCGCTGCAGGCACCGCCATGGAAAAGCTCGCCTCGGCCGGCAAAGTGACCATCGGCACCAAGTTCGACCAGCCGCTGTTCGGCCAAAAGGGCCTGGACGGCAAGCCTGTCGGTTTCGACGTCGAAATCGGCAAGCTGCTCGCCGCCAAGCTGGGCATCCCCGCAGACAAAATTGAATGGGTCGAGACCGTCTCCGCCAACCGCGAGCAGTTCATCAAGCAGGGCAAGGTGGACCTGATCGTGGCCACCTACACCATCAACGACAAGCGCAAGACCGAAGTCGACTTCGCCGGCCCGTACTACGAAGCCGGCCAGGCACTGATGGTGAACAAGGACAACACGTCCATCACCAAGCCCGAGGACGTCAAGGGCAAGAACGTCTGCTCCGTGACGGGCTCCACCCCGGCCTCCACCATCGTGCAGAAGTACGGCGCAGTCCTGGTTCCGGCCGCCACTTACTCGGCCTGCCTCGAGCCGCTCCGCAACAAGCAGGTTGAAGCCGTCACCACGGACAACGTCATCCTGGCCGGCTTCGTCAACAAGGAACCGGACGCGTTCAAGCTGGCATCCGACGAGACCTTCACCAAGGAGCCTTACGGCATCGGCCTGAAGAAGGGCGACACGGAGTTCCGCAACTGGGTCAACGACCAGCTGGAAAGCTTCTCCAAGGACGGCTCCTACAAGAAGGCCTGGGAAGACACGGCCGGCGCGGTCATCAAGACGGCACCGGAACTTCCGGCCATCGACCGCTACTAAGACGATCGTGGCGGTTACCGGCGGCTGTGCATGCCACAGCCTGCCGGTAACCGCCGCTTCCGTTTTCCGCACATTCCCCTGAACGCAGCTAAAGGATCCTATGGACGTCATCATTGATAGCCTCCCCCAATACTGGGACGGCTTTCTCAGAACCCTGTTCCTGGCCGCCGTTTCCGGCATCATCGCCTTGGTGGCAGGCACGCTGCTGGCCGCCGCCCGCGTCTCCCCTGTTGCAGCACTCCGCGGCTTCAGCATGGCCTACGTGGAGGTTGTGCGTAACACCCCGCTGACCATTGCCTTCTTTTTCGCGGCGGTGGTCCTTCCCCGCCTGGGCGTGACCTTCCAGCAGTTCGAGGTCGCGGCCATCATCGCCCTGAGCGCCTACACCGCTGCCTTCATTGCCGAGGCTGTGCGCTCGGGCGTCAACAGCGTTCCTGTCGGCCAGGCCGAGGCAGCCCGCAGCATCGGCATGAAATTCGGCCAGGTACTCTCCCTCATCATCCTTCCGCAGGCGCTCCGCACCGTGATCCCGCCGATGATCAACATCCTCATCGCGCTCGTCAAGAACTCCTCGGTTGCCGGCGCCTTCTACGTGCTGGAGCTGTTCGGCTACGGCAAGCAGCTGGCCAATGACCATGGTGACGCCGTCATGTGGGTGCTGGTGGGGGTTGCCTTCTTCTATCTCCTGATCACCGTGCCGCTGGGCTATCTCGCCCACCAGGTCGAACGAAAGGTGGCGATCGCACGATGAGTTCGGTTCTCTACGACGTCCCCGGCCCCAAGGCCCGCCGCGTCTCGCTGATCGGGTCAGTGATCGGCGTCGTGCTGATCGCTGCCCTGCTGGCGTGGGCCGTGATGACCCTGGCCCAGCAGGGGATCTTCCAGGCACAGCGCTGGGCGATCTTCGGCCAGGCTGACGTCTGGTCGCTGATCGCCAGCGGCATCGGCGCGACGCTGGCCGCGGCGGCCATTGCAGCAGTCATTGCCTTTCCGCTGGGGCTTCTGCTGTGCCTGATGCGCATCTCCGACGTCGCCTGGATCAGGATTCCCACCAGGATCGTGCTCGAGTTCCTGCGCGGCATGCCCGTGGTCCTGATGATGCTGTTTGTGCTGCTGGTCTTCGCCACCAGCTCGTTCATCGCCGTGGTGACAGGCCTGGTCCTCTACAACGCCGCGATCTTCGCGGAGATCATCCGCGCCGGCATCCAGTCCCTCCCACGCGGCCAGCGTGAAGCAGGTTTGGCAATCGGCCTGACCAGCTTCCAGTCCCGGCTGACCATCGAACTGCCGCAGGCCGTCCGCCGCATGCTGCCGTCCCTCGTTGCGCAACTCGTGGTCCTGCTGAAGGACACGTCGCTGGGGTACATCGTTGCCTACGGTGAACTGCTGCGCGCAGTGCAGGTGATGGCGGACTTCCTGGGCCCGCAGTTCCTGTTCCCGGTCTTCTTCGTGGCCGCGGCCATCTACATCGCCATCAACCTGGCCGTCTCCAGGCTGGCCATCTGGATTGAGCGGCGCGGTTCCAAGAAGGCCGCCGGCGGAGTGGCGAAGGCCCCCACCGCCGGCGTGTCCACCGTAATCAAGTAAACGTCGTGAGATAAACGGCAGGCATTAATGGCGAAGGGTCCGCAGCCATCCGGCTGCGGACCCTTCGTGCTTCTCTGCCAGTGCCCAGACGTCTGAGGTTCAGGGCAGCATGCTCAGGACAGCCACGTCTGCAGTGCGCGCAGGCAGGTGCGGACGGCATCGGCCTCCACGTGTTCGTTGTCCTTGTGGGCCAGCAGCGCGTCGCCGGGCCCGAAGTTCACTGCCGGGATGCCCAGTTCGCTGAAGCGGGCGACGTCGGTCCAGCCGTATTTGGGTTTCGGCTCGCCGCCCACGGCGGCCACGAAGGACGCGGCGGCAGGGTGGTTCAGTCCCGGGCGCGCGCCGGCGGCGCTGTCTGTGCGGACGACGTCGAACCCGTCCAGCAGCGCGCGCACGTGCTCTTCGGCCTGGTCGGGGGTCTTGTCCGGGGCGAAGCGGTAGTTGATCTCCACCACGCAGCGGTCCGGGATGACGTTGCCCGCGGTGCCGCCGTGGATCTTCACCGCGTTCAGGCTTTCGCGGTAGTCGAGGCCGTCCACGGTCACGGTCTGCGGGCTGTACGCCGCGAGACGTTCCAGTATGGGCGCGGCGGCGTGGATCGCATTGCGGCCCATCCAGGCCCGGGCGGAGTGGGCCGCCTCGCCGGACGTAGTGGCGTGGAACCGCATGGTGCCGTTGCAGCCGCCCTCGACGGTACCGTCGGTCGGTTCGAGCAGGATGGCAAAGTCGCCGCCGAGGAGCCCGCCATGGTTCCGCACCAGCCGGCCGAGCCCGCTCTTGACGGCCTCCACCTCCTCATGGTCGTAGAACACAAAGGTGACGTCCTTGCTCGGTTCCGCCTCGCCGTCGAACATGGACGCTGCCAGTGCAAGCTGGACCGCAACGCCGCCCTTCATGTCCGTGGCGCCGCGGCCGTACAGGACGCCGTCGCCGGGGACCCCGGACGGCCAGGTGGACGGCACCGTTCCCAGCGAGTCTTCCGTAACGGGCAGCGGCACGGTGTCCAGGTGGCCTGCCAGGATGACCCGTTCGCTGCGGCCGAGGTTGGTCCGGGCGATGATGGAGTCGCCGTCACGTACCAGTTCGAAGCCGGGGAGTTGGCGGAGTGCCGACTCGACGGCGTCCGCAAGCTGGCGCTCGTTGCCGGAGACGCTGTTGATGTCGATCAGCGCGGCGGTCAGCAATGCCACGTCCTGGCGCAGGTCAAGGGTCACGGGGGCTGTTTCGGCAATCACCATCCCACTGTATCCCGCGCCTGCCGTCCCAACCGGGTAGCAGCTCAGGGCGTTCCCAGCGCCGGGAACGCCCTGAAATGCGACTCAGATATGTGCGGACCGGTTTCGGTGCGTGCACGTCGTCTCGATAGACTTGGCGCATGACTGAAACCGCTTCTTCCGCCGTGCCCGCTGCCCAGACACTGTCCGACGAATCCCGGTCGGCCTATGGATTCGGCGTAGCCACCATCGCCACGCGGAACGGCGAAGCCACCGTGCTGGATACCTGGTTCCCCGCCCCCGCCCTCGGTGTGGCCACCGAAAGCCTCCGCGCGGTGGAAAACGCCGACGAAACCCTGACGGACATCGCGGCCGCCGGCACTGACGCCGACCGCGGCACCGAGCAGAAGGTGGTGTTCGTCCAGATCAACCTGGACGAGGCCCCGGCGGACACCGCCGATGCCTACCTGCGCCTGCACCTGCTCTCGCACCGCCTGGTCCGGCCCAACAGCATCAACCTGGACGGCATCTTCGGCAAGCTCCCTAACGTCGTCTGGACCAACTTCGGCCCGTGCGCCGTGGACGGGTTCGAACTGACCCGCGCCAAGCTGCGCAAGCGCGGCGCGGTCACCGTCTACGGCGTGGACAAGTTCCCGCGCATGGTGGACTACGTCGTTCCGGCGGGCGTCCGCATTGCCGACGCCGACCGCGTGCGCCTGGGCGCCCACCTGGCCGACGGCACCACCGTCATGCACGAAGGCTTCGTGAACTTCAACGCCGGCACGCTGGGGACCTCCATGGTTGAGGGCCGCATCTCCGCCGGTGTGGTGGCCGGAGACGGCACCGACGTCGGCGGCGGCGCCTCGATCATGGGCACCCTCTCCGGCGGCGGCAAGGAGAAGGTGTCCCTGGGCCAGCGCGTCCTGCTGGGCGCCAACTCCGGCGTGGGCATCAGCATCGGGGACGACTCCGTGGTGGAAGCCGGGCTGTACGTCACGGCAGGCACCCGCGTCCGCCTTGCCGGCCCTAAGGACGCCGACGGCGAGGACACCAGCAAGATCGTGAAGGCCGTGGAGCTGTCCGGCGTGCCGAACCTGCTGTTCCGCCGTAACTCCACCACCGGTGAAGTTGAAGTCCTGCCCCGCCAGGGCCAGACCGTGGAGCTGAACGACGCCCTGCACGCCAACTGACCGCACGCCAACCGACCGTGAGGACATAGCCGGCACGCCATCCAGACGGGCGTGCCGGCAGATTGCTGGAGTAACAACGTGACACGCAGACGCAGGCTGCGCGGGGCTGTCATCACCGGCCTCTCCCTCGCCCTGGTCGCCGGCGGCATCTACACCGCGGCCACTTTGCTGCAGCGCTCCGAGCAGCTGATCACCGAGGAATGCACCGCCGCCATCGGCTCACAGCGGTCCGATCTGGCCACCGACCAGGCCGCGAAGGCGGCGCTGATCACGGCTGTCTCGGTGCGCCGCGGGCTCCCTCCGCGGGCAGCCAGCATTGCCCTGGCCACCGCCATGCAGGAATCCAAGCTTCGGAACATCGGCCACGGCGACCTTGCCGGCCCCGACTCCAGGGGCCTCTTCCAGCAGCGCCCGTCCCAGGGCTGGGGCACCCAGGACCAGGTCATGGACCCGATCCATGCCACGAACGCCTTCTATGATGCCCTCGTGAAGGTGCCCGGCTATGCCACCCTGGAAATCACCGACGCCGCCCAGCGCGTACAGCGCTCCGCCTACCCGACTGCCTACGCCGAGCACGAGGCCATGGGACGGTCCTTCGCCTCGGCATTGACGGGTGAGACGCCCGCTGCCCTGAACTGCACGCTCCGCTCACCGGACACTGCCGGCAACCCCGCCGCCCTGCTCACTGAGCTGGAAGCCGCCTACGGAACCATCCCCACGGCGGCCTCCGGCCAAACGCTGGAGGTGGACGTCGCCGACAGCTTCGCCTGGTCCGTGGCCCACTGGGCGGTGGCAAACGCCAAAGAGTATTCGGTGGAACGCGTGGACGTGGACGGAAAGCGGTGGGACAGGAAGGCCCGAAACGGGTGGCAGGATGCACCGGATGCCGGCGGCCGGGTGGCCATCACGCTTGCTGCTGCCGGGTCCTGAATCTGACGCCGGGTCCTGAATGCGCGGACGTCCTGAAATCTGCGGACTTAAACGAGGATCTCCACGACCGGCTGCACGTAGCTGCGGAACACCTCGGGCTGCGAGAGCAGCTCGTGGCTCATGATGATCTTGTCCGGTTCCAGGTACCACGCCCGCTGCTCATCCAGCGGCAGCTCGATGATCGTCAGCGCAAAGTCCCGTGAGTCCCGGCCGACTTCCAGGAGCCGGTCCTCCACGATGTCCTCGAGCAGGTGCGCGGAGCCTCCGGCCACGCGTTCGGCCTCCAGCTCGGCGTACTCCGCGCGCCGCTCCCGAGCCCAGGTCAGGGCTGCCCCGAAGTGCGCCTGCAGGACCTTGCGCAGCGCCGGCGAGTTGGCGAAGGACCGGAATCCCGGGGGCGACAGCTCAGGAGACATCTGCGGGTGGGCCTTCAGCAGCTGCTCCCACCAGGCTTCCCACTCAGTTTTCAGGGCGCCGATACCGCCCACTTCGGCGGTGAGATGGGCATGGTCCACGTGGCGGACCTTCGGCGCGGCATGCGAAAGCGCGGGAAAGCCTGCGCCGTCGAGCCCGGCAACATCACGTATGTAAAGGGCAATAAGCATGGGCCCCGACGTGTCCATAGTGATTCGCCAGCCTGGACCGCCTGTGTGCTGCATGCGTATGCCTCCTTGGCATCTCGTTTTCCGCCCCGTTGTGCCGGCCACCCGCTCTCCGGCTTTCAGTCTATTACCCCAGCCCGGGGACGTTAATGGCTGGCACCGAGCCTCCTGCGGAGGCCCGCGACGTGGAATTCGAGCACGTCGCGGCACATTTCCGGCGACATCCAGCCCGGCTGAAGCAGGGCATGCATGGCCAGCCCGTCGAGGGTGGCCAGCAGGTGTTCGGCCGCAGTCACAAGCTGCGGTCCGGCATCGGCCCCGGTGGTATCGTCCTCATGCAGGAGCCGGGTGATCACCTGGCCGACGACGGCGGCCACGGCCCGGTGGCTCCTGTCCGCCTCGGCGGCCAGGGAGGGCCGGATCCGCGCCGCGTTCCTGAACGCCAGCCAGGCGCACGCATCCAGGGCGCGCTCGTCGTCCAGCGGCAGGAATTCGCCCAGCAGTGTTAATACGGCACGGCTGGTGTGCGGGTCACTGGCTGCGGGCCCCAACCCTATTAGCGCTTTGTTGAGGCGCGTCAGGATGCGGTCGGAAACAGCTGCAAAGGAGTAGGCCAGCAGGTCATCGCTGCTGTCGAAGTAGTGCCGCACGGAGCCCACCGCGAGGCCCGCCTCATCCGCCACTTCCCGCAGGGACGCGCGTTCCAGTCCGTCCGTGGCGATGATCCTGCACACCGCGCCAACGATCTCCTGCCGGCGCTGCTCGGCGTCCACGATTTTCGGCACTCTTGTTTTTAGCACGGGTGTGCCCCCAAACCGCGGCGGCGCGCAGCCGTTAACGCCGACGGCGGCCGCCCACCGGGAAGGTGGACGGCCGCCGTCGTGAATTGGCCCCTTAGTTGGGAGCCGGTGGGGATTAGCGGGCGGGGTACTGCCGCTCGGGCTCACCTGTGTAGAGCTGCCGCGGACGGCCGATCTTGGTGTTGGGATCGTTGATCATCTCGCGCCACTGGGCAATCCAGCCCGGCAGGCGGCCGATGGCGAACAGCACGGTGAACATCTTCTCCGGGAAGCCCATGGCCTTGTAGATCAGGCCGGTGTAGAAGTCCACGTTCGGGTACAGCTTGCGCTGGATGAAGTAGTCATCATTCAGGGCCTTCTCTTCGAGGCGCAAGGCGATGTCCAGGAGTTCGTCGTTGCCGCCGAGCTTCGTGAGGATCTCGTGAGCCGTGGCCTTGACGATCTTGGCGCGCGGGTCGTAGTTCTTGTAAACGCGGTGACCGAAGCCCATGAGGCGGACGCCGTCTTCCTTGTTCTTGACCTTCTCCATGTAGTCCTCGGGCTTGGTGCCGTCGGCCTGGATCTGGCGCAGCATCTTCAGCACGGCCTCGTTGGCGCCGCCGTGGGCGGGGCCGAAGAGCGCGTTGATGCCTGCGGACACGGAGGCGAAGAGGTTGGCGTTGGAGGAACCGACCAGCCGGACCGTGGAGGTCGAGCAGTTCTGCTCGTGGTCGGCGTGCAGGATGAGGAGCAGGTCCAGCGCCTTGGCGACTACCGGGTCCACCTCGTACTGCTCGGCCGGCAGTCCGAAGCTCAGGCGCAGGAAGTTCTCCACCAGGTTGTGGGAGTTGTCCGGATACAGCATCGGCTGCCCGATCGACTTCTTGTGCGCGTAGGCCGCAATGACCGGCAGCTTCGCCATCAGGCGGATGGTGGAAACCTCCACCTGCTCGTCATTGAACGGGTCCAGCGAGTCCTGGTAGAACGTGGACAGCGCGGACACAGCCGAGGACAGCACGGGCATCGGGTGCGCGTCCCGGGGGAAGCCGCCGAAAAAGCCCTTAAGCTCCTCGTGCAGCAGGGTGTGGCGGCGGATCTTCTGGTCGAAGTCCTCCAGTTCGGCCGGCGTCGGGAGATTGCCGTAGATCAGCAGGTACGAGACTTCCAGGAAGCTGGAGTGCTGGGCAAGCTGCTCGATCGGGTAACCGCGGTACCGCAGGATGCCTGCGTCGCCGTCGATGTAGGTGATGGCCGACGTCGTGGCGGCCGTGTTCATGAAGCCAGGGTCAAAGGCAACGGCGCCGGTCTGCTTCAGTAGCTTGGAAACGTCGTAGCCTTCGTTTCCCTCAACAACCTTGATGCGCGGAAGTTCGAGTTCGCCGCCTGCGTGGCGCAAGATCGCACTGGTGGTCTCAGTAGCGCTGGTGGTCTCAGTCATGGAGTCCCCTTCATGAGGCCTCTTGGCCTCGCTAGAAAGCTATATCCAACATCAGGTGAGCCGCGCGGGATCCCGCACGGCGGGACATCCAACGGCCGTGCTGCCTTCTTGTAGAAAGCCACCATTGATAGTCAGTTAAAAACTACCGCCACTTGCGGGCTGCCACTAATCCGGAAGCGCCAAATCATCCCCAAAACGGGCCAGTTGTGGCGCGAGTCACATCATTGTTACGGCGTTCCCAGCGCCAAAAGTCACGCTTGTCGCGGCATGACCACAATGCGAAAACTGGGAAACCGCTATGCCAGGCGGGCCACCGCGGCGTCGATCCGTTCGTCGGTTCCGGTGAGGGCCACGCGAACATAGCCGTGCCCCGCGTCGCCGTAGAACACACCCGGACCCACCACGATCCCCCGCTCCGCGAGGCGTGCCACGGTGTCCCAGGTTGCTTCGCCCGCCGTGCACCACAGGTACAGGCCGGCGGCGGACTCGTGCAGCGTCAGCCCGAAGGACTCAAGCGCCGGCAGGAGCCGCTCCCGCCGTCCGCGGTACAGGTCCTTCTGCTCCAGGACGTGCGCGTCGTCGCCCAGTGCCACCCGCATGGCTTCCTGCACCGGGTACGGCACGATCATGCCGGCGTGCTTGCGGCTGTTGACGAGGTTGGCCATGAGGGCCGCATCACCGGCGACGAAGGCGGCCCGGTAGCCGGCCAGGTTGGACTGCTTGCTCAGCGAGTACACGGCGAGGAGCCCGTCGTGGGACGCACCGGCGACGCGCGGATCCAGGATGCTCGGAACAGCCTGTCCCCCGCGCTGCAGGTCCCACTCGCCCCAGCCAAGCTCGGCGTAGCACTCATCGGATGCCACCAGGGCGCCGATTGCGCGCGCCTGGTCCACGATCTTCTTCAGCGACGCGGCGTCGCGGACGCTGCCGGTGGGGTTGCCCGGCGAGTTGACCCAAACCAGCCGGACCTTCGCCCGGGTGGCCGCGTCCAGCTCGTCGAGGTCATCAGCCGCAACCGCCGTGGCCCCGGCGAACGTGGCCCCGATGTCATAGGTGGGGTAGGCGACCGTGGGCCGGACGACGACATCTCCCGGCTTAAGGCCCAGCAGGAAAGGCAGCCACGCCACGAGTTCCTTGGAGCCCACGGTCGGCATGACGGCGCTGGGGTCCAGCCCCTCGACGCCGCGGCGGCGGGCGAACCACGCCGCGATGGCCTCCCGGAGCGCGGGCGTGCCGTGCACCGTGGGGTAACCCGGCGCATCCGCGGCTGCCTTCAGCGCGTCCTGGATGACCGGCGGCGTCGGGTCCACGGGCGTGCCGATGGACAGGTTCACCGCACCGCCGGGGTGTTCAGCCGCTTTGGCGAGGTACGGCGCCATCGCTTCCCACGGGTAGTCGGGCAGGCTAAGGCCGAAACTGCGCACAGCTGTAGTCACGAAGGGGTCCGCCTCAGTGGTCCTGGTTCTGCGGCGGGAGCGCTGCAATCATCGGGTGGTCCTTGCCGGTATTGCCCACCTTGGCGGCGCCGCCCGGGGAGCCGAGGTCGTCAAAGAACTCGACGTTCGCCTTGTAGTAGTCTGCCCATTCCTCGGGGGTGTCATCCTCGTAGTAGATGGCTTCCACCGGGCAGACGGGCTCGCATGCACCGCAGTCGACGCACTCATCGGGATGGATATAGAGGGAGCGTTCGCCTTCGTAGATGCAATCGACGGGGCACTCCTCAATGCATGCCTTGTCCTTAACATCTACACACGGCTGCGCGATTACGTACGTCACGTCCCTTGCCTCTCCACGTTGATTCCCGGCGGCTGGCCGGTTGCTGCATCCGGCCTGCATGCCGGGCTGTCCACTTCAGAGCCTATTATCTCCCAGGCCCGTCCCGCTAACGAAGCGGGCGCGTCACACTCCGGACAGGTCATACGATGGACGGGTGAGTCCGACGACACCAACTCCCCGGCAGTTCCTGGCCACGGCCCCCGTCGGAACGCGCGTCGTGGTGCGCTACAGGATCGACGGCGGCTTTACGGATGCGCTGGGAGACCTTCTGGAGTGCGGCGAAAGTGAGTGCACCGTGCGGACCCGGAGGTCCGACGTCGGCATTCCCCTTGACAGCGTGGTGGCCGCCAAACAGGTGCCGCCGGCAGCTCCGCGGCGGGGTTCACGGCTGGCCCCGCCAGCCGCGGGCTGACAGCCCGGGCCTAGGCCCTGTCCTTTTCGTCCAACACCTCGGCTTCCGCGGAACCATCTGCCCGCATCCCACCCGTCTCCACCCCGTCCGGAAGCGTGCGCATCGTGCGCAAAGGAGAGAACAGGACCGGGGCGGCGGCCAGGAGACTGCCAGCCGCTCCGATCATCATGGTGGCCACCAGCCCTATGTGCTCGCCAAGGTACCCCGAGGCCAGGGCCGACAACGGAATCACGCCCCACACGGCAAACCGGATGGACGCATTCATGCGGCCGAGAAGCCGGGACGGGCAAACCCGTTGGCGCATGGTGAGCTGCACGACGTTGTACACCAGGACGCTGAAGCCAAACCCGAATTCGGAGATCACCAGCAGCACCAGTGAGACTGCGGGTTCGGGCACGACACCGGCGAGCGGCACGAGCAGCAGAAAAACTGAGCTGACCACGGCGCACACCGGAATCACCGTGCCTTCGCCAGCGCGGGCGGCCAGCCTCGGCGCCGCCACGGCGCCCAGCACTCCGCCGGCCGCGCCAACGGTCATGACCAGGCCCAAGCCCTGCGGCCCCAGCCCGAGATTGCGCAGCACCAGCAGCGGCGTCAGCGTGAAGATCAGCGTGCCGAAAAAGTTCATTCCGGCGGTACAGGCCGCAATGCGGCTGATGAGCGGATGCCGGAGCACAAAGGAGAGGCCTTCCCGGATTTCCGCAGGGAGCGGCCTCCGGTCGGCCGGGGCCACACGTACTTCCGAGTCCCGGGTGCGGGCCAGGAACACCGCGGAGAGCAGGTAGCCCGCGGCCTCCCCCACGAACAGCACGGGAGCCGAGACAAGCGCCAGCATCGAGCCGCCCACGGCGGGTCCGCCGATGCGTGCAACCTGGGTGGTCGCCTCCAGCTTTGAGTTGGCCTCCCGCACCTGCGGAGACTCCACCAGCACCGGAACGTAGCTCTGGTACGCGACGTCGAAGAACACCGTGGCCGTTCCCACGGTCGCCGCGATGACGTAGAGGTGCCAGATTTCCAGGCTGCCGCCCCACCAGAGGAGAGGCACGGCGGCCATGGCGGCCATCCGCACCAGATTCGCGGCGATCATGGTTTTCCGCTTCAGCCAGCGGTCAACCCACGCCCCAACTGGAAGCCCAACAGCCAAGAAGGCGGCTAAGCCTGCGGCGGTCAGCGCGCCAACCTCGAATTCGGACGCGTGGAGCATGCTGACGGCCAGCACGGGGAACGCCAACTGGCCCAGCTGCGCGCCGAACTGTCCCAGCGCCTGGCCGGCCCAAAAGGTGGTGAAGTTGCGGTCCCGCCACAGCGCTCGTGCTGTTGGGACCACCGCGGTCGATTCGGCAGTCACTGCTTCAGTTTCCGGCAGTGATTGGCATATGTCAATCGTTCATTGCTCGTTACACTGGCGTCTATGACACCCCCGCCGGAAAGCGATGATGCAGACCTGGTGGCAAAGGGCCGCGCCCTAAGTTCTCCGCTACGGCTGAGGATTCTTCGTTTATGCCTGCACCAGTCACGTACCAACAAGGAGATCGCCGAACTGCTCGGCCTCAATCCCGCTTCCAGCCTCCACCACGTCCGCACCCTGGTGCGGACCGGGTTCCTGGTGGCCGAGGACCGCCGGAAGGGGCGGCGGGGAGCCACCGAGGTACCCTACATCGCCAGCCGCAAGTCGTGGAGCACCCCCGTGGACAACGTTGCGCCCATCCTCATCGAGACGTTCCTGCAGGAAACCCGGGACCTTCCGCCCGAGGACATTGAGGTGTGGCGCCTCGGGGTGAAGTTCAACGCCGCCAGACGGGAGGAAATGCTGGCCAAGCTCCGCGCCGTCATCGAGGAGTACATGGCACTTCCCGCAGACGACGATGGCGAGGCCACCTCACTCATGATCGCGCACCACCGGGACCCGGCGGCAGGCTAGCGGGCGGAACCGGACGGGCGGCTGTACCGCCTGCACCAGGCCAGCATCGCGACGGTAACCACCACGATCCCGTAGACCCAGATGCCTCCGGCCAGGTCACCGGCAATGAGCCGCTTGCCTGGCTCCATCCCGGACCACCAGCCGGCCAGGGCATAACAGACCGCGCCGCACACCGCCGTCGGAATCAGCGTCCGGAACGCCGCCCCGAGGAACAACTGAAGCGACGCCAGGAGCAGCAGCGCCGCCACGGCACCCATGGGCAGAGCGGAACCGGCGGCAGCGAACTCCTGACGGTGCAGCGCGGTTCCGGCGAAGGCAGCAAAAAGAGCTGCCGGCACGGCGGCGGCCAGGCCGCCTGCCATGCCGGCAGCTCTTCTGTTCACGATTTCGGTTCCCTGCGGGAGGGTGTCGTTATGCCTTCGCGCGCGCGCGGTTGGCCTTGGCACGCTCATTGGTGTCAAGGATGACCTTGCGGATGCGGATGGCGTCCGGTGTAACCTCAACGCACTCGTCCTCGCGGGCGAACTCGAGGGACTCTTCCAGGGTCAGGTCCCGCGGCGGCGTCAGGTTCTCGAAGGTGTCCGAGGAAGCTGCACGCATGTTGGTGAGCTTCTTTTCCTTCGTGATGTTCACGTCCATGTCGTCGGCGCGGGAGTTCTCGCCCACGATCATGCCCTCGTACACCTCGGAGGTGGGCTTGACGAAGAAGGAGCCGCGTTCCTGCAGGTTGATCATGGCGAACGGGGTCACGACGCCTGCGCGGTCGGCCACCATGGAACCGTTGGTGCGGTATTCAATCGGGCCGGCCCAGGGCTCGTAGCCCTCGGAGATGGAGGCTGCGATGCCGGCGCCGCGGGTGTCCGTGAGGAACTTGGTGCGGAAGCCGATCAGGCCACGGGCAGGAACGATGAACTCCATGCGGCACCAGCCGGTGCCGTGGTTGGCCATGTTGGTCATGCGGCCCTTGCGGGCGGCCATCAGCTGCGTTACGGCGCCGAGGTACTCTTCCGGCACGTCGATGGTCATGTGTTCCATCGGCTCGTGGATCTTGCCGTCGACCGTCCGAGTGACAACCTGCGGCTTGCCCACGGTCAGCTCGAAGCCTTCGCGGCGCATCTGCTCCACGAGGATGGCCAGCGCGAGCTCGCCGCGGCCCTGGACTTCCCAGGCATCCGGACGCTCGGTGGGGAGAACCTTGATGGAGACGTTACCGATCAGTTCCTTGTCCAGGCGGTCCTTCACCTGGCGGGCCGTGACCTTGGCGCCCTTGACCTTGCCGGCCAGCGGGGAGGTGTTGATACCGATCGTCATCGAGATCGCGGGATCGTCAACGGTGATCAGGGGCAGCGGCTGGGGGTTCTCGACGTCGGTCAGGGTCTCACCGATGGTGATCTCCTCGATGCCGGCGACGGCGACGATCTCGCCCGGACCGGCGGACTCGGCCGGAACGCGCTCGAGCGCCTTGGTGGCAAGGAGTTCAGTGATCTTGACGGTCTTGAGCTCACCGTTGGCGCGGGCCCAGGCAACCTGCTGGCCCTTGCGGAGGGTGCCGTTGTAGATGCGCAGCAGGGCGAGGCGGCCCAGGAACGGGGAGGCGTCCAGGTTGGTGACGTGCGCCTGCAGGACACCTTCCGGGTTGTAGGTCGGGGCGGGGATGTGCTCGATGATCGCGCTGAAGAGCGGCTCGAGGTCCTCGTTCTCCGGGGCGGTGCCATCAGCGGGCTGTTCGAGGGAGGCGCGGCCAACCTTGGCGGCGGCGTAGACCACCGGGACGTTGAGGATCTTGTCCAGGTCAAGGTCGGGAACCTCATCGGCGAGGTCGGAGGCCAGGCCCAGGAGCAGGTCCATGGACTCGTGGACGACCTCTTCGATGCGGGCGTCCGGGCGGTCGGTCTTGTTGACCAGGAGGATCACCGGCAGGTGCGCGGCGAGGGCCTTGCGGAGGACGAAGCGGGTCTGGGGCAGCGGGCCCTCGGACGCATCCACGAGGAGAACGACGCCATCCACCATGGACAGCCCGCGCTCCACTTCGCCGCCGAAGTCGGCGTGGCCGGGGGTGTCGATGACGTTGATGGTGATGGTTTCGCCCTTGGAGGACGGTCCGTTGTAGGCCACCGTGGTGTTCTTGGCCAGGATGGTGATGCCCTTTTCGCGCTCCAGGTCACCGGAGTCCATGACACGGTCTTCGAGGTGGTTGTGCTCGGCAAAGGAGTTGGTCTGCTTGAGCATGGCGTCCACGAGGGTGGTCTTGCCGTGGTCAACGTGGGCCACAATCGCGACGTTGCGCAGGTCACTGCGAACTGCAGTTGCTACCGCGGTGTTGGTGGTGGTTTCAGACATGCGTTATTGCTCGATTCAGTGGTGAAGTCAGCTGTTGTATCGCGACATTTCCAACCGGAACGCACGACGGATCAGACCCTTAACACAGGGCACCTACCTCCAGTCTAAACGCTGAGCCATTTATTGGCCTAAAACGGGCGCCCGCACACGCGCCCGGACCCGTTACCAAATCGTGAATCCAACGGGGCGTCATGTGAGCAAAATCACTGGCTTTTCCGAAAGTGATCCACCACTATTGCTAGACCACTTACGAACATGCCAGGAGTCCACGGATGTTACAAGCCTCGACGCGGGCCCTCCTGATTGGTCCGGTCATCGCCGCCAGCGTGTTTTTGACGGGCTGCGGCGCAGCAATGGAACCGTCGTCCGGTGCCGGATCGGCGGCGCCAGCGGTGCCGCGTGCCGCCGCCCCGGTGGCCGCCCCCGGTGAGGCCGTGGCCGCCGGTTCTGCGGTCGTGAGCGAGCTGGGGGCCGCCGTCGACCCCGCCAGCCTTCCGGCCGGAGCGCTATACCGCAATCCGGCCAACGGGCGGGACGAGGTAATCGTGGGCAACATCGCCCACACCGCACTGCTGATCGGCGACTCGCAGTCCGAGCCGCAGGCCAGCTGGCCGCGCCAGGCCCTGGCAGGGCTGGGCTATGACGTCTTCTTCTGCGGCAAGGGCGGCACCGGCTACGTCGCCGCCAACGGCACCACCGGCAACTACGTCGAGGCCCTGCAACGCGGCGACTGGCACCTCCCCTACGGTTTCCCCCCGCTGGTGGTCATCGAGGGCGGCGGAAACGACGCGAAGCAAGGGGCGAGCGACGAGCAGATCTCGGCCAACGCAGACCGGCTTATCACGACGATCAAGCAGCGGTACCCGGGCGCGAAGCTGGCCATGGTGGGAACCTTGGGCAAGGGAACGGAGCACGGCGGCGCCCGGCGCGCCGAGGTGGACGCGCTGCTGGGGACCGTCGCCGCGGACCACGGTATTCCGTTCGTCAGTGTCGGGGACTGGCTCACGCGTTACGGGCTGGAGGCCCAGCTGAAGGACAGCGTCCACATGAACGGCGACGGGCACCGCGCCCTGGGTGCGCTGCTGGGTGAGAGGCTCGCGAAGTTGGGGCTGGCCCTGTCCTAAGGCCGTTGTTAAGCGAAAAAGCAGAAGGAAGCCGGTGGCCGCCCATGGCGGTCACCGGCTCCCTTGCTTTTGCTTCGCGCCGCGCTACTCCGTTCCGGTGGCCAGCAGCTGTGCCCGCAGTTCGCGGCGCTCGCGCTGTTTTTCCGGATGCGGCAGGGGCACGGCGGCAAGCAGCCGCTGCGTGTAGGCCTCCTGCGGGTTGCGCAGGATCTGGTCGCGGGAGCCCTGCTCCACGATGCGGCCGCGCTGCATGACGCAGATGTGGTCTGCCAGCACGTCCACGACGGCGAGGTCGTGGGTGACGAAAAGGCAGGCGAATCCGAGCTCACGCTGGAGGTTCTGGAACAGCTCCAGGACCCTGGCCTGCACGGACACGTCCAGCGCAGATGTCGGCTCGTCCGCCACCATCAGCTTCGGCTTGAGCGAGAGTGCCCGGGCAATGCCGACGCGCTGTTTCTGCCCGCCGGACAGCTCGTGCGGGTACCTGTTCCGGTAGTTCCGCGGCAGCTCCACCTGATCCAGCAGCGCCTCGATGCGCTTCTGCAGTTCGGCGCCCTTCGCCACGCCGGCAAGGTACATGGGCTCGCCGATGCTTTCGCCGATGGGCAGGCGCGGGTTCAGGGACGAGGACGGGTCCTGGAACACCATGCCGATGTGGCGGCGCACCTGGTGCAGCTGCTTGCCGTTCTTCTTCGCGGCGGAGATGTCCTCCCCCACAACACGCATCGTTCCGGCAGCCACCGGCAGCAGTCCGACGGCGGCACGCCCGATGGTGGTCTTGCCCGATCCCGACTCCCCAACGAGGCCCACCACCTGCCCGGGATGGATGGTCAGGTTGGCGCCCTCGACGGCGCGGAAGGCCGGCACGCGGCCCTGCTTCGGGTACTCGATGGCGACGTCGGTCAGCTCCAGGACCGGTTCCCCCACGGGTCCCCTGGATTCGGCGGCTGCCAGGGCCGCCGCGTTCTCCCGCTCGCGGCGGACCAGTTCGTCGTGGTCTACGGAGTCAAGCTCGGCATGGGTGGCCGCTGCCAGCGCTGCTGTCACATCAACCTCCGGCGCAGTGTCCGTTCCGCCCTGGCCGAGGTGCGGCACGGCCGCAAGCAGCGCCTGGGTGTAGGGATGCTGGGGGTTGTGGAAGATCTGCTCCGCGGTGCCGGTCTCCACGATCAGGCCCTTGCGCATGACGGCGATCCGGTCCGCCAGGTCCGCCACGACGCCCATGTCGTGGGTGATCAGGACGATGGCGCTGTCCAGCTTGTTGCGCAGGTTCCGCATCAGGTCCAAAATCTCCGCCTGCACCGTGACGTCCAGGGCCGTGGTGGGCTCGTCAGCGATCAGCAGTTTGGGATCGCAGGAGAGCGACTGCGCGATCATGGCACGCTGCCGCTGGCCGCCGGAGAGCTGGTGCGGGTAGGACTTGAACGCCTTTACCGGGTCCGGCAGCTCCACCAGCTCCAGCATCCGCAGCGCGCGCTCCTTGGCCTGGTCAGGTGAGACTTCGTTGTGAAGCCGCACCGTCTCGACGATCTGCGCGCCCACCGTGTAGACCGGGTTCAGCGCCGTCATGGGCTCCTGGAAGATGACAGCCACGTCCTTGCCCCGGACGCTGCGGATATTGGCCGCATCCGCGCCCAGCAGCTCCTTGCCGGAGAGCCTGACGCTCCCGGACACCCTGCTGTTGCTGGGCAGCAGGCCGAGCAGCGCCATGGAACTGGCGCTCTTGCCCGAGCCGGACTCGCCAACGATGGCCAGGACCTCGCCGGCGCGGACCTCATAGTTGAGGCCAATGGCGGCCGGCACCCACTTCTTTTCCACGCCGAAGTCGACGCTGAGGTCCCGCACTTCGAGGACGACGGAACCCTTCCCGTCTGCCCTCCGCCGTCCGGCGCCGGGCTCAATGGAGTCCGGCTCCAGCGGGTCCGACGACGGGCGGTCAGGGCTGATGTAGTCAGACATGTTGGGGTTTTCCTTCCACCCGGGCCAGCGGAGCAGCTTTGATTAGTGCTGCGGCCGGGAATACTGAATTATTGGGGGCATGAGCACTGTGCCGCATGCCGGAAACGCTGCAATTTTCAAGGCGCGCACCAACAAATGGTTTGCCGGATTCTCGTGGCTCGTGTCGGCTGCCGGGCTGGCCGGCCTGGTTGTGGCGGGCGGAGTCCCCGCCCTGGCGGGTGCCGGGCCACTGCTGCTCATCGCCTACCTGGGCTGGCTGCTGTTCTGGCGTCCGGCGGTGGTTGTGCACGACGCCGGGGTCACCATAGAAAATCCGTTCCGTGCCATCACGGTGCCGTGGGCGGCGCTGGTTCAGGTGGACACGAGGTACGCGCTGACCCTGGTCACGCCCGGCAGAAGTTACGGGGCCTGGGCGGCTCCCGCGCCCGGCATCTGGGGCGGACGCAACGCCCGCCCGGAGGACCTCAGGGGGCTGCCGGACAGCACGTACGGGCCGGGGAACTCCGTCCGCCCCGGCGACCTCAAGAGCACCGACTCGGGGCAGGCCGCGCAGCTGGTCCGTGGACGCTGGCAGCAGCTGGTCGAATTGGGGCTCCTTGATGCCGGAGCAGCCGAGACCACTCCGGTCAGCGTGAAGTTCCGCTGGCGCGAGGCAGCCGCGACCCTGATCCTTCTCGGGCTGAGCTACTGGAGCGTGGCCGTCCTGTAGGCAGGCAGCGCGCTGCACCCGCCCGCGGCGTGGCAGCAGCAGCACGTCAGGCTCCCCTGTCCCCGCCGGCGGTCCGGCCGTCATCAGCCCTGCTGTCCAGGGCCGCCACCGGCGTCGCCTCCGGAACTGTTGCCCCGGCGTCCCTGGCCTTCTTGGCGTTGAACTTCTTTTGCCGCGGGTCAAAGGCGTCCCGCAGGCCGTCGCCAATGAAGTTGATGCTAAGGCAGATGAGGACGATGAACAGGCCGGGGAACCAGAACAACCAGGGTCGGGTGGCGAAGGCTTCCTGGTTCTGGGAGATGAGCAGGCCCAGCGAAGTGTCAGGGGACTTGACGCCGACGCCGAGGTAGCTGAGGGCCGTTTCGGTAAGAATCGCCGCCGACATGGTCAGGGTGACGTTGACGATCAGCACGCCCACCGCGTTGGGCAGGATGTGCTTGAAGATGATCCGGGCATTGCTCGCGCCGGAAATACGCGCCGCGTCGACGAACTCGCGCTCCCGCAGGGTGAGGAACTCGCCGCGCATGAGCCTCGCCAGGCCCACCCAGCTGATGAACCCCAGGAAGATGCCTAGGGCGAGGACACCGTTGCTGCTGGCGAAGGCCGCGAACCAGCTGCCTTCATCCCGGCGTCCTGCCAACTGGGCCATGACGGCGGCGAGGAGCAGCGCCGGGACGATGATGATGACGTCGGTGAGCCTCATCAGGACGGCTTCCATCCATCCCCGGAAATAGCCGGACAGTGCCCCGACGACCACACCGATCAGGCCGGCGATCAGGCCGATGACCACCATAATCGTGATGGACTGCTGGGCACCGCGCATGGTCATGGCGAACAGGTCGCGCCCGATCCGGTCCTGGCCGAAGGGATGCTCCCCCCAGGCCAGGGGCCACAGTGAAGCCGTGGGCGTGCCGTCGTTGACCAGCGGCGAGACGGCCTCGTGGGTGTACTTCCACCAGCCGGGGATCCCGGCATAGCCGACGGAGGTGAAGGCCATGACGAAGATGATGGCGAAGACGGCAAGGCCGACGATGGCGCCGGAGTGGCCGAGAAACCGCTTACGGACGATCTGGCCCTGGCTCAGGCCCCGGGCTTCGGAGACAGGCTCGATGCCGGCAGCTTCCTGCCGCAGGCCGGCCTCCTCCGCCATGATTTCATCCTGCTGACTGGGCTGGCTCATGCTTTCACCCTTACTCGTGGATCCAGTGCGGAGTAGGCGAGGTCCGCGATGAGGTTGAACGCCATGGCCGTGATGGCGACGCAGACGAAGACGCCCATGACGGGGTTCGGGTCAACGTGCTGGATGCCGTCCAGGAACAGGAATCCCATGCCCCGGACGGAGAAGACCGTCTCGGTGATGACCGCGCCGCCGATCAGCCCGCCGATGTCGAACGCGACGATGGTGGCCACGGGGATGAGAGCGTTCCGGAACGCGTGGCGCATGACCACGGTACGTTCCGACAGGCCTTTGGCCCGCGCTGTCCGGATGTAGTCCATGTTCATGATCTCCAGCATGGAGGCCCGGGTGAACCTGGTGTAGCCGGCGAGTGAGATGAGGATGAGTGCGGTGGTGGGGAGGATCAGGTGCGTAAAGGAATCCAGGCCGAGGATCCAGAAGTCGCCTTCGATGTTCGGCGTGCCGGCGCCGATGGTGGCGATCGGCCGTCCCCGGACCCTGCTGTTGTTGAAGTACGCGGGCCAGGCCTGCATGAAACGGTCCAGCACGATGAGGAAGCCCACCAGGAAGGACGTGATGGCCGCCGCGCGCATGGACTGCCCGCGGTCGTAGCCGCCCATGAAGTAGCCGATGGCCATGCCGACCAGGACCGCGGCAACCGCCAGCAGCAGCACCATCAGGAACGTGGCCTGGTCCAGCAGAGGCTGGACCACGAAGTAGAGGACCAGCCCCACGCCCACGGCGATCAGGGCGGACTGCAGCGCCTTGCGGTTCCGCAGGCCTGCGGTCAGCAGAGTCACGGCAAAGGCGATGCCCACCCCGGCGATGGCGATGACCACCGGCCCCAGGCCGGGTGTCTTGAACCACTGGGTCACCGAGAAGTAGATGAGGACCGCGGCGGCAGCGGCGAAGACGATGGCGCCGGTCGATGCCTTGCGTCTGGCGTCGCCGCCGGCCACGACCACGGCCACGGCGCCGAGGACGGCGGCGACGCCGAGAGAGACCGGCAGCGGAATCTCTGGGTTGCGGAGGAAGTTGTTGAAGCCGATGGCGCCGAATTCCTTGAGCAGCACGGCGACCCAGAAGATCGGCAGGGAGAAGAACAGGAAGGCCATGAAGGTCACGCCGTAATCCAGTGTGCTGTACTGCCGCAGGGCGGTGATGATGCCCAGGGTGATGCCCACAAGGATGGCCAGGACGGCGGCCCCGGTGACAAGCGTCAGTGTCTGAATGAGTGCATGGCCGAGGGCGTCCGTAATGGGCTGGCCGGCGATGTTCTTGCCGAGATTGCAGGATCCGGTGAAGGGCACCAGGCACTGGGCCGCACCGCCGAGCCATTTGAAATACCGCACGGGCGCCGGCGTATCGAGGTCCAGCAGTGCGGATCTCGAGTCCATGAGCTGCTGCTTGTTCGGCGCGCTGCTGGCACGGAACTCTGCGAGCGGGTCGCCTGATGCTGCGGTCAGCAGATACACCAGGAAGGACGCGCCCAAAAGGATGAGTGCGGCGGTGACAAGCCGCCGGACTATGTAGGTCACCATTGTGATAGAACCTCAGGATTCGGGCCCAGGGATTGCCCGGACCGGTCGCAGGTTTGGCGGCGCCTTACTGCTTGTGCTGCCAACACAGGCGCTGCCGGGAGATGGCGCTGCAAGGCGCCGGGACCGTGGTGCATGGTCCCGGCGCCTCACCTAGCTAGTTGAACTTCGTGGCACGGGCTTACTTCTCGGCCCACTCCCAGAAGTTCCACCAGACGCCCGTCTGGTTCGGCATGAACTTCACGCCGGTGATGCGGTCGCTGTAGGCGTCAACACCAACGGACTGGAACAGCGGGAGGCCGTAGGCCGAGTCCCAGATCTTCTTGTCGATCTGCTTGGTCAGGTCATCCTGCTTGCTGCGGTCAGTCGTCACAATGAGTTCGTCCATGAGCTTGTCGGCTTCAGGATCGCTGAACTTGTTGAAGTTGGAACCGTTTCCGGAGCGGAAGATCTGCGGCACGCCGGAGACTCCGACGCCCGGGTTGATCCAGCCGAAGATCGTGGCATCATAGCCGCCCTTGCCCAGGGCCTTGCCCCAGTCAGAGGCGCCAAGTCCGCCGTCGACGATCTTGAAGCCGGCCTTGGTCGCGGACTCGCGGATGAGCGAGAACGCGTCCACACGGTTCGGGTTGTCCTTGTTGTACATGATGCGGACTTCGGGGGTCGCACCGTTCAGGAGCTTCTTGGCGGCAGAAACATCAGCATCCGCGAAGGACGAGGATCCGTTGGCCTGCACGGAGGCGTCGTAGGCCGGCTGCGCGGGAACGAACAGCTGCGAATCCAGGGGCTTTGCCTCGGGGTCGAGCTTCTTGATGATCTTGTCGACGATGTCCTTGCGCGGAACCGTCTTCAGGAATGCCTCACGGACATTCTTGTCGGCGAAGGGTCCCGAGTAGTTCAGGTCGATGTGGTCGTAGGAGAGCTGGTTGCCCTGTTCGACCGTGACGCCCTGGCTCTCGAGTGCCTTGAGCTGATCGAGGGTATCAGCCGATGCCTGCGGGGCGATGATGTCGGCTTCGCCGTTCTTCAGCGCCTGGACCTGGGCCGGGGAGGAACCGATGTAGCGGACGGTGATCTCGTCCAGCTTGGCCTCGGGGCCCCAGTTGTAGTCCTTGTTGCGGACCATGGTCAGGGACTGGTCCTGGTTGATGCTCTGGACAACGAACGGGCCGTTGGAGAGGAACAGGCTCGGATCGCTCGGCAGGGTCTTGGAGTCGAAGCCGGTGTTCCACAAGTCGGACATGGCCTTGAGCTTGGCATCAGCGGTCTTGGGCGCCTTGGCGTCGCCGCGGGGCATGCTCTTGAGGTGGTCGATGAAGGCCTGCGTGTCGGCCAGGCCGGCCTTCTTGGCCAGAACGTGGGCCGGGATGTCAATGCCCGGTCCGCCCAGTGCGATCTCCCAGTCCGCGAACGGCTTGGAGTACTTGATAGTCATGGACCGGTTGTTGTCGCCGATCTCGGGGAAATCGGTGAGCGCCAGACCCGTGGGGTCTCCGGCGTAGGAGAAGTAGGACGTCCCGGCCTTGCCCTCGGCGTCGGCGTCGTTGTAGTACCCGGAGAAGGCTGCCCACTGCAGGAGCAGGTCCGCTGCGGTGACGGGCGTGCCGTCCGACCACTTCACACCGTCGTTGATGGTGTACTTGACGGTCAGCGGATCGTCGGACGTCTTTTCCATCTTGCCGAATTTGTCGTTGTGGACGATGTTCAGCTGGTTGTCGATGTAGTAGAACCCGGAGTGTGTGGCGTAGCTGACCTTCGAGTTGATGTCAGTGTTGCCGTCGGCCGTGTTGGGGTTGAAGGTGTTGAACGCGTTGACCTCAACTACAGTGGCTGTTCCCCCCTGCTTGCCGGCCGCATTACTGGACGGGGTTGTCCCGCCATTGGTGCTCGCGCAGGCGCTGAGCGCCAATGCAGCCGCGGCTGCAACGCCTACTGCTTTGGAAATACGACTGAATCGCATTCCGCCTCCTATGTTTCTGTGAGTGTGGAAAAGACCTTCGCTGTGGGCGCCGGCCAGACCCGCTACATCCCCCCAGTGAGATGTGGCGAGTCTCACATGACAAGTAGCCTAGACCCGAACCCGCCACCTGCGGTCCGAAAGTTGTCCCTCAGTAAAGGTTGTTATCGAGATGCAACCAAGCTGTTGCCGAGCGAAAAGTCCGCGCTCTTTTTCCTTGACGCCATGTTGCACGAAGGGTAGAGGAGCCAATCACAGAAAAAGCCCCGATCCAAAGGATCGGGGCTTTTTGCCGTTAATACTCAATCACTGAGTAGCTCAGCGCAAACTCACACGTTGAAGCGGAACTCCACCACGTCGCCGTCGGACATGACATATTCCTTGCCTTCGATGCGGACCTTGCCGCGCGACTTGGCCTCCGCCATGGAGCCCGCGTCGATGAGGTCCTCGAAGGAGACAACCTCCGCCTTGATGAAGCCGCGCTGGAAGTCCGTGTGGATGACGCCGGCTGCCTGCGGGGCGGTGTCGCCCTGGTGGATGGTCCACGCGCGCGCCTCCTTGGGCCCGGCCGTGAGGTAGGTCTGCAGTCCCAGCGTGTGGAATCCGACGCGGGCCAGCTGGTCCAGCCCGGATTCGTCCTGCCCGTTCATTTCGAGCATTTCGCGCGCCTCGGCCTCGTCCAGTTCCACCAGGTCGGACTCGAGCTTGGCGTCAAGGAAGATGCAGTCGGCCGGCGCAACCATCGCGCGCAGCTCGGCCTGCTTCTCCTCGCTGCCGAGAATTCCTTCGTCCGCGTTGAAGACGTAGATGAAGGGCTTGGCCGTCAGAAGGCTGAGGTCCTTGAGGTGCTCCATCTCCAGCTTGTCGCTCTTGACGGAGGAGTAGATGGTGTCACCGCGCTCCAGAACCACCTGCGCGGCCTTGATGGCAGCGAGCTCCGCGGCCTCCCGCTTCTTGATCTTGACCTCTTTTTCGATCCGGGGAATGGCCTTCTCGATGGTCTGCAGATCGGCGAGGATCAGCTCGGTGTTGATGGTTTCCATGTCGGAGCGGGGGTCGACCTTGCCGTCGACGTGGATGACGTCGGGGTCGTCGAAGACGCGCACGACCTCGGCGATGGCTTCCGCCTCACGGATGTTGGCGAGGAACTGGTTGCCCAGGCCTTCCCCCTCGGAGGCGCCCTTGACGATGCCGGCGATGTCGACGAAGGAGACAGCCGCGGGCAGTACGCGCTGCGAGCCGAAGATCCCCGCGAGCTGCTGGAGCCTGGGGTCGGGCAGGTTAACGACGCCGACATTCGGTTCAATGGTGGCGAACGGGTAGTTCGCGGCCAGGACCTGGTTGCGGGTCAGTGCGTTGAAAAGTGTTGATTTGCCGACGTTGGGCAGTCCGACGATGCCAATAGTAAGAGCCACGGACATTGATTCTACCTGTTCGGCCCCCGCATCCCGTGCCGGGCTGTTGCCTTTCCGATAAATGTCACAGCCCCGTGCCACAGTGAAGGCATGGAACCTTTTGCAGTCATTCTGGCCCTTTTGATGCTGTTGCTGGGCGCCGTGTCCGGCGCCGGCGCGGTATACGTGGTGTTGCGCCGGCGGAGCGCCGCCGTGGAAGCGGATTTCGACGGCGTTTCGGCGCGGCTTTCGGAAGTCAGCGCCCAGTTTGCTGCCGCGGATGCCGAGCGGAGGCTCCTGTCGGCCCAGAACCGGGAGCTGGGCATGTCGCGTGAGCAGGATGGAAGCGTACTGCGGGCCCTGGCACCGGTGGCTGAGAAGCTGACGGCGGTCCAGCAGCAGGTATCCCTGCTGGAACGGGACCGGCTCGAACAGTACGGGCAGCTGGCCCAGCAGCTGCAGGAAGCCCGCCTCACGGACGAGCAGCTGATGCGGTCCACGCATGCCCTTGAGTCGGCGCTCCGGTCGAACAGCGCGCGCGGCCAGTGGGGCGAAGTGCAGCTGCGCCGTGTTGTGGAGGCGGCCGGCATGATGCGGCATGTCGATTTCCATGAGCAGCATCACGGCACGTCAGGCACCGAGGCCGCCGTCCGCCCCGACCTTGTGGTCCAGCTGCCGGGCGACAAGCAGCTCGTTGTCGACGCCAAGGTCCCCCTGTCCGCCTACCTTGAGGCGCAGGAGCTGGGGCAGTCGGCCGGAGACAAGCCCGGGCTCAGCCAGGCAGCACGGCAAAACCTCCTGGCGGCGCACGCCAAGGCGCTGAAGGCCCACGTGGACGCCCTCAGCACCAAGAAGTACTGGGACATTCCGGGGAACTCGCCGGAGCTGGTGATCTGTTTCGTCCCGGCCGAGTCCATCCTCGCCGCCGCTCTCTCCGCCGACCCGGCGCTCCTGGATCACGCTTTGTCCAGGAATGTGGTGCTTGCGTCCCCCGGCACGCTGCTCGCGGTGCTCAAATCCGTGGCGTTCACGTGGCGCCAGGACGTTCTCACGGACAGCGCGCGGGAGCTCTTCGAACTTGCCCGGCAGCTGTACGAGCGGATGGGCACGCTCGGGGACAACGTCGGCAAGCTGGGATCCTCGCTGAAGAGCTCGGTGGACCGCTACAACGCGATGGTCGGCACGCTTGAGGCACGGGTGCTTCCCACCGCGCGGAAACTGAATGCCCTGGACACCAGCGGACTGGTCACGCCCCCGGCCGTGCAGGTCACGCCGCGGTCCCTCGCAGCCCCGGAACTGCAGAACGATGAACCGCAGCGCCTGGACCTGGAGACCCAGGAGCTGCATGCCACGGAACTGGAAGCCGGCACATTGCGGTCGACTGAGCAGGAAGAGGACGCCGCTTAACGGATCCGCCGAATGGACGCCGGCTCGCGTGCTCCTGCTAGCGCGAGCGGCGTCCGCCGAGGGCGCGGGATACGTCCCCCGCTTCCTTGAG
Source organism: Arthrobacter sp. ISL-65 (assembly GCF_018613795.1). GTDB lineage: Bacteria > Actinomycetota > Actinomycetes > Actinomycetales > Micrococcaceae > Arthrobacter. The sequence continues at coordinate 246,315 of NZ_JAGGPN010000038.1, forward strand.
CGTGGCGCGGAGCTCCTTCGGCAGGGAAAAGAGCAGGTCCTCCTCCGCAGTCACAATTTCCTCGACTGCGCCGTATCCGTAATCGGCCAGGAGGCGGAGCACATCCTTGACCAGGACCTCCGGAACGGATGCGCCTGAAGTAACGCCCACCGTGGCAACACCCTCGAACCAGGACTCGTCCACCTCGTTGGCGAAGTCAACCCGGTACGACGCCTTGGCTCCGTACTCGAGCGCCACCTCGACGAGGCGGACGGAGTTGGAGGAGTTGGCCGAACCAACCACGATCACCAGATCGGCCTGGGGCGCGATCTTCTTGATGGCCACCTGGCGGTTGGTCGTGGCGTAGCAGATGTCGTCGCTGGGCGGATCCTGGAGCGTGGGGAACCGGTCCTTGAGCAGCCGGACGGTCTCCATGGTCTCGTCCACGCTGAGCGTGGTCTGCGAAAGCCAGATGACCTTTTCGGGATCCCGTACCGTCACCTTGTCCACCTCATGGGGGCCGTTGATGATCTGGATGTGTTCGGGAGCTTCGCCGGCCGTTCCTTCAACCTCTTCGTGGCCGTCGTGGCCAATCAGGAGGATGTCGAAGTCGTCCTTGGCGAAGCGGACGGCTTCCTTGTGGACCTTGGTCACGAGAGGGCATGTGGCATCGATGGTGCGGAGTCCGCGGTCCTCTGCGGACTGGACCACGGCCGGGGACACGCCGTGGGCCGAGAAGATGACCAGGGCGCCCTCGGGCACCTCGTCAGTTTCGTCCACGAAGATGGCGCCCTGCTCCTCAAGGGAGCTGACCACATGCACGTTATGGACAATCTGTTTCCGGACGTAAACGGGCGGTCCGTAGTGCTGCAGGGCCTTCTCGACGGCGATGACCGCGCGGTCCACGCCCGCGCAGTATCCGCGCGGAGCCGCCAGCAGAACCCTCTTCGGGCCCGGGACCGGTGCCGCCGCGAGCACTTCCGCCGGCGAACGCCGCCGGCGCGGGACGGTTGGCATCGAAAGGGAAACTGCAGAGGAAGTCATTGCTCCATGCTACCGGCTGGGCCGCAGGCCTCCGGGCGGCTCATCGCCTGCGGGCAGGACCGCCAACCACCCTGAGCAGCAGGCCTGCCGCCACCAGGGCCGCACCGACGAACGCCGAAGCCAGCGTCCAGGACGCAAACCCGGCAGCGGAAGCCTCGACGAACTCCCGCTTGAACAGGTCAGCCATTTCGTTTCCGCTCGCGGTGCCCATAACGGCGTCGGCGGCCCAGCGGGATGCCAGCGTCCACAGTCCGGAAAGCCCCAGTGCGCCCACTCCTATGCCAGCCAGGACTTTCCACCGCCGGCGTGCGGTCACGAGCGCCAGGAGGAACGCCACCCCCGCGCCGACGGCCAGGCTGTATCCCAGCGGAGAGTAAGCGGAAACCCGTTCGACGAGCTGGCGCTGGTTCGTCTGGCCGATGTTCACCAGGGTCTGGCCCGGAGCCTCCAGCGGAACACCAACCTGGCTGGAAATCTGCTTTGCCGCAAGGGCGACGAGCGGGGCCACATCCAGGGTCAGCGAGGTGCTGGAATCCGCCTCGGGCGGCAGGGATGCCGGGTCGGCGAAGTTGAGGCGGTGGCTCTTTCGTAGCGTCTCTTCCCAGGCAGCCGGGTACTCAGGCAGGCCGGTAAGGGAGGTCGCGGCCTTTTCCAGCACCGGCCGCACCAGTTCGGCCACCGGCGCCGGGATGGTGCCGCCGGTATCGATGCTGTTGACGGCGGCGGTCGCCAGGCGCTTCTGGAAATCCGGATCCTTGCCCAGCGGTGCCGCCAGGACAACGAAACCATCCTCCTGCACGATGTTGCGGTCCACCCACATCGCCGGAACGGCGGCGGCGGAAAGGAGAAGACCAAGGATGACGGCCAAGGCCGCAAGAAATGAGCGCAAGGGATTCCTAGCTGGTCGGGTTTCTCGGCTGGTCGGGTGCCTGGCTGGTCAGCAGGACACTGCCATCCTAGGCGCGCCGTCCCAACTATCGAAAAAGTAGGGCGATCAAAAATACCGGGCGACCAAAAATGCCTGGTGACCAAAAATGCCTGGCCATCAAGACCGCCGGGTTGTCAGCAATGCCGGCAAATGCCGCGTTTACCAACAATGTCGGAGCCCGGTGATACAGCTATGGATAGAGTTGATTGACCCACCGCGCACGCACCATCCACAGGCAAAGGACCGCGACCATGCACCTGGCATTCGCCGCCAACGGGGCTGCACATGGCTGAAAACGCCACTGTCCCTGTACCCGGCACGGCCCCGGCAGCCGGCCCCAGCACGGTGCCGGCCACCGCCGCCGAGACAAGCCCGGACAACCCGTGGCCGCTGCAGTTGCTCTCCCAGAAGCTCAAGACCCACATCGAGCGGGCACCGGCAGCCTGGGTTGAGGGTCAGGTCATCGAACTGAACCGGCGCGGCGGCAGTGCGTTCCTCACCCTCCGGGATGTGGACGCCGAGATCTCCCTGCCGGCTTCCATCTGGTCCAAACTGCTCGACCGGCAGGAGACGCCGCTTGAGCGCGGCAGCCGGGTGGTGGCCCTGCTCAAGGCCGAGTTCTGGCTGAAGACCGGGCGGCTGAACATGTCCGTGAAGGACATCCGGCCTGTTGGACTGGGCGATCTCCTCGCACGGATAGAACGGCTGCGCCATGCCCTGGCCGCTGAAGGCCTGTTCGCCGAGTCGCGGAAAAAGCGGCTGCCCCTGCTCCCCCACCGGATCGGGCTCATCACCGGCCGCGACTCCGATGCCAAGAAGGACGTTCTGCGCAACGCTGCCCTGCGCTGGCCGGCAGTCGAATTCGAGATCCGCGAGGTCGCGGTGCAGGGCAACACCGCCGTATCCCAGATGGTCAAGGCGCTTCGCGAACTCGATGCCCGTCCCGAGGTCGACGTGATCGTCATCGCCCGCGGCGGCGGCGCGCTGGAGGACCTGCTGCCGTTCAGCAGCGAGGAACTCATCCGCGCCGTGGCGGCCGCGGTGACTCCGGTGGTCAGCGCAATCGGGCACGAGGCGGACCGGCCCATCCTGGACGACGTCGCCGACCTCAGGGCCTCCACGCCCACGGATGCAGCCAAGCGCATCGTGCCGGAAGTCTCGGAGGAACTTGCCCGGGTCCGGCAGGCTGAAGCCCAGCTGCGCCGCTCGGTGACGCTGCTGGTGGCCAGGGAAACGGACCGCTTGGCGGCAATCCGGTCCCGTCCGGTCCTCGCGGCCCCGGAGAGCATGATCACGGCGCGCGCGGACGATGTGGAACGGCTGGCCCGCCGGTCCACGGCGGCCATCAGTGCTGCCGTGACGAGGGCTTCCGACCAGCTGGTCCACCTCCAGGCGCAGGTCCGGGCATTGTCACCGCAGCAGACCCTGGACCGCGGTTACGCCGTGGTGCAGGTTTCCGGGTCCGGCGGGGCAGTTGTCCGCCAGCCGTCCCAGGCCCCTGCGGGAACACCGCTCGCGGTCAGGGTGGCCGGCGGGCGGTTCGGCGCGGAATCCACGGGCGCCGCATAAGGCGGACGCAGATGAACCAGCACCACAATTTGCGCCAGCACCGAATGACAGCACCACCGACATGACAGGCCAGGAAACATGACAGATCCGACCATCAATACAGATCAGCCGCACAGCACGGAACAAGATACCGCAGCCCAGCCCGGCCCCGTACTTCCTCCGGACATCGATGCCCTGAGCTATGAGGAAGCACGGGAACAGTTGGTAGCCGTGGTTTCCAAGCTTGAGGCCGGCGGGACCAGCCTTGAGGATTCCCTGGCGCTGTGGGAGCGGGGCGAGGCCTTGGCACGGCGCTGCGAAGACTGGCTGGAGGGCGCCAGGAAGAGGCTCGCGGCTGCCCGCAAGGACAGCTGAACGCCAGCGGAGATCCAGCCGGAGGTTGGGCCCGGCTGAGGACCGCCCGCCCTGGTCAGGACCGCTCGACGAGGCGGCGCTCGGCTTCTACATCGAACTCGGCCTTGGGCCACTCCAGTTCGAGCTCGTCGAGTCCCTCCAGCAACAGTTGCTGCACGGCGATGCGCGCGTACCATTTCTTGCTGGCAGGCACCACATGCCAAGGCGCCTGTTTCGTGTTGGTGGCGTCGAAGGCTGCCTGGTAGGCGGCCATGTAATCGTCCCAGAAGGCACGCTGTTTCAGGTCCTCGGTGTTGTACTTCCAGTGCTTGGCGGGATTATCCAGCCGGGCCAGCAGCCGCTCTTTCTGCTCGTCATTGCTGATGTGCAGCATCACTTTGACCACCTTCGCGCCCGCCGCCGCTTGCCTGGCTTCGAACTCGTTGATCGCCTGATAGCGGCGTTCAAGCTCCTTCGGGTCGGCCCAGCGGTGAACCCGGTGAATCAGGACATCCTCGTAATGGGACCGGTCGAAGACCCCCAGCATGCCGGCGGCCGGGACTTCCCTTTCGATGCGCCAGAGAAAGTCGTAGGCACGTTCCTCGGGCGTGGGGGCCTTGAATGATTTGAACTGAACGCCCTGCGGGTCCATGGCACCAAGCACGTGCTTGACGATGCCGCCCTTGCCGGCCGTGTCCATTCCCTGCAGGATCAGGAGGACGCGCTTGGTGCCGCCGAACTTGGACTCGGCAAACAGCTTCTCCTGAAGCTCCGCGAGCTTTGCGTCCAGCCCCTCGAGGAGCAGCTCGCCGTCGGCCTTGTTTCCCGGGTAGCCCAGCGTGGCGTCGGGGTCAAGGTCGGCGAGCTTGAAGCCCTTGCCGGCCTTCAAAGTTTCTGAGGGAAGCTTCGTGAATTCCACAACGCCGGCCATCGGGTCCTCTTTCCACGGTTGTCTGTGGGTAAAGGCTAGTTCCCCTCATACCTGCTGAGGAAGTCTCCCATCCGGCCAATTGCCTCCTCGATGTCCTTGACGTTGGGCAGGGTCACCATCCGGAAGTGGTCGGGCCGGATCCAGTTGAATGCACGGCCGTGGGAAACCAGGATCTTCTGTTCCTTGAGGAGGTCCAGGACAAACTTTTCGTCATCCCGGATGTTGTAGACCTCAGGGTCGAGCTTGGGGAACAGGTACAGGGCGCCCCGTGCCTGCTGCGTGCTGACGCCGGGGATGGCGTTGAGCATGTCGTACGCCTTGTTGCGCTGCTCCAGCAACCGGCCGCCGGGCAGGATGAGGTCATTGATGCTCTGGTACCCGCCCAGGGCAGTCTGGATGGCGTGCTGGGCCGGAACGTTGGCGCAGAGCCGCATGTTGGCCAGCAGGTTAATGCCTTCGAGGTAGTCCGCGGCCTCCTTCTTGGGCCCTGAGATGGCCATCCATCCTGCGCGGTAGCCGCAGACGCGGTACGCCTTGGACAGCCCGCTGAAGGTCAGGCACAGCACGTCGTCGCCGGTAAGCCCCGCCATGTTTACGTGCACGGCGTCCTCGTAGAGGATCTTTTCGTAGATCTCGTCGGCGAAAATCACCAGCCCGTGCTTTTCCGCCAGGGCAACGATCTTGCGCAGCGTGCTTTCCGGGTACACCGCGCCGGTGGGGTTGTTCGGGTTGATCACCACGATTCCCTTGGTGCGGGGCGTGATCTTGGCCTCGAGGTCCTCCAGATCGGGCTGCCAGCCGGACTCCTCGTCGCAGAGGTAGTGCACCGGACGGCCGCCGGCAAGCGCCACCGAGGCGGTCCACAGCGGATAGTCCGGGGTGGGGATCAGGATCTCGTCGCCCTCCTCGAGCAGGGCCATCAGCGACATGGTGATGAGCTCGCTGACGCCGTTGCCCAGGTAGATGTCGTCCACGTGGATGCTCTGGATGCCACGTGTCTGGTAGTACTGCGAGACGGCGGTGCGGGCGGAGAAGATGCCGCGGGAATCGCTGTATCCCTGGGCGTGGGGCAGGTGGCGGATCATGTCCACCAGGATCGCGTCCGGCGCTTCAAAACCGAAAGGTGCGGGGTTGCCGATGTTCAGTTTGAGGATGCGGTGCCCCTCTGCCTCCATCTGCTGGGCGGCCTGAAGAATCGGTCCACGGATGTCGTAAAGGACATTATGAAGCTTGGTGGACTGCTTGAATTCTGCCATTCATCAAATATGCCACAAGCGGGATGTAGTTCCGGGGAGACGTGCCTCACACGGTTGACCCGGCGGCGCCCAGCCGCCCCTCCCTCACTTAACGCCGACGGCGGCTGCCGGTCCCCGCGGAACCGGCAGCCGCCGTCGTACTTTCCTAGTCAGCCACAGAGCCTACTTGACGATGCCCTTGTCCTTGAGCCACGCAGCGGCCGCGTCCTTGGCGTTCTGCTTCTGGCTTCCGCTCACCGCACGGTTGAGGTTGATCAGGTCCTCAGTGGTGAGGGTCTTGGAAACATTGTTGAGTGCCTCCTTGGCCTTGTCCGTCACCTTGGCGTCGTTGTAGAGCGGCAGCACCTGCTGGGCCTTGAAGTTGTTCTTCGGGTCCTCCAGCACAACCAGGTCGTTGTCGGCGATGGACGGCGTGGTGGTGAAGATGTCGGCCACCTGGACCTCATCGTTCAGGAGCGCCTGCAGCGTCAGGTTGCCGCCGCCGTCGCTGAAGGGCTTCAGCGCCTTGAGTTCGCAGCCGTAGTTCTTCTTGAGCCCCGGGAACCCGTAGGACCGGGTTTCAAATGTGGCGGGTGCGGCCATGGTCAGGTCCTTGCAGACCTTGGCCAGGTCCTCGATCGACTTCAGCTGGTACTTTTCGGCGGTGGCCTTGGTGACCACCATGGCGTCCTTGTCCTCGGCCTTGGATGGCTCAAGTACGGCGAGTCCCTGCGGCAGCTTGCCCGGAAGAGCCTTGTAGATGTCCTCCGGCGTGACCTCCGCGGCCTGCGCGTCGACGTGGGACAGCAGGTTGCCGGAGTAGTCCGGGACGACGTCCACCGAACCGTCCTGCACCGCTTTGAAGTAGATCTCCCGCGAGCCGATGTTTGGCTTGGTGGTGGCGGTGACTCCGGCCGCGCTCAGGGCACCGGCGTAAATCTCGGCGATGATCTGGCTCTCCGGGAAGTCCGCGGAGCCGACGACGAGGGAACCGCCGGAGGTGGCGCCCCCGGTTGCACTCGTGGAGGGGGAAGACAGCGGATTGCCGCTGCTGCAGGCGGACAGGGCAAGGGCGACGCCGACACCAGCGGCGAGGCCGCCCAGGCCACGGCGGGTAAGAGTCGTGCGGACGGGGTACTTCATGCGGTGCCTCCTTGAACAGCGGCAGCCGCGGGCGCGGCAGCCGAGAGATCGGTGGCGGCCTTGCGGCCACCCTTGGAACGTGCAGAAAGTCCCGGTGAAACGACCAGCCGCTGCACAGCCGCCAGGACAAGGTCGACGACGATCGCCAGCGCCGCGATGAGGAGCGAACCTGCCAGCATCCGCGGGAAGTCCTGGAGCACCAGCCCGTCGAACAGATAGCGCCCCAGGCCGCCGAGCGGAAGGTACGCCACCACCGACACGGTGGCGATCACCTGCAGCACGGCAGTGCGGATGCCGCCGAACATCACCAGGAGCCCGTTGGGTACCTCCACGCCGAACAGGACCTGCAGCTCTTTCATGCCCATGGCACGGGCGGCGTCCACCACGTTCGAGTCCACGCTGGAAATGCCGGCGTAGGTGCCGGCCAGCAGCGGCGGCACCGTAAGGATGACCAGGGCCCACACCGGCGGCATGAGGCCGCTTCCGGCGACAAGGGCGAACAGCACCAGGAGCCCGAGCGTGGGCAGCGCGCGGAGGGCGCCGGCCACGGCCACGGCCACAACGCGGCCCCTGCCGGTGTGCCCGATGTAGAGGCCGACGGGGACAGCGATGGCGGCAGCGATGATCAGGACCAGGCCGCTGTACTGCAGGTGTTCGAGCAGGCGGACGGGGATTCCGCCCGGACCGGACCAGTGCGTTGGATCCGCGAGCCAGGCGAATGTTTCAGTGAAGATGTTCATGAGCCCGCCCCCGCGTGCACTTTGGCGTCCGCGAGGAATTCGGCGCCCGACCTGGCGTTCGCGTCGGTCTTTACGGAGCCGGCCCTGGTCCACGGTGTGAGGACCCGTTCCAGGATCACAAGCAGCGCGTCCATCACCACTGCCAGCAGCAGGATGGCGACAATTCCCACCACCACTTCGGTGACGAAGTTCCGCTGCAGCCCGTCCGTGAACAGCATCCCCAGGTTTCCCACGCCCAGCAGCGCGGCGACGCTGACCAGCGAAATGTTGCTCACCGACACCACGCGGAGGCCGGCGAACATCACGGGCAGGGACAGCGGCAGGTCGATCTGCAGGAACCGGGCGGCCGGCTTGTAGCCCATGGCGACGGCCGCCTGCCGGAGGTCGTCATCGACGGAGTCGAAGGCGTCCAGGGCCGCGCGCACCAGCAGCGCCACGGCGTAGATGGTCAGGGCGACGATGACGTTCAGGGGGTCAAGGATCCGCGTTCCCAGCAGCGGCGGGAGAATGATGAACAGCGCCAGCGACGGGATGGTGTAGAGCAGGGAGCTCACGGTGGTCACGAGCTGCCGCAGTGCGCTGTGCCGCCGCGAGAACTGTGCCAGCGGGATGGAGATCACCAGGCCCAGGACCATCGGAACCAGGGCCAGGACCAGGTGCTGGCCGGCCCGTTCAAAGACCATGGGGCTGTTCGCCAGGAACCACTCCATCAGAGGGCGCCCTGCCGGGCCTGGCGTGCGGACTCGATGATGGAGAGCACCTCCGCGCCCTTGACGACGCCGGCAACCTTGCCGTCGCCGTCGACCGCAACGCCGAGCCCCGATGGGGAGGACAGCGCGGCGTCCAGGGCGCGCCGCAGGGTGTCGCCCGGCCGGAACAGGGAGCCGCCGGGGACGAGCTGGGAGTCGAGGCCGGGGCCTTCCCAGCCCAGAGGCCGCTGCTGGTCATCCACCACCAGGCGCCAGGCGTCCGCACTGGCCCTGGCATCCCCGCCCCGGGTGACCGTTTCAACGGGATGGACCGCGACGCCGTCGGCGGTTGTGAAGGCGAGGTGCCGGAACCCGCGGTCCCGGCCCACAAAGGAAGCCACAAACTCGTTGGCCGGTGCCCGGAGGATCTCCTCCGGGGCGGCGTACTGCGCCAGCTTGCCGCCGACGGCGAAGACAGCCACCTTGTCGCCCAGCACGGTGGCCTCGTCGATGTCGTGGGTGACGAAGACGATGGTCTTGGCCAGGTCCCGCTGCAGGCGCAGGAGCTCCTGCTGCAGTTCATCGCGCACCACCGGGTCCACGGCGCTGAAGGGCTCGTCCATCAGCAGGACCGGCGGATCGGCGGCGAGCGCCCGGGCCACACCAACGCGCTGCTGCTGGCCGCCCGAGAGCTGCGACGGGTACCGCTTGCCCAGCGACGGAGCCAGCCCCACGACGTCGAGCAGTTCCTCCGCGCGCTTGCGGGCGTCGGCTTTGGGCACGCCGTTTAGCCTCGGCACGGTGGCGATGTTGTCTATTACGGAGCGGTGCGGCATCAGGCCGGAGGACTGCATCACGTAGCCCATGGAGCGCCGGAGCTCGGCTGCGGGCACGGAAGTGACGTCGCGCCCGCCGACCGTGATGGTCCCGGAGGTGGGCTCCACCATCCGGTTGATCATGCGCAGGGAGGTGGTCTTGCCGCAGCCTGATGGTCCTACGAACACCGTGATGGAGCCCCGGTCAATGGACATGCTCAGCTGGTCCACCGCCGGTTGCCCGCTCTGGTACTGCTTGGTGACGCTCTGGAACTCAATCATGGCTTCGGCCATACCCGGCTTACCTTACTGTTGGGCGGCAACATCGGACGGTAAAGCGAATTGATCATAAGCACGCTGTTTTTGGCTGTAAAGCGCATCTTGACACAGCGTAACCAGTGCCCGAAGCAAAACCGCAGCAGGCACGGATACCGTAATCATTCGGAGACAAACACGATTGATTCGGCGCCCTCCCCCGTCCGGATGGGTGGAGGAGTTATTGTCCAGAGAATGGGCGCTCGGAGGGCCTTTCGGGCCATTATCTGGACAAAAACTCCAGTCTAGGAATGGCGGTAGCGTTCGGCGGCCCGCTGGCTCCGCCCGGCCACCACCACCTTCTGGTGCCACTCGCGCTGGTACGCCCTTCTTGCCGCAGCGTCGTGGCGCCGCTCCAGGGCGGCGAGCTCGCGCTGGAGCTTGATGTAGCTGGCCCACCGCCTCTCCTCGAGGGATCCGTCGTCGAGGGCCGCGCGGACGGCGCACCCGGGTTCTCGGTCATGGGCGCAGTCGGAGAAGCGGCACTGCTCGAAGAGCACCTGCAGGTCGCCGAACATCTCCTCCATGCCGTCCTCGGCGTCGAACAGGCCGAAGCCGCGGACGCCGGGAGTGTCCATCAGCACGGCGCCGTTGGACAGCGGCACCAGCTCCCGCGACGTCGTGGTGTGCCGCCCCCTGCCGTCGGTGGCCCGCACGTCCCCGGTGGACTGGACGTGGTGCCCCACAAGCGCGTTGATGAGGGTGGACTTCCCGGCGCCGGAGGGGCCCAGCAGGGCGAGCGTCCACCCAGGCTGCACCCGGGAGAGCAGTTCGTCGATGCCGTCTCCCTGCTCCGCGGAGGTGGTCACCACATCCACGCCGGCTGCCTGCAGGATCACCTTCCCGACGACGTCGTCGGCGATGTCCGCCAGGTCCGCCTTCGTGATGATCACCAACGGGGTGGCACCGGAATCCCAGACCGCCACGAGAGTACGTTCGAGCCTGTTGTGGCTCAGTGGACGGTCCACGGGAACAACCACGCCCACCATGTCGATGTTCGCGGCGAGGACCTGCGCCTCCGTGGACGGGTCGAAGGCACGCTTGCGGCTCAGCTCGGACGTTCGGGGAAGCACCTCGACGACGGCCGGTTCCGCAGCCCGGTTGCGGCCGAGCCAGACCCAGTCGCCGGTGGCCGGCACGGCACCGGCCGGATAGGGCAGGTGCACCAGTCCGTCGGCCGTGGCTGCGACGATCCGGTTCCGGTCCACCCGGACGACGCGGGCGGCGGCCTCGGCGCCGCTGGCCGGATGGGCCGCGAAGTGCTGCGCCTTGGCCTCCGTGAAACCGTACTGGCTTGGGCCGGGCAGGCGCTCAGTGTTTATGGAAGGGGTTTAGTTTTGAAGCTGGTTGGCACGAGTGCCGGAAGAATTTTTCACTGTGAACCTCGGGTTGGCCCCGAAGCGCCGCCGGCCGGCAAAGCAGTGCGCTGTGTGCGCTGGGCTGGCTAGGAGTGGGCAGCAGCAGGGGCAGGAGTAATGAAGGTCTTTTCGAGAAGGCGCGGAGCGCGCACGAATTCTGCAATCATCAGGTCCACCTCCCCCGTACGAAGTTCATGCCAGACTGGCCGCCGCCGGACAGAAGGCCCGGGGACTCCCCCAGAATAGCCAGCGGGGCGCCGGCTGGCTAGGGCTACCACGCTGCGGCCGGAACTCAGCCCAGGACTTTCTGTCCAAGCGAGCGAGTTCAGTCCAGCTTGCCGTTGACCGGCCGCTCCGAGAACAGGCGAAGCGCGGCGTCAACCAAGGACACCCTGTTCAGCGAACCGACATCCTGCAGCGGAATCCACGCGGCATGTGTGGTGGTGCCGTTCGTTTCGTGGGTGAGCTCCCCGCCTGTCACCCTCGCCTCATAGACCAGGCGGAGCGCCTGGAAGTCGCGGTCCGCCCCGTCCAGCCGCGAATCCGCCGGCCAATGGCCGACGTCGATCCCGAGCATCTCGCCGATGTCGGCGTGGTACCCAGTCTCCTCGAAGACCTCACGGATGCAGCCGTCCACGGGGTGCTCGGCCAGGTCCAGCCCGCCGCCGGGCAGCGTCCAGCCTTCCTTGCCGTCCTGCTTCCAGTACGCCAGAAGGATGGCGCCGTCGCGGATGATGACCGCGTAAGCGGCGGGGCGGGTGTCGAAGAGAACGCTCATGGCTCCAGCGTAGACCCGCGCTATCCGCGTGCAGGCGGCCGTCCTAGAGTGGGACTGTGACGAATCTGGAGCTTCTCCCGCAGGAGGAAACCTGCCCGCCCGCCGGCCCGGAAACAGGAACGGGAGCCGGGCCATGCCTGCAGTTGTGGCCGGCACGCGAGGTGCCGCTGGGCGGGGTCCGCGCGATGTCGGTGCTCCGCACCCTGCCACAGCGCGGCCTGCCGACAGTGGGTGCCTGGTGCTTCCTGGACAGCTTTGGCCCCGACCGGACGGCGATGTCCGTGCTGCCGCATCCGCACACCGGCCTGCAGACCGTGACGTGGCCGCTGGCCGGGCAGATCAGGCACCGGGACAGCGTGGGCAGTGACGTCATTGTCCGTCCGGGCGAGCTGAACATCATGACCGCGGGCCACGGCGTCTCGCACTCCGAGTTTGCCGTGCTGCCGGCGGCGGACGACGGCGGTGCCGGGCTTCCGGCGGCGGACGACGGCGGTGCCGGGCTTCCGGCGGCGGACGACGGCGGTGCCGGGCTTCCGCTGCAGCGCGGGCTGCAGCTGTGGGTCGCGCTGCCCGACGGGGAGCGGGACAGGCCCCCGGCCTTCGAGCGGCACCGCGACCTGCCCACGGTTCATGGCCCGGGCTTCACGGCCACGGTAATGGTGGGATCCTTCGCCGGCGCTTCCTCGCCGGCCACCATGTACACCCCGATCGTCGGCGCGGACGTCAGCTGCGGCGGTGCCGCCTCCTTCCCGCTTGACCCGGCGTTCGAGCACGCCGTCCTGGTGCTCGACGGCGGCCTGACGGTGGACGGGCAGGAGATCGGCCCGGGACCGCTGGGCTACCTGGGGGCCGGGCGCGAGGTCCTGGCCGTGGACGCCCTGCCGGAGACCCGCTTCGTACTGATCGGCGGCGAGCCGCTCCACGAGGAACTGCTGATGTGGTGGAACTTCGTGGGCAGGACCCATGAGGAGGTCGCCCGGGCGCGGGCGGACTGGGAGGCCCAGGCAGAGCTGTCCGACCCGGCTGCGGAAGGTGCCCGCTTCGGGCTGGTCCACGGCCACGGACCGGATGCAGGCCGGGAGGCAGGCAGGATCCCCGCGCCGCCCTTGCCCGGCGTGAAACTCAGGCCGCGGACCCGGTCCTAGGGCACCCCGGCCTGGTTCCGTCCGGGCGTGAACGGACACAGCGCGAACGGACACTTGCGCGAACGGACACTTGCGCGAACGGACACTTGGGGCCCTCAGGCGGGGCCTCAAGTGTCCGTTCGCGCTTGATTACACCAGTATCAGGGCTGGTCGCGGACCAGCAGCGGGACACCGAAGACGGGGTCCTGCGCCAGGATCCGCACGTCGCTGACTCCGGCTGCGGCCAGGTGCTTCCGGAATGATTCCTGCAGCCGGACAACGTTCATGCCCAGGCCGCTGCCCAGAATGACCGGACCGTCCAGCCCCAGCTGCCGGAGGACCTGTGCCGCCATGTCCGCCAGGTCCTTGCCCGCCTGGTCGATCAGGTCGCGGCTGACGCTGTGGCCGGCGTCGGCCGCCTCCACCACCAGCCGGGCCTGCTGCGCCCAGAAGCGCCGTCCGGTGTCCGGGGAGTGGAAGAGCGCGATCAGCTTGTTCGGGTCGTCGGTGTGGCAGGAGTCCAGCAGCGCACGGGTCAGCTCGTCCGGTTCCCGCCCCTGGTTCATGCGCCGCAGGCTGTGCCGGACGGCCTCGCGCCCCAGCCAGTAGCCGCTGCCTTCGTCGCCCAGGAGGTAGCCCCAGCCGCCGGCCCGCGCCTCGTCGCCGTCCCCATTCGCTCCCCAGGCCGCCGAGCCCGTGCCCGCAATGACTGCGACGCCGGTGCTGGCGCCGCCTGCCGCGAGCAGGAGCCGGGAGTCGTGGACCACGGTAATCCGGGCCCCCGGGGCGTGCGGCTCAATGAGGGCGGCCAGGGCGGCCGCGTCCTCATCGGTGTCGATCCCGCCGGCGCCGGCGTAAACCTGCGCCACTGGCCCCCGGCCGATTTTGGCGAAAAGCTCCGCAAGATGCGCCGCGGCTTCCGCACGGCTGACGTTCTGGACGTTGGCGCTTCCCACGCTCTGGTCGGCTACCGGTTTCCCGTGCTCGAAGCGGACGCCCCTCGTCTTGGTGCCGCCGATGTCGAGGCCGATCACGACGTCGTTGGGCCGGGCGTCGCCGGACGCGCCCGTGCTGGACGAAACAGGGGCCGCACCGGATAGGTTGTCAGAGTTAGTCACCAGAACAGATTACTGATTAGCCCCTAGGAGCCGGCCATGCCCCACGCCGAGATTGATACCCGCATCATTGCAGCGCCCATGGCAGGCGGGACGTCCACGCCGGGCTTCGTCTCGGCAGTCCACCGCGCCGGGGGACTGGGCTTTCTCGCCGCGGGGTACAAGAGTGCGGACGCGGTCAGTGCGGAGATCCGCGCCTGCCGGGACGCCGGCGTCCGGTTCGGGGTCAACGTTTTTGTGCCGGACCATGCACAGCTGAATCCCTCCCCCGATGGCGTGGCCAGGCTGGAGGAGTACCGGGGCAGCCTGGGCCGGGACGCCGGGCGCTACGGCGTGACCGTGCCGCCCCTGGTCCTTGACGACGACGATGCCTGGCAGGCGAAGATCGACCTCCTGTTGCAGCACCCGGTTGAACTGGTCAGCTTCGCGTTCGGGCTGCCCGATTCCGCAGTGGTCGAGGCGCTTCGGAAGGCGGGGTCGACGGTCCTCGCCACGGTCACCAGCCGCGCCGAGGCAGAGCTGGCAGCTGACCGAGGAGCCGACGCCCTCGTCGTCCAGCACAGCAGCGCCGGCGCCCACTCCGGTGCTTTCCTGCCCGGGACGAAACCTGGCGGCATGCCGCCGTCGACGGCTGACCTGATCCGGGAGGTGGCGGCCGCCGTCGACCTGCCGCTGATCGCCGCCGGCGCGGTGTCCGACGCCGCCGCCGTCAGGTCGGTCATTGCCGCCGGGGCGGTGGCAGCGCAGGTGGGAACGGCGCTGCTGCGGACGGACGAAAGCGGCGCGCGGCAGCTGCACAAGGACGCCCTTGGCGATGACCGCTTCACCGAAACAACACCCACCCGCGCGTTCACCGGCCGTTACGCACGGGCACTAGTCAACGACTTTGTCCGCGACCACGGGGACGCGCCCGAGGGCTACCCCGCCATCCACCATCTGACAGCCCCCATCCGCGCGGCAGCAGCCGCTGCCGGTGACCAGGAGCGGCTGAACCTCTGGGCGGGCCAGGGCTGGCGCTCGGCCAGGACGGGACCCGTGGCTGAGGCGGTGGCCGCGCTCCTGAACGGTTAAAGCCCGGCGCCGGTTAGGGCCCCGGCGCCAGGGGGCCGGTCAGGCGCCTGAGCGGGCCCGGACCAGCCCCGCAAGCAGCCCGGGCCCCTCCTCCAGCACCAACTCCCGGAAGAGCCGGACGGCGTCAGGTTCGCTCTCCCGCACGCTGCGGCGCTCCCGCCAGGCCAGGCCGATCTCGCGGTACGCCAGTTCTGATTCCAGCGCAATTTCCACCCAGCCCAGGTCGCCGGTGTCCGCAGTGACGCCGAGGCCCGGCCCGCTGCCTCCCTCCGGAGGGAGGATGCTGACACCCAACCCGGCGGACACCAGACCACGCGCGGTGTGTGAATCCTGGCTTTCAAAGGCGATCCGAGGCCTGAAGCCGGCCTCCCGGAACAGGGCCTCCGCCAGGGAGCGCAGCCCGTAGCCGGAACCGAGCGCAACGAACGGATCTTTCCGGATCTCGGCCACAGCCACCGACTTCCGGTCCGCCAGCGGGTGCCGGTGGTGCACCACGAGCCGCAGCGGTTCCCGGTACAGCGCGGCGGAGCCGATGGTCCTGCTAGCTGGTACCACGGGTGCGGTCAGGGCGAGATCGGCGGCGCCGGAGGAGAGTTCCGCCAGGCAGCTGTCGCGGGAGCCCTGGCGGAGATCGAACTCTGCCTGCGGATAGCGGCTCCGGAAGGCGCTGATGAGCAGGGGCAGCGTCGCCTCGCCGAACGTGTGCTGGAAGGTCACGGTGACCCGGCCGCGAACCACCTCCGATTCGTGCCGGACAAGGTCCAGGCCGGCACGGAACTCGGCGAGCGCCGATTCCACATAGGGCAGCAGCGTCGTGGCAGCAGGTGTCAGCCGCACTCCCCTGCCGTCCCTGACCAGCAACTCGGTCCCCACCACGGCGCTGGCGCGCGCCAGCGCGCGGCTGACGGTCGACTGCGGAACGCCGAGCAGCTCGGCGGTTTCGGTGATGTGCTGCGTCCGCCCAAGCTCCGCCAGCAGCGGCAGAATCGGCAGCAGCTGCACCAGCTGCCTGTGTTCGATATCCACGGTTCTCCTCCGTCAATCAATCCGATCATGCATGAATTATTGACGAATCATGCATTGGATACTAGGTCAGCATAGATCTACGCTGAAGGCATGCCAACGCCCCACAAACGCGCCACCGGAAGCCTGGAGTGGAACGGGCACCCGAAAGGTTCACAGGCCTACGGCAGGATCCTGGCAGGCCTCGCGTTCGCCGGCGTGGCCACCTTCGCGCAGCTCTATTCCACCCAGGCCGTGCTCCCCGTCATGGCCGCCGAGCTTCGGGTGACCGCCGCTGAAGCGGCGCTGACCATTTCGCTGGCCACCGTGGGCCTCGCCGTCACCGTCATCCCATGGTCGTTCCTCGCCGACCGGATCGGGAGGGTGAAGGCCATGACCTGGGGAATCTGCCTGGCCACAGCACTGGGACTGCTGGTGCCGCTGGCAACGTCCTTCCCCGTCCTGCTGGGCCTCCGGATGCTGGAGGGCATGGCTTTGGGCGGCATTCCTGCCATCGCCATCGCCTACCTCAACGAGGAAATCGACCGGGCACACGCCGCCGTGGCCGCGGGCAGCTACGTCGCGGGCACCACACTGGGCGGGCTGACGGGAAGGCTCGTCGCCGGACCGGCCGGGGAATTATGGGGATGGCGCGCCGCCGCGCTCGCGGTCTCCGTCCTGGCCACAGTGGCCGCCGTGCTCTTCCTGGTCCTCATCCCCAAGGCCCGCGGCTTCAGCCCGGCCCGGGGCATAGGCCTCCGCGGTGCGGCCAGGACCCTGTCCGGCCACCTGGCCAACCCCAGGCTGCTGGCACTCTACGTGCAGGCCTTCCTGCTGATGGGCGGCTTCGTGGCCGTCTACAACTATCTCGGGTTCCGGCTCTCCGGCGAACCGTTCAGCCTCCCCGCCACACTCATCAGCCTCATCTTCCTGGCCTACCTTTCGGGCACCGTGACCTCACGCCGGGCCGGAGCCCTGACCCAGCGCTTCGGCCGGCGCACGGTGTTGCTGGCTGGCATTGCTGTTATGGCGGCGGGCCTGGCCCTCACCCTTACGCAGGTGCTGGTGCTGATACTGGCCGGCCTCTTCATCTTCACCGGCGGTTTCTTTGCGGCCCACAGTATCGGCGCGGGCTGGACCGGAGCCATCGCCCGGTCCGGCCGGGCACAGGCAGCATCGCTGTACAACCTCGCGTACTACCTCGGCTCCAGCATCTTGGGCTGGGCAGGCGGACTGGTGTTTCAGTCCCTCGGCTGGCAGGCGCTGGCGGCCGCCGTCATCATCCTGGGGTGTGCGACGGCGGTGATCACCGCCGTCGCGCATCCTGCTTCCGGGGGCGAACGGAGGGAGCGCCAGCAGGACGAGGCGAGCCTGCAGCATCCCTGAATAATCCGCCGCCCAACGGGGCAGGAATCCTGCACTTGTTCGGGAGTGCCGCTCGCCGGTGAATGTCTTGGCAACTTTCGCGCCGCTAAGATGAACGGAGAACACTCCAGGAGGATCCGTGAGCAGCAACGCGAAGAATATTCGGCCGGCGGCGGGACACGAACCCCTCGACGCCATTGACGAGCGGCTGCTGGCGGCCCTGGTGGACGATGCCCGGATATCCAACAAGCAGCTGGCCGAGCTGGTGGGCATCGCCCCCTCCACCGCCCTCATGCGCACCCGCGCGCTCTCGGACCGGGGCATCATCCAGGGGTTTGAGGCGAAACTGAGCCTTTCCGCGATCGGCCGGTCAGTGCAGGCCCTGATCGCCGTCCGGCTCCGCGCCCACGACCGGGAGCAGATCGACCGGTTCACCTCCCGTGTCCCCAAGCTGCCCGCCGTGCTGTCGACCTTCCACACGTCGGGCTCGGTCGACTATCTGCTGCACATCGCCGTCGCCACCACCGAGGACCTGCGGGACTGGGTTCTGGACAACCTGGCCACCGATCCCGTGGTGGGCCACACCGAAACCACACTGGTGTTCGACCACATGCAGGGCAACCACGGGCCGCTGCCGGATCAGGACTGAGTCAACACCGGGACTATGTCAACGCCGGGACTGCGCGGCCCGGCAACGACCAGCCCGGCGCTGCCTAGCGGCGGGGAAGCAGCAGGCCCGAGTGGGCTGCGCCGAGGACATCCCCACGCAACAGGAAATTCGTCGCGGCGCCGCGCGGCGTCCCGCTGCTGCCGGACGGCTTCCTCCGGAACAACCCGGCGCCGCTCCGCCCATCCCACCAGGCCCGCGCCGATACGGACGGCCACGGCTTCCAGGACGGAGGCACGGCGATAGCTGGCGACGGACTGGTTGACCGATAGAGCGCTCATGGCTCTTTCCTTTCGGGGTTCGATGGCTGTTTTGTGCTGGTTGATTCCGCTTGGGCTGTGTTTTGCTCCGCAGCCCGCGGAGCGGCCCGCTTCCCGGCCCGCTCCGCGGGCTGCGCTTTTCGCTGGCCGCGGCTGCCGGCGGACGCGGGGACACCGAGGATGGGGAACGCGTTGAAATGGATCTGGACCGGCCGGGCGCCTTCCTGTTCGTCCTCACCCCGGATCTCCTCCAGCAGACGGTAGGAGTAGGCGTCCATCGCCCGTGTATAGGCACCCAGCTGATCTTCGTTCATTCGCACGTTGGCGGTGCTGACGATGGCCGCTTCCAGCCAGCCGCGGTCCAGGGTGTCCGCCCCGTGTGCCATGAAATCAGCAAGCACGGCCTGGCGGCGGTGTTCGAACTCCCGGTTGACCAGCCGTGACGCTTCCTGGGTGGCGGGGGAACTTGCAAGCTCAGGTGACGAGACCTCAATGGCGCCCCGCGGCCGCTCCCACCACCGCTCACGTGCCGTGCCTTTTCCCTCTACTTCCCGAACGAAGTCGTGCTTGGCTAGCTGGCGCAGGTGATAGCTCGTGGAACCGCTGGACTCCCCCAGCAGCTCGCCGAGGCTGCACGCCGTCTGTGCGCCGTACCGGGACAGCATTTCCAGGATCTGGACGCGCAGCGGATGTGCAAGGGCCTTCAGGGAGGCCGGGTCCATCTTCCGGACCGGGTATGGCAGATCCTGCACGTCGGGCGTTTCGGTGTTCGGCTTGCTGGCCATACCGCAAGGCTACTCTTGCAAAGATTTCTTTGCAATGATTATTTTGCAATCAGTTCTTTGCAATTGTTTCTTTGCAAGCCTAACGACGGCGCCACCTCCCGCCGCTGCTAGCGGCGGAGACTGCGGCCCTGCTACCGAAGGAGGCTGCGGCGCCAGGTGATCGCAGCCAGCAGCGCCGCCGCTACGGCGCAGGCTGTCACGAATCCGGCGACGGCCGCGTCGAGGCCGTAGGCCGCCGTCGCGAGCCCCAGCCCCACCACCGGCACAGCACTTCCGAGGTAGGTAATCACATAAACGGTGCTGACGATCTGTGCATGCCGGGACGCCTCCACCTTGCCCGCCACGTCATTGAAGACGGTCCGGAAGGCGACGCCCTGGCCGGCGCCCGCGGCCAGGCTCGCCGCGACCAGCAGCCACGGGTTGCCGGCGGCCGCCGCGCCCGCGAGGAGCGCCACGGCGCCGCCCAGCACAGCCAGCCCCGCCGGCACAGCGAACCTGCTCCGGACGGCGATCAGCTGGCTCAAGGCGGACGAACCCAGGGTGAGCCCGGCCAGCAGGCCGATCAGTGGCCGCGAGTCGGTGCCCAGGATCTTCGCGAAGTAGCTTGGCGCAAGGGACAGGCAGAAGCCGAAAACGGCAAAGCTGAGGAAGCCGACGGCCGCCGCCAGCCAGAATGCACCACGGGCCTCCCGGGACACCGTCGGCCGGCGCGGCGCCAGGGCTGTCAGCGGGTGCGGGCCTTCTGCCACTTTGATGGCAGGGCGGGCGCGCAGCAGGTACAGGGGGATCAGCAGGGCGGCCAGGACGAGCGAATGGATGAGGTACGGCGCGGTGGTGGAGCCGGGCAGGAGGGAGAGGATCCCGCCGATCGCGGGGCCCGCCGCCACTCCCCCGGCCGAAGCCAGCAGGGTGAAACGGGAGGCCCACTCCGGGCGCTCGGGCAGCAGCTCACGCAGTGCCGCCGAGCTGGCCCCCGTGGCCAGGGCGACGGCAACGCCTTGGAGGGCCCGGCCGCCGCACAGCCCGGCGAGGCTGTCCGCATTCGCAAAGACCAGGCCACCGGCGAGCCCGGTCAGCACGGCAAGGAGGAGGGCCGCACGGCGCCCGATGTGGTCGGACCAGTGCCCCGCGAGCATGAGCGTGGCCACGAGCGCCAGGACGTAGGCGGCGAACGCAATGGTGATGCCCAGGGAACTGATGCCGAGCCGCACCTGCAGCAGCGGGTACAGCGGGGTCGCCAGGTTTGCTCCCACCAGGAGCGTGAAAATGACGACGCCGGCCATGGCCAGCCGTGAGGTGGTGGACGCATCCCAGCCCCAGCGGGTGGCCGCAGCCGGACGCATTCGAAGTTCGCTAAAGACGGTCATGCCCGTGCCCTTGCCTGTGTGGCCGTGTAACCGGCCCCTTGTGGGGGCTGCTCGCACGGATGGAATCTTGGTACCTAAAGAATGCGGCAGGAGTGCGTACCCAGTGCGTCATTTTGTGGGAATATTGAGCAAAACCATCAATCTTTGGCCGGATTCATGAACCGGAGTGACGATTTGAACACGTTGGACCCCACGGATCTGAAGATCCTGCTTGAGCTGATCCGCGACCCCCGCGTTCAGATCGGCGAGCTGAGCGAAAAACTCGGCATCGCGCGGAACACTGCCCAGTCACGCGTGCGTCGCATGCTCCGCTCCGGCATCCTGCACGACGGCGGCCGCGAGATCGACCTCGAGGCGGTGGGATACGACGTCGTCGCCTTTGTGACGATTGAGGTGACCCACCGGGAGCTCGACGGCGTGATCGCCGCTTTGCGGCTGATTCCCCAAGTCCTCGAAGTGCACGAGATCTCTGGCAGGGGCGACGTCTGGTGCCGCGTGGTGGCCACCGACACGCAAAATCTCCAGGCCGCGCTGCGTTCGATCCTGCGTATCAAGGGCGTGATCCGCACCGAAACCGTGCTGGCCCTCCACACGCACATCCCGTACCGGACCGAGCCGCTGATCAGCCGCCTCGTGCAGTCTGCTGGGGCGCAGTCGGAATAGTATTCGAGGATGGATTGGCTCTCTTACTTCTTTCAGGTCAACTGGCTTGCGGTGCTTCTTGCCTTCATCGCGAGCATGGCCATCGGCTTCGTCTGGTATTTGCCCGCCGTGCTCGGCAAGCGGTGGATGGAGGCCGTGGGCAAGACCGAAGAGGACCTCCGGAACTCTGAGGGCGGCGCCGGAACCTGGGTTCCCATGATGGCGGCCGCAGCCGTGACCGCCATCCTCCTCGCAGTGCTGATCAGCAAGCTCGGACTCGACAACGCAGTGGCCGGTGGGTGCTTCGCTTTTGTGCTGGCGGTCGTGTTCCGCGTGGGAGGTCACGTAATCCACAACGGTTTCGCCGGACGTCCCGCCGCCGTGACGCTCATCGACTCCGGCCATGACGTCCTCGCTGTGACAGCAGCGGGAGCGATCATCGGCGCGATGTCCTGACCCAACAGATGTCCTGCCCCGAACAGACGGAGACCTGCAGCCTGTGACCATCATTGACAACGCCGTCTACGTCGACGGGGTCCGCACGGCGGAGCCCGAAAACCTGGAACAGACGTTTGAAACGCTTGACAGCCACGGCGGAATGGCCTGGATCGGCCTGTACCGTCCTTCGAAAGCCGAGATGGCCGCCGTCGCCGACGAGTTTGGGCTGCACGACCTGGCCGTCGAGGACGCCGTCTCGGCCCACCAACGGCCCAAGCTGGAGCGCTACGGTGACAACCTCTTCACTGTCCTAAGGCCGGCGCGGTACCGCGACGACACCGAATCCGTGGAATTCGGGGAGCTCCATGTATTCGTCGGCAGGAACTTCGTGGTGACCGTCCGGCACGCGGAGATGTCCGGTGTGGGACAGGTACGCCGCCGCCTGGAGTCCCGGCCGGATCTCCTGCGCCACGGACCGCCGGCAGTACTGTACGGGCTGCTGGACCAGGTGGTGGACGACTACGCTCCGGTGGTGGCCGGGCTAGAGAACGACATCGACGAAATCGAGGACCAGCTCTTCTCCGGCGACTCTGCGGTGTCGCGCCGCATCTATGAGCTCGCCCGCGAGGTCATCCAGTTCCAGCGGGCCATCCATCCGCTGCCGGCCATGATGCAGCAGCTCAACGACGGATTCGACGACTTCGCTGCCGACGCCGAGCTCCAGCACAATCTTCGGGACGTCGAGGACCACGTGGAGCGGGTGATTTCGCGGGCCGATTCCTTCCGTGACCTCCTGCAGAATGCCCTGACCCTGGACGGCACGCTCACGGCCAACCGGCAGAACGAGGCCAGTGCGCAGCAGAACGAGCAGGTGAAGAAGATCTCGTCCTGGGCTGCCATCTTCTTCGCCCCGTCATTCGTGGCCGGCGTGTACGGCATGAATTTTGACCATATGCCGGAGCTGCATTGGGCCTACGGCTATCCCATGGCGATGCTGCTGATGGCCGCCACCGCCGCCCTGATGTATCTCATCTTCAAGCGGAAGGGCTGGCTCTAGTGGCCGGTTTCTACCGGGGCCTGATCATCACTCCCGGCACGGAACGGCAGTTGGGCGCCTACGGGCTGTTCAGGCCTTCGCCATCCCAGCGGGAGGCCCTGGCCCTGCCCACCGGTCCGTTGTCAGTCAAGGGCGCCGATCCGGACATCCTGTGGGTCAGCTTCACGGAGCTGTGCGTCGGGGGTCGGTCGACGGCGGACTATCTTGTGCTGGCGGAAAGGTTCCCTGCCTGGGTGGTGGACGGCATCCCGTCACTTTCGGGAGAGTCCACTGCCAGCCCGGCTGACTGGCAGCGGTTCCTGGCTCTGTTGGATGTCCTCCACGAGCGGGAGATCACGCCGTTCCTCATCGCGCCGGGATCGCATGGCGATCCCTTTAGTGCGCCGCAGGGCAGCGCTGCTGATGAACTTGCCGCCGTCCTGTCACGCATCGGAGAGCGGCTCTCCGGGCTTCGCCGGATCGAGTCGGACGAACAGTTGGCGGATGAGCAGTCCGGCGGCTGCTAGCAACCGCCGTAACCCGTCCGTCCTGAGCCGGTTGCGTCTGCTTACAATCGATTGACATCAACTACTGAGGGAAACATGAAGAAACTCACCACCGCCCTGCTTGCCGCCGGGTTCGTCCTCTCCGCTTCCGCCTGCGCTGCACCGCAGCTAACCACCGCACAGACGTGCGACCGGATCCGGACGGTTGTCTCGAACCCCACGAACTCCGTCGGCAAGACCGGCATGACCCGCCTGGCCAACCAGATCCGTCCCATCGAGGCAGTGTCCTCCGACGAGCTTCGGCCCGCGCTGCAGGCCATCCTGGAATACACGGACGAGTCCGCGAAGGAAACCCCGGATGAGGCGAAACTCACCGAGCTGAAGACCGGCTACGAGCAGGCCGGCAGCACCTACAGCAGGTTCTGCGGCGGACAGTAGCCCCGTCTCTTACACGTCTGGCGGCCACGGGCAGGACACCCCTCCTGCCCGTGGCCGCTTTTCGCGTCGGCAAAAACAAGGCCGCGCTGGCGTGGCACCGATACTGCATCGAGTCCTGTGAGGGTTGTGCCACGGCCGGAAGGTTCCATGGTGTCGTAGGCCGCGGGCTGACGATGCTAGGTGCCACCTTCCCCTCCAGGTGAGAGCCGCTCTAGACGTGAACCAAAGCCAGCCCCCGGAGCTTGGGAAAACCTCGGGCATGCGGCGTCCACCCCCTCACACAGGGGGTAAAAACGAAGCCCGACGATCAGGTAGCACCCGCATTTCACAATGTGCAGGCCCCAGACTGTTCCTGTCCCTGAAGCAGAAGGTAGCCGCGAACCGTTGCTTCAGAACGCCGGGTCCGGAACGCATTCCCCCCGATGTACCCCGGACCCGGCGGACAATTCCATGAGGCGGCCAGGGGCCGCTCGAACTCGCTGCCGGCGACGCCCAGCTGCGGTTACTTGGATGAATGCTGTCGAACTCTTGATCCGAACCTGCGATGACGGTGGCAGGTTCTTGAGCTGCCTCCGGGACTATTTCATTGAGAGTCGCAGGACGGCGTGGACAACTGGATGAGGTGGCTGCATGGCGGAGGACCCGGACGCGGGCCAGGACCTTCCGGTTCTGGATGACGCTGCATTGCAGGACCTCAGAGACGAAGCCGGGGAGGATGCGGCGCAGACATTCATGGAGGAGTATCTGGTGATGCTTCCCGTGCGGGCGGCCAAGATCTTCAAGGGCCTCACCCGCGGCGATGCCGCGACCACTTTGGACGCCATCATCAGCCTGAGGGTCAGTTCCGGAATGGCCGGCGCGCGGCGCCTTGAGTCCTACTGCGGCAGTCTCGAGAGCGCACTTAAGCACGGCCATGCCCCAGACATGACAGCAGTGAAGGCCGTGCTGTTCGCGAACATCCGGCAGGTAGTCCGCGAAGCGTCCCGGCGCGGCCACCTCCCGCCCAAATCCCACGGTTCCGCAGAGTCCTGACTTTCCCGCCAGGGCGAGCACCGCCTCCTCGGAGCTGACGGCGTATTTGGACGCTGGCGGAAGGTTCAAGACCTGCGCCGCGTCCTCCAGCGGCACCCCCAGCGGGCCGCCGCTCCGCTCGACGCGGTCGAAGCGTTCAACGAGGAGCCCGGGCAGGCCTGTCCGGTCTCTCACCACGGTGTGGGCGGCGACGGGTATCTTCAGTGTCCGCGCGCCTGCCAGATGCGCAGCCTCGTTGACCACCAGATGCTGGTGAAGAGGCGGGTCCAGCCTCAGCAGGTACCGCCGGCCGGCCAGTGCCAGCGGGGTGGTCAGCACGGAGGCGCTGGCCTTGTTCTGGACGCCGATCGCGAGCAGCAGGCTGAGTTCGTCGGCCAGGCTCGTCTTGACGGCGTCCTTAAGCACGGTCAGGTGATGGCCTTCGGGCAGGAGGCCAGCGAAGAAGGCCGGCAGGGACCCGCTCCGCGACTCTACCGGCTCAAGGGCGAAGGCAAGGGAGCTGGCCACCGGGCTACCCCCGGACGCGGGGTAATCCGGGGTGTATGAAAAAACCACACTGCCGCGGTCGGTGCGGTCCAGCCGCCCTGACGTGCAGTCCGACGGCGTTCGCTGCCGCGGTCACCGCACGCAGTGACGGATTGCCGGTCCCGTTCTCGATGGCATGAACCGTGCGCGAGGAGGTGCCGATCAGGTCCGCCAGCGTGCCCTGCGTGATGCCGGCAGCCTTCCGGGCTTCCCTGATGTTCACCCCAATGCTCTTGATGTCATCCATCGCCGGGCCATCCCGAGTTATATTGCTGATAACGCTCTGATCAATACGTAGCTTGCCTCATCTGAATCAGCAACATATTTCTGATCTGGCCTTCATCGGCGGCGCCTAACGGGCTGATGACCTAAATCGGTAATATCTTTCCGATAATCATTCAACACGGCCCTAACAAAAACACCCCGGTCCGAAGACCGGGGTGTCACTGTGGAGTTAAGGGGATTCGAACCCCTGACCTCTTCGATGCGAACTGTGGATAACGTGGGTTCACGTGTGCTCACGAAAGCGTGCTCTGGCGCGCTGTTACGCGGATTCGAGCTCACGGAGCCTCACGCACGGTCACATCCGATTCACGCTCGTTCACGGTCAAAGTGTTATGCAAAGTGTTATTCCCCGGGTCCCGCGCAAAGTGACCGCTCTCGGCGGTCGAGGCGCATAGGACTCTCTGTGAACACAGCAGACGTCGTAGCAAACGGCCCCTCATGGATGCCGTCGGAATTGATGACACGAGAAGAAGCGGCGGCATATTTGCGCCGCTCTCCCGGGACCCTGGCCAACTGGGCTGCCCAGCGGAAAGGACCGCCATACTATCGCCAACTGGACGGCGCCGTCGTCTACGCGATCGAGGATCTGGCTGAGTGGCTGGCTGCCCAGCGAGTGACGCCGAGGGCAGCCTAATGGCCAACCATGAGACGCGACCGGGGTCATGGGGAAAAATCCCACCCGCAAAGAGACTGCCGGACGGCAGCTACAAAGCTAACGGACGATACAAGACTCTGGACGGGAAGAAGCTCCTCCAGCGTTTTCGCACCGGCACCACTGCACGCAAGGCCGAGGACGCCGTTCTGGCCGTCTTTCAGACAATGGCGGCGGAGGACGCAGCCAGGCACTCGGCGGAACTCGACAAGTCACCAGGACGTGAGCCGGAGGTACTCTTCGCTGAGGTTGTTGAGAGCTGGATCTCCTACATCGAGGCGGGCGGCAAAGGGCTCCGGGTTAGCACTGCGTATGAGTATGCACGCATGGCAAGGGCTGACATTGTGCCCTCTCTGGGGGCCCTGAAGCTGACTGATGTTGACATCAAAGCCTGCGCGGACTTTCTGCACGGCATCGTCAACGGAGGTCGTTACTACGCAAAAGCAGAACACAACCGGGCTGTTCTTTCTAACATCATGGAATGGTGCGCTGGCCTTGGTCTCATCCCTGGTAACCCAGTGAGGCAGGTAGCCTACCTGCCGAAACCGCGGAAGAAGCCGGTCCAGATAATCGAAAAAGAGGACATGGCCAAAGTTCTGTCCTCCGTGCGACACCACGGAGAGGCTCAGATGAACGTAAAGCGGCCCGGACCGCCGCAAAACCTGGACATCCCCGATGGCGTGGAATTGTTCCTCGCCACGGGCGTTCGCATCTCAGAACTCCTTGCATTGCGGTGGCAGGACGTGTGGATCGACAAGTTGGACGACGGTTCCTACTGGGTGCAGATAAACGGAAAAGTGGGCTGGGAGAAGGGCAAGCCCATGCTGCGACACGATTACGGCAAGACAGGTGACAAGATCCTTGACCTTCGTATAAGCCCGGAAGTTGCGGCTATGCTCCGCGCACGAAGAGCCAACGAGAGGCAATCCAACCCTAATGGGGCTATATTTCCGGCTCGCGGCGGCAAATGGATGCAGCCCCACAACTTCCGTCGGCGCTGGCGTGCAGTCCGCGAGGAACTGCAGGTCGCATATGATCTGCCGGCTGAAGATGTTCCCGTCGAGAGGAAACAGGAACACCGTCAGTCATCCCCGATCAAAACCGTCACCCCTCATACTTTCCGGCGTTCAGTGGGGACATACATTGCAGAAACGGCGACAATCGACCAGGCCGCCCAACAGTTGGGGCACAGCCGGACAGCTGTGACCATCCGGTCTTACCTCAGAGAACGTCAAGAGGCTCCGGACAGCAGCGGATACCTGGCAAGCGTTATGTACAAGCGCGAGTAGGAACGGGCCCACGCACCGGAGCGGGGAGCTAGGCAAGCTGCAGCCGCTCCGGGCATCGTCACGTACTTCCACGTCGGTGTCCTACGTCTGGCCTCCAATAATACGTCTCACGCGGACTGCCCGAAACAGGCCACCATCCACCCGCCACTTGCGCTCAAATCACAGGCATTCACCCCAAGGGCAGGGGTAGCCCAACTACGATGTGTAACCTCGTTGTCCGGTGCAAGTTACTCTCAGCGTCATGCCTGGCGCGTCTGGGACTACGAGTGGGAAACCTGCTCTAGCTGCTGCTCTCAGGTGAGCCTGTGTTGCTTGTCCGGCGACGGTTCCAGTAGGGGGCATACATTAAGCGCAGGACAAACCACCATGCATAGAAGACTTCCGCAGTGTTATGAGCAGCGTCATCGATTAGACCGTGAGCAGCTAGGTTACGGATGTTTGGGCCCACCGGTCCGCAGAAGAGTGCTTTAAGCTCATAAGTCAGATTTTCTCCTAGGACATCGACTCCTTCCTCCATCTGCTGAGTGCCGTTAAACCGATTTCGTTTTCCACTCCAGTCGTCATGCGAACCAGCCTCTCGGCAACGGGCCTTCCACACTGACTGCATAGAGATCAACTGGAAATGAAAAGGTCATCAGTTCGATTCTGATAGGAGGCTCGGGATAACCCCCGGACAGCCCCTAGATCTAGGGGTTTCCGGGGTTTTTCGCTGGTTAAGCCCGGAAGTGGCCAACGGCCTAGGGCGCACTTATGGCACACTTTGACCGCAACTGCGCAAAGGTTCATGCCCCAAGTTTAGGCTTTGGAGCCGGCCCCACTCCGAACGCCGAATATCTCGCCCCGGCCTGGTGACGCTTCTAGTCACTCAGACCGATGCTCTTCTTTGACCCGGCATACTGCTACGCCCTGTTCCCAGCAGAATGCCGTCGTTGCCTAAAATTGGCCCGAACGGCGGAGCGATTCACTAACCCTCGAGCCGTACAATCAGAGCCAACAACGCCCGACGTAGGAGCAGGACATGGAATTCGGCGGCTCTCAGGTTCCCCCGCACCGGGCATCTCCTGGTCACCATGATGTCTGCGGCTGCGGCCGCCAAGATCCACGCACCATGAGCCCTGATGAGCTGGCTCAGGCAGCGAAGAGCTGGCGCCGTGTGCAACGCTCAGCAGCAAGTCTAAGGGTGTCGCTCGAAAGTCGCCCCGGCAGCAAGACCACGCCGCCGAATTGGGTGGTCGCGCTATCCCGTGAGGAGGGGGAACCAGTCCTACTGCGCGGGTGGGAGGAGCGAACGGTTGAGCGGCTGAACCGGGAGGCCAGGGCTGCCTGCCCATGCCGTTGCCACGGCGTGAAGACGCAAGAAGAGTTGGATGAGGATCGGCGTCGGCAGCGTCGTGTCCAACGGGCCGCCGCTCGTGCTCGAATCACCCTTAACTCCCGGTCCGGCGAAGAATCTGAACTCTGGCTGCTGCAACTGGCCGCGGAGGAAGATGACCCATTGTAGACAACCCTTGCCCGAAACGAGGATGAAGAGCGCCCCTACCTTCCGCGACAAGTGAGATAAGCGTCGTGAGCTTCTCCCACGTCGCTGTCCTCCAGGGCGAACTCTGGCGCTGCAGAGACTGTAAGTCGCCTTCACACCCAGGCAATGTTCGAGGGCACGGAGATTCATCTTCGAGAAAAGACTCTGCCCGGGGTGATGCGGAGCCGAAACTTCCCGTCCTCGTCACGCAGCTGCCCTGAATGTCAGACCGCTCTTTAACCTTTCTCCCATGACAAGCGAAGTACTCCATGGAGATCTGAAGCCTTCCGGATTCGAACGGCCACCGGCTCACTGTATCTTCTGGATTTGTCCGCCAGCACCCTGACTCGCTTCGTTGCTGCCGTCGAACCTGCTGAGGATCATCTTGCGGCGGGGATGAGCTGCCTGCGAGGTGACGGGCAGCCCCTCCCGGTCCCCCAAGTTCTCAGTCTTGAGGTCGGGCAGCCCGCGCTGTTCATGCTGCAGGTGAGCGCCGACGACCCCTCGGTGCCAACTCTGCGGGCAACAAGTCGAATAGTTGAGATAGTCGGATTGAGTGAGGACGAGGAAGGACGGTACGGCCTGTGACGACGGCGGAAGAGTACTACCGGTACTACACCCGGCATGGACTGCCAGGATGGTTCAGCCGTCTCGGAGGACTGAGGCAGGCGATCATACGTTGTGACGGTCCGGAGGTGCTGGAGATCCTCCGCACCCGCTGCACACTCGATCCGAAGGATCCCCACGGCTGCTGGGTGTGGACAGGAGCGAAGCGTTCAGGCTACGGCTTCATCGGCCGTGGACCAACCAACCGACTCGCCCATCGCGTGGCATGGGACTTCACCGAAGAGTTGGGCACGCTTAGCGTCCATCACACATGCGGCACGCGGCTCTGCATTAACCCGCAGCACCTCGCTGCTGTCACCCACCTCGAAAACGTCGCGGAAATGCTTGGCAGGAGGAGCTATCTGCGTCGGATTCATGAGCTGGAGGAGGCTCTTCGCCAGTTTGATCCCAATCACCCTCTCCTCACGAGGCGGCCCAAGCCGCTCCCTCCGGAAGAGAACTAGCACCGGACGTCAGTCGCCGCGCGGCCCGACCGGAGGTGATGCAGAGTGTTTCTTTGACCAGCATCTCGCCGCCAGCCTTCTTAACGGTGAAAGAACGACCCGGTGAAATAGCTGAATTATTGGGATGGTGCCACTAGATAAACCGGAGCCGATCGAGGGTCAAGCCTGTCGGACAGAGGAGCATTGCGTACCGCGTGACAGTTTGTGGCAACATCGACGCATGCGCCGACTTCTGGACGAAATGACAGGCTCATTCAGGGTGACGACGAGATCCGGTACCGACTATCTGGTCTGTCTTGACCCGCCTCGCTACGTAATCCGGTTTCCCGGTGCATTTGACCAAGCGTTGGAACCGGCAAACGAGGTCGCACCGCTTAGGAAGGACAGTGAGGCAATTCCCCTTCTCCGCGTCGTCAACCTGACGGTGGGTCAGCGCGGGCGCATGTTGCTGTACGTAACCGAAGATGGCGGCGCAACCGTTCGGGATACGACCGAGGTTTCCCAAATCTTGCCACTTGCTGGGCAATTCCAAATGAGCGACGAAGCTGCCGCGGAAATCGGGCGGAATGCGCGGAAACTTGGGTGGTCCAGAGTTTTCCTCATGCCCTCCACGGCACCGCCGGTATTCGTCCTCGACGCATCGGCTGCCAGGACGTTATCTTCGAGAAGTTTCCACCAGTTGGAGAGCGCCATCGAAGGAGTACTCGGCAACGTGGAATTCATCTTGGACGGGGCTGAGTATTTCGACGTCTCGCAATTGAACGAGATGAGGGAACTGTAGTCGGCGACGTTTCCCTCCGACAGGCGGTTTTGAATGCGCAGGACGATCACCCGGGCCAGAACAGTTACCGGCTTTCGCTGCACCGCCGGCAATCGCCTGAGCCTGGCGGCTTAATTCCGTGGGCTGTGCCGGGGCTCACTTCAAAATTCCAGTAGCCTTTCGACAACAGACTGCGCTGCCCTAAGGACCGAGGCTATTTCGCCACCATCTGGGATGGGGCTGGAGGTTCTGTGCGAGGGGGCTGCCTTCTGCGCTTGGGCAAGGGCGTCCTTCGCACTAATCAGGTCGGTCAGCCTGGTCTTCAAAGTGTCCAAGTCCGAGGAGAGCGAGCCTGATGTCGCGGCCGATTCCGGCCTCGTCGGCGTCTACACCCGAGGCATCGGCTGCAACACCAACTGCGTCTGAGCACGTGATTCCGTTCGCTCCTGCCTCCGTTCCGATGTCTTTCATCACCGCTTCTGCGTCATGTTGCGTTGCCGCTACGTCAGTCTTATGAGTGGCTAGGTCCACCGTCACCCCGTCCAGATCGCCTTTAACGTTTCCGATAGACCATCAGGGATCAGAGACCTGACATTGTAGGCCTCGCGCTCAATTGCCTCCGGAATCCGAAGAGTCGTTTCAACGTCGATGCCGACGGTACAGCATGGGTGATCAAGACATCGAGCGGCTCGGACCCCAGCGCGACAACGTCCTCCGGTACGACTTCCTCTCCTTCGAACCAGTCCCAGCCCGGGGTGAGGAATTGTTTGTCGATCGAGTAGGCACCGCCTAGGGCTCCGAACCGCACTACCCCGAGGCTCCAGCGGTGCCCGCGCGGGGCGTGCAGCAGCCGGTCGCTGATGACCCCAAGCCGTCAGCTTCGACTGAGGCAACGCCCTCAACCGCATCCTCCTGCAGCTGGACCCGAACTTCCCGATCGTGCCCCTGGGTCAGCAGATGGACTACAACCACCTCTGCGGCCCTGGCGGTGACCGTGACGTCCTGTTGCAGGCCATGAATACCGAGGGCCTCTACCGGAACCTTGAACCTGTGCCAAGGGCTACGGAGGCCGTCCTGGCGATGGAGGAAGCCGGGCTGAACGTCTTCTTCTGCTCCACGCCGTTCGCGACGCACCCGACGTGCGCCTCCGAGAAGCTGGCCTCCATTGAGGAGCACCTGGGGAGCCGCTGGGGCGAACCGGGTGATCCTGGCCCATGACAAGACTCTGGTCCGCGGCGACGTGCTCATCGACGACAAGCCGGGCATCACCGGAAACATGACGCCGTCCTGGACGCACCTCGTCTTCGACCAGTCCTACAACCGCACCCTCACGGAAGCTCCGCGGCTTCAGGAGTGGAAGGACTGGGAAGCTGCCCTCTATCCCCTTCTGGAGATGGCCGCCGCGTAAAGCCGCCACCTGCCTCGACTGAAGCCGCGCCATCTGGTTTTGCCCTTCTGCGTTTTGGGCTGTCCCTAGTCCGGCAGGCCGGAGGGCGACACACAACGGAAAACAGACGCCGAACACATATCCTCACCTGAGAAACTTCAACGGCAACAAAGCCGGCGCACAAGGGGGAAACCATGTTCGGGAAAGACAACCTGCCGAAGCCCATCAGGGTCGACGGCAAACCGAAGCGCCGGCTCCCGCTCATCCTGTCCGGGCTGGGTCTGGCCGTCATGCTCGCGTTGGCCGGCCTCTTCTGGTTCGGTCAGGCTGTACCGGCCCAACAGGTCGCTCAGGCGCAGGCTGCGGCAAAGACCCAAAAGGACGAGGCGGCCAGGAAGAAGAAGGCCGAATCGGATGCGTTCTGGGCCAAGGTGGACGCGGAGAACAAGGCCCAGCGTGAAAAGGACGCGAAGGCTCTCGCTGCCTTCGAGGCCAGCGACGGAGGCGAAGCCGAGACAACGAAACGTGAGATGGAGAAGCTCGGCTGGACACAGTTCGCCGGGGACTTCTACTACCAGTTCGCGGACAAATCCGAGTACAGCTGCAGCTACTCCAAATGCCTCGTCGTGCACGTGACGACCATGGCGCCGGCAGGATGCCCCGGAGGCCTATACGTGGAGGCTACCGTCGACGCCGGTGGAGCTTCGGTCGGCAGGGCCAACAGCATCACCGCCGCACTCCCCCACGGCAAAGATGCCATCGTGAAGCTGACGGACACGTCAGGAGCCGGAGAAGCAATGGCGCTGACAGACCTGCACTGCCTGCGCGGCTAGCCGCACCGCCGACGAAAAACGGGCGATGAGCTGCATTCGGTGCTGCCGATAAACGGCTTCGTGCCCCCATCAGCAAATTTTCACTGCAGCGCATGGAGCGCCCCAAAAACAGAAATGGCCCCCATTTGGGAGCCATGTGATAACCCTCGTCTCTAGAGCCAGAATATCGTTCCTCAGGTTATCACATGAGGTAAAACCGACGTCTCTCACAAATCAAAGCGCTCGACCGCCGAAAGCGGTCAAAACATTCGGGAACCTACCGCCGGTAGGGTGGGAAAACGGCCCTGCTTCCCAACGCTGGCGCGGAATTTGGGTCCACCGGGACCCCCACTCGACCAAAACGACCGCGGAGGATAGGACCTCTATGAGTAGAAAGTGTATTAACTAGGAAGGAAAAGGGCTCTCTAGGAAGAGAACAAGGGCCCCCTTATATATATCTCTATTTCTGGTCGTTTAAGTAGAGTAGTAGTAGTAGGGGCCCTATTTTCCCCGGTATTCCGCGGAATATCCCACTCGACCAAGTGGTCGTTTCGTGGTCGTTCGGTGGGAGCGGCCGGTAGAGCGGCGAATTCAGGTTCCGAAGCGGTTTGTTCGTCCGCCGGCGCCGTTTGAGGCCCTGGCCGCACACATGGCTGGGCATGACGACATCTCAGAACCGACAGCCCAAAGGAATCACCACCGGCGGACAGTTCACCCCAGACACCCACGCCGAGTCGACGCTCCTGCTTGATCCCGCCACCCGCGACATCACCCTCTCCCCCGGCGAGAGCAAGTCCTTCCAAGACCTGGCTGACGGCGACATCATCGAGACCCTGAACGTGAACCGCTCCGATGACGGGTCCGGCTACTGGACCTCCCCGGCCCAGACGGTCAACATCAAAGACCTCGTCTCCGCCCCTCGCCTGCACGGGCAGACGGCGGAGTCGGCCCGAAGCAGAGGGCAGGCCACCGAAGGCTGCCTCGTTGACCGTGAGAGACGAGGGGTTCCCAATCCATTCGTCTCTCAGCTAGCGTTAGGTACACGCACAGATTCACCCGAGCGGAAGATTGGTAAGACCAGCTCGCACGGGACCAGTAGCCAAACGGCCACACCACAC
>NZ_JAGGPN010000003.1 GCF_018613795.1 Arthrobacter sp. ISL-65
CAATGACCGCCTGAATCCGCCAAAGCTCTAAGGGGCGAACCGACGGAAGAGCGGAACGCCGTGCGCTTCGATTCGCGTATCGGCCCCGTGGCAAATCGCCGTTGCATGGCAGCCAGACGCTAGGAGCCTGGTTTCCAATGGAGGATCTGAAAATGTTTGCCGCCAACCTTACCGCTGGTCTTGTCGAAGTCGGGGCGGTCCGGGTCGAGGGGGCAGGGTCCGACGCCACGGTGTTCATCCTAGCGAGCGACGACGGCGGGGAACCGAAGGAATACTGCTTAGCTGAGCCGCTGGGCGAGATCGCAGATGCCATCATCATCGACGAGGAGACCTGGCGCTCCACCTGGCCTGACTGGTCGTTGACCGCCGCGTCCATCGCCATGTTCTCGGTGCACGTCCAGGAGGCCATCGCCACGGCACCTCCCGGGGCAAACATCCTCCGCTTGGTGCCAGGTGGGGTCATCGCCGTCTAACAGTCCTGTCTAGCGCGCCTACAGACCAGCCTCTGATCCACGCAGCCGCTAGCGCCGCGAGTCCCGACATCACCAACGGTCCTGCCAGGAAGAAGCCATAAGTGGCGTCGCCGCACGCAACAACTTCGGCTCGGCGCCTGGGGCCGGTCCGGACCGGATTGAAAAACGTCGGCGCGTACCGGCAGTACCAGCGCGCGTTCGTCCTCTATTCGCCGGCTACCGGCACGCAGGTCTCGCGGGCTGCTATCCGCACCGCCTACGGGGCCGGATTGAGGTGTTTGGTGTAGCAGCGGCTGAGGTGTTTGTCCTGGTAGGGCGGGTAGTTGGTGATCGGGGTGTAGCCGGCGCGGGTATAGAGAGCGATGGCTTCGGGCTGGTGGATCGCTGTTTCGAGCCTGATGTCGGTGTAGCCGAGAGCCGCGGCGGCCTTTTCGGCTTGGTCAAGCAGTAGGGCGCCAATCCCTCGGCCTCGTGCCTGTGGTGCGACGTACATGCGTTTGAGTTCGGCGGCTCCGTCAGGGAGTTGCTGGATGGCGCAGCAGCCGAGCGGCGACCCGTTGATTTCAGCGAGCAGGAAGCGGATGTCGGGGTGAACGTGCAGGCCGCCCGTGCATTGTTCTTCTGGGTATCTGGCGTTGAGGTCGGCGTCGAGTTCGGCGACAAGGCCCTGGATTCGCGGGTCTTGAGCGTTGGTGGCGGTGATGACGGGTACGGTGTCGGTCATGGTGTGGGTTTCCTTTCCAGCATGAGGTCTAGTTGGGTGCGCAGGATGCACCGTTGGAGCTCCGACGGGTAGGCGGCAGGGTCCGTCACGGCGTTCAGGGCCAGTCCGTCCAGGCAGGCAACCAGGGCACGGACCCGCTGTTCCATCTCCCCGGCTGCAGGGCCGGCCCCGTACGCGGTCCGTGCAAGAGCGGTGAGGCGATCGATCCATGACGCGTGGCTGATTGTATGTTCCCGCAGCAGTTCCGGGTCGTGGCGGTTCGATAGCAGGAAGTATGACCAGACAACGGCTTCCAGGGCACGCTCATCGTCCAGCGGCAAAGCCTGCTCGGCAACGTCATACAAGGTGGCGCGGGCATCCTCCTGTGCGGGCAAAGCATCGATCCGCGCGGCCATGCGGGCGTGCATCGTTGACCGGGCATGAGCCAGCAGAGCCCTTTTGTCCCGGAAATAGTGTGCAACCATCCCCGTCGTGCAATGCGCCGCGGCAGCGACGGCGCGCAAGGTCAAGCCTTCCAGCCCGGACCGGGCAACGACCTGCCAAACCGCAACTGAGATTTCTTCGCGACGCTGGTGGTGATCAGCCTGACGGGGCATAGCGATACCTTTCCATAACATTTGTTACATTACATCTGTAATCCTACCGGAGCATGCTCTCGGGCTGTCAGCAGCATCCGGTACGTGCCGTGCCGTCAGCCGTTGTCCGAATGTCCGCGGCATTCGATGGCCTTCGCAACTACGCTTCTCCCCATGATGCCCACTCATCAGCAGCTGATCGGACTCCTGGCCCGCGCCGATCCCGGGTTTGTCGCCGGGGACTTCGCCACGAGGTTCAGGAGCGCTTCCGGGCCGGAGGGCGAGACGGGCTCTTTCCGGTACTTCCCGGGCGGTTTCTGGGAGGTCAGCACCGACGGTGCCGGCCGCTTCCTCATTGCTCCGTGGGGCATGCGGGTTGAGTTGGAATCAGGTGTCGTTGAGGAAGCCCCTGGCAGGGGCACGCCGCCCCGCTTTCCTCCGTGGTCTCTTGTGCTGCCGCGGTATTCGACCTTCCTGGGCCGGGAGCATGATGACTGGCAGATAGACGCAAGCCGGCCGCTGCTGGAGGAACCCGGCGCGCTGACCGCGGCGCTGACCAGTCTGGAGGACCCCCAGTACAAGGGCACCCTGACAGTCAGCACGGAAACCTACACGATCACATCCGTCGATCTGGGCCACATGGTACAGACGCTCGTCATCGTCCGTACCGAGCCCAACGATGACGACCGGGCAGCCTTGGAGGACATTAAGACCACCGTCAAGGACGGCGGCAGCTGACCGCGATTCGGGTCTCAGCCACGGTGCGAACGTCTCCGCTGACATGGCTGCTTCCTAGTCGTGGTCCGTTCGCGATTGGGTGTCCGCCGGGTCCGGGGTTTGCTGGAGGGCATGGCGTTCCGGACCCGGCTTTTCTGAAGCGGCGGGGGTCGCGGCGACCTTGCTTTTGCTTCAGGGACACCCTGAGTTTCCCGCCGGCGCATTGGAAAATGCGGGTGATGCCAGAAGGCCCGGTGTCTTCTGCACCCCGCATTTGCGGGGTCCGCCCATCACTCTCAAGGTCTTTCCAAGATTCACGGTACTGAGAGGGCAATCCGCTTCGGCCTCCGGCCCCGCTGCCGGCCGTTTCGTCAGCCTGGCACTGCGTCATCCAGCGCCTGCGCCTTGGCCTGATCGAGTTCGCCGCGGTGCAGCTTGGACCGTTGGAAGTGAAGCCAGACGCCGAGGTCGTGCTCTTCGCCGGCGATGACAGCTTTGGGCCGGGGCCAGTCGTTGCCGCGACCCGGTACGCAACGAGGGCTGTAAGTCTTTCCTGTCAGCGGGTCTCGTCGCTGTCTGCCCGCGGGGGAGTTTGCCAGTCGGGAAGTGCGGCCAGGCCGTCACGGTAGGCCGGGGCGAGCGTTCCGCCCGGGCGTCTTCGCGGCGCCGCTGCAGCCATGCCGCCAGTGTCCGTTCCGAGGTGCCTTCCTCGGTCCGGGACGGGTAGCGATCCGCCTCCTGGATGCTTCTAAATTCCGTCGAGGTTGTTGGCGTAATAGTTTCGCAGCCAGTGGCTCACTGCCCGTACAGTACCCCTGTGGCTACTTCTTTGACTCCTGCTCAGGCTTGGCAGCGCCTTCGTGAAGGTAATGAACGGTTCGTCTCCGGGCAGTCGATGCATCCGAATCAGGATGCCGCCCGGCGGTCGTCCCTGGCCGAAGGACAGAATCCCTTTGCGGTGATCTTCGGTTGTTCGGATTCGCGACTTGCTGCAGAGATCATTTTCGATTTGGGACTTGGGGATGCCTTCGTGGTCCGTACGGCCGGGCAGGTCATCGACGATGCGGTTCTGGGGTCGCTTGAGTACAGCATCAGCGAACTGAAGGTGCCTCTGATTGTGATTCTGGGCCATGACAGCTGTGGAGCGGTCAAAGCCACTAAGAGCGCGGTGGAGGCGGGTGAAATGCCGACCGGCTTTATTCGCGATCTTGTCGAGCGGATCACCCCGTCGGTCCTGACATCCCTGCGCAACGAAAAGCACGAAGTCAATGACATGGTCGTGGAACACGTCAAGCAGACCGCGGGTCGGCTGGCGGACACTTCACACGTGATTTCGGACGCTATCGAGAAAGGACAGACTGCTGTCATCGGCCTTTCCTACAGCCTTGGAGAGGGCCGTGTAGAACTTGTCTCCGGCATCGGAGAACTTTGACCCTGCGCTGATGCGGCACTGCCGGAACGCCCCGTCTTAAACCCGGATGAGTCGGACTTGGGGGGGCTGAGTTCCGTCTCGCTGTCGCCACAGGTTCCATCCTGCCATCCGTGGGGAACTAGCCGTTGGGAGGCAGCACACCGACGACATGTCCGCCACAAAAATGGGCCATCGGCAGGACATCTAGATGTGCCAGTTGAGGGAACGGCGTCTCGCGCGCGCTCCCGCGATCAGGATCAAAGCAATGAACGAGGCCATTCCCGCTACGCCGATTGCCATACGCGCCCAAGATGGCAGGCCCCACAGGCCATGGGCCGGCGACAGTAACCCAAAGACCCCGGAGATCAACAGGTAGCCTCCTCCTGCTGCCAGAAGCACGGACGAAATGATGAGCACCCACAACCTGGCCATCCGGAGCTTGGGTGCGAAGTTATCCGCGTACTGGCTTGGAGTTCCGAAGGCGGCGGTGGGGTCCTCGCCGGAGTCGGCGACATGGCTTTGGACCTCGCGCACGATCTGCGCTACTGCTGTTGCAGGAACACCCCGGAGTTCGAGTACTTCAGTCAGCTCTGTCGCATACTCTTCTTGCGGTGATTCAGTCACGGGTGCTGCTTCCATTCCTTGATGTCTGTCGTGCGTCGGTCTGCGGAAACAAGCTGGCCCCCGACCTGTCAGGTGCCGCGGGCCAGCTGGGCTGCTAGCAGGTCGGCGGCCAGGGCAGCCATAGCGGGCGTGGGCGGCTCGCGCTCTTCGCCGGGGTCGCCAAACCATTTGTGCCAGACGCCGGCGACAACCTCCGGCGTGATGGCGGTGCCTTCTTCGATGAGGGCGACGAAGTCGTTCATCTCCGGGTCGTACTCATCGGCCGGCGCTCCGAGGTCCAGGACTGCGAGCAGGTCATGGGCGTTCAGGATGTCGGTGACGGCGGCGCGGAGCCGGGTGTCGGTAGGGTTGGTGTCCATTGGCGCCATTCTAGAAGCATTCAGATCTTCAGGCGCCTGATAAGACGGGGCAATGTGCCTGGTAAATGCGACATGGGGGACGCTTTGAAAATCGTGCTGTACATCATCTGGATACTGTTCGCCGCGGCTGCGGCGGCTGCCTGCATTCACGCACTGCGGAAGACGCAGGCCCAGGAACGGCGGATCGAAGGCTGGCCCAAGGTCCAGGCTACCGTCACCGGAAGCCGGGAAGGCTGGACGTCGGGCGTCGGCAACACCAACAGGAACCGCCGGCACTGGCCGGTCTACCAGTTCACCGGGCCGCAGGACGTCCTGCACCTCGGGGAATCTGAGGTTTCCTACGCGCAGCGGCCTGTTCCCGGCTCTTCGGTGGAGGTGGCCTACAACCCGGACAATCCCAGCGAGTCATTCCAGGTCGAGCACCCGTCCAAACTTCTAATCGGCTGCCTGGTCCCCCTCTTCGGGCTCTTCGCGCTGGCCTCGTTCTGGTTCATCGGGGTCCTGCCGCTCGGATAATCGGAGCTGCCTCATGGCACACTGGCCCCATGGAGGAGATGATCACTTATCCCGAGCCGCCTGACATTCCGGCCGAGAAGATCCGGGAGCTGATCGACTACGCGAATCGGATGGCCGCGTCCATGGAAGCTGAGATGAAGGTGGTTCGCCGGCTGGGCAGGGCATCCCCGGAACACGACCTGAGCGAGATCATCGAAGGCTGGCGGTTCACGTCCCTGGCGATCAGGGAAAGCTACGACGGCCGATTCTGATCGGCGCCGGATGCATGCCTAAGGAGTTCGGCAACACGCGGCGCCGGTCCGCAACACTGTCGGACCCCTGGAGGAGCATGGAGCCATGACAGCTCCAACAGTTGAAGCGGCGATCCATGAACTGATGGATCTCACCTGGAATCTTGTCTACGGCCTGCTTGCGGAGCGGGGCTTGCTCGGGGACGGATTGTTCGTCGAGGACTACACCGGGATCCACTCCTGGCTGGAAGACCTCACCCGCTACACCATCGTCCATTCCCGGACGGTGGCGGTGCTGTTTGTGGACACCCGGCCGGTGGACGCCGTCGTGTTCCACCACGACCTGCTCGGCGCCGACGACCCGAAGAGCTTCTTCACGGTCCCTTAGTGCCGGACTGCGGGCGGCACCTAGTAGAACGAAATGAGTTCTACGAGTTCCCCGACGCGGTCTTCGGGGTAGTTCCGGGCGATGTCTGCCTGCGTAAGGATACCGACCAGGTCATGGCCGTCGATGACCGGCAGCCGGCGGACTTGGTGGTCCTGCATAGTCTTGATGGCGTCTTCTATCGAATCATCCGCACCGATGGTCACAGGCTTGCCCTGACCAAAGTCCCCGGCCTTTGCACTGCGCGGGTCGCCTCCCTCAGCGAAGCATTTGATGACAATGTCGCGGTCCGTGATCATGCCCTTGAGCCTGTTGTCCTCGCCGCAGATCGGCAGGGCGCCGACGTCCAGGTCTTTCATCTTCCGGGCGGCCGCTTCCAGGGTTTCAGTTTCACCGATGCATTCAACGCCGCCGGTCATAATTTCACGTACTGTCGTCATGGCGCTCTCCTGACACTGAGTGGCTGGGGTTTTAGACCGCGCCCGTGCCGCTGTCTTCGGTCGGCGAGCCAGGCGCATCAACGGTCACGCGTTAACGCTAAGTATGCTCAGCGTTAGTGTCCAGAGCCGGAAAGGTCCTTGCGGGGTGTCCGAGATTGGTCCCGGCGTTCCATGAGCCCAAGGTGTTTTCCCCCGGTTCAATCATGGATGCTTGTCAGATGCTAAGCACGCTGACCATACTCAGACTATGACCGGTGATAACCGGCCTGCAGCTAGCTGACAAGAAAGAAGCGCGCCATGGGAATCCTCGGATTTCTCATTCTGGGCCTGATCGCGGGAGCCATCGCGAAGGCCATCCTGCCCGGACGGCAGGGCGGCGGGTGGCTGGTAACCCTGCTCCTTGGCGTTGTCGGAGCGATCCTCGGCGGGTGGATCGGCTCACTC
Source organism: Arthrobacter sp. ISL-65 (assembly GCF_018613795.1). Taxonomy (GTDB): domain Bacteria; phylum Actinomycetota; class Actinomycetes; order Actinomycetales; family Micrococcaceae; genus Arthrobacter. The sequence goes on from NZ_JAGGPN010000003.1 coordinate 6,899, forward strand.
ATCTTTGGCGGGGGCCTCGGAAGTTTCTTCAACCTCCGTACCTGGCTGCTGGCCATCCTGGGATCCGTCATCGCCCTGGGAATTTTCGCCGCCACAACGGGCGGGAGGCGGGGGATTTTTTCCCGGCGGAGGATTTGAACGGGCCCACTGCGGTCCTTCAGCGACTGGCGCCTCGGCGAAACCTCGTAAAGAGCCAGTTAGGGCGCAATGATCGGCCGCCGGTGGGCCCTTGTGCCTCGGCTGCCGCGGCGCAGCTTGAACGCTGGGTGTGCAGCCAGATGACGAGGCCGTGCCTTTTCGCTGGTGATTTCGTTCATTTGCCTGCCAGTATCCGTTGGTAAGGTCCCGCCCATGGACGAACTGCTGAGCGATCTAACCGCGACCACCGCCGCAACCGCGAAAGACTATTCCGGCCGGGAAGGCTTCGACACGTACTTCCTGGGTGTGCCCGTACCCCTGCCGGGCCTGGCCGCCGTGGAGACGGTCCTGCTGCCGTACACGCACTTCTCGGTGCTGATGCGCCTGGACAAGCGCCTTGCTGCAGTCACAGGAGTGGGCATCGACGGCAGCAAGCTCATGGACCTGGACCGGACGGGGATCCGATGGCGGCTGGATCCCCGCCTCCCCGCGGAACAGCAGACAGGGGAGCGGGTCTACGCCCGGAACGACATCGACCGCGGCCACCTGGTGCGCCGGTCCTCGGCAGTCTGGGGCGACACCGTTGCTGAGGCCGAGCTGGCCAATGAAGACACCTTCCACTACACGAACGCCGCACCGCAGGCGGCCAAGTTCAACCAGGGTCTGGAGCTGTGGCTGGGCATCGAGTCCTACCTTCAGGAACACGCTGCCCAGTACCGCAGCCGGGTCGTGGTCTTCACCGGTCCGATCTTCAGCACCCTCGATCCGGTGTACCGGGGCGTGGACATCCCGCTGCGCTTCTTCAAGGTCGCCGTCTTCATCCACGAAGGTGAACTGGCGGCCACCGGGTACGTGGTGGACCAGTCCCCGCAGCTGGCCGAGATACCCGAGGTGCCGCATCCCGGGGTCACGGAAGAGGCCCCGCCGCTGGGCCCGTTCCGCACCTTTCAGACACCCATCAGGGACATCGCCGAACTGACGGGCCTGGACCTGGACCAGCTGTCCGAGGTGGACCGGATGCCGATCGCCGCAACCATCGGAGCAGCCCCCGTGGGTTCCACCTGGCGTGAGCTGGGCGACCTGGAAGACCTTGACCTGGACTTCGACCTGGAGGACTAGTCCTACTCTGCGATGTCCTCCGCCCACAGGTCCGGGTTGCTGTCTTGGAAGGTGCGCATCATGTCCACGCAGCGCTGGTCATCCAGGACCACCACCTCAACGCCACGTGATCGGAGAAGGTCGAATTCGCCGTCGAACGTTCGCGCTTCGCCGACCACCACCCGGGGGATTTTGAACTGGATGATGGTTCCAGTGCACATGGCACAGGGGGCGAGGGTGGTGTAGAGCGTGGTGTCCCGGTAGCTCTTCTGCCGGCCGGCTGCACGAAGTGCGGACATTTCGCCGTGCGCGATCGGATCGCTGTTTTGGACTCGTTCGTTGTGTCCGCTGGCGATGACCACGCCGTCACGGGCTAGCGCTGCCCCGATGGGGATGCCGCCTTCGCTGAGACTCTCTTGGGCGGCCTGGTAGGCGGCTTCAAAGGCGGGGTCGGCAACTGCCTGTGCGCTCGGGGTGACAGCTGGGTGCTCTTCGCGGCTCATGCGGTCATCTTATGAGGCCGCGGTGATCGAGGACATGTGGCAGGTATCCAGAAAAGGAGGTGAGGGCCTTGTTGCCGGCGCGGCAGCCTACACCGAAGGCGACTCGTCTTCCGGCTTGCCGTCGTCGGAGGGGCTCGCCTGAGGAGCGCCGCCTGCCTGGTTGTGCCTGCTCAGCAGGTAGTCCCGCACTTCGTCCCGGTAAATGACCCACGTCGTGTCGATGAGGACACCGGGAATCTCGCCCTTCTTCAGCCACCGATACACCGTGGTCCTGTCCTTACCCAGGATCCGGGTCAGGTCGGTAACAGTCAGGACCGGGGACAGATTCTCAAACAGTTCGTCAATTCTGACCGACATTCGGTGGGTTCCTTCATCAAGTGCAGTATCTGGTCCGGCCATCGACACTACCGCAGCAGGGTCACTCGCCGAGCGCGCCGGCCGCCCACGTCGATGCCGCCGAAGCCCATTTCAAGAGGGCTCTCCTCACTCGGCAGTTCGGCATGAACTTGAACTAAGGCTGGCGCCGTGCATTCCAAGCCGCGCAGGGGCCAGATGGCATACTTTGTCGGTGACATCGCTGCTGAAGACCATGGCCCCATACGAGATGACGGCCTCCTGGGCCGTATGGCCCGCTGCGGCGCCGTACACCCGGACGAGCGACATTTCGTTCCCGACTGACGGACTCGACGGGGTCCTCCACGCCCGCTCCATCATCCTCGGTCTGAACCCGGGAGACTCCAAAGTGGAACGCCTGCCGTGGCAGAACTTCCACACCGGACCACGGCACAACGACCACTTCCTCGCCGAGGCCTTCCGTGACACCGTGCACTGGGGTGCCTACATGACGGACCTGCTCACCGAGGTCAACTCTAAATCGAACACCCTTGACCTGACCAGGGAGACAATACAGCGCGACGTCGCTGTCCTGGCAGGGCAGTTCCAAGCCCTGGGAGCCGCCGACCCGCTCATTATTGTCATCGGCAGGAAGACAGCGACGGCGTTCGCGAAGCACGAGCGTTATTTGGCAGACACCCTGGGCCTGACCAAGGTCCGGTGGGTCACGGTGCCCCATTACTCCGCAGCGAACAGCAGGGTCCACGGGAACAGCCCGGGCATGTACCGGCGCCTCGTCATGGATGCGCTGAAAGTCGTCTAGGCGTTTTCGAACGGCCAGGGGGCAAGCCCGGATTCTGCGGCCCTCTGTCATCACTCGGCCACGGTGTCCCCATGCCGGTGGGCGACCTTCCACTCACCGCCTTCGCGCCGGTAGATCTGGGTTGCCCGCAGGACGTAACTGCGCGGTACTCCGTCTACGGATGCCGAGGTGTGCTCCAGCCCCGCGGTGTACGCCACGTCGCCCACGACGTCGTAGGAGAGCAGCTCGAAGCGGTACGACGTGCAATCGGAGAACTGCCTGGCCAGGCCAGCGAAAAGCTCGTCGAGCTCCTGCTGCCCGAAGGCGTTGCGCCAGGCGCCCAGGACGCTTACCGGCTCCTTGCGGGACCAGAGCCCCCGGCGTGGTGCGGCGTCGCCGTTGTGGAGCGCCAGTTCCGCGTCGTGCAGGGAGGTCCTCACCCAGCTCAGGAAAAGATCTATGTCAGCCATGCCTCAGTCTGCTCCCTGGCGCGGCGGCTCCGCGTCGCGGTCCACCCGCATGGCGAAGGGGCGTCGCAGCGTCTCCGGCTCGTCCGCGCACAACAAAGGGCGCACCCCCATGTCAGAGATGCGCCCTTCGCCTCGTGTTCAGGTCAGTCCTTTTTGAAGGCGTCCTTGACCTTCTCGCCAGCCTGCTTCACATCGCCTTTGGCCTGGTCGGTCTGGCCTTCAGCCTTAAGGCTCTCGTCGCCTGTGGCGTTGCCTGCAGCTTCCTTGCCCTTACCGCCAGCCTTCTCGGCAGCGTTCTCAATCTTGTCGCCTAGTCCCATGGTGTTTCCTCCTCTGGTTGGCAGCCGATTGATACGGCTATGACCCCATCCTAAGCATGCTTACCATCCGGATTTCAAGTCCGGTGCGCCTGCTTGCATCCCGCTGCCAGTCTGCTTGCATGGAGGCGTGACTGAGCAGCCGCCGGCAGCCGTGACCGAAGATCTGGACCGGCTACGGGCAGCCCTTGCCGCCATTCCGGCCAAGACGCTCTGGTGTGAATTCCTGATGCTGTGACCTGAGCGGCGGCCCTGCAGGTGCGGAAGTTTTAGCCTCCCGATGGGTTCTCAACTGGTGTGCCGTCCGGGTCTTCCGTTATAGGGCGGTCGTCTTCGGGATCCGTATTCGGGTTGTCGCTTTGAGCGTCATCCTTGGGCTTGCCAAGCGGCTGTCGTCCTTCAGTTCCGGGATTGCTCACGATGTTCCTCCTGTTACTTTTCGTGCCGTGTCCGATGACGCAATCCCACCACAAACGGGCGCATGTTCACAGGGTCAACGAAGACATGCTGTGGCGGACACGCTGGCTGGGCTCTCGTGGGGCTCCTCCAGGGTTTACACCTGCCCTAACAGACCCCCAGGCGGCCGTGACCCCTTAGGGTCATTGCCTATGAGCAAAGAAACCGACAACCGCCCGACTCGATCCGTCCAGCGCGTCGTCATCGTCCACGGGTATGAAGCCGCACCGGACGCACACTGGTTCCCTTGGCTCCAAAGTGCACTCCAAGCCGAAGACATAGGCGTCACAGTCGTCCCTCTCCCTGCCCCGGAGGCTCCTGAAACGGCAGCCTGGGAGCACGCTGTCAGTGCTGCACTTGGAGTGCCTGATGTGAGGACGGTGATTGTGGCACATTCTCTCGGTGCGATCACTGCACTACGAGTGCTCGCGGCGCTTCCGGAGCCATGGGAGCTGGGCGGTCTTGTGTTGGTAGCAGGCTTCACCAGACCGCTGGAAGCATTGCCGGAACTCGATGGCTACCTCGCAACTGACGTTGATGTTGAACGCCTGGCGAGGAGTATTGCTGAGCGAACAGTCATCCGCTCCGATACGGAGCCCTTCGTGCCGCCGGCAGTATCTGATGACCTCGCCACGCGCCTCGACGCACGGCTGCAGGTTCACCCAGGAGCAGGACATCTCATGGCAGAAGACGGGGTGACAACCCTGCCAGCTGTGCTTGACCTGCTGCGGTCGCCCTAGGGAACGGCTATTCGTCGAGGATGCCGTCGCTGTTCTTCATCACCCCTGTCCATATGGAGTTGCCGCGTGAGGCAGAATCCCTGTGGGGTTGGTCTCAACGCTCTGCCCCGCCGGTCCGTAACCTATCGGCGCTCCACTGTCGGCGGAGTAACGGGGGCGATGGTCATTCAACGATGGGATCTTGTCATGGCTGCAGATATTGGCGTCGGATAGCCGAGCGACGCACTGAAGCGGGCCTCAACCATGCCGGGAACGGGCGGACACCCCCCCTGCGTTTGGGGCCCGCGGCTTAAGTGTATGGGCTGATGAGGGTCCATCCGGGGTCGTGGGTGTGGGTCGCTTCGATATGGGGTCGGGCTCCGGCGAAGCGGTCGATGGTGTCCCGGCCGTTCTGGTCTTCGGAGTCGGTGTAGTAGTGCAGGATGCGCCGGCCATTTGATGTCTGGGTGGCGACGAGCAGGCCACGGGGTCCGAGGGCTGCTCTCAGGTCCTCTTCGAGTCGGTGCAGGTCTATCGCTTCGTCGTAGTCAGGCAGCCCGTCGGGGCGGGTCTGCGGGTAACTGACGTGGAGGGCTGTGTGCAGGTCCAGCAGGGGGTGGTCGATCCACCGTAGGGGACGCAGGGCTCTGATGATCGTGCGTGGTCCCGAGGATGTT
>NZ_JAGGPN010000039.1 GCF_018613795.1 Arthrobacter sp. ISL-65
TGTGTCTGTTGTTTGAGAACTCAATAGTGTGCCAAGTTTGTTGATACCGATTTTTTATTAAATTGGTTGAATTTGCCGGGCCTGCCACCTCCGTGGTGTGGTCTGGTGTTTTTAGCTGGTTTCAAATTTTGTGCAGCCTGGTTCCGCGTTATTTCCGTGGTGCCTGGTTGTGTCTGTTTTACTTCAACGGAGAGTTTGATCCTGGCTCAGGATGAACGCTGGCGGCGTGCTTAACACATGCAAGTCGAACGATGATCCGGTGCTTGCACCGGGGATTAGTGGCGAACGGGTGAGTAACACGTGAGTAACCTGCCCTTGACTCTGGGATAAGCCTGGGAAACTGGGTCTAATACCGGATATGACTCCTCATCGCATGGTGGGGGGTGGAAAGCTTTTGCGGTTTTGGATGGACTCGCGGCCTATCAGCTTGTTGGTGAGGTAATGGCTCACCAAGGCGACGACGGGTAGCCGGCCTGAGAGGGTGACCGGCCACACTGGGACTGAGACACGGCCCAGACTCCTACGGGAGGCAGCAGTGGGGAATATTGCACAATGGGCGAAAGCCTGATGCAGCGACGCCGCGTGAGGGATGACGGCCTTCGGGTTGTAAACCTCTTTCAGTAGGGAAGAAGCGAAAGTGACGGTACCTGCAGAAGAAGCGCCGGCTAACTACGTGCCAGCAGCCGCGGTAATACGTAGGGCGCAAGCGTTATCCGGAATTATTGGGCGTAAAGAGCTCGTAGGCGGTTTGTCGCGTCTGCCGTGAAAGTCCGGGGCTCAACTCCGGATCTGCGGTGGGTACGGGCAGACTAGAGTGATGTAGGGGAGACTGGAATTCCTGGTGTAGCGGTGAAATGCGCAGATATCAGGAGGAACACCGATGGCGAAGGCAGGTCTCTGGGCATTAACTGACGCTGAGGAGCGAAAGCATGGGGAGCGAACAGGATTAGATACCCTGGTAGTCCATGCCGTAAACGTTGGGCACTAGGTGTGGGGGACATTCCACGTTTTCCGCGCCGTAGCTAACGCATTAAGTGCCCCGCCTGGGGAGTACGGCCGCAAGGCTAAAACTCAAAGGAATTGACGGGGGCCCGCACAAGCGGCGGAGCATGCGGATTAATTCGATGCAACGCGAAGAACCTTACCAAGGCTTGACATGGACCGGATCGCCGCAGAAATGTGGTTTCTCCTTTGGGGCCGGTTCACAGGTGGTGCATGGTTGTCGTCAGCTCGTGTCGTGAGATGTTGGGTTAAGTCCCGCAACGAGCGCAACCCTCGTTCCATGTTGCCAGCACGTAGTGGTGGGGACTCATGGGAGACTGCCGGGGTCAACTCGGAGGAAGGTGGGGACGACGTCAAATCATCATGCCCCTTATGTCTTGGGCTTCACGCATGCTACAATGGCCGGTACAAAGGGTTGCGATACTGTGAGGTGGAGCTAATCCCAAAAAGCCGGTCTCAGTTCGGATTGGGGTCTGCAACTCGACCCCATGAAGTCGGAGTCGCTAGTAATCGCAGATCAGCAACGCTGCGGTGAATACGTTCCCGGGCCTTGTACACACCGCCCGTCAAGTCACGAAAGTTGGTAACACCCGAAGCCGGTGGCCTAACCCCTTGTGGGAGGGAGCCGTCGAAGGTGGGACTGGCGATTGGGACTAAGTCGTAACAAGGTAGCCGTACCGGAAGGTGCGGCTGGATCACCTCCTTTCTAAGGAGCACCTACAGGCCCATGCTTTTCCGTGTATGCGGGGTGTGTGGTCTGTCAGGAGTAAAGGCCCGCTGCGCAGGCGATCGTTCTGCGGCGGGTGCTCATGGGTGGAATATCAACAAATAGCGGCCGCGTGGTTTTGTCCTGTGTCTAGTACGGACGGTTTCCCTTTCGGGGGTGGCTGTCCTGGAACGGTGCGGGGCGGGGTGATGCGGTTTAGTGTTTGGCACACTGTTGGGTCCTGAGGCAACAGGGCCGGGGGCGGGGGGTTTTTTCCTGTGTCCGGGTTTTGTTTGTTTCTGGTTTCCTGGCTGCACCGATGACACGGTTTTTTGGTTCCTTTTGGGGGCTGGTGTGTGGGGTGTGTGGTACGGGGTTGTTGTTTGAGAACTACATAGTGGACGCGAGCATCTTTTATAAGAAGCAATTTCCAAGAATATGAACCTGGATCTGTCCGGGCTGCTGTCGCCTTTCGGGGTGTGGCGGGCCTGGGTGGTTTTCATGGTTCTCTCGAAAATTACTCCTTGATCTTTTGTGGTCAAGTTTTTAAGAGCACACGGTGGATGCCTTGGCATTAGGAGCCGAAGAAGGACGTAGGAATCTGCGATAAGCCTGGGGGAGTCGATAACCGGACTGTGATCCCAGGGTGTCCGAATGGGGAAACCCCGCCAGACGCGCGAGTGATCTGGTGACCCGCATCTGAACACATAGGGTGCGTGGAGGGAACGCGGGGAAGTGAAACATCTCAGTACCCGCAGGAAGAGAAAACAACAGTGATTCCGTTAGTAGTGGCGAGCGAACGCGGATCAGGCTAAACCGACCCATGTGTGATAGCCGGCGGGCGTTGCATGGGCGGGGTTGTGGGACTTGTTGTCCCGGTTCTGCCGGACCGGGGAGGTGTGAGTGCTGGTATAGGTGAACGGTCTTGAAAGGCCGGCCGTAGAGGGTGTGAGCCCCGTAACCGTAATGCTGTGCACCGCCTTTGATGAGTATCCCAAGTAGCACGGGGCCCGAGAAATCCCGTGTGAATCTGTCAGGACCACCTGATAAGCCTAAATACTCCCTAATGACCGATAGCGGACCAGTACCGTGAGGGAAAGGTGAAAAGTACCCCGGGAGGGGAGTGAAACAGTACCTGAAACCGTGTGCTTACAATCCGTCGGAGCCAGTCTGATTCTGGTGACGGCGTGCCTTTTGAAGAATGAGCCTGCGAGTTAGTGTTACGTCGCGAGGTTAACCCGTGTGGGGAAGCCGTAGCGAAAGCGAGTCTGAACAGGGCGTTGCAGTGGCGTGATCTAGACCCGAAGCGAAGTGATCTACCCATGGCCAGGTTGAAGCGACGGTAAGACGTCGTGGAGGACCGAACCCACTTCAGTTGAAAATGGAGGGGATGAGCTGTGGGTAGGGGTGAAAGGCCAATCAAACTTCGTGATAGCTGGTTCTCCCCGAAATGCATTTAGGTGCAGCGTTGCGTGTTTCTTACCGGAGGTAGAGCTACTGGATGGCTAATGGGCCCTACAAGGTTACTGACGTCAGCCAAACTCCGAATGCCGGTAAGTGAGAGCGCAGCAGTGAGACTGTGGGGGATAAGCTTCATAGTCGAGAGGGAAACAGCCCAGACCACCAACTAAGGCCCCTAAGCGTGTGCTAAGTGGGAAAGGATGTGGAGTTGCGAAGACAACCAGGAGGTTGGCTTAGAAGCAGCCATCCTTAAAAGAGTGCGTAATAGCTCACTGGTCAAGTGATTCCGCGCCGACAATGTAGCGGGGCTCAAGTACACCGCCGAAGTTGTGGCATTCACATATTTTCCAAGCCTTCGTGGTTCAGGAGTGTGGATGGGTAGGGGAGCGTCGTGTGGGCGGTGAAGTCGCGGTGTAAACCAGCGGTGGAGCCTACACGAGTGAGAATGCAGGCATGAGTAGCGAAAGACGGGTGAGAAACCCGTCCGCCGGATGATCAAGGGTTCCAGGGTCAAGCTAATCTGCCCTGGGTAAGTCGGGACCTAAGGCGAGGCCGACAGGCGTAGTCGATGGACAACGGGTTGATATTCCCGTACCGGCGAAAAACCGCCCATGTTGAACAGGGGATACTAACCGCCCGAGACCTGCCTGACCGTCCTTTGGATGGAAGGGTTTTGGTGGAGCGCGGGACCTGATCCTGGGAGGCAAGCGTATTAACAGGTGTGACGCAGGAAGGTAGCCGAGCCGGGCGATGGTTGTCCCGGTCCAAGGATGTAGGGCGAACGGTAGGCAAATCCGCCGTTCATGTGCCTGAGATCTGACGGGACTCCCGTAAAGGGGGGATTCGGTGATCCTATGCTGCCTAGAAAAGCATCGGCGCGAGGTTTTAGCCGCCCGTACCCCAAACCGACACAGGTGATCAGGTAGAGAATACTAAGGCGATCGAGAGAATTATGGTTAAGGAACTCGGCAAAATGCCCCCGTAACTTCGGGAGAAGGGGGGCCCCAACCTTGAACACCACTTGCTGGTGGGAGGGGATCGGGGCCGCAGAGACCAGGGGGAAGCGACTGTTTACTAAAAACACAGGTCCGTGCGAAGTCGCAAGACGATGTATACGGACTGACTCCTGCCCGGTGCTGGAAGGTTAAGAGGACCGGTTAGCCGCAAGGCGAAGCTGAGAATTTAAGCCCCAGTAAACGGCGGTGGTAACTATAACCATCCTAAGGTAGCGAAATTCCTTGTCGGGTAAGTTCCGACCTGCACGAATGGAGTAACGACTTCCCCGCTGTCTCAACCATAAACTCGGCGAAATTGCAGTACGAGTAAAGATGCTCGTTACGCGCAGCAGGACGGAAAGACCCCGAGACCTTTACTATAGTTTGGTATTGGTGTTCGGAGTGGCTTGTGTAGGATAGGTGGGAGACGTTGAAGCCCGGACGCCAGTTCGGGTGGAGTCATCGTTGAAATACCACTCTGGTCACTTTGGACATCTAACTTCGGCCCGTAATCCGGGTCAGGGACAGTGCCTGATGGGTAGTTTAACTGGGGCGGTTGCCTCCTAAAAAGTAACGGAGGCGCCCAAAGGTTCCCTCAGCCTGGTTGGCAATCAGGTGTCGAGTGTAAGTGCACAAGGGAGCTTGACTGTGAGAGAGACATCTCGAGCAGGGACGAAAGTCGGGACTAGTGATCCGGCGGTACATTGTGGAATGGCCGTCGCTCAACGGATAAAAGGTACCTCGGGGATAACAGGCTGATCTTGCCCAAGAGTCCATATCGACGGCATGGTTTGGCACCTCGATGTCGGCTCGTCGCATCCTGGGGCTGGAGTAGGTCCCAAGGGTTGGGCTGTTCGCCCATTAAAGCGGTACGCGAGCTGGGTTTAGAACGTCGTGAGACAGTTCGGTCCCTATCCGCTGCGCGCGCAGGAAATTTGAGAAGGGCTGTCCTTAGTACGAGAGGACCGGGACGGACGAACCTCTGGTGTGTCAGTTGTACTGCCAAGTGCACCGCTGATTAGCTACGTTCGGATGGGATAACCGCTGAAAGCATCTAAGCGGGAAGCTCGCTTCGAGATGAGATTTCCATACACCTTGTGTGTGAGAGGCCCCCAGCCAGACCACTGGGTTGATAGGCCGGATGTGGAAGCGAGGACTAACGACTCGTGAAGCTGACCGGTACTAATAGGCCGATAACTTACACCACACACTCTCCTTCGTGAACGGATTCAAAAGACGTTCACACCCATGGGGAGAGGAAAAGAAACAAGACTGCTTGCGTCCACTATGTGGTTCCCAACCAACAAACCCGCCACCGGGTTTCACGGTCCAGGAACCAAAACAACTGAATAACAACACCACAGCTGCAACAACCTGCAGCAACGTGTGTAACCACAGATTTCCCCACCCCCCACCGGGTTGCGGGAGCAAGGGTTACGGCGGTCATAGCGTGGGGGAAACGCCCGGTCCCATTCCGAACCCGGAAGCTAAGACCCACAGCGCCGATGGTACTGCACCCGGGAGGGTGTGGGAGAGTAGGTCACCGCCGGACAACCATTAAAAAAACGGTCGAGAGCCCCAACCAAACGGTTGGGGCTCTCCCGCATTTAACCCGCTCATCTCGTATTCAGCTGGTCCTTACGCTCGTGGTCGCTGTCCCGCCGAGGCTCGATTCGGCCTTGACGACTGTGACCTGCTTGGTTGGTCCCGGCTTGACCGTGAGCGTCCAGGCCCCGAGAGAGTTGGCCTTCACCGTACCCAATCGTGTGGAGGCGCGGCCCGGCGTGACGTCGTACAGCACGACGGTAGCCGAGGTCGCCGCCGTCGAGCCGGTGAACTTGGAAGTTCCGGCGAAAGTCATGTCTTTCTTGAGCCGGTGGCGGGCGGAGGTAATGGTCACGAGGTCCTTCTGCCCTACAGGTGCCGCAACAGGGGCAGGTGCCGGCTGCGGTGCTACCGGCGCTGGGGCGGGCTGCGGTGCTACCGGCGCAGCCACCTCCGTCGGCTCTGTGGCCTGAGATGCCGGCACGTCCGCCGCGACTGGCGCCGGGACAGGCTGGTTGATCAGGTGGGGCCGGACTGCTTCGACTGGATGGTTGGGATCGGGGTCGTTCGTGTCGAGGCCAACGCTGAACTGGGCCATCATGTCATGGTCCTCGTGAGGCAGGTTGTGGCAGTGGATCATGTAGCGCCCACGATGATGTTCGAATTTCATGAGCAGCCGGACCGTCTCGCCTTCGCCGACGTAGACCACGTCCTTGGGCCCGCGTTCGTGGGCCAAGGGTGCCTGTCCGTTGCGGCTCAGGACCTGGAAGTCCACCAAGTGAATATGGACAGGATGGAACCAGCCACCCGAACTGTTCTCTATTTCCCAGATTTCCACATCGTTGAGGTCCGGATCAGCGAGGACCTTCCTGTAGCCGCTTTCGACCACTTCGTCCCAGGTCATGCCCCCGATCGTCCAGACGTCATTGTCCCGCTTCACGCGCATGCGCCTGGTCTTCACCGAATCAGAAGCCTTGAGGCTCATGGTCGTGCTGGGGGCGAGGAGCGTCGGCAGCACCCTGGCGCCGGGCCCGGACGTGTCGACAGGTTCGTTCGTCACATCGAAGGCCATGATCCTGTTGGTGAAGTCGTAGTCCACATTGTTTTTGTTGGACAGGTTGCGCAGTTCAACCCGCTTGCCGACGGGATACTTCGAAAAGTCGATGAGAACCTCGTAGCGCTCAGCGCCGCCGTGCCGCCAGGACGTCACCTGCTGGGCGGCGGGCATCAGGCCTCCGTCCGTCGCGACCACGGTCATTGCGTCTCCCGTGCTCAGGGAAAAGCGGTAGGAACGCGCAATGGACGCGTTGAGAATCCGGAAGCGGTAGATCCGTCGCTGGACTTTCATCACGGGCCATGGCGCACCGTTGACAAGAATGACGTCGCCCCACAGGCCTGAGTGGGTGTTGTCGTTGTAGCCGAGGGAGCCGTTGGCAGCGAACATGGCGTCAGAAACGGTCAGGGGTACATCGAACTTCCCCTGCGGAAGAATGTTGCCTTCCACTTCGTCGTGCAGATGGTATTGGGCGGCCAAGCCGGAGTAGACGCTCTGGCCCGTATTGTGAACCGCGTGGTCGTGGTACCACAGGGTCCGTGCCGGCTGGAAGTTCGGGTATTCGTAATCCTTGCAGTGGTCCCGGGCTGTGAGGTCGTTGGCGTAGCCGTCGAACTGCGGCAGCGACGCTGACCCGTGAAGGTGGGTGGAGGTGTCGAGCCGATACCCCCACTGCGGATGGAACAGGGGCAGCACGTTGTCCATTTCCAGGGTGATGCGTTCGCCCTGGTTCACCTTGATGGTCGGCCCTGGAAATGTTCCGTTGTAGCCGAGGATAGGAGTGCTGAGGCCGGGCACGATGTTGGCCCAAGCTGCCTTCTGCTGGATCTGGTACAGGTGCCTCTTCTGGCCGTCCGGGTCCACCACGGTGCTCTTGGGCTTGAGTACCTCCGGAATGGGAAGTTCCCTCTGGTAGGGCTTGGGCATGTTGCGGGATGCCAGCTGGCTTGCCGACTTGGCGTTGACCGACGTCAACGGGACGGCTAGGCCAAAGGCGCCGATGATTCCCACTCCACCTATTTGCAGTGCCTGACGGCGTGTAACTGACACGACAACCTCCGACGTCGTTAGAAAGTCCAATTGATTTAGTTGAAGGATGTAATACCTACCCTGCGGAAACCTTGAGACAGGCAGGGCTGGCGGTGGCCTTCTTTGGGTGGAAGCCACCCAAGAATCGCCCCATGCGGGGAGGGGGCCGATCAGGATTCTGACGACATCACAAGGTCGTGGGTGCGCTCAGAAGCGGAACGGTTCCGAGCGCGCACATCGCGGCGTCGGCGAGCCTGGAACAGCTCAGTCGCGGCCGCTACGAGAAGTGCGCCGGCAGCGATGATCCACATGGCTATGCCCGCCGGCTCCACGAACGCCAGAACTGGCTGGTCCCAAGGCTGACCGACGGCGATCAGCCATTCCTGCCGCCGCGAATCGGGAAGCTGGTCTGCCTGTTGGGCAAGGGCCCAGCCGTGCACCGCGTAGAGCGCGGCCACGGCACCTATGGTCACCAGCCTGGAAGCCAGCGACGAGCCAGGACCGTGAGCGGCGCGGGCCAGGGAAGCGGTGAAGAGGCAACCGGAGAGCAATGCCAACAGGGCCATGCCCTGATACCCGAACTGGGTGCGTGACGAGTAGTCCAGCAACGGCGTGTAATACAGGGCCGCCATCACCGCCGCCAGACCGGCGGCTGCGAAGTAGGGCGCAGACGTGGCACTCAGAACCAGACGCAGCGTCACGGTGAGAGCTTCTGCACCGCCTACCGTTCCGTCCTGCCTGGGCGCAACGGCGAGCTTGACCAATGTCAGCGGGGCGCCGGGAACCAGCAGGAGCGGAACGACGGCGATAAGAAGCATCTGGGTCACGACGTGCGCGCTGATCAGATACTCCTGGTAAACGCGGAGTCCTCCGTTGGTGACCAGGAACAGCAGCGCGACTCCAGTGAACCAAAGGCCGGCTCGGTAGGCAGGCCAGTGCCCGCCACGGTTCCTGACGCGCCGCACTCCGGCCGCATACAGGAACACCGCGACGGCGCAGAGGAAGATCCAAAGGGCGTCCGGCTTCCAGCTGCTGAACACATCCACAAAACTCGGAACTCGTAGGGATACCTGGGCCGGTGCGGCCTGCGAGACCGTTGGCGGCGGGGTGCGTGCCAGGGCGGCAGCGAGTCCCGATGCGGCTGCCATGACGGCGAGTTCGGCCACAGCCAGAGTTGCGAACGTGGTCCGTGCCTTGCTTGGGATCGATGCCAGCTGCGTGAGAATCCACTTTCGGTGGAGCGCCCCGAACACGCCCAGAAGTCCCAGAATGGCCGTCTTGGCCAAGAGAATGAGGCCGTATTGTGAAGCCAACCCCTGAACTGATCCGATGCCTGTCAGCCCAGCCGCTACACCCGAGAGTGCTAGGGCAAGGAAGGACAGCAGCGCCAACGTGGAGTAACGCCGGACCGCGGCCAGCAGCTCCGTTCCCAGCGTCCGGCGCAGGAGGACGAGGGTTGCCAGACCGCCGATCCAGATGGCTGCGGCGGCCATGTGCATGACCACCGAAACCGTGCTGTCGGCGTGGCTCGCGCCGCCCGCGGCATGGGAGTTCAGAGCCAGTGGTATCAGCCCTGTGGAAGCCAGCACAGCCGTGACGGCAACAGCCCGCTGACTCTGGACGCCAAAACACAGGAGCGCCACGGTTGCCGTGATCAACACTGTTAGAGCGCCTCTCCGGCCAGCATCGACGTCCGTGAGGAAACTGACAAAGATTGCTCCGGAACCTTCCGAAAACAGCGGCAGGTTAGCCAACGAGTGGAAGGTGAGGACGCTGATCACGGCTGCGGCTGCTGTCCAGAGCACAGCAGAAACACCGGCAAGGGCCAGTGCCTTCGAGAACGCTTTCCCCTTCGGGGGCAGGGCAAAGAGTGCCAAAACGAGTGGCCCGGCAGTACCGGCGGCCGCGACATTGAAAATAAGTTTGGCAACAGGAAGCCCCCAGATGACCGCTGCGCCGGTCCGGTCCAGGAGTGCTGCTTCTTTGCCGGCCTCGGTCGAGTAGGCAATGAACAGTGCCAGTAGCCCGCAACCCAGGATCATGGCAGCAGCGGCCACCGGCTTCGTCCGTGATTTCTTCATGGTTCCCCCTCGGCGGATGCTGTCGGGGCCAGTCTTGCCACGCCTCCTTGGATTTTCCCTGTGGGATGGTGCGCTCTGCCGGACGTGCGAAATCACGCATGGCCGCCGCGGCCCGCAATAAATGGAGTGGCCCACGATCCTGTGAGGATGCACACGCCTGCCCGTGGAAGGGCCCTCGCCGTTAGTGGCTGGCACCGGCTCTCACCTAGAATTGATAGAGATATGCGGACACCGGATGCTTCACCACGGGTCGCGCAGGACAACCAAACACGGATAAGAGCGGCTGCACATCGCGCCAGTGGTCGGCTCACTACAGGAGGATTCCACCATGGCTGAGCACAAGGGCGGCGGTTACCGCGGCGGAAATGACCGGGGGGACTCGGGAAGCAACCGGGGACGACAGGGGGGCCCTTTTAGGGGGACCAATAACTCCGGCGGGGATCCGCGGGGCTTCCGCGCCCGTGAAGGCCGCGGTTCCAGCGGTGACCCTGACCGTAAGCCGTTCTCTGATCGTCCGCGTCGTGAGGGCGAGGACGACCGCCGCAGCTTTGGTGGCGGGGAGCGTAAGCCGTTCGGTGATCGTCCGCGTCGTGAGGGCGAGGGTGACCGTCGCGGTTTTGGTGGCGGGGAGCGTAAGCCGTTTGGTGATCGTGACCGTAAGCCGTTCGGTGAC
Organism: Arthrobacter sp. ISL-65; assembly: GCF_018613795.1. Classification (GTDB taxonomy): domain Bacteria; phylum Actinomycetota; class Actinomycetes; order Actinomycetales; family Micrococcaceae; genus Arthrobacter. Next base: position 10,547 of record NZ_JAGGPN010000039.1, read on the forward strand.
CGTCCTCGTCGTGAGGGCGAGGGTGACCGTCCGCGTCGTGAGGGCGAGGGCGACCGCCGTAGCTTTGGTGGCGGGGAGCGTAAGCCGTTTGGTGATCGTCCGCGTCGTGAGGGCGAGGGCGACCGTCGCAGCTTTGGTGGTGGCGAGCGTAAGCCGTTTGGTGATCGTGACCGTAAGCCGTTCGGTGACCGTCCTCGCCGTGAGGGCGAGGGCGACCGCCGCAGCTTCGGTGGCGGCGAGCGTAAGCCGTTCTCTGATCGTCCGCGTCGTGAGGGCGAGGGCGACCGCCACAGCTTCGGTGGTGGCGAGCGTAAGCCGTTTGGTGATCGTGACCGTAAGCCGTTCGGTGACCGTCCCCGCCGCGAGGGCGAGGGCGACCGCCGCAGCTTTGGCGGAGGAGAAAACCGCCGCCCGTTCGGCGACCGCCAGGACCGTGCACCCCGCGAGGACCGTGCACCCCGCAGCTTTGACCGCGGCGACTCCGGCCCCCGCCAGTTCGGCCGCGACAGGGCTGAGGACCGCCCCGCACGTGTTCCCAACGCCCGCGACCTTCGCAGCGCCAACCGCCCGGACCGTGAGCGTTCGCCCGAAATCGACGAGGACGTCACGGGCAAGGAACTTGACCGCGCCACGCAGCACCAGATCAAGACCCTGGAAGCAAACAGCGCGGAATGGGTGGCCCGCCACCTCGTGATGGCCGGACGGCTCATCGACGACGAGCCCGAACTGGCGTTCCAGCATGCCCTCGCCGCCAGCCGCCGCGGCGGACGCCTTGCCTCCGTCCGCGAGGCAGTGGGCCTGACAGCTTATGCCGCCGGACACTACGGCGAGGCCCTGCGTGAGTTCCGCACCTACCGGCGGATCAGCGGTTCCAACGTCCACCTGCCCGTCATGGCGGACTGCGAACGTGGCCTGGGCCGCCCCGACCGCGCCCTGGACGTCGTCCGTTCCGAGGAGGCCCAGGACCTCGACGCGCCCGGCAAGGTGGAGTTGGCGATTGTCGCCTCCGGGGCCCGCGGCGACCTTGGCCAGCTGGACGCCGCCGTGGCGGAGCTGGAGATCCCGCAACTGGACCTCAACCGCGCCTTTTCCTACAGCCCGCGCCTGTTCCGCGCCTATGCGGATGCCCTGACGGCCGTTGGCCGCGAAACCGAGGCCGGAAAGTGGCAGCGGCAGGCCGTCGTGGCTGAGGAAGCCCTGGGCCTGGGCATGGCCGAGGAACCCGACATCATCGACCTCGGCTGGGACGAGGAAGAGGAAGCCCGGGAAGAAGCCGAACGCCGGAAGCGGATTGCGCACGCCGCAGGCACGTCGGCGCAGGACGGAACCGAGTCTTCCGGCAGCCAGGCGACCCACGGCGTCAGCGCCCAGGAGGAGGCTGCCGCGCAGCGGCCCTCAAATGACCTTGCAGACGAAAACCTGGACGACGCGGGACCGGACTACTTTGAATCCGACGACGCCGAGTCCGACGAGGATTCCGCCGAGGACGCCGAAACCGGGGACGCAGAAGCTGAGCACACCGAACAGCAGGATGCTGACCGGCGCCAAGACGGCGCGGAGGACTAGCCCCGCATGAGTGATGCCCAACTGATCTCGCGGTTCGACGCGCTGTTGTCCGACCTGGATGGCGTGGTCTACGCCGGCGCCCACGCCATCCCCGGAGCGGTGGAGTCACTGCAGCGGCTGGCCGGGATCGGAGTCGGCCTGGGATACGTCACCAACAACGCTTCCCGCACGCCTGCGCAGGTGGCCGCCCACCTGCGCGAGCTTGGCGCCCCCGCCGAGGACCAGCAGGTGGTGAGCTCCTCCCAGGCAGGGGCCGACCTGCTGGCGTCGCTGCTGTCCCCGGGCGCTGCCGTGCTCATCACCGGTAGCCCGGCGCTGGCCCACGAGGTTGAGCTCGTTGGCCTGAAGCCGGTCCACGGCGCGCAGGACAACCCCGTGGCCGTGGTGCAGGGCTTCAACCCTGCGATCGGCTGGAAGGAGCTCGCCGAGGCAGCGTTTGTCCTGGCCGACGCGGACGTGCTGTGGGTTGCCACGAACACGGACATGTCCATCCCGCAGGCGCGCGGGATGGCTCCCGGCAACGGAACCCTGGTGGGCGCCGTGGCCGCGGCAACCGGCCGGCGGCCGCTCGTCGCCGGCAAGCCCGAGGCTCCGCTGTTCCATGCTGCAGCCAAGCGGTTGTCGTCGGACCGGCCGCTGGTGGTCGGCGACCGGCTGGACACCGACATCCTGGGCGGCAACCGGGCGGGCTTCGCCACGGTGGCCGTGCTGACCGGCGTCGACACACTGGAAACCATCCTCGCGGCCCGGACCGATGAGCGGCCCCGCTACATCATCCGTGACCTTACCGGCCTCTACGAGGCGTATCCGGAAATCGATAGCGACGGCGGGACGTTCGGTTGCGGGAACGCCACCGCAACCGTGGCTGGAGACGCCATCCGCATCACCGGGCACAAGGACAACCTCGATTCGTGGCGCGCGGCGTGTGCCGCGTGGTGGGCGGCCCTGCCCGACGCCGACAGCCCCACAGCTCCCGAACTCCAGTGGCTGGATCAATAGACTGGTGCCATGCCCGAGTTGAACAACGACCCGTCGGACGGTGCAGTATCGGATACGGCGGTGCCAGAGACCGCCTGGCCGGAGCTGACCCTGCCCGGCAGCCGCGCTGATGCCGACATCGCCGACCCAGCGGTGCTGGCCATCCTGGGCCGGGTCCGCCAGGTCCCCGGCCTCCCGGTTTCGGAGCACCCCGCCGCCTATGCAGACATGCACGACGCTCTGCTGGAAGCCCTGAACGAAGAGCCGCAGCATGACGAGCCGCGTAAACAGGCGCCGCCTGGTCCGGGTGCCGCCTGACCATGCCCAGACTCGACCAACTGCTCGTCAGCAGGGGACTGGCGCGGTCCCGCACGCATGCTGCCCGGCTCATCGCCGAGGGCAAAGTGTCCTCTGCCGGCGATATCCTCGCCAAAGCGTCACTACAGGTGGGCGACGACCGTGACCTGAGCGTCGCGGAAGACGCGGCAGACGCGTACGTCAGCAGGGCCGGCCACAAACTGGCCGGGGCTCTCGACGCTTTCCCCGAGGTCGCCGTCGGCGGCAAACGGTGCCTTGACGCCGGAGCTTCCACGGGCGGCTTCACCGACGTCCTGCTGCGGCGGGGCGCCGCAGCAGTGGTGGCCGTCGACGTCGGGCACGGCCAGCTGGTGCCGCAGCTCCGCAGCGATCCGCGCGTGATTGTGCATGAAGGTTTAAACGTCCGCTACATGGACCCCGGCCAGATCGGTGGCCCGGCCGAGGTCACGGTTGCCGACCTGTCCTTCATCTCCCTGACGCTGGTGCTGGCGCCGCTGGCAGCCTGCACGGCCCCGGGCGGCGACCTGGTCCTCATGGTCAAGCCGCAGTTCGAGATCGGCAAGGAGCGGCTCGCCCGCACAGGCGTGGTCACCTCGGAGCGCGAACGGCGGCTCGCTGTCGGTAAAGTGGCGGGGGCGGCGCTCGACGCCGGCCTGGAACTGCGGGGGCTGGCAACCAGCCCGTTGCCTGGCCAGGACGGAAATGTCGAATACTTCCTGTGGATAACGCAAAGAATGTCCGAAGACTTGCCTAAGATCGAAGAGCGGGACGCAGCCGTGGCTGCGTTGCTGGGAAAGATCTGGCCGAACCACTAGAGAGCGGAACGCGATGAGCAGGCGTGTACTGGTACTTGCCCATACCGGCCGCGAGGAATCCCTGAAAGCGGCCTGGGAGGCGTGCGCCCAGCTCCACGCCTTCGGCATCATCCCGGTCATGCAGAAGTCCGAACTAAGCGACATGGAGGGCTTCTTTGGGCAGCTGGAGCAGCCGGTCGAAATCCTCCACGACCATATCCAGCTTCCGGACGTCGAACTGGTCATGGTGCTGGGCGGGGACGGGACCATCCTGCGGGCGGCTGAGCTGGTCCGCGAAGTGGATGTGCCGCTGCTGGGCGTGAACCTCGGCCATGTCGGCTTCCTCGCCGAAAGCGAGCGTGCGGACCTCGCCCAGACAGTCGAATGGATCGCCAGCCGTGAATACACGGTGGAGGAGCGCATGACCATCGACGTCCAGGTCTGGGTCCGCGGCCAAAAGATCTGGCACACCTGGGCCCTGAACGAGGCCGCCATCGAAAAAGGCGACCGGGAGCGCATGCTGGAACTGGTCACCGAGGTGGACGAACGCCCGCTGACCTCCTTCGGCTGCGACGGCCTGGTGCTGGCCACCCCCACCGGATCCACGGCCTACGCGTTCTCTGCCGGCGGCCCCGTCGTGTGGCCGGAAGTGGAGGCCCTCCTGATTGTGCCCATCAGCGCGCATGCCCTCTTCGCCAAGCCGTTGGTGGTCTCGCCCCGTTCCAGGCTGGCTGTGGAAGTCCTCAACAGGACGGACGCCGTGGGCGTGTTGTGGTGTGACGGCAGACGTTCCGTGGACCTGCCTCCAGGCGCCCGCGTGGAGGTCACCAGGTCCGCCACCCCTGTCCGCCTGGCCCGCACGCATCAGACCCCGTTCTCGGCGCGGCTGGTCCGCAAGTTCCAGCTTCCCATCCATGGCTGGCGCGGCCCCGTACCTCAGTCCGAGGAAGTCCATACCGGTCCAGTGCCGATTGTGCGCACGCCCCGGACCATGGCGCCGCCTTCGGGCCTTCGGCCGCACGAACCCGGTTCAGAATCCGATCCTCCGACTGAAAAGTGAACCATGCTTGAAGAACTGAGAATCCGCGATCTCGGCGTCATCACCGACGCCACCCTGCCGCTGGGCCCCGGGCTCAGTGTGGTGACCGGTGAGACCGGTGCCGGCAAGACCATGGTGGTCACCGCCGTCGGGCTGCTGTTGGGAGCCCGGTCTGACGCCGGCGCCGTGCGCAGCGGTGCCAAGAGCGCCTCCGCGGAGGCAGTGGTGCAGTTGCAGTCCGGGCACCTCGCCCTGGAACGCGCCAGGGACGCAGGTGCTGAGATTGAGGAGTTCGACGGCGGCGCGGAACTGCTGCTGTCGCGGCGCCTCGGCGCCGACGGACGCAGCAGGGCCTTCCTGGGCGGGCGGGCCGCCCCGGTGGGCGTGCTGGCCGAAATCGGCGAGTCCCTCGTGGTGGTGCACGGGCAGACGGACCAGATCCGGCTCAAGGGCGCCGCGGCACAGCGCGAAGCCCTCGACAAGTTCGCAGGGGATGGGCTGGCGTCGGCGCTCGGCGGATTCCGGGACCTTTACACCTCCTGGAAATCCAGCCAGGCAGAGCTGGACTCACTGCGCAGCGCGGAGCGCGAGCGGCTCCGCGAGGCCGAGTCCCTGGAGGCCGCGCTGGCGGAGATCGATGCCGTGGACCCGCAGCCGGGGGAGGACGAGGCCCTTAAGGCCGAGGCCGTGAAGCTGGCCAACGTCGAGGAACTCCGGATCGCCGCCACCACCGCGCATCAGGCCCTCATCGCCGAGGACTTCGGCGAGGCCGGCGACGCCACGTCTCTCGTCGATGCGGCCAAGCGGACCCTGGAACACGTGGCCGAACACGACGAGGAGCTCGGATCGGCAGCGGCCCGCCTCGCCGAGGTGGGATTCCTGCTCAACGACATCGCCACCGAACTGGCCAGCTACCAGGCCGGGCTGGACTCGGAGGGCCCGGAGCGCCTGGCCGAAATCGAGGAACGCCGGGCGTCGCTGGCCAAGCTGGTCCGGAAGTACGCGCCGAGCATCGACGAGGTCCTCGATTGGGCGGAGAACGCCCGGGCGCGCTTTGACGAACTGCAGGGCGACTCCACACGGATCGAAAACCTGGAAGCCGAGGTGGCCATGGCCGCGGCCGAGCTGAAGAAACAGGCCGCGGCCATCAGCAAGGTCCGCGCCAAAGCCGCCAAGGACCTTTCCGCCCGGGTCAGCGCCGAGCTGAAGGCCCTCGCCATGGCCGATGCCACCCTGGTGATCACCATCGAGGCCGCCGCCCAGCTGGGACCCCATGGCGCGGACGAGATCTCCTTCCTGCTGCAGCCGCACTCCGGCGCCCCAGCACGGCCGCTTGGCAAGGGCGCGTCCGGCGGTGAGCTTTCCAGGGTCATGCTGGCCATCGAGGTGGTGCTGGCCGCCGTGGACCCAGTGCCGACGTTCGTGTTCGACGAGGTCGACGCCGGCGTGGGCGGGCGTGCCGCCGTCGAGATCGGCCGCCGGCTGGCCATGCTGGCACGCCATGTCCAGGTCCTGGTGGTGACGCACCTGCCGCAGGTTGCGGCGTTCGCCGACCAGCACATCCGTGTGACCAAGACCTCGGTGCGCGGCTCCGACGGCTCCACCGCCAAGGGCTTCACCTCCAGCGACGTCCAGCTCCTGGACGAGGCCGAACGCGTCAGGGAACTGGCCCGGATGCTGGCAGGCCAGGAGGACTCCGAAACCGCCCAGGCCCACGCCCAGGAGCTTCTGGACGACGCCAAGCTCCTGCCCCAGCAGGCCTGAGCCCGGCGACGGCCCTGCAGCCCCCGGGCCAACCCCTTGCCGGGAGCGCGCGGACAGGGAAAACTGAAGCCTTTGGGGACGCATACCCGATCCGTGGAAGGCTCAATTGATGATAGGCTCGAATTCCGTGGTGCAGCGATCAAATTCCCGTATAAATTCCCGGTTCCCGGGCTCGTCCAAGACGACCAAACACATCTTCGTCACCGGCGGTGTGGCGTCCTCGCTAGGCAAGGGACTGACGGCCTCAAGCCTCGGCCACCTACTGCGGGCACGCGGCTTGTCTGTAACTATGCAGAAGCTCGATCCCTATCTGAATGTGGATCCGGGCACGATGAACCCCTTCCAGCACGGCGAGGTTTTCGTCACAGACGACGGTGCTGAAACCGACCTCGACATCGGACACTACGAGCGCTTCCTCGACGAAAACCTCGAGGGCTCGGCCAACGTGACCACCGGCCAGGTCTACTCCACCGTCATCGCCAAAGAACGCCGCGGCGAGTACCTCGGGGACACCGTCCAGGTCATCCCGCACATCACCGATGAGATCAAGCGCCGCATGCGGCTTCCCGCCGAGGGCAAGAACGCGCCGGACGTCATCATCACGGAGATCGGCGGCACCGTGGGCGACATCGAGTCGCAGCCCTTCCTCGAGTCCGCCCGCCAGGTCCGCCAGGACATCGGCCGGACCAACGTCTTCTTCCTCCACGTTTCCCTGGTCCCGTACATCGGTCCTTCGCAGGAACTGAAGACCAAGCCCACGCAGCACTCCGTGGCCGCACTCCGGTCCATCGGCATCCAGCCGGAAGCCATCGTGATCCGCTCTGACCGCGAAGTTCCCGATGCCATGCGCGAGAAGATCGGCCGCATGTGCGACGTCGACATCGACGCCGTGGTCAACGCCGCCGACGCTCCCAGCATCTACGACATCCCCAAGACCCTGCACACCCAGGGCCTGGATTCGTACATCGTCCGGGCGCTGGACCTGCCGTTCAAGGACGTGGACTGGACCAGCTGGGACAAGCTCCTCGAAGCTGTCCACAACCCCAAGCACGAGGTCGAGGTTGCCCTGGTGGGCAAGTACATCGACCTCCCGGACGCTTACCTCTCCGTTACGGAGGCCCTGCGCGCCGGCGGATTCGCCAACAACGCCAAGGTCAAAATCCGCTGGGTGCCGTCCGACGAATGCGAAAGCCACGAAGGTGCGGTTCGCTCCCTTGAGGGTGTGGACGCCATCTGTGTTCCTGGCGGCTTCGGCATCCGCGGCCTGGAAGGCAAGCTGGGCGCCCTGAAGTTTGCACGCGAGTCCCGTCTGCCCGTGCTGGGCCTTTGCCTCGGCCTGCAGTGCATGGTCATCGAGTACGCGCGCAACGTCGTCGGCCTGGAGGGTGCTTCCTCCAGCGAATTCGAGCCGGACTCCAAGTACCCGGTCATCGCCACGATGGAAGAGCAGCTGGAATTCGTCGAGGGCCGCGGCGACCTCGGCGGCACCATGCGCCTTGGCCTCTACGAGGCCAAGCTGGCCGAGGGCTCGGTCATCGCCGAGACCTACGGCACCACCACCGTCAGTGAACGCCACCGCCACCGGTACGAGGTGAACAACAAGTACCGCGAGCAGATTGCTGCCGAGGGCCTGGTGTTCTCCGGCACGTCGCCGGACGGCAAGCTGGTGGAATACGTGGAACTGCCCCGCGAGGTTCACCCCTACTACGTGGCCACCCAGGCGCACCCGGAACTGAGCTCGCGGCCCACCAGGCCGCACCCGCTCTTTGCCGGCCTGGTGAAGGCGGCCCTGGACCACCAGAGCGGCAGCGCCGGGGGCGGTTTCGAACCCGCCGCGGCCGGCTCCGGCGAAGCCGCCGCAGAGTAATTTCACAACACCCATAGAGTAAGGACGGCGCGATGCCCGGCAATTCTGAAGATACACCTGCTGGCCGGCAGGTTTCGGATGCGCCGAGCCCGCGCCGTCTGCTCTCCCGGGAGCGGGTCTACAACGGCCGGATCTGGGACGTTGTCAGCGACAGCTTCAAGCTCACCGCCGAGGGTGATCCCTTGGTCCGGGACTACATCGAGCACCCCGGGGCCGTCGCTGTGCTCCCCATGAACGACGACGGCGAGGTGCTGCTGATCAAGCAGTACCGCCACCCGGTGGGCATGGACCTGTGGGAGATTCCCGCCGGCCTGCTCGACGTCGAGGGGGAAAACTTCGTGGTGGGCGCCGCACGGGAACTCGCCGAGGAAGCCGACCTGATCGCCAGTGACTGGAATGTTCTGGTGGACTTTTATAATTCGCCCGGATCCTCCAGCGAGGCGATCCGCATCTACCTGGCCCGCGGCCTCACCGAGGTCCCGCATCACGAACTCCACGTCCGCACGGACGAGGAAGCGGAAATTGAGCTGCACTGGATCCCGCTGGAGGATGCCGTTGCCGCAGTGCTGGAGGGACGCCTGCATAACCCGTCCGCCGTCGTCGGAATCCTCGCCGCCGCCGCCGCGAAAGCGGACAGCTTCAGCGGACTACGGCCGGGCGACGCCCCCTGGCCGGCCCACCCCAGCCAGCGCTGATGTCCGCGGACACGGCGGCACCGGAGAATTCTTCCGCCACGGCGGCAGCAAAGCTGATAGACGGCGCGGACGCGGTACCGCCCGGACGGCCCCGCACGGCCATTGACCGCGGCGTGACCGACTACCTCCAGCACATGGGCGTCGAACGGGGCCTGGCCGCCAACACGCTGTCTGCGTACCGCCGCGACCTCGCCCGGTACTCGACCTACCTCGCCGGGCAGGGCCTCAGCAGCCCGGCCGACATCACCCGCCACCACGTGACGGGCTTCGCGCAGGCGCTCTCCGACGGAGCCGACGGCGGCACTCCGCTGGGGGTGCGGTCCGCAGCGCGGACCGTGGTGGCCGTCCGCGGACTCCACCGCTTTTGGGCGCTGGAAGGGACGACGACGGCGGACCCCGCCAGCGACGTCCACCCGCCGATGCCCGGCAAACGGCTGCCCAAGGCCATCACCGTGGAGGAAGTCACCAAGATCCTGGAAGCCGCCGGTACGGACACCGCAACCGGCCTCCGGGACCGGGCGCTGCTTGAATTCCTCTACTCCACCGGAGCCCGTATCAGCGAAGCCGTGGGCCTGGACGTCGACGACCTCTCGGTGCAGGCCGCCGAATCCGGCCCGGCCATCGTGAGGCTGTTCGGCAAGGGCTCCAAGGAACGCCTCGTCCCGCTCGGCTCCTTCGCGGCCCGCGCCCTCGACGCCTACCTGGTCCGGGGCCGCCCACTGCTCGCGGGGAAAGGCAAGGGCACCCCTGCGCTGTTTCTCAACGCAAGGGGCGGGCGCATCAGCCGGCAAAGCGCCTGGACCATCCTGAAAGCCGCGGCGGACAAGGCCCATATCACCAAGGATGTGTCCCCGCACACGCTGCGGCACTCCTTCGCCACCCACCTGCTCGAAGGCGGAGCGGATGTCCGCGTGGTCCAGGAGCTGCTCGGCCATGCCTCGGTGACCACCACACAGGTGTATACCCTGGTGACCGCCGACACGCTGCGGGAAGTCTACGCCGCAGCACACCCCCGGGCCCTGGGATAGGCCCAGCTGGGGAAGCCCAGTGCTGGGGTAGCGCCGGCAACGCTAGGCTGGTCTGCATGACTTCCGTGGCCGTCACCCTCTGCTTCCTGCTACGGGAACGCGCGGAGGTTGGGCCCGAGGTGCTCCTTGGCCTGAAGAGGACCGGCTTCGGAACCGGCAAAATTGTGGGACTCGGCGGCCACGTGGAGGCCGGCGAAACCGATGCCCAGGCGGCGTGCCGTGAGGTGCTGGAGGAAGCCGGCGTCGTGGTCCTCGAGGAGGACCTGTTCGACGCGGGAACAGTGGAGTTCATTTTTCCCGCCCGCCCTGACTGGAACATGTCCTCCAGCCTGTTCACCACCCGCCGGTGGGCCGGTGAGCCCGTCGAGAGCTCCGAGATCATTCCGGAGTGGTTCCTGGTTTCCGCCCTTCCGCTGGAGCGCATGTGGCAGGATGCGGAGCACTGGCTGCCCCTGGCGCTGGCCGGGAGCGTCGTCGATGCCGTCATCACCCTGAACGAGGACAATGAGACCGTGGCGTCCGCCGAATATTCTTTCCGGGCCGTGTAACCGCCCGTTCCCTGGCGGAAACTATACGGTTAGCCTGCCAGGTCAGGACACTACTTCTTACTTTGGGGGAGATGTGGATTCGGAACGCGAACTGGCGTTCATCGCCGTTCACAGGGACAGCTATCCGCGGGTTTACAGGTACGTGCGGCGGCGGGTGGAATCGCCGGAGCTCGCTGAAGAGCTCGCCGCCGACGTGTTCCGCGTCGTATGGCAAAAATGGCACGACCAGCCGCACTCGGACATCGCATGGCTTTTGACCGTGGCGCGGAACCTGATCGGAAATGCCTACCGGAGCCGCGACCGCCTCGTGGCGCTGCAGGCAAAGCTCCGGGCGTCCGCCGAGCTCCGCTCCGGCGCGGAGTCCGAGGACCTGGTGGTCCACGACGCCATGGCCGCGCTGCGCGACATTGAGCGCGACATCCTGCAATTGGCCTACTGGGACGAATTGAGCGTGGCGGAGATTGCTAGCGTCCTGCAGTGCAGCAAAGCTGCTGCCAAGGTCCGCCTGCACCGTGCCAGGGCCGCCTTCCGCAAGCAAATGCCGGTGCCCGCAGGGTCGGGGAGACAGAACTCGGGCAAAAAGAGCGCGGGCAGACACAACTCGCTCACACAGAAGATGGGTGCATGAGATGGATCCGATCAAAAACCTGATTTCCGGGTCTGACCCGATCCGCAACGATCCTGCCGCCGTGCCCGACGCCGACGAGGCCCTGCGGCGGGTCACCACCGGGGCCCCGATGTTCACGGACAGCCTGCCGCCGAATGTCTTGCAGTTCGAGGACCGGAAACGGCGGCGGGCGCGCGTGGCCGGTGTGCTGACCCTGGCTGCAGCGGCGGTGACCGCCGGCGTGCTGGTGGCGACGAACCTCGGACCGCTGGTATCGGCTCCCGCTCCGGCGGGCACCGTGGTGCCGTCCGGGTCCGAAACGGCGGGGCCGGCCACGCCAACGCCGACGGCTACGCCCTCCGCAACACAGTCGGCGACAGCAACGCCGACGCCGACACCCACTGCCGCCGCAGCTTCGTGGACCGCCTTCACGGACGCCACCGGCCAGGCCACCTTTGAACACCCGCTGGGGTGGACCGTGTCCCAATCGCCGCAGACAATCGCGGGCGGTTCCTACAACATCGTCGAGGTGAAGAATGCCGCCGGCAAGACCGTGGCCACGTTGCGATTGGTCTACGACGTCACGGGTGGCCCGGTGTGCCCGGACCCGAAGCCCTACCAGACCCTCGACTCGGTGATCGTGGACGTTCCGCAGAAGGCGGCCAAGCTCAGGGAACACCCTCAAGGCCCGTCCGCCTTCGTCTTCCGCGTGATCCAGGGTGACAAGGTCTACGGATCCGTTGCCCTGGCTGACGGAGATTTGGCGCCGCAGACCACGACATGTGGCCTGTACAACGGCATTCTCGGCCCGGACAACGTTCCCATCGCACAATTTGGCGACACTGTTTGGCTCACTGCGGACGGAAGGGACGCTCCGCTGACATTTGATTCCGTTGCCGCTGCGAAGGCCTATACGGGCACGCAGGAGTACAAGGACGTCAAGCGCATGCTGGTCTCCCTGGCGCTGCAGCCCGCTGCCTCCTGAGACCCGCGGTCAAGGACGCAGGGCCGGCCACCCCGAAAGGTGACCGGCCCGGCGTCGTACGCGTTACAGGTGAGGGGCTACGGCACGTGCCGTTCGTCCGGACCGTTGTAGGCGCTCAGCGGGCGGATGAGCGAGTTCGCGTTCAACTGCTCCATGAAGTGGGCGGTCCAGCCCGTGATCCGGCTGGCCACGAACAGCGGGGTGAACATGTTCGTATCGAAGCCCATGAGGTGGTACGTGGGGCCGGCCGGGTAGTCGAGGTTCGGTTTGATGCCCTTGGCCTCGTCCATGGCCGATTCGAGCCCGTTGTACAGGCCCAGCAGTTCGGGCCGGCCGTAGTGGGCGATCATCTTGTCGAGTGCGGCCTTCATGGTGGGCACGCGCGAGTCGCCGTGCTTGTAGACCCGGTGGCCGAAACCCATGACCTTCTTTTTCTCGGCCAGGGCGTTTTCCATCCATGCCTTGGCGCGATCGGCGGCTTCCTCGAGGGACTCCTCGGGCCGGATGCCAATCTCGTCGAAGGTGTGCATCACGGCCTCGTTGGCTCCGCCGTGCAGCGGCCCCTTGAGAGCACCAATGGCGCCGGTCACCGCCGAATGGAGGTCGGATAGCGTGGACATGATGACGCGCCCGGCGAAGGTGGAGGCGTTGAAGGAGTGCTCCGCGTAAAGAATCATGGAGACGTTGAAGGCCTCCACCACCTCGGCGACGGACTCCTCGCCGAAGGTCATCCACAGGAAATTGGCCGAGTACCCCAGGTCATCCCGCGGCTCCACCGGATCAACGGGGCGCCCGGCCGCGTGGCGGCGCCGCTGGTCGTACGCCACCACGGCCGGCATCGCGGCAAACAGGTCCAGGGCCTTGGCCATGTTGGCCTCCCGGGAGGAATCCTCCGCGAGAGTGTGGCGGGCGCCCATCACCGATGCCGCGGTGCGGCAGACATCCATGGGGTGCGCCGTCGTCGGCAGGGCATCAATCACCTGCTTGACCACGGGATCCAGCGGCCGTCCGGCGCGCTCGCGGGCCGTGAAGTCAGCCAGCTCGCCGGAAGACGGCAGCTCGCCGTTCCACAGGAGGTAAGCGACCTCTTCGAAGCTGCACCTGGCGGCGAGCTCCTGGACGGGGTAGCCGCGGTACAGCAGTGAGTTCGTGTCGGGATTGACCTTCGATACCGCGGTGTAGTCCACCACGACGCCATCGAGGCCCTTCTTGATCTCTTCTTCAGCCATGCTGAACTCCTTTGTTCCTTGCGTCCGATTACCGGCCGGAAAGGCCGGTGGTCCTGCGGGGATTTGGGCGTCAGTCGGTTCCGGGGATCCGGAAGTTGAAGACGCCGGTGTCAAAGCGGTTGTAGGCCTCGTAATCCACCAGGTCGTACAGCCGCGCGCGCGTCAGCATGGTCCCTACCTGCGATTCCTGCGTTCCGTCAGCCTTAATTGAGTCCAGCGTACGCTCAGCGGCCCCCATGGCACTACGGAGTAGGGTCACCGGATAAATCACCATGTTCACGCCCACAGCCTGCAGCTGGTCCACGGTGAAGAGGTCGCTTTTGCCGAACTCGGTCATGTTGGCCAAAATCGGCACGTCCACGGCGTCGCGGATGGCCTGGAACTCCGCCAGGTCCGCCATGGCTTCCGGGAAGATAGCGTCGGCGCCGGCCTCGACGAGGGCCCTGGCCCGGTCCTTCGCTGCTTCCAGACCTTCCACCGCACGGATGTCGGTGCGTGCCATGATCAGGAAGTTCGGGTCCCGCCGCGCATCCGCCGCGGCGCGAATCCGCTTGGTGGCGGTGTCCAGGTCCACGACGTTCTTGCCGTCGAGGTGGCCGCAGCGTTTCGGGTTGAACTGGTCCTCGATGTGGCAGCCCGCGAGCCCGGCGTTTTCCAGTTCCTGCACGCTGCGGGCCACGTTCATGGGCTCGCCGAAACCGGTGTCAGCGTCCACTATGCAGGGCAGGTCGGTCATCCGGGCGATCTGTCCTGCCCGGGTAGCCACCTCGGTGAGCGTGGTCAGGCCGATGTCCGGCAGGCCAAGATCATTCGCGAGCACGGCGCCGGAGATGTACACCCCGGCAAAACCCTTTTCCTCGATTAGCCGGGCGGAGAGCGGGTTGAACGCTCCGGGGAACTGGGCGATGGTTCCGGAAGCCAGCAGTTCACGGAAGCGGAGCCGCTTCTGCTCCGGGGTGGCGGCGGAGTACAGCATCTAGAACAGCCCCTTGGGCGCGGCGCTGAAATCGATGACGCCAGGCGCCGCCGCGATGTTGAGCTGGTCCAGTTCGCCTGCCGCCAGTTCCGGGAGGCGTTCGACGGCGGCAAGGAACCTCTCGATTTCGTCCTCCGTCACCAGCCCGGCAGCCAGCGTGCGGAACTTGTTCACGTACTGCTCGCGGGTGAACGGTTTGGCACCGAGGGGGTGCGCGTCGGCCACGGCGATCTCATCCCGGATGACTGTGCCATCGGTGAGCGTGATTTCCACCGAACCGCCAAAGGCCTTTTCGCTGATGTCCAGGGAGTGGTAGCGGCGGGTCCACTCCGGATCCTCCACCGTGGACACCTTTTGCCACAGCTCCACGGTGTCCGCGCGGGCGGCGCGTTCGGGGGAGTAGGAATCGACGTGGTGCCACGCGCCGTCCTGCAGCGCGACGGTGAAAATGTACGGAATGGAGTGGTCCAGGGTTTCCCGGCTGGCGGCGGGGCTGTACTTCTGGGGGTCGTTGGCGCCGGAGCCGATCACGTAGTGGGTGTGGTGGCTCGTCTTGATCAGGACGGACTTCACGTTGGCGGGATCGGTCGCCTCGGGGTGCTCCCTGTTCAGCTTGCGGGCGAGGTCAATCCAGGCCTGGGCCTGGTACTCGGCCGAGTGTTCCTTGGTGTAGGTGTCCAGGATGGCGCGCTTGGCCTCGCCGGCTTCGGGCAGCGGGACCTCGTAGGAGGCGTCCGGGCCGTCCAGCAGCCAGGCGATGACGCCGTCCTCTCCTTCGTAGATCGGCACCGGGGAGGTCTGTCCGCGCATGGACCTGTCCACCGCCTCGACGGCCATCTTGCCGGCGAAGGCCGGTGCGTGCGCCTTCCACGTGGAGATCTCGCCCTTGCGGGACTGGCGGGTGGCCGTGGTGGTGTGCAGCGCCTGGCCCACGGACTGGAAGATGGTTTCCACGTCCAGCCCCAGCAGGGTGCCGATGCCCGCCGCGGCGGAGGGGCCAAGGTGGGCCACGTGGTCGATCTTGTGCTTGTGCAGGCAGATCGCCTTCACCAGGTTCACCTGGATCTCATAGCCGGTGGCGATGCCGCGGATCAGCTCGTGGCCGCTGGAGCCAACGTGCTGGGCGACAGCCAGGATCGGCGGAATGTTGTCGCCCGGATGCGAGTAGTCCGCGGCGAGGAAGGTGTCGTGGTAATCCAGTTCGCGGACCGCCACGCCGTTGGCCCACGCTGCCCACTCCGGGGAGACACGCTCGCCGATGCCGAAGACTTTGGCCCCTTTGCCGCCGTTGGACGGGCCGTGCGTGAGGGCCTGGGCCCGGGCCGCGACGATGGGGGCGCGGTTCAGCGAGGCGATGGCCACCGAGGCGTTGTCGATGATCCGGTTGATGACCATGTCCGTGACGTCGGCGGTGACCTCTACCGTGTCGGCGGCGACGACGGCGATCTTGTGGGCGAGCTGGTCCTCGCGGGCGAGGTTTTCCTCGCTCTTGTAGACGCGGACGTGGTGTTCCTTAACCATGGGGCTCCTTCTGGACGGATGTGTGGACGGCTTTGACGTGGGAAAGACTGCGGTGCAGGTGGACTGTGGTCGCGGCCTCGGCAAGCCGGGGGTTGCCGGCCGCAATCGCCTCGGCGATGGCGGCATGTTCAGCTGCGGCGGCTGTGAGCCGGGCGTGGTCGTCGGCCGCCAGCCTGCGGACCCGGACCAGATGGACGCGCAGGCTCCGCATGGCCTGCCCCAGGTAGGAGTTGGAGATGGCCGCATCGATGGCGGCGTCCAGGCGGCCGACGAGCTCGTAATAGTCGTGCCGGGCGGGGTCCGGGGAGTTGAGCAGGGCGGGTGCGTCCAGCAGTTCTTCCCGCAGTCCGCGGAAAATGGCGGCATCGCCGCGCTGCGCCGCCAGCGCGGCAGCCTTGCCCTCGAGGGTTTCGCGGAGCTCGAACAGCTCGTCAATGTCGTCCAGTGAGATATCGGTGACGACGACGCCGCGGCCGCCCGCCTTCGTCAGTCCTTCCGCCGTGAGGCGGCTCAGGGCCTCGCGAAGTGGCGTCCGGGAGATTCCCAGCCGGGCGGACTGCTCGACCTCGGCGAGTACCGTGCCGGGGAGGAGGCGCCACTCGATAATGTCTTCGCGCAGTGCCGCATAGGCCCTGTCACTGGCACGCATCCCGCCTCCTTCCGTCGTTTCGATTCAATCTGAGTGTATACACGGGCTGGAGCGTTTGACTAGCGATTCCGCGGACGCCACCTCTAAAATCTGGCCTTGTGTATACATGGCCGACCATGTTGGCTAAAGGCGAGCCGTGCTCGCCGAGGGGCCTCCTGTCTCGCCGGTTTCTGGAATCGCGGGCCGGCATCGCGTGACCCGCAGTGCTTGGGACGGCAGGCGGGTGTTGCATGAGAAGGTGTCCCATGGCCGGTGTTTTTGTCATACCCCGCTGTCATGCTGTGGGTGTGGAAAGCACAGCTGCGGTGGAGGCGTTGGAGGCTATTAGTGCCTCTGCCGCGGCGCTGGCTGCCGAGCTGCGCAGGACGGCTGAGCCGCGTCTGGCGGGCGTGGATCCGTTGGCGGATCAGTCGAATCCCCTGCAGCAGATAGCGGACGCCTGCCTGAACGGCCTGGCCGAGGCGGCCGGGATGGAGGCCCGCCTAGCGGCCGTGAAGGTGCACCTCGGCGCCGGATTCGCTGCTGCCGAAGTGGCGATGGCGACGCCCGACGCGTCTGTGCAGGAACAATCCGTCCGGCAGATGTCCCTGACCGCGGAGGTGGCTGGCGCGCTGACCGTGAGTGAAGGGGCGGCGGCACGGTTTCTGGAGGAATCCTCCAGGCTGAGCACGGATTTGCCGTTGACGCTGGCCGCGCTGGGCTCAGGAACAATCTCCTGGCAGCACGGGCGCATCATGTGCGACGAAACGGATGGACTGGAACCCGGAGCGGCCGCGGCTTTTGAGGTGCATTTCCTGGACCCGGACGCGCCAGGGGCTGCCCGGGGTTGCGCGGCCGGGGAGCTGACGCCGGCGAGGTTTCGGGCCAAGGTCCGGTATTGGCGGGAACGGCACCACCCGGTCAGCATCGAAACCCGGCACCGTAACAGTGCGAAGGACCGGTGGCTGGAATACGTCCCGGACCGGGACGGCATGGCTGGCTCTCCGCCTACCTGCCGGCGGATCAGGTTGCCGGGATCTGGGACCGCACCACCGCCGCCCGCGCCATGCAGGGCCCGACAGAATCGCGGACCCTGACCCAGTTGCGGGTCGATGCCGCCGCCACATGGCTGCTCACGGCGGGCTCCGGGGTCGACAGCGCGGCTGAGGGCCCGGCCGTAGGGTCCCTGCCCGCAGCCGCGGTCCCCGCAGGCTCCGTCCCGGCCGGTGAGGTGCCAGCCGGTGGTGTGCCGTCCCCGGCGGCGCAAGTCCTGGTCACCGTTCCGGTGTTTTCGCTGCTCGGTCTGACCGAGGAACCGGCCACGCTGGATGGTCACGGGCCGATTCCACCGTCCATGGCCCGCCGGCTCGTCGCCGGCGGCGGGACGTCGTTCCTGCGGGTGTTGACCGACCCGCGGGACGGTGCACCTCTGGAAATCGGACGGACCAGCTACCGGCTGACGAAGCCGATGCGCCAGTGGCTGCGGCTCCGTGACGCGCGGTGCACGTTCCCGAGCTGCAACAACCACTCCCTGGACAACGACGCCGATCACATCCTGGTCTGGTCCGACGGCGGCGGGACCGGCGTCGCCAATCTTGGCCAGCCCTGCCCGAAACACCACCGCCTGAAACACACCACAGCGTGGAGACCGGTCGGTGCCACCCGGGACGCCCCACCGGGCTGGGTCTCACCCTCGGGAAGGTCCTACCCGGCCGAATACCAGGACTGGCAACCACCCAGCTGGCCGGAACCACCACACGTCGCGGACTGGCCGGAACCGCCGGACTGGCAAGAACGGCCACCCGGCCAGAACTGGCCCGAACCAGCACCCGGCCAGGATTGGTCGGACCCGCAGGATTGGCCGGAGCCGCAAGACTGGCTGGAGCCGCCGGACAGACCCGACGACCTGGATCCACCGCTGCCTTTGGATCCCTGGCCTTACTGGTCCTCACCCGCGGCCGCCTGAGGACGGATCTCGGTTCCGGTGCCTGTTCTTTACTCGGGTGCGTAAGCGTCGGATTGCCGAAGGGCTGCAAAACCCACCCTGCCCGTCAGTGATCAGGCGCGGGACCAGCGGTACTCGTTCTCAGGGCGGCCCGGAGCCCCGTACCGTGCCGTGCGCGAGACCGTTCCGGCGTCGGCAAGGTACTCGAGGTAGCGCCGCGCGGTGACCCTCGACATCCCCAAGGCCGTCATGACTTCGGTGGCCGAGACGGCCCCGGGCTGTTCCTTCATGAAGTCGCGGACGGCGTCGAGCGTTGAAGGGGCCAGGCCCTTCGGCAGCGGCAGCTCGGACGGCGCCCGCAGGCTGGCGAAGGCCTGGTCCACGTCGCTCTGCGATGCGGCTGCCTTCGCCCGTCCCGCCGCCGGTCCTGCCAGCTGCTCACGGAACTGCCGGTAACTCTCCAGCTTGTCCGCGAACGTTGCGTAGGTGAACGGCTTGATGAGGTACTGCACGACGCCGATGGAGACGGCGCTGCGGACAATGGCCAGTTCCCGAACGGCTGTGATCGCGATGATGTCGGCGAAGTGCCCGGCGGAGCGCATCCGCCGGGCGATGTCGAGGCCATGCAGGTCCGGCAGGTTCATGTCCAGCAGCACCAGCTCCACCGGGCTGCCAGCGGCGGAGAATTCGGTGAGCATCCGGAGCGCCGACTGTCCGTCCGGGGCCGTTCCGGCCAGCGTGAAGCCGTCCACCCTGCCCACGTACGCGGCGTGTGCCGCAGCCGCTACGGGCTCGTCCTCGACGACGAGGACTCGGATGTCTGTCACGCGTGCTCCTCCGGGGGGCTCGATGCGGCCGTGCTTGACGGGAATGTGTTTGACGGCGGGGTGCTGGGTGGAAAAGTGTCTGGGACCAATGTGTCTGGGAGCAATGTGTCCGAAGCGATCGTGGCCGGAAGCGCGATGTGGAAGCGTGCCCCGCCGGTGCTCGAGTTGCTGATGCTCATGGTACCGGCCAGGCGCTGGACGGCCTGTTTCACCAGTGCAAGGCCGAGGCCCCGCCCGAAGGGCCCGGCCGTCTTGGTGCTGAAACCGTAGCGGAACACGTCGTCCACAGCTGTTGGGTCAATGCCTTTGCCGGAATCCTGCACTGTGATGTCCAGGCCGCCGCCCGCTGTGTCCACCAGCAGCTCCACCCGCCTTGGTGCGGGGGCGTCGCCGGCAGCGTCGATGGCATTGTCCAGCAGATTGCCTAGGACGGTGACCAGGTCCTGTACGGCCAACTCTCCGCTGAGGGCCGGCCCGGACGCCTCGACCACCAGCTCGACGCCGCGCTCGTGGGCCTCGGCTGCCTTGCCCATGACCAGTGCGCTAAGCACCGGCTCCTGGACTGTATTGACCATGTCGTCCGTCAGTTGCTGGCTTAGCTCGAGGTCCTTCGTAGCAAAGTCGAGGGCCTCATCAGTCCGGCCCAGCTCCAGCAGGGAGACCATGGTATGCAGGCGGTTTGCGTGCTCGTGGGTCTGCGCACGGAGGGCATCGGAAAGTGTCCGCATGCTCTCAAGCTCGGTGCCCAGGGATTCGATTTCCGTGCGGTCGCGGATGGTGGCAACGGTGCCGAACAGCGGGCCCCGCTGCCGTCCGGCGGAGGATCCTGGCCCCACTGCCGGCCGCTGGTTAACCACCAGGACACCGTCACGGGTGAGGTGGATTTCGTCGTGGGCCGTGCGCCCCGACTCAAAGAGTTCCTTCAGGCTGGGGGCGAGGGGCAGGTCGGCGAGCAGCGGCGTGTCCGCGTGGTCGTCCTCCGCTTCCCGCGGTTCCAGTCCCAGCAGTTCGGCCGCCTGGTCGTTGTAGATGACCACCCTTCCGGCCGGGTCAATCAGTACAACGCCTTCCCTGACCGAGTGGAGCACTGATTCGTAGTAGGCAAAGAGCTGGGCCAGCTGCTCGGGACCCCACCCCCTCGTCACCCGCCGCAGGTAGCGGCCAAGAAACCACGACGCGAGCGATCCGCCCGCAAGCAGGAAGCCGGATACGGCCAGCAGTGCCGGCAGCCTGCCGGAGACCGCCACGTCCACCGTATTAACGGTCACACCGGCCGCCACGAGCGCACGAACCGTACCCCGGGCATCCTTGACCGGGGCGATCGTCCGCACGGACGGCCCGAGCGTGCCTGCAGTGATCTCCGTGAACACACGGCCCTTGAGGGCCTCCTCGATTGAACCGATGTAGGGACGGCCAAGCTCCTCGTCCAGCGGGTGCGTCCACCTCGTCCGGTCCGGCGCCATGATGGTGATGAAATCGGCTCCGGAGTCGGCCATGACCCTCAGCGCGTATGGCTGCAGCTGCGCCGAGGGGTTCCCGGCGCCGGCGGCCTGCAGAACCAGGGGGTTATCGGCGATGGACGTTGCCAGGACCCCCATACGGCGGCCGGCCTCTTCGTAGGCATGGTCCCTGGCGTCCACAAAGACTGCCGTCCCGACGATGGCCGTGAGAGCCAGCATGAACAGCAGGTTCGCCACGAACAGCCGCCTCGCGATGCTCCAGCGGTGGATCATCAACACCTCCCATGACCAATATGAACGCAACGGTGAGCCAAGTCACTCCGTGGCGAATGATGGAAATCACAAAGGACCGACGCGAAGAGCCCAGAGGCTGTGCCGTAGCGTCTTCCAGATTATCCATAAGGAGACACATCATGGCTTCTCAACGAGGAGAGTCGGCTGCACCGGCCAAAGCCGGGCGCAAAGGGCTGGACAAATCCCACTACCTTTACATGGCCGTCATCGCGGCCGTTATTCTGGGCGCTCTGGTAGGGCTGCTGTTCCCGGAGGTCGGCAAGTCACTGAAACCGCTGGGTGACGGTTTCATCAAGCTGATCAAGATGATGATCGCCCCCATCATTTTCTGCACGATCGTGCTGGGTATCGGTTCAATCGCCAAGGCTGCCACCGTTGGTAAAGTCGGCGGACTGGCCCTGGGCTACTTCGTCATTATGTCCACGTTCGCACTGGCCATCGGCCTGGTGGTGGGTAACCTCATCCACCCCGGCGAAGGGCTTAATCTGACGCCATACGACCCCAACAAGAAGGCGGCTACTGACAGCACCGTCGACTTCCTGCTTGGCATCATTCCCGGCGACATTCCGGTGCTCCCCACCCTCCTCGCTGCCATCCTGGTCGGCTTCGCCCTGCAGAGGATGGGCCCCCAGGGCGCTCCCATCCTCAAAGCGATCGGACATGGCCAGGCTCTGGTCTTCCGCATCCTGATCATGATCATGTGGCTTGCCCCGGTCGGCGCCTTCGGTGCGATCGCCGCCGTCGTCGGTGCCACGGGCTTCCAGGCAATCGTGAGCATGTTCACCCTCATGATCGCCTTCTACATCACCTGTGCACTGTTCATCGTCGTGATCCTGGGCGGACTGCTGCAGGTCGTGGCAGGCGTCAACATCTTTAGGCTCATGAAGTACCTGGCCCGGGAATACCTGCTGATCTTCTCCACCTCATCTTCCGAAGCCGCACTGCCCCGCCTCATCGCCAAGCTGGAACACCTGGGTGTCTCCAAGCCGGTTGTCGGCGTCACGGTTCCCACCGGCTACTCCTTCAACCTCGACGGAACAGCCATCTACCTGACCATGGCGTCGCTGTTCGTGGCCAACGCCATGGGCACCCCGCTGGACCTGGGCGCCCAGATTTCCCTGCTGATCTTCATGATCATCGCCTCCAAGGGCGCCGCCGGTGTCACCGGTGCCGGCCTGGCCACCCTTGCGGCCGGCCTCCAGGCCCACGCACCCCAGCTGCTTGGCGGCGTGGGCATGATCGTAGGCATCGACCGCTTTATGTCAGAGGCCCGCGCCCTGACCAACTTCACCGGCAACGCGGTAGCCACCGTCCTGATCGGCACCTGGGTCAAGGAGATCGACGGCGGCCAGGTGGAGCGTGTCCTGTCCGGCGAAGAGCCCTTCGACGAGCAGACCATGGTCGCCCACCACCACGGCCTGGCCGAAATCCCCGAGAAAGCCGTACCTGCCAAGGCCTAAGGCCCGGCGCCAGTACAGCCAAAGTGAAACCGCCCGCACAGGCCCCGCTGTGCGGGCGGTTTCATTGCTGCCGGCGCAGTAACCTTCGACCTCAGGTACAAGGTAAAGGCTCAAACGCCACCAAAAGTCAAGGTCCACGGAATGCCGTGTCGGGCGCTGTAGCCTTGGGGTGGAAGAAGCAGGGGCGCTGGCAGACAGCGGCAGAAAAATCACCGTCATCGAAAGTGTGGATTGATACGTGAGCAGCGAACAGGGTTCAGCAACTCTGGAAGGCACGGAACTCGACCTGGAAGACGCCGTCATGGGTCCCACAGGCCGCCCCCACCGCGAATTTCCGGAGCCCGCGCCGCTGTCCTCCCATGGACCGGCCCGCGTCATAGCCATGGTCAACCAGAAAGGCGGGGTGGGGAAGACCACCTCCACCATTAACCTCGCCGCAGCGCTCGCCGAATACGGCCGCCGCGTGCTCCTGGTGGATTTCGACCCGCAGGGCGCCCTCTCCGCCGGGCTCGGGATCAACCCTCACGAACTGGACCTGACCGTTTACAACGTCCTGATGGACCGCAAGGTGGACATCCGGGACGCCATCCACCAGACCGGGGTGGAAAACGTGGACCTGCTGCCCGCCAACATCGACCTCTCCGCAGCGGAAGTGCAGCTGGTCAACGAGGTCGCCCGCGAACAGGTCCTCGACCGGGCCCTGAAGAAGGTCGAGGACGATTATGACGTCGTGCTCATCGACTGCCAGCCTTCCCTCGGCCTGCTCACCGTCAACGCCCTGACCGCGGCCCACGGCGTGATCATTCCGCTGATCTGCGAATTCTTCGCCCTGCGCGCGGTGGCCCTGCTGGTCGAAACCATCGACAAGGTCCAGGACCGGCTCAACCCGCGGCTGCAGGTGGACGGCGTGCTGGCCACGATGTACGACGCCCGCACGCTGCACAGCCGGGAAGTCATCAGCCGCCTGGTGGAAGCCTTCGGGGACAAGGTCTTCGAAACCGTCATCAAGCGTTCCATCAAGTTCGCCGACGCCACCGTGGCCGCCGAACCCATCACGAGCTACGCCGGAAACCATGTGGGTGCCGACGCCTACCGCCGCCTCGCCAAGGAACTGATTTCGCGCGGCGGCGCGCCCTAGCCGGGATGACCGCAGAGCCGGCAACGCCCCCCGCCGAGGCCAGGCGGTCCGGCTTCGAAGTACGCCTGGCCAACTTCAGCGGCCCCTTCGACCTCCTGCTGGGGCTGATCTCCAAACACCAGCTGGACATCACCGAGGTGGCTCTTGCCACGGTGACCGACGAGTTCATCCGGTACATCCGGAACCTCCAGGAGCTGGGGGAGGAGTGGGCCCTTGATGAGGCCAGTGAGTTCCTCGTCATCGCGGCCACGCTTCTGGACCTGAAGGCAGCGCGCCTGCTGCCCGCTGGTGAAGTGGAGGACGACGACGACATCGCCCTTCTCGAGGCACGTGACCTGCTCTTTGCCCGGCTGCTGCAGTACAAGGCCTTCAAAAAGGTTGCCGCGCTGATGGACGCCACGTTGGAACTGGAGTCCCGGCGCTATCCGCGGCAGGTGGCCCTCGAGGAACACTTCGCAGCGATGCTGCCGGAACTCGTCTGGAAGCACAGCCCCGCACAGTTCGCGGCACTGGCCGAGGCAGCGCTCAAGCCAAAGGCCCCGGCCCCGACGGAGGTCGGAGTGGCCCACCTGCACGGCAGCACGGTGAGCGTCCGCGAACAGGCTGAGCTGATCGGCCTGCGGCTGCAGGACGGCCGGCCCCTGACATTCCGCGCACTGATAGCCGACGCCGAATCCACGCTGGTTGTGGTGGCACGCTTCCTGGCTCTGCTGGAGCTGTTCAGGGACCAGGTGGTGGCCTTCGACCAGGTGGCGCCGCTGGGAGACCTGACTGTGCGCTGGACCGCGGCGGGCACCGGATGGACCGGGGAGCACCTGAGCGAGGAATACGAGGAGCAGCAATGACGGATCCAGTTGCGGGCCGGGAACGCGCCGCGCTTGAGGCGGTGCTGATGGTGCTGGACGAGCCCACCTCTGCCACCGACCTTGCCGCAGGACTGAACCTGACGGTGGCTGCCGTCGAGGCGCTGCTGCTGGATCTGCAGCGCGACTATGACGGCTATACTGTTAAAGCCCCGGATATGGAAACTGGCAGTAATGGACCTGAGCATGAAGTCCCTTCCAGCCCCCGGGGTTTTGAATTGCGGAATGTCGCCGGCGGCTGGCGCATCTACTCGCGGGCTGAATTCGCCGACGTCGTCGGTACTTTCGTCCTGGAGGGGCAGACAGCCAGGCTGACCCAGGCGGCGCTCGAGACACTTGCCGTCATCGCCTACCGGCAACCGGTATCCAGGGCAAGGGTGTCTGCAATTCGTGGAGTCAACGTTGACTCTGTTGTGCGGACGCTGACCCAGCGCGGCTTGATCGAGGATGGCGGAACAGATCCGGAATCGGGCGCTGTCCTGTACCGCACGACGTCGTATTTCCTTGAACGCATGGGAATCGGCTCGGTGGCTGAGTTGCCTCAGCTTTCACCGCACCTTCCGGGGCTTGAAGGAATTGAAGAGTTCTACGACGCCGGAAGAATGTAGGCGGCACGCCTGCGAAGCAGTTTTTACCAGGGCAGATTTAATCTGCACGGCTGGCTAGTGTTGTCTTTGGACAACCTTTGCCGGTCAAAATCACAGAGGACGGGTCATGACACAGGCGGGACGCCAGGGTTCACCACGTAACAGTTCAGGACGTAAAGGTCCGGAACGCAATTCAGCGGGCAGCGCAGGTCGCGGTGCCCCCAGCCCGCGGGGCGGCGGATTCGGCGCCGGCCAGCGGGACTTCTCCAAGGGCGGCGACCGCCCGTACAAGGCACCCAAGCCGCGGGAAGAGCGTTTTGTCGATCCCGACGAATCGCCCGCCGCTCAGACGGGCCGGCCTGCCGCAGGCGACTGGAAGTCCGGCGCCAAGCCGGCAGCCCGGAAGCCCGGAGCACGCAAGCCCGGGGCCGGAAAGACGCCCGGCACTCCTGGCGCGCTCAAGCCCAAGCCGCGTTCCGCTGCGGCCAAGACCTTCGGTACGCGCGCGTTCGGCGGCGAACGGTTCGGCCAGAGCCTCGGCGCCGTCCGCAAGCCTTCGCGCAAGCGCGGCCCCAGTGGCCCCGTGCCGCAGTCCGAACTGCACGACGCCGACGGCGTCCGCCTGCAGAAGGTCATGGCCCAGGCCGGAGTGGCTTCGCGGCGCGTCTGCGAAGAGATGATTGCCGAAGGCCGCGTGGAGGTCGACGGCCAGGTAGTCACCGAACTCGGTGTGCGCGTCGATCCCAAGACATCCGTTATTCACGTGGACGGCCTCCGCATCCAGCTGGATGAGTCGCTCGTGTACATGGTCTTCAACAAGCCCAAGGGCGTCGTGTCCACCATGGAGGACCCGGACGGGCGTCCCTGCATCAGCGATTTCGTCCGCAACACCCATGGCGAGCGACTCTTCCACGTCGGCCGCCTGGACGTCGCCACCGAGGGCCTGCTGCTGCTGACCAACGACGGCGAGCTGGCCAACCGCCTGACGCACCCGTCCTACGAGGTTCCCAAGACGTACCTGGTCCAGGTCCGCGGGCCCTTCCCGCAGGGCATCGGCGCACAGCTCAAGGACGGCATCGAACTCGAGGACGGCTTCGCGTCGGTCGACTCCTTCCGCCTGGTCGACTCGACCCCGGGCCATGTCCTGATCGAAGTGGTGCTGCACTCCGGCAAGAACCGCATTGTCCGGCGCCTGTTCGACGCCGTCGGTTTCCCGGTATTGCGCTTGGTGCGCGTCAAGGTCGGCCCCATCGGCCTGGGCGACCAGCGCCAGGGAAGCATCCGCAACCTCGGCAAGCAGGAAGTCGGCCACCTGCTGGCATCCGTGGGGCTGTAAGGGATGTCGGCATTCCGTACGCACGGCCGGGGACACCTGAACGGCCCGATCGTCGTTATTGGCACGGGCCTGCTCGGCACCAGCATCGGCCTCGGCCTGCGCGGCCGCGGCGTTGCCGTGTACCTGTCCGATCCGTCGCCGACCAACCAGGCAGTCGCCGTCGACATCGGCGCCGGCCTCCCGTTGGCTGCCATGCGTGACGAACGTCCTGAACTCGTTGTCGTCGCGTCGCCGCCGGACGTGACCGCGGACGTTGTGGAACGCGCGCTGGCAGACTTCCCGGACGCCACCGTCGTCGACATCGCCAGCGTCAAGGCAGCGATCCTGCATGACCTGCGGAGCCGCGGCGCGGACCTGAGCCGCTACGTGGGCACCCATCCCATGGCAGGACGCGAAAAGTCCGGGCCCGTCGCCGCCCGGGGCGAGCTTTTCACCTCCATGCCGTGGGTCATGTGCCCGACCGAGGAATCCTCGGCCGGGGCGGTCCAGGCTGCGCGGGCGCTGGCCACCGACCTGGGTGGCCTCGTTTCGCAGTTCACGGCCGAGGAACATGACGGGGCCGTGGCCCTGGTCTCCCACCTGCCGCAGGTGATGTCCTCGCTGCTGGCCAGCCGGCTGCAGGACACTCCGATGCATGCCCTTTCCCTCGCCGGGAACGGGCTCCGCGACACCACCCGCATCGCAGCCAGCGACCCCACGCTGTGGGTCCAGATCCTGGGGGCGAATGCCCGAAAGGTGGTGGACATCCTTTACGGTGTGCGCGAAGACCTCAACCGGCTGATCGGGACACTGGAAGACCCCGCGGCCGCCGGGGCCCGTCTTGACCTGGCCCAGCTGATGAGCGAAGGCAATGCCGGGCAGGCCAGGATTCCGGGTAAACACGGCGGACCTCCGCAGGCCTATTCCTGGCTCACAGTGCTTGTCGATGACCGGCCCGGCCAGATCGCCAGGCTCCTGACCGAGATCGGTGAGATCGGCGTCAACCTCGAAGACCTGCGGCTGGACCACTCCTCCGGACAGAACGTGGGCATGGTGGAGATCTCGGTGCTGCCGAGCGCGCATGACCTACTTGTAGAAGCACTTAGCGACCGTGGATGGCGGGTACTTCAGTAATGACACAGGAACTGATCGACACTTTGCCTGCCCTCCGGCTGGGCCGACCGCTGGTTGTGGCCATCGACGGGCCATCAGGCTCGGGGAAGTCCAGCGTCAGCAAGGAAGTGGCACGCCGCCTCAACCTCGCCTACCTGGACACCGGCGCCATGTACCGGGCCCTCACCTGGTACTGCCTGGACCGCGGAACGGACCTTGCCGATGCCGCCGCCGTCGAACTGGCAGCCGAAGAACTGCCGCTGGACATCAGCACCAGCCCACTCACCGAGTTTGTGCGGGTCGACGGCGCCGACGTCACCGACGCCATCAGGGAACCGGGCATCTCCTCGGCCGTCAGCGCCGTCGCCACCACGCTCGGTGCCCGGACCGAACTCATCCGCCGCCAGCGCGCCCTGATCGAAAAGCACAACCGCCGCATGGTGGTGGAGGGCCGGGACATCACCACTGTCGTCGTGCCCGGTGCACAGGTGCGCATGCTCCTGACCGCCAGCGAGGAAGCCCGGCTTCGCCGCCGCGGGATCCAGCTCGGCGGGACCCAAAGCGCTGAGCAACTGGCCGCCCAGGTGACCCAGCGGGACGCGAAGGACTCCACCGTGGTGAACTTCACCCAGGCGGCGGACGGCGTGGTGACGCTGGATTCGTCCGAACTGGATTTCGAGGAAACCGTGGTTGCCGCGCTGCGCATCGTCACAAAGGTCATCAACCATGAGTGATTCCGCCAGGAAGCCCCGGACCGGGCTGCCGGGGACTGTCGTTCCCGGCGCCTGGACCATGGCGTGGAGCCGGCCCGTCGGCCGGTTCCTGAACAACGCTGTCTACCGCACATCCGTCACCGGGCACACCAACGTTCCGGCCGCGGGACCGGTGATTTTCGCAGGCAACCACGTCAGTTTCCTCGACGGACCCGTCATGTTCGGCGCCTCGCCCCGGCCCATGCACATCCTCGTTAAGAAGGAGATGTTCAAGGGCTTCCTCGGCCGCGTGCTGAGGGCCTCGGGCCAGCTTCCGGTTGACCGGGCGGGGGACCGCTCGGTCCTGCAGCTCAGCAAGGACGTGCTCGACGCCGGCCGCTGCATCGGCATCCTGCCCGAAGGGACCCGGGGGAGCGGCACGGCAACGGGCATCAGCAACGGGGTGGCTTGGCTCGCCCTGAATTCGGATGCCGTCGTGGTGCCGGTGGCCATCCTGGGCACACGGCAGGGCGGCGAGCACCTGGACAGCATCCCGAAACCGGGCCGCAGGCTGCACGTCAGCTTTGGCAAGCCTCTCGCGTTCGACCGGAATCCGGATGAAACCGGGCGTGCTTCAATGGACAGGGCGGCCACGGAAATCCGGGACACTCTGGCCGCGCACGTCCGGAACACTGTCCGGCACAGCGGGATGTCATTGCCCTCCGCGGATCATCCGCACCAACGTTCCACCGCAGTAGCCGGACCGCCGGCAGACCACCACTAAGGAAAGCGCAATGAGCGATACGACTCAAACTTCCGGCCACTCCGGCGCCGGCGAAGACGAATACACGCCCACGGGCACAGACCAGGTGGCTGAACATCTGGCGGCCATGGACGACGACGAGGCGGAGCTTCGCGCCGCCTCCCTCCGCGCCGGACTGGACGATTACGAACTCGACGAGGAAGACGCCGCACTCCTCAGCGGCCTGCACGACGAGGATGAGCTTGAGGGCCCGCTCAAGCTGGACCCCGTGCTCGCCATCATCGGCCGCCCGAACGTTGGCAAGTCCACCCTCGTCAACCGCATCCTGGGCCGCCGCGAGGCGGTCGTGGAGGACACCCCGGGCGTGACGCGCGACCGCGTGATGTACTCGGCGAACTGGAACGGGCGGAACTTCACGCTGGTTGACACCGGCGGCTGGGAACACGATGCCCGCGGCATCCATGCCCGGGTGGCGGAGCAGGCCGAAATGGCAGTGGAGCTGGCTGACGCAGTGCTGTTCGTCGTCGACTCGGCAGTGGGCGCAACCGCCACCGACGAGGCCGTCGTGAAGATGCTCCGGCGGAGCAAGAAGCCTGTCATCCTCGTGGCCAACAAGGTGGACGACTTTGTGCAGGAAGCCGACTCCGCAGTCCTGTGGGGCCTGGGCTTCGGCGAGCCGTACCCCGTTTCCGCGCTGCACGGCCGTGGCGTCGCCGACCTGCTGGACCACGTCATGGACACCCTGCCGGAGTTCTCCACCGTTGAGGGCGTCGAACGCTCCGGCGGCCCGCGCCGGATCGCCCTGATCGGACGCCCCAACGTCGGCAAGTCCTCCCTCCTGAACAAGCTGGCCGGCTCCGAGCGTGTGGTGGTGGACAACACTGCCGGCACCACGCGCGACCCCGTTGATGAATTCATCGAGCTCGGCGGCCAAACCTGGCGTTTCGTG
Source organism: Arthrobacter sp. ISL-65 (assembly GCF_018613795.1). Classification (GTDB taxonomy): domain Bacteria; phylum Actinomycetota; class Actinomycetes; order Actinomycetales; family Micrococcaceae; genus Arthrobacter. The sequence goes on from NZ_JAGGPN010000039.1 coordinate 40,496, forward strand.
GATACCGCCGGCATCCGCCGGCGCCAGCACATGGCGCAGGGCGCCGATTTCTACGCCTCGCTCCGGACCCAGAGTGCGCTGGAAAAGGCGGAGGTCGCCGTCGTTCTTCTGGCTGTTGATGAGGTGCTCAGCGAGCAGGACGTCCGCATCCTGCAGCTGGCCATTGAGTCGGGGCGTGCCCTGGTGCTCGCTTTCAACAAGTGGGATCTTCTGGACGACGAACGGCGCCGTTACCTGGAACGCGAGATCGAGCAGGACCTGGCGCACGTGGAGTGGGCGCCGCGCGTCAACATCTCCGCCAAGACGGGCTGGCACAAGGACCGCCTGGTGCCGGCCCTGGAGCTGGCGCTGGAAAACTGGGACAGGCGCATTCCGACCGGACGGCTCAACGCCTTCCTGGGCGAGCTGGTGGCGGCGCACCCGCACCCGGTCCGCGGCGGCAAGCAGCCCCGCATCCTTTTCGGCACGCAGGCCTCCAGCCGGCCGCCGAAGTTCGTCCTGTTCACCACGGGATTCCTGGACCCGGGCTACCGCCGGTTCATCACCCGCCGCCTGCGGGAAACCTTTGGCTTCGAGGGAACGCCCATCGAAGTCAACATGCGTGTGCGGGAAAAGCGCGGCAAGAAGCGTTAATTACGACACACCGGGCGGCGAATACCGGAAAGTGTCACTGGCAGCCGCCGGAATCGTGTAAGCTCTTCTAGGTGGTTCGGCCGGACTGCTTAGGTGAAATTCTTCGGAAGATTCATCTGGCGGAGAACGGCGGAACTGACGGGCTGTAGCGCAGCTTGGTAGCGCACTTGACTGGGGGTCAAGGGGTCGCAGGTTCAAATCCTGTCAGCCCGACCGCAAAAAAACCCCGCCAACCCAACAGGGTTGGCGGGGTTTTCTGTTGCCCGGAATGCTGCGCTCTTTTTTGGAACAGCACGTGCTACTTGAGGAAGCGGGACGTTCTGCGGTCGGCCAGGACCTTGCCGTTGGTCTGACAGGTTGGGCAATACTGCAGTGCAGTATCCGCGAAGGAGACCTCCCGGACCGTGTCCCCGCATACCGGGCAGGGCTGGCCGGCGCGGCCATGCACATTCATGCCGCTCCGTTTAGCATCCTTGAGGTCCGCGGGCGCCTTCCCCTGGGCCTGGGCCACTGCGGCTCCCAGGACGGTGTGGATGGCGTCGAACAGGATTTCGACCTTCGCCGGCTCCAGGGAATTGGCCATGGCGAACGGGGAAACTCTCGCTGCATGCAGGATTTCGTCGCTGTACGCGTTTCCGATTCCGGCAATGACACTCTGGCTCCGCAGCACGCCCTTGATCTGGTGCGCGTGCCCGGCGAGGATCTCGGCGAACATCTCCCGGCTGAAGGCCGGGGCCAGCGGATCCGGCCCGAGGTCTGCGATGCCGGGAACGTCGCCGGGCTTTGACACCACGTAGATTGCCAGGCCCTTCTTGGTGCCGGCCTCGGTCAGGTCGATGCCCAACTTCCCGCCGTCGCCGCCGGCAAGGTGCAGCCGGGCCGCGATGGGACCCTTGCCGGGCCGGAGCGGATCGGGCGAGGGCTTTTCGGTGTAACGGACCCAGCCCGCCCTGGCGAGATGGAAGACGAAATACAGGCCGTCCGCGTCAATGCTGACGAACTTCCCGAACCGTTCCACTCCGGTGATAACTCGGCCCGCCAGCGCTGTGTAGGGCGGGTCCGCCGTCTTGAGGACCGCGACGGACAGAATCTGCAGCTTCTCCAGCACCGCGCCTCGCAGCCGTGTGTCGAGGAACGAGCTCAGTGCGGCCACCTCGGGTAGTTCCGGCATGGCACCACTTTGCCACACGGGATGCCGGATTGGGCGGTTCCCGCGGGCCTAATGGCTCATCCGGCGGCCAGGGAGTTGTGCATATACTTTCAACCGGTGGCTGTTCCCTACGCCTCCGTTGACATTGGTGATTGACCCGATGAAAGGCCCCTGATGAGCAACATTCCCTCTGATCTGTCCTACACCGCCGAACACGAATGGGTGTCCGCACCGAATGCCGATGGTGTGGTCCGTGTGGGGATCACCGACTTCGCCCAGGACGCCCTCGGGGATGTCGTCTACGCCCAGATGCCCGAAGTTGGCACCACCGTTAAGGCAAACGACGTCGTCGGCGAGGTTGAGTCCACCAAGAGCGTCAGCGATATTTATGCGCCTGTCTCTGGCGAGATCGTGGCCCGCAACGAGGCACTCGACGGCGACTCCGCGCTCATCAACTCTGATCCCTACGGGGATGGCTGGCTCATTGAAGTCAAGCTGGCCGAACCTGATGCAGTGGATTCCCTGCTCAGTGCATCCGAGTACGAACAACAGGTAGGCTAAAGCTAACCGGTCCCGCTGCCGGCCACCGGACTCCAGCCATGGAGTCCTGCGGCCGGACGGCGGGCGGCATATCGGAGTTGCCAGGCAGTTCCGGACGGTACGCGTTGATTGCAGGGGGACATCTGCAACGAATGAGGAGGAATCCATGGTTGGCGGCGAACAGAACCACACCAGCGGCGATTACGGCACAGGTGCGGGCAGGGCTTCGGAAACCACCTCGATCAACCTCACCCCGGTTCATGACGAGCCGACGATCGTACCCAAGCTCTCCCCGGAGGAACGCTCTGCAGTCGAGGCACTGCCCTCCGGCTCCGCCCTGCTCGTGGCCCACAGCGGGCCGAACTCGGGTGCCCGTTTCCTCCTTGACTCCGATGTCACCACAGCCGGGCGGCACCCGGATGCTGACATTTTCCTCGACGACGTGACGGTCTCCCGCCGCCACGTCGAGTTCCGGCGCACTTCGCGGAGCTTCGAGGTGGTGGACACCGGAAGCCTGAACGGCACCTATGTCAACCATGACCGCGTGGACAGCGTGGAACTGAGGTCCGGAAACGAAGTCCAGATTGGCAAGTTCCGCCTCACCTTCTACCTGAGCCCTGCCCGCGCAGCAGGACGCGTCTGATTCGGAGCGGCTGCCTGTGGCAATGGCACAACCGGAGCGCCGGGGACCACTGGTCCTGAACATCGGGGAAGTGCTCGCTCAGTTGAGCGACGACTTTCCGAGCATGACGGCGTCAAAAATCAGGTTCCTTGAGGAAAAAGGGCTCATCAACCCCCGGCGTACACCCGCGGGCTACCGGCAGTACTCGGACAGCGACGTCGAACGGCTGCGCTTCGTCCTGTCGCTTCAGCGCGACCAGTATCTGCCTCTCAAGGTCATCAAGGACTACCTTGACGCCATCGACCGGGGCGAGCGGCCCGAGAACCTCCCGCCCGGGGTTACCGTGTCCCCGCGGATCGTCTCGGACGAGCTCGCCGCGGAACTGCAGAACAAGTCGCGCAGGCTCAGCGAGGAGCAGCTTCGCGCGGAGTCGGGGGCCAGCGTGCCGCTTCTGCAGTCCCTCCTCAGCTTCGGCCTCATTGGGCACACCGACGGCAAATTCGACGAGCACGCCCTCCAAGTGGCCCGCGCCTGCGTCCAGCTGGAGAGCCACGGCCTGGAGCCCCGGCACCTCCGCCCCTTCCAGGCTGCCGCGGAGCGCGAGTTCGGACTTGTGGAACGCGCTGTGGCCACCCTGACCTCGCGCAGGGACGCTGCGTCACAGGCCCGCGCTGCGGAAGCCGCCAGGGAAATCAGCGACCTCTGCCTTACCCTGCACCGGGCCCTTGTCCAGGACCGTATCTCGCGGATGGAAATCTGATGATCGAAGTCGAGATTGTGGGCGTCCGCATCGAACTGCCTTCAAACCAGCCCCTGGTCCTGCTCCGCGAGATGCACGGAGAACGGCACGTTCCCATCTGGATCGGGACTCCCGAGGCAAGCGCCATCGCGCTGGCACAGCAGGGCGTGGTGCCGCCACGGCCCATGACGCACGACCTGCTTGTGGACGTCGTGGAGACGCTTGGCCATTCCGTGGTCAGCGTGAACATCGTGGCCGTGGAGGACAACATCTTCTACGGCCAGCTCCAGTTCGACAACGGCGCCACTGTGAGCTCCAGGGCGTCCGACGCCCTGGCCATCGCGCTGCGCGCCAAATGCAGGATCTGGTGCGCTGACTCCGTCATGGACGAGGCCGGCGTGCGCATCACCGAGCACGACGAGGGGGAGGACACGGAGCCCGGCCCCACCGTGGAGGAAGAGCGCGAGCTGCGCAGGTTCCGGGAGTTCCTTGACGACGTCGAGCCCGAGGATTTCGACGGCTAAAGGTAACGTTAAGGTTAAAGTTAAGGCTGAAACTTTCGACACGCCCTACTAATCATGCGAACGTCTTTGACCTTGGGCCATGGCAGGCCTAACGTCGAAGGTACCAAGTTCCCATTGCATACGACAGCGGCGCAAGTCACACTGGAAAGTGCTACTGCGGCCGAATTACAAGCGTGAATTTCATCCGGACTTCATGCGCGTAGCAGCTGTTGCGGCAACTTCCCCAGGGGAGCTCATGACAAGGAGGATCCACGTGAGTCCGAAAGGCGAAGCAGGCGAGCTGAAGCAGCCCTCGACGGCCGGCGTTGCCGTGCCCGCAAGCGGTGCTCAGGGCCTTCTCTTCACTGAGGACCTCCCGGTTCTGGATGAGGACGCCGGCTACCGCGGGCCCACGGCTTGTAAAGCCGCCGGCATCACGTACCGGCAGCTCGACTACTGGGCCCGCACCGGCCTCGTGGAGCCTGCAGTCCGCGGCGCGGCCGGCTCCGGCTCCCAGCGGCTCTACGGTTTCCGTGACATCCTGGTCCTGAAGGTGGTCAAGCGGCTGCTGGACACCGGCGTATCGCTGCAGCAGATCCGCAGCGCTGTGGAGCACCTGCGTGAACGCGGTGTCGAGGACCTGGCCCAGATCACCCTCATGAGCGATGGCGCCAGCGTCTACGAATGCACTTCCGCGGACGAGGTCATCGATCTCGTGCAGGGCGGTCAGGGCGTGTTCGGCATCGCCGTGGGCCGTGTGTGGCGCGAAGTCGAGGGAAGCCTCGCCTCGCTGCCCAGCGAGCATGCCGGCGAACAGACATTCCCGGACGACGAACTCAGCAAGCGCCGCGCGACCCGCAAGATCGGCTAGCGGCGCCAGCCATAAGATTTACGCAGAAGGCCGCCTCCCGTCGGGGAGGCGGCCTTCCGCGTTTGGAGCGGGAGCTTCTGTTTCAGCCGGCGTGCGGTTTAGCGGGCACTTCGGCTGCGGCTGGTCTTGTTGGTGGCCAGAAGATTTCCGAGCAGCGTGTCGTAGAGCCCGGCCGCGGTCTTGGCGGAGTCGCCGGGCCAGTGGTGGACGGAATGGGCCGCGCCCTGGATCTGCTGCCAGTTGGCCTGCTCCGGGATGTGCGGAGCCAGCAGGAGGTCGCCGAACATTGTCTGCATCTCGGCAAGGCGGAACGCGTGCTCGGAGGACCCGGAGCGAACGCGGTTGGCCACGATGCCGGCGGGGGACAGGTTCGGCGCGAATTCCTGCCGGAACAGCTGGATGGCCCGCATGGTGCGTTCGGTGCCGGCCACGGAGAAGAGCCCGGGCTCGGCCACCAGGGCAACCTTGTTGCTTGCCGACCACGCCATGCGGGTCAGCCCGTTCAGGGACGGCGGGCAGTCCACCAGGACGAGCTCGTACGAGTCCGCGCCGGCCAGTACCGCGGACAGCCTGCGCAAATCGCGCTTGCCAAGGTCCGGACGGTCGTAAATTCCGGTGTACGCGGATCCGACGGCGACGTCGAGGACCGCTGGGCCGGAACCGTTGACGGCCGCCCGGCTGATCCAGCCGCTGGGCACGACGTTCTCCGCAAGTCTGGCCTTGCGTGGATTCTTCAGCATCCTGCCGATGTCCAGCTTGTCGCTGGGCTGCACGCCGAGGGCTGTGGTTGCGTCGGCATGGGGATCGAGGTCCACTACGAGGGTTGGGATGCCTGCGGCCAGTGCCGCAGACGCCAGTCCGGTTGTAACGGATGTCTTGCCGACACCGCCCTTGAGGCTGCTGATGCTGACTACTTGCACTTGAGAGACCAATACCTAACGCCGGTTGCCGTGTTGGGGTACGTTCCGTTCCGGTGCTGCCGGAACCGGGGCAGGCTTCCGCCGCCCCATTCATCATATGTTGACCTCGGCCCGAATCCCTTCTTATGCGGATCCGGGCATGCCTTCCCGGCCTGCCCGCCTGGCGTCGTCCGTCCGCGGCAGTGCGCCGAAAGCGAATGGTGGTGGTTTAGCGGCAGTAAATATGGACCGGCAGTGAATTTGGCCCGGACATGACGGATAATTCTGTGATGGTAGACACAATGATTTGTGTTTCGTCCGGCCCGTCTTACACACTGTGACCACTCACCCGATACACCCGCAATGATGCAGGAGAAGTATGTTTTCCAAGATTCTGGTGGCCAACCGCGGAGAAATCGCAATCCGTGCTTTCCGCGCCGGCTACGAACTGGGCGCCAAGACAGTCGCCGTGTTCCCCAACGAGGACCGCAACTCGATCCACCGCCAGAAGGCCGATGAGGCGTATCTGATCGGCGAAGAGGGCCACCCGGTCCGCGCCTACCTGGACGTCGACGAAGTGGTGCGGGTTGCCAAGGAGTCCGGTGCGGACGCCATCTACCCGGGCTACGGCTTCCTCTCCGAGAACCCCGACCTTGCGCGTGCCGCGAAGGCGGCAGGCATCACCTTCGTGGGCCCGCCCGCGGAGGTCCTGGAGCTCGCCGGCAACAAGGTGGCCGCCCTGGAGGCCGCCCGCAAGGCTGGCGTCCCCGTGCTGAAGTCCAGCGCGCCGTCGAAGGACCTTGACGAACTGATCGCTGCTGCGGATGAGATCGGCTTCCCCATTTTCGCCAAGGCAGTAGCCGGCGGCGGCGGGCGCGGCATGCGCCGCGTCGACACCCGCGAGGCCCTGCCGGAGGCGCTGCAGTCCGCCATGCGCGAGGCCGACGCAGCCTTCGGTGACCCCACCATGTTCCTTGAGCAGGCCGTGCTCCGCCCGCGCCACATCGAGGTCCAGATCCTGGCCGACGCCGAGGGCAACGTCATGCACCTCTTCGAGCGTGACTGTTCCATCCAGAGGCGGCACCAGAAGGTCATCGAGATCGCCCCGGCCCCCAACCTGGACGAAGGCATCCGCCAGGCCCTCTATCGGGACGCCGTGAAGTTCGCCAAGGCCCTGAACTACGTCAACGCCGGAACGGTTGAGTTCCTGGTGGACACCGTCGGCGAACGCGCCGGCCAGCACGTCTTCATCGAAATGAACCCCCGCATCCAGGTGGAGCACACCGTCACGGAGGAGGTCACCGACGTCGACCTCGTCCAGGCGCAGTTGCGTATCGCCGCCGGCGAGACCCTGGCCGATCTGGGTCTGTCCCAGGAGACCGTCTTCCTCAAGGGTGCCGCGCTGCAGAGCCGCATCACCACCGAGGACCCGGCCAACGGCTTCCGGCCCGACGTCGGAAAGATCACCGGTTACCGCTCCGCCGGCGGTGCCGGCGTAAGGCTCGACGGCGGCACCGTCTACTCGGGCGCCGAAATCAGCCCGCACTTCGACTCCATGCTGGTGAAGCTCACCTGCCGCGGCCGGGACTACCCCGCCGCGGTGGCCAGGGCGCGCCGGGCACTGGCGGAATTCCGTATCCGTGGTGTCTCCACCAACATCTCCTTCCTGCAGGCCGTCCTTGACGACGCCGACTTCATCGCCGGCAACGTGGCCACATCGTTCATCGACGAACGGCCCGAACTGCTGAAGTCGCGCGTATCCGCGGACCGCGGCACCAAGCTGCTGACCTGGCTGGCCGAGGTCACCGTGAACAAGCCGAACGGCGAACTTCCGGTCCGCACCGACCCGGCAGACAAGCTCCCGGCCGTCGCCGGAGCCGAGGCACGCCCCGGCTCCCGCCAGCGGCTGCTGGAACTCGGGCCGGAGGGCTTCGCCAAGGCGCTGCGCGAGCAGAAGGCCGTCGCCGTCACCGACACCACCTTCCGCGACGCCCACCAGTCCCTGCTGGCCACCCGCGTCCGCACGAGGGACCTGGTGGCTGCCGCACCCGCGGTCTCCAACCTCCTGCCGGAACTGCTGTCCGTTGAAGCCTGGGGCGGCGCCACCTACGACGTCGCGCTGCGGTTCCTCGGCGAAGATCCCTGGGACCGGCTGGCCGCGCTGCGCAAGACCCTGCCGAACATCTGCCTGCAGATGCTGCTCCGCGGCCGGAACACTGTGGGCTACACCCCGTACCCCGAGGAAGTGACCGAGGCTTTCGTTAACGAGGCGGCCGCCACCGGCATCGACATCTTCCGCATCTTCGACGCGCTGAACGACGTCAGCCAGATGGCGCCGGCCATCCGCGCGGTGCGGGCCACCGGCACCGCCGTCGCCGAGGTGGCACTGTGCTACACGGGCGACATGCTGGATCCGGAAGAGAAGCTCTACACGCTGGATTACTACCTGGGCCTGGCGGACAAGATTGTCGACGCCGGTGCCCACATCCTGGCCATCAAGGACATGGCAGGCCTGCTGCGTCCGGCAGCCGCCGCGAAGCTCGTCTCGGCGCTGCGGGAACGGTTCGACCTCCCGGTCCACCTGCACACCCACGACACCGCCGGTGGACAGCTGGCCACCCTGATTGCGGCAGCCGACGCAGGCGTCGACGCCGTCGATGTGGCCTCGGCGTCCCTGGCTGGCACCACGAGCCAGCCGTCGGCGTCGGCACTGGTTGCGGCCCTGGCCCACACGGAACGTGACACGGGGCTCAGCCTGGCCGCGGTCTGTTCCCTCGAGCCATACTGGGAGGCCGTGCGCAGGGTTTATGCTCCCTTCGAGTCGGGCCTTCCAGGTCCGACAGGCCGCGTGTACCAGCACGAAATCCCAGGCGGGCAGCTGTCCAACCTCCGCCAGCAGGCCATGGCGCTGGGCCTGGGCGAACGCTTCGAGGCGATCGAGGACATGTACACCGCCGCGGACCGGATCCTGGGCCACCTGGTCAAGGTGACCCCGTCGTCGAAGGTGGTGGGCGACCTTGCCCTGCACCTCGTCGGGCTGAACGCAGACCCGGCCGACTTCAACGAGAACCCGCAGAACTATGACATCCCCGACTCCGTCATCGGGTTCCTGTCCGGTGAGCTGGGCGATCCCCCGGGAGGCTGGCCGGAGCCGTTCCGCACCAAGGCCCTTCAGGGCCGCAGCGTCAAGGTGCGCGACGCCGAGCTGAGCGCCGAGGACAGCGCGGCTCTCCGCGGCGACTCGAAGACCCGCCAGCAGACCCTGAACCGGCTCCTTTTCGCGGGGCCGACGAAGGACTACCTCAAGAGCGTCGAGACCTACGGCAACGTGTCGGTCCTGGACACCCGCGACTACCTGTACGGCCTGCAGCGCGGCGAAGAGCACGTGATGCAGCTCGAAAAGGGTGTGCGCCTCATCGCGTCCCTGGAAGCTGTGTCGGAGCCGGACGAGAAGGGTATGCGCACGGTCATGTGCACGCTCAACGGTCAGTCCCGCCCGGTCTCGGTGCGCGACAAGTCCGTGGTCAGCAATGTGAAGACGGCGGAGAAGGCTGACGCGTCCGTGCCGGGTCATGTCGCGGCTCCCTTCGCTGGCGCCGTGACGGTCACCGTCAAGGCGGGTGACACCGTCAACGCGGGCGACACGGTTGCCACCATCGAGGCGATGAAGATGGAGGCATCCATCACGACGCCGGTGGGCGGCAAGGTGACGCGGCTGGCCATTTCCGCTGTGGAACAGGTTCAGGGCGGTGACCTGCTGATCGTCGTCGAATAGATGACTGTTGAGCAGATGACCGGCGGCTAGACGACCGCTGAATAGCCTGCAGGGCGGCCTGCGGCCACCCTGCAGGTAGGGTGGAAGACAGAAAAAAGGTTGTGGGGACGGCGCTGAGCCGCCCCCACAGCCATTTCCGAACCACATTGGTTGCCGGAACCCAGCCGGCAGCCAGTACGAAACAGAGCGGAAGCCATGACGCAGACCAATACGCCCAAGCCCGGGCCGCGCCCCGACCGGAGGCCTTCAATCTCCCAAGGCAGCGTCGTCGACGTTGCGGGGGAGGCTGGGGCCGGTCCGGGCGGCGTGTCTCCGGCGGACGCCGCGGACGCAGCGGTGACCAGTGACGTGGCTCCGGCAGGGGACATCAGCGTGGTGACCGTTTCCGACGGCCAGGACCGCACCTCCGCCGGATCGCTCTCCGCAGTCGGCGGCGTGGTGCAACAGGGGACGGTGACATCGGCCATGCCCGTTGTGACCGCCGGCCCCGGTGTTACCGTCAGCGACATCGACGAACTTAGCGCAACCGGCGCAGCCGCTGCGGGCACAGAGCCGGCTGATGCATCGGGCGCAGCCACTGCCGCCGAACCGGCGACCGAGCCGGGTGATATCAGTGAAGAAGCGAAGGACCTTCCCGGGCGCCGTGAGCGGCCCGAGGGGCCGGAGCCCGCTGCTGCGCTCACCGCCGACCGTCTCCTGACCAGAGCCGCAGCCGCCCCGGTGTCAGGCTGGCGCCGCTGGCTGTACCAGGCAACCCTGGGCTACGTGAACCTGGGCGACTCGGACCAGGTCCGTATCCAGCGGGCCATGGAGCACCGCATCGCCATGCGGCTGGGGGAGCGGACCCGGTACGTGCCGGTGCTCTCGCGCAAGGGCGGAGTGGGCAAGACCACCGTCACCACGCTGCTCGGCATGGTGCTCGCGGAGCTGCGTGAGGACCGGATCATCGCGATGGATGCGAATCCGGACCGGGGCACCCTATCGGACCGGTCGCCGGGCAGGGCCGATTTCACGGCCCGCCAGCTGGTGAAGGACAGGTTCACGGTCGACTCATTCGCTCAGTTGTCCAACTACACGGCCAGGGAGGGCTCGCGCCTCGATGTGCTGGCTTCGGACACAGATCCCATGGTGGCGCACGCCTTCGACGACTCCGACTACCGTGCAGTCACCGACATCCTGGGCCGGTACTACTCGATCGTGCTCACCGACTCAGGCACCGGCATGGTGCACTCGGTCATGAAGGGCACGCTGGAGAAGGCCGATGCCGTGGTGCTCGTCTCGGGCGGCAGCGTGGATGAGGCCCGGCTGGCGTCCGAAACGCTGTCCTGGCTTGAGGCCCACGGCCGGCAGGATCTCGTCGCCAAGGCAACAGTGGTCATTAACATGGCTGCCGGCAACCGCACCCTGGTCAACATCGACGAAATTGAGCAGCACTTCCTGTCCCGGGTAAAGAATGTGGTGCGGATTCCGCATGACCGGCACCTGGCGGAAGGCTCGCGGATCCGCCTGGGCCAGCTGAAGCCGGCAACCCGCGCCGCCGCCGTGGAGCTGGCCGCGCTGGTGGTGGACGAGCTTCAGCAGGCCTGACCCGCCGCCGTCGGGAGTTTTTGTACACTTATTGGCCTCCGGAGGCCCCGGAAGTCCCGACAAGTGGACAAAACTCCCTAACGAGGCAAGTACTCCAGCCCTAGGCGCGGGTGGGCTTCGGCGACTTGTACATGTCGTCGATCACCGCTTCGAAGTCCTTCATGACCTGCGCGCGCTTGACCTTCATGGACGGGGTCAGGTGGCCGGAGGCTTCGGTGAAGTCGCTCGGCACGATCCGGAAGGACTTGATGGCCTCCGCCTGCGAGACCGACTGGTTGGCCTGGTTGATGAGCTCCTGCACGGCGGCCTTGATCTCGGCGTGGTCGGCGGCGTCGCTCAGCTTCGTGTCCGCCGGCAGCCCGTGGCGTTGCAGCCAGCCCGGCAGGGCTTCCTCATCGAGAGTCACGAGGGCGCCGATGAACGGACGGTTGTCACCAACGACGAGTACCTGTGACACCAGGGCATCCGCCCGGATCTGGTCCTCGAGCAGTGCGGGAACCACATTCTTGCCGCCGGCGGTGACAATGATTTCCTTCTTCCGCCCGGTGATCAGCAGGTAGCCGTCCTCGTCGAGCTGGCCGATATCCCCGGTGCGGAACCAGCCGTCAGCGAACGACTCGTCCGTGAGGTCGGGGCGCTGGTAGTACCCCCGCATGACGCAGGTGCCCTTGACGAGGATCTCGCCGTCGTCGGCGATCCGAACGCTGTTGCCTGGAATCGGGGCGCCCACGGTGCCGATTTTGATGCGCTCCGGCGTGTTGACGCTGACGGGGGCCGTGGTCTCGGTCAGGCCGTAGCCTTCCAGGATCTGCAGGCCGATGCCTTGGAAAAAGTGGCCCAGCCGCTCGCCCAGCGGGCCGCCGCCGGACACCGCATGAGCCACCTCGCCGCCCATGGCGGCCCGGAGCTTGCCGTAGACGAGCTTGTCGAAGATCGCGTGCCTGATCTTCAGGCCCAGGCCGACGCCGCCGCCCTGCCGTGCACGGGAGTAGGCGATCGCGGTCTCGGCGGCCTTGTGGAAGATCGCGCCCTTGCCGCCGTCCTCGGCCTTGGTGAGGGCCGAGTTGTATACCTTTTCGAAGACGCGCGGAACGGCAAGGATGAACGTCGGCTTGTAGCTCTGCAGGTCGGGCAGCAGGTGCTTGATGTCGGGGGTGTGCGCCACGGTGACGCCGGCGGCCACGGCCAGGACCGAGATGAAGCGCGCGAAGACATGCGCCAGCGGCAGGAACATGATGGTGCGGGACTGCTCATTGACCACGCCGCTCAGCGAGGTGGCCAGGGCGTTCTCGGACAGCTCCACGAAGTTTCCGTGGGTCAGTTCGCAGCCTTTGGGCCGGCCCGTGGTGCCCGACGTGTAGATGATGGTGGCGAGGTCGCGGAGCCCGGCGGAGCGCCGCCGGGCGTCGAGTTCGTCGTCGCTGATGGCGGTGCCCGCCGCACGTACGGTGTCGAGGCCGTCCCCCTCCAGCTGCCACACGTGGGTCAGTGCCGTGAGACCTTCGGTGGCAGCGGCCTGCCGGATGATGTTTTCGTGGTGGTCCGATTCGCCGATTGCAGCGACGGCGCCGGAGTCGCCCAGGTTCCAGGCGACTTGGGAAGGCGATGACGTTTCGTAGATGGGAACGGAAACGCCACCTGCGAACCAGATGGCGAAGTCGATGAGTGCCCACTCGTAGCGGGTACGCGACATGATGCCCACGCGGTCGCCCGCACTGACGCCGCTGGCGATGAGCCCCTTGGCGAGGGCGGACACGTCGGCCACAAATTCCTTGGCCCGGATGTCCTGCCACTGGCCGGCAGAGTCGAGGCGCGAAAACAGGGCAGGGTTGGATGCCTTCGCTGCCTGGCGCAGTACAAGGTCCGTGATATTGCTGTCCAGAGGGACGTTCGCCAAGGGCGGAACGCTGAATTCGCGCACGTTAGCTCCTTTGATATCCGTTGGCCGCAGCGGGTAGTCCTAACCTTAGTACGTCCCATGGCGGGGGCCTGCAGATCGTGGTTACCCATCGGTAACTTTACGGCTAAGGGGTGCGGGCCGCCAGTGTGCAGGACGTGTCGTTCACGTGTCCTACCTGCGAAGACGTTCTGCGGCGACACCTAGAATGGGGGACTATGCAGCCCTCCCCGCCCAACGAGCAGCCAGCACCGCCCCTTGACTCCATCCGGAGCGGCCGGCCCGGGGGATGGGCGTCCCGGCGCGCGGAGTCGCGGCACTCAATGTCACGGCGCCCGGCCTCAGGGTTCGGGGGCCAGTTGGCTGGCCACCGCCTGTTCCGGCAGCAACTGCGGCTGGGCCGCCGGGGGCTTGCCATCGGCATCGACATCGGCGGCACCAAGGTTGCCGGCGGCGTGGTGGACGCCGAGGGCCGCATCCTGCGCGAGGCGCGCCGGTCCACGCCGGGAAGCGATCCGCGTGCGGTGGAGCGGGTCATCGTGGAACTGGTTGAGGAATTGAGCGCCGGTGCCCGGATCCGGTCGGTGGGCATTGGCGCCGCTGGCTGGATGGATCTCGATGGCGGCACGGTGCTGTTCAGCCCGCACCTCGCCTGGCGGAACGAACCGCTGCGTGAGAACCTGCAGCACCTGCTGCGCCGCCCCGTCATGCTGGTTAACGACGCCGACGCTGCGGCCTGGGCCGAGTGGCGCTTCGGTGCCGGGCAGGGGCAGGACCGGCTGGTCTGCATCACCCTTGGCACCGGCATCGGCGGAGCCATGGTGATGGACGGGCGCGTCGAGCGCGGCAGGTTTGGTGTGGCGGGGGAGTTCGGCCACCAGATCATCATGCCCGGCGGCCACCGGTGCGAGTGCGGCAACCGCGGCTGCTGGGAACAGTACGCCTCAGGCAACGCCCTCGGCCGGGAGGCTCGGGAACTGGCGATGGCGAATTCGCCCGTGGCGCAGGAACTTCTCAAGGCCGTGGACGGAAGCGCCGACCGCATCACCGGAACGACGGTGACGGAACTGGCCATTGCGGGCGACGCCGCCTCCCGGGAACTCCTGGAGGACGTCGGGAACTGGCTCGGTCTGGGGCTGGCGAACCTTGCCGCCGCCCTCGATCCCGGGAAGTTCGTGATTGGTGGCGGTCTGTGCGCGGCCGGGGAACTGCTGGTGGCTCCGGCGCGCAAGGCGTTCGCCCGCAACCTCACCGGCCGCGGATTCCGTCCGGCCGCAGAAATAGAGCTGGCTGCACTAGGGCCGTATGCCGGCCTGATCGGGGCTGCCGACCTGTCCCGGGCCAGTAGCCGTACGCGCCGCTGACGGACGCGTCAGACCCGGGCACCGTCGTCGTTCTCGTCCTTCTCCTGCGGCAGCTTCATGATCAGATACACCACAGCCGCGATGAACGCGGCAACCATGCCGAGGATTGCCAGCAGCGGCGCGGAGCGCCAAAACATCGCCGACAGGACCAGGGCAACCGGAGCGCCGACGGCGCCCAGCCACGCGAGCATCGTCAGCGGGTCCGTCGCCGAAAGCTTGGGCGGCTCCTCCGGCACGAACTCACCGTCGTCGTCCTCGACACTGTAGTCGCGCGGGTCCCCGGCGCCGGGGGGAACGGCAGGCTGCCCGGACCGGGCGGCCTTCTCCTGCCCGGTTGCTTTCTCCCGCTCGGCGGCCTGCTGCCGCTCGGCGGCTGACAGTTCCCGGGGCGCCCGTGGCGCCAGACCCAGCGGATCGAAGTCGGTGAAGCGTTTTGACGCGCTTTCCGGACCGGAACCGGCGTCCGGCTGTTCTGCCCGTGCAGAGCCGGCGGCGTCGTCGCTGGTAGCCGTGCTGTGCCGGGGACCGCCGTGATGGCGCGGAGACTTGGTGGCGGGGGATTCCCCGTCGCCGGGGACGGCGTCCGCATCCGGAGCCGGGCTGTCGCCGCCCTGGAGCCTGGCCACCAGGTCGAGCCAGACGGCGTCATCCTGGTTGGCACTCGGATCGGATGAATTCGAATCGGGCCTATTCATCGGTCGCGCCCTTCTGGCTGGCTGTCGCGGAGTCGGCGGATTCCTGGTGGCCGCCCGCCACCACGGAGCGGACGAAGTCCACCGAGCCGCTGAAGATCTGAGCGGCATCGTGGTCCAGCGTGGCCACGTGGTAACTGTTGTCGAGCAGTGTGAGCTGCAGCGGGGCGTGGGTAAGCCCGCGCCGCAGCGCCGTGATGCTGGTATCGGAAACAACGTGGTCCACCGTGGAGCGGAACACGCGCACCGGCGCCGTTATGCGCGGCAGCAGCCGGACCGTGTCTTTGAACATTTTATTCAGTTCGTGGGCGGCTGCCACAGGGGTGCGGGGATATGCGCCCTCGTCGACGCCCTGCTTCCGGATGTCGTTGGCTATTGCCGGGGTGCTCTTGAGGACCAGCTTAAGGATCCCGGCCAGCGGGGCACGGCGGTCATCAATGACAAGGCCGGGGTTGACCACGATGGCTCCGGCGACGGGCCTGGTTGCGGCGATGCGCAGTGCCAGGGCGCCGCCCATGGACAGGCCCGCTGCGAAGACAAGGTCGCACTCGGACTCGAGCTCCAGGTACGCGGCGTCCATCGCGTCATGCCACTGCGGCCAGCGGTTGCGGGACAGCTCCTGCCAGGTGGTGCCGTGGCCCGGCAGCAGCGGCATCCTGACGGCAAAGCCGGCATCGGCAAACGATTGGGCCCACGAACGCAGGCTGTGCGGGCTGCCGGTGAACCCGTGGGACAGGGCGATGCCGATGGACGGCCCCTCGCCGGAGAAGGCGCTGCTGAACGGGCTGTGATCGGGAACTGTGGTCATGACTTCTCCGACGGTATGTGGCTTCGGGAATGCAGCTGGAAAAACCGCGCCGAGGACTCGAAAATTTCCTGGGCGTCCGTGTCCAGCGTAGCCACATGACCGCTGTTCCTGAGCAGCACCACGTCGAGGGCCGCGGAGCCGAGGCGCCTCCGGATCAGGCTTAGCGATGTCGGGGGTACCACTGCGTCACTGACCGACTTGAAGACCAGCACCGGGGCAGTGATCCGCGGCAGGCCGCGGACGGCGGCAGCGAACAGCCTCTTCAGCTGGTGAACCGCCGCCAGCGGCGTGAGGGAGTAGTCGCCATCGTCCGTGGGGGCCGCCGTCGGATTGTCCTCCGCCATAGGCACGGTGGTTCTTTGGATGTACTTCAGCAGGCCAATGACCCGGACGCGCCGGTCGTAAAAGCTCAGGCCCGGATTGACGACGGCGACACCCGCCACGTTGTGGCGGGATGCGGTGAGCAGGGCGATGGCACCGCCCATGGAGAGGCCTGCCACGTAGCATTCGTCGGTCCTGGCCGCCAGTTCCAGATACGACCGTTCGAAGGCGCCGTGCCACTCCCGCCATCCTGTCCTGGCCAGTTCCTGCCAGCTCGTGCCATGCCCGGGGAGCAGCGGAACCGTGACGGCGAAACCGCGCCCGGCCAAAAATTCAGCCCACGGCAGGATGCTGAGGGGACTGCCGGTGAAGCCGTGGGAAATCGCGATTCCGATCCGCGCATTGACACCGTGTCCCGCGTAGCTGAAAGCGGCGGGCCTTGTGCGGTCGCTGCTTTCTGTCATGGATCCATCGTGTCACTGTTCCAGACAATTCTCACTAGAGTAGGGTTGCATTGCAGTGCCGCTGGGCCGTTTGGAACGCCCGGGCGGTAGCCTTCCGGAGAGGTAAGACACGTGTTCTATTGGGTCATGAAGCGGATCTTCCTGGGGCCGGTGGTCCGCACTCTTTTCCGGCCGTGGGTCAAAGGGCTGGACAACATCCCGTCCGAGGGGGCGGCCATTATCGCCTCCAACCACCTCTCATTTTCGGACTCTATCTTCATGCCGCTGATGGTGCCGCGGCCCGTCATTTTCCTGGCCAAAGCCGAGTACTTCACGGGCACGGGGCTCAAGGGCCGGTTGACCGCCCTGTTCTTCCGGCTGACCAACCAGCTCCCCATGGACCGTTCCGGGGGCGCGGCGTCGGCGGCCTCACTCGATGCGGGTATGGATGTGCTCACCCACGGCGGACTGCTGGGCATCTACCCCGAGGGGACGCGCAGCCCCGACTCTCGGCTGTACCGCGGGAAAGTGGGGGTGGCCCGGCTGGCCCTGCAGGCTGGTGTCCCCGTCATACCGGTGGCGATGATCGGAACGGACAAGGTTCAGCCCATCGGCAAGCGGCTGCCGAACATCCGGCGGATCGGCATGATCTTCGGCAAGCCCCTGGACTTCAGCAGGTATGAGGGCATGGCCGATGACCGGCTGATCCAGCGGTCCGTCACGGACGAGGTCATGTACGAGCTCATGCGGCTCTCCGGACAGGAATACGTGGACGAGTACGCCTCGGTGGTCAAGCTCAGGCTGGCGGGGAAGGCCGGCCCGGAGCCGGGGGAGGCCGGTTCCTCCCGGTCGGCGTCGTAGATGTCCGTGACGCCGGGTATCTGTGACGCCGTGTATCTGTGACGCCAGGGCCGGGCGCATGACAGTCCGGGTGTCCCGAAGCAGGTTCGGCCATCTACTCTTAGTAGTGTGACTGAGCTATCTGCAAAACCTGCCTCTTCCCTGACCAGCACTGCACAGAGCGGTGCGGCCAACTATCCGGGACTCGACAACTGGCGGGACCTTCCCATCTCCCAGCAGCCGAGCTGGGAGGACTCCGGGGTCTTCAACGCATCCGTCAAGGAATTGTCCGCGCTCCCGCCGCTCGTTTTCGCGGGCGAGGTGGACATCCTGCGCGAGCGTCTCGCCGCCGCAGCCCAGGGCAAGGCCTTCCTGCTCCAGGGCGGTGACTGCGCCGAGACCTTTGAGGGTGCCACGGCGGACAAGATCAGCGCACGCGTGAAGACGATCCTGCAGATGGCAGTGGTCCTGACCTACGGCGCGGCGATGCCCGTCATCAAGATGGGGCGCATGGCCGGCCAGTTCGCCAAGCCGCGCTCCTCCAACGACGAGACCCGTGACGGCGTAACGCTGCCGGCATACCGGGGCGACATCGTGAACGGCTACGACTTCACCCCCGAGTCGCGGGCCCACGACGCCAGCCGCATGCTCCGCGCGTACCACACCTCCGCTTCCACACTGAACCTCATCCGGGCATTCACCCAGGGCGGGTTCGCGGACCTCCGTCTGGTGCACACCTGGAACAAGGGCTTCACCGAGAACCCTGCCCACGCCCGCTACGAGTCCCTCGCTCGCGACATCGATCGCGCCATCAAGTTCATGGCATCCTGCGGCGCCGACTTTGAAGCCCTGAAGCGGGTTGAGTTCTTTGCCAGCCATGAGGCCCTCCTGCTCGACTACGAGCGTGCGCTGACCCGCATCGACTCCCGCACCGGGCTGCCCTACGGCACCTCCGGCCACTTCCTGTGGATCGGGGAGCGTACCCGCGAGCTGGACCACGCCCACGTGGATTACCTGTCCCGGGTCCGCAACCCGATCGGCGTCAAGCTGGGCCCGTCCACGTCCGGCGACGACGCCCTGCGCCTCATCGACAAGCTGGATCCCGAGCGCGAACCGGGCAGGCTCACGTTCATCACCCGCATGGGTGCCGGCAACATCCGCGAGAAGCTCCCGTCCCTCGTCGAAAGGGTCACCGCCTCCGGCGCCCAGGTCCTGTGGGTCACGGACCCGATGCACGGCAACACCGTCACCTCACCCAACGGCTACAAGACCCGGAATTTCGATGACGTCATCGACGAGGTGCGCGGGTTCTTCGAAGTGCACCATGCCCTGGGGACGGTTCCGGGCGGCCTGCACGTCGAGATGACCGGGGATGACGTGGCCGAATGCCTCGGCGGCGCCGACCCCATCGACCAGGAAGCGTTCCTCGACCGCTACGAGTCGGTCTGCGATCCCCGCCTGAACCACATGCAGTCGCTGGAGATGGCCTTCCTCGTGGCGGGCGCGCTCACCCGCCGCTAAGCCGCGCTGGGCGGATCCAGCAGCACAATGGAAGACCGGCGCCGGGAGTAGTTCACACTCCCCGGCGCCGGTCTTCTATTCATCGTCCCGGCTACACCACGGTGAGGGTAATGACCGAGCCTTCGGGTACCTCAGTGTCCACGGGATCCTGGTCCCGGACCGTGCCGAAGAAGCCGCCGAGGACTTCGTTGACGCGGACTTCAAAACCGCGCTTTTCCAAGGCTTCGCGGGCCTCGCGGACCTGCTTGCCGATGTAATTGGGCACCTTCACGAGCTTGGGCCCCTCGGAAATCGTCAGGGTGACCGTTTGGCCTCTTGTCAGGGTTCCCGAAGCGGGTTCCTGGCTGACCACGGCCCCCTTCGGAACGTTCTTGTCGTGCACCGTTTCGTCGGCCACCACAGCTTTGAGTCCCGCAGCTTCAATGGAGCGGAAAGCCTCGTCCTGGTCCTGTCCGCGCACGTCCGGCACCGCAATGGGCTGCGGGCCCTTCGAAACTGTGAGGCTCACCGGCGTGCCATGCCGCACGGGCGTTCCGGCCGCCGGGGCCTGGCCCAGGACCGTTCCTGCCGGGACCTCCTCGTCGAATTTCCCGGTGACCTTGCCTAGCGCCATCTCGGCGCCGTTGAGTGCTTCCTTGGACGCATCGAGCGTCTTGCCGGTCAGCTGCGGCAGGGGAAACAGCTGCGGCCCCTTGGACACGAACAGCGAGACCTGCTGGAATTTACGGATTTCCGTTCCGGCGCCAGGTTCGGAACCCACCACGAGTCCGGCCTTGACGTCATCATCGAAGACGTCCTGGGTGCTGGACTGGAAGCCTGCGTCCCGCAGCAGTTGCTGGGCCTCCGCCACTGTCCTGTTTGCCACGGCCGGCACGGTACCGGGGGAGCCTGGTCCCATGCCGAAGAACCATCCCGCACCGGTGGCAAGGAGGGCCAGGAGCACCAGGACCACAATCCAAAGAGCGCCCCTGCGCCGGGCATTCCCCTCCCGGAGCGTCCGGACGGGAGTGGCCGCGGCGCGCGACCGTTCCTTTTGTTCGTGGCGGTCCAGCTTCCGCTGTTCCCGCTTGCCCAGGGGGAGCGGGCCCGCCTCCGCCTCGTCGTCGTCGTCGAATCCGTAGGACGGGAGGACCGGACCGGATCTTGAAGAGACGGGCGGTGAAGAGACGGGGGTTGAAGAGACAGGGGTGGAAAACACGGTGGTCGGGTTGCTGGTCCGTGAAATGACTTCTGTGGGGCGGCCCCGGGGGACTTCATCGCCGCTAATGGGTGCCAGCAGCTCAGTGTGGTTTCCATTGTTTTCCTGGTTGCCCTGTGCTCGCGGGTCTCCCTGGCCGGGCGGGCTTCCCGGCATTCGGGACGGCATCCGGGCGGGTGCGGGCGGAGCGCTCATGCCGGGCGGGCCGGTTTCAGGGGCTGTGCCCGCCGCCGCGGCCGCCTGAATGGCTGCGGGGGGTTGCAGATCAAGTTCGGAGTCGGTGAGGTTGGTCCGGATATGGCGCAGTTCCGCCAGCAGGGCGTTGCCGTCCACCGGCCGCTGCTCGGGGTCGCTGGCGGTACACCACTGCACGAGTTCATCCACCTCTTGCGCGAGCCCGGGAACCAGGCCGGAGGGAGCGCCCACAGTGGAGTTCACGTGCTGGTAGGCCACCTGGATGGGGACGTCCCCCTCGAATGGCTGGCGTCCCGTGAGCATCTCGAACAGCATGATGCCCGTGGCGTAGATGTCGCTTCGTGCGTCGGCCGGTTTGCCAAGGACCAGTTCCGGTGAGAGGTATGCGATAGTGCCGATCAGGGCACCTGTGCTGGTTGTCGTCGTCACGGCGCGTGCGAGGCCGAAGTCGCCGATCTTGATCCGGCCGTCGTCGGCGATCAGGACATTCTCCGGCTTGACGTCGCGGTGGATCATGCCTGCGGCATGGGCAGCCCCCAGGCCTTCCACCACCGGATCGATGAGTGCCAGGGCCAGCCGGGGGGACAGGGCGCCCTTGCTGTTGATGACGTCGCGGAGGGTGTGCCCCTTGATGTACTCCATCACGAGGTAGGCGGTGTCTCCGTCGTGCCCCTGGTCGAGGACGCCCACCACGTGCGGGTGTGAGAGCTTTGCGGCTGCCCGTGCTTCGCGGGCCAGACGATCGAGGAAATTGCCGTCGTTGACCAGGTGGGGATGGAGGACTTTCAGGGCAACATCACGGTCCAGCCTCTGGTCCGTGGCCACATAAACGGTGGACATGCCGCCCCGCGCCAACCGGGACTTCACCTGGTAGCGGTTGTCCACCAGGGAGCCAACGAAACTGCCTAAAGCGTTTTCCTGCACTCTTCGATACTAAGTGCTGCACGGAAACGGGTCCGAATCAACATGCGATCCGGACCCGTATCGTTATGCTCCCGGCGGCCGGGGTACACCGGCCCTGAGGCCAATCGAGGGCGTCAGCTGAAGGTCTTGCGGTGTGCCTTGATCGCTGCCACGTAGTGCTTCGTGTCGGAGTACATACCGTGCTTGTTGACCGAGTACTGGCCCTGGTAGTAGCCGGCGATGGCGTAATCCAGGTTCTTGCTGGTCCGGATCAGCTGGCGGATGATCGCAACTCCGGCGGTGGCATTGTCGTACGGGTCAAGCAGGTTCAGCTTCCGGCCCACGAGGTCGGATGCCCATTCGCCGGAGGACGGGATGACCTGCATGGTGCCGATCGCATTGGCCGGTGACACTGCCCGCTGGTTGAACCCGGATTCCTGATACGCGAAGGCCTGTGCCAGTGCCGGATCCACGCCCATCCGCCTGGCGGTGTCAGCCACGATGGACTGCATCTGGGCCAGGGACGGAACGGGCGAGGCGTTGAGCAGGGCCTTGTTCTTGTTGGCCGAGCTGACAACGGCTGCCGGGTAGGTGTAGCCGAGGAAGGTGCTGGGCACGAGGGGCGTGACGCTGGATGCCGGCTGGACGGCGCTGGCCTTCCCGGGAATGGCGAGCTTCTGGCCGGGGTAGATGACGCTGGTGACCTTCAGCCGGTTCGCCGACAGGATGGCCGCGAGCTTGACGCCGTGCCTGGCTGCAATGCCGGACAGCGTGTCCCCGGACTTGATGACATAGGAGGCTGAGGGGGTGGCAGCCGGTGCTGCCGCCTTGGCCGGGGCCGCCGCAACAGCGGTGCCGGCACCGAGCCGGATCTTCTGGCCGGGATAGATGATCGATGACACCTTGAGCCCGTTCCAGCTGAGCACCTGGGAGAGCCTGACGCCATGCCGCCCGGCGATGCCGCCCAGAGTGTCGCCGGACTTGACCGTGTACGTCCGGGCAGCGGTGCTGGCGGGCGCCGCAGCAGTCTTGGCTGCAGGAGCCGCGGCAGCCTTTAGCTTGATCCGCTGCCCCGGGTAGATCACGGAGTTCGACTTCAGCCTGTTGAGCTTTAGCACGGCAGTGGTGCTCAGCCCGTACCGGCCGGCGATGCCGCTGACCGTATCCCCCCGGACCACCGTGTGGGCCGTCGGGGTGACGCGGGTGGGTTGCAGGCCCGAAGGGAGCGCAGCCGGCACGGAGGCTGCGGGGATGATGCCTGCTTTGACTGCCGCCGCCTGCGCCTCGATGGCGGCGGCGAGTGTCGCGGGCACAGTTTTGGGCCGGGCGTCGGCCGCTGCGGGCTGGGCGACCGCAAGGGAGGAAAGCATGACGGCAGGGAGCGTGGCCGTCGCGGCCGCGATCAGCGGCAGGCCCGGCCGGGGTGACTGCTTAGTGGAGCGGGTCGTCGTCATGGGGAAGATCCTCTTCTCAGCGGCGAATGCTGTCGGTCGCGCCAGTTGCTCGTGATACCAATGTTACTGATGTTAATCGTGTTGCGAATGTTATCTATGTGAATCTCTCATGATTTTTCGGTTAGCACAAGAATCAGCTTTCAGCCGGAAAATCTGCCGGACTGGGTGTGTCGCGCGCGAAAATGGGGCGGGCGCATACGTGCGCTGTTTCGACTAGGCTTGCGGGCGCCCGTCATGGCAACCTTGACCCGTGAGTACTGTAGAAACCCTTGTAGGCGACTGGTTGGCCCTGCCCGACGTTGCCCAGTTGCTGGATGTGTCCATTACCAAAGTCCACGGGCTCCTCGACGAGCGCGCGCTGGCCGCCCTGCGGATCGGGGAACGCCGGATCCGTTCGGTGCCCGCGGCTTTCCTCCAGGACGGCCACGTCGTGGACAGCCTCAAGGGCACGATTCTTGTGCTGGCAGACGCGGGCTTCTCGGACGAAGAGCTTATCGGCTGGCTCTTTACCCCTGACGAGTCACTGCGGGGGCGGCCCATCGATGCCCTTCGCGAGGGTCGCAAGACGGAAATCCGGCGCCGAGCGCAGTCCCTGGCGTGGTAATAAACCTGGCCTGGTAATAAACCCAGCCTGGTAATTAACCCAATGTGATCAAATGGGCCGGGCCAGCCAATTAGGCGGCCCGGCTCACTGTCGCCTCGGCCAGCCGCCGCAGCGCGGTCTTGGGGAGGTCTTCCAGCGGCAGAAGCTCGAGGGCCGCGTACGCCGCCGCGCCGAACTCCTCGATGAGCACCTCCGTGGCCTGCAACGATCCGCAGTCCGCAATGATCCGGCGGATCTCGGCCACGTCGTCCTCGCTCAGCTCGGGGCTGCCGAGCCTTGAGTCGATGAACGCGGACTCCTCGGGGGTGGCCAGATCCAGTGCGAAGGCCACGAGCACGGTCCGCTTGCCCTCCCGGAGGTCGTCTCCCGCAGGCTTTCCGGTGGTCACCGGGTCCCCGAATACGCCCAGGACGTCGTCGCGAAGCTGGAAGGCTTCGCCCAGGGGGAGCGCGAACGCGGAGTAGCCCCGGAGCAGTTCGTCAGAGGCCCCACCGAGCGCCCCGCCCAGGGCGAGCGGATGTTCCGTCGAGTACTTGGCCGACTTGAAACGGATGATTGACTGGGCGCGGCTGACAGCGCCGGCTCGGTCCCGGACCGGCCCGGCCACCTCTTCGAGAATGTCCAGATACTGGCCGGCCATGACCTCCGAACGCATCAGGTTGAAGATCAGCCTTGCCCTGCTTCCTGAGGCCGCCGTTGCGCCGATGTCGGTAAAGGCTTCCTCGCTGAAGGACAAGCACAGGTCGCCGGCCAGGATGGCTGCGGCGTGG
Organism: Arthrobacter sp. ISL-65; assembly: GCF_018613795.1. Classification (GTDB taxonomy): domain Bacteria; phylum Actinomycetota; class Actinomycetes; order Actinomycetales; family Micrococcaceae; genus Arthrobacter. Next base: position 64,825 of record NZ_JAGGPN010000039.1, read on the forward strand.
CCGAAGCGTTCGCTGTCGAGGGCCCAGCCTTGGGACTCGTGGAGCTGGCTGAACCGGCGGTGCACGCTGGGCCCGCCCCGGCGGGTGTCCGACCGGTCGATGATGTCGTCGTGGATCAGGGCGGCGGCCTGGAACAGCTCAAGGGCCGCACCTGCCGTGATGATGTCCTCCGCGGAGGCAGGGCCGCCCGCTCCGCGCCATCCCCAGTAGCACATGAGGGCGCGCAGCCGCTTTCCGCCGGTGACCAGGTTGGAGATGGATCCCATGATGGGATCGATGTCCGGCGAGATTGCCGTCATGATTGACTGCCGGGTGGTCAGGAAGTCTGTCAGCTTTCCCGCTACGGCGGCCACGAAGTCCGCCTGCTCCACGCGAAGCTGCTCGGCCACCATCACTTGACGGACTCGGGAGTCACGTTGGCGCCGATGGTGAAGGTTGAAATCCCGCCCGTTGCAGGGACGGCGATATTTACGGTCTCGCTGCCCGCCCGGACGAAGTCCTTGGACGCCACGCTTCCCACGGCGTTGCCGGGAACAGCCGTAAAGCCCTGTCCCTCCAGGGCTTTGGTGTAATACGCGACGACTGCGGCCGGCTTGGCGGAGATGGAGCCAACCAGCGCGACGCTGGCCGGGGAGGTGGACTTGTCGAAGCTGCTGGCCACCACCTTGGCCCCGGGCATCACGGGAAGAAGCTTTGACGGGAAGCCGGCGACGAGCGCTCCCACGGTGGCAGACGTGCCGGGGGAAGCAGACGGGCTGGCGGTAGCCGTCGGGGACGCCGTGGCGGCTGCTGTATTCGTTGCTGCGGCAGCGGGGGAGGCCGATGCCGTTGCCGCGGGCGTTGCGGCACCGGGCGCCTGTGCCGTGCACGCTGACGCCGCCGCCACTACGGCCGCTCCAGCGGCGAGCAGCCCAAGGCGGGCAGGCATGAGCGTTCCAATGACCTTCACAGGTGCGGTCCTCCTGGGTGTTGATGCCGGATTCAGCCTCCAGTTTAGTCAGGTGCAGGGCATAGGATTGCAGATGTGGGGCCGGACGACGACAGAGAGCAGGCGGAAGCGCGGCTGCGGGACTTTCGGCGGGCGAGCATTATGCACGTCGATATGGACGCGTTTTTTGTCTCGGTAGAACTGCGCGCCCGCCCTGATCTGCGTGGCCGGCCGGTTATCGTGGGTTTTCCGGCGGAGCGTTCCGTTGTGCTGTCTGCTTCGTACGAGGCACGCAGGTTCGGCGTGAAGTCGGCGATGCCCATGGCCGTGGCCCAGAGGCTGTGTCCGCAGGCCGTCATCATCGAGCCCAGGCACAAGCTGTACTACGAAGTGTCCGGCCAGCTGATGGGCATATTCGAGTCGATCACGGAGCTCGTTGAGCCGCTCAGTGTCGACGAGGCATTCCTTGACGTCGGAGGGGCGATCCGCAGGCTTGGTCCGCCGAGTGAAATAGGGCAGTTGATCCGGAGGAGGGTCGCCAGCGAACTGGGCATCACGGCGTCCGTGGGGATCGCCGCCAGCAAGTTTGTGGCCAAGATCGCTTCCACCCGGTGCAAGCCGGATGGGCTGCTGCTCATCCGGCCGGAGCAGACCGTCCCGTATCTTCACAGCCTTCCGGTCAATGCCCTGTGGGGTGTCGGAGGCAAGACGGCGGAAGTGTTGGCCCGCCTGGGAATCCGTACCGTGGCGGATGTCGCCGCGACGCCGGTCTCCTCGCTCAAGAAGGTGCTGGGCGCCACCGGCGAACACGTCCACCGGCTCTCCTGGGGTATCGACAGCCGGACGGTCACTCCGGTGCGGGTAGAAAAGAGCATCGGAGCGGAGGGAACGTTCGCCTCGGACACGGCGGACGATGCCCTGCTGCACCGGGAGCTGCTGCGACTGTCGCACCGCACTGCCGAGCGGCTGCGCTCTTCCGGGTTGGTGGCCCGGACTGTGGCGCTCAAGCTGAGGTACGCCGATTTCTCCACGGTGACCCGAAGCCGCACGGTCCACGCGCCACTGGACAGCGCGCAGCTCATCTATGCCGTGGCCATCCAGCTGCTGGAGTCACTGGGCAGCCGGCCCCTGACGGTCCGGCTGGTTGGTGTGCGTGCGGAGCAGCTGGAAGCGGCCGCGCAGACCTCCCTTCAGCTGAGCCTGGACAGGCGCGATGACAACTGGAGGGCCGCTGAACAGGCACTTGACAAGGTGGCGGAGAAGTTCGGCAGCAAGTCCGTGCTTCCGGCCCGGCTGCTTGAGCCGGGAAGCGGCAACCCCTAACGTGATTCCGGCGACACCCGTGGGGCGGGAAACCGTGTTCATGGCCGGAGAACAGTGTCAGGTCAAGGCCCGGGCAGTGTTGCCGCCCGTGAACAGCATCTTTCAGAACAGCGCCCAACAAACTATCCTTATAGATACAAAGATTTCGAACGTCTGGACATGTGTGGATCACCTGACCCGCTGCGTCAGTATGCTTGAATCCCTGGATCTGCCGAGGTTGGCGGCCCGGGAACCTGGATGGCATGCCGGTCGTTGACGGGGCAGGAACAAACGGTTCCGGCCTGTCTGGACGTTGGCCTACTTAAGGAGGTCGTGATGCCGCTCTCGGAGCACGAACAGAAGCTGCTCGAGCAACTCGAGAGGCAACTGCATGAGGACGATCCCAAGTTTGCCAATTCCATGGGCTCGGATCCCGGCCGTAGCTGGTCCACCCGGCACATTGTGATTGGCGTACTGGCCACGCTGGCCGGGGTGCTGCTCCTCCTGGTGGGTGTCTCCCTCCAGAACATATTTGTAGGGGTCCTCGGGTTCGTCGTCATGGGTGCCGGAGTTTACTTTGCCACGATGCGCAGCGTTGCGGCCGGCAAAGCGAAGGCCGGCGGGCATGGCCGGAAGTCGAAGAGTAAGAGCTCTTTTATGAACAGCCTTGAGGAACGATGGGATGAAAGGCGCCGCGGGGAGTCCTGAGCCCGCGCTCCACTTCCCGCCACCTCCACTTCGCACCACCCTCCATATCGCACCACCGGGTCCATCCCCGGCTGGGCGCCAAATAGTCCAGGATGACCCGCTGCGGCGGGTCATTCTGCTTTAACCCGCGGAACTGCTGCCCGGAGCCGATGTTCCAGGGCTAATGCCGCCGCGGCCGCCCCCGCGGGACCGGCGCAATTTCCCTCCACTTTCCGCCCCCGGCCAAAATCCCCGCCAATCCGCGGAAATATGTTTGTCCCAGCAGCAGAGAATTGCCCGCGTCGCGTTGACTGTGGGGAGAAGTGGAGTAAAGTGGAGCGCGTAAGAGGGTAGTGGCAGCGCGGGGGTTGTTCGGCTTCTGACGGCAGACGGGCGGTGGGACGTGTTCCTTGGGACACACTCGCCGCGTCTTGACGAAAAGGGCAGGATCATTCTTCCCGCCAAGTTCCGTGAGGAGCTTGCCGGCGGACTTGTTCTCACGCGAGGCCAGGAGCGCTGCATCTACGTCTTCAGCGAGCAGGAATTCGCGAGGGTACACGAGCAGATCCGGGAGGCTCCGATCTCCAACAAGTCGGCTCGTGACTACATCCGGGTTTTTCTCTCTGGAGCCTCGGACGAGGTACCTGACAAGCAGGGGCGCGTGACCATACCTCCCGCGCTCCGGGAGTATGCAGGGCTCGGCAGGGAGTTGGCCGTTATTGGGGCCGGCACCCGCGCGGAGATCTGGGATGCCCAGGCCTGGAATGAGTACCTGGCGGAGAAGGAAACCTCCTTCTCCGAAACTGACAACCCCATCGCCGGCATCCTTTAGGCCGGCCCGAACCCGTATCCGTTTCTTGGACGAGATCTCCAGCCGCCCATCCCTGCCGACTACCTGGCTCACTTCCCCGGAGCCAGGCAGCCAAGGGGATAGGCGCGGATGGGGATCTGGCCCAAGAAACCACCCGAGGCGCTCAAGGAAGGACGAAGGCATGACAGAACCCGACCAGCCGAAGCCTACGTCCGAACGCCATGTACCGGTCCTGAAGGACCGGTGCATCAATCTTTTGGCGCCCGGATTCGAGGCGGCACGCCTGCGCGGTGAGACTCCGGTGGCCATTGATGCCACGCTCGGCATGGGCGGGCACTCCGAAGCCATGCTCCAGCGCTTTCCTGACCTGCACCTCGTGGGCATCGACCGTGACGAAGAAGCCCTGGCGTTGGCCGGGGAGCGGCTCAAGCCCTTCGCGGCCCGCACGGACCTGGTTCACGCTGTTTACGACGAAATCGCCGAGGTGCTTGAGGACCTCGGCATTCCCGAGGTCCACGGCATCCTGATGGACCTGGGGGTGTCGTCCCTGCAGCTCGACGAGCGAGAACGCGGTTTCGCCTATTCCTTTGACGCGCCCCTGGACATGCGGATGGACACCAGCCGCGGCCAGACAGCGGCGGACGTCGTTAACAACTACAGCGAAGAGGATCTGGTCAGGATCATCCGCAAGTGGGGTGAGGAAAAGTTCGCGGGGCGCATCGCCAACAGGATCGTTGCCGCCCGGGCAGCGAAGCCGTTCGCCACCACGGGGGAACTCGTCGAGCAGATCAGGGCGGTGGTTCCGGCTGCCGCAGCCAAGTCCGGCGGACATCCGGCCAAGCGCACCTTCCAGGCGCTGCGCATCGAGGTCAACGAGGAACTCGAAGTCCTCGAACGTGCCGTTCCGGCGGCGGTGGATGCCATCGCGCTTGGCGGCCGGATCGTCGTGATGTCCTACCACTCCCTGGAAGACAAGATCGTCAAGGGCGTTTTCCAGGCCGGCTCCAAATCATCAGCGCCGCTCGGCTTCCCGGTGGAGCTTGAAGAACACAAGGCCGAACTCAAGACCCTGACCAAAGGCACCGAGGTGCCTACCGCCGTCGAGATCGCAGAGAATTCGCGCGCAGCATCAGCCCGGCTGCGCGCAGTGGAACGCATCAGAGCCAGGAGAGCAAAATGAGCACCGCAGCTGCCAGGAACCTCGCCCTTCCGTCCGGCCCGAGCGTCCATGACATAGAGGCCGGGCTTCCGGGTTCGGCCCGCAAGGCGCGCACCCCGCTGTCCTTGGTCCGGTCCGCACCGAAAAAGCGCCGCGCGCCCTTCGTTGTTCTCTGCTTCGGCATGCTGGCGTCCGCGCTGATCGCCGTACTGGTGCTCAACATCTCTGTTTCCACAGCGCAGTACCAGTTGGTCAAGCTTCGTGCCGAGCAGACGGCGCTCACTAAGCAGAACCAGGATCTGACACAGCAGGTGCAAAACTTTGAGGCTCCCCAGAATCTGGCTGCCAAGGCCGCAGAATTGGGAATGGTTGCTTCCACCGGCAAGGGACAGGTTGATCTTTCCACGCTGACCGTGAGCGGGGAGGCCAAGCCGGCGGTCAAGGGAGACTCGGCAGGAGCGGTGATCGCTGCCCCTGCCGTCCCGGGTCAGCTGAACGTGGTCCCGCCCGCCAGCTCGGGCGAGCCGCTGGAAAGCAGGGCGCCCGCTGCCGGTGAAACAGCAGTTGACCAGCCGGAGGCCCCGGCTGCTGCGAAGCCGGCCGAGCCGGCGGCTGCGGCCAAGCCCGCGGCCCTCAACGGGGGCACCATTCCGGCGCCGGAGCAAAGGACGCCGGGGCAGTAGGGCACGAACAGGCGGCTGGTAGCCGGCATGGCAAGCAGTAGGGGATGAGCGTGGCGCAAGGCAAGAGCAATGCAAGCAAGAAGAAGGCTGCTAACGCCACGAAGAGGCTCCGCCTCGGACTCAGCATCATGCTTGCACTGCTGGTGGTTGTCGGCGGAAAGCTCTTCCTGGTGCAGGGACTGGACGTCGGCGGCATGGCTGAAGCTGCCCTGGACAACCGGCTGCGCCCCACCGTGCTGCCGGCCGAGCGCGGCAGCATCCTGGACGCCAGCGGAACAGTGCTGGCGAACAGCGTGATCCGCTACAACATCACTGTTGACCAGTCTGTAAACACCAAGACCGAATCCTTCAAGCGCCTTGAAAAGGTGAACGGCAAGGACGAACTCGTCACCGTGTCGCGAGACCAGGGGATCGCCGAGCTTGCTGCCGTCCTTGGCATGGACACCGAGGACGTGCGGAAATCCGTCACCGGAACCAGGACCTACTACATCGTGGCCAAGGACCTCCGGCCCGACGTCGAAAACCGGGTCTCGGAACTGCAGATCCCGGGTATTTTCTCCGAGGGAACCAGCAAGCGCGTCTACCCGAACGGCTCGGTGGCCGGCGGCATTGTGGGCTTCCTTGAGAACGGCACCAGCGGCCAGGCCGGCCTCGAGCAGACCCAGGACGAAATACTGCGCGGCACTGCGGGCAAGCGCGTGTTCGAAATCGGCGCCGACGGCCTTCGTATTCCCGTGGGCATCGATGAACTGACGCCCGCGCAGGACGGCAAGGACGTCAAACTCACGCTGAACTCCGACCTCCAGTACTTCGCCCAGCAGGCCATCCAGACCCAGGCGGACAAGCTCAGCGCCGAGTGGGGGGTCATCATCGTCTCGGACGTGAAGACCGGCAACATCATCGCGATGGCCGACACCAATACGCCCGACCCCAACGACCCCGGCAAGGTGGCAGCCAAGGACCGTGGCGTCCGCTCCGTTACCGCCGCTTACGAGCCCGGGTCAGTGGAAAAGATGATCACCGCCGCCGCGGTCATCGAAGAAGGCAAGGCCAAACCACTGGACACGTTCGTTATCCCGCCGTCGCTGGTGGTGGACGGCCAGCAATTTGATGATTCCTTTTCCCATGGGACCGAGAAGCGGACACTGGCGGGCATCCTGGGCTGGTCCATGAACACGGGCACCGTGATGGCAGGCCAGCGCCTCAGCAAAGATCAGCGGCACGACTGGCTGCAGAAGTTCGGAATCGGTGAGGCACCGGAGATCGGCCTGCCGGCCGAGGCGAAGGGCATCCTGACCCCGGCCGACCAGTGGGACGGCCGCCAGCAGTACACGGTGCTGTTCGGGCAGGGTGTCTCGCAGTCGACACTCCAGACGGTCCGCGCCTACCAGTCGATCGCCAATGACGGTGTGATGCTGCAGCCGCGGCTCATCGACAGCTACATCAGCCCGGACGGAGCCGAGGAAAAGGTGGCGGCCAAGCCGTCCCGCAGGGTGGTCTCGGAGCAGACGGCGCAGCAGGTGAGGGACATCCTCGAAAGTGCAGTCACCGAGGGCCAGATCAAGGAGGCCGCGATCGACGGCTACCGGGTCGGGGCCAAGACCGGTACCTCGCAATCGCCCTGCGACGACGGGACCGCAGGCTTCTGCGGGTACACTGCCTCGATGGTGGGGATGGCGCCGATGGACGATCCGCGGTTTATTGTGGAGGTGGTCCTGCAGCGTCCCAAGGGGTCCATTTACGGGATCACCAACGGGCCCGTGTTCCGCTCGGTCATGAGCCAGGCACTGCGGACGTACAACGTTCCGCCGTCCAAGGGCACGCCCGTCAGGCTGCCCCAGTTCGCTAAGTGACCAGTACGCCGCATAACGCAGTACGCCAAGTAACGCCCGCCAAGAAAGACCGCGGTGCACCTGAACAAACAGTTCTGTCGTGTCCGTTGGTCCGCTAGCACCAACGGAGATTGAGTTGTCACAGCAGCATGACCCCGGCACTGCCGACGCCCCGGAGGGGCCGGCATCCAAGAGCGGCTTCCGGCCCGCCGCCGTCGCCGCCGTCGAACTGGGTGTCATCGGCCAGTCAGTGGGAGTTCCGGTGCCGCGGGCCTCTGAGTCCGTTCAGGTCACCGGCGTCTCGCTCGACTCCCGGTCCGTGGAACGGGGAGACCTGTACGTTGCCCTGCCGGGGGCGGCGCGGCACGGTGCCGATTTTGCCGCGACGGCGATCGAGTCAGGCGCGGCTGCGGTACTGACGGACGACGCCGGCGCGCGGCTTCTTGCCGTCGGCTCGGACCTCGCTGTGCCCGTACTTGTGGTGGCGGAGCCCCGCAGCGTGGTGGGCCGCCTGTCCAGGCTGATCTACCGGAGCCAGGACGCCGACCTCCCAGGCCCCTCGATGTTCGGGGTGACCGGCACCAACGGAAAAACCACCACCACGTACTTCATCAACGCCCTGCTGCAGGCGATGGGCAAGAAGACCGGACTCATCGGCACCATCGAGATCCTGGCCGGCGGGGACCCGATTCCCAGCCTCCTGACCACCCCGGAATCCACCGATGTCCACGCCCTGCTTGCCCTCATGCGGGAACGCGGCCTTGACGCCGCATCCATGGAGGTCTCCTCGCACGCGGTGTCCTTCCGCCGCGTCGACGGCGTGGTCTTCGACGTCGTCGGATTCACCAACCTCACCCAGGACCACCTGGACCTGCACGGCACCATGGAGGAGTACTACCGGACCAAAGCGGAGCTGTTCACCGCTGAACGCGCCCGTGCCGCCGTCGTGACGGTCGACGACGAGTGGGGACGCCGGCTTGCCGCTGAGACTGAGCTTCCGGTCACCACGCTGGCCACCATCGAGCCCAGTAGTGGGCCAGTGGCTGATTGGACCGTCACCGCCCCGAAGCCCCGCGGCCTCGGTACGGAATTCACCCTCCGAGGCCGGAACGGCACCGAACTCCGCGTGCACACCGGGCTGCCAGGCGCGTTCAATGTCTCCAACGCGGCGTTGGCCCTGACCATGGTGCTTGCCGGCGGGGCAGACCCCGCCGAAGTGCAGGCAGCCCTCGATGGCCGGGATCCGTTCAGCGTGGCAGTGCCCGGCCGCATGCAGCTGGTCTCCAGCCGACCGGCCGCCGTCGTCGACTTCGCGCACAACACTGATGCACTGGCACGCGCCCTGGAGGCCGTCCGGTCCCCTGAGCCCGCGTCCAAGGTGATAGTGGTTTTCGGTGCCACCGGCCAGCGCGACCAGGGCAAGCGCCCTTCCATGGGCGCGACCGCAGCCCGGCTCGCCGACGTCGTGATCGTCAGCGATGACGACCCCCACGATGAGGACGCCGCGGCGATCCGCGCGGAAGTGCTGGTGGGTGCGACGGACGCCAAGGAAGCCGAGCAGCTCGACTGCAAAATCGTGGAAGTTTTCCCCCGCGATGCTGCCATCCGTGAGGCCGTCAACCTGGCGGCTCCGGAGGACACCATCCTGATTGCGGGGCGCGGGCACGAAGTGTGGCAGGAGGTCAAAGGAGAGAACCTTGCCCTCGACGACAGGGTGGAACTACGGAACGCCTTGACGGCACGAGGATTCACCGTTCTCCAAGACGACGGGATAGAGTCCTAGACCGACATGATTGAACTAACTGCGGCGGAAATCGCCGAAATCACCAACGGCCGGCTGCTAGCCGACCCCGCCGTCACCCCCGGATCCGTGGTGACCGACTCGCGGGAGGCCGTTGCCGGCTCCCTCTACGTCGCCAAACCGGGCGAAAGCGCAGACGGGCACAGCTTCGTGGGTGCTGCCTTTGACCGCGGCGCGGTTCTGGCGCTCACCGAACGCGAAATCAAGGACGACGCCGGCCGGCACTATCCGTCCGTCGTCGTCGAGGATGCGGTGCTCGCCATGGGCGCTCTCGCGGCAGAGGCTGTCCGGCGGATCAGGCAGCACCGCGAGTCGGCGGGCGAACAGCTGACCGTCATTGGCATTACCGGTTCGGCAGGCAAAACCACCACCAAGGACCTGCTCGCGGGAATCCTGTCGGCCGAGGCGCCTACCGTTGCACCCAGGGGTTCCTACAACGGCGAGGTCGGCGTGCCCCTCACGGTGTTCCAGGCGGGCTTTGACACCCGGTTCCTGGTCATCGAGATGGGGGCCACCGGCATCGGACACATCCGCTACCTGGCCCACATGGTGCGGCCAGAGATTGGCGTGGTGCTCGGCGTGGGAACAGCCCACGCCGGGGAGTTCGGCGGCGTGGAAAACATCGCGGCCGCCAAGGGCGAACTCGCCGAGGCCGTACCGGCCGCAGGTACCGCCGTGCTGAACCTTGACGATCCCCGTGTTGCCGCCATGGCCGCCCGGACCCGCGGGATTGTTCTGGGCTTCTCTTCCCGGGATGCTGATCCGGACGCTCCTGCCGTCCGGGCCGCCAACCTGGACACCAACGCCTCGGGCAACCCGGAGTTCGACCTCGAAGTGCCGGGGGAGCCCACGGTCCGGGTCAGCAGCAAACTCATCGGCGAACACCACGTGGCGAACCTCCTCGCCGCCGCAGCGGCCGCGCACGCGGCCGGTGTACCGGCTGACAGGATCAGCGCATCGCTGAGCTCCCAGTCCGCGGCAAGCCGCTGGCGCATGGAGCGGACCGAACGGCCCGACGGCGTCACGGTGATCAACGACGCGTACAACGCCAACCCGGAATCCATGCGGGCGGCCCTGCGCACGCTGGCCGACCTCGGCCGCGGCCGCCGCACCTGGGCCGTACTCGGGGCCATGCTGGAACTGGGCGACGATTCCATCCGCGAGCACACCGCCGTCGGCACGCAGGTGGTGCGGCTGAACATCTCCCGCCTCCTTGTGGTGGGCCGGGAAGCGCGTTCGCTGTACGTTTCCGCCGTGCAGGAAGGGTCCTGGGGCGATGAATGCATCTTCGCCGAGACAGTTGATGAGGCCTACGAACTGCTCCAGGAGCAGCTCGAACCCGGCGACCTGGTGCTCTTCAAGTCCTCCAACAGCGTGGGACTGCGCCATTTGGGCGATCGGATAGCATTACCCCCACATGCCACCCCCACAAATGCCAATGAAGGGAGCGAGCTGCTGTGATTGCACTTCTGATCGGCGCTGGCCTGGCCCTGCTGCTGGCTCTGGTGGGTACGCCGCTGTTCATCCGCCTGCTGGTCCGCAAGAGCTATGGCCAGTTCATCCGCGATGACGGACCCACCTCGCACCACACCAAACGCGGCACGCCCACCATGGGTGGCACCGTGGTGGTGGGCGCAGTCCTGCTGAGCTACGGCCTGACGCACCTCATCATGTGGTTCATGAACCCCCGGTCGGCTGGGCCGTCGGCCTCGGCGCTGCTCCTGCTGTTCCTGATGGTGGGTATGGGCCTGGTGGGCTTCCTGGACGACTTCATTAAGATTTCACGGCAGCGCAGCCTGGGCCTGAACGCCAAGGCGAAGCTCATCCTCCAGGCGGCGGTGGGCATCATCTTCGCCGTCATGGCCCTGTACTTCCCGGATACGGATGGCCTTACCCCGGCGTCCACCAAGATCTCGCTGGTCCGGGACATCCCGTGGCTGGACTTGGCGTTCGGCGGCACCGTGCTTGGCGCGATCCTCTTTGTGCTGTGGTCAAACCTGATCGTCACCGCCGCCACCAACGGCGTCAACCTCACCGACGGCCTGGACGGACTGGCCGCTGGCGCCGCGGTCATGGTCTTTGGCGCCTACACGCTGATGGGCATCTGGCAGAGCAACCAGGCCTGCGGCTCGCCGCGTCAGGCGGGCGGTGGCTGTTATTCCGTCCGGGATCCGCTGGACCTTGCGCTTCTTGCGGCCATCATGAGCGCCGCGCTGGTGGGCTTCCTGTGGTGGAACACCTCTCCGGCCAAAATCTTCATGGGCGACACCGGCTCCCTCGCGATCGGCGGCGCCATCGCAGGGTTCGCCATCCTCTCCCGCACCGAACTGCTCCTGGCCTTCATCGGTGGCCTGTTCGTCCTCATCACGCTCTCCGTCATCATCCAGGTGGGCTACTTCAAGGTGACCAAGGGCAAGCGCTTCTTCAAGATGGCGCCGCTGCAGCACCACTTCGAACTCAAGGGCTGGGCGGAAGTCACCGTGGTGGTCCGGTTCTGGATCCTCGCCGGCCTGTTCGTCGCCGCGGGCCTTGGCATCTTCTACGCGGAATGGGTGGTCCTGCTGTGAACGGCTCCGAATCCCAGAACGAAGCAACCCAGAACGAAGCAATGGGCACCGCAGCCGCCGGTCCCGCCTCAACCGGTCTGGCCTTAACCGGTCCGGCAAGGCTCAGCGGCCTGGTCAGCTGGGACTCCGACTGGGCCGGACTGCGCGTGGTGGTCACCGGGATTGGTGTCTCGGGCTTCGCGGCCGCGGACACGCTGATTGAACTCGGAGCCCGCGTGGTGGTGGTCGACGGCGCCACTTCGGAAACTGCTCAGGCCAAGGCGGACACGCTGCGGATCGTGGGCGCGGCGGACGTTCTCCTGGGGGAGGAGGCTGTCCGCTCCCTGCCTAAGATCGACGGCCTGAAGCCGGACCTCGTGGTCACCTCGCCCGGCTGGCGCCCGGACCAGGCCCTGCTCGCGGCTGCCGCCCGCGCCCACATCCCGGTCTGGGGCGACGTCGAACTCGCCTGGCGCCTGCGCGTCCGCGAAGGCCGGAAGACAGCCGACTGGCTCACCATCACCGGCACGAACGGCAAGACGACGACGGTCGGCCTGACCGAGTCCATGCTGCGGGCCGCGGGCCTGAAAGCGATAGCAGTGGGCAACGTCGGCACGCCGATCCTCGATGCCCTGCGTGACCCGGTGGAGTACGACGTCTTCGCGGTGGAGCTCTCCAGCTTCCAGCTGCACTGGTCCGATTCCGTCTCGGCGGTAGCCAGCGTGTGCCTCAACGTCGCCGAGGACCATGTGGACTGGCACGGCTCCTACGAGTCCTACCTCGCCGACAAGGCCAAGATCTACGAAAACACGCAGAAGGCCTGCATTTACAACGACGAGCAGATCGAAACCGAACGCATGGTGGAGGATGCGGATGTGGTGGAGGGCTGCCGCGCCGTGGCGTTCACCACCCTCACGCCGGCCATCAGCATGCTCGGCGTCGTGGAGGGACTGCTCGTGGACCGGGCCTTCATCGCCGAGCGGAAGGACAGCGCCGTCGAATTGGCGTCCATGTCCGACCTCGGCCCGGTGGCCCCCCGCCACATGGTGGCCAACGCCCTGGCCGCCGCCGGCCTGGTGCGCGCCTACGGAGTCAGCCCCGAACACGTGCGCGAGGGACTGCAGGCCTACATCCCCGGAAGCCACCGCATCCAGCCGGTCGCCAAGCAGCACGGCGTTCTCTGGATCAACGACTCCAAAGCCACCAACCCGCACGCCGCCTCCGCGTCCCTGGCCGCCTTCGAGCCCGTGGTGTGGATTGCCGGCGGCCTCTCCAAGGGCGTCAGCTACGACGATCTGGTCCGCGAGCATGCACGCCGCCTGAAGGCCGTGGTGCTCATTGGCAAGGACACGGCGTCACTGGAGGAGTCCCTGCAGCGACACGCACCGGATGTCCCCGTCATCCGGCAGGCGGCAGGCCACACTGAAATTGTGCAGTCAGCCGGGACCGGTCATGACGCCGCATCGGATTCAGCCGAAACCGGCGAGGCAGTGATGGCACGGGCCGTCGCATCGGCGGCACAGCTCGCCGCCTCGGGTGACACTGTGCTGATGGCCCCGGCTGCTGCATCCATGGATCAGTTCTCTTCCTACGCTCACCGTGGCGACGCCTTCATTGCAGCGGTCCGCGAGCTCGTGGAAGGGGAGGCCCGGACCGGCAAGGAGTAAGAATGGTCAGCACACCCACACGTCCTGCGGCCGCCCGGCAGCGGGCGGGGGAAACCTCCCGTGGGGCTGCCCCCCTGACCCCTAAATCCGTGGCCGCCAAGTCCCGGAACGCCGGACCGGGTGCTGCATCGACGACTCCCGCCAAGGGCCGGCTGCTCCGCTGGTACAGGCGCTTCTGGTCCGCCCTCGAGGGAAACGGCAAGTCGCGCAACGGCTCCACCTACTACCTCATCCTCGGCACCACGCTGGCCCTGACCGCCATCGGCATCATGATGGTGCTCTCGGCCTCCAGCGTGGAGGCCATTGCCGCGGGTGAGTCGCCGTACACGGCGGCACTCAAACAGGGCCTGTTCGCCGGTATCGGCATTTTCTGCATGTTCATGCTGTCCCGGATCAACGTCGTATGGCTGAAGCGGCTCGCGTGGCTGGGCATCATCATTGCCTACGCCCTGCTGGGGCTCGTACTGGTCATTGGCACCAGCGTCAACGGCAACAAGAACTGGATCGACATCGGCGGGTTCTTCACCCTGCAGCCTTCCGAGGCAGCCAAGCTTGCCCTGGCCCTGTGGATGGCCACCGTGCTGGCTAAGAAGGCGTCGCTGCTGCACCAGTGGGGACACGCCGTGGTCCCCGTGGTGCCCATCGCCGGCGGGATCATCGGACTCGTCCTGATCGGAAACGACCTCGGCACCGGCATGATCATCATGCTCATCACGGCCGCCGCCCTGTTCTTCGCCGGCGTGCGCCTCCACCTGTTCGGGTTCGCGGCCGTGGGCCTGGGTGCCGTCATAGCGGTCATGGCCATGACCAGTTCCAACCGGGTCTGCCGCATCACCTCGTGGTGGACCGGCCAGAGCTGCGGCGACGGCATCGACGCTAACTACCAGTCCACCAACGGCCTCTACGGGCTGGCATCGGGTGGCTGGTTCGGCGTCGGGCTCGGGCAGAGCCGGCAGAAATACAGCTGGATCCCCGAAGCCCACAACGACTTCATCTTCGCCATCATCGGTGAGGAACTCGGACTGGTGGGGACCGTCGTCGTACTGGTCCTGTTCGCCATCCTGGGCGCCGCCATCTACCGCGTGGTGGTGGCACAGGAGGACCTGTTCCACCGGGTCCTCGCCGGAACCATCATGGTGTGGCTGCTGGGCCAGGGAACGGTCAACATGGCCGTGGTCACCGGCCTGATGCCGGTGATCGGCGTCCCGCTGCCGTTCATCTCCTACGGCGGCTCGGCGCTGCTGATGTCGCTCTGCGCGATCGGCGTAGTGTTGTCACTGGCCCGAGAACAGATGGCGCCCAACATCCGGCCCCGCAAACTGCTCGGCCCGTGGCGGTTGCCCGGGCGCAAGAAAACCCGTACGAAAGCGTAAACCAGCACCTGATGAAAACCGAGTCATTGTCCGTGGTCCTCGCCGGCGGCGGAACAGCAGGCCATATCAACCCGCTGCTGGCCATCGCCGCCGCCATCCGCGATGCCCGCCCCGACGCCCGGCTGCTCGCGGTCGGAACGGCCGCCGGCATGGAGACCAGGCTGGTCCCTGCCGCGGGGCTGGAACTGGCCACCATCGACCGTGTCCCGTTCCCGCGGAAGCCCTCCGCGGACCTGCTCCGCCTTCCGGGACGCCTCGCCGGCGCCGTGCGGCAGGCCGGTCGGATCCTTGATGACGCTGCGGCAGACGTTCTTGTGGGCGTGGGCGGCTACGTCTGCACGCCCATGTACCTCGCTGCCTGGCGCCGGAAGATCCCCATCGTCATCCACGAAGCCAATACCCGGCCGGGCCTGGCCAACCGGGTCGGGGCACGGCTGAGCCGGCACGTGGCCGTGGCGTTCGCTGGCACCCCGCTGCCCAACGCCCGCCACGTGGGCATGCCCATGCGCCGCGAAGTCTCGGCCATGGTCAGGGCAACGGCGCGGAACGGCGCCCTGCGCACACTGGACCTGCAGCCCGGGAAGCCGGTGCTCATCGTGACCGGAGGCTCGTCCGGGGCGCAAAGCATCAACCGCACTGTGGCGGCCTCGCTCGAAGCGCTGTCCCGGGCCGGCGTCCAGACCATCCACATCACCGGCCGCGGCAAGTCCGTGGCGGACGCAGACGGCAACGCGCTGAGCGCCGACGGCTACCGCCAGCTTGAGTACGTCGACGGCATGGAAACCGTCTACGCCGCGGCTGACCTGTTGCTCGCCCGTTCCGGCGCCGCCACCGTAAGCGAGGTGGCCGCCGTCGGCGTTCCCGCGGTCTTCGTGCCGCTGCCGATCGGCAACGGCGAGCAGGCGCTGAACGCCCGCGGACTGGTGGAAGCGGGCGGCGCCCTGCTCGTAGCGGACCGGGACTTCACCCCCGAATGGGTCCGCACCAGCCTCATCCCACTGCTGACCGACCGTTCCCGCCTGGACGCGATGGCGGCGAACGCGGAGAACCTTGGCATCCGAAATGCCGACCAGCTCATGGCCGACCTCGTACTGGAAGCGGTATCCAAATGACCACCAATGCAGCACCCAGCCAGGAAGCACTGGGCCGCGTGCACTTCATCGGGATCGGGGGCGTGGGCATGTCCGCCGTCGCCAGGATCATGGTGGCGCGCGGGATACCCGTCAGCGGTTCGGACGCGAAGGACCTGCCGGTCATGAAGGAGCTCGCCGCGGCCGGCGCCCGGATCTGCGTGGGCTACGAAGCCGGCAACCTCGGCGACGCCCAGACGGTCGTGGCAGGATCGGCGATCCGCGCCGACAACCCCGAACTCGAGGCCGCGCGGGCCGCCGGCCTGACGGTGCTGCACCGTTCCGAGGCGCTGGCCGCCACCATGGGCGATGACCTCGTGGTGACGGTGGCTGGAACCCACGGGAAGTCCACCACGACGTCCATGATCACCGTGCTGCTGCAGGGCGCAGGCCTGGACCCGTCGTTCGCGATCGGCGCCAATGTTCCGGCGCTCGGCGTCAACGCGGCGAACGGCAGCTCCCAGGTGTTCGTTGCCGAGGCGGATGAATCCGACGGTTCGTTCCTGAACTACCGTCCGCAGATCGCCGTCGTCACCAACGTGGAACCGGACCACCTCGACCACTACGGCACCGCCGAAGCCGTATACGAATCCTTCGACCGCTTCACGGCACTGCTGCCAGCGGACGGCGTGCTGGTGGCCTGCGCGGACGACGCCGGCGCACACGCACTGGCGCTGCGCACCCGCGAGCGTGGCAATGCCCGCGTTGTCCTGTACGGCACCTCCGAGGCCGCCGACCTCCGGCTCGACGACGGCGGCCCGGGCAGGGTGGCCATTACGACGGCGGGCGGCCGGTTCCCGCTGGCACTGCAGGTCCCCGGACGGCACAATGCGCTGAACGCTGCCGCCGCCATGGCGGTGGCGCTCGAACTCGGCGTGGACGCGCAGGTTGCTGCTTCCGCCCTGGCCGGCTTCTCCGGCGCGTCGCGGCGGTTCGAATACAAGGGGGAGGGCAGGGGCGTGCGGGTCTACGATGACTACGCCCACCACCCCACGGAGGTGCGGGCAGCCCTGGCGGCGGCGAGATCCGTGGCGGGCGACCACAAGGTCCATGTCCTCTTCCAGCCGCACCTCTTCTCCAGGACCCGGGAGTTTGCCGCAGAGTTCGCCGACGCGCTTAAGGCCGCGGACACTGCCCTGGTGCTCGACATCTACCCGGCCCGGGAGGATCCCATCCCGGGCGTCACCAGCGCGCTCATCACCGAGCAGCTCGGCTCTGGAGGCGGTCTGGTCGGTGGCGACGAGGCCGTTGCCGCCCTGGCCGCCGCCGCGCAGCCGGGGGACATCATCCTCACTGCAGGCGCGGGGGACGTCACCGCTTACGGGCCGATCATTGTGGAGTCCCTCGGTGGCTAGCACCAGGCGTCCCACCTACCGTCCGGCCAAGCCCGCCGCCCGGGACACACCCGCCGCCACGGACTCGGCCGGCCGGGACACTGCCGCTGATCCCGACGGCGGTAAGCCGGCCGTGATCACCGCCACCAAGGGTGTACCTGAGGGCCCGGCGCAGGAGAACGTGCAGGCCAGCACGCTGAAGGGCAACACTCCGGCGAAGGGCAAGGCAGCGCCCAAGGGCAAGACACAGGACAAGCCGGTCAGAACGCCCTGGCCCCGGCTGAAAAGCCCGGGACCTGCCAAGCCGGGACCCAATAACAGAAAAACGGAAGCCAAGAAACAGGGCGCCACAGCGACCGATGCTGCAGGGGCGGACAAAACAGGGCCGGACACCGCCGGGCAGGACAATGTGCTGGCCTTTCCCGAACCCCGGGGCCGGCGCATCAGGCGCAATGTCATAGTTGCGGTGTGTGTCACGGCTGCCCTCGTGGCGGGGCTCATCGTAGCTGCCGTCTATTCTCCGGTGCTGGCAGTCCAAAGCGTGAGCGTCACCGGCACGAAGCTCCTCAAGCCCGCCCAGGTGCAGGCGGCACTCAAGCCAATTCTGGGCATGCCGCTGCCGCAGGTCAGCGATTCCGAGGTCAACTCGCTGCTGAAGCCGCTCGTCCAGATCAAGTCGGTCACAACCCAGGCCCACCCGCCGTCCGTCCTCGTGGTGCAGGTCCAAGAGCGCATCCCCGTCGCCCTCGTGAAGCGCGGCAAGGACTACATGCTCGTGGACGTCGACGGTGTGCGGCTCGGCACCACCGCAGACCCTGCCTCCGTGAAGCTGCCGGTGATTGACGGCGGCGCAGGCACCATCGGCAAGGACTTGTTCCAGGCCACGGCCGAGGTCCTCGGTGCGCTCCCGGCCAACGTGCTTGCCAAGCTCTCCAACGCCTCCGCCAAGTCCGTCGATGCAGTGGAACTGAAGCTGCTGGACGGCCAGACCGTCATCTGGGGCAACGCGGGGGAGAAGGAGCTCAAGGCCCGGGTGCTGGAGGCCCTGCTCAAGGTGCCCGCAGATCCCGCGAATCCGGTCAACACTTACGACGTGAGCGTGCCACGGCATCCGGTGACGCGCTGAGCCGCTGTATTTCGAGGGGATTAGGACGACACGCGGTGGCGGTTATTGAATGTAGCCAGCATAGGAAATAGCGTCACAGAGGTGAGTTACTTGACATAACTATAACCTTCAACTCGAAGGTTAAGGTTCAGGGCTTCAAGCTCGACTCCATCAGTTTTCGCAATAGGACACTAACAAGGGACACGTAACGTGGCAGCTCCGCAGAATTACTTGGCCGTCATCAAGGTCGTCGGCATCGGCGGCGGTGGCGTGAACGCAGTCAACCGCATGATCGAGGTGGGTCTCCGCGGCGTCGAATTCATAGCAATTAACACCGATGCCCAGGCCCTCCTGATGAGCGATGCCGACGTCAAGCTCGACGTCGGCCGGGAACTGACGCGCGGGCTGGGTGCCGGGGCTAACCCGGAGGTCGGCAAGCAGGCTGCCGAGGACCACGCTGACGAGATCGAGGAAGTCCTTCGCGGTGCCGACATGGTCTTCGTGACCGCGGGTGAAGGCGGCGGCACCGGAACCGGCGGCGCGCCTGTCGTTGCCCGCATTGCGCGCTCCCTTGGCGCCCTGACCATCGGTGTGGTCACCCGTCCGTTCACCTTCGAAGGCCGGCGCCGCGCAGGCTCTGCCGAAGCGGGCATCGACGCCCTGCGCGACGAGGTGGACACCCTGATCGTGATCCCCAACGACCGCCTGCTGTCCATCAGCGACCGCAACGTCTCCGTCCTGGACGCCTTCCGCTCCGCTGACCAGGTCCTGCTGTCCGGTGTCCAGGGCATCACGGACCTCATCACCACGCCCGGCCTGATCAACCTTGACTTCGCCGACGTGAAATCCGTCATGCAGGGCGCAGGCTCTGCCCTGATGGGTATCGGCTCCGCGCGTGGCGAGGACCGCGCGGTCAAGGCAGCAGAGCTCGCCATCGCCTCCCCGCTGCTCGAAGCGTCCATCGACGGTGCCCACGGTGTCCTGCTGTCGATCCAGGGGGGCTCCGATCTCGGCCTGTTCGAGATCAACGAGGCTGCGCGCCTGGTGCAGGAAGTTGCCCACCCCGAGGCCAACATCATCTTCGGTGCGGTCATCGACGACGCCCTGGGCGATGAAGCCCGCGTCACCGTCATCGCGGCCGGCTTCGACGACGTCAAGGCCACCTCGCCGTCCATGGACCAGTCGCTGCCGCAAGCTGCACCGCAGCGCCCCGCCGTTCCGGCGGCCGCCCCGCAGAGCCAGCCGTCCGCAGGCAGCCAGCAGGTCCACGTCCAGCCCGTGCACGCCGGTGTCGGCGCTGCGGGTCTCAGCAGCTGGGGGCAGCAGCGCCCGTCCGCTGTACCTGCTGACTCGGGTTTCGACGTCGACCTTCCGTCGGTGGTTGAGCCTGACCTGACCGGCAGCCGGTCTGACGACCTGGACGTCCCCGATTTCCTGAAGTAGGAGGATGCCGGGCGGACATCCGCCCGGCCACTGTCCCTGCTTCCTAACGTTGATTGCCGGAGTTTCGAATTGTTTTTGTGGCGTGCTGAAGTGCAGCCTGGCGTGTCCGTGGCGTTCACCGACACGAACGCCGGGAACCTCGCCCTGCACGTGGGCGATGAAGCGGCCGCGGTGCTGCGCCGCAGGGCGAGGTTGGAGCACATCGCCGGCATCTCGCCACGCAGGTTCCAGTACATGAACCAGGTCCACGGCAACGAAGTCTCCCTTGTCGTTGAATCTGACGCAGGCGTTAAATCTGGAACAGCCGTTGAATCTGACGCAGGCGTTGAATCCGGAACAGCCGGTGAACCCGGCCCATCGGCACCGACTGCGGACGCGCTGGTGTCCCTCGGCGGCCCGCTTGCGGTGATGGTGGCGGACTGCATTCCGCTGGTCCTGGTGGGTGCAGGGTCTTCCGGGCCCGTACTGTCCGCCGTTCATGCCGGGCGCCCGGGCCTGTTCTCCGGAGTCATTCCGGCGGCGGTGGAGCAGATGCGCGCCTCCGGCGCCACCGGCATCCGGGCCTGGCTCGGCCCGTCCGTCTGCGGGAACTGCTACGAGGTGCCGGCAGAACTCCGCGACGAGGTTGCCGCCGTCCTGCCGTCCGCATGGTCAACCACATCTTGGGGGACGCCGGCGCTCGACCTGCCCGGCGGTGCCGCCAGCCAGCTCGACGCCCTCGGCGTTCCCATCGAGTACCGTGGTCCCTGCACGCTTGAAAACGAGTCCTTGTTTTCCTACCGCCGCGACTCCCGGTCCGGCAGATTCGCCGGACTGGTGTGGACCCATGACTGACAGCCCGGCGCCCGGGGATGCCCGGGCAGTGCAGCTGGAGGAGCGCCTTGACGCTGTCTGGGAGCGCATCAACCGTGCCGCCGCGGCGGCAGACCGCGGGAACAACCCGCCGAGCCTCATAGTGATCAGCAAGTTTCACCCGGCCGAGGACGTCCGCCGGCTGGCAGCGCTTGGCGTCAGGGATTTCGGCGAGAACCGGGACCAGGAGGCGTCGTCAAAAGCCGAGGAACTCGGGGCCCTGGACCTCACCTGGCACTTCGTGGGCCAGCTCCAGAGCAAGAAGTCCAAGACGGTGGTCCGCTACGCCTCTGCCGTGCACTCGGTGGACCGTTCCCAGCTCGTGACGGCCCTGGAGCGGGCCATGGCAGCCCAGCAGGAACTGACCGGCCGTGACGACCTGGACTGTTTCATCCAGGTGAGCCTGGACGACGAAGCCGGCGCGCACCGCGGCGGGGCCACCCCCGCCGAGGTGCCGCAGCTGGCCGAACAGCTCGAAGCCGCGGGCGGTCTTCGCCTGGCGGGTGTCATGGCGGTGGCGCCGCTCGGGGCGGATCCGGAGCGGGCCTTTGAAAAACTGCTGGGCATTTCAACCGGCCTGCAGCGGGATTACCCCGGCGCCACAGGGATTTCCGCCGGCATGAGCCAGGACCTGGAAGCAGCTGTCCGATTCGGTGCGACACACCTCCGAATTGGCTCAGATATTCTCGGTTCGCGCCCGGCCGTGCGGTAGCGTCTGTCGTATTGGAAGTGAATGGCGGGGATTCCAATGCTGTCTTGACCTTTGGGCGGCCCGCTTCCGGACACGATTAGGAGTCGACCATGGCTGGCGCTATGCGCAAGACAATGATCTATCTTGGGCTCGCCGACGGCGATGAACACTACGAGTCTGAGCTTTCCACCCAGCAAAAGGACGAGGACAACTCAATGGAGCATGACCGTGAAGAGCGCCGCGCGCCGGCGCCGCTCCGAGAGGTCACCCGTGAAGTGCCACCAGCTGCCGAAGAGGAATACCGCGCACCCGTGACACCCATTAAGCGTGCGGCTTCGGGCCGCGAAGAGACCACCGGACTGCGGCAGATCACCACGATCCACCCGCGCTCTTACAACGACGCCAAGCTCATCGGCGAAAGCTTCCGTGACGGTATCCCCGTCATCATGAACGTGACGGACATGGGGGAGTCGGACGCGAAGCGGCTTGTCGACTTTTCCGCCGGCCTCGTCTTCGGTCTGCGCGGAAGCATCGAGCGCGTGACCAACAAGGTCTTCCTGCTGTCGCCGTCGTACGTTGAAGTCATCGGAGATGACAAGAAAGCCAGCGAGGCCACGGCCAGCTTCTTCAATCAAAGCTAAAAAACGGCGCTCCGGATGCCAGGCAGGGACGCACCTGCCTGGCATCCGTGCTGAAATAGGGGAGCAGCACAATCTGGCAGGAATCCCCTGGCCGGAATCCCAGGGCACCGTAGTGCCCGCGATGAACATGGAGACAATGGGTTAGCTCATGGGAATACTATTCGGGCTCGTCTATATCGTTCTGCTGTTCATTTTCGTCGCTTTGATTGTCCGCCTCGTCTTTGACTGGGTTCAGATGTTCGCGCGGGAATGGCGTCCCCGCGGGGTAGCATTGGTGGCGGCTCATGCGGTCTACTCGGTGACCGATCCGCCGCTGAAGGTTCTTCGGCGCCTTATCCCGCCGCTGCGGCTGGGCGGCGTCTCACTGGACCTCGGGTTTCTGGTGCTGTTCATCGGCCTCAGCATTGCCATGGCGATCACCAAGTCATTTGCATAACTTCATATCAGCTTGCCGCGCCGGGGCCGATCCCCTTGGATACCCGCCCTGGTGCAGAAAGCCTTTTCTTTGACGCCACGGTGTTGAATTAGAGGAACCAGACCATATTTAGGTACCGTAGTTTTGACGGCCGGAAGGCCTCCTGACGAACTAGACCAACGAGGTGACCAGATGGCTTTGACGCCAGAAGACGTTGTCAACAAGCGCTTTCAGCCGACCAAGTTCCGCGAAGGCTATGACCAGGACGAAGTTGACGACTTCCTGGACGAGATCGTCGTCGAACTGCGGCGCCTGAACCAGGAGAACGAAGAGCTTCGCAAGAAGCTCGCCGAAGGCGGCTCCGGATCGCCGGCTGCCACCTCCGCCGTCCCCCCTGTTGTTGAGAAGGTCCCCGCGCCGTCCAAGTCCGAGAAGGACGAAGCGCGCGCGAAGGCCGAAGCTGAGGCCAAGGCCGCCGAAGCTGCCAAGAAGAAGGCAGCTGAGCAGGCAGCCCCCGTTGCAGCCCCGGCACCCGCCGTCACCAGCAGCAACGTCTCCGAGTCCGCTGCCGGCCTGCTGGCCATGGCGCAGCAGATGCACGACCGCCACGTGTCCGAGGGCCAGCAGCAGCGCGACAAGATCATCGCTGAAGCACAGATCGAAGCCAGCAGCCTGGTCAACGACGCGCAGGAGAAGTCCCGCAAGATCCTCGGCGCCCTGGAGCAGCAGCGTTCCGTGCTCGAGCGCAAGGTGGAGCAGCTGCGCGGTTTCGAACGCGACTACCGCTCACGCCTGAAGGCCTACATCGAGGGCCAGCTGCGCGACCTGGACGCCCGTGGTTCCGTTGCCGCCCCTGAGGTTGGCGAAAGCAGCAGCGCCGCCGTTTAGCACGTATTCTGAAGGCCGGTGGCTGAGGATTCCTCGGCCACCGGCTTTTGCCATTAACGACGGTTCCCGAATGAAAGCACCATGACTGACGACCTTGCCGCTGACGCAGCGCATCCAGCTTCATCATCACCGCGGCCTCGGCGCGGGGTCCTGCTGTCCCTGTTCGCCGGACTGGCAGTGTTCGCCTACGTCTTCGACCAGCTCACCAAACTGTGGGTGACCAGCACCATGGTGGAGGGCGAACGGATTCCGGTGCTGCCCCCGCTGCTGCACTGGTACTACATACGGAACTCCGGCGCGGCCTTCTCCATCGGCGAGAACGTGACCTGGGTGTTCACGATCATCATGGTGGTGGTCGCCGCCGCCATCCTGTTCCAGCTGCGCAAGCTGGGATCCGCGTGGTGGGCACTGGCGTTGGGGTTGCTGTTCGGCGGCGCCCTGGGAAATTTGACGGACCGGCTGTTCCGGGATCCGTCATTCGGAATGGGTCACGTGGTGGACTTCATCCAGCTGCCCAACTTTGCGATCTTCAATATCGCCGACTCGGCCGTGGTGTCATCTGTGGTCATCATCTGCCTGCTGACCCTGCGGGGGATCGCCCTTGACGGTTCGCACCACAGCGGGGAAAAGCGAGACGGGACCGGCAATGTCTGAGCGGGTGGTGGTGCCCGAGGAGCTGGACGGGACGCGCGTGGACGCCGGCCTGGCCAAGCTGATGGGCATGTCCCGTTCGTCCGCCGCGACGCTGATAGCCGAAGGCAACGTGGTCAGCGGCGGCAAACCGGTGGGAAAGTCCGCCAAGCTCGCGTCCGGCACCGTGCTGCACGTGACGGTCCCCGAGCGCCGGGATCCCCTTGAAGTCGTGGAGGAAGTTGTGGAAGGCCTGAAGATCCTGCTGGATGACGACGACTTTGTGGTGGTCGACAAGCCGGTGGGGGTCGCGGCGCACCCGTCCCCGGGCTGGGTAGGACCCACCGTCGTGGGCGGACTGGCCGGGGCCGGCTACCGCATTTCCACGTCCGGCTCCGCCGAGCGTGCCGGCATCGTCCACCGCCTCGACGTCGGGACCTCCGGGGTCATGGTGGTGGCCAAGACAGAACCCGCCTACACCGCCCTCAAGCGGGCGTTCAAGGAACGCACCGTGGACAAGGTCTACCACGCCGTGGTCCAGGGCCTGCCGGATCCCCTGCAGGGCACCATCGACGCCCCGATCGGACGCCATCCCGGCCACGACTGGCGCTTCGCCGTCATCGAGGACGGCCGGCCATCGGTGACGCACTACGAGGTCCTTGAGGCGTTCGGCAAGGCCACCCTGGTGGAGGTGCACCTGGAGACCGGCAGGACCCACCAGATCAGGGTCCATTTCGCAGCGCTCCGCCATCCGTGTGCCGGAGACCTCACCTACGGGGCCGACCCTCGGCTCGCCGCTACCCTCGGACTCACCCGGCAGTGGCTGCACGCCCGTGAACTGGGCTTTGACCACCCGCGCACCGGGGAACGCGTCACCGTGACCAGCGAGTACCCCCAGGACCTCGCCTACGCCCTGGAAGTCCTGGGCACGGGCAGGGCCTGAGCCTGCGGCACGCCGGCACTAATTGTCAGAGGGTCGGCACTAGAATAGTCCGGTGACTTCCAGCAATGACTCGTTCGTACATCTCCACACCCACACCGAGTACTCGATGCTGGACGGCGCCGCCAGGCTCGGGGAGCTGTTCGACGAAACCGAGCGGCTCGGAATGCCTGCCCTGGCCACTACCGACCATGGCTACCTCTTCGGTGCCTTCGACTTCTGGCGGAAGGCCACCGACAAGGGCATCAAGCCCATCATCGGCGTCGAAGCGTATGTGACTCCCGGGACTGCGCGCGGCGACAAGGGCCGCGTTCGCTGGGGCGATGAGAGCCAGCGCAAGGACGACGTCTCCGGCGGTGGCTCCTACACCCACATGACCCTGCTGAGCTACAACAACGTGGGCATGCGGAACCTGTTCCGTGCCTCCTCGATCGCGTCCCTGGACTCGGTGTTCGGCAAATGGCCCCGGCTGGACCGCGAGCTGCTGAACACCTACTCCGAAGGGCTCATCGCCACCACCGGCTGCCCCTCCGGCGAGGTCCAGACCCGGCTGCGGCTCGGCCAGTACCGCGAGGCCCTGGAAGCCGCTGCGGAGTTCCGTGACATCTTCGGTGCGGAGAACTACTTTTGCGAACTCATGGACCACGGCCTGGACATTGAACGCCGCGTCACCGGCGATCTCCTGCGGCTGGCCAAGGACCTGAACCTCCCGCTCGTTGCCACCAACGACCTGCACTACACGCATGAACACGACGCAAAAGCCCACGAGGCCCTGCTGGCCATCCAGTCCGGCTCGACGCTGCTCGAACCCACCTACGACAACGGCGGCTCCCGTTTCGCGTTCTCCGGCAGCGGCTACTACCTGAAGTCGCCGCAGGAAATGCGGGAGCTGTTCCGCGACCACCCCGAGGCGTGTGACAACACTCTCCTGATCGCCGAGCGGTGCGAAGTTTCCTTCAACACCGGCGCCAACTACATGCCCCGGTTCCCCTGCCCCGAGGGCGAGGACGAAACCTCCTGGCTGGTTAAGGAGGTCGACAAGGGACTCCAATACCGCTACCCCCAGGGCATCCCGGACAAGGTCCGCAAGCAGGCCGACTACGAGCTGGAAGTCATCACCTCGATGGGCTTCCCGGGCTACTTCCTCGTGGTGGCTGACTTCATCAACTGGGCCAAGAACAATGGCATCCGCGTAGGTCCCGGACGTGGCTCGGGTGCAGGCTCCATGGTGGCCTACGCCATGCGCATCACCGACCTTGATCCGCTGCACCACGGCCTGATCTTCGAGCGCTTCCTCAACCCGGACCGCGTCTCCATGCCCGACTTCGACGTCGACTTCGATGACCGGCGCCGCTCCGAGGTCATCGACTACGTCACACGGAAATACGGCGACGAGCGCGTCGCCATGATCGTCACGTACGGCACCATCAAAACCAAGCAGGCGCTCAAGGACTCCTCGCGGGTGCTGGGCTACCCGTTCAGCATGGGCGAGACGCTGACCAAGGCGCTGCCGCCGGCCGTGATGGCCAAGGACATTCCGCTGGCGGATATTCAGAACAAGGAAGCCAAGCGCTACAGCGAAGCCGGTGATTTCCGTCAGCTGATCAGCACCGACCCCGAGGCTGCCAAGGTTTTCGAGACGGCACTGGGCATCGAGGGCCTGAAGCGGCAATGGGGCGTGCATGCCGCCGGCGTCATCATGTCCTCGGACCCCATCATCGACGTCATTCCGATCATGCGCCGTTTCCAGGACGGCCAGGTCATCACGCAGTTCGACTATCCGACGTCCGAAGGCCTCGGCCTGATCAAGATGGACTTCCTTGGGCTGCGAAACCTGACGATCATTTCGGACGCCCTGGAAAACATCAAGATGAACCGCGGCGTCGACCTGGACCTCGAAACGCTGGAGTTGGATGACGCGGCGTCCTATGAGCTGCTGGCCCGCGGCGACACGCTGGGCGTGTTTCAGCTCGACGGCGGCCCCATGCGGTCCCTGCTCAAACTCATGAAGCCTGACAACTTCGAAGACATCTCCGCCGTCCTGGCGCTGTACCGGCCGGGACCGATGGGCGCCAACGCGCACACCGACTACGCACTGCGCAAGAACAAGATCCAGGACGTCATCCCGATCCACCCGGAGCTCGAGGAACCGCTGAAGGAGATCCTGGGCGGGACGTTCGGCCTGATCGTGTACCAGGAGCAGGTCATGGCCGTGGCACAGAAGCTCGCCGGCTACTCTTTGGGCCAGGCAGACATTTTGCGCCGTGCCATGGGCAAGAAGAAGAAGTCCGAGCTGGACAAGCAGTTCGCCGGCTTCTCGCAGGGCATGCAGGACAACGGTTACTCCATGGAGGCCGTCAAGACCCTGTGGGACATCCTGCTGCCCTTCTCCGACTACGCCTTCAACAAGGCGCACTCGGCGGCGTACGGCGTGATTTCGTACTGGACGGCATACCTGAAGGCGCATTACGCGCCGGAGTACATGGCCGCCCTCCTGACCTCGGTCGGTGACGACAAGGACAAGTCCGCGATTTACCTCAACGAATGCCGGCGCATGGGCATCACCGTGCTGCCGCCGGACGTTAACGAGTCGGCGCTGAACTTCACCCCGGTCGGCAACGACATCCGCTTCGGCATGGGTGCCATCCGCAACGTCGGCGTCAACGCGGTCGAGGCCATGGTGGCGGCCCGCGCGAGCGAGGGCGCGTACACCTCGTTCAAGGACTACCTCATGAAGGTGCCGGCGGTGGTCTGCAACAAGCGCACCATCGAATCCCTGATCAAGGCCGGAGCCTTCGACTCGCTGGGCCACCACCGCCGCGCCTTGGCCATGATCCACGAAGAAGCCATCGACTCCGTCATCACCCTCAAGCGCAACGAGGCGATCGGCCAGTTCGACCTTTTCGCCGGTTTCGATGAGGCCGAGTCCGAAGCGTCGCTCAGCATCGAGATTCCCGACCTGCCGGAGTGGGAGAAGAAGGACAAGCTCGCGTTTGAGCGGGACATGCTGGGCCTGTATGTCTCAGACCATCCCCTGCAGGGCCTGGAAGGGGTATTGAGCCAGCACGCCGACCAGTCCATCACCTCGATCATCGCGGAGGACGGTCCGCACGACGGCGCCATTATCACCATCGCGGGCATGATCACCTCGCTGAGCCGCCGGATTGCGAAGGCCAGCGGCAACGCCTATGCCCGGGCGGAGATCGAGGACCTCGGCGGTTCCATGGAGGTCATGTTCTTCGGCCAGGTCTATGGTCCGATTGCCTCAGTTCTCGCCGAAGACCTGATCGTGGTGGTCAAGGGCCGGCTCCAGCGGCGCGACGACGGTGCCGTGACCCTGAACTGCATGGAGCTCTCCGTCCCGGACCTGAGCCAGGGCACCAACGGCCCGCTGGTGATCACCATGCCCACGCACAAGGCCACCGAGGCCGTGGTCACTGAGTTGGGGGACGTGCTGCGCAACCACCGGGGCAACTCCGAGGTCCGAGTGAACCTGCAGGGCGATAGCCGCATCGAGGTCATGGCGCTTCCCGTTCACCTGCGGGTGAACCCCAACCCGTCGCTGTTCGGGGACCTGAAGGTGCTGCTGGGCCCGGCCTGCCTGGATGCCTAGACCTCCCTGTCCGGACGCATAGCCGGACTCCGGCGCCAGGTCAGATTTCGTAGTCCAGCGGAACCGGCTGCCCGTAGGTTCCGGAGTGGTACAGCAGCGGCGTGCCGTCCTCGCCAACCTGCCCTTCCACCACTTCGACCACCACGACGGCGTTGTTCTCGAATGACAGGCGCATCTGGATCTTGCCGATCAGCCAGCCGGCAACGTCCTTGAGCACCGGAACATCATGGGGTCCGTGGGCCCAGTGGTCGCCGGCGAAGCGTTCCTTGGTGCGCGCGAACCGGTCGGCCAGCTCCTGGTTCTCCAGCCCGAGCATGTGCACGCCGATGTACGTGGTGTTGGCAACCGCCGGCCACGAGCTGGAACTGCGCGCCATGTTGAAGGTGAAGCGCGGCGGTTTGGCGGAAAGCGAGGCAACGGAGGTTGCCGTGAAACCGTAGGGGACCCCGTCATAGTTCACAGTGATGATGGCCACGCCCGCTGCGTGCCGGCGGAACATCTCTTTGAACGTGCCCTCGAAGGCGACATCATCTGAGGTCACTGAAATCGATCTCCCTACTGCATCAATGCCGATTGAGTCTCTAGTACAAGACTATTGGGCTTCCGGGCGGATGGGAGATTCCTTTGCCGGGCAGACACATGGCGCGGAGTGCCGGCCAACATTTGTTAACGTTTCTTCATGACCCAGCCTGCACCCGTCCCTCCGGTCCGCTCCTACGACGACGCCCAGCGCGCCCGGCGGCGACCCGGCAGGGGCTACGCGTGGGCGGCCGGAATCCTTGGTGCCGGCATCCCCGCCGGGCTCCTCTGGTGGCTCCTGGCCCCGGGCGGCCAAAACCTCGTGTCGGGAGACTCCGCGCTGTCGTCCGGAACCAACAGCCAGGGCTGGCTGCCCCGGGACCTAGTGCTTGCGGGACTGTTTGTGTTTGCGGGTTGCCTGGTGGCTGTGCTCTTGGCAGGCCGCCGGGACGGCGGGACGCGGCGGATGCTGCTGCTGTCTGTCGCGGCAAGCGCAGCGGCAGCTGTCCTGGCATGGCAGACCGGCGTGCTGGCAGGCCTCTGGCTGGGAGGTCCGCAGGACACGTCGGCGAACGCCAGCGTGGCCTTCTCGCTGCGGTCATTGACTGTCCTTGTCCTATGGCCGGCGGCCGTCGCCGCCGGCTTCTTCGTCTTGCGCATCATCGGCCTCCTGCGTGCCTCCGTGGACCAGGACCCGGACGACAACGGTGGCGAGGGCCGCATGCGGCAGTAGGGAGTGGCAGTAACACTCGTCGGGGCGCGGGGCCGCGGCGCGTAAAATGAACGGGTGACCACATCTCCGGACAGCTCCGCACGCCCCAGTGCCCCCGTCGTCGATTTCCGCACCGTTGACCTGCGCGGCCGCAGTCTCAGCCTGGCCGAACTCCGCGAGGCGGTGCCGCGGGCACGGCAGCAGACGGTCGCAGACGCCGAGCAGAAGGTCACCGGCATCATCACGGCCGTCCGCCAGCGCGGCTTCGCCGCCCTTGCGGACTTCGCCCGGACGTTCGACGGCGTAGAGCAGTCCCACCCGCACGTACCGGCCGAAGCGCTCCAGTCAGCGCTGGACGGCCTGGACCCTGCCGTTCGTTCGGCGCTTGAAGAGTCCATCAGCCGTGCGCGGCGGTTTGCGGACGGGCAGCGCCCGGCCGACGCCGACATCTCCCTGGGTGACGGCGCAGTGGTGAGCCAGAAGTGGGTGCCCGTGGCACGTGTGGGCCTGTACGTCCCGGGCGGCCTGGCGGTGTACCCGTCCTCGGTAATCATGAATGTGGTTCCGGCGCTGGCTGCCGGGGTGGAATCGATCGCGCTCGCCTCGCCGCCGCAGAAGGACTTTGGCGGCCTCCCGCACCCCACCATCCTGGCCGCTGCGGCGCTGCTGGGGATTGACGAGGTCTATGCAATCGGCGGTGCCCAGGCGATCGCCGCCTTCGCCTACGGTGTGCCCGGCGAATCAGGAACTCCCGCGCTGGAACCCGTCGACGTCGTGACCGGGCCCGGGAACATCTTCGTGGCTACGGCCAAGCGCCTGGTCAAGGGCGTGGTGGGGATCGACTCCGAGGCGGGCACCACGGAAATTGCCATCCTGGCGGACTCCACGGCCCGCCCGGCCTTCGTCGCCGCCGACCTGATTAGCCAGGCCGAGCACGATCCGAAGGCCGCCTCCGTGCTGATCACGGATTCCCTCGAGCTCGCCGCGGAGGTCCGTGAGGAGCTGGAACTGCAGGCTGCGTCCACCAAGCACAGCCAGCGTGTCCGTGAGGCGCTGTCCGGCCCGCAGTCCGGCGTCGTGCTTGTTGACGACCTCGACCAGGGGATCGCAGCGTGCGACGCCTACGCGGCCGAACACCTGGAGATCATGACTGCGGACGCTCCCGCTGTGGCGGCGCGGATCCGGAACGCGGGCGCCATTTTCGTCGGCGACTACAGCCCCGTAAGTCTCGGCGACTACTGCGCCGGCTCCAACCACGTGCTTCCCACGAGCGGTACTGCGGCCTTTTCGTCCGGGCTGAACGTGACCACGTTCCTGCGCGCCATCCAGGTGATCAACTACTCGCAGGCGGCGCTGGGGCAGGTCAGTGGTCACATCGTCAGCCTGTCCGGTGCGGAGGACCTCCCCGCGCACGGCGACGCGGTCACGGTCCGTTTCCGGGCAGGCAGCTGACCACTACATGTAGTGACGGCCTACTACATGTAGTAATTACAGGCTTGTTATTAGGCTATATCTGGCCGTAGACTGATGCCGGAAGAAGCTTCGGTATAGGGCTTCTCGGTGAAGGGTAGTGAAGGAAGGGTAGGAAAAACGTGTACTGTCCGTTTTGCCGCAACCCTGATTCACGCGTGGTGGACAGCCGGATGGCCGACGACGGTTCAGCCATCCGCCGCCGCCGGCAGTGCCCCGAGTGCGGGCGCCGCTTCACCACGGTGGAAACCACCAGCCTGTCCGTGATCAAACGCTCCGGCGTGGGCGAGCCCTTCAGCCGCAGCAAGGTCATCAACGGTGTCCGCAAGGCCTGTCAGGGCCGGCCCGTCAGCGAGGACGACCTCGCGATGCTGGCGCAGGAAGTCGAGGAGAACATCCGTGCCTCCGGGGCGGCGGAAATCGATGCCCACGAGGTTGGGCTGATCATCCTCGGGCCGCTGCAGAAGCTGGACAAGGTGGCCTACCTCCGTTTCGCCAGCGTTTACCAGGCCTTTGAATCACTTGAGGATTTCGAAGCCGCCATTGCGCTGCTCCGGCACGAGTCCGACGTCGAGGCCAAAGAGGCGGCAACCGGCAGGGCTGAAGGCAAAGGCTCCGAAGGCAAGGGCTCCGAGGCTAAAAACACCGCGAAGAGCACGCTCTAAAGTCTCCGGTGGCGGCAGCGGAGGGGAAGCCGCAGCCGCCACCGGCTCCAGTGCACAACTTGCTATTCACAAACACCTGCTTTTCACAAACACCAATGGCGGCAGACCTGATGTCTGCCGCCATTGGTGTTAAACCAAGCAGTGCTTTTCCGTGGGCCGCGTTTACCGCTGCCCGGCCGGGTCTACTTCGCCAGTTCGTGCTTGACGGCGATCTCCAGGGCAGCGCCCACGATGCCGGCCTCGTTCTTCAGCTCGGCGGGAACGATCGGAGTGCGCAGCTTCATGCGCGGCAGGTACTCGTCGGCGCGCTTGGAGATGCCGCCGCCGACGATGAAGAGCTCGGGGGAGAACAGGAACTCGACGTGGGAGAAGTAGCGCTGCAGCAGCACGCTGTACTCCTCCCAGCTGAGGCCGTCCCGTTCACGGGCCACCGCGGACGCCTTGCTTTCAGCGTCGAAGCCGTCGACCTCGAGGTGGCCGAGTTCGGCGTTGGGCACCAGGTGGCCGTTGAAGATGAACGCGGACCCGATGCCGGTGCCGAGGGTGATGACCAAGACGGTGCCGCCGATTCCGGCGCCTGCACCGTACCGGGCTTCGGCCAGGCCGGCCGCGTCGGCGTCGTTGATGACCTCCACGGGGCGGCCCAGACGGGCCGTGAGCAGCGCATCAATGTCCGTGTTAAGCCAGCTCTTGTCCACGTTGGCGGCAGAGTGGACCACGCCGTGCTGGATGATGCCGGGGAACGTCACGCCGATGGGACTGTCGGCCTCGGGTGCGTCGGGGCGTGCCGAGAGCTCCTCGACGACCTTTGCCACCACCTCGACGACCGCTTCCGGCGTGGCCGGCTGCGGCGTCGCCAGGCGGAAGCGATCGCCGATCAGTTTGCCCTTCTTCAGGTCGACGATGCCGCCCTTGATTCCGGTTCCGCCGATGTCGATGCCGATCAGCGGGGCGTTCTTGCGGGTCTTTTCGTCCTTCTTGGCCAATGGGATTCCGTTCGTGGCAGGGTAGGGGCTCGGGCTGGGCAAGGGTGACTTGCCGGGATGACGCGGGCGGCTGCCTGGCGTCAGGGAAGGGTGAGGATTTCGGCACCGGATTCGGTGACGAGGAGTGTGTGTTCAAACTGCGCGGTGCGCTTGTGGTCCTTGGTGACCACGGTCCAGTCGTCGGCCCACATGTCCCACTCGATGGTGCCGAGGGTCAGCATGGGCTCTATGGTGAACACCATGCCGGGCTCGATCACGGTGTTGTAGGCGGGCGCGGCATCGTAGTGCGGAATGATCAGCCCGGTGTGGAAGGCTTCGCCAACACCGTGTCCGGTGAAGTCGCGGACCACGCCATAACCGAAGCGCCTGGCGTAGGACTCGATGGCCCGGCCAATCACGTTGATCTCGCGTCCCGGGGCAACAACCTTTATGGCGCGGTTGAGGGACTCCTTGGTGCGCTCAACCAGCAGCCGCGACTCCTCGTCCACCTCTCCCACGAGGAACGTGTGGTTGGTGTCGCCGTGGACCCCGCCGATGAAAGCGGTGATGTCAATGTTAATGATGTCGCCGTCCTGCACCACCGTGCTGTCCGGGATGCCGTGGCAAATGACCTCATTCAGCGACGAGCACAGGGACTTGGGGAAGCCGCGGTACCCGAGCGTGGACGGGTAGGCGTTGTGGTCCAGCAGGAACTCGTGGCCGATGCGGTCCAGCTCGTCGGTGGTGATGCCGGGCCGGATGTGCTTGCCCACCTCCACGATGGCCTGGGCGGCGATCCTGCTGGCCACCCGGATTTTCTCGATGGTTTCCGGTGATTTGACCTCTGACCCGGTAAATTTGGCCGGACCTGGCTTGCCGACATACTCCGGCCGCGCGATCGACGCGGGAACGGCCCGCTGCGGGCTGATGGTTCCCGGGGTAAGCGTGCCGGTGGGTGCGGTCGAGGCTAAGGAAGGCATAGATTGATCATATAAGGCAGCACAGAACGCCATGTAAATTAATGCGCCCGGCGGCTTCCGTTGCGGGTTACGTTACGTGGATCACGGCGGCAGTGTGCTGTTAACCCGGAAAGCGAGGAACACCGATGCCCGAGTACTGGTACAACGTCAAAACCCACATGGTGGAGGAAGACGCGATGTCGGACTGGACCCAGCTGATCGGTCCCTACAAGACCCGGGAAGAGGCGGAACACGCCCTCGAGAAGGTCAAGGCGCGCAACGAAACCTGGGAAAAGGGCGACGACGACTGATTCAGCCGGCGCCAGGCCCCCTAGAACGAATGTTCCGGTCCGGGGAACTGTCCCGACCGGACATCCTCGCCATAGGCCTTGGCCGCGTCGCTCAGGGCGGTCCGGAGGTCCGCGTACTGCTTGACGAACTTGGCCATCCTGCCGCCGCGGAGCCCGGCCATGTCCTGCCAGACCAGAACCTGCCCCGTTGTGACATTGCCTGCGCCGATGCCGATGGTGGGCACTGAAATGGCAGCGTCCACAGCCTTTGCCGTCTCCGCGGGAACCATTTCCATGAGCACGCTGAAAGCACCGGCGTCGGTCAGCGCCGCAGCGTCCTCGACAAGCCGCGCGGCGTCGTCGCCCCGGCCCTGCACACGGTAGCCGCCCAGGGAATGCTCACTCTGGGGCGTGAAGCCGATGTGCGCCATAACCGGAATGCCGGCCTGGACCATGGCCCTGACGGTTTCGGCGTAGAACTTGCCGCCCTCGATCTTCACTGCGTGCGCCAGGCCCTCCTTAAGGAAGCGCACGCCGGTGGCCACAGCCTGCTGCGGCGAGACCTCGTAGCTGCCAAAGGGGAGATCCGCCACCACCAGGGCGCGCTTCGCCGAGCGCGCGACCGCGCGGCACAGCGGCAGCAGTTCATCGACGGTGACGGGAAGGCTGGTTTCGTTGCCAAAGACATTGTTGGACGCGGAGTCGCCCACCAGCAGGACCTCGATGCCGGCCTGGTCGAAGATCTCTGCCGTGTACTGCTCATATGCCGTAAGCATGGCGAAGTGTTCGCCGCTGGTCTTGGCCTGCTGCAGGTGGTGCGTGCGGATCCTGGAGAGCGGCTTCCGTGCGGATTCCGACGGCGGCGCCGCGGCTGCCGCGGGGCCGTTCCCGTAAGGTGCAGGTACTTCAGCGGACGTGCTTGGATCGGGACTGGTGCTTGAGGCCATGGCTAGAGCGTAGTCCGGGACCCGCCGTGCTAGCCACCAGCCGGCGGGGGACCCTTGGTGATTCGCGTCATAACGGGTTGCCTGGGCGGGGCTGCCCGGTCCCCGGTTGAGTGTTAACGCTGTGTTACGCACTGCAGCCCCGCCAGCATCACGCGTAAATGCTTAGTAAAGTGTTTCGTGAGCTGCCGCTGCTCCGTCGTGGACGGATCGGGGCATGAACGTAGACCGGAGAAGAGGCCTTCATGGACCGCCAGCAAGAGTTTGTCCTGCGCACGATCGAAGAGCGCGACGTACGCTTTGTGCGCCTGTGGTTCACCGACGTCGTGGGCTCGCTCAAGTCGGTGGCCCTGGCTCCCGCCGAGGTCGAAGGCGCCTTTGAAGAGGGCCTGGGCTTTGACGGCTCGGCCATCGAGGGCCTGGCCCGCGTCTTCGAGTCGGACATGCTGGCCCAGCCGGACCCGTCCACCTTCCAGATCCTTCCGTGGCGCGGCGAGACCGAGCAGACGTCCCGCATGTTCTGCGACATCCTTACTCCCGACGGTGAGCCCTCGGCAGCGGATCCGCGCAACGTCCTCAAGCGCACGCTGGCCAAGGCAGCCGACATGGGGTTCACGTGCTACACGCACCCCGAGATCGAGTTCTACCTGCTCAAGTCGCAGGAACCCGGCCCCGACGGTTCGCCCATTCCGGTCGACGAGGGCGGCTACTTTGACCACGTCCCCGGCGGCGTGGCCCAGGACTTCCGCCGCACCGCCGTGACCATGCTGGAATCGGTGGGCATCTCCGTGGAGTTTAGCCACCACGAGGCCGGCCCGGGCCAGAACGAAATAGACCTGCGCTACGCGGACGCCCTGCAGACGGCGGACAACATCATGACCTTCCGGACTGTCATCAAGGAGGTGGCGCTGCAGCAGGGCACGTACGCCACCTTCATGCCCAAGCCCTTCACGGCGCACCCGGGTTCCGGCATGCACACGCACTTCTCGCTCTTCGAAGGCGACACCAACGCCTTCTTTGAGGCAGGGGCGGAGTTCCAGCTTTCCAAGACTGCGCGCCAGTTCATTGCCGGCATCCTCAAGCACGCCCCTGAATTCACCGCGGTCACCAACCAGTTCGTGAACTCCTACAAGCGCCTGTGGGGCGGGGGAGAGGCGCCCAGCTACCTGAGCTGGGGGCACAACAACCGCTCCGCCCTGGTTCGGGTCCCGCTGTACAAGCCGGGCAAGGGACAGTCGGCCCGGATCGAATACCGCGGCATCGACTCGGCCGCCAACCCCTACCTTGCCTACGCCGTGCTCCTGGGCGCCGGGCTGAAGGGCATCGAGGAGGGCTACGAGCTGCCCGCAGCGGCGGAGGACGACATCTGGTCGCTGAGCTCCGCGGAGCGCCGCGCCATGGGCCACGACCCCCTTCCCGCCAGCCTGCACGACGCCATCCGCGCCATGGAGGACTCGGAACTGCTGCCGCAGATCCTGGGCGAGCAGGTCTTTGAGCACTTCCTGCGCAACAAGCGGGCCGAGTGGCAGGACTACCGGCTGCAGGTGACCCCCTATGAGCTGCAGCGCAACCTCGCCATCCTTTAGGCGGCTGCGGTGAGCTTGGCCCGCCGGCTCATTACCGCCGGCTTCAGCGACCTCGAGAAGGGCGAACGGTTCCTTGCCGCCCCCGAGCTGGAGGGCATTGACCAGGACATCCTGTTTGCCGGCCTGCAGCTGGCGGCGAACCCGGATGCCGCGCTGCAGTCCCTGGTCCGGCTGATCGAGAAGCACCCGGACCTGCGGAAGCTGGCAGCGGCGGACACCGAGGTGAGCGAACCGCTCTACCGGGTCCTGGGCGCCAGCGAGGCACTGGGTGAATTCCTGATCCGGCACCCGGAGCACCTCGACGCGTTCAGCGTGACCGCGAGCCCTGAACCGCTCCAGGCCGATCCAGCCGAGCTGCGTGCCCAGCTGCTCAGGTCAGTGCGCGCAGACCCCACCGCAGCCCGGCCGGTGGCGGGCATCTCGGGCCCCGAAGCCTACGAGACGCTCCGCACCGCCTATCGCCGGGGCGTGGTGGACCTCGCCATCAAGGACCTTTGCGCTGCGGACCCGCTGGACTTCATGCCCGCCGTCGGCGCCGAACTCGCGGACCTGGCCGGGGCGGCCATTGAGGCCGCCCTTGCGGTCTCCCGCGCCGAAGCGGCGGCGAAGTTTGACGCCGGGGAGGTCGCCGACGTCGCACTGTCAGTGATCGGGATGGGCAAGTGCGGAGCCCGGGAACTGAACTACATCTCCGACGTCGATGTCATCTACGTGGTGGAGTCAGGCGAGCTGGACGACGCCCGGGCCAACACCATCGGCACGGCGCTGGCGTCCGGCATCTCGCGCGCCATTTCCTCCCCGGCCCGCGAACCCGGGCTGTGGGAAGTTGACGCCAACCTCCGTCCGGAGGGAAAGTCCGGCCCGCTGGTCCGGACCCTGGCTTCGCACCAGAGCTACTACGCCCGCTGGGCGGAGAGCTGGGAGTTCCAGGCGCTCCTCAAAGCGCGGACCATCGCGGGCGACGCAGAGCTGGGCGCCCGCTACGAGGAGGCCGTATCGCCACTCGTGTGGACCTCGGCGAACCGCGACGGATTCGTTGAGTCGGTGCAGGCCATGCGCCGCCGGGTGACTGAACACATCCCGCCTGCCGAGGAACAGCGGCAGATCAAGCTCGGGCGGGGCGGGCTGCGCGACGTCGAATTCACCGTCCAGCTCCTCCAGCTCGTACACGGCAAGTCGGACGAATCCCTCCGGCGCCGCGACACGACGTCGGCCATCGCCGCGCTGTCGACCGGGGGCTACATCGGCCGGGCAGACGCAGCCGCCTTCGACCACGCCTACCGGTACCTGCGCCTGCTCGAACACCGCATCCAGCTGTTCCAACTGCGCCGCACGCACCTCATGCCGGTCAAGGAGGAGCCCCTCCGCACGCTGGCCAAGGCGGTGTTGGGGCCCTTCTCCACGGACCGGCCGCACCCTGACGCCCTGCTGGCCGCGTGGCAGCGGACAAAACGCTCCGTGCGCGAACTCCACGACCGGATCTTCTACCGCCCGCTCCTGAACACGGCCGCCAAGCTGAGCAGCGAGGATGCCCGCCTGACGCCGGAAGCGGCGCAGGGCAGGCTCGCCGCGCTCGGCTACCGGGACCCGCAGGGTGCACTCCGCCACATCCAGGCACTGACGGCCGGGGTCAGCCGGCGGGCCTCACTGCAGCGGCAACTGCTGCCCATCCTCCTGGGCTGGCTGGCCGAGGGCGTGGACCCCGACGCCGGGCTGCTCGCCTTCCGAAGGATTAGCGAGTCCCTCGGCACCACGCACTGGTACCTCGGCATGCTCCGCGATTCGGCCGCGGCGGCCGAGCGGCTGTGCCACATGCTGTCCAACTCCCGCCTCATCGCCGACCTCCTCGAAGTGTCGCCGGAATCTGTGTCCTGGCTGGGGTCGGACAAGGAACTGGCGCCCCTCGGCTTTGAGGCGCAGTGGCAGGAGATCACCTCCAAGATGTCCCGGCACGCGGACCCGGAAAGCGCCATGCGCCTCATCCGGCTCATCCGCCGGCGTGAAATCCTGAGGATCGCCATCGCGGACAGCGCCGGCCTGCTCGGCCAGGACCAGGTAGGGGAGGCGCTGGCAGAGACGGACCGGGCCGCCATCCTGGGCGCCCTGCGGGTGGCGGAAAACATTGTGTCTGCCGCCGGTCCGCTGAAGACATCGGTCCTGGTGGTGGCCATGGGCCGGCAGGGCGGGCTGGAAATCGGCTACGGGTCCGACGCCGACGTGCTGTACGTCCACCGGGCGCTGCCCGGAGCCTCGGACGATGAAGCCCAGCAGCAGGCCGCGAAGATCGTGGGCCATCTTTCCAGCCTTCTGACGCAGCCCCTCAAACCGGCGATCATGGCCGAGCGGGTCCTCGCCGTCGACGCCGATCTTCGTCCCGAGGGCAAGAACGGGGCCATGGTGCGCTCCCTGGAGTCCTACGGCGAGTACTACCGCCGCTGGTCGCTCATCTGGGAGGCGCAGGCACTGCTCCGTGCCCGGCCGATCGCCGGTGACGACGGGCTCGCGGCGGACTTTGTGAAGCTGGTCGATCCCATCCGCTACCCGGCCGCCGTCTCCGACGCGGACGTCCGGGAAATACGCCGCATCAAGGCGCGGGTGGAATCAGAACGGTTGCCCCGCGGCGCCGACCCTGCCAGGCACCTCAAGCTGGGACGCGGCGGCCTGAGCGACGTGGAATGGCTCGTGCAGCTGCTGCAGCTCCAGCACGCCGGAAACCACCCCGAACTGCGCACCACGTCCACCCTGAAAGCTCTGCAGGCGGCGGCCTCGCTGGGGCTGCTGGAGGAGGAGGACGCACGCCTGCTGGCCGAGGCCTGGCGGCTGGCCAGCCGGATCCGTTCGGCGAACGTGATCTGGACCGGCCGCGCCTCGGACCTGCTGCCCTCGTCCCGGCGCGACCTCGAGGCCGTGGCCAGGTGGTGCAGCTACGAGGAAGGGATGGCCGCGGCGTTCGAGGAGGACTACCTGCGGGTGAGCAGGCGGGCCCGTGCGGTGTTCGAGAAAGTCTTCTACGGCCACTGAACCGGTGCTAGGTTTGGGCGCATGGCTACCCAAATCTTCATGAACCTGCCCGTCAGGGACCTCGACAGATCCGTGCAGTTCTTCACTGCGCTGGGCTTTAAGTTCAATCAGGACTACACGGACGAGAACGCCACCTGCATGGTGATCAACGACGACGCCTTCGTCATGCTCCTCGTGGAGAAGTTTTTCAAGACGTTCACCGCCAAGGAGATCGTGGACGCAACCTCGGCCACCGAGGCCATCATGGCCTTCTCGGTGGACAGCCGGGAAGAAGTGGACCAGATGGTGGGCACGGCCCTGGCCGCCGGCGGATCCGAATCGCAGCCGGTGCAGGATTACGGTTTCATGTACAGCCACAGCTTCCAGGATCCGGACGGGCACCTGTGGGAGGTCATATGGATGGATCCGGCGGGTCCGCCGGCCGACGGGGCGGCACCTGCTTCCTGACGGATCATGAGGCCGGACGTATGGCTCATTCCGTTGCGGGATCTGGATGCCGATGCCCGGGCCATCCAACTGGGTGCGGTGGCGGAACTGGAGCTCGCCCCGGGCCAGCAGGAGTTTGTGGGCGACCCCCTGCGCATGATGCTGGCAGGGCTCGAGGACGGGTCCCGCAGGCCCTATGTCATCGAGGCGGGCGGCAGGGCCGCAGGGGTGCTGACGCTGCAGTCGGGGGCAGCCGGGCTGGCCGGCTGGCCCGACGACGACTCTGCCTGGCTGCTTCGCGGGTTCCTGATCGACTGGCGGCGGCAGGGCCAAGGCCTGGGACAGGCGGCAGCCTCTGCGGCAGTGGCGGCGGCCGCCAAACTGACAGCCAGGCTGGGAGGCGGCCAGGCCGGCGTCGTGCTTTCAGTCAACGAGCGCAACCCCGCCGGGCAGGGAGCATACCTGAAGGCGGGTTTTGCAGACAAAGGCGTCTATCTGGGCGGCGAGGCCGGTCCGCAGCGGACCATGTACGCCGCCTTCTGAGCGCTGATCCCGGTCGGAAACACCGCCGGACCGTTGCGCCGGCACGGGTGCGTGCCTACGCTGTGTCTTGGCAGTGCACTTCAAACCTTGTTGGGGGGAAGGCTTGAAAGGGTCTTCGTCTCGGAGGCACTCGCCGGAACAGGCTGGCTCCCGGTCTCAGCACGCCTGGAGCCAGCTTTCGGCACTGCATCTGCGCCAGGATGGGGACCATGCGCGGGCGCGGGCGAAGGGCAGCCGTGCCAGGAGGCTCAGTCGGGCCGAGCTGCTGCTCATCGGGGCGGGGGTCGCCGCCACGCTCATCGCGGGGGCGTACCAGTACGCCGGGATCAGGAGCACTTTGGAAAGCAGCACAGCTTCCTCGCTCTATGCCCAGCAGCAGGAGATCGACAGGATCTTCGTGGACAATGTGGACCTGCAACCGTATTTCTGGCGCCGCCAGGAACTGCCGGACGCGTCGGCGGTCGCGGATCCTGCGGCGAAGCTGGCGGCGGAGCAGCTGGCGGCCCGGGCCGAAGCGACGGCCCACCGGATCCTGGATCACTTCGCCCACCTGAAATACCAGATGGGAACGCAGGCTTTCACCTCCGAACGGGCGGACTGGGAGGCCTATATCCGGCGGAGCTTCGCGGACTCGCTCATTCTGTGCCGCGCGCTGCGGGATGACCGGGAGGCCTTTGGCGGCACGGGTGCAGACTCGCTGTGGGGACGGTATGCGGAGGAACCCTGCACGGGTACTTAACGGAAACGGTCACGTGACCCGGAAACGGGCAGTGACCGGAAACGGCCACGGGCGGCCACCGG
>NZ_JAGGPN010000040.1 GCF_018613795.1 Arthrobacter sp. ISL-65
CAATCACCACAAGAACCCAAGAATCCCTATCCGGACGGATCGTTTGCGGGAAGAACAGGATCCGGCAGGAACGTCACGATCGCATCGGAACACAGCGCCACGAGATCCTTTGTGGCCCGAAGCCCGCGCTGATTCGACGTCGGGCACTCAGCGCCTGGTCTCGTACCTGGTAAGGACCACTCCGTCGGGAAACGTCCGGGTCTCCACCAGGCTCAGGTTCACCCAGTTGTCCAGGGCTGTGAAGAACGGCGTGCCGCCGCCCACCAGGACCGGATGGGTGACGATCGCGTACTCGTCGATCAGCCCGGCCCGCATGGCCGCCGCGGCGAGTGTGGCACCGCCGATGTCCATGGGGCCGCCGTCGTCGGCCTTGAGCCGGGTGATCTCGGTGACCGCGTCGCTGGTGACCAGGCGGGTATTCCAGTCGACCGTGCTGGTCGTCGAGGAGAACACCACCTTCGGCATGTCCCGCCAGCGGCGGGCGAACTGGATCTGCGCCGGTGTGGCGCCAGGCTGCTGGTCGGCGGTCGGCCAGTGGGAGCTCATCGTCTCCCACAGTTTGCGCCCGTACAGCGCCAGGCCCGTAGCCCCCACGCGGTCGGACCACCATTGGAACAGCTCGTCGCTCGGTACGCTCCAGCCGAGGTCGTCGCCGGGCGCGGCGATGTAGCCGTCCAGGCTCAGGTTCATTCCGAAGGTCAGTTTGCGCATGGCGTCAGTCTCCCGTGAGTCGGTATTCGTTGTACAGACCAGCGCGGCGCGGAAAAGTCATCGGTCAGGCCACACCGAGGGCCAGTTGACCATCACGCCAAGCAGAGGCTCCGTACGGAAAGGATGGAGTCCCGACCTTTCGCCAGTGTAGCTATCGACCGTTTGGGGGAACACACTGCGGGACAGGAACCCAGGAGTGCGCATGCGGCGTTTCTCAAGAGGACGTTCCGTGCTCTCAGCGACCAAGCACCGAATCCGCAATCTGCTGCGCGGCTTGGTCCGCTGTGATGTGTGTGGTGTCGATGACCTCGGCTTCATTGTGCAGCCAAGTACGAGCTGCCTCGGCGTATGGCTCCAAGTACGCGAAGCGGAACGTCGAGGGGCCGAGGACTTTGTCGTTCTGTATGCGGTCGCGGAGCATGGCCTGGTCGGCGTGGAGCACGAAGTGCTGGATCGGTATGCCGTGCTCGGTAAGACCATCGCTGATCTCCCGCCAGTAGCTTTCGACCAAGACAGTCATCGGCATCACGAGTGTGCCTCCGGTGAACTCGAGCACGCGCCGTGCGGTCTCGACAACGAGCCTTCGCCACGGCTCCCAGTGCTGGAAGTTGTCCGTTGCAGGAAGTCCCGGCTTGATGTCCATGAGAACCTCCCCGACCTTCTCAGCGTCGAGGAGGCGCGCGTGGGGCAGCAATTGCTGCACGAGCGCGCTCGTCGTCGTCTTTCCCACCCCGTGGGTGCCGTTGAGCCAAACGATCATGGACCGAACTCTAGTGCCAAGAAGTGTCCTTCACGGCCGGTCCGCCTGGGGAACCCTTAGCGGGAAAAATCCCACCCGGAGGCGATTCGCTCCCTGCGACCGCTCATGCCTCGCAGGGATGGGTAGTGGCCACCTGCCTTTCGACCTCTCGTTGCCCCCTAACTCAGCACTCACTGCACGCCGCACGCCGTCGACGAAACGGCCTCGCCAGGCTCTCTTGGGCAGAGGGCGTCCCGCTTGGCCTCAGGCCATAGGCTCCGTTCACGGATCCTGTTGAGGTCCTGGGCTGTCGGCGGGTTCATGCTGTTCGAGCCAGTGCGCACCTTAGGCTGAAGGAATGAACCTGGATCCTTTAAGCGTCGTTGTGCTGATGTTCCCCAATGTCACACAGCTCGATTTCACCGGGCCGGCGCAGGTTTTCTCGAGGTTTCCGAACGCCCGTGTTCATCTTGCCTGGCACAGCCTCGATCCGGTGCCCACAGACGCCGGTTGGTGCATCGTTCCCACGACTACCTTGGAAAACTGGCCAGCGGCCGACGTGCTTTTCGTCCCGGGAGGCGCCGGGACTTTCGACCTGTTCACCGATCAGACGGCATTGGACTTCCTGCGTCGGCAGGCGGCGACGGCACGTTGGATCACTTCTGTTTGCACCGGTTCGTTCGCTCTCGCGGCGGCAGGGCTTCTGACGGGATACCGGGCCACCAGCCACTGGGCTTCGCTGCAGATGCTCGAAGAGTTCGGTGCGGTCCCGGTCAGCAACCGGGTGGTTCGGGACAGGAACAGGATCACCGGTGCCGGTGTCACGTCGGGGATCGACTTTGCTTTAGTCCTCGCCGCGGAGGTTTACGGGGATGAGATAGCACGCAACATACAGTTGGCCATCGAGTACGATCCTGAACCTCCGTTTGATCACGGATCGCCGGCAAAGGCAGACCCCCAGATCGTGCAGGAAATTATCACTGCCACCTACAA
This sequence comes from Arthrobacter sp. ISL-65, assembly GCF_018613795.1. Classification (GTDB taxonomy): domain Bacteria; phylum Actinomycetota; class Actinomycetes; order Actinomycetales; family Micrococcaceae; genus Arthrobacter. Next base: position 2,444 of record NZ_JAGGPN010000040.1, read on the forward strand.
CCTGCGGGCGGCAGCAGTCCGGAACGCAGCGGACACGCTCTTGGCAGCTGAGCGCTGACCGGCTGTCGCTCCTGGCAGCGCGGCCGTTCCGTCTGGGTGGCGTCCCGAATTGCTACTGTCAGAGTGGTTCAAACGCATCGCGCTGTTGCCAGTTCCTGGCAGCCAGATCGTAGGAGGTTGCTCTGGTCATGATGATTGGAGTTCCAGAAGCATTCGCCCAGACCACGATTATTCGAGAGGGCGCGCGAGCTGCAGCGTGGATTGATGAGCTGCCATCGATTGTGGATGGGTTGCTTGAGCTATGGCTGTTGCGTCGGGACGGAGAAACCCGGCACGGGCAGGTTGGTCTGGGCGCTCCGGGTCTTCTCCGGTCTCGCGTGTGTTCGTGTCTACGCTGAAGAACCCAACCGGTACGCGCTGTTGTTGGAACGCGCGAGAGATGTAAGCCCTGACACCGTCCTCAATATCGACGAATGGTTGGAGGTGGCCGCGAGTATCGCAGGGGAACTCGCAGTCGCTGCTCCTGCTGACGCTCCGGTCCTGGCCGATACCGCGGCCGCGGGATGGAGCTCCAGCTCGATCAGCAGCTTGCCAATGCGCCCGAGCTCGTGCCGCAGCGGACCATCAGGCGGGCGCGGGACAGGATCCGAGCAGTCGGGCAGGACGTTACCAGGCCGTTGATCCACGGAGATCTGCACGAGAAGAACGTCCGGCAGCCTCTCGCCGTCCCTGGATTGCAGTTGACCCTAAAGGTTTTCGCGGTCCGATCGCGTGGGACGCGTTCACCGTCTGTTGCACTCCCGAGCTGACGGGGACTGCGGATCCGGCCATCGAATTGCCGGCACGCCTGCAACAATTCGCGGAACTCACCGTAACTGACGCTGAATTCACAATCGAGGTTGCACATGCCCGGGCGGTCAGCTCGTTGCTCCACGAATCAACTGGCGGCGGAGCTGTGGGATCACGCAAGCTCAGCGTGTTGAAGAGACTGTGCATGAGTGGGCCGAGAGCCACCCGCCAAGACGGTTTCCGAGGTGGAAATATGCCAACCAGGAACGAACAGAATGGGGCATCAACGCCAAAGGCGAGACGTACAGCGGTCGAGGGCCCTGAAAGGGGAACCCCTACCTGCTCATGCCGCCACAGACTTACGTGGCAGCGCGAAGACCATGATCAGGGCTGCGGCGAGGCAGAGGGCGGCGTTGGTTCCGATGGCGGGCAGCACCCCGTCAAGGACCCGGTCGGGGGAGTGCGGGGTGGATTGGTGGTGCAGGATGGCGGCGACGATGGTGCTCATGATGGGGATGCCCATGGTGATGCCGATTTGCTGGCTCATGGTGGTCAGGCCGGTGGCGAGGCCCTGTTCGTTGTCGGGCAGCCCTGTGGTGGCGGTGACCATGAACCCGACGATGGCGGCGAGGTTGGCTACACCTCCGATGAAGGTCGCGATGAGCACGATGGCAAGTGATGCTGGGCTGATGTTAATGAACAGCAGGGAGGCGGTGGCGGCGGCCTGGACGGTGAGACCGCCGATGATGGTGTTTTTGGGCCCGAAGCGGCCGATCAGTTTCGGGGCGACGATCCCGCCAACAACGGTGCCGATGCCGAGGACGGCGAACGCCAGGCCCGCCCCCAGGGGTGTGTAGCCGAGGACCTGCTGGAGGTAGAGGGTCAGGACGAACACGAGCGAGGTTTCGGTGGCGAATGCCACGATCCCGGCGATGTTGCCCCAGACGATGTTGTTCCGCCGCAGGATGGTCACAGGCACCAGAGCATGGGCGGTGTTCTTTTCGATGAAGAAAAACACGACGAACAGCACGGCCCCTGCTGCGAGGGGTCCCCAGGCCAGCGGATCAACCCAGCCCTTTTCGCCGGCGGTGGTCAGGCCGAAGACGAGCAGCAGCAACGCCAAAGTCACAGTGACAGCGCCGGGCACGTCGAGTTTCGTCCGGCTTCCGCGGGCAGATTCGGTGAGGAGTTTCGGGGCGAGGATCAAGACAAACACGGCGACCGGGATGTTGATGAAGAACGCCCACCGCCACGACAGGAGGTCAGTCAGGAGCCCGCCGAGGATCGCGCCGGCGGTGAACCCGGCAGCCATCAAGGAACCGTTCAGGCCCAGTGCCTTGTCCCGCAAGGGCCCTTCCGGGAACGACGTGGTGAGCAGTGACAGCGCGGCCGGGGTGACGGCTGCCGTGGCGATGCCCTGGGCGACGCGGGCGGCAAGCAGCAGCCCGGGACCGGTCGCGAGCCCGCCGACGAGGGAGCCGATACCCAGCAGGGCCATGCCGGTGATGAAGAGGCGTTTGCGGCCGAACAGGTCAGCGACCCGGCCGAAGAACAGGGTGAACCCTGCCGCACACAGCGCGAAGGACGTGGCGATCCATTGCAGGTGCTCCAGGGAGAACCCGACATCGGCCCCGATCCGGGGCAGTGCGACGTTCAGGATGGAGAAGTCCACCGCGAGGGTGAAACTCGCGCTCAGCAGCAAGGCCATGACCAGCCGCTGCCGGGCGGTCATTCTGGCAGGAACTGGCTGGATCGGCGATTCCGGTGGTGCTGTCAGTTCGGGGAGGGGTGTGGTGTCGTGTGCTGTCATCGCGGAGGGCATCCAATCACTGTGTGTGGGCGGGTTTTCCTCTCCACCCTGCCGAGCCGTGACAGGAACTGCCACGCCGTGTTGTGGGTAGCACTGGCAGTGCTACCCACCTTTGAGAATCTTCGTGGATACTCACGGGTATGAACCAACCAGCAGCCATGGGCGACTTCCTCCGCAAACGACGGGCCACGCTGACCCCGGCCGACGTCGGGCTGATGGACTACGGCACCCGACGGGTACCCGGGCTGCGCCGGGAAGAAGTCGCCATGCTGGCCGGAATGAGCGTGACCTACTACGCCCGGCTCGAACAGGGACAGCACGTCAACGCCTCCGACGCCGTCATCGACTCACTGGCCCGTGCCCTGGCACTGACCGACGTCGAAAGAAAACACCTCGTGGATCTGTCTGGTGCAAAACGCCGCACAACCAAGACCATGCGGAGCAGACCGGATCAGGTCCGGCCCGGAACAAAGCGCCTAGTCGACTCCATGGGCTGCGTCCCGTCGGTGGTGCTGGGCAAACGCACCGAAGTCCTCGCCTGGAACCAGACCGGGCACCGGCTCGTCGCTTCCCACCTGGCCTTCGACGCCCCGGACACACCGTCGCACCGCCCGAACATGACCCGGATGCTCTTCCTGGACGAGGCGACACGCGCCCTGTACCCGCACTGGCGCACCGAAGCCGGCCGTGCAGTGGCGTCCCTGCGCCTACTCTCCGGACGGTTCGCCGACGACACCGAGCTGGCAGCGCTCGTCGGGGAACTGACCCTCAAAAGCCCCGAGTTCGCCACGATGTGGGCAGAACACCCGGTCGAGAACTGCATGTCCGGGCACAAAACACTCGACCACCCCCAGCTTGGCACTGTGGAGCTGGGGTTCGAGGTCCTGACCATGCCAGACGATTCCGGTCACCGCGTCCTCACCTATACAGCGGAACCAGGAAGCGAAACTGCCACCGCCCTGGCCCGCCTGCAGCGTGCACCCCTGGCCATTGCACGGGAAGGAGCGAGCCTTGACCAAGCAGTCTGAGAAAGTGATCAGTCACCACTTCAGCAGCCAGCTTTATCAGTCCACCGCCCCGTTCTCGCACTTCGTGCAGCAGGGCAACACCGGCTATTCGGCGGGCATCATCGGCCAGGACCCTTCAAGCGGTGCTCTGGTCTCCAGTGATGTCACCGCCCAATGCGAGGCGATGCTGACTAATCTGCAGACGCTCCTTGATGAGATGGGGTTGGCTATGGGCGACATCATTCGCACCACCCTCTACCTCATTGACTATCAGGACTTCGACGCCATCAACACCGTTTACGCCCGGAGACTGGCCCCGCCCTTTCCGGCCAGGACCACTGTCCAAGCGGCTGCCCTGCCCTTGGGCGCGAAGGTGCAGATCGAGGCAACGGTGCAGATCCCACCTGCGTGAAAGACTCGCACAGTGAACAACGACTCAGAAGGTGCCTTGCACCATATCGAGCTGTGGGTGCCGGATCTCAAGAGAGCCACGACTGAGTGGGGCTGGATCTTGTCGACCTTGGGGTACGCGACCTATCAGAGCTGGCCGCATGGAATCAGTTGGCTGAAAAGCTCAACTTACATAGTTCTGGAAGAATCGCCGGATTTGAGCGGCCGGCAGCATCAACGGACGGCGCCCGGTTTGAATCACCCGGCGTTTGTCGTGCGGAGCCGGCTGCGTGTGGACGCACTGGCCGGCCAGAGTGCTGAGTACGGCTGGACACAGTTGTCCCCAGAGAAGTATCCACATGCAGGCGGACCCGAGCATTACGCCGCCTACCTGGAGAATTCGGACGGCTTCGAGCTGGAGCTCGTGGCCGCGTAACAGCACGGGTCGCGAGACGCGTTGAACGTCCGGCCTCCTCGCGACGATAGGCTGAACCAATGACCTTGGGGGACGCAGAGCAGCCACTGCCCTGGATTAGTGACAGTTCGGATCCCTAAACGGCTAGAAAGTCAGCTACGACGGCTTGCATTTCAACTAACATGTTATTGCCGTCGGCGCTTCTTCGAAACGTCTCTCTCAGGGTTCCCCATGTGCGGTTATTTTCGCTCGATCGCGCCAACACTCCAGCCGCCACTGACTTGCAGTATCGGAGCGCCGTAGAAACAATAAGCCATGCGTGGAACCATCTACCTGGGCGGCGGAGGCTCGCCTGATGACGAACACCTGCTTTGGGCGGAGATGTTTCGACTCAACGCGAATATTCTCTACTGGCCATTCGCACTGGACGGGAAATGCTGAACGGCGCGGACGCCTGGCTCAGAGGAAATCTGGCACAGCACTGGCCCGATCATCAGCTAACCACTTGGACCGACCTGGACGGTCACGCCCCTGACGAACTCCTCGATTTCGACCTACTGTTCATCGGTGGAGGCAACACATTCCACCTTCTGGCCCACGTTGCCTCGCATGCCTTCATTGATCCGATACGGAGGTTTGTAGCAGAGGGGGGCTCCTTGTACGGCGGAAGTGCAGGGGCCATCCTCGCCTCCGACAGTATCGAAATCGCCGCCACTCACGACGACAACAACACGCAACTCGAGCAGTTCACGGGCCTACGTCTCGTCTCAGGGGTCACTGTGCTCCCTCACTACACAGCACACGAGGAAGCAACAGCGAAGATGTGGCATAGGCGGCAGAACAAACCGGTCTTGGGTATCCCGGAAAGGTCGGGACTCTTTGTTGGAAGCAGCGGCGCTCGAGTTGTTGGCAAGGAACCCGTTTACGTCATCGATGAACGCGCAGTCCAACCTGTGAACCCTGAAAACTATCTGCCGGCCGGTCTCACTGCAGCCAACGATAACTCCAAGGATGGCCTTGCAGCACAGGGGCCCGTGCCAGTTAGCAGCGGCGATTCAGAACAGGGTTAGACGTAGCGGGTAAAAGACACAACACCTCGGCTTGAGCGTCCTGATCGTGGAACCTCTAGGGGGACCACCAAGGGTGGGAAGGAACTCAGCCGCGGGTGCCTGATGCTTGGCAGGTACCGATGACCCGCCGTTCGGCGTAAAGGACCCTCGGTCTAAGCTGATGGGGTCATGTATATGGATGCTGAAGATTACGTCGAATCCGTCGCTGAAGTTTTGCGCAGAACGGCCTTGGCTGAGCTCCAAGGGGCTTCGTATGAAGTCACGAGGGAAGATCCGACGGTGAGCCTGCTGACAGCCTGCGCCGAAGGCAAAATCTTTTGCATACGAATCCGTGGCGATCTTTTCCAGATCATCTACGACGAGAAGTTTGTATTCACCAACGTCATGACGGTCGTGGAAGATGAAATTGGTGAATTTTCTGCTGAGGCGCTTCGAGAAATCCGCTTCGTATGTAGTGGCATATCCCAACTGATTCTCTCGAAAACTCTATTTAGACGCAGGCCAATGTTGAACCTCACTACATCCCGTGGCAAGATTTGGCCCTTCTACCCCTGATGGCAAGGTTCCAAATGAGGCGCCCGCCTTGGCCGGGACGCGATCTCGCTGCTTGTGACAATGGGCATACGTGCCTGCAGACAGCAGCAGTGAGGCGGGTTTAAGGCGCGGATGGTCTCGTCAGCTACGATCCGCATATGCAACCAAATTTGGACAGGGGTTTTAAAGGCATGTTCGCGGAAGTAAAACATTTCCAGTGGACGGACGTAGTGGATGACAACGTCGCACCCGACTTCCCGACTCTCTTGGAAATGCACGTGACTTCACCCGGGTACGCCGCGGTGCTGCGGTTCGAGGTAGCCGTGACAACGATAGAGGAACTGACGCAGCGGCTGAACTTCCAGTCGTGCATCTCCGGGCACGGGCAAGTGGTTGTCGCCGAGTTCGACCGACACAGGATCGAGTCGTTTCTTCGGTCCGCCGTTGGTCAGGTGTCCGCCGAGACGTGGGAAGAGCTCGAAATTGCGCTAGGGAGGTTCGGAAGGTCCGAATTCAATATGGCAGGTGCCTACTGGTCACCCGACCCATGGGAAGCTCCCGGAACATAGGCAAGGAAACCGCCGTCTCACCATTTGAGCAACCCCTACTGGGGTTTTTTCCGAGGTCTAGCCCATCATTCGTCTGTAACGAGGAACCTACCGGATTCTCGCAGGTCGTGGTTCAGTTCATTCATGCCGTCTGAATCATCTAAAATGACGGGTTGGCGTCCTATGGAGCAAGTCCTGAGGTAAAGCGCAGACTCCGGCGCCTCGTTTACTGGATATGGGCCTGCCTGTTGATCATGACCGTCCTGAATTTCTTGCCAATAGACACTGAAGCGTGGCATTGGACAAAGCTCATCCTCATTGGTGCTGCGGTCGTTGTGATGGGCATCAAGGTGACACGGTTTTCGTTGTGGCAACGAGATGAATACTGGCGGGAGCGCGGGAAGGACCCCAAGCATCCCGAGCGTATTCAAAATTTCCCGAAAGAGGGTTGACCGCCAATCGTCCCGCTAGCCGGTCCGTCTGGGGAACGGTCGGTGCAGCAGATTCGGTGTCAACGGTGGTGCCCCCATCGATACGACAGCTCGCCGCCCAACGGGACCCTTGAACAACACCAAGAATTCACAAGCACGCGGCGAGCGAAGTGCATGGCTCGAGGGCAGGATGGAGAACATGGAAGTCCTTGGGAGCCGCATCCTGCTTCATCCGTCCGAACCCGAGCGGAGCCACCGGTTTTATCGGGACACGTTGGGCTTGGCCATCTACCGAGAGTTCGGGAGTCGTAAGGCGCCGGGTCTGGTCTTCTTCCTGGGAAACGGTTTTCTCGAGGTCAGTGGACGATCGACTGATCCGCACGGGAGTGCCGTGGCGATCTGGATTCAGGTCCGCGACGTGCAGCTCGAGCACGATCGGCTGCTGGGGGCCGGGGTACCGGTGATCCGCAAGCCGCAGCAGGAGCCGTGGGGCTGGTGGAGATGTGGATCGCGGACCCCGACGGAGTGCGCATCGTGCTCGTCGAGGTTCCGAAGGATCACCCCCTGCGACGCGACCAGAGGTGATCGTTTCTTCTCTCGCGGCCGCCGCCCCGACGGCATCCTTTGCGGCGGAACGGATGTTCGAGGGCCGGGCCTTAGCATTGAGCGTATGAAGGCTTGTAAGGTCCACGGATGCTCAGGGCGGAAACCGCAATGACCCGTGACAGGGATCGGGATGCTTCAAGGCGCCCGCGGCAGGCCCGGCCACGTGACGCTCTTGGGCGGCCGCTGCCGTACGGAAGCGCTGGCGTCGAGCCGGTCTCGGAGGAGCCGCTGCCGCCGGCCCAGACGTTGGTCTCGGCCCGGAGTCTGGTGGAAGCTGGCCGCCCCTTCGCCGCCCATGAGGTACTCGAGGCCCGCTGGAAAGCTGGGCCGACCGAAGAACGCAACCTTTGGCAAGGACTCGCCCAGATCTGCGTCGGGCTCACCCACGCCGCCCGGGGCAACAGCGTTGGCGCGCTCCGGCTCTTCGAGCGCGGTGCGGCCCGACTCGAGGAGTACGGTTCCGGCGAAGGGCCGACCTACGGGCTCGACTTGTCCGCCGTTGTGAGTTGCGCACGTGATCGGATGCGCGCCGGCCGCTGAGCTGGCGACCAGCATCCTCGCGGCAGGCGGCGGAGGCACTATTTCCGGGGGACTACTGAGAGTTTGCTTGACCAATAACTTGTCCCGTTAGCGGGAACCTTTACCGAGACGGCTTCGTGGACCGGTCGTAAGTTCTGCTGTAACCACCGGCCGGAAGCGGATCGCAACGAACTTGTTCGCCGACTCCGATGACAGCAGGGCACGATGCCGCGGAGCAGGATATGGCCGTCGCAGGACCGGACCGTTATTTCTTCTTCCTACCCTTGCGTTGCGGCTGGATTCGTTGGCCCTTGGCCTGGATGACGGCGGCAGCGGCGTCTGCTTCTTCGCGTTTTCCTCCGAGGATCGGCAGTGCGGGTAGTCCTTTGGCGGCGCGGCGTTCGGCGAGGGCCTTCGCAGCGGGAGATCCCGGGGTCGGCATGCGGCGGATGACGAAGAACTGCTGGCCCATGGTCCAGAGGTTGGTGGTGGTCCAGTAGATCAGCACACCGATGGGGAAGTTGATGCCGCCGACACCGAAGACCAGCGGCAGGATGTAGAGCATCATCTTCTGCTGGCGCATGAACGGGCTGGCCATGGCCTCTTCGGACATATTCTTCGCCATGATCTGCTTCTGCGTGATGAACTGCGAGGCCGTCATGGCCAGGATCATCACGACGGTGAGGACGATGACAGCAATGTTGCCGCCGGGGTTGTTTAACAGGGCTTCAGACAACGGAGCGCTGAAGATGCTTGACTGGTCGAACTGAAGGACCTGGTCGTGGCTCATCGCACCGATGCCTTCGCCCTGGTTCTTCGCGTGGGTGATGCCGGACAGCACCTGGAACAGTGCGAAGAAGAACGGCATCTGGATCAGCATGGGCAGGCAGGCCGAGAACGGGTTGGTGCCGTGCTTCTTGTACATGGCCATCTGCTCCTGCGCCATGGCCTGGCGGGAGAGCTGGTCGGTTTTGCCTTTGTACTTGTCCTGCATGTTCTTCAGGTCAGGCTGCAGCAGCTGCATTCCGCGCTGCGCCTTGATCTGCTTGACGAAGACCGGGATCAGTGCAGCACGGATCACCAGTACCAGGCCGATGATGGAAAGAGTCCACGTCCAGCCGCTAGCTGGCGGCATTCCAATCGAACTCATGCCCTCGTGGAAGCCCACCATGATGATGGAGACAAACCATTTGAACGGAAACATGATCGTTTCAAACAAGTCCATAACGGATCCCCTATCTGTCAGGCCGGACGCGGACATCTCCGCTAGTTCGAGCAACCAGACTTGTAGAAGCAGCCCCGCGCAGACAAATTCCAGGGATCGGTTCTTCGGCGAACGGCGGGGGCTCCATGTCGTGAGCCTAACTCAATTGCCTTTCTCGGTGATTGATCGGCAGGGGCCGGTGGGGAGACTATTGCCAGTTAGACCAGAAGGCTCTGACCAGAATTTAGGGGTGAGAGCCTCATCCCCACTGTTGCCCGGTGGGGAACCATGACCGGTACAACGGTGACGGCTACTGAAATGCGTCGATTTCTATTGCAGGTTCGCTCGTCTTCTCCGCCGGGCGAAAACCATGTCGGCGATAACTGCTCCGATCAGTGCGAGGGTAAACGGTGATACTGCGCCATACATGAAGCTGGCCAGTGCGATGGGGTGCGGCTCGCCATCTGCAGGGACAGGGCGCAATGTGTAGGCACCAACGAACGCGGCCGTGACGAGGACCAGCAGAGTTATGACCCTGCCCGCCCAAGTGCGAGACAGGGAGCGATATCCGAGAACTGCGGCGAAGGCGAGCAGGACGAGCCCGGCTCGCATCACGTACGGCACCCATTCTCCGGTCACGGGGACTGGCCGCATATTGAGATCCAGAAGGGGAGCCCCGACCTGTGACAACTCCAGCTGGATCGTCAAAAACCCCGCCAGGAAAATAACGAGTGGAGGCCCGAGCAAAGCGGCGATTATGGAAAGGCCCGCGCCCTTACGAATGTCCGACGGTGCCTCTACCTGGTTTGGGCTAGTCATTTTTTCGCACATCCCCATGTTGACTGCTCCGACCATAATGCCCGGACCGTCGTTGGGTATAGGCCGGAGCGCTGCAGAAAGCCCAAAGGCCGAACCCTGTGCGGACGGGTATTTCGTCACGTCTCGAGCCCGAGCCTTTCTAGGACATGAGCGTAGTTTTGTTCCAGTGTTGGGTCTGCGACCTCAAGACGTCGCATGGCGACCCCTATTACATCAACGGCGGCGGTCCTGGTGATGCAGACCCGCGGGTACGCCTCCTCGATCACCTCCCAGTGGGCGCCAGGAATGGTGTGTGTTAAGACATCGCCGTAGAACATGCCGATTGGTCGGGCGAATCCTGCCAGTGCATGCTTGTCGACATCGTCGTCAAGGAGAGTGTCAATGGCTGCGAGGCCCCGCCCTGTGCGCGGCAATGCTTGGCCTCTTTCGTGAAAAAGGAGAGGAGTTCGTCGTATCCCCCGACGTTGGTTATCGGGAGTGTTGAGGCATCGGAAGTCGCTGGCCTGTACTCGGCGTATCTTCTTGGCATCCCGGCTGGCAGCTTTTGCAGCGGTTCGCCAGGTTCCTCAGGGGCGCTCATGCACACAGACTAGATCGCCGGCTCGAGCTGGCAAATAGCTTCGAGCTCCGACCCCAGGATGAACCCTGAACGGACCATCTGTCCTCGTCGAGGGCTGGTTCCTTGTGACCGTTGCGCTGCCCTATTTGGTTGTGGATCGTGGGCCGAGCACACGGCGTAGAAGCCTGAGCGGTGGCGGTATGAGAGCCTGCTTTTTGTAGTGCTCGCGCAAACGGCGGAGAAGTTCCTCGTATTCGTCCCGGTCAAAGGTGAAGGCCCGGTCCGTAAGTAGCTGGGGCTCTACGTCGTCGGGGTCGCTCTGCCAGCCGATCTTCTGCCAGGTCACGGTCTGCGGCGACAGGGCCAGTTCTATGCTGAGCGCCCCGCACCACAAGTCGCCGCAGACAGCACAGACCAAAATCGAAACACGGCCATCGTCATAGTCTCCCGGTATAACCCCCAACAAGCGGTCCAGATAGTCCACCACTGCCTTTGGCCGCCAATCGTCACGCAAGGCTGTGGTTTCGTCCAGTGGCTGCTCCCAGTCTTCTGGAACATCCAGCAGATCCCGCATCGGCCGATCGTTTACGAGGAAGTCAAGAAATGCGTCGGGGCGGTCAAATTGCTGATCGCCCTTGGGCTCAACCCGGCTCGAGGCTGAAGGCGCAACCGTGAGTCGGTACAGTCCGATATCCATGGGTCCAGTATCCCGCCCTGTCGTTCGCGCCGGCTGAAAAGCTTCCCTGACTCGCCAGATGCCGAACGCTAGATGGGACACTTCGAGTTCGAGGGGATCCACTTCTTGGGAAAAGTCGGATCGCTGAGCCGCAGCACCTCTATCGGGACCAGCCCGGACGCGTTCGATCGAGGAACCAGTAATCGACGGAGAATACGATGTCCTCAGCGGTCATCAGGCAACTTTGATCTAAGTTCTTCTGCACGCGAAGCGATGGCCTGACGCTGGTCGCGGGTGAATCTTCTAGCCTGCAGGTCGAGGACTGCCCGGCTGCCCAACTTTCCCACACCCAACAGGTGACCCACCCTACGGATGGCTTCGTCCATGTCTTCTGAATCCTCAATCATCTGGAAGACCTCGTCACGCCGATCCATCGCCTGTACCAAGGCATCGAGGACTATCAATTCTTGCCTTGTCTGTCGCTCATCCTCAACCATGCGGCGATTCTTGCACGACGGAAGTCATTGGGGCATTGCATCCAGGATCCCCTTCAGGAAGGGGAACCCTCAGGGACTCGCTCCAAAACCGTGGCTGCCTTCGGTGGTCGCCGCCGGCGCCTGACTGGTCTTGGCGGCTACGGGCTCTTAGACGTGAAGAGCTGTGAGGAAATCAGGGTGCGAAACGCGGCGAGAATTGCCACGATTCGGCGAGAACGCCATTTCCGTTACGCCACACCTCAGCTACTAACTTTGGCCCCAATGGCGCCGTCCTAACTGTTGTTGATCGTCGCGGCCGGGGGCGTGTGCTTTACGGCGTCCAGTATCGCGGGGCGGATCAACCGTTGGCGGGAGCGATGTCCCCAAACTCCACCTTGACCGGGCAGCCAACTGTCTCGGAGTACTTGCGCTCCAGGTCTGCAACGTCCGAGGTTGCCCTCACTGATTCATCCAGCGTGAGCGTCAGGTGCGACCCATCAGGCGATACCGAAGTGATGTTCACGGCAGGATCTGAGGCCAACAGTTCACCGGAAAGATCCCTAAGTTTCCCGGGGGAACAGGCCGCTGGCTCAACGGAAATGTTGACGGTTGGAAACCGGGCTACTAGCCCCCGTAGCTTCGGATCCACCGGGCCATGCCAATGAACGATAACCCGCGTTCCCTGAAGCACTTCGACCGAGGCGAACCGAGCATCCCCTGACAGCTCCCGACTGAGCGTGCTGGCCGCATGTGCTACGGATCCATCTCCAGGCGAAGCTTCAAGACTGGCCGCCGAGTTACTAGGCGGTTCGGGCATAGGTTCATGCAGAGGCGGGCTTGCAGTCGGTTCACGCGTAGGCGGGTTGGCAGCCGGGCCGCCCGGGACCCCAGGCCCCGGTGCGGCGCAAGACGTAGCGAAGAGAGAACAGCCGAGCAGGACAACCAGCAAGTGCCTGATCAGCTTTGAACCTAAACACGGCGCGACCATGCCTCATGCTAATGATCCGTCCGGGCTGGGGCTACCCCGCCGCACGATCGGCTCCGTTGTGGAAACCCCTGCCGGTCCTCCGCTGTAGGGGTTATATACGCTGGCGCTTTCTGGCTCGAACGAAGCCTATGACTCCGACTAGAGCGAGAGCAGGCCTCCTAAGATCTGACCACTCCGTCGGCGGCGAAAATAGCGAGGGCGACCCCGCACAATGCCATCAAGGCCCAAACAATCTCTTCAGCTTTCATGGGCTCTTCCAGTCGATGGGTGCATAAACCAACTACTTTGTTCGGAGCCTATAATCGTTAGCTCAAGTTTTGTCGGCTCCAAAAACAGAGAAAAAGGATCCCCCGTCGAATTGACTTTAGACCGCCAAATTCAGGATGGACCACCGTCCCGAAAGAGGGCGGTCCGCATAACGTCCCGTTGGAGGGTCCAGCACCGGACATCATCTCACCAGCGTCGTTGTTACCTAAGCCTTTGAGGCACCCCGTAAGGCCGGTCCGGTGAATTGTCCGGTGACGGGCGCTTCTACGACACACAGCTCTATGACACACTGCTGCACATGTCTGCACTCGTGGTCGGTTACGCGAGAGTGTCCACCGACGAACAAGACCTCACAGCTCAACAGGACGCCCTGTCAGCCATGGGTATTGAACCGGACCGAATCTATGTGGATCATGGCCTCACCGGTAGCAATCTGAACCGCCCCGGCCTCCGGAAAGCGCTGGCCGCCTGCCGCGCTGGCGACACCTTCGCGGTGGTCAAACTGGACCGTCTTGCACGATCCGTCAGGGACGCACATCAGATTGCTGATGACCTCGCCGCCCGTGGAGTAAAACTTAGTATCGGCGGTTCCGTGCACGATCCGTCAGGGACGCACATCAGATTGCTGCTGTTCAACGTCCTGGCGATGGTGGCTGAGTTTGAAGGCGATCTCATCCGGGCCCGCACCCGCGAAGGCATGAAGGTTGCCAAGGCCAAGGGCCGGTTGCGCGGGAAAAGCCCAAACTCTCACCCACCCAGGAAGCACACCTGGTTAAAACTGCATGCGGCCGGAGAACACACTATGTATGAGCTCGCCGAGCTGTTCTCTGTTGGCCGTTCCACCGTCTATCGTGCCCTCGAACGGGCACGCCGCAATACGGAAACATAGCGCGGGCACAGAGCCCGCACCCAGCGCCAGAAGAGGAAGCTCACCCCGCCGTCGTGTGCTCCCTAAGTCGTGCGCGCCCTGATCAGCCCAAGGCATGCCGCTGCCGCCGCGACGGACACCACCGTGACGATACCGAACGGGAGGGCGTTGTCCGCCCCGCCGATACCCACCAGCGGCGCCGCCACGCCGCCGAAGGCGAACCTGGCCAGGCCAAGCAGGGACGACGCCGTGCCGGCGATGTCCGGGTAGCCCTTCAGCGCGAGGGACGTCGCTGGCGGGCTGGCCGCTGCCACGCCGCCCACCATGGTGAAGAGGGACAGGATGACGGCAATCAGGGGCAGGTGCAGGAGCGCGGTGACGAGCAGCCCAAGGGAACCTGCAGTGGCCATCGCCAGTCCGATCACCAACGTGGCTTTCTCGGACCACCGTTCGGCCAGCCGGCCGCCGAGGAAGCCAAAGATCAGGAACCCCAGCGAATTCAGGCCGAAGGCAAACGAGTAGCCCTGCGGCGAAAGCCCGTAAATGCCCTGCAGGACGAACGTGGCGCCGCTGAGGTAAGCGAAGATCGCCGAGTACGTAAAGCCCGTGATCAGCACGGCGCCGACGAATACGCGGTCCGCAAGCAGACGACGGAAGTCCTGCAGGGTATGGGAAAACCCCCTGCTGCCCGCCGCTGGGCCGGAAGTGTCTCCTTGAAGATCACGAGGCAGGCGATCAGGATCGCCACGCCAACGGCCGCGAGGAACAGGAAGACGCCGCGCCAGTCTGTGACGGTGGCGAGCTGTCCGCCGATGACCGGACCAACGATGGCTGCCAGGCCGCCGAGCACCGTCAGGCGGCCGTAATAGCGCAGGAGCTTGGCACCCTCGTATACATCCCGTCCGGCTGCCTGCGCAATCACGATGCCCACGGCCCCGGCCAGGCCCTGGACGAACCTCGCCGCGATCAGCGTGTCAACGGTCGGGCTGACGGCACAGAGAACGGACGTGACTGTGTAGGCGGCGACGCCGATCAGCAGGGGGAGCCGGCGGCCAAAACGGTCCGACAGGGGACCCGCAATGACCTGGCCGATAGCCAGGCCGAGCAGGCAGGCCGTGATGGTCAGCTGCGCCGTGGACGTGGAACTCCGCAGTTCCGCCGTCAGGGCCGGCAGGACGGGCAAGTACAGGTCCATGGAAATCGGACCGAAGATGGTCAGCAGGCCAAGGACAATTGCCAGTGGCCGTCCGACTGCCTGTTCGCGCGTGGTCACCGGTGCGTCGGTCACAGTCACACTGCCTCCGTTCAAGGGGTAAGGGGCTGCCGCCGGTTCGACGGCGGGTGATGGGGGTGCGGTTCCACCTAACCAGCGTTTACAACGCTGTGGGAGTCCCTGCCGGTACCCCTTCTAGGAGGACCTCCCATGCGCCTTGCCTTCCCGGAGCAGGTTCCTGCCCTTACAGCCCTCAGTCCTCCGGCTCGCCCAGCCCGCGGGCGGCCAGCGCCTCGCCCGTGTGGCGGGCATATGCAACGGTGGTAATAAACACCGGCAGGACCAGCGCGCGCGGATTGCGTTCCAGGCCGCGGGCACGCGCAGAATCCCGGACATCCGAGAAGGCCCCGGCGATGAACGGGATGCTCCGCAGCATGATGGCAATGGTCAGGGCGAACCGCTCGGGGTCAGCGCCGAAGCGCCTGAACGGGCGGGCCAGGGAAACCACGCCGTCGAGCAGCCGGTGCAGCGGTGTAGTGGCCGTCAGCAGGGACGCCGCCACGACGCACAGGAGGATGTTCAGCACAATCCGCGCGGCAACAGGGCCGCCCAGCTGCCACCACTGGAACGCGCCGATCACCAGCAGAATGGGAAGCAGCGGCCGCACTGCGCGGAAGAGGCGCACGGGCCCGGCGCCACTGAGCAGGAACAGTCCGCACAGAACGCCGAGGGCTGCGGCGGCCAGCCGCCAGTCGACGATCAGGAACGAGGCCATTCCGCAGGCCAGGACGAGCAGGAACTTCAGCCACAGCGGCATGCGGTGGATCAGGGACGTGCCGGGCACGTAGTTGGCGAGCAGGAAGCCGTGGCCCCTCACCGGAAGTCCCCGCCTGACAGGCTCCGGGCAGACAGCGAGCGGTAATGCTCGACGGCGGCGGCAGCACCGCCGTCGTACGCTATCTGTCCGGACTCGACCACCAGAACCCGGTCCATGTCCAGCGCCAGCTCCAGGTCATGGGTGGACATGATGATCTGCTGGCTGAGGCCGGCCAGGGTGCGGCGCAGCAGCTCGCGGTTCCGGAGGTCCAGGAGCGTGGAGGGCTCGTCCAGCACGAGGACTCCGGGCTCCACCGCCAGCACTGACGCCAGGGCTAGGAGCTGCCGTTCCCCGCCGGAGAGTTCGTAGATGCTCTGGTCAGCCAGCGGCAGGAGCCCGAAGCGGTCCAGCGCGGCGGCGGCCTGCTCCCGGCGCTCCTTTCCGTGCCGCACCGAACGCCGAAGTGACAGCTCCACGTCCTCACGCCCGGTGGGCATGACCAGCTGGGAGAGGGGATCGGTGAAGACAAAGCCCACCTGCTGGCGCACGGCCCGCACGTTCCGGACCGTGTCGGCGCCGTTGACGGTCACTGTCCCTTCCGTAGGCGCCACGAGGCCGTTGAGCAGGCGGAGCAGCGTCGATTTACCGGAACCGTTGGCCCCAATGACACCGATCCGTTCCTCGGTGAGCTCCAGCGAAATGTCCTGCAGCAGAACCTTGGGGTCAGGGAAGCCGTCAACGGCCACACTGACCCCTGCGTTCCTGAGGGAGATAATGCTCACTGCTGTGCGGAGGCTTCCGGCGCGGTGGCTTCCGGCGTCGCGGCCTTCAGTGCTGCGGCCTTCTGCGGCAGCTGCCGGACGCGGCGGACCAGCAGGTCGGGGAAGGCCTTGTGCAGGGCGATGGCCACCGTCACGGCGAGGACGTTTTTGATGATGTCGCCGGGGTAGAAGGGGAGGTCGGCGAGGAACGCCTTGGAAAAGTCCAGCTTGGCATTGACCATCATGCCGGCGATGCCGAGGCCGTGGACCAGCACAATGCTGGTGGCCATCGCGGACACAAACAGCAGCACGGCACGGAACTTCACCGTGCGGCGGATAACGACGGCGGCCAGCCAGCCCACCGCCGCGGCGGCGAGGGGGAACGCAATGATGTAGCCGGCCGAGGGGCCGGCTAGGATGCCCAGGCCGCTGCGGCCGCCGCTGAAGATGGGGAGCCCGGCGAGCCCTAGCAGGGTGTACAGTCCGACGGCGGCGAACGCGCGGCCGGGGCCGAGGGCGAGCCCGGTCAGCATGACGGCAAGCGTCTGGAGGGTGATGGGCACGCCGAGGCCGCCCACCGGGATGGCCGCAACCAGGGCTGACGCCGCAACGAGCGCGGCGAAGACGGCGATGAGGCCGAGGTCGGTGGCGTTCCAGCGGCGGCGCTTTGCCGGCTGCAGGGTGCCGACGGAATGGGTCTGGGTCATGGGAGGTCCTGTCGAGGGGGTACAAACAATTATCAGCTCGTCTCGACGTTACTGGCCCGGTAATAGCCGCATTTTGTTGTTCTTCTACAAGAGCGACTGCCCGGGGTCTGGTGCTAGGTACAAATACACCGCTCCTCCGGACAGCGAAGGCGCTCTTCCGGGGTGGGGAAGGCATGTTCTGGCAGGGTTGCACCGGCCGGTAGACTTGAAAGGGCCGTTCTACGGCCGGCATCCCCGGCGTTCCTGACTTTGCGCCGTGCGTGCAACCCGCCGTGCTGCGGCATTCCCTGTTGTGAAAGGCCTTACCTGCTGTGATTACCGTTCAGGATCTTGAACTGCGCGCCGGCGCGCGCCTGCTCATGGACCAGGTGAGCTTCCGGATCGACAAGGGCGACAAGATCGGCCTCGTGGGCCGTAACGGTGCCGGCAAGACCACATTGACCCGCGTCCTGGCAGGCGAGGGCCTGCCTGCCGCCGGCAAGGTGACCCGCAGCGGCGAGATCGGGTACCTGCCGCAGGACCCCCGGACGCCGGACATGGAGCAGCTGGCACGGGACAGGATCCTGTCCGCCCGCGGCCTGGACATCGTCGTCGGAAAGCTAAAGCAGGCCCACGACGAGATGGCGAGCGACGACGCCACTGTCCAGCGCAAGGCGATGAACCGCTACGACCGGCTCGAATCCGAGTTCCTGGCCGCCGGCGGTTATGCTGCTGAAGCCGAGGCCGCAGCCATCTGCTCGAACCTCGCCCTGCCGGACCGTCTGCTGAACCAGCCCCTCAAGACCTTGTCCGGCGGTCAGCGGCGCCGCGTGGAGCTCGCGAGGATCCTGTACTCGGACGCCGAGACCATGCTCCTCGATGAGCCCACCAACCACCTCGACGCCGATTCCATCGCGTGGCTGCGTGACTTCCTCAAGAACCACCAGGGCGGACTGATCGTGATCAGCCACGACACCGAGCTGCTCGAAGCCACCGTTAACAAGGTGTTCCTCCTGGACGCCAACCGTGCCCAAATCGATTTCTACAACATGGACTGGAAGCGCTATCTGACGCAGCGCGAAACAGACGAACGCGCCCGCAAGCGGGAACGCGCCAACGCCGAAAAGAAGGCCCAGGTCCTGTTCGACCAGGCCAACAAGATGCGCGCCAAGGCCACCAAGGCCGTTGCCGCGCAGAACATGGCCAAGCGCGCAGAGCGGCTGCTCAGCGGACTCGAAGCAGTGCGCGAAAACGACCGCGTGGCCGCCCTCCGCTTCCCGGATCCGTCCCCTTGCGGCAAGACCCCGCTCACGGCAGAGGGCCTCAGCAAGTCATACGGCTCGCTGGAAATCTTCACTGACGTGGACCTTGCCATCGACCGCGGCTCCAAGGTGGTCATCCTCGGCCTCAACGGTGCCGGCAAGACCACCCTCCTGCGGATGCTCGCCGGGGTGGACCGCCCCGACACCGGCGACATCGTCCCCGGGCACGGCCTCAAGGTGGGCTACTACGCCCAGGAGCATGAAACCCTCGACGTCGACCGCACCGTCCTGGAGAACATGCGTTCGTCCGCTCCCGACATGAAGGATGCGGAGGTCCGCGGCATCCTGGGTTCGTTCCTGTTCTCCGGCGACGACGTCGACAAGCCGGCCGGCGTGCTCTCCGGCGGCGAGAAGACCCGTCTGGCGCTGGCCACCATTGTGGCCTCCAGCGCGAACGTTCTCCTGCTGGACGAGCCCACCAACAACCTCGACCCCGCCAGCCGCGCCGAAATCCTGGGCGCACTGCGCAACTACACGGGCGCCGTCGTCCTGGTCAGCCACGATGAGGGGGCCGTCGAGGCCCTCAACCCGGAGCGCGTGGTACTGCTGCCCGACGGCGTTGAGGACCTCTGGAACGAGGACTACCTGGACCTCATCACGCTGGCCTAGTATCCGAGGGGCCGGGCGCCGGTTATTGCTGCCAGGCCTCGCCAGAAGTTTCTTAGTGTCAGACCCCCTTCATCACACTGGATCCATGGAAGCCATTGGGGGATTCACGGCAGACCGGGCCTTAGGGCCCGGTGCCGGCGGGCTGGCTTCCGTCTCGGGGAACGACGGCGGTAGCTGGCTTCGCGGGGCCGCCCCCGAGGGCGGCAGCCCAGCGGGCCCGCCCCTCACCGAAGGGGCTAATAATGTCAGACCCCCTCACCAGACTGGATCTATGGAAGCCATTGGGGGATTCACCGCAGACCGGGCCGGACGGCCCGGTGCCGGTGGGTTGGCTACCGTCGGCGCCAACGCCCTTCAGAGCCTTCCTGTTGACGGCGACGCCCGCGTCCGCGACGGAGACGTGGTTGATCAGGCCCTGGCGCTGCTGTCAGCGGACGCAATCACCGCCGGGGACGCTGCGTTGTGAGGTTTCGGCCAGGCCGCGGATTTCGCGGACCGGCTCGAGGAGCTCTCCCGGAGGGTGGAGCACCTGCAGGTGATGGCCGCGGGCGCGGTGGACCGGTCCGCACCGCAGCCCTCACCGCCGCAGCATCACCCCTCGTCCCCATCCCCGTTGCTGACCCCTCGCCGGCGGACGACGGTCCCGGAACAGGCGTCGATTTCCTGCAGGCTAGGCTGCGGATCAGCTCCGCCGAAGCCCGGCGCCGGATCGGACTGGCCGAGGCCGTCCTGCCCAGGGCCGGGTTCGGCGGGCAGCAGCTCCCGCCCCGGTATGAAGAACTCGCCGCCGCGGTCAGCACCGCCCAGATCAGCTCCCGCGCCGCAACCACCATCACCCTGGCCCTGGATCGGGCCCGGCATTTCACCACCCCAGCCCGCACGGCCGAGATGGAACACGGCCTGACCCGCACCGCCGTCGAAAGCGACGCCGACTTCCTCACCCGGGTCGCCAAACACTGGATTGAGGCGATCGACCAGGACGGGACCGCACCATCCGAAGCGGCCCTCCGGCAGATCCAGGGTGCCTTCGTCCGCCGGCCCAAACACGGCCTGCAGCACCTGGAAATTTTCGCCACCGCCGAGCAGTTCGAAACCCTCACCACCGTCATGAACACCGCCACCAACCCCCGCACCCCAACACCCGCAGACGGGACCGGCAGTGACGGGACCGGGGCTGACGGAACCGGTGCGGACGGGACCGGTGGTGACGGGTGCGCTGAACCGGCCAGCCTGGCCGGCTGGGACACCGAGGGCCTCCCGGAGGTCTCGCTGGACCACCGGTCACAGGGTCAGAAGAGACTCGACGGGTTCGTCGGCGCCTGCCAAACCGCGCTCACCACCGACACCCTGCCCGCCAACGGCGGACACCGGCCCCAGATCCTGGCCACCATCAACTACCGCGACGTCCTCGCCGACCTCCAGCAAAGACAAGACGCCCAAGGCGCCCAGGGAACGCAACCGGCCTACACCGGCCGGACCAACGACGGAACCGCCCTGTTCACCTTCACCGGGCCCGTTTACCCGGCCACGATCCGCAAAATCGCCTGCGACGCGGACATCATCCCCGTCGTCCTCGGCACCGACGGCCGCATCCTGGACATCGGCCGCGCCTCACGGGTCTTCCCGCCGCACATCCGCAAAGCCATCACCGCCCGCGACCAAGGCTGCGCGTTCCCCGGCTGCACCATCCCCGCACCCTGGTGCGAAGCCCACCACATCACCTACTGGTCCCGGGGCGGACCCACCAGCACCGGCAACGGCGTCCTGCTCTGCAGCCATCACCACCACCTCATCCACAAGGAACACTGGACCATCGAAGTCACCGCAGAGGTGCCCCGGTTCAAACCCCCACCAGAACTCGACCCCAACCGAAAACCACGCCGCAACAACTACTTCCGCTCCCGACCCCAAAAGAAATGAACCCGCTTGTGGGTGGCACGGCGTTCCTCACCGACCGCTGGAGAAGTCCGACGAAATTCGCTGCCGTGGCTTATAGAGCACTTCGCCGTCACGGCAACGTCGCGCCGGCGTAGTAGCACTGATCAACATGGTGGTCAGCCTCCGCTTCGGTAGCTAAGCTCTTCCCGCTGCGACATACGAATTCCCAAACCCGAACAGCCGCACTCGAGGAGAGCATAATGGCCGCTACCTACACCTTCGACGTCTTTTCCAGTCTCGACGGCTTCGGCGCCGCGAGCGGCAACTGGACCGGCTACTGGGGCAAACAGGGCCCTGAACTACTTGAGCACCGACTCGCCATGTACAGCGAGGAGCAGCGGATGGTCTTCGGGGCCAACACGTATCGGGCGTTCGCCCAGATGCTGGCCTCGAGCACTGAGGAGTCCGACGTGCGTGACCCATGGGTTACGCGGATGAGGAACCTGCCGGCAACGGTGGTGTCGAGCACGCTGCAAGGACCGCTCGACTGGCCGGATGCTACCGTCGTGGGCGGCGACGCAGTCGACGTCGTCGCCCGGCTCAAGGAGGAGTCAGCAGTTCCGCTGCGCTCCCACGGGAGCCTGTCGATGAACCGAGCACTGATGGCCGCGGGTCTGGTAGACCGCGTCCAGATGACTCTCTTCCCGGTGATCACCGGTCAGACCGGGGCGGAACCGATCTTCCAGGGCGCCGCCGACTTCGATCTCGAGCTGATCGAGTGCCGGACGCTCGACGGCCACACCCAAGAGCTCATCTACCGGCCCACCCTGCATGTCTGAATCCAAGGCGGTCGTACGCAAGGACTGCTTCCGCCCACGATCCCCAAACGACTGAACCCCCGGCAGCCCCTAGCGCACCCGAAGCGCGTGGGCGTCCGTAATCCGCTGCAGTTCGCCGTAGCTGATCGAGAACATGGAGTGGTGGTCGCCGGCCCCGGCCCAGAGCGTCGCGTGCTCTTCGAGCGAAGTGTCCAGCAGCGTGCGGATTTTGGCCGGGTGGCCTACCGGTGCAACCCCGCCCACTTCCTGGCCCGTGTGGTGCAGGACGAAGTCCGGCGCGGCACGGCGGATCCGTCCAGTGCCCAGCTGGGAGGCGACCAGCCTGACGTCCACTTTCGCGGCGCCGCTGGCGAGGATCAGCAGGGGAGTGCCGTCCACTTCGAACACCAGGCTGTTGGTGATCGCCGCAACGACGCAGCCAAGCGCATCAGCCGCGGCGGCCGCCGTGGGAACGGCGCCGGGAAGAACCGTGACTGTGTCGCGCGCTCCGGCTGCGGTCAGGGCGCGGCGCACGTTGGCCACCGGGTCGGCAAGCATGTCCGTGCTCCTGCCCTCAGTAGCCCTGGGCATCCAGGATCGCGTCTTCCTCTTCCTCCGCCGTCGGGCGCTTGCGCTTCCTAGGCGCCGGCGGACGACGGCGGGCTCCCGCGGCTGTGGCGGCAGGCTCGCCCTCCGACAACTCGGCATCCTCGGCATCCATGGCGGCGTTACGCGCCTGCTGTCGGGCCGCGTAACCAAAGCCCACAAACATGAGGACGCCAAAGGCGAACCACTGGAGCGAGTAGGACAGGTGCGTCCCCTCGTCTACCGAGGGCATGGGGAACGGCTGTGGCATGTCCGCCACCGGCGGCGTCTCCGACGCGAGCTGCCCGTAGGCGCCGGTGAGGAGCGGGGAGCCCAGCTCGGCGGAGTAGGCCGGCAGGTCAATGGAGGCGAGCTGACCTTCCGGGGCACCGCGCTGCAGCGTGGGTTCGCTGTGCTTGAGCCGCACCACTGCCGTGATCTGCCCGGACGGCGGCGCTGGAATGGAGTCCGGCCGGCCGGGTGTCTTGTTGCCGATCGGCAGCCAGCCGCGATCAATCACCACGGTTTCGCCCGACACGAGCTTGAAAGGCACCACTACCTCGTACCCGGGCTGGCCGTTGAGCGGCCGGTTGCGCACGATCCGCTGCCCGTCGACGTCGTAAGTGCCCTGGAGCTTAACCTGGGTCCATTCCCGCGACGGGTCCAGCTGATTGAACTCGTTGCGGGCCTGATCAAAGGTGATGGGAGTGGCCGAGTAGTTGGACGTGACCCGCTGGATTTCCGCCAGGGTCTCGGCCCGGCGGTCCATCTGCCAGCGGCCGAGGAAGACGCAGCCGGTGGCGAAGATTGCGGCCAGCAGGAGGTAGCCCAGCCACTTGCTGGAAAACAGGAACCTGTACATTCAGCCGTTCCCGCCGGTCTCTGCGGCCTCGAGCGGCACGGTTTCCTTCCAGAGCCCGCGCGTTTGCAGGTAGTCCTCCAGCCATGCCTTGTGCTCGCCGCATGCCAGCCACACCTTGCGGCGGTCGGGCGTGTGGATTTTGGGGTTGTTCCAGAGCAACTGCCAGGACGCGTCAGCCCGGCAGGCTTTGCGGGAGCACGTGGCCGTGGACGCCGGCCCGGCAAGATCGCCGCTGCCGCCACCCAGGTTGAAAATGTTCATGAAGCTTTCTGTCCCCGGCCGTCGTCGTCTTCTTCGTCATTGATGATGAGTTCGCCCTGGAGCACCGTCGGTTCATCGTCTGCGCCGGAGCTTTCCGCAGGTCCGGATTCATCGACCGCCCCCAGCTCCGCGTACGGCGTGTAATCGAGCAGCGCATCGCTGTGGATCTCCGCCTTGTCCGAACCGTTGGCGATCACCACCGCGACCCAGGGCAGGAAAACCGCGCCCGCCACCGCAACCAGCTTGAACCAGCCGTCCACTACGAAGATCAGGATCAGGCACACCATGCGGATGGCCATGGCGAGGGCGTACTTGATCATGCGCTCACGCATGTCTTCGGAATGCGCGGCGGCGGCGTCCGTGATGCTGATTACTTCCGGGTGACCGGAGGTGGCGTCACGCTTTCCGGGCAACTGCTGACCGGGCTGGGGTTCAGATGTCACGACTGTTTGATCACGCTCCAATGGCTACCCCAATTCTCTCACCATCCACAGGAGGCTCCCAATCGGGCGATAAGATCGGAGGCAGTCAAAAATCCAGCCACCACGGCGGAGCCATGCTCCGCAGAAAACCGGAGCACACATGTCTGAAGCAGCAACCACGGCCCGCAGCGTCCTCATCACCGGCGGCAACCGCGGCATCGGCCTGGCCATCGCGGAGGCATTCGTGGCCAACGGGGACAAAGTGGCCGTAACCTACCGCAGCGAATCGAAGCTGCCGGAGGGTGTCCTGGGGGTCAAGGCCGACGTGACCGACGAAGCTTCCGTTGACGCTGCGTTCGCCGAGGTTGAGGCCGCCCACGGCCCGGTCGAGGTGCTGGTTGCCAACGCCGGCATCACCAAGGACAAGCTGCTGCTGCGCATGAGCGAGGATGACTTCACATCGGTCATCGACACCAACCTGACCGGGGCCTTCCGCGTCATCAAGCGCGCTTCGAAGGGCATGATCCGGCTGCGCAGGGGCCGCGTGGTGCTCATCTCCTCCGTGTCGGGCCTGTACGGCGCGCCGGGGCAGATCAACTACTCCGCCTCGAAGGCCGGGCTCGTGGGAATTGCCCGCTCCCTGACTCGCGAGCTTGGTTCGCGCGGGATCACGGCGAACGTAGTGGCTCCCGGGTTCATCAACACGGACATGACCGCCGAGCTCCCGGAGGCAACCCAGAAGGATTACCTGTCCAGCATCCCCGCCGGGCGTTTCGCCGATGCCTCCGAGGTGGCCAACGTGGTTCGCTGGATCTCCAGCGACGAGGCCGCCTACATTTCGGGCGCCGTGATTCCGGTCGACGGCGGCCTCGGCATGGGTCACTAGGTCGCAGGGACATTAGGCCAGGTTTTACCAACGGCGGGCCACCGGGCTTTTTGTCGCGTTCCGACAAAGGAAACCGGCGCGCCCGCTGGCATGATGGACTTCAGGTCATCAGTAATTAGACGTTTTGAACAAAGTTAGAGCTTTAGACAAGGGAGCCCACATGGGACAGCTGGACAACAAGACAGCCATCGTCACCGGTTCTTCGCGCGGCATCGGCGCCGAAGTTGCCAAGATCCTCGCCGGCGAGGGCGCAGCCGTCGTCGTTAACTACCGCCAGAAGGCGCCGCGCGCCAACAAGGTGGTGGCCGGGATTGAGGCCGACGGCGGCCGTGCCGTCGCCGTGGGCGCTGACCTGACCAGCATCGAAGGCGTGCAGGCGCTGGCCAGCGCTGCCATGGAAAACTTCGGTTCGCTGGACGTCCTGGTCCTGAACGCCTCGGGCGGCATGGAATCGGGCATGGAAGAGGACTACGCCCTCAAGCTGAACCGCGACGCACAGGTCAACATGCTCAACGCCGCCGCGCCCCTCATGAAGGAGGGTTCCCGCGTGGTGTTCGTGACCAGCCACCAGGCGCACTTCATCAACTCGGTCCCCACCATGCCCGAGTACGAGCCCGTGGCCCGCAGCAAGCGCGCCGGCGAGGACGCCCTCCGCGAACTCCTGCCGAACCTGGCGGACAAGGGCATCTCCCTGGTGGTCGTGTCCGGCGACATGATCGAGGGCACCGTGACCGCCACGCTGCTGGACCGCTCCAACCCGGGCGCCATCGAGGCCCGCCGCGCCGAGGCCGGCAAGCTGTACTCCGTGGAGGAATTTGCCGCAGTGGTTGCCAGCATGGCCACCGCCGACGTCGAGTCCGGCCACACGGAATACGCTGGCGGCGCTGACTACTTCGGCAAGAACGCCGGCTAGTCACTTCCTCCGCGGGCTCCTGACGCGAGTAACCGACACGGATCCCTTACGCGAAGGCCCGGCGCATCAGTGCCGGGCCTTCTCTGTCCTCTGAGCTCTCTGCCTCCGAACCTCGCGGTCCCTGTATCAGCGCCCAAATCAGGCCGCGCAGGCGTTGTCCGGGCGCCCCGTGACGCCTAGGGTCATAGCCATGGCAGAGGATGCAGCAGTACCGAAGCGGAGCTATCCGGCCGGTGTGCCGTGCTGGGTGGACAGCCAGCAGCCCGACGTGGAAGCAGCCAAGAATTTCTACGGGGGACTGTTCGGCTGGGAGTTCGACGCCGGTACGGCGCCGCCCGGGGACACAGGCAGTTACGTGGTGGCCCGGCTCGGCGGCCAGGAGACGGGCGCCATCACCGGTTTGGGCGCCGGGCCCCACGGTGTCCCGGCCTGGAACACGTACATTGCGGTCGAGGATGCAGAGGCTGCGGTGCGTCACCTGCTGTCAGCCGGTGCAACCCTGAAATCGGCTCCTGCCGATATGGGCGTGGGAGGGGTGCGGGCCTCGCTGGCCGATCCCGAGGGTGCGGAGTTCCGCATCTGGCAGGCAGCGGAGCGGCAGGGCGCCCAGGCGGTCAACCTCCCGGGCGGCTGGAACTTCAGCGACCTCCACACGGCGGACACGGACGCTGCCGCCGATTTCTACGCCAGGGCCTTCGGCTGGGAGTTCGACCGCCTCGGCTTCGGCATCATGATCCGCCGCCCCGGTTATGGCGACCATCTGGAGGCAACTGTCGACCCCGATATCCGTGCCCGGCAATCGGGAGACGCCGTGCCGGCCGGCTTCGAAGACGCCGTGGGCTGGGTGGCACCGGCTGCGCCGGACGAGCGGCCGCACTGGCATGTCACCTTCACCGTTGCGGACCGGGACCGGGCAGTCCAGGAGGCGGAGCGCCTCGGCGGTCATATCCTGGGGCAGGACGATACCGAGTGGACACGGACCGCCCTGGTCCGGGACCCCGGCGGGGCTGTCTTCACGGCAAGCCAGTTCACGCCGCCATCGGGCTAATCAGGGCCCGGGGCGCCGTCGTCGGACTAGTCGGCATAGTTCAGACCCCGGAATTTAGACGCCGGCGATGTGCCGCACCGCGTCGAGGTAGGGCATGTTGACGGCGGCGTCGGCCACGGCGCGGACGGCGGGCTTGGCATTGAAGGCCACCCCGATGCCCGCGGCGCCGAGCATGTCCAGGTCGTTCGCGCCGTCGCCCACGGCAATGGTGTGCTCCAGTGCGATGCCCTCGGCGGCCGCCCATTCGCGAAGGTATTTTTCCTTGGCGGCACGGTCAATCACTGCCCCGAGGACCTTGCCGGTCAGGGCGCCGTCCACGATCTCCAGCTCGTTGGCGATCCAGTAATCCATGCCCAGGTCCTCCGCGATGGGGCGCAGGATCTGGTTGAAGCCGCCGGACACCACCGCCACGGCATGGCCTGCAGCCTTGAACGCGGCCACCAGCTCTGCGGCTCCCTCACTCAGCTTCACTTCCGCGCGCACGGAGTCGACGACGGCGGACGGCAGCCCTGCGAGGACGGCCACCCGGGCGTGCAGGCTTTGCGCGAAGTCGAGTTCGCCACGCATGGCGGCTTCGGTGACCGCGGCGACTTCGTCGCGCTTTCCGGCGTACGCGGCGAGGAGTTCGATGACCTCCTGCTGGATGAGGGTGGAGTCGACGTCCATGATGAGGAGCTTGCGCTCCGCCTTCCGCAGTTCAGCGGGGACGATGGCGGTGTCCACGCCTGTCCGCTCCGCGTTCTCCTTCGCGGCGGCAATAGCGTGCCGCAGTCCGGCGATGTCCGCGGCGGAGCCCGACGGCACGGAAAAGTCCAGGGTGCAGACCTCGAAGCGTCCGTCGCCTGAGCTGGAGGCAGCCTCGAAGGTGGCACCGGAGTCCGCCAACAGGGACCGCAGGTTTTCCGGTTCCGAGGGGGACAGTTTCAGGCCGTAGCTGACCGCAGTCACGTTCGAAGTCATGGCTGCAATCTTATCCAGCGCAGCGCCGCCTCCCGAATCCGTTGCGCGGCATCGATTTCACAGCATCGACGCACCGCACCGCAGCGGTCCCCAGCAGGCTCCCAGCAAACGTCCGGCCAACCCGGAGGCCGGCCCGGCAGAATGGACTGATGATCCTTGCCCTGGTTGCCCGCCTGCGCCCGGCGCCCCCGCTGAAGGCGTCGCAGCACGTACTTTTCGGCTGGGCCGGGGCTCTCCTGGTCGCTGGTGACGCTGTTTTCTGGCTCATGTTCGCTGCCATCCAGTCGGATTCGGGGCTGGCAGCCATGGACGGTCCGGTGCACAGCCTGATGGTTGAGTCCCGGAATCCCGCCGCCACCGCCTTCTTGGCCGGCCTGACGACCGTGACGGCGCCGGAAATCCTGACCGTGATCGGCGCTGTGTTTGCACTGGCGTGGGCCATCTGGAAGCGCGAGCTGTGGCGCCCGGCCGTGCTTATGGGCGCCATGGTGCTGGCCGTCATGGTGACCACCCTCATCAAGCAACTTGTCAGCCGGTCCCGCCCGCCGTCGGCGGATTTCCTGCTCGGCCCGGACGATGCGCTCTCGTTCCCCTCGGGTCACACCGTGGGCGTTGGCGTGTTCACGGTCGTGCTCGCCTACCTCGTCTTGTCACGGTCCGGAACGCGTACGACGGCGGTGCTTGGGTTCTCTGCTGCCCTGGCACTCACCGCGCTGGTTGGCTTAAGCCGGCTGTATCTGGGCTATCACTGGCTCACCGACGTCGTGGCTTCCCTCGGGGTTGCGCTGGTTGTTGCAGCGGTAGCGGTCTTCACAGACGCAGCCCGGCACGGTTCTGCGAAAAGTCGCTCCGGAGCGCTCAGCGGCCGAGCCCCGAACAGTTCGCAGGATGCTGATCCGTCAGCTCCGGACGCGCTGCCGTAGCAGTGCCACGGCTGCGGCCGCGACCACTGCCGCCGCCAAAGCGCTGACGCCGGAGTAGCCGGTCAGGCCCATGATGGGTCCCGCCGCCGCGCTTCCCACCGCGCCGGCCAGGGACATGGTTGCGTCCGAGAACCCTTGGACAGGAATGCGCTCCGCAGGCGTCAGGGAGGCGACAAGCAGGGTGGAACCGGCGACGGTGGTCGCCGACCAGCCCAGTCCGAGAAGGATCAGGCCGACGGTGACCGAGCCCATGCTCTGGGACGCCAGTCCGGTCAGTGCCACAGCCGCGAGCAAAGTAAGGAGGCCGGCCAGTGCGGTGGTGCGCGGTCCGATCCGGTCGGTGAGGGCGCCCATCAGCGGTGACAGAGCGTACATGCCCGCGATGTGCAGTGAGATGGTGAGACCGATCAGCGCGATGGTATCGGGATTCCCGGCGAATTGCCCTGCGTGATGCTGCATGTGCAGCGGCGTCATGGACATCACGGCGACCATCACCGCATGGGCCGCAATGACAGCGATGACCGCTCCGCGGGCGGCGGGGTGTTCCCTGACGATCCGCCAGCCTTCCCGCCAGGCGCCCGAACGTTGTGCGACAGGAAGGAGGTCCTCCCCGTCGAGGCCTCGCCGGGTCAGGAGCGGGTCCGGGTGCAAGGTCAGCGCCACGATGGCAGCGCCGATCACCATCCCCAGCGCGGAAATCAGGAAGGGTCCGGCAGCAGAAGGAAGGTCCAGCCAGCCTGCCAGCACGGCCCCGGGAGCCACCATGTTGGGCCCCGCGACGGCGCCGATGGTGATCGCCCATACCACCAGGGACAAGTCGCGTCCCCGATGGGCGGGCTCGGCCAGGTCGGTGGCGGCAAAGCGGGCCTGCAGGTTCACCGCCGAAGCCAAACCCACCAGGAAAGCCCCGCCGAGCAAGAGCACAAACATTTCCGTGGTGACGGCGGCGACCATCAGGAAGGTGCCGGCGATTGCTGCGGCCAGGCCGGTGGTGAGGGCGACCCGGCGCCCCCGCTGCAGGGCCAGCCGGGAGAGCGGAATTGCCGTGGCTGCTGTGCCCAGCGTGAGGGCCGTGTTGACGGACCCGGCCCACGCTTCGGAGCCTGACAGGTCGACGGCCAGGATGGAGCCCAGAGCCAGGGTTGATCCGTTGCCCAGGCCGGAGAAGATCTGTGCGACCGACAAGGTCCGCACGATGCGGCGCTGGGTGGAACGGGTTGCTTCGGCGGTGCTGGTCAAGTCGTATGGTCCCCTCGGGCAGGTGCTCGTCGTGGAAAACTCCACATGACAACTGTTATGTCATGGGTTTATGCAGTTCAACCGTGAATCGCGGCCGATTGCGGGCCGGTTATCAGTCGCAGGGTGTTTTGTCCTAGTGTCTACTTCTATGAGTGATGTTCTTGAAATGGCCGCCGTCAGCGTTGTGCGCGGAGCCAAAACGCTCCTGAGCAAGGTGGACTGGCAGGTCAGTGAAGGCGAGCGGTGGGTCATCCTCGGCCCCAACGGCGCCGGCAAGACCACTCTGCTGCAGATCGCTGCCGCGAGGCTCCACCCCACCAGCGGCATCGCCGGAATCCTGGACGAAAGCCTGGGAAAGGTGGACGTCTTCGAACTGCGGCCGCGGATCGGACTCTCCTCGGCCGCCCTGGCCAACCAAATCCCCGAATACGAGACGGTGCTCAACGTCGTCGTCACTGCCGCCTACGGCGTGACCGGCCGCTGGCGCGAGGGCTACGAGAAGGACGACGAACGCCGAGCGTTCGCCCTCCTGAACGATTGGGGCATGGGCCCGCTCCTGAACCGCAAGTTCTCCACGCTCTCCGAGGGTGAACGCAAGCGCGTGCAGATTGCCAGGGCTCTCATGACCGACCCCGAACTGCTGCTGCTCGACGAGCCTGCCGCCGGCCTGGACCTTGGCGGCCGCGAGGACCTCGTGCACCGCCTTAGCCAGTTGGCCATGGACGAGGACGCCCCCGCGATCGTGCTGGTCACCCACCACCTTGAAGAAGTCCCGCCGGGGTTCACCCACGCCATGCTCATGCGCGACGGCGAAGTGGTGGCTGCCGGCCCGCTCGAAGAGGTCCTCACCTCGGGCAACCTGAGCGAGACCTTCGGCCTGCCCCTCGACGTCTCGGTGAACGCCGGCCGTTACACGGCAACCGCCCGCCGCTAGCGGCGCGGCCGGCACAGCGTGGAGTTTTTCAGCGGCATCCTTGTGTTCTTCGCCGGCCTCTGGGCCGGCACCATCAACAGCGTCGTCGGGTCCGGAACCCTTGTCACCTTCCCGGTGCTGATCGCCCTGGGCGTCGCGCCGGTGACGGCCTCCATGAGCAATGCAATGGGCCTCGTCGCCGGTGGGGCGGCCGGTGCATGGGGTTACCGCCGCGAGCTGAAGGGCCGCGGCAGGCAACTCCTGCGGCTGCTCCCGGCGTCCCTGCTGGGCGGCATCAGCGGAGCCTGGCTCCTGCTCCATCTGCCGGAGAAGGTCTTCCACTACGCAGCGCCGGTGCTGATTGTCCTGGCCCTGCTCATGGTTGTATTCCAGCCCAGGCTCCAGCGCTGGGTGCGGAACCGTGAAGAGAACCCCGAGCACGCCCTCCGCGACAAGCACCACGGCATTTTGCTGGTGGTGCTTGTTTTCCTCGCCGGAGTGTACGGCGGCTACTTTGTTGCGGCACAGGGAATCCTGCTGGTGGGCATCCTCGGCGTGTTCATGACGGGCACCATCCAGAACGCCAACGCCATGAAGAACGTCCTGGTGCTGGGCGTGAACCTGATCGCGGCCGCCTCTTATCTGCTGTTTGCCTTCGACCGGATCAACTGGGCCGTGGTGGCCCTCATCGCCGTCAGCTCCCTCATCGGCGGCCTCGTCGGCGCCAAGGTGGGCCGCCGGCTGTCCCCGCCTGTCCTGCGCGGCATGATTTTTGCCCTCGGCCTGGTGGCGCTCGGCTTCCTGGTTGCGAACCTGCTCAAGTGATTACTGAAATGCGAGTGATCATCGAAATGACTGCCCGGTGACTTTCCACTATCTCGAATCCGCCGCGGATCCACGCGTCGCCGACTACACCCAGCTTACGGATGTCCACCTGCGGAAACTCCGCGAACCCGCCGAGGGCATGTACATCGCCGAATCCTCCCGCGTCCTCCGGCGTGCCCTCGCCGCCGGGCACCGGCCGCGGTCGTTCTTCCTCGCTGAAAAGTGGGTTCCGGACCTCGCCGACATCTTCGAGGAGTACCCCGACGTTCCGGCATACATTGGCAGCGCCGGCCTCCTGGAGGAAATCACCGGATTCCACCTCCACCGCGGAGCCATGGCGGCCATGCACCGCCCGGCGCCGGTCCCGCTGCCGGAACTGCTGGCCGGCGCCCGCCGCGTGGCTGTGCTGGAGGACATCGTGGACCACACGAACGTGGGGGCCATCTTCCGGTCGGCGGCGGCGCTGGACGTCGACGCCGTCCTGGTCTCGCCCCGCTGCGGTGATCCGCTGTACCGCCGCAGTGTCCGCGTCAGCATGGGCACGGTCTTCCAGGTACCGTGGGCCAGGCTGGACAGCTGGCCTCAGGACCTGACCCTTCTCAAGGAACAGGGGTTCACGGTGGCAGCCATGGAGCTCACCGACGACGCGGTCGACCTGGACGAACTGGCAGCAAGAAACCCGGAGCGGCTCGCCCTGGTGCTGGGTACGGAAGGTGCCGGCATGAGCGCTGCGACCCTCGCCGCCGTCGACCTCGCCGTCAAGATCCCGATGCGTGCGGGCGTGGACTCACTCAACGTTGCGGCGGCGTCCGCCGTCGCATTCTGGGAGCTGCGGCCCCGGGCCTGACCACGGGGAGCGGCGGGTTCGTTAGATCCTCCACCATCGGCTATGATTGTTAGCTGGTTCCACTGTGTTTTTCGCTATCCTTCTGGGTGGCCAATGCACTGATGGAAGCCATCCCATTCATACCTGGCAGCTGGCAAAATCCAGTTGCGCGAACAAAGGCCCCATTATGAAGTCGAACACCCACCCGAAGTACGAAGCTGTTGTTTTCAACGACCTGGCCTCCGGCACGAAGTTCCTGACCCGCTCCACCGTGTCTTCCTCGAAGACCATCGAGTGGGAAGACGGCAACACCTACCCGGTCATCGACGTCGAAATCTCCTCAGAGTCCCACCCGTTCTACACGGGCAAGCAGCGCATCATGGACTCCGCTGGCCGCGTCGAGCGCTTCAACGCTCGCTTCAAGGGCTTCGGCGGCAAGAAGTAATTCACTTCTCCCCAAGGTTCTTTGGAAAGCCCGCACCGGCAACGGTGCGGGCTTTTCGCGTTTATGGGGCAGGATGGAAGGCATGACTGCCACGCCAATATCTGCAGGGGGAGAGGCGGCCCCGGGGCTGCACGGTGAGTACAAGGTCCCGGGCGGCAAGCTCGTGGTGGTGGACCTCGACGTCGAGGACGGCGCCTTGACGGACGTTTCCCTCAGCGGCGACTTCTTCCTCGAACCGGATGAGGCCCTCCTGGCCATTAATGGCGCCTTAGGAGGACTGCCGGAAACTTCGACGGCGGCCGACATCGCCTCCGCCGTGGAGGCCTCCCTCCCGGAGGACGCCGTGCTGTTCGGGTTCTCGGCCGACGCCGTCGCCATCGCCGTCCGCAGGGCGCTGGCCAAGGCCACCGCATGGACGGACCACCACTGGAACATCATCGCGCCTAGCGTGCTGCCCACGCACCTGAACGTGGCGCTGGACGAGGTGCTCACCGAGGAGGTCGGCGCCGGGCGCCGCAACCCCACCATCCGTTTCTGGGACTGGGAGGAACCGTCGGTGGTGATCGGCAGCTTCCAGTCCTACCGCAATGAGGTGCATCCCGACGGCGTGACCCGGCACGGCATCACCGTGGTCCGGCGCATCAGCGGCGGGGGAGCGATGTTCATGGAGGCCGGCAACTGCATCACCTACTCGCTCTACCTGCCGCAGACGCTCGTGGACGGGATCAGCTTCGCCGACTCCTACGCGTTCCTCGACGCGTGGGTCATGGCCGCCCTGAAAAAGCTCGGCATCGACGCCTTCTACGTTCCGCTCAACGACATCGCCACCGGCCAGGGCAAGATCGGCGGCGCAGCGCAGAAGCGGCTCGCCAACGGCGGCATGCTCCACCACGTGACCATGAGTTACGACATCGACGCCGACAAGATGGTGGACGTGCTCCGGATCGGCAAGGAAAAGCTTTCGGACAAAGGAACCACCAGCGCCAAGAAACGCGTGGACCCGCTGCGCCGCCAGACCGGGCTGGCCCGGGCGGAGATCGTGGCGGCCATGATGGAGGTGTTCGCCGAGCGCTACGGAGCCACGCCGTCGGAGATCACGGCCCAGGAGCTGGAGACCGCCCGTGAACGTGTCGCATCAAAGTTCGGCACGGACACGTGGCTGCACCGGGTGCCCTAAACCCGATAGTGCCTGCGCGGACAGTGCACGGTGCAGGTGGTTCCGCTGTTCGATGATGATCCGGCGCAGGGCACGCGCGGCATCCGGGTGCTCTGAAAGCCAGCGGTCCGTGCGGGCCACCACCGGATGATCCTCGGGGTTCCCGGCCGGCTCCAGATCCTGGACAGCCGGGTAGAGTCCGCGGACGATGCGGCTCGCGATCTCGATGCTCCGCTCCGCCCACACCGTCTCCAGGCACTCGAAATAAAGCTCCACAAACGGGTCCAGAAGTTCTTCGTCGGCGGTGTTGAACCCGGCAATGGTCGCGCTGAGCAGCTGGTTGGAGAGCTCCGTCCCGCGCACTGCGGCGTCCCAAGCCGCGGCCTTGACCGCCGCGTCCGGCCGGGCTGCCAGCGCCGTGGCGTGCCCGGTGCGTCCGGAGGCCGTGGTGTCCCTGGCCAGCTCGGCGTCGAGCTCCTGCTCCGTGGCCAGGCCACGGGCCGCCAGGGCATGCCACAGGCTCCAGCGGAGCTCGGCGTCCACGGACAGTCCCGGCACCCGCTCGCTGCCATCCAGCAGCCCGCGGAGCAGCGACGCCTGGCTGCCCTCTGTGCGGCTGACCGTGGCAAGTGTCCTGGCCCAGGCAAGCTGCTGGTCCGAGCCGGGCTCCGCTGCGTACAGCTCCCGTGCCGCGCCCTCGGCAAAGGACTTCCGCAGGGCTCCGCGTTCCCGGGCCGGAACGTACTGTTCAAGGGCCATGGTGGCGTTGCCAAGAATGTTGAGCAGGACGCCGATTCCGGATTCGGCGGCAGCGAAGCGGAGGACAGCGTCCACATACCGCGAAGCCGGTGCAATGCCGTCGCGGGCCGAATTCCACAGCGCGGACCAGCACAGGGCACGGGCCATGGGGTCGCTGATCCGGTCCAGTGAGGAACGGACGGTGGCCTCGGAGACCGGATCCAGCCGCACCTTGGCATAGCTCAGGTCCTCGTCATTGACCAAAAGCAGGGCCGGCCGGGCCTTCCCGGACAGGGCCGTGATTTCCTGGGCCCCGCCGGCCAGGTCAGTCTCCACGGAGTCAGTCCGGACCAGCCTGCCGCCGGCGTCGAAGTTGTAGAGCCCGATGCGCAGCCGGTGCGGGCGCGGCTCCTGGCGGCCGGTGACGGGATCAGGCGCGTCCTGCAGCAACGTGACCCGCCCGAGGCTGGCCGGACCGTCAGCCGATTCAGCCGTCTCCAGCTCGGCGCTCAGCGTGGAAATGCCCGAGGTCTGGAGCCACTGCCGGGCCCACGTGGTGAGGTCGCGGCCCGAAGAAACGGCCAGTGCGCCGAGCAGGTCAGCCAGCGTGGTGTTGCCGTACTCGTGGTCCCTGAAGTACCGCCGGGAGCCGGCAATGAAGGCGTCGAAGCCGACGTAGGCCACGAGCTGCTTCAGGACGGAGGCGCCCTTCGCGTACGTGATGCCGTCGAAGTTCTGCTTGGCCGCCTCAAGATCGGGGATGTCGGCCACGATCGGATGGGTGGTGGGCAGCTGGTCCTGGACGTAGGCCCAGGCCTTGCGGTTGTTTGCGAAGTTGACCCAGGCGGTGTCCCAGTCCGTGGCGCGGTCCACGCCGAGGGTGCCCATGTAGTCCGCAAAGGATTCCTTCAACCACAGGTCGTCCCACCACTGCATGGTCACGAGGTCGCCGAACCACATGTGCGCCATCTCGTGCAGCAGGGTGTTGGCGCGGCCCTGGTACTGGGAATCCGCGGCCCGTGAGGTGAACACGTAGTTTTCCGTGAAGGTGACCAGCCCGGGATTTTCCATGGCCCCGAGGTTGTATTCGGGCACGAAGGCCTGGTCGTACTTGCCCCAGGGGTAGGGGTAGTCGAACAGCCCGTCAAAGAATTCCAGGCCCTGCTTGGTGAGCCTGAACAGCTCGGCGGCGTCGAACGAGGGCGCCATGGAGGCCCGGCAGTAAAGTGCCAGCGGCACGTCGAGGCGGGTCCCGCCGTCGTCCGTCCTGCTCCAGTGGTCCTCGGCCTTGAAGTAGGGGCCGGCAAGCACGGAGGTGATGTAGGTGGACATGGGCAGGGTGGGAACGAAGTCCCAGCGGGCCGCGGCGGCATCCTCCGCCAGGGGCAGACGCGCTGCCTCGGTTCCGTTGGAGGCCACCTCCCAGCCGGCCGGGGCAGTGACGGAGAAGGTGAACCGGGCCTTGAGGTCTGGCTGTTCGAAGTTCGCGAAGACCCGGCGGGCATCGGCCGGTTCGTACTGGGTGTAGAGGTAGCACTGGCCGTCGGCGGGGTCGAAGAACCGGTGCATGCCCTCGCCCGAGCTGCTGTAGAGGGCAGTTCCGGTGACCGTCACCTTGTTCTCAGCCTGCAGGTTGTCCAGCCGGATCCGTGCCCCGTCCACCACGTCGGGCAGCGGCAGTTCGACGCCATTCAGGACCACGCTGTGCACGTCCCCGGCGATGAAGTCCAGGAAGGTGGATGCTCCCGGCTTCGCTGCCGAGAAGGCGATGGTGCTGCGGCTGGCGTAGCCTGCCGTGTCCGGATCCGGTGCGCTGCGGACGTCGAGTGCGACGTCGTAGCTGTGGGTGGTGATCAGGGCGGACCGCTCTGCCGCTTCGTTGCGCTGGAGGTTCTGATTCGACACCAAGCTATTGAATCACGGCGCTATTGCACCATGAGCAGCTCTTGAACCATGAGGGCTACTGCACCATGAGCAGTGCGGCGGCCAGCCCGAGGACGGCGATCAGCAGCCACGCCGCGAAGGCGGCCAGCACGGCGCGCGCCCCGGTGTGCAGCAGGGTGCGTATACGCACCGCCGATCCGAGTCCAAACAGGGCAGCGCCCAGCAGCATGTCCTGCAGGCCGGCCGCTGCCTCCAGCCAGCCGCTGGAGAGCCAGCCGCTGGAGCGCAGCGCCACCATCACGATGAAGCCGACGACGAACAGTGGAACCAGCGGAGGCGTGCCCGCGGCGGGGCCGCCGGCCCGGCCGCCTGCCTCCCGGCGGTGCCGGATCCGCTGCTCCGCCCCGGCCATGGCCACCATCGGCGCCAGCAGGATCACCCGGGTGAGTTTGACGACGACGGCGAGGGCCAGCGCCGCCGGACCTGCGGTTTGCGCCGTGGCCACCACTTGCCCGACGTCGTGGACCGAGGCGCCGGTCCACGCACCGAACGCCTCGGCGCTCAAATGCAGCGGATGGACCAGCAGCGGGAGCACGCCGATGGCCAGCGTCCCGCACAGTGTTACGAGCGCCACGGGCAGGACCGTGTCCCGGTGGCTGATGCGCCTCACCGCGGCCATCGCCCCGATCGCGGATGCACCGCAGATGGAAAACCCGGTGGCAATCAGCAAGGCCGTATCGGGCGAAAGCCGGAACAGCCGGGAGATACCGTAGGTCCCGCCGAAGCTGGCCACCACCACCGCCGTGATGAGCAGGAGGGCAAGCCAGCCCAGGCCCAGCACGTCCGAGATGCTCACCTTCAGCCCGAGGAGCACGATGCCGCCGCGCATCAGGTGCTTGCCGGCGAAGTCCAGCCCCGGCCGGGCACGGCCTGCCGTCCACACCGCCGTGCCGGGAAGGTTGGCTGCCAGCAGGCCAAGCACCACGGCCAGGGTCATGGCCGGAAGCGCGGGCACGGCGGCGTGTATTGCGAATGCGAAGGCCAAGGCTACGACGGCGGTCAGCAGGCCGGGCAGAATCCGGGTAAAGTTCTGATGCGTCATCCCGCGCAATTGCGGCAGCAGCTTTTGCGGGAGTCGGAAGTCTGGCACGTCCCAACATTGCCCGACGCCGACGCCAAAGACCAACCGGAAGTCCCGCCAACACGCCAGGGCGGGACGGGAAATGAATTCGCAACAAAAAGGTGGTTGGCTAATGACCATGTCTGACCTATTCCAGGATTACTCCGAGGCTGCCGGCCGCACCGGCGCCTACGACGAGATGTTTGCCCCCGGGCAAAGGGCACGCCAGTCGTATGGCCAGGTTGCGGGTGCCCTGCGGGAGCTGTCCCTGGCAGACGTCAGCGCCAGGGCGGACTCGATGGCGAGGACGTTCCTGGACCGCGGTGTGACCTTTGACTTCGCGGGGGAGGAGCGCCCGTTTCCGCTGGATATCGTGCCGCGCGTCATCCCCGCCGATGAATGGGACGTGCTGGAACGCGGTGTCGCCCAGCGCGTGCGCGCCCTCGAGGCGTTCCTGAATGACGTCTACGACAAGATGACAGTGGTGTCCGACGGCGTGATCCCGCGCCAGCTGATCACCACCAGCGCGCACTTCCACCGTGCAGTGCACGGCTTCGAACCCGCCGGCGGGGTGCGGGTGCACATCTCCGGCATCGACGTGGTGCGCGACGCCGCCGGAACGTTCCGGGTCCTGGAGGACAACGTCCGCGTGCCGTCCGGCGTGAGCTACGTGCTGGAGAACCGCCGGGCCATGGCAAAGGGCCTGCCGGAGGCCTTCGGCCAGCAGCTGATCCGCCCGGTGGAGGAGTACCCCCGCCGGCTGCTTTCGGCGCTGCGCAAGACGGCGCCATCAGGCGTGGACGACCCCACGGTGGTGGTGCTGACGCCCGGCGTGTTCAACAGCGCGTACTTCGAGCACACCCTCCTGGCAGGCCTGATGGGCGTGGAACTCGTGGAAGGCCGCGACCTCATCTGCCGCGGCAACCGGGTGTACATGCGCACCACCGCCGGCGAACAGCGCGTGGACGTCATCTACAAGCGCATCGACGACGACTTCCTCGACCCCCTGCAGTTCCGCTCCGACTCCATGCTCGGCTGCCCCGGCCTGGTCAACGCCGCCCGCGCAGGCGGTGTCACCATCGCCAACGCGGTGGGCAACGGCGTGGCGGACGACAAACTCGTGTACAGCTACGTCCCGGACCTGATCCGCTACTACCTCGGTGAGGAACCGGTGATCGCCAACGTCGACACCTTCCGGCTGGAGGAGAAGGAAGCCCGCGAGCACGTCCTGGACCGCCTCGACGAACTCGTGGTCAAGCCGGTGGACGGCTCCGGCGGCAAGGGCCTGGTCATCGGCCCGGACGCGTCCAAAGAAGAGCTTGAGGCGCTGCGCAAGCGCGTCATCGCCGACCCCCGCGGCTGGATTGCGCAGCCGGTGCTGCAGCTGTCCACCGTGCCCACGCTCAGCGGCGACAAGTTCGGCCCCCGGCACGTGGACCTCCGGCCGTTCGCGGTCAACGACGGCGATGACGTATGGGTGCTGCCCGGCGGCCTCACCCGCGTGGCCCTGAAGGAAGGATCGCTGATCGTGAATTCCAGCCAGGGCGGCGGATCGAAGGACACCTGGGTGCTGGCCGGTTCCCCGCAGGTGCCAGTGGAGCGGCTGCCGCAGCAGTCCGTCACCGTCCGTGAGCGGGTTTCCGTGTGGCCGGTCGAGAGCAACTGGCGCGACCGGCAGTCGGAGCAGCAGCAACAGCAGATTTCTGACGCGCAGGAGGTAACCGCGAATGCTTAGCCGAATTGCCGAATCCCTGTTCTGGATCGGCCGCTACGTTGAACGGGCCGACGGCACGGCACGCATCCTCGACGTCCACCTGGAGCGCCTGAACCACCTGCCCACGGAGGAGCGTCGCAGCGTTGCCCGCGAACTGCTCGGGGTCATGGGGGCGCGCCCGCAGAGCGAGGACTTCGGCCTGGAAGAGCTGCTCCACGCCCTCGCCTACGACAAGCACAGCGCCACCTCGATTGCGGGGTCCCTCGGCGCTGCCCGCGAGAACGCCAGGCGCGCCCGCGAGACGGTCTCGTCCGGCCTTTGGGAAAGCCTGAACACCACCTACTACGGGCTGAACCAGCACCGCAAGGACGTGGTGGGCACCTACCGCTTTTGCCACTGGGTGCTCGAGCGCACCGCCATGGTCAGCGGCCTGGCCGACACCACTGTCAGCCACGACGACAGCTGGCTCTTCCTTGCGCTGGGCCGTTCGCTGGAGCGGGCGGACATGACCGCCCGGATGCTCTCCACCCGCGACGTCCTCTCCGCAGGCATGTCCTGGGTGAACATGCTCCGCTGTGCCGGCGCCTACGAATCCTTCCTGCGGACCCGCCGCGCGGCCTTCGGCGACCAGCACGCGGCCGAGTTCCTCCTGCTGGACCGGCTGTTTCCGCGGTCCATCGTTTACGCCCTAAGTGACGCCGACGAGTGCCTGGCCAAGCTGGACCCCTCGGCCCAGCGCGTCGGCTTCATCAACGATGCCCGCCGGATTGTAGGCCAAGCCCGCACGTTCCTGGAGTTCCACCGCACGGATGACCTCATGTCCGAGCTTCCGGAGCACATGGAGCGCGTCCAGAAGGCAGTCGCGCAGACGTCGGACGCCATTTCCCGTAAGTACTTCAATCAGGCGGATGAACTGGCCTGGGTGGGAGAAGTTTCATGACCCGGCTGAGCATCGTCCACAGGACCGGCTACAAGTACAAGCAGCGGGTCACGCTGTCCTACAACGAGGCCCGCATGACCCCGCTGACGGACCCGCAGCAGGTGGTGCTGGAGTCCTCCATGAAGGTCACCCCGTCGCAGGCTGCGGTCAGCAGCTACCGCGACTACTGGGGTACCCGCGTCACCGCGTTCGACATGCAGATGCCACACGAGCACCTGGAAGTCCTGGCCACCACCACCGTTGAGGTCCACCGGGCGGTGCGTGTACCGTCGGAGGCCGACATCGTGGGCTGGGACGATCTCGCCTCCCCGGAGACGCTCAACCAGTTCAGCGACTGGGCGCCTCAGTCCCAGCTGACTGGACCGGGGGAGGAAGTCCTGGCCATCATTCCGGGTGTAGTCGAGGGCAAGAACCCGCATGAGGCAGCCCTTGCTATCTTCGCCTGGATGCGCGGCGAGATGACCTATATGAAAGGCACCACCGGCGTCACCACCAACGCCGAGGAGGCCTGGACCCAGCGCCAGGGCGTGTGCCAGGACCTGGCGCACCTCGCGATCGGTGCCCTCCGCAGCTGCGGCATCCCGTCCCGGTATGTCTCCGGTTACTTGCACCCGCGGTCGACGGCGGACATCGGCGAGGCGGTGGCCGGCCAGTCCCACGCGTGGCTGGAATGGTGGGACGGCGAATGGCGCAGCTGGGACCCCACCAACCACAAGCCGGCCGGCGATTTCCATGTGACGGTGGCCCGGGGCCGCGACTACCGGGACGTGCCTCCGCTGAAGGGCATCCTGTCCGGCGGCGGCGGCTCAGACCTGAGCGTCAGCGTGGAGATCACCCGCCTGGCCTAGGAGTACTGGGCTGGGCTGGGGTGGCGCTCTACCGGTGTTTCACTCTGGCGAGGACTTCACCGCGCCGCTGAGCTGGGTCCACCAGGTGAGCGGCGCGGTGACCTTGAACCGTCTGCCGCTGATCGACTCCGGCGTGATGCGGATGAAGTGGTCCTTCTGTCCTGCCTGCCACGGGAAGAGGTAGAGCGAGACGGAATCGAGCACTTCCTCGATGCCGGTGATCGGTGCCGCCTTGCCTTTGACCACCACGCTCCAGGCCAGTCCCGAAACGGCGTCGACGCCGTCGGCCTCCAGCGCCACCGGCGCTTCGCCCAGCGCACCGCCGAGCTTGGTTCCCGATCCAGTCCGGAACACCAGAGTTCCGTGGTCCACCGTGTAGTTGAGCGGGAAGATGTCCGGCTGGTCGTCCACCCATACGGCGAGGCGCCCCACCGAAACCTGCCTCAGCAGGTCCCAGCACTGCCTGGATTCAAGGTGTTCCACCGGCTCCTTGCCAGGGCCGGGCGACGCGTCAGCTGCCATGCACCAGAGCCTACGCCGCAGCCACCCGAGCTGCCAGAGTCTGGGTGACCTGCCAGAGCGCGGTTGGCTACTCGAATGACGACCTGCGCTGGTCCTGGAGGCGGGTTGACCAGATGTGCGGAGCAGCAACCTTGAAGCGGCGGCCGGTCAGCACTTGCAGTGACAGGCGGACGTAACGGGATTTGTCCCCAGGCTCCCATGGGTCCAGGCCCAGTGCGTCCGCCGCGGCCTGCTCCGTATTGCTGTCCACCAGGGTGGTGGTGCCGCGTGCCACGACGCTCCAAGCCTCCTGGCTGTCCGCATCGTAGCCGTCAATCTCAAACGCCGCGGGCGTCTCCTTGCCGGATTGCCAGAGTTTGGTGCCGCCGGCCGTGCGGAAGACGATGCTGCGGCGCTCAATGACGAAGTTGACGGGAAAGATTTCCGGGTGGCCGTCCACGATGAGGGCGAGCCTGCCCACCACCGAAGCGGCAAGCAGGTCCCAGCACTCGTCGAAGGTCAGCTTTCCGTCCTGCGGTGCGCTGTCCTGTGATGCCCTGTCCTGTGATGCCCTGTTCATGGAACCATGCTACGAAACGACGGCACCAGCCGCGAGCAGTTACCAGGGGCTGGACTTGTAGTCCTTCAGGAACACCCCGTACTGGTCTTCGCCCTTTTCGCCCATGACGATGGGGTCGTAGACGCGGGCTGCGCCGTCCACCAGGTCAAGGGGCGCGTGGAAGCCTTCCTCCATCAGCCGGACCTTGGTGAAGTGCGGGCGTTCGTCGGTGATCCAGCCGGTATCGACGGCGGTCATGAGGATGCCGTCGGAGTCCAGCATTTCCTGGGCGCTGGTGCGGGTCATCATGTTCAGGGCCGCCTTGGCCATGTTGGTGTGCGGGTGGCCGGGTCCCTTGTACGCCCGGGAGAACTGGCCCTCCATGGCGGACACGTTGACGATGTACTTGCGGTGCGCAGTGGACCGCTTCATGGCATCCCGTAGCCGGCTGACCAAGAGGAAGGGCGCGGTGACGTTGCACAGCTGCACCTCGAGCATCTCCAGCGGGTCCACCTCGTCCACCACCTGCGTCCAGCTGTTGATGGTGGCAAGGTCCGGAACCAGGCCGCCGGCGTCGATGGCCGTTCCGGCCGCGATCCGTTCCAGGGACGCCGAACCGGTGGACAGGGCAAGGGACGTGACGGCGTCGCCGGCCAGGACCGGGTGTTCGGTGACGCTGCTGGCAATCGCGAGCGGGTGCTTGTCGTGCGCATGGCCGAAGGTGACCAGTTCCGGGCCCCCGTTGGCTGGCTCCAGGGCTGCGGGGAGCTGCTCGTCCTCGGCGTCGACGAGGGGCTTGTACGCATTGCCGGAGCGCCGCACCGTCTGGGCCGCGTTGTTGATAATGATGTCCAGCGGTCCCGCGGCATTGAGGTTATCGGTGAGGGCCATGACCTGCGAGGGGTCGCGGAGGTCGATGCCCACGATCTTCAGCCGGTGCAGCCATTCCCCGCTGTCCTCCATGGCCGCGAAACGGCGGGCGGCGTCCTTGGGGAAGCGCGTGGTGATGGTGGTGTGCGCGCCGTCGCGGAGCAAGCGCAGGGCAATGTACATGCCGATTTTGGCGCGGCCGCCGGTCAAC
Source organism: Arthrobacter sp. ISL-65 (assembly GCF_018613795.1). Classification (GTDB taxonomy): domain Bacteria; phylum Actinomycetota; class Actinomycetes; order Actinomycetales; family Micrococcaceae; genus Arthrobacter. The sequence continues at coordinate 46,173 of NZ_JAGGPN010000040.1, forward strand.
AGGGCACGCCGGCCGGTGAGGTCGGTGCGGGCATCGCGCTTGGAGTGGCTGAACGCCGCGCACTCGGGGCACAGCTGGTGGTAGAAGGCGTCCACCTGGGTGTAGTGCTGCTTGCAGATGTAGCAGGGCCGGGACCTGATGAGGTGGCCGGCGACCTCGCCGGTGGCGGACGTCGCGAGTTTATTGCCGCGCGTCTCGTCGTCGATCCGGTCAGGCGCAGCGGTGGCGGTCTGGGCCAGCACCGCGCGGTCCGCTTCCGCGATCAGGTCGCGCTTGGTCACGCGCCGGTGCCGCTTCACGGCCTTGAACATCTTGCCGGTGGCGCGGCGCACCGAGACGTAGTCAGGGTGCTCCTCGTCGTAGACGTGGATGGTATTCAAAACCTTGAGGCAGGCCTGAATCTCTTCAGGCGTCAGATCGGCGGAGCTCATTGACCTGATTTTACAGCCTGTGGAGGGTCAGACCTGCCTCAAGGAAATTGCTTGAACAGGGGATTAGGAACGGACGGCCTGCTGCGCCGGGGAGTTCACACCAGCGGCGGCGGCCTGGACCTTGCCCACGTGCTCGACTGAGCTGCGGATCTCGGGCCAGTTCTCGGTGGCGGCCTTCACAGCGTCCGGAACCAGGTGCAGGTTCGCCGCGGACAGCGCACGCTCGGCGTCGTCCGGTTCCGGCACGGCCTGGTGCTTGGAGAGCACCGTGATACCCGAGTCGGTGACCTTGAAGCCCCGGGCGCGGTCGAGGTCCGGGTCCAGGCCGATGGCCGCTCCTGCGGGAACCTTGACGTTCTTGTCGATGATGGCCCGGCGCACCACGGCGCCCTTGCCGATCTGCACCTTGTCCATGAGCACCGAGTCAATGACGCGGCTGGCGGAGCCGACGTAGACGTCGTTGGACAGCACAGAGCCTTCCACGATGCCGCCGGAGATGACCACGCCGCTGGCCACGATCGAGTCGAGGGCGGTTCCCACGGTGTTGTTCTCGCCACGGACGAACTTGGCCGGCGGGGCGATGCTCTGGCGCGTGTAGATGGGCCATTCGGAGTTGTACAGGTTGAACACCGGAAGCGGCGAGATCAAGTCCATGTGGGCGTCGTAGAAAGAGTCGATGGTCCCCACGTCACGCCAGTACGTCCGGTCCCGTTCGGTGGAGCCGGGAATGTCGTTGAGGGTGAAGTCGTAGACGCCGGCCTGCCCCTGATTGACGAAGTAGGGGATGATGTCCCCGCCCATGTCGTGCTTGGTGTCGAGGCGTTCGGCGTCGACGTGGAGCGCATCCACCAGCGCGTCTGCGTCAAAGACGTAGTTGCCCATCGAGGCCAGGAACTGGGTTGGGTCCGCAGCCAGCCCGGGGGTGGACGACGGCTTCTCCACGAATGCGGCGATCTTCTGGGGGTCTTCCGGGTCCACTTCGATGACACCGAACTGGTCGGCCATGTTCAGGGGCTGGCGTACGGCAGCCACCGTGGCCTTGGCCCCGCTCTTGACATGCTGTTCGACCATCTGGAAGAAGTCCATGCGGTACACGTGGTCCGCGCCCACCACGACGACGATGTCTGGGTTGGCATCGTGGATCAGGTTCAGGGACTGGTAAATGGCGTTGGCGCTGCCCAGGAACCAGCTCTTGCCCACGCGCTGCTGGGCCGGAACGGAGGCGACGTAGTTGCCGAGCTGGGTGGACATCCGCCACGTCTCCGAGATGTGGCGGTCAAGGCTGTGGGACTTGTACTGCGTCAGGACCACGATCTGCAGGTACCGGGAGTTGACGAGGTTGGACAGCGCGAAATCGATAAGTCGATAACTGCCGGCAAACGGCACAGCAGGTTTGGCCCTATCTGCCGTCAGCGGCATGAGTCGGTTTCCCTCGCCTCCGGCGAGGACTATTGCCAGGACTTTCTTCGTTGACGGCATGGTCGCTCCTGTACGCCTTCGTATCTCCCCAAAAAATCCGGTTTGTCCGGACTTTCTTCACACTAGAACAGTTCAACCGTAACGACTACCTTGGGTAACGTGCGAATAGACATTGTGACTAAAGAGTTTCCGCCCGAAATCTATGGCGGCGCGGGCGTCCACGTTGCCGAGCTGAGCCGGGTCCTGGCCAAGCATGTGGACCTTCAGGTGCGCGCCTTTGGCGCACCCCGGGACGCCGACTATCATGGCGCCGCCGTGACCTCCTACTCGGTGCCCGAGGATCTGGGCGCCGCGAATGCTGCCGTGCAGACCCTGGGCGTGGACCTGCGCATCGTCCCGGACGTCGCCGGCGCGGACCTGGTGCATTCGCACACGTGGTACGCCAACATGGCGGGCCACCTGGCATCGCTGCTGCACGGCATCCCGCACGTGCTCAGCGCCCACAGCCTGGAGCCGCTGCGGCCCTGGAAGGCCGAGCAGCTTGGCGGCGGCTACGCCCTGTCCTCGTGGGTGGAAAAGACCGCGTACGAGGCTGCGGCCGCGATCATCGCCGTGTCCGAGGGCATGCGGCAGGACATTCTGCGCAGCTACCCGGACGTTGACCCGGCCAAGGTCAAGGTGGTGCACAACGGCATCGACGTCAGCCTCTGGAACCGCGATGAGAACGACGACATCATCCGCACCCTAGGCATCGACCCCGCCCGCCCCAGTGTGGTGTTTGTGGGCCGCAACACCCGGCAGAAGGGTGTCCCGTACCTGCTGCGGGCCGCCGCCAAGCTCCCTGCGGACGTGCAGCTGGTCCTCTGCCTCGGCGCGGCGGACACGCCGGAACTCGCAGCGGAAACCGCCCGGCTGATCGAGGAGCTGCAGAGCCAGCGCAGCGGCGTGGTGCTGATCGAGCGCATGCTGCCCCGCAATGAGCTGATCCAGGTCCTGAGCCACGCCACCGCTTTCGCCTGCCCTTCCATCTACGAACCGCTCGGCATCGTGAACCTGGAAGCGATGGCCTGCGGCGCCGCCGTGGTGGCCAGTGCAACGGGCGGAATTCCCGAGGTGGTGAACCACGGCGAGACCGGCCTGCTGGTGGAGCTCGAGCAGGTGACCGATGGTACCGGCACGCCGCTGGATCCGGAGAAGTTCGTCAGCGAGTTCGCCGCAGCCCTGACCGAGGTTGTGTCCGACCCGTCCCGCGCACGCGAAATGGGCCAGGCCGGCCGCAAGCGTGCCGAGGAGCACTTCTCCTGGGAGTCGATCACTCAGACCACGCTGGACGTCTACAGTTCGGTCCTCAAATAGCGCCACTTATTACAACGCCGTCGGGCGTTTGAGCTTGTCCGTCGCTGGTTGAGCTTGCCCGTCGCTGGTTGAGCTTGCCCGTCGCTGGTTGAGGTTGTCGAAACCTGCCGTGGTTTCGACAAGCTCAACCAGCGAATCAGCGGAGTGACTTTTCCGGCACGGGCGCCGTTCCGCTGGCGCGCTGAACCCGGTAGTAGTCCCGTGCCTCGTCCTGGCGGACCTTTTCGGAGCCTGTGGCGATGACGGCGCGGAGGTGGGCCGGGCCGTAGCCGAAGGCGTCCACGAGGTCCAGCGCATGCGGGCGCAGCTTGACCAGGAGCCGGTTGATATACCCGCCCACCGTCCGTGCGCGCTGCATCGAGAGCCTGCCGTTCATCAGGTACCACGAGAGGTTGTTCTCGATGAGGGACAGCCCGAAAAGGTCCCGGAGCCAGGTCAGCACGGTCCTGGTTCCCGGGTCGGTGACTTTGCCCAGCGCCTCGGTGAAGGCCTCCCACTGCAGGAGTTCGGCGTGCGCCCGGGCGGCGTCGATAAGCTCGTCCTGGTGCTGGTTGAACAGTGCCGACGCTTCGCGCTGCGGAAGCCGGTTGGCGCCCCTGAGGGCGGCGCCCGCTTCGGCAACCATCGTCTGGACGCGGTCCGTGAGCAATGCGCGCTGGCTTTCCTCGTCGCGGAGGGCAATGGCGGCCTTCTGGACGGAGCCGTTGTCCGCCACGAACTGTGCAACCTGGCGCAGGCCCGTGCGGTGGACGGCGGTACCGGCGGCCTGGTTGACCACGTACCGTGCCAGCACACCGAATGTGGCGCTGCGGAATTCCTTGGCGTAGTCGGCCAGCAGCCGCTTGGCCACGAGCTGCAGCAGGACGGTGTTGTCGCCCTCGAACGTGACGTAGACGTCCAGGTCGGCGCGGAGCGAGGCGAAGCGGTTCTCAATCAGGAACCCGGCACCGCCGCAGGCTTCGCGGCACTCCTGCAGTGTGTCCAGTGCATGCCAGGTGCTCAGCGGCTTCAGCGCCGCGGCCAAAGTTTCCAGGTCCTGGCGGTCCTCGTCCGAATCGTGGGCGCCGGAAAAGACGTCGTCCAGCTTTTCCAGCAGCTGCTCGTGCGCGAAACCCGCGGCGTACGTGGTGGCCAGCCGGGTGAAGAGCCGGCGCTGGTGCCGCTGGTAGTCCAGCAGCACCTCTTCCTCGACGGGGGATGAGGCGTTGAACTGCCGCCGTTCGGTGGCGTAGGTGATGGCCGTCTTCAGAGCCAGCTTGGATGCGGCGACGGCGGCACCGTCGAGGCTCACCCGGCCCTGCACCAGCGTGCCAAGCATGGTAAAGAACCGGCGTCCGGGGCTCGCGATAGGTGAGGTGTAGTTGCCGTCGGCGTCCACGTCGCCGTAGCGGTTAAGCAGGTTGGTGCGGGGGATGCGGACATGGTCGAAGTGCAGACGGCCGTTGTCGATGCCGTTGAGCCCGCCCTTCACGCCGTCGTCCTCGCCGCCAATCCCCGGCAGGAACGCCTTGCTGGCGGGGTCGCGCAGGTCCACGTAGAACGCGTGCACGCCGTGGTTGACGCCGCGCGTCACCAGCTGGGCGAACACAACGGCGCCGAGCCCGTCGATGGCCGCGTTGCCGATGTAGTCCTTCCAGGCGGCACGGAACGGTGTGTGGATCACGAACTCCTGCGCGTCCGGATCATAGGTTGCCGTGGTGGCGATGCTGGCGACGTCTGATCCGTGTCCGGTTTCGGTCATGGCGAAGCAACCCGGGATGTCCAGGTTCATGATGCCAGGCAGCCACTTCTGGTGGTGTTCGGCCGTGCCCAGGTGCATCACGGCCGAGCCGAACAGTCCCCACTGCACACCGGCCTTGATCTGCAGGGACGGGTCGGCGGTGACCAGTTCCTCAAAACCGGCAATGTTGCCACCGTGGTCGTCGGATCCGCCGAGGCTGGTGGGGAACGCCCGGTGGACGCCGCCGTGGTCAACAAGATATTTCAGCTGCCCGAAGGTGCGCAGACGGTGCTCCGTGTGCGTGAGCCCCTCCTTCTTATGGAGTTCTTCATGGGCCGCAAGGCCACGCGCCTGCCGGCGGACGTCGGCCCACCTGCCCAGGAGCAGTTCGCCCAGGGCGGCGACGTCGACGGCGGGCAAAGGGCGTGCCGGCCCGCCGGCTGCTGCATGGGTGGTTGTGCCCGCCGGGCGGTCCGCTACTTCAGTCATGTCGATCCCTTCGTTGGTACTGACAGGTTCCGGTGCTATTGAATGTCCGTGAGTTCCGGCGCGATGCCGACGCACAGCCAGTCGGTGATCTGCCGTGCCATGGTTTCCTGGTCCGGCTTGGCGGGGGAGTCCGGACTGGCCAGCCATTGCTCGCCTGCGTTGCGGACCAGGCCGATGGCGGCATTGGGCCAGTAGCCGATCACGGACTCCTTGCCTTCGCCCAGGTGGGTGCGCATGGGCGTGGCGATCATGTCCGCAATGGCGGCAAAGAAGTGGCCCAGGGCGCCGGCCGTCGTGATCGAGGTGGGACCGCCGTCGGACTCCGCAGCGGAGTACCGGGTCACAAACGTGTAGACGTTAGGACTGGTTTCAGCCATCTGCAGGTAGGCCGAGACCATGGCGAACAAACCCTGCCGCGGCGTCTGCGCGCTTTGGGCCGCCTCCTTGATCCGCTGCTGCATCTGTCCCAGCACCACCTCCCCCACTGCCTGCTGCAGGCCGGCCTTGTCGCCGAAGTACCGGTAGAACACCGACTTCGACGTGCCGGCCGCCGCCGCAATGTCCTCCATGGAGGCGTCACTGCCGAGCGTGTGTACCGCCCGCCGAGCGGCCTTGATCAGTTCCCGCCTGCGTTCTTCGCGGTGCCCCTGCCAGCGCGAGGCGCGGCCATCCACGGGCTCTGAGGGGGAGTCCGGAGACACGGACGGAGGAATCAAGTTCACGATACTCAGCGTATCAGGTACGCTGGGTATCGATAACCAGCCGGATCAAAGGAGATAGCACATGCCCATGGATGGACAGCCTCAAACCGTGCGGAAGGCCGTGGTGGTCGGCGGCAACAGGATCCCGTTCGCCCGGACGGGCGGTGCCTACACCAAGTCGTCCAACCAGGACATGCTCACCGCAGCCCTGGACGGCCTGATCGCCCGCTTCGGCCTGCAGGAGGAACGCATCGGCGAGGTGGCCGCGGGCGCCGTCCTCAAGCACTCCCGGGACTTCAACCTGACGCGCGAAGCAGTCCTGGGCTCTGCGCTGTCGCCGGAAACTCCCGCCTATGACCTCCAGCAGGCCTGCGCCACCGGCCTGGAAACAGTGCTGGGCCTGGCCAACAAGATCAGGCTCGGCCAGCTGGACTCGGCCATCGCGGGCGGCGTGGACTCCGCCTCCGATGCCCCCATTGCCGTCAGCGAAGGCCTCCGCGAGGTGCTGCTGGACCTCAGCCGCGCCAAGACACTCCCGCAGCGGCTTCAGATCCTCGCCCGCCTGCGCCCCAAGGACCTCGCCCCGGACGCGCCAAACACCGGAGAGCCCCGCACCGGACTATCGATGGGTGAGCACCAGGCCCTGACCACAGCCCAGTGGAACATCTCCCGCGAGGCCCAGGACGAGCTTGCCCTCAACAGCCACCGGAACCTCGCGGCCGCCTACGATGCCGGGTTCTTCGACGATCTGCTCACGCCCTACCGCGGGCTCACCCGGGACTCCAACCTCAGGCCGGACACGAGCCCCGAGAAGCTGGCGTCGCTGAAGCCCGTGTTCGGCCGGAACCTGGGCTCGGAAGCCACCATGACGGCCGGAAACTCCACGCCGCTGACGGACGGCGCCTCCACGGTACTGCTCGCCTCGGAGGACTGGGCGGACGGGCACGACCTGCCCAAGCTCGCCACCGTCCTGGACGGCGAGGCAGCCGCCGTGGATTTCGTCCACGGCAAGGACGGGCTGCTGATGGCGCCGGTGTTCGCCGTCCCGCGCCTGCTTGCGCGCAACGGCCTCACCCTGGACGACATCGACTACTTCGAGATCCACGAAGCCTTTGCCGGGACGGTGCTGAGCACGCTGGCCGCTTGGGAGGACGAAAAGTTCGGCCGCGAGCGCCTCGGGCTGGACGGCGCCTTCGGCAAGGTCGACCGGTCCAAGCTGAACGTCAACGGATCGTCGCTGGCCGCCGGGCACCCGTTCGCTGCTACGGGCGGCCGGATCGTGGCCACGCTTGCGAAAATGCTGCATGAAAAGGGCAATGAAGGCGGGCGTCCCGCCCTGGGACTCGTGTCCGTCTGCGCCGCCGGCGGCCAGGGCGTCGTCGCGCTGCTCGAAGCCTACTCGGAAGGAACCACCCCGGGGGAAATCCATGACTGACACCTACGCAAGGCTGGTTAGCCACGGCCTCGGACGCGATCTCGCACGGAAGCTCGGCCTGCCGCAGCCGGCCGAGCTTCGGCGCTACCGGCCCGGCCAGCCGCTGATCGACGGGCCGGTCCTGGTTGGCGGCTCCGGACCCGGTGCAGACGGGATCGCGGCGGCGCTGCTTTCCTGGGGACTGGATGTCCGTCGCCACGCTGTTCCCAAGGAAAAGCTCGGCGGTATCGTGCTGGTCCTCGACGCCGTCGAAGCCCCCGGCGACCTGAAGCAGCCGGTCCTGGCGGCAGCGCCGTCACTTCGCGATCTTGCCCCCGGCGGACGCGTGGTGACTGTCTCGCGGGTGCCAGGCGGAACTCCGGCCACGGCCGCAGCCAGGCAAGGCGTGGGAGGGCTGCTGCGGTCCCTGGCCAAGGAACTGCGCGCGGGCGCCACCGGCAACGGCATCCTCCTGGCTGAGGACATCAGTCCCACCGCCCCGTCAGCCCTGGGCGCGCTGCGTTTCTTCCTCTCCGGCCGGTCAGCGTTCGTGGACGGCCAGTTCGTCCGCGTCAGTTCCGCGGACGGCAGGATGCCCGACGACGCCGATGCACCGCTCGCGGGGAAGGTCGCCGTGGTGACCGGCGCGGCCCGCGGGATCGGCGCGGCCATCGCCCGGACACTGCACCGTGACGGCGCCACCGTTGTGGCGGTGGACGTTCCCGGAGCCGGGGACCACCTGGCGGAGGTCGCCAACGGGATCCGCGGGACCGCGCTGCAGCTGGACATCACGCGCGACGATGCCGGGCAACGAATCATTGACCACGCCGTGCAGCGCCACGGCCGGCTCGACATCATGGTCCACAATGCCGGCATCACCCGGGACAAACTGCTGGTCAACATGGACCAGTCCCGCTGGGGTTCGGTAATTGATGTGAACATCGCCGCCCAGCTGCGCATCAACGAGGCGCTCCTTGCCTCCGAGCACTTCCGTTCCGCGCCGCGCATCGTTTCGGTCGCCTCCACGAGCGGCATTGCCGGCAACCGCGGACAAACCAACTATGCAGCGTCCAAGGGCGGGGTGATGGGCATGGTCCGGGCCACCGCACCGCTGCTGGCGGAATACGGTGGTTCGATCAATGCCGTGGCGCCCGGATTCATCGAGACCGAGATGACCGCGCGGATTCCCTTCGCCACCCGGGAAATTGCCCGGCGGCTGAATTCCCTGCAGCAGGGCGGGCAGCCGGAGGACGTCGCCGAGGCTATTTCCTTCCTCGCGGGCGATTCCGCCGGGGGCATTTCCGGAGAGGTGCTGAGGGTGTGCGGACAAAACCTGGTGGGGGCATGACCGGCGCCCGGCCTCTCATCCTGGGGGAGATGCCGTCCCTCTCCAAGCTGTACGTGAACGCGGCGGCCACGGCGGCCCGCCGCAGGATCCTGGGCTCGCATGCCGCCGCCGTGCTGCCCGCCGTGAGCCACGAAGTCCGGGACGTCCGTCCCGACGTCGAAAACCTTACCGCGTACCAGCACCTGCTGGGTGAAACTGCCAGTGACGTGCTGCCGGCAGGGTTCATCCATGCCCTGGCGTTTCCTGTGGCCATGAGCGTCATGAACCGCGACGACTTCCCGCTGCCCCTGCTGGGGATGATCCATTTGCGGAACGTGATTGAGTACTGCAGGCCGGTCAGGTTCACTGAACCGCTGGACATTGTGGCCAGGGCGGAGACGCTTCGGGCACACCGCGCCGGAACGCAGGTGGACATCGTGGCGGAGGTACGCACTTCCGGTGGCGGCGACATCTGCTGGAGCGGCGTGTCCACCTACCTCGCCAAGGGAGTGTTCCTGCCCGGCATCGACAAGGCCTCGGCAGCAGCCACGCCGCAAGGTTTTTCGGCTCCGGACCCCACGGGACTCTGGCAGCTTGGCGTGGACACCGGCCGCGCCTACGCTGCCGTGTCCGGGGACTTCAACCCGATCCACCTGAGCGTTCTTTCCGCCAAGGCCCTGGGCCTGCGCCGGTCCATCGCCCACGGCATGTACCTGGCGTCGAGGGCGCTGGCGGACGTGGGCGCGGCCAAAGGCGACGCGTTCCGCTGGGAGGTGGGGTTCGAGGCCCCGGTTTTCCTTCCCGCCCGGGTGGCGCTGGACATTTCGACGGCGGAGGCCGGGGACGGCGGCTGGCTGCGGTCCGGCTACGTGGCCTGGAGTCCGAGGTCCGGCCGCAAGCACTTCAGCGGATCGGTGGCGGCGCTGTAGCACGAGGTGTGCTGCGGCGCGGCGGAGGTGCTGCGGCCGGGGCTACCTCCTGTTCGGGTTGGCCACGCGCAGGATGCGGTGCAGGCTCAAGAGGATTGATCCTGCAGCGCTCGGAGTGCCGGCCTCAGTGTCCTCGGAGGCGGTGCGTGCCTCGAGCGAGGCGACCGCCGAGCGGGCTGCCTGGTAGAGCTCGGCCTGCCGGTCGGCGTCGTCCTCCTCCGCAGAACGGAGCACCTCGCCCACAGCCGTCAGCGCCTCCGCAAGGGGTTCGCTGTAGGGGAGCGGGATGATGAAGGGCATGTCTTCGTTCCAGATGACGTCCGCGAGCACTTCGGTCATGTCCTGGATGTGGAAGGTGATCTGCTCCAGTTCACGGACGGTGCGGTAGTCCTTTTCCACGTCACGGGGATGGAACCGCCGGCGGGGATTGGCCTCCCGGCTGGCGTCGGCCTTCTGCACCGCTGCCCGCACGGAGCGGGCTGACTGCGCCAGGTCCTCGGACCTGCGCGACCAGTCCTCATGTTCGGGAGGCCATTTTTCGTGCATGGCCGCCCCCATGTCCTGCAGCTGGCGGGCCAGAGACAGCCTCAGCTCCGCAAGGCTCAGGGCGGCAGCGTTGAAGTGCAGCGGCGGAAACACCAGCAGGTTGACGGCGATGCCGACGGCAACGCCCACACCCATCTGGAGCAGGTAGCCGAATGAGAAATCATCCGGGTTCTGGCCGCCCACCAGCAGCACCAGCAGGGCCGCCGTCGGAATCCAGTCGCGGCCCGCGCCGAGGCGGGGCAGCCCGGCCAACAGGACGCCCAGTGCCATTACAGCGGCCACACTGAGCGGTGTGGCGCCGAAACTGATCAGTACAAACGCCAGGGCGATGCCCGCGCCCAGGCCCACAAGCGTCTGTAAACCCTGGCGCATCGAACCCGACACGTTCTCATACATGGCCACCAATGCGCCGAGCGGGGCGTAGTACGCGTAGTGGGCGGCCGCCCCCGGCATGAGGGGCGCCACCCAAAACGCGATGCCCGCCGCCAGTCCGGCCTTGGCTGCCAGCTGAAGGCGCGGCGCTGCCAGGGCGCGGGCAAAGCTAGTGGCCACCGAGCGCCAGACCCTCCGCGGCAACTTATCACGTGCCATCTCTTCTCCAGCCAAGGCGGCGGGGGCTAGGCGGCACCGTGCCCGGCAGCCACTTCCTCGCCGGCCTTCACCGGTCCCGGCGGAGTCCCCTCGCCGAAGGGGCTTCCTCCCAAGGACTCCCTGCCATGGGCGGCCAGCCACCCGCTCAGGTCCGGGCCCCCGGGGACGATCTGCGTGGGATTGATGTCCTCGTGCACTATGTAGTAATGCTGTTTGATCTGCACGAAGTCGATGGTGTCCCCGAAACCGGGCGTCTGGAACAGGTCCTGGGCATAGGCCCATAGCGCCGGCATTTCGCTGAGCTTGTTCCGGTTGCACTTGAAGTGGCCGTGGTAGACGGCGTCGAAGCGCGCCAGCGTGGTGAAGAGCCGGACGTCCGCCTCGGTGATGGAGTCGCCCACCAGGTATCTCTGGCCGGTGAGTCGTTCCTCGAGCCAGTCCATCGCGTTCCACAGCCGGGTGTAGGCAGCATCGTAGGCTTCCTGCGACCCGGCGAAGCCGCACCTGTAGACACCGTTGTTGACCTCGGTGAAGACGCGCTTGCTGATGCTGTCGATTTCCCCGCGCAGCTGCTCCGGGTACAGCTGCGGCGCACCCGTGCGGTGGAAATCGGTCCATTCCGTGGAGAAGTCCAGCGTGATCTGGGGGTAGTTGTTGGTCACCACCGCACCGCTGGCGATGTCCACCAAAGCAGGAACCGTGATGCCGCGGGGGTAGTCCGGGAAACGGCGGAAGTAGGCTTCCTGCAGCCGCTCGATACCCAGCGCGGGGTCCTTGCCGTCGGCGTCCAGGTCAAAGCTCCAGGACCGCGCATCGTGGGTGGGGCCGGGCTGGCCGAGACTGATGACGTCCTCGAGCCCCAGGAGCCTGCGGACGATGACGGTGCGGTTGGCCCACGGGCATGCCCGCGCGGCAATTAGCCGGTAGCGCCCCGGTTCCACGGGCCAGCCCGGTTCACCGTTCGGCCCGGGCGTGCCGTCCCGAGTGATGCGGTCCTCGATGTAGTTGGTGTCCCGGTTGAATTCGCCGCCGGTGACGTACGCGCCCTTGGTGCTGTGTTGATCGGCATTGTGTTGATCCGCGCCGTCTTCTTCTGTGCTGTGTTGTTCTGTGCTGTGGGGCTCCGCCGCGTGAAGTTCCCGACTGCGCGGTTCCCCTGCGTGGCGTCCCCTGCCGTGTGCTTCGACTGTGCTGGTCTTCTCACTCATGGCTCCAGACTATGTTGCCGCCCCGAAGACCCGCGACATCGGCTGCCAGGCAACCAGCCAGCAGGCCGCCACTACCAGGGAGAACAGGGCGATCCAGACGCCGGAGGGCACTGCAGTGGCGCGGTAGAGGATGTAGGCGTCGGAGGACCGCAACTGGTCGCGGCGGCGGAGGTGGACATTGGTCAGCTTGAGCAGGTCCCGGACGGCAGCAACGAGAAGGGCGACGCCCAGGATGATGGCCACGTGGCCGGTGAACGCGGCGGGCACGTTAATGATCATGGCCGCCACCGCCACCACCGCCCCAAGGAGGATGAGCACGCCGGCGGCATTGCGGATGAAGATCAGCGACGCCAGCAGAATCATCAGTCCTGCAGACATGGCGGCCGGGCCCCAGCCGCTGAAGCCCGCCCATACCAGCGCCGCGCCGGTCAGGCCGGGAACGGGATAGCCCCAGAACCCTGACCACACGGCGGCGGCGCGCCCCCGGGTATAGGACGTGGTGGTGCCGCCGTGATTCAGCTGCAGCCGGATGCCCCCCAGCCGCTGGCCACTGGTCAGGGCAGCAAAGGCGTGTCCCAGTTCATGGGTCACCGTGGCGAGCAGGCCGAAATATCGCCATGTGGCCCGGGGAACAGACAGCACTGCCGCGATGAGCACGACCGCCAGGAGCTCGGTGACGGACACCGCGGGAACGGCGGTCTGGGTGAATCCGGCAGCCACCCGGTCCCACCATTGTTCGGGCAGGGACGGGCCGGGGACTTGCACATAAACCATAGGAATCAAGGCTACAGGGGCAATGCCTTTTGGGCCCTGCTCATAGCCCGGGCAGCGTGGGCGGGTCCTCCATCAGCGATGAGGCGTCGTCAGGGACCACCAGATGCAGCATGCTTTCCACGGGGGCCTCGCCCATCGCGACAAGGAGCTCATTGATTGACATCTGCCCGGCAAGTTCACCGGGATGTTCCTCTTCCATACATAGAACATATGTGCGACTGCTGCAGGCAGCGGCGAAGGACACGCGGCAACACCTGATCCTGGGCGCTACCGGTCCTCTGTAGTGCGGGTCTCTGCGCGGTGCGGGGTCCTGGGGCATGGCTGCGTCCTAGGCGCTACAGGCCAGCGGGTCCACGATTGAGGTACACACCGATCCCGAGAGAAGGAAACCATGGCCACGCTGAAGGAACGGCTGCACGGAGACGTCGTTGCACATCTGAAGGAGCACAACAAGGTGGCCCTGGGCACCGTGCGCAGCGTCCTGGGCGAGATCGAGACCCGGGAGAAGTCCGGCAAGACGCCGGTGGAGCTCGACGACGCGCAGGTGACGGCACTGCTGCAAAAGGAGGCGGCGAAACGGCGCGACACCGCCCGCATCTATACCGAAGCGGGTGAATCGGAGCGGGCCGCCGCGGAAGTCGCCGAAGCAGAGGTTATTGAGGCGTACCTGCCGAAGGCCCTCTCCGCCGCCGAGGTGGAGGGCATCGTCGATGAGGTCATCGAGGGTTTGCGGGCGGAAGGCACGGAACTGTCCGTGCGGCACATGGGCGCAGTGATGAAGCCGGTGACGGCCCGGGTTGCAGGCCGCTTCGACGGCAAGGCCGTAAGCGAGATCGTCCGCCAGCGGCTGACCTGAGCAGGGTTGGGCGGAGCGATCTCCAAGCAATCGACACTGCGCGGCAATGGGAGGACGATAAAAGTACACCAACTGTTAGGAGGTCGGTGATGTGCTATTCATCGTGTGAAGGATGGCGGAATTACAGGAAGGAAGCGGCCAAGGAGGCCGAGGGACGCCCGGAAGCAAGGCCGGCCGAGACCCCCGAACCCCAGGTGCAGGCAGAGGAAAGCAGGATGTGGGCCGACCTCGCCCGGCTGGAGGAAACCGCTGACCGTGCGCCTGACCGCATCCGCGAGAACGCATAGGCACAGCAAAGAAAGGCCCCGCCGTTGCGGGGCCTTTCTTTCTGCTCGCGGCCATTCTTCAGGAGGGCCGATAATGGCAAGGGCTTTGCTACCGGAGTCCCGCTGCTATGTCCTGTCCGATCCGGTGCAGCAGTGCGGCGGACAGCCCGGGGTCCCTGGCGGAGTCCCGGTCCGTGTACTCCGCCAGCGTGTACACCCGGTACAACGACATCTCGGCCCAGCGCTCCCTCGGGAGCAGTGACCTGCCTGCCACCGCGATGATCGGGCGGCCGCCCGAGCGGCGGGCGACGGCGGCAGGAAGCTTGCCGGCCAGGGTCTGTTCGTCGATGCTGCCCTCGCCGGTGATGACGACGTCGCAGCTGTCCTTGCGGGCGTCGAAGTCCAGCAGGTCCAGGAAGTAATCGGCACCTGACACCTGCCTTGCCCCCAGCAGCAGGCAGGCGTAGCCGAGTCCTCCGGCGCTTCCGGCCCCTGCGTGCCCTGCCAGGGCCGCGGCCTGGGGGATGCCTGCCTCTGACAGCTTGCCCACGAAGTGCGCCAGGCCGTCATCGAGGGCCGCAATCTCCGTGGACCCGGCCCCTTTCTGCGGTCCGAAGACTGCAGGAGCGCCCTGGGGTCCGAGCAGCGGGTTGTGGACATCGCTGGCCATGATCAGTTCCGTGCCGGCGAGTTCAGGGAAGTCGGTCCGCTGGATGGAGTGGATCAGGCCCAGGGTCCTGCCGTTGCCGTCCAGCTGCCGCCCGTGGGCGTCGAGGAAGCGGTAGCCCAAGGCCGTGAGCATTCCCATGCCGCCGTCGGTGCTGGCGCTTCCGCCGAGTGGCAGCACGATCCTGGCGGGCTTGAGGCTGAGGGCAAGCAGGACGGCTTCCCCGAAACCTCGGCTGGAGGCGTACAGCGGTTCCAGCTTTCCCTCCGGCAGGAGTGCCAGTCCGCAGGTGTTGGCAACCTCGACCACCGCCGTGTAGCCGTCGAACGCGACAGCCGCCTGGACGGGCTGGCCGATGGGTCCGGCAACAGTGAAGCTGCGGCGCGTGAAGCCGGAGGTGACGGCGGCATCGACGCTACCGTCGCCGCCGTCGGCCAGTGGAAGCACTTCACACTGGACCGCTCCGGCTCTGCCGGACACATCAGCTGCGGAACGGAGCCCCGCGGCCAGGGCATCGGCCACCTCAGCCGCGGTGAGGCTGCCTTTGAACTTGTCAGGTGCGATCAGGGCCCGGACGGGCCTCGGGGCGGTCGCGTTATGCATCTATACGGATTCCGAGTAGGACGGGCTGCGGTCAGGTGCGGTGCCGGCGGTGCGATGCCGGGCATCCCCGTGCTTGGGGTCGTGGTGGCCGTATTCGGTCAGGTCGTCGTCGATGTCGGTCACGTCGTCGTTATGCACGGGATCCTCTGCGGGCATCGGCTCGACAGGTTCACCGGCGAAGACGCGGCGTGCGCGGTCGGCGTCGAGGGTCCTGTCCCACCAGGCGATGAAGAGGGTGGCGACGGCGTTGCCGGTGAAGTTCACGATGGCCCGGCATTCGGACATGAACTTGTCGATGCCGAAGATGAGCATGATGCCGGCGGCCGGGATGGTGCCGATGGTGGTCAGGGTTGCGGTGAGGGCGATGAAGCCGCCGCCGGCGACGCCTGCTGCGCCCTTTGAGGTGAGCAGCATGACGGCGAGCAGGCCAAGCTGCTGCCCGATGGTCAGGTCCGTGTTGGTGGCCTGGGCGATGTAGAGGGCTGCCAGGGAGAGGTAGATGGCGGCGCCGTCGAGGTTGAAGCTGTAGCCGGTGGGCACAACGAGTCCAACGGTTTCCTTCTTCACGCCGGCGTGCTCCAGCTTGCGCATCAGGCCAGGGAGGGCCGGTTCCGCGGTGGAGGTGCCCAGGATGAGCATGTATTCCTCCTTGAGGTGCCGCATCATGGTGAAAATGTTCAGCTTCAGGAACGCCATGACGGAGCCGAGGACCACCACGATGAACAGGATGGACGTGATGTAGAACAGGGCGATCAGGCCGCCCATGCTGGTGAGCGAGGAGACGCCGTACTTGCCCACAGCGAACGCCATGGCACCGAACGCACCGAGCGGGGCGGCTTTCATGATGAAGCCCAGGATCTTGAACATGACACCGGTGAGGCGCTGCACGCCGTCCAGGACGGGGGCGCCCACTTTGCCCATGGCATTAAGGGCGATGCCGAAGACCACGGCGATGAAGATGATCTGCAGGATGTCGCCTTCAACGAAGGGGCCCACGATGCTGTTCGGAATGATGTGGGTGAGGAACTGCCACCATTCCTGGTGCTGCCCGGCGTCGATCAGTTTCGCTGCGGAGTCCGAAGTCTTGATGGTGCTGGCGTCGGCGTTGACCCCGTCACCGAGGCGGAAGATGTTGATGGCCACGAGGCCGAAGATCATGGCGAAGATGGTGCCGAGCTGGAAGTAGGTGAGGGCTTTCAGCCCGGTCATGCCCACCTTCTTCAGGTCCGCGACACTGGCGATGCCGCCAACGATCGTGAGGAACACGATGGGGCCAATGAGCATCTTCATCGAATTCACGAAGGTGGTGCCGATGGGTTCCATGGCGATGCCCGCGGTGGGGGCGAGCCAGCCAACGAGGATGCCGATGAGAATGGCGGTCAGTACCCAGAAGTACAGCTGCTTGTACCAGCGGGTTTTGCGGGCCGGCGTCGCACTGCCGGCTGTGGTGATGTGGTCCATGATTCCTACCTCATTGTGGAATGTCGCTGGAGTGGTGCTGAAAGATTTGGGGAAGTACTTCCGCTTACGACGGCGGCTGGCGGGCCGCCGTCGTAAGCGTCTGCAGGCAGGCGTTACGTGTGCAGCGGCAGGTTAGACGGCCGCGAGGGTTTTGGTCAGTGCCTTGATGATGGCCTCGGTGACGTCCTCGGTGTTGGCTTCGCCGCCAATGTCGCGGGTCAGGTAGCCTGCACCGGTGGTCTGCTCGATGGCGGCCTCGACCAGGCGGGCTTCCTCATGCAGGCCGAAGTGGTCCAGCATCAGGGCGGCGCTGGCGATGGCGCCGATCGGGTTGCTGATGCCCTTGCCGGCGATGTCCGGAGCGGAACCGTGCACCGGTTCGAACATGGACGGGAAGCGGCGCTCCGGGTTCAGGTTGGCGCTGGCGGCCAGGCCCAGGCTGCCGGCCAGTGCCGAGCCCAGGTCCGAGAGGATGTCCGCGTTTAGGTTGGAGGCGACAACCACGGAGAGGTCCTCCGGCTTGAGGATGAACTTGGCGCTCATCGCGTCCACCAGCACGCTTTCGGTCTGTACGTCCGGGTAGTCCAGGGCGACGCGGTTGAAGACTTCGTCCCAGAGGACCATGCCGTACTGCTGCGCGTTGGACTTGGTGACCGAGGAGACCTTCTTCACGGTGCGGGTCCGGGCGAGGTCGAAGGCGAAGCGCATAATGCGCTCGCAGCCCTTCTCGGTGAACAGTGCGGTTTGCAGTGCCACCTCGTTGCCGGGTCCGCGGCCGCTCAAGTTGCGGCCGCCGAGGCCCGCGTACTCGCCTTCGCTGTTCTCGCGGACAACGATCCAGTCGAGTTCGGTGTCGTCGGCCTTGCGGAGCGGGGACTGGACGCCCGGCAGGAACTTCACGGGGCGGATGTTGGCCCACTGGTCGAAGTTCTGCGTGATGTTCAGGCGCAGGCCCCAGAGGCTGATGTGGTCCGGGACGTTTTCCCAGCCGACGGCGCCGAAGTAGATGGCGTCGAAGTCCTTGAGGGTCTCCAGGCCGTCATCAGCCATCATCTTGCCGGTCTCTGCGTAGTAGCCGCAGCCCCAGGGGAACTCGGTCCAGTCAAAGGCGAACTTGCCGGCGGAGTTCTCTGCCAGCGCGTCAAGGACCCGTTTGCCTGCAGAAACAACTTCCTTGCCCACGCCGTCTGCGGGGATCGCTGCGATCTTGAAAGTCTGGTTGGCGCTCATGTGCCTGTCTCCTCGTTGAGTGTGTTGCAGTGTTTTCCTGTTAGCGGAGTCACACTGTTTTCTTCCTCTTCAAGTAGACGGCCCGGCGGCTTTGCGCGTCCAAGACTTAGTTTCGATACGGCAGATAGGTTCTGCCTATCGCTCCAGCGACTGGTCGGCGTCTGGCTCCTTCACCACGTGCAGCTCAGCAACCTTCAGGAACGCGCGGGCAGCGGGCGTCAGGCCGTCCTTCCGGCTCAGGATGGCCACGTCCAGGTGGGAAACGGGTTCGATCTGCAGGGTGCGCAGTCCGGCCTTGTGCGCCGTCGGCGCCCAGGACGATGGCATGACGGCGTGTCCGACACCCGCCAGCACCAGGGGCAGGATGGAGGTCCGGTGCGCGACTTCGACGACGATTTCGGCTTTGACGCCATGGGCAAGGGCGTCGTCCACGAGCCAGCGCATCAGTGATCCGCGCTGGCTGGCGATCAGCCGGTGCCCGTCCAGGTCCTCCCGCTGGATGGTGGTCCCGGCGGAGAACGTGTCCGCGTGGGGGTTGACGATGAGGATGAGCGGCTGGCGTTCCAGGTCCAGGACGTTGACTCCCGGGACTCGGATGGGACTGGAGGAGCCGGCCAAGCCGATTTCGGTGCTGCCGCTGCGGACAGACTCGACGACCTCCTCCGGAGTGAAGGCGGCGCTGACGTTGAGGCGGACCTCCGGGTGCAGCCTGGTGAACTCAGCGGTCATGGATGTCAGCGGCTCGATGCCGGGGGAGGGCATGGTGATGATGTCCAAACGGCCGCTCCGCAGGCCGCGGAGTGCCTGCACGGCGGACTGGGCTGCGTCCAGATCCCGCATCACCAGCCGGGCGGGGCCCACTAGTTCCTTTCCGGCCTCGCTGAGGACGGCCCGGCGCCCGATGCGGTGGAACAGCGGCACGCCCAGGTCCTTCTCCAGGCTGGCGATGGTCTGGGACAGGGACGGCTGTGCGATGAGCAGGTGTTCTGCCGCGCGGTTGAATCCGTCATGGTCAACCACCGCCAGGAAATACTTCAGCTTCCGGGTGTCCACGCCAGCTCCTTTCGCGGTCCGGTCTGCTGTTTGGCCCGGACCTGGCCCTGCCCCTTCGGGGTAAAGGCCGCCGAGGCTCTGATAGCTTACGCCTATCAGCGGCCGCGGGACGTGATCCGAACGCCCGCCGCAGTCGAAAGCAGTCTTCACGATCTCAGAGCCCGCCTGGTTCGCCTGGCTGACCTTTAGCTGCGCGTCCGGGGCGCCGGTGAAACTGCTGCCATACTCTGAGCATGGCCGTAACTTTCGAATGCACCTCACGGACAACCCTCGGGATGACCGAGCTGTTTGACCTCTCCCGGAGCATCGACGCCCACAAGGACTCGATGGCCCGTTCCCGGGAAGAAGCCGTTGGAGGCGTCACGTCGGGGCTTATCGCCTTGGGGCAGGAGGTGACCTGGCGCGCCTGGCACTTCGGGCTGCCGATACGGATGACTAGCCGGATTACCGAGATGCAGGCACCCCACTACTTCGTTGATGAACAGGTCCGGGGTCCATTTCTGCGCTTTCGCCACGTCCACGAATTCAGTGAAGTCCCGGCCGGCACCGTCATGGTGGACCGGATCGACTTCGCGGCGCCGTTCGGGCTCCTGGGCCGCCTGGCGGAGAAATTCCTCCTGGCGCGCTATCTCCGCAAGCTCATTGAGACGCGCAACCTGCACCTGACCGCCGGAGCACGGGCTGAGTGATGCTCCGGCGGTCAAGGGCAAGCAGTCCGCCTACTGAACGGCAAGCTCCTGTCCTGCAAGCTCCTGTTCTGCCGCCTTCCGGGATTTCCTCGACTGAGCGAACCGCAGGTAGAGCGACGGCACAATAAACAGGTTGAGCAGCGTGGAGGTCAGGAGTCCGCCGAGGATGACCACGGCCATCGGGTATTCGATCTCATGGCCGGGCACATCCCCCATGATGACCAGTGGCACCAGGGCAAGTCCGGTGGCAAGGGTGGTCATGAGGATCGGGGAAAGCCGTTCACCGGCACCCCGCAGCACGAGCGAGCCGCTGAACGGAACCCCCTCGGTCCTTTCCAGATGCTGGCAATGGCTGATGAGCAGGATGCCGTTCCGGGCCGCGATCCCCATGACCGTGAGGAACCCCACGAGCGAACCCAGCGACAGGACGCCGCCGGTGAAGTACGCGGCCAGGACCCCTCCCACGAGCGCGATGGGCAGCGTCAGGAGGGCCAGGACGGCCAGCCGCCAGCTGCGGAAGGACGCCTGGAGGAGGACGAGGATCAAAATCAGCGCCGCAACAGCGAAAATCGTGAGTCGATCGGTGGCTGCCTGCCGCTCCGTGTATTCGCCCAATAGCTGGACGCTGTAGCCGGCGGGCAGGTTGAGGGACTCCAGGCGGTCCTGCAGCTGTGTGACAACGTGGCCGAGGTCCGCCCCGGGGTCGATAAAGGATCCCACTTCGACCCTGCGGGAACCGTTCGTGCGGTCGATGAGGTTCGGGGTGGCCTGCACGTTGACGGCGGCGACGTCGGCGAGGCGCACACGCTTCCCGCTTGGCGTATCGATGGGCAGGTCCTGGATGGTGGTGACGTTTGCCCGGGTTTCCGGTGTGCTCCAGACCTGGACGTCGTAGGCCCTGCCGTCCCGGAAGACGTCGCCCACCTCTTCCCCGGCCACGAGCGTCGCAGCGGCGCGCCGCACGTCCCCGGGCTTGAGGCCGTACTTCTCCGCCGCGGCCAGGTTCACCGTAACCGTGATCTGCGGGACGTCGACTTCCAGGGAAATGTGGGGATCGTCGGTCCCGTTTATCTCGCTGAGGATTTGCTTGACCCTCTGGGCCTGCTCGCGCAACACTTCAAGGTCGTCGCCGTAAACCCGGACGAGGATGGGTTCGCTGGCACCCGTCAGGACCTCTTCGATCCGTTCCTTCAGATACGTCTGCACATCGCGATGAAGGCCCGGGTACCCGTCCACGACTTCCTGGACGGCTGCGACTGTCTCCTCATAGTTGGCGTGGCGGTCGATGCTGATCCAGTGTTCACCGGCATTGACGCCAACTATCTCGTCTGCCTGGAAGGCCTGGCCGATATGCGTTCCGCAGTTAAGGACGCCGGGCACCTTGAGGAACGCCGCGCAGCCCCGCTGGGCGATGCGGTATTCCTCCGCCGCCGATGTGCCGGGTTCCGACACCCAGTGCATCAGGAAGTCGCGTTCCTTGAACGTGGGAAACAAGGACTGCCCAAGCAGCGGGGCGATCGCCAGACCAACCAGCGCGAGAGCCCCGAACCCGGCGTAGCCATATCGCGGCCGGTTCATGATGCGGGACAGCACCGCGTGGTACCCACGCTTGAGCACCCGGACCAGCGGCGGGTCGAGTTGCTCCAGCTTTGCCCTGGCCAACAGGATGAGGGCAAGTGCCGGCGTCACGGTCAGGGCCACGAGCATCGATGCCAGGACGGCCAGCGTGTAGGACACGGCGAGCGGCCTGAAGAACACTCCCGTCAGCCCGTCCAGGAAGAAAATGGGAAGGGCAGCCACCACGATGATCAGGGTGGCGTAGACGATGGGGCTCCGCATTTCCAGGGAGGCCTTCAGCACCACAGAGGCCGTCGATTCGCCGCCGCCGCGGCTGCGGTGCTGCCGCAAGCGGCGCATGATGTTTTCGACGTCGATGATAGCGTCGTCGACGACGACCCCCACCGCAATGACCAGCCCGGCCAGGATCATCGTGTTGACCGATCCACCGGTTAAGTACAGCACCATGATGGCGGTGAGGAGGGATAGCGGAATGGCGATCAGGCTGATGAGTGCTGTCCGCCACTGGAACAGGAACGCGCTGAGGATCATGACCACCAGCAGGCAGCCCAGGAGGAGGGCGAGGCTGAGGTTGGAGATGGCCTCCTCGATGAAGCTGGCCGGGCGGAAGATGGTGGTGTCGAAGGTGATGCCGCTCATGCCTGGCTGAAGTTGGTGAAGGGCTTCCTCAACGCCCTTGGTCACCTCGAGCGTGTTGCCCCAGGGAAGCTTCTCAACAATAAGCATCAGTCCATGGCCGTTGTTGATGACTGCATCACCGATCAGCGGCTGATGGTCCTCGACCACCCGCGCCACGTCGCCCAGATGCAGTGCGGTGCCGTGGTCTTCGCGGATGGTCACACGGGCCAGGTCCGCAGGGCTGGTGATGGGCTGTACGTGGCGGATGCTCATCTGCTGGTTCGGGCTGCCGACGAACCCGCCGGTGCCGATGAATTTTCCGGGGGAGTACTGGAGCAGGCCTGCGTCCACAGCCCCGGCCGTTACTTCCATGACCTGGTTGAGCGAAACATTCTTGGCTTTGAGCTGCTCCGGCTGAACCTGGACCTGCAGCATCTGGAGCCTCTCGCCCCAGATGGCGACGTTGGCCACGCCGGGGACCCGCAAGAGTCGGGCCCGGATGGTCCAGTACGAAAGCATCGACATCTCGATCATGGACCGGTTGGACGACGTCATGCCGATTTTCATGACGCGGCTGGTCGAGGACAGCGGCTGCAGCATCACCGGGGGAGCGGCCCACGTGGGCAGGGCCGCAGTCACGGCGGCCATCCGTTCGGATACCTGCTGCCGGGCATTGAGCAGGTCCGTGCCCTGCTTGAAGATCAGGACGATCGAGGACAGCTGGGGCACTGATTTTGACCTCAGCTCATCCAGCCCCGGCATTCCGGAGAGGGACGCCTCGATCGGCACAGAGACGAGTTCCTCCACCTCCTGGGCCGTGAGCCCCAGGCACGCAGTCTGGACCTCGACCCGCGGGGGCGCGAACTCCGGGAAAACATCCAAAGATGCCCTACTGAGCTGGACGGATCCCAGCAGCATCACCACGCAGGCGAGGGCAACAACGATCGTCCTGAACCTGAGGCTGATTCCTACTATCCACCGCATGTCAGCTCGCCACATCCAGCTCAGCGCCGAACAGCTCTGCGGCCCCCACGGTCACCACAGTCGTGCCCGTGGCCGGTCCGTCGCTCAGCGTGGCCTGTTCGCCGTCGATCCGCACCACCGTGATGGACTGGCGGACGAAGACCCGCGGGCCGGCAATCGTGTAGACCCAGGTTTTTCCTTCGCTGTCGTAGAGGACCGCCAGGTAGGGGACGGTGAGTTTCCCGCTCTTGGCATCCAGTTTCGTCGCCGACGTCTGGAGGCCGAGGTTCCCGACGGCGTGTTCGTTCAGTGTGATGCGCTTCAGGTCGGTCCCGGGTACCTCTTCAAGGCTCGCGGCAGCGTCGCCGGCGGCCGGAGCCTCCGTCGCGTGCTGGCTGCAGGCCGGCAATGCCGGTGCGAGGAGACCCAGGACAATAAGAACCATCAGGCGGCGCATCCGCGGCGAGGTTGTTTTCATGATGCATCCTGGCTTTCAGGCGCCCGTCCGGGCATCGGTGACTTCGGCGTGTGTCGTTGCTGTTCGTGTCCCTGCCTGGCTGCGTTCGAAGCGGAGCAGGATTGCGGGAAGCACGAACAGGACGAAAAGGGTGGTTGTCAGCAGGCCGCCCCAGATGATGATCGCGATCGGCTGGAGGACCTCGGTGCCTGTGACTCCGCCCAGAAGCACGAGCGGAATCAGGGCGACGGCGGTGGTCACCACAGAGGCGAGGGTCGGCTTGAGCCTGTCGCGTGCGGCGCGGATAACCAGGGCAGGCCCTGTGGCTTCGCTTTGCCTGGCGCGGAGGTTCCTGACCTCGCCGGCGAGCAGCAGGCAGCTGCGGACTGCGATGCCCAGGACGGCCGAGAACGCGACAAACGCCGTCAGGTAGTTGGCCCCGCCGTCGGCCAGGGCTGCAATAACTCCGCCCGACAGGGATGCGATCAGTCCGAGGAATACGGCGGCTGCAAGCCGCCATCCGCCCAGCGCTGTCTGCAGCAGAACCAGGATGCCGAAGGCAGCTACGGCTGCCAGCAGCCACAGCCACTGGAAGGCGGACTGCTGCTGGCCAAACCGGGTGAGGATCTCCGCATGGTAGGCCACCGGGAACTGGATCTGCTGCAGGCCTCTTTCGATGTCCTGCTGCACATCAGTCAGCCCGCGCCCCTGGATGTCCGCCTTTACATCCACGCGCCGGGAAGTGTCGTCATGCAGGATGACCGCATCGTTTGCAACGATACTGACCTCGGCGACGTCGCCAAGACGCACATGCCCGCCTTTGGGGGTGTCGATCAGCAGCTCGCTGACGCTGGTGAGGCTGTTCCGGGTTGCAGGCGTTCCCTTGACCACCACGGAGAAGACCTTCTGCTGCTCGTAGACGTTACCCACTTCGATGCCCTGCAGCAGCGCAGCCGCCGCGCGCCGGACATCGCCGGGTATGACGCCCGCCTTCTGTGCCTTCGCCAGGTCCACCTTGACCTGGACGGTCGGCTGTTCGATGGCGGCATCAACGCGGGGATTTACCACACCGGCCGTGTGCGCGAGAACCTGCCGCACTTCCTCGGCCTTTGCCCGGAGGGTGGCCATGTCCACGCCGTAGACCCTGACGCCGAATCCGGAATCGGCAGCTTCCCGGATCTGGTCGATTTTCTGTTGCGGGTAGGTGGAGACCGTTGCGCTCAGCCCTGGGTACCCGGCCACGACCCTTTGTACGTCCTCAAGGGTGCTGGAGTACGAGGCATCCTTTGCCACTCCCACCCACAGCTCCCCGGAACTGATGTCTCCCACGTGGTCGGACGTAATGGCGCGCCCAACCTCGGCGGCCACATTGGAGACGCCCTGCACCGCCCGCAGTTCGCGGGCCGCGGTATCGGTGATCCGGACCATCTCCTGGTCGGAGGTGCCAGGCGCGGCACTCCACTGGACCACCAGCGTGTTGTCTGCCAGCACCGGCACCACAGGGTGGTTGGGGACCAGCTGCGGCGCCAACGCCAGGGCGGCGAGCGCCATGACTGCCGCGGCGGCAAAGACCAACGCGGGCTTGCCGGGCCCGCGGGACAGTGTCCGCCCATACCGGATACGGAGGCGCTGCATAGCCTGGCGCTCGCGGCCCGGGGCCGCTGATGCCGGCGGCAGGAAGAACGTCAGGGCCGCTGTCACTGTGAGGGCCACGACCATGGCGACCGCCAGGGCGAGGAGATAGGCAATTACCAGGGGCCCGAACATGGCGCCGTTTTCGCCAGGGACAAAGAGCATGGGGAGCACGCTCAGCGCCATGATCAGCAGCGCGTAGAACAGGGAGGTGCGGACAGGCCGTAACGCACCCGCAAGCAGGGCGATCCTCGAATCCCCGGGGTCGGTTGCCTTGGATACCCGGTAGGCCCTGGCGGCGGAGTTCAGGTCTTCCGCTACATCCCCGATGATGACGCTCAGGGCGAGGATCATGCCGGCGAAGACCATGATGTTGAGCCCGGCCCCGCGTAGGGTCAGCAGCAGGGCAGCAGCAATGAGGGAGAGCGGTACGGTGATCAGGGTGATCAGTGCGCTGCGCCAGGACCGGAAGACCACTCCGAACGCCGCCGCGACCAGCAGCAGCGTGACAAGCAGCGCGACACCAAGGGTGCCCATTTCCTGCTCGACGAACGACTCCTGCCGGTACACGGTGGTGTCGGCGGTTACGCCGGGTAGCCCGGCCTGGAGCTCGCGCATGGTCTCGTCGAGACCCTTTGTGACGTCCGCGGTGTTTGTCTCCGGGAACTTCTCAATCACCAGCAGCAGCTCAGCGTCCTGGCCGGGCTGCGCATCACCAATCAACGGCTGATGATCAGTCTGGACCTGCGCGACGTCCCCCAGGAGCAATTTGTCAGTGCTGCCCTGGATGCTGACTTTTCCGAGGTCCTCGGGAGTGGTGATGGGAAGGACATGCTGGACGCCCAGCCGCTGATGTCCCGTCTCCAGAAAGCCGCCCGTGCCCGGCGTTGAGGCCTCAAGGTAGCTCAACGGGGACACCCACACGGAGTTGCCCGTGGTCCTGATGACCTGGTCCAGTGTCACGCCCTTGGCTTCCAGCTGCTTGGGGTCCACGAGTACCTGCAACTGCTGGTCGCGCTGGCCCCAGATGGAAATGTTCGCTACTCCGGGAACGGCCAAAAGCGCGGGCTTCATGGTCCACCGCGCCAGCACGGACATGTCGATGGGGGACATGTCCTTGGACGTGAGCCTGACCATCATCACCCGGCTGGTGGAAGACAGTGGTTGCATGAGCACGGGTGCTGCCGACACGTTGGGCAGCGCCCTGGCCTGGGTCAGGCGCTCAGCGACGAGCTGGCGTGCCCGGAACATGTCCGTACCCGGCTGGAAGACCAACTGGATCGAGGACAGGCCGGGAAGTGACTTGGAACGGATCGCCTCCACCCATGCCACACCATTGAGCAGGTCGGCCTCCATGGGTGACGTGATGAGCTGTTCGACTTCAGCGGCAGAGAGCCCCAAGGCCTCGGTCTGTATTTCGACCTGCGGCGGTGCGAACTCGGGGAAGGCGTCAACCGGCATGGTGGGCAGAGCGGTGAAGCCATACCCGAGGACGCCGGCCGCCACGACCAGGACAAGGATCCGGAACTGCAGAACCCAGCCGAGAATGGCGCCCATCATGGCCTATTCACCGCCAACTTCATCCCCGCTAGCTCTACGGCGGACAAAAGGCTGCGGGTCCGGCCGGGCCGGCGGCGATGTCGGTGTTTACCGGGCAGTTCACCGATTGTTTGCGTTTCAGTGAGCCCTGCATGCGGGTCCACGATCAGATCTTCTCTGAGGTGACCGGGAAAAAAAGTCTCAACTGCCAAATAGATGTTCACGGCGCGGCTCCATTGCTACTGCCTTCGCGCCCCCCAAACGTCTAGCTGTATGCTGGTCCTCGCGGGCGGCCAAGTCAATGCCTCGGGCAACTTTTTTCAGCAGGTCACTTTTATCGGCCCACAGTCCGCCGACATACCGAAACGCCGGGGTTCCCGGATTCGCGGGCCGTGACGGCTCACCGGCCCGCAATGAGCTCTGCAACCCGGACCAGCTCTTCCTCGAGATTATAGAAATGGGTCGCCAGCCGGATCCTGCCGGCCCGGAGGGACACAACCACGTTCGCACTGCGCAGCCTGGCCATGACCGCGTCCGGGTCGCCTACCGGAACGGAGACGATGGTAGAACGGTGTTCTGCGGGGAAGGACTGGAACCTGACGCCAGCCGTTTCCAGCGCGTTGTGCAGGTGAAGCGCAAGCCGTGCGTTCCGCTCCAGGACCGCGCCCATACCGAACCGGCGAAGGACAGCAAGTCCCGCCTGGTCGGCGAGCGCCGGAAACCATGCCAACGAAGCGTCCAGCTTCGACGCCGTCGGCGACAGGTCCATGTCCGGGCCAAGGAAGCTTTCGAACGGCAGGCGGGCGGCCTTCCAGCCCGGCACGATGGGTTGAAGGCGGTCGAGCAGCCCGGGGCGGACGTAGAGGTAGCCCATACCCCGCGACCCGAGAAGGAATTTGTGGCTTGCGGTGGCCAGGAAATCCACGCCGTCGCGCACCACGTCAAGGGGAACGGCACCGGCCGCCTGGCAGGCGTCAACGAAAAACCAGGCTCCTGAACCGGCCGCGACGCGGCTGATCGACCCCAGATTTGCCCGGAATCCGGTGACGGGATGAACCGCGCTGACAGCGATCAGGCGGGTTCCGCCGTCGGCCGCCCGACCGAGGGCTTCGGCGGACACCCCATCCCCGTCCGCAGCGACGGCCCGCACGCCGTAGCCACGCTCCCGGAGCAAGAGCCAGGGGTAGTAGTTCGAGGCGAATTCGTTCTCGGCCACCACGATGTTCTCCCCGCGCCTAGCGGGTGGCAGATTGGCGGCCACAATCCCCGCCGCGGTGCTGACCGCGGGGACGATGGCAATGTCCGCCGCCGTGGCTCCGATGATCTCCGCGAACATGCCGCGGGCGTGCTCACCCGCCTGCTCGGCCTCCATCCAGTCAAACCGCCCCGCGGACCAGCGCTCGGCAGCCAGTTCGTATGCTTCCCTGGCAGGTGCGCAGCCGACGCACATGGTGGCAGTGTTCAGGTAGATGGTGTCTTCGAGCCCGGGGAAAAGCCCTCGGATGTCGCTGACGTTCATAGCGTGGACCATTCTTTATGCGAGCCTGAAAAGCACTACGCCACAGGTGGCGGCCCTCCTGGTTCCACGAAACGCTGGGTCCGTTCGATCTCGGCAACCTTCGGGTCCGTTTCATCAGCACCGTAATCAGACCGGCGCGTCTTGTCCTCTCCCTGGGGCACCTTCAGTGCCCTCAGCACCAGGGTCAGCACGACGGCGACAAGCAGGTTGAGCACGAACGCCGACACGGCGATGTACACGGTGAAGTCGGTCCCCGGGAGGGGAGCAGTGGAGCCGCCGAAGTGTGCGTGCGTGACAGGATTGATGACGTTGTAGGCCGAGGCGGTGCCAAAGGCTATTCCCACCGCCCATCCAACCAGCAGAGCCCAGCGGTCGAACCACCGCGTATAAAGGCCTGCGACGACGGCGGGGAACGTCTGCAGAATCCAGATGCCGCCCAGCAGCTGCATGTTGATGGCCGCGGACTGGTCCATGGCGATGACGAAAACCAGCGCTCCGAACTTCACCACGAGCGAGACAATCTTGGACACCTTCGCCTCAGTCTTCGGATCCGCGTCGGGCCGGAGGAAGTCCCGGTAGATGTTGCGCGTAAACATGTTGGCCGCGGCAATGGACATGATGGCTGCCGGTACCAGCGCCCCGATGGCGATGGCAGCCAGGGCCACCCCGGCAAACCAGGCAGGAAAGTGGTCCAGGAACAGCTGCGGCACCACGAGCTGGGGGTTGACCGCCCCGTTCAGGTCAATCGGCTTGGTGCCGGCCTTGATGGCCACGAAACCCAGCAGCGCGAGGAAGCCGAGCATGAGGGAGTACAGCGGCAGAATCGCGGCGTTGCGCCGGATAGTGTTGCGTCCCTTGGACGCGAGCACGCCGGTGATGGAGTGCGGGTACATGAACAACGCCATGGCCGATCCGAGCGCCAGCGTCCAGTAGGCCGAGAAATTGGCGCCCGAAGGGATGAACACCCCGGTGGGCTTCCCGGTCGCCTCGTTGACGGTGTCCAGCTTCGTTTTAGCCGCCCCGAAGATCGCGTCCCACCCGCCGAACTTGGTCGGCAGGTAGATGACCGCGACGATCACTGCGAGATAGATGAGCAGGTCCTTGACGACGGCGATCATCGCCGGTGCCCGCAACCCCGAGGTGTAGGTGTACGCGGCCAGCACGACGAACGCCAGAATCAGCGGCAGGTCGGTCAGCAGCACATTCTCCGAGCTGCCCAGGCCGAGCACGGTGAGGACAGCCTTGATGCCCACGAGCTGGAGGGCGATGTACGGCATGGTTGCCACAATGCCGGTGACGGCGACGGCAAGGGACAGCCAACGGCTCCCGTAGCGGCCACCCACGAAGTCCGCCGAGGTGACGTAGCCGTGCCGGTGTGACACGGACCAGAGCCGGCTCATGATGATGAAGATGATCGGGTAGAGGACGATCGTGTACGGCACCGCGAAGAAGCCGCTGACGGCGCCCGTGGCCCACATCGCGGCGGGAACGGCAACGAACGTATAGGCGGTGTAGAGGTCGCCGCCCAGCAGGAACCACGTTATCCATGTCCCGAAGCCTCGTCCGCCCAACCCCCACTCGTCGAGGCTGTGCAGTCCCTCGGTCTCGGCCGTCCTACGCCACCGCGCGGCCAGGAAGCCCATGACGGCGACGGCGACGAAGAGCAGCACCACGATAATGAGGGCGACCCAGTTGATTTCGCGCCCGTTCATGGCCGTTCATCTCCGCCCACTGCTTCACCGTCGAGCCCGGTAGTGCCCGCGCGGGCGGCCGCCCGCCGTCGTCGGTCCTCCGTTGTCACGAGCCAGTACGCCACACCGCTCAGGGCGGCGGAAATGGGAACCCAGAGCAGCTGGTACCAGTAAAAGAACGGCATGCCGCCCAGCGCCGGCGCGCTGAAGGAGTAGGTCTGCGGCATAAGCGGGAGCAGAATTGCCACGGAAAGCAGCACCCCGGCAATGACGTACGGTGCACGCCGCGCCGGGCCGCGGGTTGCAGTGTTGCGGGTTGGCTGTCCACTGCCCGGGGGAACCCCTGGGATGGGGCGCTGCTGCGGGTCAGGACGATCTTGATCGGACACCCCACGACCTCCTTGTCAGCCCGTCTCCCGAACTCCGGGTCCCCCGGAACGCGGTGAGGCGGAGGTTACAAACGTTGCCCTCCAGTTCCTTTGTACGCCCGTCCGACCCGCTCGGGAAGAGAGTGGTTCCAGCCAAGGCAGGGATCCAGGGACCGGCACCGTTAGCGCTCCCGACGCCGACGTTGGCTCAGGAACTGCCGGTATGTCCGCGTATATTAGCTGGGGGCTAACGACAAGACTGGGGGACGGATGCCGCTTCGTTTACTGACGCAGGCAAAACAACGCGCACTGGCGTCGGCAACAACATTTTCGGCAATTGGGCTGCTGGTGGCGGTGGCAATCATCCACCCGGGATTCCGAACCACGCAGATCGACCTGAATGACGGCGGCGTGTGGGTAACCAATTCCGACATGAACCTCGTGGGCCACCTGAACTTCCAGTCGAAAACCCTGGACGGCGGCCTCATGGCAGCCAGCGCCGACTTCGACGTCCTCCAACACAGCAGCAGTGTGCTCGTGTCCGACCGCGGCAACGCCTCCCTGGGCAGGGTCAAGGTCTCCGACGTCACCCTTGAACCGCCCCAGCAGCTTCCGGGGTCGGCGGTCCCGGCTTTCGGGGAAAAAGCGGTGGCGCTGGCTGATCCGAACTCAGGCCGTCTCTGGGTGACGCAGAGCAGCATGCTCGGCAATGTCGACTTCGATTCACAGGAACCCGTCCTGAGCGATGCCAAAGGCATCGTCGCGACGGTAGGAGCCGACGACGTCGTTTACGCCGCGGACCCCGCGCGCGGGGAGGTGACTTCCCTTCGTGTAAATGCGACGGGCGGAGTGGATTCCCGCAACACCGTTCAGTACCAGTCAATCCGCAATAAAGAAAACGTCCAGGTCGCTGCCGTCGGGGACCAGCCAGTCGTATTCGACGCCGATGCCGGGACCCTCCACCTTCCTGCCGGGCGGCTGGCGCAGTTGCCGGATGGGGCGGACGCCAAGCTGCAGCAAAGCGGCCCCGCCGCGGACTTTGTCGCCATCTCCACCACGAAGGGCCTGATCAAGCAACCCCTGAACGGTTCGGCGGCGACGGTTGTAGACCTCGGCACGACGGGAACACCTGCCACTCCGGTCCATGTCAACGGCTGCGTCTACGCAGCGTGGTCCGGGGCAGGCAAATATCTGCGGGATTGCACAAACGCCGCTGACAGCCGGAGGGCTGACATTCCCGGTGCAAGCGCCCGCTCCAACCTGGTCTTTCGCGTCAACCGGGACATCGTAGTCCTTAACGACGTCACATCCGGAAACGTCTGGCTGGTTACCGAGAACATGAGGCTCGTAGCCAACTGGGACGAGATCATTCCTCCGCCGAACAAGACCGAGGACCAAGACGACCCCGCCGCGGAAGACAACCTGGTGGACACTCTCCCGGACCGCACCAAAGAGAACCGGCCGCCCTCCGCGGCTGATGACCAGTTCGGAGTGCGGCCCGGCCGGACTACGCTCCTGCCGGTCCTGGACAACGACTCGGACCCGGACGGTGACGTCCTCACCGTCCAGCTCCAGGGCGGCAACCCCGACGTCGGAAGCGTGCAGGCCGTCTACAACGGAACCGGCCTGCAGGTGAAGGTTCCGGCCAATGCGACCGGAACGTCACAGTTCCAGTACCTGGCCAGTGACGGCCGTGGCGGCACCGCTGGAGCCACCGTCACCTTGACAGTAAAGGACCCGGCCAGCAACGGGCCGCCGAAACAGAAACGTGTGCCCACGATCATCCTGGAGCAGGGCAAAAGCATCTCCCAGAACGTCCTCACCGACTGGACCGATCCGGACGGCGACGACCTGCTGCTTCTGGGAGCCCGCCCTGCCCGCGAAGGCGACCAGGTGCGTACCCGGGCGGACGGCCTTTTGACGTTCCACGATGTGGGATCAACCCTGGGTAAAAAGGACGTTGTGATCACTGTCTCCGATGGCCGGGACCAGGTCGAGGGCACGGTGGTGGTGGATGTCCGCGCCAAAGGCGACCTTCCGCCGAAGGCCAACGCGGACCACGTTTCGGGTACCGCCGGGCAGGACATTCTGGTTTCTCCGCTGAAGAACGACAGCGACCCCACCGGTGAAGGACTGCGGCTCACACGCGTGACGGGCGCGAAGGAGCAGGCAATCACCCCCGACTACCAGGCGGGGACCTTCACCTTCCGCGCACTCAACGCCGGAACGTATTACGTGACCTACCTGGTGACCAATGGACCGGACAGCTCTGAGGGACTTGTGCGGATCGACGTCAAAGCCGCCGGGGCCGGGCAGGGTGAGCCGGTCGCGGTCGCTGATACTGCACTGCTGCCGGTGGGCGGCGAAGTGCTGCTAGACGCGCTAGCCAACGACTCGGACCCGGCCGGTGGCGTCCTCGTCATCCAGTCCGTGGGGCTGCCCCGGAATTCGGCAGTGGCCGTCGCGGTGGTCAATCACCAGATCCTGCGCATTACCGACGTCCGCGGCCTGACCGCACCCACCAGCCTGACGTACACGGTGTCCAACGGCGTGGCCAGTGCAACCGGGCAGGTAACCATCCTGCCCATTCCGGCACCCGCCAAACTGCTCCCGCCTGTTGCTGCCCCGGATGAAATCACAGTGCGGGCGAACGACGTCGCCACCATCGCCGTCCTTGCCAATGACACCCACCCCAATGGCGCCAAGCTGAAGCTCAAGCCGGTGCTCGTGCAGGGAATCAGCCCCGCCCAAGGCCTCCTTGCTGTGTCGGGGGACGTGCTTCGCTTCAAGGCAGGCGGAGCAGGTGGAACGGTGCACGCGATCTACGCTGTTGCCGGCCCCGACGGGCAGGAAGACTCGGCGCAGGTGACCATTCACATTCGCGGTGAGGGCACGAACTCCAGGCCGCTTCCCCACAATGTCACCGGTCGGGTCGTAGCCGGCAACACGACCAGGATCGCCATTCCCCTGGACGGCATTGATCCCGACGGCGACTCTGTCACGTTGGTGGGGCTGGAGCAGGCACCACGCAAGGGGACCGCGGTGGTGGGTGCCCACTATGTCGAATACACGGCGCCAGCGAACGCCGCCGGACAAGACACCTTCTCCTACGTGGTGGAGGACCGGTTCGGGGCACGGTCCACCGCCCGTGTGTCCGTGGGCATCGCACCCGCGCCTGGATCCAACCAGCGTCCCAGGGCCGTTGAGGACAGCATCACCGTTCTCCCGGGGCGGCACGTGGCAGTGGACGTGCTGGCCAATGATTCCGACCCCGACGGCGACAATGTCACCCTCGCAGCCAACCGGCTGCAAGCTGCCCCGGAATTGAAGGCTGAGGTCATCGACGGACGGGTGCAACTCACCGCCCCGTCGCCTTCCGAAGCCTCCGCCACAGCAATCGTCCGGTATGAGATCAGCGATGGCCGCGGCGGCACCGCCGTCGGAACCCTCAAAATCCAGGTGCGCAAGGACGCCGCCACGTTGGCGCCGGTCGCTCGGGACGACCGGGTGGCGTTCGCAGAGACTCTAGGCAAGGCTGTCGTCGAAGTTCCCGTCCTGAAGAACGATGAAGACCCGGACGGTGTGGCTGCGGAACTGAAGATAACCTTCCCGGAAGCGGCACCCACTGCCAGCATCTCGGCTCCCGGTAAGGTTGCGGTGCGGCTGGAGAGCCAGCCGCAGATCATCGCGTACACCGTCACCGACGTAGATAAGCTCAGCTCAACGGCGTTCATCGTGGTACCCGGCCTGCAAGGGCAGGCGCCCGCTCTGCGGAGCACCGCGCCCTTGGAAGTGGTCAGCGGCCAGCAACTGACCATGAACCTGCGGGACCTGGTGGTGGTCCGTCCCGGCAAGAGCCCCCGCATCACCCAGGACACCAAGGTCCAGGCGGTCTCTGCCAATGGAGCGCCGCTGGTGAAGGACGCTACCACCATCGTGTTCACTTCCGCCGACGACTATGCAGGCCCGGCAGCAGTTTCCCTCGAGGTCACCGACGGCGTGAGCGTTGATGACCCCGACGGGCGGACGGCGGTCCTGACCATTGGCATTACGGTCCTGCCCGACCCGGGGCGCAACCATCCTCCGACTTTCCCCTCCAGCACCGTGGACGCTGCGGTGGGCGAGGAATCCACCCTGGACCTGCGCCAGGTGGCTACCGACGTCGACGAGGGAGACAAGGACAAGCTCACCTTTGCGCTGCAAGGGGCACCGCCCGCCGGGATCAAGGCCTCCCTGGACGGCAGCCTCTTTAAAGCCACTGTGGGCAGCGCAGCCAAGGGGAGCACGCTGACCGTGCGCGTCACCGTCTCGGACGGGCGCAGCGCACCTGTTGCAGGTGCCGTGGACGTCCGCGTGGTCGCGTCGAAGCGTCCGCTTGCCGCAGCGAACGACGACGTCATCGCCAGCGCCCGGGCCGGGCAATCACAGCCGGTACCGGTGCTGGATAACGACGTCAACCCGTTCCCTGAATCACCGCTGAAAATCCTCAGCGCCGCCGTCGAAACCGGAACGGGCACGGCCGCAGTGGAGGGCGGCGTCGTCGTCGTGACGCCCGCCGAGGAGTTCGTGGGCACAATGGTGGTCCGCTACCGGGTCCAGGACAAAACCCAGGACGCGGAACGCGAAGTTGACGGCCGGGTCCGGCTCACCGTCAAAGACAAGCCTGATGCTCCGTCCACGCCGACTGTCGGGGAAGTGCGTGACCGTACCGTTGTCCTCAACTGGTCACCTCCCGCCAACAACGGAGCAGCGATCACCGGCTACAAGGTCAGCGGCAGCGGAGGGTTCTCGCAACAGTGCCCGGCCACCACGTGCACGCTCACGGGCCTGACCAACAACGTGGAGTACACCTTCACCGTGGTGGCCACGAACGAGTTGGGGGACTCGGCGCCGTCTCCCGGTTCCGCACCTGCCCGTCCCGATGCGAAGCCGGATACCCCGGCAGCGCCGGCGCTGGTTTTTGGCGACAGATCCCTCACCGTGAACTGGGTACCTCCAAGGAGCAGCGGCTCACCGGTGGAGAGCTACAACCTGGAGATCTCACCCGCGCCTCCGGCAGGAAACATCCGGGCAAGCAAGGTCACGGGAACGTCCTACCGGTGGACGGGCCTCCAGAACGGGACGCCGTACCAGGTCAGGATCCAGGCTTCCAACAAGGCGCCGGATCCGTCAGAGTGGAGCGCCTATTCAGCCACCGCCATCCCGGCCGGCGTACCGGGCGCCCCCGGCAAACCCAGCACCACCCGCACCACCTCCGGCGGGACGCAGTCGATCATGGTGGTGTCGTGGACGCCCGCAGCGGACAACGGCGCCTCGATCGACACATACACCGTCAACGCAGTGCAGGGTGGGTCCACGGTAGCGAGCAACACCGTGTCCGGCAGTCAGCTGAGCGTGCCTGTGACCGTCGGCAACTCCGCCACCGACTACACCTTCACGGTTGTGGCCAAAAACAAGGCAGGTACTTCAGCCGCCAGTGCGCCGTCGGACCCTCGCCGCGCTTTCGGCGCGCCTGGTGCCGTCCCCGGCGTCCGGGCCGATCCACTGGACAACGCTGTGCAGCTTGCCTTTGGTGCCGCCGCGGGCAACGGTGCGACACCGAGCTACCAGTACCAGGTGAACGGAAGCAACTTCACGGCGGTGCCGCCTGACAAGGTCATCCGGTCCGGTGTGCCCAACAACGGCAACTACACCATTGGGGTGCGCGCCGTGAACAGCGCGGACGGTGCCACCTACGAGGGGCCGGTCACCAACTCCAACCCGGTGGCGCCTTACGGCAAACCGCACGCGGCGAGTATCAACCCCGTTACTGTGACCACGACGGTGAGGTTCGACGTCGGAGCCGTGGTCAACAACGGACGCCAGGTCACGGCACTGGAGTACCAGTCATCGGACGGGAAGTCAGGCACGTTGGGTGCCGGAGGAGGATCCGTCACTACCGGCAACGGGTACGACCAATCCATCTCCATCACCGTGACAGTCGTGGATGACCTCGGCCAGCGCACAGCGGTATCGGCAACCGGAAGGACAGCTCCGGCGAAGTACCTTGTGGTGGACAACGGCACGGCGAGTCCCGGTACCTGCGAATGGCCCTCCAACGGCACCTCTTCTCCGGACACAGCGGCCAATTGTGCCGCTGGTGGCGGAACCTTCGTGGCGCAGGGCACGCGGGTGCAGGTCCAGTGCGTGACCACGGGTGCCGCGTACACCATCTACGACGGAGCCACCGGCCGCCCCACCGGGTCCACGAGCAACGTCTGGTACAAGGTGATCAACAACCTCTGGATCCGTCCCACCGACGGGCCCGTGGACTCGGGGGTGCCGGCCTGCTGACGCGGCCTTCAGACCCCCGTACTGTCCAGCTGAACGCCCTGGCCGCTTCCGCGGCCGGGGCGTTTCCCGTTCAGGGCAGCAGGGTAACCAGGGAGCCGAGCCGGTGAACGTGCCGTGGCCATTTTGATGACGTTGGCCGACGAGGAGGTTACGGCGGTTTATCGGGATTACCGCGAGTTACAACTCCGGCGGCCGTGTGGCTGACCCGCGGGGCGCCACCTGTGACGCCGGCCGCGCGTGGTCCTGGAGAAACGAAAAAACCCGGGAATCCATTGGATTCCCGGGGTTTTCCCTTTGTGCGCGGAGGGGGACTTGAACCCCCACCCCCTTTCGAGGACTAGCACCTCAAGCTAGCGCGTCTGCCATTCCGCCACCCGCGCAGGTGGTATTTCGAAGGACTCGCTCCGCCTTCCAGCGGTTCGCATCTCTCCGAAGCAGCGAGAAAAACTCTAACACGAACTTTCCGGAAAGATGGAATCGAGTCGACTCGGTAGGCTGAACCTGTGTGTTCCGGCAGCCAGAAGCCGCCCCAACCCGCATGAATCCGCGTTTTCCCCGCTAAAGGAGTGATCAATGTCTCACGTTCGGCCAGAGGATGAAGTTGTCACCATCTGCCAGGAGCTCATCCGCATCGATTCATCCAATTACGGGGATGGCTCAGGGCCCGGCGAACGTGCGGCGGCCGAGTACACCGCCAGCCTGATTAGCGATGTGGGGCTGGACGCGGAAATCTTCGAGTCGGAGCCTGGCCGGGCCAGCGTGGTGACCCGCATGGCGGGGGAGGACCCCTCCGCAAGCGCCCTCGTGGTCCACGGCCACCTGGACGTGGTGCCCGCCCTCCGTGAGCAGTGGTCGGTGGACCCGTTTGGCGCCGAACTCAAGGACGGGCTGATCTGGGGCCGCGGCGCGGTGGACATGAAGGACATGGACGCCATGATCCTGTCCGTCCTGCGCGACTTTGCCCGCACCGGCCGCAAGCCGAAGCGGGACATCATCTTCGCGTTCTTCGCCGACGAGGAAGCCGGCGGCGTGCACGGTTCCCAGTTCGCGGTCAAGCACCGGCCGGAGCTGTTCGAGGGCGCCACCGAGGCGATCTCGGAGGTGGGCGGTTTCTCCGCCACCATCGGGGGCCAGCGCACATACCTCCTCCAGACCGCAGAGAAGGGCATCTCGTGGCTGCGGCTCGTGGCCCACGGCCGCGCCGGCCACGGGTCCCAGATCAGCACGGACAACGCCGTCACGCGGCTCGCCGCCGCCGTGACCCGCATCGGCGAGTACGAGTGGCCCATCGAGCTGACGGCCACTACGCGCCAGTTCCTCGACGGCGTGACCGAACTGACCGGCGTCGAGTTTGACCCCGACAACCCTGACAGGCTGCTGAAGGAACTGGGCACTGTGGCACGCTTCGTGGGCGCCACCCTGCAGAACACCTCCAACCCGACGCTCCTGAGGGGCGGCTACAAGCACAACGTCATTCCCGAGTCCGCCGAGGCGCTGGTGGACTGCCGGACGCTGCCGGGCCAGCAGGAGCACGTCCTGGAGATCGTCCGCGAGCTGGCGGGAAGCGGCGTGGACGTCAGCTACGTCCACCAGGATGTCTCCCTGGAAGTGCCGTTCTCCGGCAACCTCGTGGACTCGATGATCGACGCCCTGCACTCCGAGGACCCCGGCGCGAAGGTCCTGCCCTACACGCTGTCCGGCGGAACCGACAACAAGGCGCTCAGCAAGCTCGGCATCACAGGCTATGGCTTCGCGCCCCTGCAGCTGCCGGACGACCTCGACTTCACCGGCATGTTCCACGGAGTTGACGAACGCGTCCCGGCCGATTCGTTGAAGTTCGGAGCACGCGTCCTGAACACGCTGCTCACCAACTACTGAGGACGCGAGTGGACCCCCAAACACCCATGGCACCCGAACGGCTGCTGCCTGACGACCTGCTCTCACGGATCCGGGAGAGAGCGGCGGGATACGACGAGCGGAGCAGCTTCTTCACAGAGGATCTTGAGGAACTGGCCGACGCCGGGTACCTGAAGCTATTCGTGCCGGAGGCCGACGGCGGGGCTGGCCTTGGTCTGGAGGCTGCGGTCCGCTGCCAGCGTCGGCTGGCGACGGCGGCCCCTGCCACCGCGCTGGCCGTCAACATGCACCTGGTCTGGACAGGGGTGGCGCGCGTCCTGGCCGAACGCGGCGACCCTTCCCTGGACTTCGTGCTGCGGGAGGCAGCAGCGGGGGAAATCTTCGCCTTCGGCAACTCCGAGGCCGGCAACGACTCCGTTCTTTTCGATTCGCTGACGGAGGCCAAGCCCCTGCCGGACGGCAGCTACTCTTTCACGGGCACTAAAATCTTCACGAGCCTTTCGCCAGCCTGGACGCGCCTGGGCATCTTCGGCAAGGACTCGGCCGCGCGGGACGGTGAAGGTGAACTGGTACACGGCTTCATCCGGCGGGACACGGCCGGCTACCGGATCCTGGAGGACTGGAACACGCTGGGCATGCGCGCCAGCCAGTCCAACACCACCATTCTGGACGGCGCAGTTGTCCCGCCCGGCCGCATCTTCCGTAAGCTGCCAGTGGGGCCCAACGCGGATCCGCTGATTTTCGCCATCTTCGCGTGCTTTGAAACCCTGCTTGCCGGCGTCTACGCGGGCATCGGGGAGCGGGCTCTGGTGCTGGCCGTGGAAGCCGCCAAGCGCAGGACGTCATTCAAAAGTGGGGGCAGGAGCCTGGCCCAGGATCCTGACATCCGCTGGAAGGTGGCCGAGGCCGCCCTCGCCATGGATGCCCTGTACCCCCAGCTTTCGGTGGTGGCCGGCGATGTGGACCGGTTGGCGGACCACGGCAGCCAGTGGTTCCCGAAGCTGGTGGGCGTCAAGCTCCGGGCGACGGAAACGGCGCGGACGGTGGTGGACCTTGCCATCCGGGTGTCCGGGGGATCCAGCTACTTCAGGGGGTCGGAACTGGAACGCCTGTACCGCGACGTCCTGGCCGGCATGTTCCACCCGTCCGACGACGAGTCGGCGCACAACACCGTTGCCAACGCCTGGCTGGGCCCGCTCGAAGAGTAACTGCAGCGCTCACCCGCGCGGACAACTGGAGCAGGCGGCATGAAGTGGGCGCACGCCATCTGAGGTGCGCGCCCGCCGGCCGGAGCGGCCTAGACGGTGCGCTGCACCTGGGTGACCCGGCGGCGAAGCCAGAAGCGCCTGCCGCCGCCCAAGTAGAGCCTGCTGCGCTCGAGTTCCCACTTGCCGTATTCGGAGTGTTCCACGAGCCGGCGCCGGGCTTCGGGCAGGGAATCGTCAGGACCGACGGTCAATACGAGGTACTCGTATTGCCGGGCATAGTCCCGTTCCCGCAGGACCGAGCTGGTCAGAAAATGTTCCTTCATTGCTCTCCATTTTCGTCCTTTTCCCGCTAACGTGAAGGCATGAGCATCGATCCGCGTGTCGCGCTTCAGTCCCTGACTGCCGCCTTGGAAGAACACCTTGCAGCCGCCTCAGCCCGCCGCGGGGATGGTGACCCTTCAGTGGAGGCGGCATTCTTTGCAGTTGCCGATGCCTTCGAAGTCTACGAGGACGCCCTCTATGAGGCCTACAACGAAGTGACGCCGCTCCAGGTGTTCGATGACGAGGAAGACGAAGAAGAAGACAGCGAAGTCGACGAGGATCTGGAAATCGTCGAGGAGTGACGCGGGTCGGGAAGCGACCCGCCCGGTGTGATCCGGGCCCGGCTAAGCCAGGCTGCTGGAGACATCCTCCAGGGCACGTGCTATTTCCGCCGGCAGCGGCGTGAGCTGGGCATCCAGGATTTCCTTGAGCTGGACCGGCGTGCGCGCGCCCACGATGGCCGTCGCCACTCCGTGCCGGGACAGCAGCCAGCTCAGCGCAACATCCAGGGACGACCGCCCCAAGCCGCGGGCGGCCATGGCAACAGCTTCGACCACCTGCGACGCGGGCTGCTCGAGGTAAGGCTCCACGTATGTGGCCAGCCGTGTACCCGCTGCCCTGGAATCGGAGGGCACATGCCCGCGATATTTGCCGGTAAGCACGCCACGGCCCAGCGGCGCCCACGCCATCAGTCCCAGGCCCGCATCCTCGATGGCGGGAACCAGCTCCGCCTCGGGCTTGCGGCACAGCAGTGAATACTCCGACTGGTTGGCAACGAGCGGGAACCTGGCCACCGCGGCCGCCTTGGCGGTCTGCCAGCCGTTGTAGTTGGCGATTCCCGCATAGCGTGCCCGTCCG
This sequence comes from Arthrobacter sp. ISL-65, assembly GCF_018613795.1. Lineage (GTDB taxonomy): Bacteria > Actinomycetota > Actinomycetes > Actinomycetales > Micrococcaceae > Arthrobacter. The sequence goes on from NZ_JAGGPN010000040.1 coordinate 86,845, forward strand.
CTGCGGACGGCGAAGTCAAGGGCGGACAACGTCTCATCGAGCGGGACGTTGGGGTCCCACGCCTGGGCGAGCCACAGGTCGACGTAGTCGGTGCCAAGGCGCGCGAGGCTGGCTTCCAGCCCGGACAGCATCGCGTTCCGTGATGCGTCCACCCGCTGCCGCCCGTCCGACGGCGACACCCCTGCTTTGGTGGAGATGACCACTTCCGTGCGGGAGACGACGTCGCCGAGCATCGACCCGAGCATGGCTTCGGCCTGGCCGTCGGCGTAGGAGGCCGCGGTGTCCACGAGGGTTCCGCCGGCGTCCACGAACGTGCGCAGCAGTTCCGAGGCATCCTGCTCGTCCGTTTCACGGGACCACGACATCGTGCCCAGGGAGAGGGAGGAGGCACGGAGACCGCTGTTGCCAATGTAACGCTGCTGCATAGCAGCTAGCTTACGGGGAAACCACCCGTGTCATGACGTAGGGTCTTAGCGTGAACTGGATTGAAGCGGCCCTGCTGGGTCTTGTGCAGGGACTGACCGAATTCCTACCTATTTCATCGAGCGCCCACCTCCGGATCGTGGGCTCTTTCCTGCCGAACGCGGCTGACCCCGGCGCGGCCTTCACCGCCATCACTCAGCTCGGCACGGAGACCGCCGTGATCGTCTACTTCTGGCGGGACATCGTCCGGATCGTGAAGGCCTGGTTCGGTTCGCTGACCGGGCGGGTGCCGCGCCAGGACCCCGACGCCCGGATGGGCTGGCTGGTGATCCTGGGCAGCCTGCCCATCATCGTCCTGGGCCTGCTGTTCCAGGACCAGATCGAATCCGTCCTGCGCAGCCTGTGGATCGTAGCCACCATGCTCATCGTCTTCGGCCTCGTCCTGGCGGTGGCCGACGCCATCGGCAAACAGGACCGGGACCTCTCCGGGCTCACCTACAAGCACGGCATCCTCTACGGCTTCGCCCAGGCCCTGGCCTTGATCCCCGGCGTTTCACGGTCCGGCGGCACCATCACGGCCGGGCTCTTCATGGGCTACACGCGTGAAGCCGCCGCCCGCTACTCCTTTCTGCTGGCCATCCCTGCAGTCTTTGGCAGCGGCCTCTACCAGCTGTTTAAGGTGGTCACCAAGGACGGAGCAAGCGGCCCCTACGGGCTCGGGGAGACGGCCCTGGCAACAGTGATCGCCTTCGTCATCGGCTACGTCATCATCGGGTGGTTCCTGAAGTTCATCTCAACGCGCAGCTACCGGCTGTTTGTCTGGTACCGCATCTTCCTTGGCCTCGCCCTGTACCTCCTGCTCGGTTTCAATGTCATCAGCGCCTAGCACTAGGCTTGGTCTGTGAAGTCCTGGATCTCCCGCCCCGTGCCTGTCCTGCCGGGGGAAATGCCCACGCTCCGGCTGTTCGACACAACCGCACAGCGCGCCGTAACCCTTAATGCCGATGGCGAAAAGTCGATGTATGTCTGCGGGATCACGCCGTATGACGCCACCCACATGGGACACGCCGCCAGCTACGTCGCGTTCGACTTGCTGAACCGTGCCTGGCGCGACGGCGGCCAGCAGGTTGCGTACGTCCAGAACGTCACCGACGTCGATGACCCGCTGCTGGAGCGTGCCGACGCCACCGGCGTTGACTGGCGCGAGCTGGCGGAGAGCCAAATCGAGCTTTTCCGCACTGACATGGAGGCCCTAAACGTCATCGCCCCCGATCATTACGTGGGCGCCGTCGAAGCCATGCCGCTGATCGTCCCCGCGATTGAGCGGCTCGTGCGCCAGGGCCTGGCCTACCGCGTTAACGGCACCCCGGGTGAGCCCGACGGCGATGTCTACTACGACGTCGAGGCCGCCAGCAAGCACGCCGTCGGAGTGGACGCCTGGACCCTCGGAGCCGTTTCCGGACTGCCGGAAGCCGAAATGCTGGAACTGTTCGCCGAACGGGGCGGCGACCCCGGCAGGGCCGGCAAGCGCCAGGCCCTCGACCCGCTGCTGTGGCGCGTGGCCCGCGACGGCGAGCCCAGCTGGCCCGGCGGTGAGCTGGGGGAGGGCCGGCCCGGCTGGCACATTGAGTGCACCGTAATCGCCCAGAAGTACCTGCCCGCGCCCTTCACCGTGCAGGGCGGCGGCTCGGACCTGGTTTTCCCGCACCACGAGATGGGCGCCGGACATGCCTATTCACTCTCCGGTGTTCCCCTCGCCGAGCACTTCGCCCACGCAGGCATGGTGGGACTGGACGGCGAAAAGATGTCCAAGTCCAAGGGCAACCTGGTCCTGGTCTCCAAGCTGCGCGCGGCAGGCGAAGAACCGGCAGCCATCCGCCTGGCCATCCTGGCGCACCACTACCGGTCCGACTGGTCCTGGACCGCGGAAGGCTTCGTGCAGGCCAAGGCGCGCCTGGAGCGGTGGCGTTCTGCGCTGGGAGCGGCGCCGGCGGGAACCGCCACGGAACTGATCGGGCAGATGCGCGAGGCCCTGGCCGACGATCTGGACGCACCCGCGGCCCTTACCGCCGTGGACCGGTGGGCTGATGCCGCCCTTAACAACACCGCCCCTAGCAACGCGGCCCTTAGCAACACGGACAGCGCGTCAGAAGCAGACCAGGCCTTGGTGCGCGACGCCGTCAACGCTCTTCTCGGCGTCGAACTCTAAAGCCCGTTTCGACGGTTCCCTGCCCACTCGACGTTCCGCAACGTCTAACCGGCAGGGGACCGTCGAAACGGCGGAGCCCTAGGGCTTGTCCTTCCCCCGCCGCTTCAGGTAGCGCTCAAACTCGCGCGCAATGGATTCGCCGCTGGCCTCGGGCAGGTCGGCGGTGTCCTTCGCTTCCTCCAGCTGCCGCACATAGGCGGCAATTTCGGGATCCTCGGTGGCCAGCTCGTTGACGCCGCGCTCCCACGCCTCCGCCTCCTCAGCCAGCTCGTGCGTGTCCAGCGGAACCTGGAGCAGTTCCTCGATGCGGTGCAGGAGCGCCAGCTGCGCCTTGGGCGACGGGGCCTGCGCAACGTAATGCGGCACCGCCGCCCAGAGGGAGACGGTGGGAATGCCGGCGAGCAGGGATACCTCGGACAGCACGCCGACTATCCCCACGGGTCCCTCATACTGCGAGGCTTCGAGGTTCAGCCGTTCCCGCAACACGCTGTCGTCAGTGGATGTGCTGACCGGGATGGGACGGCTGTGCGGCACGTCCGCCAGCAGTGCTCCCACCAGGACAACATAATCCACATGAAGCGCCTCGGCGTGAACAAGCAGTTCCGCTGTATACGCACGCCACTTATAGGACGGTTCGGTGCCCTGGATGAAAATCACATCCACGTTGGTGTCGGGGGCGCTGGCCTTGTAGATCCGCGTGGACGGCCACTTGATCTTGCGTTCGCCGGAGGCCGTGCGGCGGACCGTGGGCCGCGTGAACTGGAAGTCGTAGTACTCGTCGGCGTCTATGGAGGCGACCTTCTTCCCGCCCCACAGTTTGTTGAGGTAACGGAGCGCATCACTGGCGGCTTCCCCCGCGTCATTCCAGCCCTCGAACGCAGCCAGCATCACAGTAATACGCTGGCCCTCGGGAACAGGCTGCAGCAGCTGCTCCGTCTCAGGCGCGGTGCCCGGTTCGTTGGTGTCTCCGTCGAAGCTGTTCATCCCTTCACCCTACGTCCACAAGCGTTGCTGTTGCATAGAACGAACCGCCGCAGATCCGGACAAACCCCTCATCCCCGCTGGTCTTCCCTGCCGGTCATCCCTGCCGGGCGCGGCGCGGATATTCGCCGACGGCGTACGGCCGGGGCCCGCGGCGGGGCGCCGCCGGGCGGCCCGGTACAGTGGAAAGCATGGAATCTGCCGCCGCTCAGCCCTTGCTAAAAGCCGTTTTATGGGACATGGACGGCACCATCGTTGACACAGAACCGTACTGGATCGAAGCCGAATACAACCTTGTCGAGGCGTACGGAGGAACGTGGTCGCACGAACAGGCCATGCAGCTCGTAGGGCAATCACTGGTCCATTCGGCCGGCGTCCTCCAGCGGGCCGGCGTGCCCCTGGAGATCCGCGAGATCATCGACACCCTTACCGGCCAGGTCATCAGCCGCGTCCGGGAGAGCGTTCCGTGGCGCCCGGGGGCCCGGGAGCTGCTGGATGAACTTTTTAACGCCGGCGTGCGTTGTGCCCTTGTGACCATGTCAGAGGCACCGCTGGCCCGCGAGATTGTGGCGAGCCTTCCCCGGCCCTACTTCGAGTTCCTCGTTACCGGTGACACGGTAACCCACGGCAAACCGCACCCCGAGGCGTATCTCAAGGCTGTGGACCTGCTGAAGCAGCAGGACCCTCAGCTCACCGCCGCCCATTGCGTGGCGCTGGAGGACTCGGCGCCGGGCGCTGCGGCGGCCGTGGCTTCGGGTGCCGTGACCGTGGCCATTCCGCACCTCGTGCCGCTGCCGGACGACGCCCGCAGGACCACATGGGATACCCTCGCGGACCGCACTGTGGCCGAACTCGAGGAGCTTGTGAGGCTCCGCCTCGGCTCGCGCGAACCTGCGGCAACCTTCGAGAACGTCAACTAAGGAGCCCGGAACGTGTCTGATCCCGCGGGATCCGGTCAGCAGCCCCCGAACGTGCAGACCCAGAAAAGCCGCCGCGAGGGTATCCCGCTCGGCAGGATCGCCGGCATTCCCATCGTGCTGGCATACTCCTGGTTCATCATTGCCGCCTTCACGGTCATTGTGTACGGGCCCTTGCTGCAGCAGGGCACCCCTTCTTTGGGCGTCGGGGCGTACTACGTTGCATTCGCCTACGCGCTGCTGCTCCTGCTGTCAGTGCTCGTCCATGAGCTCGCGCACGCGCTGACGGCCAAGATCTACGGCTGGCCCAGCGAGAAAATCGTGCTCAACCTCTGGGGTGGCCACACCCAGTTTGAAAGCTTCACCGCCACACCCGGACGGTCCGTGCTGGTGGCCATGGCCGGGCCGGCCGCCAACTTCGTGCTGGCCGGGGCGGCCTGGCTGGTGATCTCCGCGGGCGGGTTGTCCGGCGTAGCGGACACCCTCCTGAACATCTTCTTCTGGGCGAACCTCGTGATCGGCATTTTCAACGTTCTGCCCGGGCTGCCGCTGGATGGCGGCCGCCTGGTGGAATCCGCGGTCTGGAAGGCCACCGGCAGCCACGCCAAAGGGACCGTCGCGGCCGGCTGGGGCGGACGCATCATCGTCATCGCCCTGGGCCTGTGGTTCATCGTCCGGCCGCTGCTCATCGGAGACGTACCGGACACCAGCATGCTGCTCATCACCATCCTGGTCGGCGGTTTCCTCTGGATGGGCGCGTCAGCGTCAATCCAGCAAGGCCGCCTGCGCAGCCGGCTCCATCTGGTGAGCGCCGCCGCATTGGCCGAACCCGCCGTCAGCCTTTCCGAAGCGGGGAGCGTCAGCGACGTCCTTCGGGTATCGGCAGGCGGGCGGACCGCCGTCGTGCTCTGCGGACCTGACGGCAGGCCCAACAGCGTGGTTGACCCCGCGGCCCTGGCCGCGGTACCCGCCGCCATGGCCGGCACCACCCCCGCCGGAGCGGTGACCTACCCGCTGGGCGCCGGCGCCTATGTGCCGGAATGGTCCAAAGGCCAGGAGTTGCTCCAGTACCTGGCACAGCTCGAAGGACACGACTACGCGGTGGTTGACCACAACGGCCGGGTCACCGGCCTGCTGCGGCAGTCCAGCGTGGTGACGGCCATAACAGGCAAGGCCCCCCGCTAAAACACGCGCCGGCAGGGCCAGAACCGGTAGAGTTACGTGCCGGTCGTGAAATCGGCAGCGGGTGCACGGCGCCCTGCCGGACCGCCACGGTGCACGCCAAGACAGCTTTCACAGGAGCGAGGACACAGTCATGAGCAGCGAATCTGCCGCCAACGCAACCAGCACGGGCCTTTCCTCCGGCACTGCAGCCGGGATGGCGGACCAGCCGGTGGGCGCTGCCCGGCGGCGCGGCCCCTTCCGCGAAGGCGAACGGGTCCAGCTGACGGACGAGCGCGGGCGCATGAACACCATCAGCCTCGAGGCCGGCGGAGCCTTCCACACCCACCGCGGCTTCCTAAACCACGACGACATCATCGGCAAGGTGGACGGTTCGGTGGTGGTCAACAACGTCGGCCAGCAGTACCAGACGCTCCGCCCGCTGCTGTCCGACTTCGTCCTGTCCATGCCCCGCGGCGCCGCCGTGGTCTACCCCAAGGACGCCGGCCAGATCGTCACCATGGCCGACATCTTCCCCGGCGCCCGCGTGGTGGAAGCAGGCGTGGGCTCAGGTGCCCTCTCCATATCGCTGCTCCGTGCGGTGGGGGACCAGGGCTACCTTCACTCCTTCGAACGGCGCGAGGAATTCGCCGCCATCGCGCGCGGCAACGTGGAAACCATCTTCGGAGGCCCGCACCCGGCCTGGCAGATCTCCCTCGGGGACTTCCAGGAGGAAGTGGTCCGCGCCGAAGAACCCGGCTCCATCGACCGCGTGGTCCTCGACATGCTGGCGCCCTGGGAATGCCTTGACGCCGTGGCCACCGTCCTGGCCCCCGGCGGCGTGTGGATCAACTACGTCGCCACCGTCACCCAGCTCTCCCGCACGGCTGAAGCCATCCGCGCCGACGGCCGCTTCACCGAACCGGACGCCTGGGAATCCATGGTCCGCGGCTGGCACCTCGAAGGACTCGCCGTGCGCCCCGACCACCGCATGGTCGCCCACACAGGGTTCCTGCTGGTCACCCGGCGGCTCGCCGACGGCGTCACCGGCATCTCCGTTAAGCGGCGTCCGTCCAAGACCGAGTTCAACGAAGAGGACGTCAACGCCTGGACACCGGGCGCCGTGGGGGAACGCCTGGTCTCGGACAAAAAGCTGCGCCGGGCGGCGCGGGACGCGATCGCCGGCACAAACGTGAAGGACGATCCGGACATCACAAACTAGTCCGTATTTCGGATGTCGTCGGCTCTACCAGCCAACTTGGGGCTATCGTCTTAAGAAGAGCGCAGGAAGGGGCTGATGCATCATGGAGACGCCAAACAAGGACTCCGTGCCTACGCCGGCTGAACAGGCTGGTGCCAACGAACTGTCTGTCGCGGACCGGCAGGTCAATATCCTCAGGGACAAACTGAGGCATATCGACCGTCAGCTGGCAGCTGCCACGCAGAACAACACCAAGCTCGTGGCAATGCTGGAAACCGCCAAGGCCGAAATACTCCGGCTGAAGAACGCCCTGGACCAGGAGGGGCAGCCGCCGTACAGCTTCGGTACCGTCCTTCAGCTGAACCCGCGGCGGCAGGCTGCCGGCGGCGGCCAGGCGGCCACCGAGGAATCGGTGGACATCTTCAACGCCGGGCGCAAAATGCGCGTCGGCATCAGCCCCCTGGTCAACATCAACCAGCTGGCCGTCGGCCAGGAGGTCCTCCTCAACGAGGCGCTCCTGGTGGTGGCCGGCCTCGGTTACGAGCGCGCAGGCGAGCTCGTCACGCTTAAGGAGCTGCTCGGCCCGGACCGCGCACTGGTCCTTGGCCGTGCCGATGAGGAGCGCGTCATCAGGCTCGCAGGCCCGCTTCTGGGCGAAAAGCTGCGGGTGGGCGATGCCCTCTCCATCGATTCGCGCACCGGGTACGCCCTCGAGAAGGTCCCGCGGTCCGAAGTAGAGAACCTCGTTTTGGAGGAAGTCCCGGACATCACCTACGAGGACATCGGCGGCCTCGGCCCGCAGATCGAACAGATCCGGGACGCCATCGAGTTGCCGTTCCTGCATCCGGACCTGTACCGCGAGCACGGGCTCAAGGCTCCCAAGGGCATCCTGCTCTACGGCCCTCCGGGCTGCGGCAAGACCCTCATCGCCAAGGCGGTGGCTAACTCCCTGGCCGCGCGGGCCGCGGAACGCTCGGGCAATATCGACCTCAAGAGTTACTTCCTCAACATCAAGGGACCCGAACTCCTCGACAAGTATGTCGGCGAAACCGAACGCCACATCCGGCTGATCTTCTCGCGGGCCCGCGAAAAGGCCTCGGACGGCAGCCCCGTTGTGGTCTTCTTCGACGAGATGGATTCGCTCTTCCGCACCCGCGGCACGGGCATCTCCTCGGACGTCGAAACCACGATTGTGCCGCAGCTGCTGAGCGAGATCGACGGCGTGGAGCGGCTGGACAACGTGATTGTCATCGGTGCCTCCAACCGCGAGGACATGATCGACCCCGCCATCCTGCGCCCCGGCCGCCTGGACGTGAAGGTGAAGATCCAGCGGCCCGATGCCGAGGCCGCAGCGGACATCTTCAGGAAATACATCACGCCGGACCTGCCGTTCCACGAGGATGACCTGGTGGAGCACGACGGCGATGTCCAGCAGACTGTCGACGCCATGGTCCAGCGCACCGTGGAGTCGATGTACTCGACGGAGAAATCCAACGAGTTCCTGGAAGTTACCTACGCCAATGGGGACACCGAGATGCTGTACTTCAAGGACTTCAACTCCGGGGCCGTGGTCCAGAACGTCGTGGACCGTGCCAAGAAGTACGCCATCAAGGACCTCCTGATCACGCAGCAGAAGGGCCTGCGCATCGACCACCTGCTGCGCGCCGTGGTCGATGAGTTCCGCGAGCACGAGGACATGCCCAACACCACCAATCCGGATGACTGGGCACGCATCTCCGGCAAGAAGGGTGAGCGCATCACTTACATCCGCACCATCGTCCAGGGCAAGGCCGGCCAGGAGCCCGGCAAATCCATCGAGACCATGCCCAACACGGGCCAGTACCTGTGACGGCCGCCCCCGAACCAGTGCTGGGAGGTGGCCTGCCCGCTGGCGGCGCCATGCGGGTCATGGGTTCGGAGACCGAATACGGGATTCACGCGCCGGCCGCTCCGGGTGCCAATGCCACCATGATGTCCGCCCGGGTGGTCCAGGCTTACGCCCAGGTCACCCGGCTCCGGGCCGCCGGCGGCGCCGAGACCCGCTGGGACTACACGGACGAGGAGCCGCTGCACGACGCCCGCGGCTGGACACTGGAGCGCGGACAGGCCCACCCGAGCCAGCTGACGGACCAGCCGCCTGTGCTGGACGCCGAGGCGGTGGCGCTTGCCTACGGCCATGAGGAGCTTGAGCTGGACGGCGAGGACGAATCGGGCTCGCTGCTGATGAACATGGTGCTCGGCAACGGGGCCCGCCTCTACGTGGACCACGCGCACCCCGAGTACTCGAGCCCGGAGGTCACCAACCCCGCGGCTGCAGTGGCCTGGGACGCGGCCGGCGACCTTGTGGGCCTAGCCGCGGTCCGTAGGCTGGCCAGCGACACGGAACTGCCCGCCGTCAACCTCTACAAGAACAACACCGACAATAAGTCCGTGTCCTACGGGTCCCACGAAAACTACCTGATGCCGCGGTCCGTCCCGTTCGGCGACATTGTCCGCGGGCTGACCCCGTTTTTCGTGTCGCGGCAGATTATCTGCGGTTCGGGGCGGGTGGGCATGGGCCAGGACAGCTCCCGGTCCGGTTACCAGATCAGCCAGCGGGCGGACTTCTTCGAGGCGGAGGTGGGACTCGAAACCACAATCCGGCGCCCCATCATCAATACCCGCGACGAGCCGCACGCAACGGCGGACAAGTACCGGCGGCTGCACGTCATCATCGGCGACGCCAACCTGAGCCAAGTGTCCAACTACCTAAAGTTTGGCACCACCGCCATGGTGCTGAGCCTGATCGAGGCGGGCCTCGCGCCGCGGATCGAGGTGCACGAGCCGGTGGCCGCGCTGCAGGCCATCAGCCATGACACCACCCTGACCGCCCAGGTCAGGCTGCTCGACGGCCGCCGGGTGACGGCCCTTGACCTGCAGTGGATGTACCACGAGGCCGCCGCCAAGCTCGCCCAGGACACGGGCGTCTCGGACGCCGTCGACGGCGACGGCCACACGCACGCCGTGCTGGAGCGGTGGGCTACCACCCTAACGCAGCTGGACAGCGACCGGTCGGCTGCCGCCACGTCGGTGGAGTGGCTGGCCAAGCTGTCCATCCTGGAGGGCTACCGCCAGCGCGACGGGCTCCAGTGGAATGACGCCCGGCTGGGCCTGGTCGATCTGCAGTGGTCTGACCTCCGGCCCGAAAAAGGGCTCTACTACCGCCTGCTCTCCCGGAACCGGATGCAGCGGATCGTGGACGACGCCGACATCGCCGCCGCGGTGACGGAACCGCCGTCGGACACCCGGGCGTACTTCCGCGGACGCTGCGTCAGCAGCTTCAGTAAGGACGTGGTGGGCGCCAGCTGGGACTCGGTGATCTTCGACGTGCCGGGCTACGGAAGGCTGCAGCGCGTGCCCACACGGGAGCCGCTGCGCGGCACGAAGGCGCTGACGGGAGGGCTGTTTGCCAAACACCGCGAGGCGGGGTCGTTCCTAGCGGAACTGCTCGGATCTGCACCGGCTCCGCCACCGGCATAATGCACCCCGCAACGGCCCTTTGCGTGGCAATATGGGCATACAGGATGTCCCTCCGGAGTGGGGGACTGGATGAAGGAGAAGGACATGGCAGGCCAGGAGCAGCAGCAGCCGCAGCCACGCGACACCGAGGTCGAGGAAGAGGTCCCCGTACCGCCGGCGCCCGCAGAAGGACAGGCATCCGCTTCGACGCAGGGTGTTGACGATCTCCTCGACGAGATTGACGGCGTCCTGGAGTCCAACGCGGAGGAATTCGTCCGGGCATTCGTGCAAAAGGGCGGCCAGTAGACCGGCAGCCACCCCACCCGCACCGGGCACGGAAGCCAGAGCTACCGGACAGCCGCTGAATTATGACGTTGAAGGAGTGCACCAGTGCAGGAGACAACAGCCAACAAGGTAGCCGCCCACGCGACGTCGTCGTTCACTGAGCATCTCCAACGCGACCGTCCGGAACTGCTTCCCCAATACGCACCATTCACTGCGGGCACGTCCACCGGCCAGCCGCTAGCCGTGCCCCACGCCACCACCATCGTGGCAATGACCTATGCCGGCGGCATCGTCATGGCCGGCGACCGCCGCGCCACCATGGGCAACATCATCGCCAGCCGGCACATCGAAAAGGTCTTTCCCGCCGACCAGTATTCGGTCCTCGGCATCGCCGGCACGGCAGGCATCGCGATCGACCTGACACGCCTGTTCCAGGTGGAACTCGAGCACTACGAGAAGATCGAAGGCACCCTGCTGAGCCTGGACGGGAAGGCGAACCGGCTCGGCGCCATGATCCGCGGCAACCTGCCAATGGCGCTGCAGGGTCTCGCAGTGGTCCCGCTGTTCGCAGGCTTCGACACCGCCGCCGGGGCAGGCCGGCTGTTCTCCTATGACGTGACCGGCGGCCGCTACGAGGAACAGGAACACCACGCCGTGGGCTCCGGATCAATGTTCGCCCGCGGCGCACTTAAAAAACTTTGGCGGCCCAACCTGCCTGAGGACGAAGCCATATCCGTCGCCGTGGAGTCCCTCTACGACGCCGCCGACGACGACTCCGCCACCGGCGGTCCCGACCCCGTGCGGCAACTGTGGCCCGTGGTATATGCCGTCAACCGGGCCGGAGCCCGGCGGGTCTCGGAGCGCGACCTCGCCGCCACGGCCGGAAACATCATCGAGTCCAGGGCAGCTGCCCGGCGGGAGGCCTGATATGACACAGCAGTTCTATGTCTCTCCCGAACAGCTGATGAAGGACCGTGCGGATTTCGCACGGAAAGGCATCGCCCGCGGACGGTCCGTGATCGTGGTCAGCTGCGAAGACGGGATCGCGCTGGTGGCCGAGAACCCGTCTCCCTCGCTGCACAAGATCGGCGAGATCTACGACAAGATCGCCTTCGCCGCCGTCGGGAAGTACAACGAGTTTGAAAGCCTCCGCCAGGCCGGGGTGCGCTACGCCGACGTCCGCGGCTATTCCTACGACCGCGAGGACGTCACGGCCAGGGGACTGGCCAGCGTCTACGCCCAGAGCCTGGGTGCCGTCTTCACCGCGGAGCAGAAGCCGTTCGAGGTGGAACTGGCCGTGGCAGAGGTAGGAGCCAGCCAGGACCTCGACCATCTTTACCGCCTCACGTTCGACGGCTCCATCGCGGACGAGCGCAACTTCATTGCGATGGGCGGCCAGGCGGACAAGGTTTCCGGGGCGATCGAGGGCGGCTGGCAACGCGACCTCTCGTTCGCGGCGGCGATCCGGCTCGCCGTCAAGGGACTCGTAACGGACAACGAGGCACCCGACCTGCCGGCCAAGGCCTTGGAAGTGGCGGTGCTGGACCGCAGCTCGGAAAGCAACAGGGGGACGCGGAGGGCTTTCCGCAGATTGTCCGACCAGGACGTCGTGGAACTGCTGGCTGAGGAGAGCTGACATGGACAAGAGGATTTTCGGCATTGAAACCGAATTCGGGATTTCCTATTCGAGCCCGGACTCCCGGCCCCTCGCCCCGGAGGAAGTGGCCCGCTACCTGTTCCGAAAGGTGGTCAGCTGGGGCCGGTCCTCCAACGTGTTCCTCACCAACGGGTCCCGCCTGTACCTTGACGTGGGCTCGCACCCGGAATACGCCACCGCAGAATGCGACGACCTCGCCCAGCTGATCGCCCATGACCGCGCCGGGGAGCTCATCCTCGATGACCTCGTGGATGAGGCCCAGTCCAGGCTCGCCGCCGAGGGCTTCAACGGCACGGTGTACCTGTTTAAGAACAACACCGATTCTGCAGGCAACTCTTACGGCAGCCACGAGAACTACCTCATTCCGCGCCGCGGCGAGTTCACCCGGCTGGCCGAGATCCTGATTCCGTTCCTCGTCACCCGCCAGCTCATCGCCGGTGCGGGCAAGATCCTGAAGACGCCGCACGGGGCCACCTACGCGTTTTCGCAGCGGGCGGACCACATTTGGGAGGGCGTGTCCTCGGCCACCACCCGTTCCCGGCCGATCATCAACACCCGGGACGAGCCGCATGCCGACGCTGAGTTCTACCGCCGCCTCCATGTGATCGTCGGCGACTCCAACATGTCCGAGACCACGGCGCTGCTCAAGGTGGGCACCGTGGACCTCATCCTGCGGATGATCGAGGCCGGCGTGATCATGCGGGACATGCGGATGGAAAACCCCATCCGCAGCATCCGGGAGATCTCCCATGACCTGAGCGGCCGCGCATTGGTCAGGCTCGCCAACGGCCGCCAGCTCACCGCGCTGGAGATCCAGCAGGAGTACCTGAACAAGGTCACGGCGTTCGTCGAGGAAAACGGCGCCCACAACCCGCACGTGCCGCTGATCCTGGACCTGTGGGGGCGGACGCTGCGGGCCATCGAAAGCGGCGACTCCAGCACCATCGACACCGAAATCGACTGGGCCATCAAGAAGAAGCTCATGGACAGTTACCGCAGGCGCCACGGCCTAGGGCTGGACGCCCCCAGGATCGCGCAGCTGGACCTCACCTACCACGACATCTCCCGTTCCCGCGGCCTGTACTACCTGCTCCAGTCCCGCGGCGCCGTCCGCCGGGTGACCGAGGAGACCGCCATCAAGGACGCCGTGGACGCCCCGCCGCAGACCACCAGGGCCAAGCTCCGTGGCGACTTCGTCCGAAAGGCGCAGGAGCTGGGCCGGGACTACACCGTGGACTGGGTCCATCTGAAGCTCAACGACCGCGCCCACCAGACCATCTTGTGCAAAGACCCGTTCCGCAACGTTGACGAGCGGGTTGATGCCCTTCTGGACTCTATGGGCTGATACCCAGCTTTCCGCGTTACTCTGGAAGAGGCCGTTCTGCGGTCCTGACTGCCTTGCCGTCTGTAGCACCTCCGCCGGCAGGGCATCCATCTTGCCCCGACGAAAGTTCTTACGTGCGCCGACTACTAGCAATCCTTCTTCCCGCGCTGCTTCTGCTGACCGCCTGCGGTGGCCAGGAGCCAGCAGCTCCGGAACCGACCAGCCAGTCCGCGGGTGACACCGCCAAGTTCGACTCGCTCAAGCTGACGGACAACGGTGACAAGAAAGCCCCCAAGGTCGAGTTCACCAAGCCGCTGGAGGTTACCGAACCGACCGTGAAGGTTGTCACCGAAGGCAGCGGGGATCGCGTCAAGGCCAACCAGATTGCCGAGATCTCCGTCCTTGCCCTGAACGCCAAGGACGGTTCCACGCTGGACGACAGCTTCCCCCGCGATCCCGAGCCCCTTGAACTGAACGACAAACTCAAGACCGGCAGCGCGATCGTCTACAACGCGTTCGTTGGCGCCAAGGTGGGCTCACAGCTCGCCCTCGCCATCCCGGGCAAGGCAGCGGCGGAAGGCCAGGCTGCCCAGCCGACCCAGCTCCTGATCATCGAGGTGCTCTCGGCCAAGGAGGCCCCGAAGGTGCTGGAGAAGCCGGAAGGTGATCCGGTCACACCGCCCGCAGGCCTTCCGACCGTCACCGAGAAGGACGGTGTCCCGGAGATCTCGGTTAAGGGCGTCGCCGCCCCCAAGAAGCTCATCGCCCAGGACCTGATCAAGGGCAAGGGCGCCGTCCTCAAGGCCACGGACACCCTGACCGTCAACTACGTCGGCGTGGCCCTGGCCAGCGGCAAGAAGTTTGACTCCAGCTTCGACCGCAAGGAGCCGGCCTCGTTCGCGCTGAACCAGGTCATCAAGGGCTGGACCCAGGGTTTGGCCGGCAAGACCGTTGGCTCGCGCGTCCTGCTCGTTATCCCCAAGGATCTCGCCTACGGCGACTCCGGCCAGGGTGACGCCAAGGGCGACCTCGTGTTCGTCGTCGACATCCTGGGCGTCAAATAAGCCAGGCGTCAAGTAAGCAACTCAAACACCCACCAGCAGAAGGAGTAACTATGTCATTTGGCCAGCGCAAAATCGACCGTGACAAGCCGGAAATCGACTTCCCCCAGGGCCCGGTGCCCACGGAACTCGTCATCACGGACATCATTGAGGGCGACGGTCCCGAGGCCAAGGCCGGCGACACCGTGTCCACGCACTACGTCGGCGTGGCCTGGTCCACCGGCGAAGAGTTCGACGCATCCTGGGGCCGCGGCGCCCCGCTGGACTTCCGCGTCGGCGTCGGCCAGGTCATCCAGGGCTGGGACCAGGGTCTGCTTGGCATGAAGGTCGGCGGACGCCGCCGCCTGGAGATCCCCTCGGAGCTGGCTTACGGCTCACGCGGTGCCGGCGGAGCCATCGGCCCGAATGAGGCTCTGATCTTCGTCGTGGACCTGGTGGGCGTCCGCTAGTCCCCACCCGCCCCCTATCCTCGCAAGCTCGGACAGGGAACCCGGCGGGCGTGGGCCCACCACCCGCCCCTATCCTCGTAAGCGCGGTAACAATCCGAAGGATTTTCCGGATTGTTGCCGCGCTTTCGCGTTATTGCCCGAACGGCTTTAGTAACGTAACGAGGGTGTCCGCCCAACGTACTGAACGCCTGCTGAACCTCCTGATCGCCCTGCTGAACTCGCGGTACGGCCTCCGGCGCAGTGAGCTGCGGGAGAAAATCTATTCCGGCGGCGCAGCCAGCGACGCCGCCTTTGGCCGCATGTTCGAACGCGACAAGAACGACCTGCGGGACTTTGGCTTCGACGTCGAGACGGTCACGGACCTGGGCTGGAGTTCCGACGATCCCGGCACCACCCGGTACCGGATCGGCAAGGAGTCCAACCGCCTGCCGGATGTGGAGCTCACCCCGGACGAATGGACGGTCCTGCTGCTGGCTTCGCAGCTCTGGGAACAGGCGGCCCTGGGCACGGCGGCGAGCAACGCCCTCCGCAAGCTTCAGGCCGCGGGCGGCCTGGCCGACGTCGAACTTCCGGCCGGCGTGCAGCCGCGCATCAGACCCGCCGGCCAGGCGTTTGAGGATCTCGTGGCCGCCATGCACGCCCAGCACGCCGTCCGCTTCCTCTACCTGGCCGGCAGCACGGGGCGGGAAGAGGAGCGCGTCGTTGAGCCCTGGGGCCTGGGCAGCCGCTTCGGCCAGTGGTACCTCGTCGGCTTTGACCGGGGCCGACGCGCCAAGCGCTTCTTCCGGCTGTCGCGCCTCACGTCTGCGGTGACAATCCTGGACAGGGAGGCCTTCACGCCGCCCGCCGGCTTCAACGTGCGTGCCGAGCTGAACAGCCTTCCGGAGCTTCCGGTCAGCTCCGCCGTCGTGGACGTCCGCAGCGGCAAGCTCCTGGGGCTGCGCAAGCGGGCCGCCGGGCCCGCGTCTCAGGAGGCGGACACGGACGTGTCCCAGAATATGGAGGCCAACGCCGGGTGGGACCGTCTGAGCGTCCCCTACCGTGACGCTGAGGTGCTCGGGGAGGAGCTGGCCTCCTACGGGCCGAACGTAAGGGTGGTGAGCCCCGGGGAGCTGTCCGCCTCCGTGCAGCGCCGTCTGGCGAATGCCGCCGTCTTCATCGGTGCTCCGGTGCCGCCTTATTCGTTCGCGCATGCCGGGACGGGGAAACGGACCCGCAAGCGCACGTCAGAAGATCAGCTCACGCGGATGCTGCAGCTGGTCCCGTTCCTGGTCCGCAACCAGGGCCTGCCCATCGAGGAGGTGGCCGACCGGTTTGGGGTGACCCGCCAGGAACTGGAGGGGGATCTGCTGATCCTGATCTGTTCCGGCCTGCCGCAGGGATACCCGGACGAGCTGCTGGACATCCAGTGGGAGGAGGGGCACGTTTTCATCAGCCAGTCCATGGAGCTGAACCGGCCGGTCCGCTTCACCGTGGACGAGGCCTGCGCGCTGCTCACGGGCCTCGAGACCCTGAACGGCCTGCCGGAGCTGGCCGAAGGAAGCGCCCTGGAATCGGTGACGCTCAAGCTGATGGCGGCCGCGGGGGAGGAGGGGCTCCGTGCCGCTGCCCTCTCCGGGCCGGAGGTCGCACCCGGCAACTCGGCCAACCTCGAGGTTATCCGCGACGCGATTGAATCAGGGTCCCAGCTGCACCTCGTCTACCTTTCCGCGCAGAAGGACACCCTGTCGGAGCGGGACGTGGATCCGCTCCGGCTCTACTCCATGGACAACACCTGGTACTTCGAGGCCTACTGCCATTCGGCGGCCGGCCTGCGGAATTTCCGGCTGGACCGGATCGAGGATCTCGCGCCCACCGGGAAGCCGGTCTCGTCCGGGATGAAGCCCGACGGCGGGTTCCCGGCAAAGCTGTTCACCCCCAACGACGACGACACGCTGATCACCGTCCAGCTCACCGCCCGCGGTGCCGGGCTCGCGGACGACTATTATGCCGAGCGGACAGCGCCGCTGCCGGACGGCGGCCTGGTGGCCGAGATCCGGTTCGGCAACACGGCATGGCTGCCCATGTTTGTGGCCCAGCACGGCGGAACGGCACGGATCCTGGAACCTGAGGCGCTTGCCCGCGCCTCGCAGGACTGGATCGGGGCGGCCCTGGCCCAGTACAAGGGCTAGCCAGTACAACGGCTAGCCTGTACGGCAGCTAGACTACTCAGCATGCCTTGGTGGTCCTGGATCCTTATTTGGGTGGCGCTTGTGTCACTGTCGCTGCTGTTCTTCGTACTCATGGGCGTTCGCCTGTTCCGCCAGTTCATGGCAACAGTCAAGGAGCTTGGAGAAGCGGGCGACAAACTCACCAGCCTTCCGGTTCCCGCGGCAGCATCCGCGGGTGCCGCTGCGGCGGCACCTGATTCCGCCGTCGTCGGGCTTGCACCGGGAACCGCCCCTTTTGCCTCGCCGCACCAGATGCGCCATGATTACCACGCATCCAAAGAGGTCCGCAGGGAGGCCCGGCGCCAGCGCCGGGTCCGCCGGAAGACCGGACGGGGCCAGCCCCAGTCGCTGCGCGACATCGAATTCAGATAAACGTAGGATGTAGCTAAACGAAAGGAACACCAACATGAGGCTTGAAGGCTGGCATCTCATCATCATCATCGTCCTTGCTTTGGTGCTCTTCGCTGCACCGAAACTTCCCGGCATGGCCCGGAGCCTCGGCCAGTCGATGCGCATTTTCAAGTCGGAAGTCCGCGAAATGAAGAAGGACGGTGCCCCTGAAGCCAAGGACGGCTCGGATCCCGTCGAAGGCACCGTCGTCAACCACCCGCGTTCCACCCCGACGGACAACCGTCCCGCAGACGGAAACGACGTTCCGCCGCCCAACCGCGCCTAAGATTTCGTGGCACTGACCATGAGTCGTCAATCCAATCCTGAGGGACGGATGGCTCTGCTGGACCATCTGCGCGAACTCAGGAACCGGCTGTTCAAGTCCGCCATTGCCGTTGTGCTCGCCACAATCGCGGGTTTCCTGGTGTACCAGCCCATGCTCGCGGCCCTGATCAAACCGATCAAGGACCTCAACGAGAGCGAGGGCCGGCAGGCATCGCTCAACTTCGACGGCGTGGCGAGCTCCTTCGACCTCATGATCCAGGTGTCGGTGTTCCTGGGGGTAATCCTGGCCAGCCCGGTCTGGCTGTACCAGCTCTGGGCGTTTATCGTCCCCGGACTGCACAAGAAGGAACGCCGGCTGGCGCTGTCCTTTGTGTCGGCCGCGGTGCCGCTGTTCATCGGCGGCGTGACGCTGGCGTGGCTTGTCCTCCCCAATGCCGTCCGGGTCCTCACCGACTTCACGCCATCCGGAGGCTCCAACTTCATCAGCGCCCAGGTCTACCTGTCCTTCGTGCTGCGGCTGCTGCTGGCCTTCGGCATCGCCTTCCTCCTCCCTGTCGTCCTGGTCGGTCTGAACCTCGCCGGGCTGCTCCGCGGGGAGCAGCTCCTGAAGAGCTGGCGCATTACGGTGTTCCTTGTTTGCCTGTTCGCAGCCATGGCGGCCCCCGGCGGCGATGCGATGAGCATGTTCTACCTTGCCGGTCCCATGCTCCTGCTCTTCTTCGCGGCCATCGGCCTGTGCGTCCTGAACGACCGCCGGCGAGCACGCCGCGCAGAGAAGCGGGCCGCTGAGACCGAGGCCACAGCCGATGTCGCGACTCCGAGCAGTGAGCTGAAGAATCTCTAGGCACGCCACCGCTAGGCTTGAGGAATGTCCACCACCACTCCGTCGCCCTCCGAACGGTACCGCGCCAGCGCCGAACGGGCCGCGGAAGCAAAGACCCACCTGGGCGCGTTCTCCCGCACACTGAGCTTTGAACTGGATGACTTCCAGCGGCAGGCGTGCAAGTCCCTCCAGGAAGGGCGCGGGGTACTTGTCGCCGCGCCCACCGGTGCCGGCAAGACCATCGTGGGCGAGTTCGCCGTCTATCTGGCACTCCAGCGCGGGCTGAAGGCCTTCTACACCACGCCCATCAAGGCGCTCAGCAACCAGAAATTCACCGAGCTGACGGAGAAATACGGCGAGACGAACGTTGGACTCCTGACCGGCGACACCAGCATCAACGGCGACGCACCCGTAGTGGTCATGACCACCGAGGTCCTCCGCAACATGCTGTATGCCGACTCCGATACCCTGTTCGACCTGGGCTTTGTGGTCATGGACGAGGTCCACTACCTGGCCGACCGCTTCCGCGGGGCAGTCTGGGAGGAAGTCATCATCCACCTGCCCAGCGAAGTGCAGGTCGCCTCCCTTAGCGCCACGGTGTCCAACGCGGAGGAGTTCGGCGCATGGCTGGACACCGTCCGCGGCGACACCGACGTGATCGTCTCCGAACACCGTCCCGTGCCTCTCTGGCAGCATGTCATGGTGGGCCGGGAAATTGTGGATCTCTTCGCGGGCGAGACCACCTTCGACGAAATCGCGCCCGCCGGCAGCCCTGCGGCGGCGGCTGCCCTGCCTCTGGCGCCAACACCTGCCGACGCCGGACAGCGCGGTTTCGAGGTCAACCCGGAGCTGCTGACCCTCTCGAGGGCCGAAAGCCAGCTCAACTTCCAGGGCCGCTTCGGCCACGGCGGCCGGAGCCAGCGGCGGCAACAGCGCCAGCGCTATGGTGACAGGCCCCAGCAGGAGACCCGGACCGCCGTGCGGCGAGCCGGCCGGCCGCAGGTCATCGCCAGCCTTGACCGGCAGGACCTGCTGCCCGCCATCACCTTCATCTTTTCCCGGGCCGGCTGTGACGCCGCCGTCGCCCAGTGTGTAGCGTCCGGGCTGTGGCTCACCACGGAGCGGGAGCAGGGCATCATCGCCCAGCGGGTGGACGAGGCCGGCCAGGACATTCCGACCGACGACCTCGAAGTGCTGGGCTTCTGGAGCTGGCGCGAGGGGCTCCTGCGCGGCTTCGCGGCACACCATGCCGGAATGCTTCCCACGTTCAAGGAAGTGGTTGAGAAGCTTTTTGCGGACGGCCTCGTGAAGGCGGTTTTCGCCACCGAGACGCTGGCCCTCGGGGTCAATATGCCGGCCCGATCCGTGGTGCTGGAGAAGCTGGACAAGTTCAACGGCGAAGCCCACGTAGACATCACGGCGGGGGAGTACACCCAGCTCACCGGCAGGGCGGGCCGGCGCGGCATCGACGTCGAAGGCCATGCCGTGGTCCTGTGGCAGCCGGGCACGGACCCAGCTGCCGTGGCCGGCCTTGCCTCCCGCCGGACGTATCCGCTGAATTCCAGCTTCCAGCCCACGTACAACATGAGCATCAACCTGCTGGCCCAGTTCGGCCGGCCGCGGGCCAGGGAAATCCTGGAGTCCTCCTTCGCCCAGTTCCAGGCTGACCGCTCGGTGGTCGGGCTGGCCCGGCAGGTCCGCAGCCGTGAGGAATCGCTGGCCGGCTACGCCAAGTCGATGACGTGCCATCTGGGCGACTTCACCGAATACGCGCGGCTGCGCCGGGAACTTTCCGACGCCGAGAATTTCAGTTCGCGGGGCAAGTCGAGGGCCCGCAAGTCGCTCAACGAGGATTCCTTGAGCCGGCTCCTGCCGGGGGACGTGGTGGATGTCCCGGCCGGAAGGGCACCGGGATTTGCCGTGGTGCTGAGCTCGGACCACAACGCCCGGGACCCCAGGCCCGCGGTGCTGACGCTGGAAAGCCAGCTGCGCCGGATCGGCGTCGATGACCTTGAGGGGCCCATTGCGCCGCTGACGCGGATCAGGATCCCCAAGTCATTCAACGCCAAGGTGCCCAAGTCACGGCGGGACCTGGCCTCATCCGTCCGGAACGCGCTGCGGGAGAACCGGCCGCCGGCCCGGGGAAGCAGCCGCAACAACGACTTCGGGCTGGGTTCTGCCATGCAAAACCAGGAAAAGAAGATCGCTGATCTGCGGCGTGCTCTGCGCGCCCACCCGTGCCACGGCTGCAGCGAACGCGAGGACCACGCCAGGTGGTCCGAACGCTGGTGGAAGCTGCGCAAGGAAACCGACGGTCTGGTCCGCCAGATCCAGGGGCGCACCAACACCATCGCCAAGACGTTTGACCGGGTCTGCGATGTCCTGTCGGCCTACGGCTACCTCGAATCCACCGAGGACGGGCAGCACCGCATCAGTACTGACGGCCAGCGGCTGCGCCGGATCTACGGCGAGAAGGACCTGCTGATTTCCCAGGCACTGCGGCAGGGTGCGTTCGATGACCTCGACGCCGTGGAGGTGGCTGCTTTCGCCAGCGTGCTGGTGTACCAGGCTAAACGTGAGGACCGCGGCCTGCGGCCCCGGATGCCCAGCGTCTCACTTGAGACGGCCGTGGATATCGTGGTCCGCGAGTGGTCTGCGCTGGAGGACGTGGAGGAACAGAACAAGCTGCCGCTCACCGGCGAGCCCGAACTTGGACTGGTCTGGCCCATGTACAAATGGGCCCGCGGCCGGCATCTGCAGGAGGTACTCAGCGGCACCGACCTGGCCGCCGGCGACTTCGTCCGGTGGGTGAAGCAGGTGATCGACCTGCTGGACCAGCTTGCCAAGATTCCCGGCCTGGACCCCCGGCTGGCCCGGCTCTGTGCCGAGGCCATCAAGCTGATCAGGCGGGGCGTCGTAGCCTACTCCACGGTGGGCTGAGCGCCGGAATTCCAGCCCCGGCGCACGGGCCCAGCACACGCGGCCCAACCTCCGTTCCGAACACTCGTACCGGACACCTCCGCACCAAACTCCCCGTACTGAAGACCCAAATTGAACACCCGGATTGAACACCACCCCAAGGAGCGCCTCCATGGCCGATGCCCCCGCCAGCCCGCAGGATGGAAGCGAACCGTCTAAGGTCAGGCTGTACCGCAACGGTTCCGTCTACACCGCGGCTGATCCCTTCGCCACGGCCATGCTCGTGGACGGCGACACCATCGCCTGGGTCGGTTCGGAGCAGGCTGCTGCTTCCATCGCCGACAGCTCCATGGACATCATCGATCTGCGCGGCGCCCTCGTGGCCCCGGGTTTTGTCGATTCCCACGCCCACCTGACGGAGACAGGCATCGCGCTGGACTCACTGCAGCTGGGCGGTGTCCGGTCCGCCCGCCAACTGCTGGACGCCGTCGCGGCCTCGGGCGGAAACGGTGCAGTGCTGGGGCACGGCTGGGATGAGTCCCTCTGGGACGATCCCACGCTCCCGGACGCCGGAGAGTTGGAGCGGGCTGCCGCTGGCCGTCCGGTATATCTTTCCCGCGTTGACGTGCACTCCGCCCTCGTCTCGCCGTCACTGGTGGCCAGTGCCGGGCTGGCGGAGCTGGACGGCTACGCGCCCGGCGGTCACGTGAAGCGCCAGGCCCACAGTGCTGCCCGGCAGGCCACCCGCCGCCTGTCATCCGCTGCGCTTCAGGAATACCAGCGGCGTGCGCTGGACGAGGCTGCGGCCAACGGGTATGTGGCGCTGGCCGAGATGGGTGCACCAAAAATCAGCAGCGTCGAGGACCTGCGGCTGGCGGCCGGATGGAATGACGCGGCAGGCTCCCGCCCGGCACCGGAGGTGCTCCCGTACTGGGGGCAACTGACGCCGACGGCGGCCGACGCCGAGGCGCTGCTTGCCGAGCTCGGGGTCCGGGTCCGCGGATTTGCCGGGGACCTGAACATCGACGGATCAATCGGCTCCCGCACGGCGTCCCTGCGGGAACCCTATGCGGACGCACCGGAGGAGAGCGGCACGACCTACCTTTCCGTGGCTGACGCGGCCGCGCATTTGGCGGCGTGTTCAGTGCTGGGTATCCAGGGCGGATTCCACGTCATTGGCGACGCCGGCCTCGATGCGGCCCTGCAGGCCCTCGAGGAGGCAGCCGCCGAGGTGGGGGAGCAGCGGGTCCGGGCCGCGGGGCACCGCTTTGAGCACGTCGAAATGGCCGACGCCGACGCGATCGCCCGCCTGGCGAAGTACTCTGTGACGGTCAGCGCGCAGCCCGCCTTCGACGCCGCGTGGGGCGGCCAGGGGCGGCTCTACGAGCAGCGCCTCGGCACCCGCAGCCGCGGCATGAACCCGTTCGCCTCGTTCTACTCGGCAGGTGTCCCGATCTGCTTCGGCAGCGACACCCCGGTGACGCCGCTCCGTCCCTGGTCCAGCGTGCGGGCATGCCTCGAACACCACGACGCGGACCAGCGCATCTCCGCCCGTGCAGCCTTCCTCGGCCACACGCGGGCCGGCTGGCGCGCCGCCCGGTACGAAGACCCCATGGCCGGCCAGTTGGTACCGGGGGCTCCCGCAACCTTCGCCGTCTGGGAAGTGGATGAGCTCATGGTCCAGGTGGCGGACGGCAGGGTCCAGTCCTGGAGCACGGATCCCCGTGCCCGCACGCCGCTGCTGCCCGCGCTGGACACCGGCACGGATCCGCGGTGTTTGCAGACCGTGCGGAACGGGCTGGAGCTGTTCTCCGCAGGGGCCCTCGGCGCCTGATCAGCAGGCGGGTCTGGCGGCGACATATTGCGCCATCCGGCCGCCATCTGACGACACATCACCCGCCCAGAAGTGGCGCTGACCTGCGACGATATATGAACTGGCAGGTCAGAGGGCTGTTGACAGCCCCCAGCCAGTCCGTAGCATTGAGCTTCCGGGGCGGGTCCAAAGCGCAGCAGAAAACAGTTCCTCCATCCGCTTATCGCGGCATCAGCAACTGGCCCGTGGCGCGTGGACCCGCCCGTGGCGGAGCCTGACCCCGGCCACCCATGCTGCTGATAAACAAGCGCGAACGCGCACTTGCGGCCCCGATGCCAGCTAAGCGGACGGAAGCGCTGTCCGGGGCCCGTATAATGGGGAGTTGCGCTTTACGAGCCGGCGTTCCCGCCAGGCTTCCCGCGCACTGACCGCTCCCATCCAGGAAAGGCCTCCCTGTGCGTGTCCTCACCATCATCCCCACCTACAACGAGCTGGAGTCGCTTCCCAAGACTCTGGGACGCCTGCGCGCCGCCGTGCCGGCCTCCGACGTCCTCGTTGTGGACGACAACAGCCCGGACGGCACCGGACAGCTGGCGGACAGCATTGCTGCCGGGGACAACCAGGTCCACGTCCTGCACCGGAAGGGCAAGGAAGGCCTGGGGGCCGCTTACATCGCGGGCTTCAAGTGGGGACTGGACGCCGGCTACGACGTCCTGGTGGAGATGGACGCCGACGGTTCGCACCAGCCCGAACAGCTGCCCTCCCTGCTGGAGGCCGTGGACCAGGGCGCAGACCTCGCCATGGGTTCCCGCTGGGTGAAGGGCGGAAGCGTCGTGAACTGGCCACTGTACCGCCAGGCCATTTCCCGGACCGGGAGCACGTATGCGCGCATCATGCTCGGCCTCAAGATCAAGGACGTGACCGGCGGGTACCGGGCGTTCCGGCGCACCACACTGGAGAAGCTGAACCTGGCCCAGGTCGATTCCGTGGGTTACGGCTTCCAGGTGGACCTCGCGTGGCGCGTCGCGAAGATGGGGCTTAACATCGTGGAGCGGCCCATCACGTTCGTGGAGCGTGAACTGGGGGCTTCCAAGATGAGCGGCAATATCGTGGTTGAGGCCATGATCAACGTGACGAAGTGGGGCCTGACCGCCCGCTGGAAGAAGCTGACCGGCAAGAGCCCGCGCGACTAGCGGCACAAAGACCAGGCGGATACACAAAAGGCCGGATCGGCTGCAACCATGTGGTGCAGCGGATCCGGCCTTTTTGGCTGTAGCGCCTGCCTGCCGGCTAGCAGCGGTTAGGCTGAACGCCGTTCGCCGCGACGCTCGCGCAGAATGGTGAGACGGTCTTCGAGGATCTGCTCAAGCTCGGGAAGCGAGCGGCGCTCCAACAGCATGTCCCAGTGCGTACGGACTGCTTTTTCGTTGCTGGTGTCCGGGCGTTCGCCATCAACGAGCAGCGCTTCCTTGCCGGTCTTGGAAACCCAGACAGGGGGAATTTCGGCTTCGGAGGAAAAGGTTACAAAAACCTGTTCGCCGTCCTCGCACCGGTACTCAACCCGCTGACGCGGAGCCGGCTCCACGCCGGATTCGGTCTCCATGCTTTGGGCGCCAAGACGCATGCCTCGCAGGCTGCGATCGCTCATGATTTCTCCCTCTAATCGGTTCGCGGAGCGGACTCCGCGCTAGCCGGAAGCCCTGCTAAGGGTGCCTCCGGACTACGGTGTTGTTCACGTAGCATCACTAGGTGAAACGCTTCGCCAAGCATTGTTGTTCCGCACGGACTGATCCGGCCGGACAAATATCCCATTATACGGATTCCGGCAGGGCGCAGCAAGGCGGCCGAGCGTAGCAACGCGGGCATAGTCGGACGAAAAAGGGAGGCAGGCCAATCGGCCTGCCTCCCTTTGCTTGCCCTGAAACTCTACGCCTGGGTCCGGGCCGCCGCCTCGTCGGGCTGGCCACCGGACTGGGCACCGGACTGGCCGCCGTCCTGGCCCCCGAACAGGTCGCCGGATCGGGGATCAGGGTTGGTTCCGCCCAAAGCGCTGCCGATGCCTTTCAGTGCCTCGCCGACTTCACTGGGGATGATCCACAGCTTGTTGGACGAGCCTTCCGCGAGCTTCGGGAGTGTCTGCAGGTACTGGTAGGCCAGCAGCTTCTGGTCCGGGTTGCCCTTGTGGATGGCGTCGAACACCTTCTGGATGGCCTGCGACTCGCCGTCGGCACGCAGGATGGCAGCCTTGGCGTCACCCTCGGCCTTGAGGATGGCGGCCTGCCGCTGCCCTTCCGCGGTCAGGATCTGAGACTGCTTGGTTCCCTCAGCGGTCAGGATCGCGGCGCGGCGGTCACGTTCTGCCCTCATCTGCTTCTCCATCGAATCCTGGATGGAGTGCGGCGGGTCGATGGCCTTCAGTTCCACCCGGGAGACGCGGATTCCCCAGCGTCCGGTGGCTTCGTCCAGGACGCCGCGCAGCTGGCCGTTGATCTGGTCGCGGGACGTGAGCGCCTCTTCCAAGTTCAGGCCACCCACCACGTTACGCAGGGTGGTGGTGGTCAGCTGCTCCACTGCCTGGATGTAGTTGGCGATCTCGTAAGTGGCGGCGCGGGGGTCGGTGACCTGGAAGTAGACCACGGTGTCGATGGACACCACGAGGTTGTCCTCCGTGATCACGGGCTGCGGCGGAAAGGACACCACCTGCTCGCGCAGGTCCAGCAGCGGCAGAAGCCGGTCAACAAAGGGGATGAGGAGGGTCAGGCCCGGATTAAGCGTCCGCTGGTACTTCCCCAGCCGTTCCACGACGCCGGCCCGGGCCTGCGGCACGATCCGCACAGAGCGGACCAGCACGATGATGACGAAAATAATCAGAACCACCAGCACGAACGTGAGTGCGATTCCTCCTGGGTTATCCATACTTCTCCTTTGTCCCCAACTTTCAGTGAAGCTCTAACCTGGCGAAAACTCGCCGCAATCTGCTGCTCCGCCGCGGCGGGAGCAGAAACCCATGGGGGAGCCGCCTACTGGACGGCGGTCTCAGCCTGCGGTGACACGACCGCCGTCGCACCTTCAATCGCCGAGACGATGACGCGCTGGCCTTCAGGCAGGACGCCGGACTGCGACCGGGCGCTCCAGATGTCGCCGCCGATCTTCACGCGTCCACCGGTGGCCGTTACTGCCTCCAGGACAAGCGCTGATTCGCCGATTAGGCGGTCAATGTTGGTGCGCTGTTCGGGCGGGCCCTTGTGCAGGTGCTTGAGTGTCACCGGGCGAACGAACGCGATCATAAGCAGCGACACGACGCAGAACACCACGATCTGCAGCCACAGATCCGCGCCGGCGAAGTCGGCCACCAGGCCGGCCAGGGCGCCTCCGCCCAGCATGATGAAAAACAGGTCAAGGGTCAGCATCTCCACGGCGGCGAACACCAGGAAGAGGGTGAGCCACAGCGCCCACCAGTTTTGGCCAAGCCATTCAAACATCGCGTTCCCCCTTGATTCCAAGGGCCGCGGGGCAGACCCTCAGTAACTTTCTTCCATCGTAGACCGAAGCAGGAGCCCCCGGCAGGGGAATGGCAGGCAGCGCAGGAACGTGGCCAAGCCGTTATGGAGCAGGGATTTCCGAGGGCACGAAGATACTGATCCGGAACCGGGCGGAGACCCTGGTGGTTTGCGGAAGGCCGGCCAGCCGTTCGGTCAGTGTGGCACGGTCCGTGTGGTGGCCGGCAGGGCCCATGAGCGCGAGGTTGGCTACGTCCTCGGGAGAAAGCGACAGGTCCACGTCGATGTCCTGCGTCGACAGCGGCGAGAAGCGGCCTGCGAGCGCGTCGGCCAGGCGCTCGTCTTTGCCGGGGTCGATGCCCAGCATTCCGGCCCGGCTGGCGATTTCCCCGAGGTGGCCGGCTCGCGGCGTCACTACGATGAGCCTGCCCGTGGGTTTGAGTACGCGGGCGAACTCGGCCGGGCTGCGGGGCGCGAACACCACGGTGACGACGTCGACGGCGGCGTCCGGGAGCGGCAGTGGCTGCCAGACGTCACCCACCAGGTTGATGGCTTCCGGGTTGAGTTTGGCGGCGCGGCGCAGGGCGAACTTGGAGATGTCCAGCCCGACGGCGGCCACGCCGTCGGCGCCGTCACCATGTTCCCTGTGCTTCAAGTGATCGTCCAGATAATCAAGGACCGCCCGCAGGTAGTGGCCCGTTCCTGTCCCGGAGTCGAGGACCGTCGGGGCGGGGCCGTTCAACGCCGGCTCGGCTGCCCGGGCCAGCGCCTCAGCCAACGGCCGGTAATGACCGGCGTCGAGGAAGGCTGCCCGTGCCGCAACCATCTCCGCGGTATCCGATTCGAAGGCGGTTCCCTTGCCCACCAGCAGGTTGAAGTACCCCTGCCGGGCGGCGTCGAAGCTGTGCCGCTCCCGGCACGCCAGCGCCCGGACCCGGCCGGTGCCGCCATCGCCGACGGGTTGAAGATCCTGGCGGCAGACGGGACAAAGCAGAACGGGCAGGCGCGAGAGCATGAGGACAATCCTAGGGCAGGTGTTTTCCGCGGCTACCGTTCCGTGCCCTTGCCCGACCCGCTAGGCTCACGTGGATGAAGCCTGAACATCTGCCGCTGCTCAACTCCGTCTCCGTCCCCGCCGTGCACCCCGACGGCACCAGGGCCGTTGTGTCCGTCGTTCGGCCGGACTTTGACGCCGACTCCTACGTTGGCCAGCTATGGAGTGTGCCCCGGGACCCGGAAAAGCTGCCACGCCGCGTGACCCGGGGATTCCGCGACACGGCGCCGGCTTTTTCGCCGGACGGCCGGGTGCTGGCTTTCCTCCGCGCCGCCCCGGGAGGCAAGCCCCAGCTCCACGTGGTGGAGTCCGCCGGCGGGGAGCCGCAGGCCCTGACCGACAGCAAGATGGGCGTCAGCTCCTTCGCCTGGTCACCGGACTCCACCCGGCTCGTGTTCGGTTCCAGGGAACCGGAAGAAGGCCGCTACGGATCGCTCGACGGCGTGGCGTCCGGTGCCGAGGACGCGCGGTTGATCACGGATTACAAGTACAGGATGAACGGCGTGGGCTACACCCGGGACAAGCCGCTGCAGCTTTTCCTGCTCGATGTTCCGGAACTGGGCGGGGAACCTTGGGTCAAGCCAGTGGGGCGCGCCGCTAAGCGAAGCGACAGCGGGACGGGCAAGAGCGGCAGCGAGAGTGAAAGTTCGGCGGAGTCCGGCGAGGAGTCCGGCGAGGATTCCGGCGGGTTCCCGGAGGCACGCCGGCTCACGACGTCGGCAACCGACCACACCGGCGCAACCTTCAGCAGCGACGGCAGCGCCATCTACTTTGTGGCGTCCCTCCACGAGGATGCCGACCAGGATCTGGTATCCGGGATCTACCGCGTAGCAGCCGACGGCGGCACCCCGGCTTTGGTGCCGGTCCCCAACTTGGGTGCCCAGACCGTTTCCGACGTCCGGGAGTCGGCCGACGGGCGCTGGCTGTTCTTCACTGCCCAGGACCTGGGCAGCACCGGCCAGGACTTCGTTGCCAAGAACACGGTGCTCCATGCCATGCCCACCGCCGGGGGCGACGCCACGGCCCTGAGTGACGCGGAGAACATGGACGTCGCAGCGCCCGGTGCCACCATCGGCCTCCGCGGCAAAGACAGTGCCCTGGTGCTCAACAATGCCCAGGGAACGGTGGAGCTGCTCGAATTCAGCGCCACGGGAGACCACTCCCTCCTCGTTCATGGTGACCGGGTGGTCGCCGGGGCCGGCGACGCTGCAGGCACGGTGTTCCTCAGCTACAGCGACGCCGCCACGGCGGGTGACGTGGGGGTCCTCGAAGACGGCCAGCTCCGGCTGCTCAGCGATTTCTCCGCCGCCCTGCGGACCGAAGCAGGCATCATCGAACCGCAGGAGCTGACGTTTCCTGCCCCGGACGGCTACCCGGTCCACGGCTGGCTGGTTCTGCCGCCGGGCAAGGGACCCCACCCCGTGCTGCTGAACATCCACGGCGGACCCTTCGCGCAGTACACCACCGCGTTCTTCGACGAAGCACAGGTTTACGCGGCGGCGGGATACGCCGTGCTCATGTGCAATCCACGCGGCTCCGCCGGCTACGGCCAAGCCCACGGCCGGTCCATCAAGGAGCGGATGGGCACCGTGGACATGCAGGACGTCCTCGCCTTCCTGGACGGTAGCCTCGAGAAGTTCGATTCCCTCGACGCCGGCGCCCTGGGGATCATGGGCGGTTCCTACGGCGGCTACCTCACGGCGTGGACCATCAGCCAGGACCACCGGTTCCAGGCAGCCATCGTGGAGCGGGGCTTCCTGGATCCCGTCAGCTTCACGGGTTCGTCGGACATCGGCTGGTTCTTCGGCGGTGAATACGTCGGCTCGGCAGCCGGGCAGGTGGCCGCACAAAGCCCCATGGCAACGGTTGCCGCGGTCCGGACGCCCACGCTGGTGATCCACAGCGAGGACGACCTCCGCTGCCCGGTGGAACAGGGCCAGCGCTACTTCACTGCGCTCAAGCAGCAGGGCGTCGACTCCGCGTTTCTCGTGTTCCCGGGCGAGGACCACGAGTTGTCGCGCTCGGGAACGCCGCATCACCGGCGGCAGCGGTTCGAACAGATCCTGGCCTGGTGGGCGAAGTACCTGCCGACGGACAACAACCGCTTAGGAAACGCCTGAATGGACTCGGCCCCAGCCGCCGCCGTCCAAGCCGCCCCTACCTAATCCGTGAGGGCTTCCCGGCGGGCCTGCGCGCTTGCCGGGAAGCCAAGCTCCCGGCTTGCCGTAGCGATGCCCGGTTCCGCCCAGCGCGTGGCGTACTCGCTGTTCGTGCTGAGCGAGCGGAGCTCGGCCCGGTCGATGTAGAGCCTGCCGTTGAGGTGGTCGGTTTCGTGCTGCACGATCCGCGCCTGCCAGCCGCTGAAGTCTTTGGTGACCTGCCCGCCGTCGGGCGTTACATACTCCAGCCGCACGCTTTCGGGACGTTCCACCACAGCCTGCAGTCCGGACAGCGACAGGCAACCTTCGAAGAAGGCGGCGGTCCCGTTTCCCAGGCGGGAGTAGGACGGATTCAGCATGGCGAAGAACTCCAGCGGCGCCCTGCCGCGGGCCGCAGCCGTGACCTCGTCGATCTCAAACTGGTCCTCAAGGACGGCCAGCTGCAGCGGAACACCCAGCTGCGGAGCCGCCAGCCCGACGCCCGGCGCGGCGTGCATGGCCTTCCTCATCAGGACGATCAGCTGGCTGAGCTCGTCCGGCTCCAACTGGCCCTCGAAGGGAGCCGCATGTTGCCGCAGGACCGGGTGCCCGGCCTGCACGATGGGCGGCAAGTCCTCTGCGGCCAAAAGTTCCTGCACTGTTTCCCTGATGCGGGCGGGGCTATAGGTCGTGGGCGGAGCTGCGTGGGTCATGGGGACAGCCTAGTGCTGTCTTGTGCAGTGCTGTGCAGTCTTGGGCTGTGCCGTCTTGTGCCGCGCCGTGGCGCGCTACTGCATGGTGAAGCGCCGGGCCACGAGGGCATTGAAGGCCGGTACAGCGGCGGCACGGGCAATCACCGCATTCCGTGGCCGCAGCAGACCGACCGGAAGGGGCCGGCCAAGTGCCATGTTCACCTCGGCCTGGCGTTTGGCCGCGGCTGCCGCCCGGCGTCGTGAGGTATCGAAGCGCCGGAGGGCTTCAGCGGAAGGCTCCGCACGCAGGACGGCGAGGATCGCCGGCAGCAGCGCTTCTGCGTCCAGCCAGCCAAGGTTCATCCCCTGCCCGCCGATGGGGCTGACCTCGTGCGCCGCATCACCGATCAGTGCCGTCCGGCCAGAAACCATGCGCGCGGCCAGCCGCGCACGGACACTGAAGCTGCTGAGCATGGTGTTCGCATCGGGGTCCAGCTCCACGCGGGTTCTGCGGGCAACAAGCGCCGCCAACTGCTCCGCGTCTGGGCTGGCCGGCGGGCTGCCCAGCCGGACTACCCAGCGGCGGACGCCGCCGGGGAGCGGGAAGGACTCCACGATGCCGTGGCTTTCCAGGAACAGCGCGGCATCGCAGCCATAGGGGCTGGAGTCGGGATAGTCACCCATCAGGTAGTGGTCCGGATACAGTTTCTCCGGCGCCGCGACCGCTAGAAGGGACCGCATCGTCGAGTAGGCGCCGTCGGCGCCCACGGCGAACGCGGCGGAGTGGCTGGAGACGGCCCCAACAGTGGTGACGCTGAGCGTGACCCGGGCGCCGTCGTCGTGCATTCCCGTAACGCGGGCGTCCCGGAGCAGGGCGCCGCCGTCCAACTCCCGGAGCCGCCGCTCCAGGACCTCCTCCGTCACGGGCTGGGGCACGGCGAGGACGAACGGGTACCGGTGGGAGACCGGAGCGAACGGCATGTGCGCGATCCTCCGGCCGTTGCTGACGGCGAAGCCTTGGCGGATCGGAACGCCCCGGCCGATCAGCTCCTGGGCAACGCCGATGCGCTCCAGGGCGGCGAGCGCCGGCGGATGGATCCCGATGGCCCTGGTGTGGGCATTCCGTCCGGTCCGCCTTTCCAGGACCCGCACCGCGACGCCGTGCTGCAGCAGCAGCGAACCCATGAAGAGACCAACCGGCCCGCCGCCCACGATCAGCACATCGGTCATGCCGGGCGTCGCCGGTGGGTGAGCAGGCAGTGGAAGGGGGAGTGCGGTTCCACCGTCCAGCCGGCGGGGACCACGGCGGCCAGCTCCCGTACGGTGTAGCTGCGCCTGATCGAAGTCAGTCCGTCTCCGCGTATGTAGGAGCCGGTGAGCGGCAGGGCGCCGGCACTGAACAGCGCATAGGCAGCTGCACTCCGGCTGAGATCGTTGTGCAGGACCAGGCAGCGGGCCAGCCCGGCGGAGTCGTCCAGGAATGACTGCAGTTGCGGCGGGGTCAGGTGGTGCAGCACGTGGTTGGAGATGACGACGTCGTAGGACCTGCCCTCGGCGAGCAGATCGCCGCTACTCGCCTGGCGGAATTCGACACCATGGACGGGCTTGCGGCCGGCGGCGAAGCGGAAGGCCCTTGCATCCGGGTCAATCCCGGTCACCTGGAGCTGGATGCCGTCCCTGGCCGCCCAGCGGGCGAGCATCACGGCGAGGTCGCCGCCGCCGCAGCCGACGTCCAGCAGCGTTGCCGTGCCCACGCCTGCCAGCTGCGCGCGGACTCTGGTGCGGTACAGCCGGCGCCAGCCGGAGACCACGCGGTTCACCAGTGCGAATTGCTCGTAGGTGCGTTGAAGCCGTTCCGGATCGCAGTCCGGCCGGTCCATCTCCTCGACGGTGTCCGTGTCCCGTAGGCCGAGGATGCCTGGGCCGCTTCCTGGGATCTTCACGACCGTCAGGCCAGGGACGGCTCGGCCTCGCCGGCCACGGCGTCAAGCTCACTGGCTGGTTGCTTCACCTTGGTGAACAGCCCGGTTTCCACAGTCAGTCCGGGGCCGAAGGCCATGGAACAGATGCGTTCGGCCCCCTCCCGCGACGGAAGATCCAGGATGTGCTTGAGGACGAAGAGCACCGTGGCGCTGCTCATGTTGCCGTAGTTCCGCAGGGTTTCGCGGGCCGGACGCAGCTGCTCGTCGGTGAGGTCCAGCCGGGACTGCACCTTGTCCAGGATGCTGCGGCCGCCCGGGTGGATGGCCCAGTGGGTGATGTCGCGGTAGGCGAGTTCCCGCAGGGAGGCGTCGCGTGCCAGCAGCGGCTCGAGCGCGCCCACAATGTGCTCGTCGATGATGTGCGGCACATAGTTGCCGAGCACCATCTCAAAGCCTTCATCGCCGATGTTCCAGGCCATTGAGTCCTCACCTACGGGAGTCAGGACCGTCTCGAAGTGGTCCAGTTGGAGCAGCGGCGGGGACTCCAGGTCCACGCGTGCCGTCACGACGGCGGCCGCCGCACCGTCCGCAAACAGTGCAGATCCCATGATCGTGTCGGGATCGTTGGAGGTCCGGACGTGCAGGGAGCACAGTTCGGCGCACACGACGAGCACAACCGCCGTGGGATCCGCCTCGCAGAATGACTTGGCCGCACGGAGCGCCGGAAACGCTGCGTAGCAGCCCATGAAGCCCAGGTGGTAGCGCTGCACCGCAGGGTTGAGCCCGAGGGCGCGGACAATCTTGTAGTCGGGGCCGGGATTGAAAAATCCGGTGCAGGAGACCGTGATGAGGTGGGTGATGTCCAGCGGATCAATACCGTCGCATTTGGATACGGCCGCGTCCGCCGCATCGATGAAAAGCTTCGTTGCTTCCTCGGCGAAGAGGTTGTTGCGTGCCTTGGTGCTGGGGCTCCGCAGCAGGCCGGTCTCGGGATCGAAAAACTGCGGATTTTCGGCGGTGGAAGCCAAGGTCAGTTCGCGGACTGCCGTGTACCGGGTGTCGATGGCGGCGGAATCAAAGCACGTGGACACGAGCCGTGAGCCAAGGCGTGTCAGGCCGGGCTGGGCTGCGAACACGTCACGGGCCTCGTGCTGGATGAGCAGAGTCGGCGGAACTGCAGTTTCGAGGGCTCTCACATAGACCGTCATTCGTTCATTCTTAACGAGAGCGCAGGATAAGACAATGGATTGGACTGGGCTCCGACTGGACAACTCCGGACTGGACAACTCCCGCCGGACGTAGCACCATCTCGACTGTGACCAGCAAACCCGCCGCAGCTCAGCGCTTGGACGATCTGGCGCTGCTGCGCCGCGTCCGTGACCGCATCGACAGGGAGTACGCCCAGCCGCTGGACGTCGAGGCGCTGGCCCGTGGCGTGAACATGTCGGCCGGACATCTCAGCCGGCAGTTCCGGGAGGCCTACGGCGAGCCCCCGTACAGCTACCTGATGACGCGGCGCATTGAGCGGGCGATGGCGCTGCTGAGGCGCGGCGACCTCAGCGTCACCGAGGTGTGCTTCGCCGTCGGCTGTTCCTCGCTGGGGACGTTCAGCAGCCGCTTCACCGAACTGGTCGGCATGCCGCCCAGTTCGTACCGGACACAGGCCGCGGAGGAGACGGCTGGCATGCCGTCATGCGTGGTGAAACAGGTGAGCAGACCGGTCAGGAATCGAGAAGCGGTCCCGTCGGGCCGCGCCTAGACTGGGCGGCATGAACCTCACCATTCACTGGACATTCCTTCCGCATAGCGACGCCGACGCCTCACTGGCGTTCTATCGCGACACCCTCGGGTTCGAGCTCCGCAACGATGTGGGATACGGCGGAATGCGCTGGCTCACCATCGGTCCTCCGGACCAGCCCGGCACGTCCATTGTCCTGGAACCGCCGGCCGCCGACCCGGGGATCACCGAGGACGAGCGGCGCACCATCACCGAAATGATGGCCAAGGGCACCTACGCCCGCCTCGTGCTCGGCACGCCGGACCTGGACGGCACGTTCGAGAAGGTGCAGGCCAGCGGCGCCGAGGTGGTCCAGGAGCCCACCCAACAGCCGTATGGTGTCCGCGACTGCGCCTTCCGCGATCCGGCCGGGAACCTGATCCGCATCAACGAGGTTAGCTAAACCCCGCTACTATCCGTTCAACAGATGGAGAGACGATGACGATAACGACGAGGACGGACGCGCAGTCATCCGGACTGCACACCGCCGATGGCCATGACCTGATCCGTGTGCAGGGCGCGCGCGTGAACAACCTCAAGGATGTCAGCGTCGAGATCCCGAAGCGCCGTCTGACCGTGTTCACCGGTGTCTCCGGTTCGGGCAAGAGCTCCCTGGTGTTCGGCACGATCGCCGCGGAGTCGCAGCGGATGATCAATGAGACCTACAGCGCGTTCGTGCAGGGCTTCATGCCCACACTGTCCCGGCCCGAGGTCGATGTGCTGGAGGGCCTGACGACGGCCATCATCGTGGACCAGGAGCGGATGGGGGCCAACCCCCGGTCCACCGTGGGCACCGCGACCGACGCCAACGCGATGCTGCGGATCCTTTTCAGCAGGCTGGGTAATCCGCACATCGGCTCACCCAACGCCTACTCCTTCAACATCCCGACGGTGAGGGCCAGTGGCGCAATCACCGTGGAGCGAGGCAACAAGACCAAGGCGGAGAAGGCGACGTTCAACCGGCTCGGTGGCATGTGCCCGCGTTGCGAGGGCATGGGCAACGTCAGCGATTTCGACCTCACGGCACTGTACGACGACAGCAAGTCGCTCAGCGGGGGCGCCCTGACCATCCCGGGCTACAGCATGGATGGCTGGTACGGCCGCATCTTCAGCGGAGCCGGCTTCAACATGGACAAGCCGATCAACAAGTTCACCAAGAAGGAGCTCCACGACCTGCTCTACAAGGAGCCGACGAAGATCAAGGTCGAGGGCATCAACCTGACCTACGAGGGCATCATCCCCAAGATCCAGAAGTCGATGCTGTCCAAGGACGTGGACTCGCTGCAGCCGCACATCCGCGCGTTCGTGGACCGGGCCATCACCTTCGCTACGTGTCCGGATTGCGGCGGCACCCGGCTCAGCCAGGAAGCCCTGTCGTCGAAGATCAAGGGCAAGAACATCGCCGACGTCTGCACGATGCAGATCACCGACCTGGCCGACTGGGTCCGGGGTTTGGACGAGCCGTCCGTGGCCCCGCTGCTCGCCGGGCTGCAGCACCTTCTGGACTCGTTCGCGGAAATCGGGCTGGGCTACCTCTCGCTGGACCGGCCGTCGGGGACGCTGTCCGGGGGTGAGTCGCAGCGCACCAAGATGATCCGCCACCTCGGTTCGTCCCTCACGGACGTCACCTACGTCTTCGACGAACCCACGATCGGCCTGCACCCGCACGACATCGAGCGGATGAACGCGCTGCTGCTCCAGCTGCGCGACAAGGGCAATACGGTGCTCGTCGTGGAGCACAAGCCGGAGAGCATCGCCATCGCCGACCACATCGTCGACCTCGGCCCGGGTGCCGGCACCGGGGGAGGCACAGTCTGCTTCGAAGGCACGGTCGACGGGCTGCGGGGGAGTGACACCATCACCGGCCGCCACCTCGATGACCGGGCGCAGCTCAAGGAGTCGGTGCGTTCCGCTTCCGGCGCGCTGGAGATCCGCGGCGCGTCGACAAACAACCTCAAGAATGTCGACGTCGACATCCCGCTCGGCGTGCTCTGCGTCCTTACCGGCGTTGCCGGTTCCGGCAAGAGCTCGCTGATTCACGGCTCCGTCGCCAAGCGCGAGGGGGTGGTGGTGATCGACCAGACAGGCATCCGGGGTTCACGGCGCAGCAACCCCGCCACCTACACGGGGCTGCTCGAGCCGATCCGCAAGGCGTTTGCCAAGACCAACGGCGTGAAGCCCGCGCTGTTCAGCTCCAACTCCGAGGGTGCCTGCCCCACATGCAACGGCGCCGGCGTCATCTACACGGACCTGGGTGTCATGGCCACGGTCGAGACCACCTGCGAGGAGTGCGACGGCAAACGGTTCCAGGCCGCGGTGCTGGAATTCACGCTGGGCGGCAAGAACATCGCCGAGGTGCTGGCGATGTCGGTGGCCGAGGCCGAGGAGTTCTTTGAGGACGGCGATGCGCGCACGCCGTCGGCCCACAAGATCCTCGACCGGCTGGCCGACGTCGGACTGGGTTACCTCACCCTCGGACAGCCGCTCACAACGCTGTCCGGCGGTGAGCGGCAGCGGCTCAAGCTCGCCGCCCAGATGGCCGACAAGGGCGACGTCTACATCCTCGACGAACCGACCACGGGCCTGCATCTCGCCGACGTCGAGAACCTGCTGGGCCTCCTCGACCGGCTCGTCGACTCGGGCAAGTCGGTGATCGTCATCGAGCACCACCAGGCGGTCATGGCTCACGCCGACTGGATCATCGACCTCGGACCCGGCGCCGGGCACGACGGCGGCAATATCGTCTTCGTAGGATCGCCGGCAGACCTCGTTGCCGGCCGTGCAACGCTGACCGGCGAGCACCTCGCGGCGTACGTCGGTGCCAGCTGACAGACCAGCGCGAACGGACACTTGCGGCCCTTGAACCGGATTGATCTTGGGCCGCAAGTTTCCACCTTCCTGGGCTTGCGGGGCTTGGCTTAGTAGGCCGTCTTATTGAAGGCTCAACCAATTGGGTGGTATACCTAGGACTATCGGCGTAGGGATTCAGCCTTGCCGCCGAGACATTGGGGGATCCACATGAGTTTGCAACAGAGGGACGAGCCTCGTTATCAGCACCTGAAGAAAATTGCCGACCTACTGGATTGGGCAGGCGATCTTGCGGGTGCGGAGTTCACGGACGAGTCCCGTGAGGCCTACGTCCTGGCGCGGAAATTCCACGAGCGCGCTGACGCGCTTGGTACAGCGGCTTCCAACATCCACACGCCGAATTAGGCCGGGGGCGGGTCGCTAGTGCGACGTTATGTCAAGTAAACCGGCGGAAGTGACGGGGCTTGTCCACAGGGTTTACGTAGGACGATGTGAGCGTCCAATGACTATCCATCAGGACTTCGGTGACGCAGACACATGGTTCGAATCCTGTGGGCGTGAAGTCGACGCCGGCTGAGTGCTTCATTGGGCGCCAAACTGCGGCCGAAACGCCCACATCTGCCGGACATGCTGCGACCTGCGACCCGGAAAGCATCCGGCGTGGCCATCCGCACAAGCTTTTGCACCCACTTCCGGGCAGGCACTCAAACTGGCATGCACGGTTATTCATGAGCCGGGAGTTGCCACGTCCGTCCTTTGCGCGACGCCGGATCGGGACTCATGCTGCTCACCGGGACGGGGACCGGTGGACACATGACAGAGAGCTCCTCCGGTTGTAGGCTCCGGATATGTCTGAGGGTCGGAAGCGCCTTGAGCCGCGGATGACGCGGGGCGGATTTCGCTTGCAGCTGGTCATGGTGGCCTTGCTGGCCGTTAATGCACTCGTGCAAATTGCATTTCGGTGGAATGAAGCTTGGGATGCCTTCCGCTACCTCATGCTGGCAATGCTGATTGTCTGCGCGGTCTTCACGGCCTATCTACTCTACGTGCGCCACTACGACGGTCATTTCTGGGAAGAGGAAGAGGCCCGTCGCCAAGACTGGGATCGTCGGGGCAGACAGCTTTAGATTTACCGTCACGGACGCAAGCGATATCGAGCCGTTCTAGTTCCTCGGACTTCCATTCTGGACTGCCTCGTTTACTGCTGCGATGTACCGGGTATAGGCGGCTGCTGAGTGGGTGGCGTGGCGTTCGATGGTTGTGGGGGAGTAGCCGAGGGTTTCGGCGATGATGGCCACGGGTGCAAGTTTGGTGAGCTCGTGGAGAGTTCCGAGTCGCGCGGCTCGGGTGCTGAATAGCTTGCTGAGGCGTGTTGTGAGGTGTCCTGGGTGGATGTGCCGGCCGGGTGAGGTTCCGCGGAATACCCAGTTGGTGTTGGGGTGCGAGGCGGTTAGGTTGTGGCCGGGGTTTGCGGCGAGTTCCCGCCAGGGCGCATCTAAGGGGTCAGGCAGTGTGATCTGAATCGTTCCCAGCGGGATGGTGATCAGCTCTTCGGTGACGGTTACGTCTCCCCACGTTAGACGGGCAATGCGTTCTGCTTGTTGCCCGAAGACGAGGATGAGGATCGCGGCGGCCTGATCGCGTGCTTCGATTTGGCCGCGGGAGTGGAGCACGCGGCCGAGTGCTTCATCCTGTCCTGTCTTGTCGAGTTTGGCGCTCGTTCCCCGACGATGCGGGATGATAGTCAGTCCTGCAGGGGCGGTGTTGGTCTTGATGGCCCATTTCAGGAAGTGTTCAGCGATCCGCCTGGTGGTGGGTCCTTCTGCTTGCCAGAGGTCGAGGTGAGCTTGGGTCAGCCCGGCGAGGCTGGTGCCGTGGCCGGTGAGCCAGTTGAGCAGGTCAATGGCGACCGTCACTTGCTGCTTGGCGCGCAGGAAGGTGCCGCGGCTGACTTCGTCCATCTGGTTCATCCGTCGTAAGTGGTGCCAGCGGATGTAGCGGCGGATGATCTCTCGGTTCTCAGGTTTGCTGGTCCGGTCGAGGGCCTGTGCTGACCAGTCCTCATAACGCGTGAGGAGTTCGTCGCGGCGGGGGAGCACGCCGTGTTCGATGAGGAGACCGCGGATGTATTCGCGGGTCCGTGAGTCGGGCAATTCGACGAAGCTTTCATGCGTGATTTCTGGTGCGACAGCGAGGTTCCGGAGGAAGGCTGTGACGTGCTTTTGCCGGATCCAGGTCATCCCGCTGTTGGCGCGTTTCATCGACTTCAGTGCCATGGCGAGCGGAAGGAGTTCCGGTGCCATGGTTCCGCGCGATGGGTCCGTGAGCAGGTCGTCAACAACCGCGGCCAGGACGCAGCTCCAGCAGCGGCCGCCGCTGTGGAGTTCGTCTTCCGCCCCGCAGGCGTCGCAGTCTATGTTGAGCCGAACTCCCGAGCACTGGCGGCAGGCGGGCTGCTCGTCGATGAGGCCTGGCAGGACTCCCTCGTGTCCGCAGGCGCAGGTGCCTTTGGTGCGTTTTGCCTGTTGATAGCAGTAGCCGCAGATTCCGCCGTCGGGCCATCTCGCAACGGTTTGGTGGTGCTGGCGGCAGCGGGCGCAGGGGACTGGCCAGCGGATGGGATCCTCTGGCTTGCGTGGCCTACTCACCGTCCTCGGGACTGACGAGTCGGATGCGCTTAGCGATCGGGTTGCCGGGCTGGATTCCTAGGTCTTCGCTGCGCTGTGGTGCATTCGCTGTCGCCGCCGCGCGCATCTCTACGAATGGTTCGAAGAGGTCGTTCGGGGTGCAGTCCAGGATGTCGCAGAGCGCTGCGAAGGTCCTCGCGGGGATGCGTTCCGGCGCTGCAGTAACCAACCGGTAAACCTGGCTCTCAGAAAGGTTGATGCCCCGGGATCGCAGTAGCGGCATGAGTTCGGTGGTTTTCCAGAGGTTGCGCTTGGCCATCAAGGCCCTCAGGTTCCAGCGGTAGCCGATCCGGCGCTGTTCAGGCATCTGGGTCCTCCAAGGTGGTGATGCGGCGTGCGATCATCTGCTGCACGGTTTTCTGCTTGAAGTCCGACGATACCGATGTGTAGAGGCCGGTGGTCGAGGCGTACGAGTGGCCGACCTGGGTTTGCACGAATGCCGGGTCATAGCCGGCTTCGATCAGGTGGGTTACGTAGGAGTGCCTGAGGCAATGCAGTCCCAGTTCTTTGGGTAATCCGATGGCGTCCCGGGCAGCTGCGAAGGCGTCCCCGAAAGAACCGAGCGACATTCGGGCGCCACGCTCGCTCGGCCACAGTGCCGATGACCGGTCAGCCGTGGGAAACTTCGCCCGCATGCTGGATGTCCAGGTCCCCAGCTGATCGACGACCCAGTCGAACTCCGGGACGGTCAGGACAGTCCGTCGCCTGGGCCCGGAGCCTGCCGTGCCTTTGGCGAAACGGACCTGGAGGGCTCCGTAGCGGCCATAGTCGCTGACATGGGGATTGGGGCCGAAGTCTTCCAGATCCAGCATGGTCATCTCACGGCGGCGAAGCCCGTAGGCGTAACACACCTTGAAGGCAACCGAGTCACGAAACAGGGGCAGCCAGCGTTTGGTGCCAGCCTCGTATTCGCGGTCGATGAGATCGTCGATGTAATCGAAGAGCCGTTGCAGTTCTGTCTTGGTGAATGACCGCCGCTGGGCCGGTACTGCGTCGTCGGTCGTGTGCCTGGGCATGTTCCACTCGAAGCAGATCTGGCTCGGAATATCGCCGAAAGTGCGTTCGCAGAACTCGCCCCATCCATAGCCAGGATGCGTCAGGTAGGCACAGAACATAGCCACGGCATTGCTGTACGACCGCAAGGTTTTGAGGCTGATCGGCTTCTCACCGGAACGCAGCTCGGCCAGGAATTCCTCAATGTCCGCCGGCCCCCATTGCCACGGGAACTCACCCGTGAACTTCTGGAACCGTTCCAGCAGCTGGCAGCGCTGTTTGATGGTCTGGGTCGTGAGTCCGCGGGCCAGCATCTGCGCGCGCCAGCCATCCAGCATGGCCGTGAAAGCCCGTTCATCAGCCCTGAACAGACCGATGTCCGGATCCACCAGCATCCGTGGAACGAAACCCGGAACGGCACCACTCACTGCAACCCCTAAACCATGGAAACATGCATTAGATGCAGGAAACCTATAGCTTCGGGACTCACCGCCGCAAATCCGGACGGCACCACGTGGACTCGTCAG
Organism: Arthrobacter sp. ISL-65; assembly: GCF_018613795.1. Lineage (GTDB taxonomy): Bacteria > Actinomycetota > Actinomycetes > Actinomycetales > Micrococcaceae > Arthrobacter. The sequence continues at coordinate 128,549 of NZ_JAGGPN010000040.1, forward strand.
TACAAGAAAAACCATCTGACCTGCGAAAACGTTCAATACGCCCAGGGCCGGGAGTTCTCGCAACTACTTCTACTCCCGTTATTTTAACGCCGATAATCAGCATTATGTAAAGTAGTACGACCAGCGGACTCCCCATCTATCCTCTAACGGTCGATTCTCAGTCCTCGACAATGGACATCGGCGAGCCGCCCCCGTGCACCGAAGGCGCGATGCTGTCCAACTGCCAGCCGTCCGCGGAGGCCCGGAACGTCGCAGTCTGCGGCAACGAGTAGCCCTCCGGAACGCTGCTCGGCCCATTCGCCTTCGAGGCAAGGTATTCCTCGGTTAATTCCTTGAAATGGACGCTAGCCTGCGAAGCGGTCACCTCAATCGACTCCACCGTCACCGTCGTCGAAAAGGACGTATACCAGAAACCGGTTGATTTGAATCCGGCCTTCGACCGGGCTACCACCGGGAGATCCCGTTCGCGCTTGGCCCGGTAGCCCGCCGTCGTCTGCCCGTCGGCGAGGCGCGGCGCCGGCGGAGTGTCGAGGACCGTGCCGTTGCGATCCTCGACGGCAGCTTGGACGATGACCAACAGATCGGACGACGACGGACTGGGCACCACTGCAGCCGATCCCGCCGTCAGCGGCGCGGCTGAGGGCTGGCACCCGGCAAGGGCCAACCCGAGCAGCGCCGCGATGGCGGCCGAGGTGCGCGGGTACTTAATCATGATTCCCCTTGCCGTGGATGTCCTCACAGCCTCCCCTGCCAGCCCCGACCGGTCAACGGGGGCTCAGTGATGGCCTGCCCAAGGTCGCGTTTCGCGTCGCACTGGACTGCTAGTGCGTGTTCCTGATGTGGTGCGGAAAGCCATTGGTTGAAAGCCGCGGCTTGGCAGACAACCAGGCCACGCCGCTCCACTCCCCCGTAGCCGATGATGCCAAGGGTACAGTCGATCCTTCCCGAACGGTCAGAACAGTTCGGCTCTGAATATGCACCGCGCGGCGTGAGCGACTTACTTCGTGGAAGGCGATGACCCTGCGGGCGCTGCACCACATCCTAGGCTGGGGATTAGCGCCAGAACGAGCACGCACCGTGGCCAGTAAAGCAGTGATCGCTGCATCGGAGTCGGGTACCCTACGCGACTCCCCCGCTACCCAACTAACGGGTAACGCGCTTCTCCACCTGGTTCTTGACCTCGTAGCGCAGTAACGCCACGCCGTTTTCAAACGGGGTGGCCTCGAGCAGCTCCAGGTCTTGCGCGTCCCCTGAAACGAAGCTGAGCCCGCCGTCCTCCTCCTCCAACTCGGCACACTCACGAGGAGTGACGTTCATTCACGCGGTCGAGCCACTCGGTGATCAGCGCCTTCATGAGGTCGGGCTGCTCGTGCGGCAACGCATGACCGGCGCGGTCGAGCACGGCGAATGAAGCCCGTGGATAGTGCTCGAGCAGATCCCATTGGCCGGCGTACCCCACGGTGGAGTCCTGGCGTCCTGTGACGATAAGGACGGGGCCGGAGTACGGCGGGCCCTCCTCTGGACTGCTACTGAACAGCCAGTGTTCGCCGATCCGCTCGAGGGCGGCTTCGTCCACCAACCCAAGGGCGGGGACTACGTACTTCTTGTATCGCTCCAGCGTGGCCGGCGTCTGCACGACAAAGTAGTCGCGAAATACGCTCTCCTCGGCCGGGCCGAGCGTCTCCCCCGGATCGATCGACGCGTGCAAGACCTGGTGCACAGGCAGATTCCGAGCGTTCTCGCCCAACGGACAGATCAACGCGAGCCCTGTCACCTGCTCCGGACGCCTGCCAGCGATGGCCCGGGCGTAGTATCCGCCGGCGGAATGGCCTATAAGCCGGAACCGCCCAGCGCCGAGAACACCATCGATAAACGCGAGCAAGACGTCGAGGACGTCGTCGGCGCCATGGAGCGTGCCCGACGCCGGCGTGCGCCCCATGCCCGGCAGATCCGGGTAAAGGCGCCGGCAATCAGGTAGCTCGCTGAGTATCGGCTCCATGGCACCGACCATCTCCCGGTGATCCACACCCGCACCGTGTAGTAACAGGATCGGAGCCCCGCCACCGTGCTCCACATAATGTACTGGTATCTCGCGGGCTATGTACTCCACAGCGTCAGCGTAATCTTGGCCCGCCATCGGTGGTAGTCAGCGGCGGGGTAACGGACAACTGGAACAGCAGCCAGAACTAGAACACGTCTTCGGGGTCGACGGTGGACGTCGCATACTCCGGTCGCCCGCGGGGCCGGTAAGTCTGGATGCTGATGCCCCGCGACGTGGTCCGTGAACTGACCAGCTCGAGCGCGATGTCGGGACCGGAATCGGGGAACAGCCGTGTGCCCTGGCCGACGACGACGGGGTAGATGACCAGGTCGAGCTGGTCAACCAGATCGTTGGCGAGCAGCCACCTGACGAGGGCACCGCTGCCCGGCACCAGCAGTTCGCCGTCGTGATTCGCTTTCAGATCCCCGACGGCCGTGGTGACGTCGCCCTGAAGAACAGTTGTGCCCGCCCACTGTGGATCAGCGAGGCTGGCAGACACCACGTACTTGGGCCGGCTGTTCAGCGCGTCGGCAATCGGGTTCGTGCTCGGATCGGGCATCACTCCCCAGTAGCCAGCGAAGATTTCGTACTTCCGGCGGCCGAAAAGGAAGGCGTCCGCGCTGCCGTAGACCGTGTTGAGGTAGCCCCCTGCTTCGGCGTCGATAAGCGGGATGGCCCATCCGCCGCGGTCGAAGCCGCCGCTGCGGTCCTCGTCAGGTCCGCCCAGCCCCTGCATCACACCGTCTACCGAGACGTTGGTCGTGGTGGTCAACCTCATGTCGCGTCACCTCGTCGGACAACGGCCGCGGACCCCTGCTGGGTCTGTGCTACGAGATACAGACAAGCACACTTGCGGTAGCCACGCGAGGGCAAAAATGCCCTCCGGGTCCCGCCGGCCGGTGGCTAGGATGTGCATGTGAAGCAGCAAACCCATAAGTGGCACGTCTCCTCCAGTACGTCAGAGCCGTCCGCCGGTGTTTTTTTCATCGAGGGGCCCGCGTCAAACTGGATCGTGGTCCGCGACGAGAGCGGATTCATGATCATCGACAGCGGTTATCCCTCCGACCGCCCCCTGGTCCTGGAATCCATCCGCCGTCTGGACCTCCGGCCAGCTGACGCCACGGCCATGCTCATCACGCACGGCCACGTCGACCACACCGGTTCAGCGGCCTACTTCTCCGAAACCTACGGAACGCCCATCCTGTGCGCTCCGGAAGAGCTGGCCCACGTTCAGGGGAAAGAAAAGCACCAGGTCACGTTGGGCCAGGTCATCGTCCGCGCCTGGCGGCCCCGCGTCTTCCGCTGGATGGTTCACGTCATCAAGTCGGGAGCCCTCAAGGCGAAGCCGGCATCGGACGCCCAGGCATGGAGCGCCCATACGCTGAAGGACCTTCCGGGCAAGCCGGAAGCCGTTCTCCTGCCAGGGCACACGCCGGGCCATGTTGCGATCCTGCTTCCGGAAGCCGGCGCAATAGTGGTGGGTGATTCGTTCGTCAGCGGCCATGCGCTGAGCCGGACCGCCGGACCGCAGATGCTGCACCCCATGTTCCACACCAACCCCGCGCAGGCGCTCGCGGCCACCCGCCGTTTGGACGAAATCGACGACTCGGTGGTGCTACCGGGCCATGGCTCCGCCCTCCACATGCCTCTGGCCGATGCGCTGGCAACGTTACGCAGGCAGGCGCCGGCCGAGAGGCCCCGAAAGCGGTGGCGAAACTCAGGACATGCCGCTATGAAAAACGCCCCAGATCCCGTAAAATGAATATCGTTCATTTATTGCAGTCTGCCCGTGAGCGGGCCAGGCCGACGCCGTTACAAATCGAAGGAGCCACCGACAATGACGCCGGGGACAGTTGCAGGAAACACACATGATGCGCGCGACCTTATAGGGACGAAGGTCAGGGTGGAACAAGCAGGAACGGTCATCCGCGTCGGCTACGTGGAAACTGTGACGCCCTCCGGGGAACTGTTTTGGATACGTGCCTCCGGGTGTGAGCCCCGTGAACTGTTCGGCTCAGCGCTGGGTCACACTGTTGCCCCTGCGTCGGAACCTGACCAGATGGCCGGCTAAATCCCCGCTGCCTGTGGGCATAAAAGGGTGTGGCGCCTAGGAACCGGAACCACTAGGAGCGGAACGGTGGTTGACCTCGGCAGTCAGCCGGTCGATCCGCTCAACTGCGGCGTCAAGGTTCTCCACTGTCGACCACAGGGCCGGCTGCTCCTGCCGAATCTGTTCATGTGTTCGGCCTGCGGAGGTGAGCGCAGCGAGATCGAAGCTTACGTTGGTACGTGCCCCGGTCACCGCTGCCCTCAGGGCACCGCACGCGACGACGACGTCGGCAACAAGCGCCGGGTTCCCGTTGGACGCCAGCCACTCCAGATCTCCAATGGCATCGATGGCGCGCTCGCCGAGCACGGCAGAGGCCTTGGCGGCGTCCACGGATGCCCGGTGTATCGCATCCTCCCGTTCCGGCCCCGGATCCAGCCGGAAGGCGGCGCCGAAAGCCTTGGACGCTGAAGCATCCTCATCGGCCAGACGAAGGGCGGTTTCCCGCAGCGAACGCACTCGCGCGTGGACACCGGCCAGCTCCTCCCGCTCCTGCCCGTCAGCTTCCGTATAGCCCGAGACCATGGATGCCAAGGACGCAGCGATGGCAAGCATCACTCCCGCCCCGGCGCCGCCGCCTGGGGAACCAACGGACTCCGCCAAAGCCTGCGTCCAATCCTCAACCGTCGAACGCTGGGTCGTAACCGCCATCGAATCATCACTCATGGCACCAGTCTGCCCTAAGCCGCAGCATGATCAGGACTAGCCGTGTGAACCGGAAAACCGGGCGCATTGGGCTGGAACCCGAAAACCCGCAACCCCGTTTGGAATCCGTCACATATTTTCGAGGAAATCCTGCCGATACCATGAGGTGACCGGACAGAGCCGTCCGGGCGGATCGACGCAGAAGGAAACCATGGCCGCGGTTACGGTGGACGATATCCTTTCGGACTTCCCCCTGGGTTTCGCCACCCTCATCCTGCGGCCCGCCCCCGGGCGTTCGGCGGTCGAAAGGTTCCTGATCGTCGATGCCGACGATGAATCGTCCGACGCCGGCGCAGCCTTTGTCCTGCTGATCGGCGTGCGTGGCCGTTCGGCTATGCCGGCGCTGCGCCGGCTCCTGAAGAACCCGCCGCCGGTTGTTGCGGTCAAGGGAAACCGCGAAGAGCTGACTGACGCCGAGGAACTGCTGGGCGCCGCGGGCACGGGGCTGCTGCTGGTGGACCCGGCTGCCGATTGGGACCGACTCCTGTCGATCGCCAAGGACCGGATCCAGCCGCGCAGTTACCAGAGTGAAGTGCTGACGCTGCTGGAAGAAGACCTGTTTGCCATCGCCCAGACCACCGCACGCCTGACCTCGAGCCATGTGGTTATAGAGGATGCCGCCAACAAGGTCCTGGCCTACTCCACGGTCTCGAACGACATCGACGAACTGCGGAAGGCGTCCATCCTGGCCCGGCGCGGCCCGCGGAAATACGAACTGCTCCTCAAGGACCTCGGTGCCTACAGGGAACTGCACAGAACCCGTATGCCTGTGCGTGTGCCGGCCAGGCCGCAGGACGGCCTGAGGGAACGCGTGGCCATCACACTGTTTGCCGGCGACCGGATCATGGGCTATATCTGGCTTCAGGAAACCGGGGACGGCTTCACCGCCGATGTTGACTACGTGCTCACGGGATCCGCGGCCCGGGCCTCCGCCGAGCTCATCCGGTATCGCAATCAGCAGTCCGTGCACATGCGCGAGGACCGCATCGCCCGGATTCTGTCCGGTGCCGCCGAGGCCGCTGCAAGTGCCCGCAGCGGGAAAATCCCGGTGGAGCGTCCCGCCGCACTGATCCTGATAGGACTGTCCCGCGCGGACACCCAGGCCGACGATGCCGCATTGAAGCACGGCGAGCTCGCCAGCCTGGCGTCGATCCATGCAGCCGCTTACAAGGCGTCCGCCGTCGTCGGGCAATACAAGGGCGACACTGCCGTCATCGTTCCAGGTCTGCTCTCCACTACGGCGGAACCCGGGCTCCGGAGCCTGGCCGAATCCATCGTCCGAGACGCAACCAAGCACCTAGGCATCAGCCCCTTCGCCGCGGTCGGCCCGGTGGCACCGGATCTGTTGACTCTCCACTCGGTTACCCCCATCACCGAGGCCCTGCTGGACTGCATCGGCGCCTCGCCTGACACCTCCGTAGCCACAGTGACTGACTTCGAACCCGAAATCCTTTTCCGTGACGCTGTCCGGAGGTTCGTGTCCTCGTCCTTCCGCCACCGGGGCCTGTCCGCCCTTTTGCAGGACGACGTCGAGCTCGCGGAAACTCTGCGCGTATATTTCGACTCCTCGCTCGACGTCGCTGAGTGCGCCAAACGCATGGCACTGCACAAGAACACCGTCTACTACCGGATCAGCAAGGCCGCCCGGGTCACCGGCCTGGATTTCGGCAAGCCCCGCGATGCGCTGGTCGCACTGCTGCATGTCCAGGAGTGGGCCTGCACGCACAACGAACTTCAAGGCAGGAAATGACCACAACACTCGATGCTCCGCCTTTGGGCCCGATGCTCGATGACATCGTCCGCAGCCACAGGCCACAGAGGGAAGCCGGCTCTGTCCCGGCCAACATCCCATCCCTGGCGGGGGTTCCCTTTAACCGATTCGGAATAGCTGTGGCCACCGCAGCCGGTGAGGTCTTTGCCTCGGGTGACGCGGATGTCCCCTTTTCCATCCAAAGCATTTCCAAGGTGTTCACACTGGCCATGGCGCTCCGCCGGGACAGCGCAGGAACACTGTGGTCCCGGGTGCTTCGCGAACCTTCCGGCACTGCCTTCAATTCCCTGGTCCAGCTGGAAGTGGAACATGGCATCCCGCGGAACCCGTTCATAAACGCCGGCGCGTTGGTGGTCACCGACCACCTGATGGAAGAGACCCCCGACGCCGCCGCCGCGCTCCTGAGCTTTCTCACCGGACAGACCGGACAGGCAGGGCCCTTCATCGACGTGCCGGCTGCGGCCAGTGAACTCTCCAACAGCAGCCGCAACTTGGCCCTGGCCCACTTCCTCAAAAATTTCGGCAACCTCAGGCAGTCCGCCGAGGCGGTGGTGGAAAACTACGTCCGTCAGTGCTCCATCATGATGTCCTGTGTGGAACTGGCTAAGGCCGGCCTCTTCCTCGCCCATGACGGACGCGGAGCGTTTGGAACGGTGGTGTCCCGAAGCGAGGCGAAACGCATCGGGTCCATTATGTTGACCTGCGGCATGTACGATGCCGCCGGCGAATTCGCCTACCGCGTGGGATTGCCCGGAAAGAGCGGCGTGGGCGGAGGCATCCTGGTTATCGTTCCCGGTCACTGCGCCATCTGCGTCTGGAGTCCCCGGCTGGACGCCAAAGGCAATTCCCTTGCTGGCAGCGCTGCGCTCGCCGATCTCTCCGACCGCACAGGTTGGTCGGTCTTTTAGTGGACCGCCCAGCCGTCCCCGCTGGCCTCAGGCCGGCATCCATTCCTCCACCTCATTCCCCCTAACCGGTCAGATCTTTCCGGATCGAAAGGAACAACATGCCTCAGGACAACCCCAATGACGAGGTTGCTTTGCATCAGGCTGTCCCGCATCATTTGCATGCCACGCAAACCGCGCTCCATGCTGAAGACAAGGGCTACCACAAGAGC
>NZ_JAGGPN010000041.1 GCF_018613795.1 Arthrobacter sp. ISL-65
GACGAGGTCGTTGAGCTGACTGGCTGGCACCGGGACTATGCCCGGGCGGTGCTGCGGCATGCCCTTGACCCGCCCAAACCCTGGCGGGTCAGGCCCGGCCGGGTACCGGTGTATGGTGCGGATCTGCAGCCGGCCCTGGTGTTTTGCTGGGCGGTGCTGCGGGCACCTGCCGGAAAACTCCTGGCAGCGGTGATGCCCGAACTCGTTCCGATGCCTCGCGAGGAAAAGGCCCTGGACATCACCGACGCGCAGGCGGAGCTGCTGCGGCGGATGAGTGCGGCTACAATCGACAGGCGCCTGGCCGGTGAACGGGCCAAGCTGCTGCCGCGCGGACGGTCCCACACCAAGCCGGGATCGTTGTTGAAATCGCAGATTCCGATCCGCACCTGGGCGCAGTGGGATGACGCCGTACCCGGGTTCGTGGAGATCGATCTGGTCGGCCATGAGGGGTCAAACAGTTCCGGGCAGTACTGTTTCACGCTCACCGTCACGGACATCGCCACCGGATGGACGGTGAACAGGTCCGTGCCGAACAGGGCGCAGAAGCACGTCTTCGCGGCCCTGCAGCACGTCCTGTCGGTCTTTCCGTTTCCCGTGGTCGGGATTGATTCGGACAACGGGGGTGAGTTCATCAACAACGAGCTTTTCGACTTCTGCCAAGAACACCAGATCACGTTCACCCGCTCCCGCCCCTATAACAAGAACGACGGCGCCCACGTCGAGCAGAAAAACTGGTCCAGGGTCCGCGAGCTGGTCGGCTACCTGCGCTACGACACCGCCGCGGAACTGGAACTGCTGAACCAGATCTGGGAGCTGGACCGGACCTTCACCAATTACCTGCTTCCGCAGCAGAAGCTCGTAGCCAAGACCCGCCACGGCGCCAAGGTGACAAAGATCCATGATGCTCCGGCCACCCCGCACCGGCGCACCGCCGGCGACCCTCGTGCTGACCGAAAGACAGCAATCCTCATGAACACCGAATACCGGAACGTCAGGCCAGCGGCGCTGTCCCGGCAGATCCTGTCCCTCACCGGCCGGCTCGAAACCCTGGCCACCGCCAAGCAAGCGGCACCCATCAAACCGCCGGTCAACGAGGACTGGAACCGACGCCCCAACCGGAGGTTTTCCAATGACGCAACGTATGCCCCTTCGCGGAGGTATTGACATGAGGCAACAGGGAGTGTTAGGGAGAGCGTTGGGCAGTGTATTCGGAACCGGGTACGTAAACGCACCGTTAGCCCGATGCCCTCTGCGTGTTCGAGTTGGAAGCGAGCACGTTGGGCGGATTAAGGAGGGGGCACGAGCCGCTCAGATGGCCTGAACTTTCCCGTCCAGCAACGGTTTTGTGTCTTCTTCAATTCTCGTCATTCGCCTGTCGTACCACCCTCTCCGGACGGCTGCCGATTCCTTGGAGACGTGGGCATCGGGCACCATCAGATCGGAACCATGAATTGTGCCCGCCCATTGGTGCAGGTCTGCTGTGCCTCCGGAACGCCAGATTGCCTGAGCCAAAGCCGTTGTGTCGTCTCGGAAGGCATCACTGGCGCCGCACATGAGAAATACGGGCGGGAAGCCGGAGAAGTCTTCGTCGACCAGTCGGCCAACAGCAAGGTGGGGATAGTCCGCAAGTATTGAGGGCGAGGCCTTTCCCAGGACGGCGTTCCACATCATGCGGTACATGCTGGCGACGTCTGCAGCACTGCTGTCCAATTGTTGATAGGAGAGCGAGCGCATCCGATCGTCAATCATGGCGCCGTCGATGACCAAGCCGGCATAGTCCAAGCCGGCGGCCCGCGCTTCAAATGCCACTGCGGCGGCCATACCTGCACCGCCGCTGAGTCCATGAAGGAACAGGGCGTTCCGTGGATAGTTGAGCTCGTTTGCATGGGTTGCGACCCATTTAAAAGGCATCGAGAGAATCCAGCATTCCCGCGGGGGCGGGGTGTTCGGGTGCCAGGCCGTATTCCACTGCAACGACGAGCAGGGACTCATCTTCAGCGATGTCCAAAACTTGGGGAAGATCCAGTGAGAGAGCCGCCCCGGAAACCATCCCGCCGCTATGCAACCAAACGATGGCACCACGTGCCGGTTGGTGTGCCGGATCTATGAGATGCATGGTCAGGAGCGTCCCTGCTGGCCCTGCATGACCCTCGTGCGAGCGGTGAACGTCCCATTACGAGTAATCTGATCCTCCCCTAGAACGCATTCCCTCTGGTGAATCATCGCTTCGAGCGCCGCCCGTTGGTCTTCATAGGCAGGGATGCTGGCCATGAACCGCGCAATTTCTGGATCATAGGGAGGGAGGGGACCGACGGCAGAGGGCTGAACTGACATTGACTAATCCGTTTCTTCGGGCGAATGCGGTACGAGTAATAGGGTGCAGGAATGAACCGCGCGGAGAGCCAAATGCAATGAGCCAGTATCCTACTGGTCCGGCACCAAAACGGGCGGTGTGAGCACATCCAGCTCAGGAATATCGCCTGACCATGCTTCAACCTCAACGAGCGCGTGCTGCGCAGTAGTGGCCTGCGAAAGAATTGAGGACGGCCTGTCGGATGTCAGCACATTGGGATTACCGTGGCGGCAGAACGATGGATCATCGGGTGCAGGGTCGTACCAGGCCCCTGCTGAAAGCTGGACAACTCCCGGACGTATGGCAGCGGAAACCACCAGGCCGGCCAGGCACCTTCCCCGGTCGTTTCGAACCAGGACAACCTGTCCGTCCGAAAGTCCCCGGGCGGCGGCATCTTCAGGATTCATTCGAAGGGGCTCGCGTCCCTGTATTTTGGACTTTTGACTTGTGGCCCCTATGTCCAGCTGGCTGTGTAGCTTGGTCTTAGGTTGATTCGCTATCAGGTGCAGCGGGTAATCGCCAGCCGACCCAAGCCACTCGTCGGGCTCAATCCAAACGGGATGGCCGGGACAATCAGGGTAGCCAAAACTTTCGATCGTCGAGGAGAAAATCTCAATCTTGCCGCTAGGGGTGGCCAGTGGATTCTCAATTGGATCGCGCCGGAATTCGGAAAAAAGTACCTGATCCGGCTTTATTACGGGGATCTCGATTTTCTCGCTCGCCCAAAATGTGTCGAAATCCACGACGACCGTTCCCTTGTCAGCGAGCCTCTTCTGCCACCCGTCGTATAGATGGCGAAGCCAGCCCATCGTGTCCCGGTTTTCGGTGAAAACATCACCCCGTCCCATCTTTTCCGCTACAGCGGCGAAGATATCGAAATCGTCGCGTGCTTCTCCAGCGGGTGACGTTAGAGCGTGCATGGGAAAGAACGTAGGGTCGTTACGGCCGGCCCCATAGTCGTTTCGCTCAAACGTCATGGTTGCAGGCAGAACTATATCGGCGTGCCGCGCGGTACTCGTCCAGAACTGCTCATTGACGATAACGGTTGCGGGTTTTGACCATGCTTTACGGAATTTGGCAAGGTCTTGGTGATGATGGAAGGGGTTGCCCCCGGCCCAATAGATCAGCTCGATTTTTGGCAGAATCAAACGATTGCCATTGAAGTCGATCTGGCTACCCGGTTCAAGCAGCATGTCCGAGATTCGAGCTACCGGGATATAGGACGGTTCTTGGTTTCGCCCTTGGGGAAAGGAGGGCGCGCTCGAGACTCGCAAGGGCAACCCGACGTCTGCTGAGGAGCCATATCCATGCTGGAAACCACCACCCGGCAGCCCGATCTGGCCGAGCATGGCTGCCAGCGTCACACCGAGCCAAACAGGTTGCTCGCCATGCTGCTGCCGCTGCATTGACCAACTGATGTTGATCATCGTCCGGGAGGCTGCCATCTCGCGCGCAAGCCGGACGATTCGCTCGGCAGGTATCGACGTCAACTTTTCTGCCCACTGGGGGTTCTTGGGCGCTCCGTCAACTTCACCGCGGACGTAGGACAAGAATTTATCCGCCCCAACGCAATAGCGGTCCAGGAATTGCGAGTCAGCGAGGTTTTCAGCATCCAGAACGAAGGCCAATGCCAGCATCAAAGCGGCATCACTGCCGGGAACGGGGGCGATCCATTCGGCCTGGGCCTCCCCATAAGTATCATCTGCGATTGGTGATACATCGATGAAGCGGCAGCCGCGCGCAACCGCGTCCTTAATTGCGTTGCGAGCGACGTGGCGGCCAATTCCACCAGGGCCTATTCCACTGTTCTTTTCTGACAATCCGCCAAACGCAACGAACAGTTGCGTGTTCTGGCTGACCACGTCCCAGGATGTTGCCTTCGCCATGATTTCAACCGGGGGAGCGATCACGTGCGGAAGCAGTACGCCGGAGGCCCCGTAACTGTAGTCGGTCACACCTGCAACATATCCGCCGAGGGAGTTCAGGAATCTGTGGATTTGGCTTTGGGTATGATGGAAGCGGCCGGCGCTGGCCCATCCATAGGAGCAGCCGTATACAGCCGTGGGGCCGTATTCCGCGTAGACACGACTGAGTTCCGCACTGACCAGCTCTATGGCCCGTTCCCAAGACACCTCAACGAAGGGTTCAGAACCACGTCCTGATCCACTCCCTGGTCCGTGCTCCAGCCATCCCGAACGAACGGCCGGGCGCAGCACGCGAGTTGGATGATGTTGCGCTGAGGCCACATTATTGAGAATGTCTCTGGGGTCCGGATCTCCAGACCATGGTTTGACGGACCGCAGCGACGTTCCGTCGCTCTCAGCTTCGAAGGCTCCCCAGTGTGTCAAATGCGTGCCCATGCTTTGGGTCCCCTTGCGTCATGTCGTGTACGTCGATCTGGATCCCGTTCACGTCGTTAGACGTACCAGTCCACTTTGAGAACAGACTAGATGCAGAAACGGAGTGGTGAACATTGGACTAGAGCCGACAGTCCGTTCGTATGCTCGGGGAAACTCCAAACCTGCTCTGATTGGAAGTTCCGATGCACTCGCTGCCGGACTCATGGCCCTTATCGTCGGTGTGTTCGTCTTAGGCGTTGTGACGGCGAGCGTCCATCGCCGTAAGAACGCTGATTTTTACAGCCGTATAGGCCGGCAGTAATCGTCATGTTCCGCAGGTGAATGACGACGGCGACGCGCACCTCGGAAGCGAGCTCGCCGTCGTCGTTTACTCAGTGCTGTTAGAGGCCAGATGGGGTGACTGGCCCGGAACCGATGGCCGTCCCCGATGCCCGGCAAGAAAAGCGAAAACGCTGGCCGGGACCATCAAGTCCCGGGTCAGCGCCTTCAAATGTTTCAGTTCTGGGTACTTGAACCGGAAGTCATGGAACCGTAGGTATGACGACAATCTTGCCAATATGGGTTCTCTTCAGCATCGTCTCCTGAGCCTTACTGAGCTCAGAGAGCGGAAAGACCTCTTCTACGAGAGGCTTGATCTTTCCCTCCTCGATGAGACGAACGAGACGCGCGAACGTCTCGGGCGTTGGGTTAGTGATCCCGTGCAACTCCAGATCCTTATAGATGAGCTCTCGAAGGTCGATACGGCTCACCGGTCCGCCGATGGCTCCCGCTGTCGCGTATCGACCCCCGCGCCGAAGCATGAGGAGCAAGCTCTCGAACATGCTGCCCCCGACAACATCGATAACGACGTCGGCACCACGTTCACCGATGACATCTGCTACAGCAGCTGCGAGGTCCGGTGCGTCTCGAGGGACAAATCCGTCGACACCGAGTTCCCGCAGTCGAGCCTCTTTGCCAGCACTCGCAATCGCGATAACACGGGCCCCACGTGCCTGCGCCAGTTGGATTGTAGCAGTGCCCACCCCGCCGGCTGCGCCGGTGACGACGACTGTCTCGCCATCGCTCAGTTCGGTCCGAGCCAGCATCTCCTCGGCAGTGTCGTAGGAGCAGGGGAAAGTGGCGAGTTCAGCGTCACTGAGGTCGGTGCTCACCCCATGCGCATTCACAGACGGCACATGCACATACTCCGCGAATCCTCCGTCCCGGTCACCACCCAGGTACTCAACAATCTGTGCACGGCGAGGAAGCTTCGGATCCCGAACAGACGGGTCCACGACGATTCGGGTACCAATCCGGCTCTCATCCACTCCTTCCCCGACTGCCACGATCGTTCCAGCCACCGAAGCCCCCTGAACCCGGGGAAACGACATCTTCGTGCTATTCCAGGTGGCACCGGCATCGTCGTCTCGCCCCGACCGACCAAGCTCCTCCGAGACAGACTCCTCTACCACCCGGTCGTACCATCCAGTGCGCGTGTTGATTTCGGTATTGTTGAGCGCGCACGCACCAACCTTGACCAGCACTTCTCCCGGCCCCGCCACAGGGGTTGGCACATCGGTCCGATACACCAGCTGGTCGAGACCGCCGTGGCCGAGCAGCTGAACCGCAGCCATCATTGTGGGAATGTTCGTAATCGTGGTCACTGATCTCTCTGTCATCTCTTAGTCCTCCCTGCTTCTTAAAGGTCGAGCCCTGGCTTGACCATGACGTGCTTGAGCTGGGAGTACTCGTCTAGGCCGTGCAGCGATAGCTCGCGGCCGTAGCCCGACTCGCCGTATCCGCCGAATGGCATTTCCGACACATTGGGCGTGTGCTGGTTGACCCAAACTGTGCCGAAGCGCAGTTCTTTCGTGAAGCGCAGCGTGCGCGCAAGATTGGTCGTCCACACGCTGGCCGACAGGCCGTAATTGACGTCGTTGGCGAGCTGCAGCATTTCGTCATCGCTTTTCGCCGACTGGATACTAACTACCGGGCCGAACACTTCGCTCTGAACGATCTCATCCGTCTGCTTTACGTCGGTGATCACAGTCGGCTCGATGAACCAGCCTGGACGATCTGCCTGTCGCCCGCCCGTCTTGATCGTGTTGCCGGCTTCCCTGGCGCGTTCGATGAACCCGAGGACTGACTTCAGTTGTTTTTCTGATATCACCGGCCCCAGAGTCGTGGCAGGATCGGATGGGTCGCCGAGGACAAGCTCGCTGACTTCCTTGCAGTACGCTTCGACGAATTCCTCGTAGACGGACTCTTCAACGATGATGCGGCAAGCAGCCGTGCAGTCCTGGCCAGCGCCCGAATACCCGAAAGTCACGAGGTCCTTGGCCGTCTTGCGAATTGGACTATCCGCGAACACCAGCACCGGTGCCTTGCCGCCGAGCTCGAGGCCCACCTTCTTGACGGTCTCTGCGGCCGTTGCTGCCACAAACTTGCCGGTCGAGGTTGCGCCGGTGAACGCGATCTTTCGAATTGCTGGGTGCTTGGCCATTGCGGTGCCCGCCGATCCACTACCGAGGATGAGGTTGATCACGCCTTCAGGAAGGAATCGGTTGGCGATCTCGACCAGCTTGAGGGTACTGAGCGGGGTCACCGTTGCCGGCTTGAGCAGCATAGTGTTGCCGGCCGCGAGAGCCGGCGCGATCTTCCAGGCTCCCATCAGTAGAGGGTAGTTCCAAGGTGTGATGAGTCCAACGACACCGAGCGGCTCCCGCCGAACCCATGAAGTGCTTTCGTTGTCGTACTCGTCGACGGCGGGCGCCGTCGAGATGCGAGCAGCACCCGCGAAGAATCGAAGAACATCCACGACAGTCGGCACCACGAAGTCGCGCACATCTCCGATCGGAAGGCCTACATTCAGGCTCTCGATCCGTGCGAACTCATCGGTCTCCTGCTCGACCGCGTCCGCGATTTTGAGCAGCGCGGCCGCGCGCTCAGCTGGGGAGGTGTTTCCCCAAGTCTTGAACGCCTCGGAGGCCCGCTGCGCGGCAGCATCGACGTCGGAGTCAGACGCTATGGGGAATCTGGCGATTACTTCGCCGGTCGCCGGGTTGAATACCTTCGAAGCGTCTTCACCGTTCGTATCAGCGAGGTACGTTTCCGCAAAGGCCATAAAGTCCATGCTTTCCAGGGTCATTGTCGAGTTGCTCCTCAGTGGTCGTGGTCGTGGTCGTCGTCCAGGTATGGTCACTGTCAAGCTCAATCATGGCTTTCCGCGATGGGCGCCGCCTCGTAGATTTTCTGAAACGAACGCAGAAAAGTGAGCCCTGGCACAACTGACCACGACGTATCGGCACCTGGATCGGCTTCCTGGGTCGCTCCGTCTGGGAACACGGAGACCCCGTGATCTGTCATCGCTCACAAGACGCCGTCCGGTACTTCGTAATCTTCCCTAGCCCCTCGCTCCGGCACTTGGGGAAGGATGTGAGTAAGACCACGGCTTTCGGTCGGATCGACGCCGATCGACAATGCCATCTACCAAGTGAGGACAAACAATGAAGCTTGACGCTTATGACTACATCATTGTTGGGGGAGGTTCCGCAGGTTGCGTCCTCGCGAACCGTTTGAGCGAAGATCCACAAAACCGAGTATTGGTCCTTGAAGCCGGTCACAGATACTCGTCACTTGATGTCCCCGTGCGAGTGCCGGCAGCATTCCTCTTCCTAATGGGCCACCCCTTGTATGACTGGCGTACCAAGTCGGAGCCGGAGACAGGGCTCAAGGGTCGTCGCATTGACCACTACCACGGCAGGGTCATGGGTGGAAGCAGCTCGATCAACGGGATGTTTTATCAGCGCGCCAATCCGCTCGTCTACGAGCGTTGGGCCCAAGAAACCGGAACCGAGGAATGGGACTACGCTCACGTTCTTCCGTATTTTAAGCGGATTGAGACGTTCAAAGGCTCGGATCCAACCGGTACGTACCGAGGTCGATCGGGACCTATTCCAGTTAATCAGCATCATCACAACGGCTCCCGAAACCCGTTGTTCGATGCGCTCTTTGAAGCGGCCGAGCAATCCGGCTACGAACTCGTCGACAACGTGAACGGCTACCGGCAGGAGGGCTTCTCCTCTTTCGATTCAAACATCGAGAACGGTGAACGCTACAACGCTGCGCGCACTTATTTTGCCCCGGTGAAGAAGCGGAAGAACCTCGATGTCATCACAGGCGCTCGAGCAACACGGGTGGTGTTCGAGGGGACACGCGCAGTCGGCGTCGAGTTTGCCACCCGGTTTCGGAAGCGGACCATCGCGAGAGGCGCTGAAGTCATTCTGAGCGGCGGCGCGTACAACTCGCCACAGCTGCTGCAGCTTTCGGGCGTCGGTAACGCCGCCGAGCTAAGGGAGCACGGCATCGACGTCGTCGCCGACCTGCCTGGCGTCGGCGAGAACCTGCAGGATCACCTTGAAGCGTTCATCATGTTCGAGTGCAAACAGCCCGTCTCCAACCAGAGCGTCGTCAAAAGGCACACCTATCCAATGACAGGTCTCAAGTGGTTGCTCAATAGGACCGGGCCGGGCGCGTCGAATCACTTCGAGGGCGGCGGGTTCGTCCGCTCGTTCGATGACGCCCCGATGCCGAACCTGATGCTCACCATGCTCACGCTTGGGGTGCGGAACGACGGCACCCCCGCAGAGACGCCTCACGCGTATCAGATTAACCTCGGGCCGCAGCAGCCACAGTCGAAGGGGCACATCAAGTTGCGGAACAGCGATCCGTTCGAACAACCCGTTGCGACGTTCAATTATCTGTCCACCGAACGTGATCGCCAAGAATGGATTGACGGTGTTCGCACTACACGAGCCCTCATGAATCAGCCCGCCTTCGCAGCATTCAACGGCGGCGAGCTCTCGCCCGGCCCCGAAGTCCAAACGGACAAGGAGATCCTCGATTGGGTATCCCAGGATGCCGAGACCACCTACCATCCGTGCGGGACCTGCAAGATGGGGAACGATGACCAGTCCGTCGTTGATCCCCACAGCTTCCGAGTACACGGCGTTGAAGGTCTTCGAGTTGTCGATGCGTCGGTGATGCCATCTATCCCGAATGCCAACCTCTATGCGCCGGTCATGATGATCGCCGAGAAAGCGGCCGACGTCATCCTCAACAAAGATCCGCTCCCCGCGGAGCACGTCGATTTCTACCGGCATACTGCGGCGGAGGATATGAGCCTCTAGCACGAGCATTCGGCCGGCTCGCGGGCTTGGGGGCGTCCGCAGCAGTCTGCCTCTTCTCCAAGGCACTACGACGGCGGGTGCGGCTTCTTGAGTTCTAACGGTCGTTGCGACACCTATAGATTTTGGGAGTTGCAACGACCGTGCCGCATTTAAGCGAAGTTTCGTCAAAGCCTCGGAAGTATTTGAGGTCGACTGTTCAGCAGAAGGAAGAGTTCTTCCGGGTTTTTGATCGACTGGGGAACGCGTCCGATGCCGCGGCAGAGCTCGGGCTGAACCGGAACATCTGCTACCAGTGGATTAGGAAAGCCGGCCTGGCCCGGAAGCGTTCGGAACGACCCACCCGGGAGGACTTCTTCCGGCTTCGCCAGTCCGGCGTTTCGCGCCGGGATGCTGCCAGGACATTGGGTATCCACCGTAAGACTGCCGATGAATGGGACACGGGCATCCGCAGGACTCAGAACGGCAGAATTTACCCTAGCGGCCGGGCGGTGGACTACAACAATGGAGTGACCACCACAATCCCAGCCACCGGAATCGGCATAGTTCCGCTGCCTGCGTTGGAGCAGGCTATTGATGAACGCTACCTCTCGATCAAGGAACGCGAGACGATCCGTGACCTGCTCACGGCCGGGAAATCGCAGCGGAAGATCGCCGAGGCCCTGGGCCGCTCCGTCTCTACGGTCAGCCGCGAGATCGCCCGTAACAGCACCCCTGAAGGCAGATACCATCCGTACGCGGCGCATCTGAACTCGTGCAGGATCTTGCCGGTTCCGAGATCACCGACCGACTTTGATGTGGTGCTCTTCCAGTCCGAGACTCTCGTATGCTTCCCGGCGATAAACATCACAGAAACATCATGCAACTTTATCAAGTTGCTTGTGTATAATTTCATGAATGAGCGACGTTATGACGTGTTCCTCTATGGAGAACCTGTATCCGCTACTTCAAACTCTGCATCCAGAGCGGACGATGCCTGTGGGCACGAATGGAACGTTGGACCGTCCCGCCGATATTCGCCGGACAACTACCTTCAACTTGACGCGGATAGTGCACGCAAGCTCAAACGGAATCCCGCGTGCCGTCCGTGAACTTAGGGGAAGCGAGCTCGTCTCGGGGATTGGAGACAGTGCGGCCCATCGGCCGAACCCGATCGGAAACACCGAGCCCGCACGCCACCGGCTATACAAGCAGTGGGTGGGAGGGCGCGAAACGGTGACTGACCTCGGTGTAGAAATATCGACGCTCCAAGAACGGACGACTATTGAAGTAGCAGTACCTGCCCCAAGGAAACTGGCATCGGATTCGTTCGATGACTGACTCGGCTGCGTCCTCCCGCCTGGTTCCGGCGCTGATTTATGCAGCGCTGTCGACTTCGATCGTGAGTTCGCTCGGCATGTTGCTCGTGCCTGCTATCTCTCGTGAAATGGACGTTTCCGTCAGTACCGCGCAGTGGATGCTCACTGTTAACCTCTTGTTTGGCGCGATTTCTACACCAATAATGGGACGTCTAAGCGATGGCCCTCACAAGAAGCTGCTTCTCTTGCTATCTCTGGCCGTTATTCTCGTTGGTTCCGTAGTGGCGGCCTTGGCACCAAACTTTACGGTATTCCTCATTGGCCGGGCCCTTCAGGGCTTGAGCTATGGAATCGTACCGGTCACAATTGCCCTTGCCCGGCGCTACGTTGCCGCTGACAAAGTGCAGCCTTCTATCTCAAGTTTGTCCGTAACGGTGGCTACCGGGCTGGGCATTGGGTACCCTCTCACGGGCGTGATCGCGGGCCTGACGGATTTTCGTATCGCTTTCTGGTTTGCCGTGCTTTTTGTAGTCTCCGCGATCGTTGTGGTCTTCGTTGCGGTGCCGGCAGGACCCGATGAGCAAGCCGCACGATTACCGTTCGACTACTACGGAGCCACGCTGCTTGGCTTGGGTCTAGGTGGACTGCTTATCAGTGTGAGCGAAGCTCCAACGTGGGGGTGGGCTTCTCCTTGGACTATGGGCAGCTTTGCTTTATCCGCTCTCTTCCTGGTCCTTTGGGTCAGGACGGGGCTACTGCTGCGGGACCCCCTGATCAACCTAAGAGTATTCCGACACGGTGAGGTCTTGCTCGCTAATGCCACCGGAACCGGATTGGGCGCCGCAATGTACATCGGCCTCTCAATATCAAGTCTCGTCGCACAAGCTCCCCTCTCGACAGAGTATGGCATGGCCCTCCCGGTCTTCTGGGCTGGATTCGTGATGTTGCCGCTATCCGTGGGAAGCTTCGCGGCTAACCGTCTCGTCCGGTGGCTCTCACGCCGAATAAAGCTAACAACGCTGCTGCCGATTGGTGCCGGCATTATGACCGGGGCTGGAATGTTGCTCTGGTTTGCTCACGACGAACTCTGGGAGATTCTCCTGGGGATGGTCACTTTCGGTGTCGGCATGGGGGCCAGCTACGCTGCAATGCCTGCCCTTATTGCGAGAAGCGTGGCAAGAGCGGAATTGGGAAGCTCCGTGAGCTTCAACCAGGTCCTACGGTCTGTAGGCGCATCCTTCGGCACCGCCGTTTCCGGCGCTGTGCTTGCAGCAAATATGGCACCGGATCTCCACGCAACCGGGGTCGGTATCCGAACGACCTTTGCCATCGGGGCGCTCATCTGTATGGCGGTATTCGTGGCGTTACTTGTCCACGCATTCGCCAGTCGTCGTCGCGTTACCGGCTAGGACCGTCGGTCATTTCCTGGCTGACCTGTTTAGGCTGGGCTGGGTAGTCTGCTCTGGTCATACTCGCAGCGGAACGTCAGTAACAACTTCGGCTTGGCGGTACTTCGATGCCGGTCCAAGACACCCTCCTACAGCAGCGAGAAGCACGATTCCATAGACACGCTATGTTCTTGGGAGGGCCTGCTCCGGCTGATGACTTACGTGCCCTTTCGTGCAAGAACCTTGGTGAATGACCAGCTCATTGCAGATGAGCTGGTTGGGGGCCCGACGCCGAGGGGTCGGAGGGTCTACTGATGCCGCATGAACGCGACGGAGGACTGGAGAAGAGCCGAGGCTGGGCCTATTCGCTTGGTTGGGTTCCAATGCCCGCGGTGAGGACGGGAGCCCATACTCGACCTATATGGGGAGGGAGAAGTTTTGGACCGGCAGGAGAGTACTCCGTCAGCGATCAGTGGCACAGTCGGGGCAGCGATGGTGAACATCCCGAAGACGCTCCCTCGGACTTCGACCGTTAGCGAAGTTCGTTCCCTATTCGCTGATGATCACGTGCACCTGGTCTTGGTTGTCGCGTCAGATCGACGGCTTTTGACCACCATCGAACGTTCTGACATTGCGGCGGAAGCACCCGACGAGGCGCCCGCAGTCCATCTGGGAAGGCTTGAGGGCCGGACGGCCTCGGAGTGGTGGCCCATCAAACGGACGACGGCGTGGCTCAAGTCCCAGGGACTGCGCCGGCTCGCCGTCGTCGACGCCGGTGGGTACCTAAAGGGCCTCGTCTGCCTCAAGCGCAGCGGGACAGGATACTGCTCAGACGCAGACGTGCTTGCCCGGCGGCGCGAACCCGCCGAAGAGCGGGGTGGAGAGCCTCCAAGCAGCACCTGAGCCTACCGTAGATTCTCCATTTTCCTCGCTGAGGTCCTCCACGTATATTCCTCTCAACTCTCCCTGAAGAAGTCAGAAATCATTCAGCAATTGAACGATAAACATCCCAGTATTTGCCGATGACTCTTCGGCAAGCGTCTGCGTAATAGAAGTTTGTTTGGAAAACAAGGACGACCGGTAGGTGCAACTCCCGAAGGAATCACTCTCCCTAGCCGGGATCTCAATAGCGACTACGACCCCCATCGTCGGGAGGAGCACTGAAACTCGCTCATGCGTATCTGCCGCGCGAAGCGCCCTGATGCTCCGAAATCGGACCTGACTATCGAATCTTTTGAAACCTGCCGCACTAGAGTGGGAATAGTAAGTTGATTTGGCCCCGGGTTCGCCGCTTGTTTTGGCCCCACCCTGTTGGTGTTCCGGTCAGTTTTGCCGGGACTTGTTGTTGATGGTCTGCTGGGTTGTTTTCAGCCGGTAGGAATCGGTGCCGGCGTTGATGATGTGGCCGCGGAAGGTCAGCCGGTCCACGACCGCCGCCGCGAGTCGCGGGTCGGTGAACGTCTGGCCCCACTCGCTGAACGGCGCATTGCTTGCGCAGGCGATGGATGCCCGTCCTTCCCTGGCCGTGATGATCTGGAACAGCAGCTCGGCGCCGTGGGTATCGAGCTTGACGTAGCCGACCTCATCGAGGCAAAGGAGATCCAGGCGCGCGTATTTGCCCACCAGCCTTGATAGCTCCTTGTTGTCGGCGGCCTCGACGAGTTCGTTGACCAGCGCTGCGGTGGTGATGTAGCGGACCCGCCGTCCCTGCTCGGCGGCGGCCATGCCCAGGCCGATGAGAAGGTGTGTTTTCCTGGTCCCGGAATTGCCGAGGAGTACCAGCGGTTCCCCGGCATCGATCCACGCGCCGGTGGCCAGTTGCGTCAGGGTCGCTGGCGGCAGGTCAGGGATCTGGGCCAGGTCCAGGTCTTCGAGGCGTTTGCTGCGCGGGAACTTCGCTTCCTTGATCCGCCGGGCCCGGGCGCGTCCCCCTCGCCGCCACGAAGGGCTATGCGCCCTCGGACTACTTTACTGTTGTCAACTGCAAGATACGTGATCCCCTTGCGGTCGGCCGACCTCTTCTCCCAATTTAGCTGGTGTCTCAGAAGTGCGCCCACGAGGAGTTTAACAGGTTGCGGGCCTTAATCCTTTTTGCTGACCTTAAGTTATTGGAGGATCAGTGGATCTGTTGGGTGGTAGTAAGCCGTGAGGCGCCGAGAGCCGTTGCGAATAGGTGAAGATCCGGATGATCATCCAGCGCCTCACGGCAGCTTAGGTGCCGATCTGTGGACCGGCGGTAAGAGGGAGCGCTCTTCAGGGCCGATGTAGGCGTTAAGGGGGCGGATCAGGGAGTTGGAAGCGGCTTGTTCGAGGATGTGAGCGGTCCAGCCGGTGATGCGGCTGGCCACGAAGATGGGCGTGAACGTCGGGGTGTCGAAGCCCATGAGGTGGTAGGTGGGGCCGGCCGGGTAGTCGAGGTTGGGCTTGATGGCCTTGGCTTCGTCGATGGCTTGCTGGAGTCCGTTGTACTTGCCCTCGGCCGTGGGATGTTCGGTGATGTCCGTCAGCCACAGCTCGTTGGGAGCAGCTGCGGTGAAGTCCCGTTCCACCAGGTCGTCGTGGACCGGCGGCCCGGGTCTGCGGTTCAGGCCGCGTTTCTTCGAGAACACCGACCAGATGCCGTGGTCCCGGCATAAGCGTTGGACCCTGTTCTGCCCGCTGCGATGCCCTTCTGAAGGAGTTCGTCGGCGATAAACCGGTACCCGAATGCCGGGTCGTCGGTGCGACTCAGCATCGTGGTGACACTTATGGCTCGACGCTCTGTTCGGAAACTTTCCAATGTTCATAGAGGGCGTCCCAGATGATTATGAGTCATGACCCACACCGTCAGGGATAGCGTCACCTTCCCGACGAAGGTCAGCCGAATTCTATGCATTCCCGGAAGATCGCCAAATCCCCGCGGAAGTGAACGTCGGAAAGATCCACATTGCACACCGGAGTGCCAAGAGTCTTGAACGTTACACAGCGCAAACCCTGAACTAAATGATGACCGTCAAGAGATGGTTGGACCGGATGGTTGAGCGTGAATGCGCGCGACCACGGATGACAGTAGGAGAAGGTTCCATGCAAGTTCTGAAGCAAGGTCGGACGATAGGAAAGGTACGCCGCGGTAGACGGCTCGCAGCGGGCTTGATCGCCGTGGCGCTTGGAGTGGCGGCCCTCACCGCGTGCGGCAGCGGCGGCTCCTCGTCAGGGTCGGCGTCCGACACACTCACCGTCGCACTCCCTATCGATTCGCCCACGAGCTTTGAGCTCACGCAGCAATGTTCGAGCCCGATGTTCCAGCTGGCCTACGAACCGCTAATTCGAATCACGAAGGACGGCGGCTACGAGCCCGGCATTGCTGCGTCATGGCAGTACTCGAGCGACAAAACGGTCTTCACGATGAAGATCCGCGGCGGGGTCAAGTTCGCCGACGGAACAGACGTCACGCGTGATTCGGTGCTGAACACGCTGAACTACTACAAGTCGGTGCCCGGGCTCAATGACGGCTACATCAAGCCGTGGAAAATCGCCGCGGTCGATAAGGACTCCATCGCGATCACGTCGCCCGCACCGTTCGCCGGTATGGAGTCGATCCTGTCGGACAGCGGTAACTGCAACAACGGCATGATCATCAGCGCTGCTGGGCTCGCCAACCCCGACAAGCTGAAGACCGCGACGTTCGGCGCGGGACCCTATGTCTACGACGCAGCGCAAAGCCAGAACGGCGACCACTACACGTACACGCCGAACCCGCTGTACTATGACAAATCGCGCCAGAACTACAAGAAAATCATTCTGCGTGTGATCGCAGACCAGAACACGGCGATGAACGCGCTGGCCTCCGGACAGATCCAAGTGAACATGACGGGTGGCGCCCAGCTGGCCGATCAGGCCAAGTCGAAGGGTTTCGACAGCACCGTAGGACGAGTGCAAGCAACCGCCATTATGCTGTGGGACAGGGCAGGCAAGCTCACCCCCGAACTCGGCGATGTGCGCGTGCGGCGGGCCATGGCACTGGCCTTGGATCGCGACTCGATCGCCAAGGCAGTTGGAACCGCGATCACCACACAGGACCAGTTCACCGGCGCCGGTTTCCCCGGCCACGACGACAACCTGCCCTCGAAGTACACCTACGACGTCAACCAGGCTAAGAAGCTGTTGGCCGACGCCGGTTACCCCGACGGTTTCTCGATGACTCTCGAAGTGAACAGCGACGACCCTGACGCGACCATCGCAGTGAACGCCGCAGCGGCGCAACTCGGCAAGATCGGCATCAAGCTCGACCTGAAGTCGCTCCCGAACTCGTCGTTCTTCACGGACTTCGCGGCCAAGAAGTTCTCCGCCGGCGCTGTTTCGTACGGGCTGTACGGCACGCTCCCGAACGAAGCGTACCGGCTGTACAAGCTGCCTTACTCTGCCGTATGGAATCCGTTCGCTTCGACCGATCCGGATCTCGATAAGGCGTACGACGCGCTGAACGCCTCCACAAAAGATACCTTCGAGGCGAACGCGAAGCAGTTCAACGACACGATGACGGCCAAGGCCTGGTACGTTCCGATCGTGGCGGTTCCCCAATTCATCTACTCCAAGGGCATCGACGTCGGAAAGCGCGATCCCATGGGTCAATTCGCCATCTCGGCCTGGGCTGCGAAGAAGTAGTTGGTCTGTCGCTGCGGCTCCCGTCGCCGGGGGCCGCGGCGCCACTTCAGCCGAGAGCACCTCGACTCGCGTCGAAGTGCCCTCGCCTGTTGTGATACTCAAGGAGAGATCATGCTAAGTGTCGTCATACGACGATTGATTGTGGCGGTTCCGCTAATGGGAGTGATCTCATTCATCGTCTTCGTGCTGAGTTCGCTCGCGGGCGGGAGCGTCGGGCAGGCCATCCTTGGCCCTACCGCTTCCGCGGCTTCTGTGGCTGCGCTCAACGCGAAGCTCGGGGCCGACCGGCCAGTACTCGTGCAATACGTTGATTGGCTCCGCCACGCGATCACCGGCGACTTGGGTTTGTCAGTCGTCTCTGGTGTGCCAGTGGCCGATACCATCGCGTCTCGAATCCCGGTGACGATGTCACTGGCCGTGGGGGCCTTGCTCCTCGTCATCATCCTCGGTGTGACGTCCGGCGCGATCGCTGCCATTCGCGGCGGCATCATCGGACGGTTGGCGGAGGTGCTCGCCGTCCTCGGTCGAGGCCTCCCCAGCTTCTGGCTCGCATTGATCGCCGTTCTCGTATTCGGCGTGAACCTCGCCTGGTTGCCCGTCTCCGGATACGTGCCCTTCGCTGATTCCCCATCGGGATGGATCCAATCGTTGATTCTCCCGGTGGTCGTCCTCGGCGTGTCGGAAATCGCGTTGGTCGCGGTCGTGACACGGGCCGAGATGTTGTCCGCGATGCGCAGTGACTACGTCCGCAGTCTCCGGGCGAACGGCTATCCGTGGAAGCGGATCGTGTTCAAGCACGTTGCGAAGAATGCCGCTGGGCCTGTGCTGACCATGGTCAGCCTGGTGTTCGTCAGCCTGATCGGCGGCACTATCCTCATGGAGCAGATCTTCGGCATGCCCGGTCTCGGCACTCTGATGGTGAGCGCCACCACCAAGCACGACCTGCAAGTCATCCAGGGTCTGGCGGTCTTCTACACGGCTATGGTCGTGGTGGTATTCCTCTTGACCGATATCGCTTCAGGTTACCTAAACGCGAAGGCGAGGGCGCGATGAGCGCAGTCATTGAAGGTGCAGCAATTCAAGAACAGTCTCGTCGGGCGGCCGAACGCGGGGCCGGTTTCCTCCCGCGTCTCGTCAGACAACCGATCGCCGTCGCATGCAGCCTCGTTCTGCTCGTGATCGTCTTGGCCTGCGTATTCGCCCAGTGGGTCTCGCCTTACGAGCCTCTCGACCAGGATTTGCAGAACACGGCCGCAGGGCCAAGCGCGAGCCACCTGCTCGGAACTGACCAGCTCGGCCGCGACATCCTGTCGAGGATGCTCCACGGTGGCCAGGTCACCCTGTTGGGAATCGTGCAGGCAGTGGTGGTGTGCGCCGTTATCGGACTGTTCCTCGGTCTGACCGCGGGTACACTCGGTGGGTGGGTCGAAACGGTCGCCATGCGACTGTGCGACTTGCTGCTCGCTGTACCGGGATTGGTGATGCTGCTGGTCATTCTCGGCATTTACGGGAACAACGAAGCCGCGGCCATGATCACATTGGGCGTGATCATGGCTCCGACACTGGCCCGAGTGGTGTATTCAGCCACGATCGCCGTTCGTGAGGAGCTCTACGTCGCCAGCGCGCGGGTGGCCGGACTGACGAGTCTCCAGATCATGCGCCGCCACATCCTTTCGGGCGTGACCGGGCCGGCGCTGACGCAGATCAGTATCGTGGCCGCTGTGGCGTGCATCG
The DNA here is from genome assembly GCF_018613795.1 of Arthrobacter sp. ISL-65. Taxonomy (GTDB): domain Bacteria; phylum Actinomycetota; class Actinomycetes; order Actinomycetales; family Micrococcaceae; genus Arthrobacter. The sequence goes on from NZ_JAGGPN010000041.1 coordinate 18,943, forward strand.
CCGAAGCAGGTATCGGCTACCTCGGACTCGGCGTTGCGCCTCCGGCACCGAGCTGGGGAAACCTGGTGACAGACGCCCAGAACGTGATGCCTATCAGTGCATGGATGCTCGTACCAACCGGTGGCATCATCGCCGTCGTCACTCTGAGCCTCACGCTTCTAGGAAACGGCATCCGTGATGCCTATATGGGCCGGTCGAGCGGTTCGGCGAAGGCTTTCAGCTGGCGCGCGCTCGCTGTGAAGGTCTCCCAAGCTGCGTCTCCGGCAGGCGGAGGAGCAGCACCCCTGGGGCAGGAATCGATCTTGAGCGTGAAGGGCATGACGGTCAGATTGCCGCGGGGCTCGAGCGAAGTCACGATCGTCGACGACGTCAACTTCCATGTGGCGCCGGGAGAGGCAGTCGCGATCGTCGGCGAGTCCGGTTGTGGAAAGTCGATGACCATCTCGGGAGTGCTTCGTGTGCTTCCCATGGGCGCCCACGTGGCAGCCGCCTCGATCTCGTTCAAAGGCGCGGAATTGACCTCGCTAAGCGAGCGCGAGATGAACGCCTACCGGGGAACGGGAATCGGGTTCATCTCGCAGGAGCCGATCTCCAGCTTGAATCCCGCATTCACGGTCGGCCATCAGCTGGAAGAGGCGGTCAGGTTGCATCGGGGTGTCGGCAAGGGCAAGGCACGCCAGATCGCCAGGGAGCTCATGGCCCGTGTGCGGCTGCCTGAGCCGGATGCGGTGGCCAAGAAATATCCGCACGAACTATCGGGCGGTATGGCGCAACGCATCGCCATCGCGCGGGCGCTAGCCGGCGAACCAGAACTCCTGATCGCCGATGAGCCCACAACTGCTCTCGATGTCTCGGTGCAGTGTGAGATTCTCGACCTGCTCAGAGACCTGCGCGAGCAGACTGGGATGGCGCTCATCCTGGTCACCCACGACTGGGGAGTCGTGGCAGAGGCCTGTGATCGCGCGCTCGTGATGTACGCCGGGCAGGTCGTCGAGAGCGCGGACGTGCGATCGATCATCGCCCATCCTGCGCACCCTTACACTCGGGCACTGTTGCAGTCATCGTCAGTCGGTATTGCTCCACGTCAACTCCTGCCGGTAATCGCTGGCACCGTGCCGGCGCCGGGTTTTTGGCCGCACGGGTGCCGGTTCGCCAGCCGGTGTGAGCTGGCGGAGGACGCCTGTCGCACAGGGCCCATTCCGATGGTGACGCTCGACGAAGGCTCCGCTGCGCGATGTATCCGTACCGACGTGGACGAATTGGTGAGAACATGAGCTCGTTGCTAGAAGTCCAAGACCTGACGGTGATGTACCGCGGACGAGGTCGCCGGAAAGACAAGGTGGCTCTCGAGGGAGTCAGTGTCAGCCTTAATGAGGGAGAAACCCTCGGGCTGGTCGGGGAATCCGGTTCGGGCAAGTCGACTCTGGGAAACACGGTGCTCGGGCTCGTGAAGCCGGAGCGAGGGACAATTGGCTTCGACGGTAGCGACATCGCTGGTCTCACCGGCGCGGCGCGTCGCAAGCTGAGCACCCAGATCCAGGCCGTCTTCCAGGATCCGTACACCTCGTTCAACCCGCATCGAACAATCGAACAGAGCATGGGCGAGACGTTGGCGAATTCGCCGCCGATGTCGCGGGGGGAGAAGCGGGCTCGGGTCGTCGCCATGCTGGATCGTGTCGGCCTCGATAGCTCGGCGCTGTCGAAGTTCCCCGCTCAATTCTCTGGTGGACAGCGACAGCGCATTTCGATCGCGCGAGCGCTCCTCCCCGAGCCGAGGCTCGTCGTCTGTGACGAGTCGGTCTCCGCACTCGACCTGTCGGTGCAAGCTCAGATCCTCAACCTGCTCCTGGAACTACAACGCGAGCGCGGAGTGGCCTACCTGTTCATCACGCACGACCTTTCTGTCGTGCGACACATGAGCACGCGCATCGCTGTACTCGAACACGGCAAACTCATCGAGCAGGGCGACGCCGCGGGAGTGACCGACGAGCCTTCTCAGCCGTACACCCGCCGACTCATTTCGGCGTCGTTGAGCGCCGATGCTGAGTTGCAACGAGACCGCCGATCAACCCGTCGGGCAATGACACGGCTTGCTGCGGATGCGACCGGTGACCGCAGCAAGCGGGCTGACGAGGTGCTCCGAACACTTGAACATCAAGCTGTGACCGAGGTGTTCGCCCAACCTGTTCCTCACTCTCAAGCGTTGGCGCTTCCGCTTTCCCGGGGCATTGCGGGAGTCGCCGATGTCGACGGCGTCACCGCGCTCAGGGCGGCTGTTCTCGAGCTGGCGCCCCGGACCGCTGAGGCCATGACCCCCGCAGCCATGTTAACTCTCGTCCAAGAGGCGCGAGCGAGAACGTGCAGCGCCCTGATCTCCCGTGGGCAGTCCGGCGTGCTGTACGGACGAATCCGAGATCTGGCGGTTGCAATCGAAACAGGCGATCGAGCACGCGCACTCGAGCTCGTCGGTTCATTCGACGAGCCGCACGAGCCGAGCCCTCATCCAAACGGAGCCAGGGCCGGAGCGCACACGATCGAAAGCCGAGCATGAACGAAGAAAGTGTCGCCGTGATCTCGTCAGTGACCGCCCAGCCGTCCGTGATCGTCGAGTTCGACGTTCCCGCGCGGATGCGCGACGGTGTTATCCTCCGGGCGGATGTGTACCGACCTTCGGGAGACGGGCCGTGGCCGGCTCTGGTCGTCCGCACGCCGTACAACAAGTCCGGCGCAGCTGACGACCTGTGGAACGGTTTCTCGCCGACCGAGGTTGCCCGCCAGGGCTTCATGATGGTGATCCAAGACGTGCGGGGACGCTATGCGTCCGACGGCGCCTGGGAGCCCCTGCGCCACGAGGGTCACGATGGCGCTGACGCGATCGCGTGGGCCGCGGAGCTTCGCGGCTCGAACGGTCGCGTCGGTATGCTCGGCGGCAGCTACTGCGGCCACACACAGTGGCGGGCAGCGATCGAGCAGCCACCCGCGTTGAAGGCGATCACGCCGTTGATGACCTGGGCTGAACCGAGCGAAGCCCTCGTCGCCCGGGGTGGCGCTACGCAGTTTTCGGTGATCGTAGGATGGGCTATGGCTGCGGCGTTCGACTGGTTGTCACGTCAAGGTCTGACGCAGGAGGAGATGGCCAATCGCTCGGCTGCGCTCATCAAAGATCTCGACAACCTCGAAGGACGGCTACTGGGGGCTACCGGTAACCGAGTTGCCCGTCTTAAATCACCACGGAATACCGGTCATGATCGATCTGGATCCGGCCACCGACGTCGAGGCGACGCAGCACATGCGCATCGCAGGCCGCCACGACCAGGTCACCATCCCGAGTCTGAACACGGGAGGGTGGTTCGACAGCTGCATCCAGGGCACACTCGACGCCTACACGACGATGCGCGATCTCGGACAAGAGTCACGGCTGATCGGAACTGTTGGTAGCGGCAAAGATCAGTATCGGCGCTGCTGACACCGGCAGGTAGATCGCCAAGCCATCGACGACGCCGAACGGCGGATCCGCACGGCTGTTCCAGTCGCGCGGGTTATCTACGTGGAGCCGGACCTCGAGCGCGTGCGGCTCGAACAGGCCTAGACATTAGCTGGCCAGTGGTCTCCTACGCTCAAGCGCGCCACTGATGACTGCAACTGCGAGGCCAAGCATCGACAGTACCGCACCGACGAGGGCGGGGCGGTGTATCCCTAGCCCCACTCGATCATTGTCCCGCCCAGGAAAGCGCCCAAGGCGTTGGCCACGTTCAGGGCTGAGTGATTCAACGAGGATGCCAAGGACGCGGCACCTGGGGCTGCGTCGTGGAGCCGTGTCTGCAGGGCGGGTTTGAGCATCGAGATAACGCACAACCACCATGACGACGTCGAGGATTTCACGTACGCCCACCAGCAGCCGTGGCGTGAGACCGAATCCTTAAGCTACGAGTCTGTGCGCTGGCTACAGCAGGACGACATCGACACCCCGGCTCCGGCGGCCAGTCCCTGCCGGAATCCCGCAGCCGCGGCGACCCGTTCCCCCGAAGGCTTTAACTGGCATGCATGGTTATTCGTGAGCCGGGAGTAGCCTCTGCCTGAGACAGGGGAGTCCTCGCCGGTGAAGAGCAGTTGCTCCTTGACGAACTCCACCGGCACGCCCTTTCGGGTTGAGGCGTAGGACCAGCGTGCGCAGGTCATCGAGGTTGCGCGCGAGTCGGTCCATGCTGTGCACGACGACGCTGTCCTGCGGCATGTTTTCGGTTTGGGTTCCAGGCAGCGGGTTAGTGTTCAACTCGCGCTGCCAAATATGGGAGTCATTCGCCGAGGGCCCGGCCTTCGCCTCGGCGAGGGACACCGTGACGCGCTGCTTCTTCCGCAGGAGAAGCAGGCAGCGGTGGCGCTGGCTGGCTGGGTATGCGTTTTAGGTTCATTCTGAGCCGGGCAGCGATTAGCAGGGTCACGGCGCCGGGCAGTGCTCCGCCGACCAGCATGCCGGTTTGGGGGCCGAGGTACTGGTCTATGGTGCCCACGAGGGGGCCGCCGAGAGCCATTCCCCCGGAATAGGCCAGTAAATAGATGCTCGCGACCCGCCCCCGGATGCTGCCGTGGGCAGCAGACTGGACAGTTGCGTTTCCCAATGTCTGCAACAGCAGGGTGCTTATGCCTACGCCGACCAGCAGAGCGCAGAAGACGGGCTGAGACAGTGCGGCGGCGCAGAGGAGATAGAGCGTTGAGAGCAGCGCTGCGAACAGCACCAGGGTGCGGAGCCGCGTGCGATGCAGGCGCAAGGAGATGAGGGCGCCAAGCAGCGAACCGGCGGCCACCATCGCGCTCAGTAGCCCGTACCCGCCTGGGCCCGAGTCGAAAACGGATTTGGCGTACACGGCCAGTGTCACGGAGAGGTTGCCGGTGAATATTGCGAACACGCCGATCAGGATCGTGGGCCAGAGCACGTCGGGCCGGCCTACGGCAAAGCGCAGCCCGGCGCGTAGTTGGCCCCGATTCGCCGGCACGGTCGGCAGCGTGTGTAGTTCCCGGGCGCGTAACAGCGCCGCCGCGACCAGGGGCACCATGTGGCCGATCGCGGCGATGAGGAAAGACCCGCCCGGACCGACTGCGACTATGACGAGCCCCCCGAGTGCGGGGCCGAGCAGCCCCGCGAGCTGAACCACGGAGGCGTTGATGCTGATCGCGTGGCGCAGGTGGTCGGGTCCGACCATTTCCGCGACGAATGCCTGCTCGGCGGGCCAGCCCAGTGCGTTCGCGATGCCCAATCCGGCGGCGATCAGCTGTACCTGCCAGATCTGGACTGTGTGCGAGAGGGTGAGGGCGGCGAGGAGGCCGGTCAGCGCCGTCCAGCTGATGTAGGTGAACTGTACGATCCAGCGTTTCGGGAACCGGTCCGCCAGCACACCCCCTGTTGCACCAGAGGGTAGTCGTAATCGTACTTTTCGTTGCCGATCAGGGCCAGGGATTCCTTGAGCAAAAGAACCTCATTAACACGGAACACTAGGTGACGTCCAAGGGCACTGCGTCGGCTAGGCGGCGCAGTGCCCGCGGAGTCACGCCGGCTGTTTCGCGTCCTTAAAGAAGATGATCCGCCAGTGGACCTCTCCATTGGACATTCCATGCTCCATTTTGCAAACGACCGTAGCTGGAAGGGGGAGAGTGCCGGCCGAATGACTGTATCGGCCGCTCTCCGAGGGGCACGTGCAAGACAGAAACAAGACGAGACCAGCTCCCAGAGCGAAGCCTAGATAGGTGGATCTCACGAGTCGTACGAAGAATCCGCGTCGGCGGTCCGGTGCGTATTTCCTAAGGAACGTTGTGCATAGCCCGGGAGAATGCCACAGGGATGGGCGATGGATGCAGTTGCAAAGGTTCGGTAGAGGTACAGGGGTAGGACGGCAGGATCCCGTCTTAGGCAATATGACGGGACCCTTGAGGATGATGACATACACAAACACATCACCGTCATCCCTGAGCCGTTGTCCGATGCTCAGCAGCGATGTTAAAGAGACACTTCGTAACCGTCAGCTACATGGAAGAGGCGCCGTTCCCCAACACATGATGTAACCCAGATGATATTCCGGTCCAAACTCAATGCATCTACTTTTCCAGCAAAACGGTGATTCCCATTTTCGAGAACCACGTCTTGCCCTTCTTCTAACAGTCCCCAGGGAGTGTTAGACGCTGGTGTCCCAGCCCGGGGAGACGTTCCCCTATTGATCGCGGCCAGACCTGTATTGGATGTATCTTCCATCATCGGGATTCAGTCTAAACGACTGCGTCGCGCCAGTGGACGGGGCTGATGGACAGAAGGAGCCGGGTGCCGGGGGTAGCACTGTACTGGACAGTGGTTCCCTTGGGAAGAACGAGCAATTCGTCGGCATCGCCGGTCAGGGTGTCCTTGTGTTCACCATTGATTATGACCAGCCGAGCCTGGCCCTCGATGACATAGATTGTTTCCTCGTACTGAACGGTCCAGGGATCGCTGAAGCCGTTTTCCTCAAAGGTCATGATGTATGTTCCAAGCTGCTGGAGCTGGCTGCCGGCCGTTCGATGTTCGATCTTTGCCGGACCAAAGTCGTTCACGTTCTTTGGATCAATTGCGGGTTTGTGGTTCAAAGAGATTGCCATGGAGGGCTCCTAACGCTGTAGTTCGTGCTTCGATGGCCAGCTCGTCGTGTCGAGACGGAGTATCTGGCTGTGTTGGATTGATAAAAAGGGTGGAGAAATTTAGGTCAGAGACGTGGATCAGCCCTGCAAGGCGCCATGGAGTGCCAGCGCGACGGCTTCCGGAAGTGGTCGAGAACGGGCCTGAGCTGCGTCGACGTTAACGTATACCAGTTCGACGTTCGCCACCTCCGTTCCACCACGAGCAATTGATACGTCGATCGCGAAGCTGGAATTCCCGACGTTTCGGCACTTGACGTCAACGTTGAGAATGTCGTCGAAGTAGGCGGGGGATTTGAAAGAAAGAACTGCACTGACAACCGAGGGATCCGTCCCTCCAGCGACCAGCTTCGGGTAGGGCCAACCAATGCTGCGGAAGAACTCCGTCATTGCTACGTCGGCGACCTCGAGATAGCGGCTGTTAAAGAGAAACCCCTGGGAGTCCACCTCGTGGTTCCTCACACGATGCTGGTACAGCGACATCAGGCTCCCATTTCTGCCTGGAGCTTGGCGTACAGATCCAGCCTACGAAGTGCCAAGCCGGGTGCTTCGGGTTTCGCCCGTGAGGCAACCAACAGGTCATGGTCCAAGTCGGCGACCAGCAATTCTTCGTCGGCTGATGCTGTGGTGGCCAGGATCCCGTCGTTGACTCCCACTGTCTTGTCCACGGGCCCGGCGATAAGGGCCTTGCCCACAGCGAACATCGGGGAATCGGTCGGAATGCCGCTTGTGCCGAACAGCGGAGACATCACGACGTACAGTTGGTTCTCAATAGCACGCGCCTGACATCCGGTACGTACACGGTGGACGCCCCGCCGGTTCCAGGTGAGGGAAGGGCAAAGGATCATGTCGACGCCTTTGTGGACAAGATAGCGTGAGAGCTCAGGGAACTGGATGTCCGCGCAGATCAGGAGGCCAACAGTAAACGGCCCAATCTTTGTCACTAGGAGTTCATCGCCACCGCGGGCGCCGAGAGCATGCTCCTGAGGTGTGAGGTGGATTTTGTCCTGGGATTCGATGCGACCGTCCGGGTGCGCGATGTACGCGGTATTGCGCAGCGAGCCGTCTTCGGCGACCCGGTTGTGGCTTCCACCAGCAACCACGATGTTGTAATCCCGGGCCATCCTGCGCATGCCCTCAACGACGTCATCCGTGAACTCCGGTAGGAACTTCCAATAGTCCGATGTGATTGTGGCGGTTGTGACTTCATGATCGGTGACAGCTCCGAGAAGCCCCGTACTTGCGAGCTCGGGGAAAAGCACGAGTTCGGCCTGTTGCTCCGCAGCGCGCTTTACTAGCCCCTCCATATGATCCAGATATTGCTGGAGGGTCGTCTCCGGCCGAAGCTCGAATTGAACGGTGGCTACCTTTAGTGACGCCTTGGTCATAGGAATCTCCTGTCTGAGAAGTCGGCCGTCTCTGATCGGCGATTCTTCCATTTATGTTCTTCCCGCGGTCGCGGACGAGTTGGTCGGCAGGTCGTAGACGCAACATTCAGGTGGTGCATGGCGTTTTTATGGCTATCCATGTGCCGGGCCGACTCATGCAATAGACGCTAATGGAGCGTCGAAGGGCTGAACACTAGAAGGATTCCGAAAGGGTGGTCAATGATTTGGTTCTTAGGCCAAAGGTCAGGACCACTGAGCCAGCCGCTAAGGCTTCTGACAGGGAATCGAGTACTGGAAGGCTACTCTCCCGCGACTCTCAGGGCCGGCCGGTTCATTTTCAAGGCACCAGCAAAGACGCTGGCCTCCCCTGCGATGACCTCCGCCATTACCTGGCCGCAGATGGGCCCGCTTGCGATGCCCCATGCGTGACCGACATTGATATAGGCGCCGTCAGCGCGATCGACGATGGGCAGGTTGTCACTTGTTTCGCTTCCGAGACCGGCCCAAAGACCGGTGACGCCGTATTCAGCCAGGGTTGAGTATCTGTCCAAGGTTGTGGAAACCATCGCGTTTGTAGCGTTAATGCTGATGTGGGGATTGAGGGAGCCCCGTCCGTCAAAACTGTTGCCAATGAATATTGACCCTCCGCGGTTTTGGGCGATCGAGTCGTCATAGTCAACGAACGAGGACCCAGACGTCCCGCCCGGGCCCTTTCCAGCACTGGAGCTGCTTGGGCGAGGAAAAACCGCGGCGTCATAAGTTGGAAGGTCAGTAAGCGCCCCGCATCCGTAAACTCCCCTGGGTCCATGCATTATGGCGTTCAAGTGCGTGTCTACGGGCTGAGTCAGCATCTGGCCTACTCTGGCGGTGCCGATCGGAACATCGATCCCCTCGGCCCGGAGGTTGGTTGACCAAGCGCCCGTTGCCCACATCACGCCTGATGCGTGAATTTCGCCCCGGACAGTGCGGACCCCTGTTACGGTTTCGCCATTTCGCAGGGTCGAAAGAACAGAGGTGTTTTCAAAAGTGCGGATGCCGGCCCGCACACAGGCGCTAGCCAGAGCGTTGACGAACTGCACACCATCTATCTGGGCATCATCGGCGCAAAAGACGGCTCCGAGAGCACCCTCCGGAAGGATGGAGCAGTGCTTCTGAGCCTCCTCCCGACTGATCAGGGTTGCATCCAGGCCAGCTGCCCGGCGGTCGGCAGCATAGTCTTCAAGAACTCGGCCCTGTGCTTCACTTTCGAAGAAAAAAAGGCCGCCTTGATTGCGATAGTCAAACACGTCGCCAAGTTCGCTTAAGTAGTCCTGGTACTTTTCCTTGCCGGCTTTAGCGAGTGACAGTTCGTCCCCTGTGCGCCGCGTCTGCAGCCAAAGGGAGCCCGGGTTTCGTCCGGAAGCACCGTAGGTAGGAAACCGCTGCTCCACGACGACGACGTCGAATCCCCGCTTGCGCAGCTCCCAAGCGGTGCAAAGCCCCACAATTCCTGCTCCTATGACGACAATGTCACCTGTCGCAAGTGTGTCAGCGCTCATGGCAAGATACCTTCTTCCTCGGGGCTGTCCTGTGGCCCTCTTCGTTAGTCTTCCAGATAGACGAATCCGATAGCAGGGTGAGAAGTCCTTGACGCTTGATTTTCCAGAGGTCAAGCCCATGCAACATGACCTACACGCCAGAGAAAGCAAGCAGGCCCCATATGCCAGCCGTAGGGTGTTCGAGTCTCTACCTGCGACGTTAGGAGCCCACCAGCACTGGTGTAATTGTTTCTTGTCCAACGTTCCTCGAAGAGCATTAGAATTCTCACAGGGGGAGGGCTAAATTTCTGGTCTAGTCTGGGCGAAAGCGGTAGGCGAGGCCAGCCGCCCGTCCCGGTCTCTTCCCGAAAGAGTTCCCTATGATAGATGATCCCACCTCCATACCACTTGGAGCTGTTCTCGCCGACTTGGGTCCTGCTGCGAAGCTCGTCGCGGGGGCCCCTTCCCAGCAGTCCAGGCAGGTTCGCGGCGCTGTTGTTTTGCTGAAGCCGGAAGACTTACCAGCCGACATCGATGTGGTTGTCATATGCCCAGGTGCCGAAAGCTTTAGAGACCTGGCTGCGGCCACCCACCACGGGCTGGGACGAGTAATCTTCGTTACGGCGTCCGAGTCATCCCTTTCTGAAGGGATCGAAGCCGTCGGGGAGCAGCACGTTGTCATCGCCGTTGATCCAGCCCTGAACGTCGCTGACGTCGTGATGTCATTTTCCCGATCGATGCAGATGCCTGAGGAGTCCGTTTCCCGTAGGTTGGCTTCCTTGCAGAGGGCCCTCAGTCAGGCGATGACGGAAACTGAGCCGATTCCGGCGCTACTATCCCGCTTGGCGCACGTGTGTAATTCCACCGCAGTCCTGATCGACAGATTCGGTAAGACTGTCCATGCCACCGGTCCCACACCTATGTCGCTTCTGTTTGAAGAGATCGGCCGCACCTCGGCCGACTCCCAGAACGTGGACGTGGACGGATGGCGGGGGGTGGCAGCCAGAATTTCGGCTCCTGACGAGGCTGACTCGCATTTCGGTTGGCTCGTCATCACAGCCCGGCGGGCGAATTTTCCGGATAGCCATTCAACCTCCGCGGCTCACGTGGCGGCAACCCTGGTGGAGGCCAGCCAGCGAATGGCCGTGGCAGCCCGACAGCAAGAACGAGCCATACGCACTGCAGTGCTTGAGGAAGCGCTGGCATTGCGCCGAGAGCCTCACAATCCCGAACTGGCTGCCCGGATCACGGCTTTCGGTCTATCTTTTGCGGACGAGTTGCGGACCATTGTTTTTCGGCCGATTCGTCCTGCAGTTGCATCGCGATCATTGCCAGCGATAGAGGATCTGTCGGAAATTTTGGGCAAAGCGCTGGAGTCGCAGTCCATCGCGTACCTCATGACCGCCAAGGACAAGACATTAACCATAGCGGCGCAGTGCAGCGTTCAGGCCTTCCGGCGTGTGATCGTGGCGGAAGGCTCGAAACTCCCGGGCGCCCTCATTGGAATCGGCCGCAGTGTGCACGGTTTAGGAGACATTCTGGACTCTTACCAGGATGCGCAGCTGGCGGTTCGGACCCTTCGCCGCAATTCGCGGGGTCCAAAAGTTATGGCCTACGAAGACTTCAACTACGCAACGAGGCTTTTCGCTGACGTGGGTTTCGACAAGATGATCAAATGGGCCCAGGAGTTCCTGAAGCCCCTGGAGGGACGCGAACTGCTTGTTGAGGGTCTTCAGACCTACTTTGAACATGCTCAAAACATCAATGCCGCGGCTGACTTTCTGGAAATCCACCACAACTCTTTGCGCTACCGGATAGCCAAAGCTGAAGAAATCCTGGGCATCAATTTGAGGGAACCTGGTGCCGTTTCTTCCGTCTTCTTGGCACTGACAGCCCTTGAGCTTGGACGGATTCAGCAGCCGCGGCCCAAGTCGTCGGGCGACACTGGACGAAGCCGTAGGCCATCGGACGTCGAAGCAAGCGATGTCCTGCCCTACTCGAGGCCATCCGCCGAACGAGCCGGCGTAGTTCATGCACCTGGCAGATGAATGGCGTCTACGACCGGGTCAAACGCTAATTTGCAGCGTTGTTGATCCACGTCTACGGCTTTAGGACGTGAGGCAGGCAGCTGCGCCGCCGGTCGCTCTGGGACATCACTTTGGTGCACCTCACGAACCGGTCGACGCCGCCTGACAGAACTCGGAATCAAACAAGTGACATTCAACCTGCGACCGCGCCGATGCTCGGCAGCACGCCTCCCGACGCCGAGAAGATAGGGGGCCAGCCGCCGCGTCCTTCGTCATCCTCGCCAGCGAAGACCACCCTGAGGAAGTCCTGGGCCTTACCGAGAAGTGCCTCGGCGCTCAGTGCCCTACGAGCCCACCGCCCGTGTGGTCGACGTCTTCAATCTCCGAGGTATCGAACCCGCCGGTGCGCCCCCTCAAACCTGTGGGTGGGTACAAGACAGCCACAACCAGAATGGTAAGTGGACTAACTTGACTTGGCGGCAGGTGAACAGCTAATTTTTAGATAAGTCGTTCGACTTACCTAATATCAGCGGAAAGTAATCAACATGAATCGTCTTGCTGGCAAGCGCGCCCTCATCACCGGTGGCACGAGTGGGATCGGTCTGGAGACCGCGCAGCGTTTCGTTGCGGAGGGAGCCGATGTGCTGGTCACGGGTGTAACCCCAGCCAGCATCGAAAGAGCGCGGCAGATCCTAGGGGAGAAGGTTCCTGTGGTGCAGGCCGATGCGCGCGATATTGACGCGCAGCGAAGCCTGGCCGAGCGTGTCCGTGAGCACTTCGGCGAGCTCGACGTTGCCTTCTTGAACGCCGGCGTCTCTGACTGGCGGCCGTTTGAGGACCATACGGAGGATAGTTTCGGACGGCTCTTCGATATCAACGTCAAAAGTGTTTTCTTTCTGACGCAGGCCCTGGTGCCGGTGCTGGCCAACCCTTCCTCGGTCATCCTTAACGCCTCCAACAGTGCTCATGGCGGCTATGGCCAGTCGAACGCCTATGCCGCGACCAAGGCGGCAGTGGCCTCCCTCATGCGGTCGTGGAACGCGGACCTGCTCAGGTCACACGGCATCCGGTTCAACGCGGTCAGTCCCGGGCCCGTGGACACCCCGCTGTACTCTAAACTTGGCATCGAGGATCCAGCGCATCAGACAGCGGTTTTGGAGGCGATCAGCTCCGGAATCCCGCTGGGCCGCATGGGGAGGCCTGAAGAGGTCGCGGAGGCAGTCGTTTACCTGGCCTCGGATGTCTCCGCCTTCGCAGTGGGTCAGGATCTTATCCTGGACGGTGGTCAGACCGTCCTCTGAAAGTTGGAATGTGGTTGAGATGCGGGGGAGGGCGTGGGAATGACGGAAGCGGACCGTGATCAAGCGGAAGCCGGTGGCGACTTGTGCAAGGCCGGCTATCACGCGCAGATCAAAGCGGAGAATCGCGCGCGCATTATTCGCGCCGCCCGCGACCTCTTTCTCGCCAAAGGGTACGACAAAACCTCCCTGGCCCAGATCGCCGGGGAGGCCCGCGTCTCCACCGGCACCCTCTTCAAGCGGTACCCTTCCAAGGCTGAGCTGTTCGCGGCCGTCAGCTCCGAGCAGTGGCAGTTGGATGTAGAGTACGCCGAACCGCCTCCTCCCGGTGATCCCGAGTACGGTCTGGACCACATCGGCCGCGACTACGCGTGCTTGATCTCGCGGACCGGCACCGCGGCGCTGTGCCGTCTCATCATCACTGAACTTCCCCAGATGCCGGAGCTTGCCGACATCGTCGGCACCGGCTTCGCCATCGACCGCGGTCCCTTCTTCGAGCGCCTGCGCGATTACCTCGACGCCGAAGCGCGGGCTGGCACACTCGACTTCCGGTCGGCCGACGGACAGAGGCAGCCGGCATCCGCAGTAGCCGAACAGTTCCTCGGCATGATTTGTGGCCAACTCCTGTGGCCTCAACTCGTGCGAACCGACTTTGTCCCGCCCGATCCCACCGACACCACGATTGTGGACGAAGCCGTAGCCCTCATGCTTACGCGCTATCGCGCTGGATCCTGAACTACGCACTTCCGACTCGTTGGTTCCGGGAGGTAGGCACCAGAGATCACAGACTCTGGCACAGCCGCGTTTGGTGACGCCTCAACGCCAATCTCCATTCACATGCTCTCCGTCCAGGCCGGTTGGGCCGGAAAAGGCCCCTCCTCCCGGTTGATTCCGGGAGGAGGGGCTGTCTCACGGAGAGTAGGTCCCCAATTTTTTGCGAAATGGGGTGGCAACTAGACCAGCAGCGTCCGCTCGAGGCCGCGACCGGCCGCTACGGTGGTCTGCCCTGACGACCATCCGAGCATAAGATCCAGTGTGGTCGAAACCCTGCCGGATACTTCCGAGATACTGCCGAGCCCCTCCACCTCCGTAACGATGCCGCGCTCGTTGTACCGGGACGTAACGGCGGTTGTTTGCTCGAAATACAGTTCCATCCTGCTTCTTATGACTTCCGCGGTGTCGTCCGAGCGGTTTTGGCGTTCGGCCCGCAGGAGCAAGCGCTGGACCAGCTCTTCTGTTTCAGCTGTGAGCTGCAGTACGAGGTCGAGTTCGTAACCCTTGGCTGCAAGGATCTCGTCGAGATAGTCAACCTGACCTAGAGTGCGGGGATATCCATCCAAAAGAAATCCGTTGTCCACGTCGTTTTGTTCCAGGCGCTCACGAACCATAGCGTTCGTCACCGCATCCGGTACAAATTGCCCTGCATCCAGATATGATTTGGCGGTTTGTCCCAACCGTGTCTCGTTTTTGACGTTTTCGCGGAAGATGTCGCCGGTTGAAATGCTGACGATCCCGAACCGCTTTGCAATGTACGTTGCTTGAGTACCTTTGCCAGCTCCGGGGGGACCTATGAGAAGCATTCTGATCACGGGAGCATCCTATCCAGCGGACCGAGGTCATCCTGAGCGGGCTTGGAAACAGCGGGGGAGGACGCCGCCACTGGCGTAGTGTCGTCTTGCCAGCAGTTGAAGAGCTCGGAAAGAGTGGGAAACCATACACCTTCGAATGAAGTGACGTGGTCGAGGAACTTTTCGAGCATTACTAGGTTGTGCGCTCGTCCAATGGTCTGCGGGTGCAGTGTCCAGGTCATTGCGCCCCCGGCGCATCGCTCGTATGCGAAATTGAAACTGTCAATCCAGCGAGCCAGAACAGTCTCGTTGCTCTGCATAAGCGGGCTGCCCTTAAAGGATTCAAGTTCCGGGAAATCGTCGAGGAACCAAGACACGGGGAACTCAAGCACGCTGCTCTCCGGACCGAAGGTGTTTCCCTCTTCCTCGCTAACACCGACGACCATTCGCGGCCGGTAGGGCTCGAAGTCTCGGCCCATTAGGGACGAATCCCAGTCAAACTCGAATTTCGCAAGGAGATCGAGGGTGTTGTCGGTAACGTCCAGTGCCGGTGAGCGGTATCCCCACGGACGTTTGCCCAGGAGCTTTTCGTGCTGGGCTATTTGCAGTTCCAGCAGCCGTTCTTCCTCGGCCCGATCGAGTGAAGGAACATATTCGTGGTAGACGCCGTGAGCGCCGATTTCATGGCCGGACTCGACAATGGCTTCCACTGAGCTGCGGAAAGTTTGCATCGTGTGTGTAGGCACACACCATGTCGTAGTGATTCCGTAGCGCCTGAAGACATCGAGAAGTCGAGGGGCACCGACCAGGGCACCAAATTCTCCTCTGGACATCAAAGACTGGGACGTTGAGCGAAAAGTGCCTAGCCATACGCTCTGGGCGTCAAAATCGGGGCTTAGAGAAACGGCCAGGCGTTTGCCCTCTGGTAGATGAAGAGACACTACGAGCAACTTTCTTTTTCAGGCAACGGAAACCGCCTTGATGAATTTTGAGGTTCGTGAACTGAGCCTAGACCGGGCGACGGGAAAGAAGGACGATCCAGTCGCCTTCCTGGCAGATCACGCCGTCCTGATTCAGAATTTGAACCCGGGTAGTCACAACTCCCCGGTCGGGCTTGCTGGCAGACGGCTTGATGCCAATCACTTCTTCGCGAACACTGATGGTGTCGCCAATACGGATAGGGGCACGGAGGTTCCAGTTGTCGATCCCCAGAAAGGCGATTGCTGAACCGTTCTTCCATCCCAGTGCCATTTCCAGCCCAAAGGCAATTGAAAGTGCGCCGGGACCATGAAAGAGCCTGGTGCCAAATTCTGTAGTTTTGGCGTACTCCTCGTTGGTGTGCAGCGGGTGCATGTCTCCGGACCATGTGGCGAAGGTTACGACATCGAACTCCGTGACGGTTCTTCCTGCGGAGGTCCACTGCTGTCCGAGATCCAGCTCTTCCAGGTAGCGCACGGCTGACTGATTGGTCGTGCCGAGTAGGTGAGTAGTCAATGTTTGATTCACTTCCGTATAGTTTCTGGTGCTCTGGTGGCGGGGTGGGTGCCAGAGCTAATAGCGAATGACTCCGTCTACCGGGGTGGTCAGGGACGGCCGGTACAGGGAAAGTTCCTCGAGGGAGTGGCTGAGGCGGTCGCCTGAGATCAGTTCGGCCACCAGCTTTCCCGTGATCGGGCCGGCCAAGTTGCCGTAGACGTGCCCGGTGGCCAGAACCAGCCCGGGAAGTTCCTCCACCTCGTCAACGATCGGGAGGGAGTCAGCTGTGGCGGGGACGAGGCCGGCCCAGGCACGTTCAATGCCAAGGGACCTGTAGTTGGGGAAAGTCTTGAGCAATGAATCAATGGCCAGCTTGAGACCGGCGGCAGGCAACCTGTCGTCGAGTTGGTCGGGGTAGTCCATCGGGCAGCCTATGAACAGGTTCCCGTCCTCGGTCTTGGCCACACACTCCATGTGCTCGAGACCCGTTGACTGGTCCTCTGAAGGGGAGGTGAAGTACTCATCCCTGTAACTGGGGAGGTTCCGAATGTGCGCGTATTGCTTCGCAGCCAGCGGTCCATTCAGGATTTTATCGAGCTTCTCCTCTACAGGAGCCAGAAGTACAGCCCCCAGCCTGTGTGGCTTGATGGGTACCGTTACGCCCTCTGTTTCGAGCATCGTAGACCAGACACCACCCGCCCAAACGACCTTATCCGCCGAAACGTTGCCGCCGACTGTCCGTACTCCGACTACCTTCGAGCCATTCCGCAGGAGTCCGAGGACCGGCGTGTTTTCATGGATTCGAACTCCCAGCCTTCGGCATTCCTGCGCCAAGGCGAGGACAAACTTCGGCGTCCGAATTTGGCCATCTTCCGGGCTGAACGTTGCCCCAATAACGTCGGGCGGCAATATCGGGGCGGCTTCGTGAGCGGCCTGGTCGTCCAGGAGTTCGGCTTTGAATCCGTCAGCGATCCGGGCTTCCACAAATTCCTTGTAGACCCGCCGCTGATCATCCGTGTAGAAGAACGTCATGGCGCCGTTGCTTCTATATTCGAAAGATGGCCCGAGGATATCTGCAAAGTCGTCGTACAGGGCCCTACCTGCACGGGTCAGTTCGACCGCGTAGTCTCCGTGGCGATTCTGCATATGAAGGAATCCGAGATTTCGCCCGGAAGCCCCGTGACCGAGTTCCCGCTGCTCGAGAAGCACAACATCGTGCCCTTTTGAAGCAAGAAAATAGGCGGTTGATACGCCCACTATTCCGCCGCCTACAACGACCACACCGGCCTTGTCGAGGTTCATTTCGTCATGTCCTAACTTCGTCTTGATGCAACACGTATGAGGGGTGCCGAATCGTGAATTGTCGGTGTATGAAGCTGGCTCTTATGCCCGGCCCTGGCTCATTTCCGTTGTCAACAGCGTGGCCACGTCCCGCCTGTTGACTTTGCCGGTTGTCGAATTCACGGGCAGGGAGTCGACGGCGATGAACTCGCTTGGGACCTTGTACGACGACAGGCGGGCCGCGGCGAATTCCTTCAGTTCGGCTTCGTCAAGAGGCGCCAGGCCCCTGGGGACGACGGCGGCTACCACGCGCTGGCCGTACACGTCATCGGGAAGACCAACAACTGCCACTTCGCCAACAGAGGCATGCTGCTGAAGTACACGCTCAACTTCCGCCGGCGAGATGTTTGTTCCGCCACGGATGATGACGTCTGAGAGCCGCCCAACGACGTAGACGAAACCGTCCTCATCCACCCGAACAAGATCCTTTGTGCGGTACCAGCCGTCTTCAGTGATGACTGTCCGCGTTTGTTCTTCGTCACGCCAGTAGCCGAGCATCAGCCCCGGTCCAGTCGAGTAGGCTTCCCCAACCTGCCCGGTTGGAACTTCCGCTCCGTCGGCGTCGAGAACTTTTAGTTTCGACCGCGGCACAAGCTTGCCTGCCGACCCGGGTTGGGGAGTTGGGTTCGCGACGGGGTCGTAAGTAACCAGTGGTAGGCATTCGGAGGCGCAATACGCATCCAGGACCGGTAGTCCAGTCTGGGCTTGCCAGCGGCTGAATGCGGCTTCGTTCCTGGGCTCACCGCCCGAGATGCACAGTCGAAGTGATGGGAATGCCGGCTTGTCCCCGGCTCGGAGTTCAGCGTACTGGGCCAGCTTTCCGAAAGTCGCCGTCACACCAGCGAGGAATGTGGCGGAATGCTCCTCAATGGCGGGAGCAATCATGTCTGGACGAGCCCTCCGGACTATCACAACTGTCCCGCCGCTTACCAGGACGGCCAGAGATGTGCTTGCAAGCCCATAGAGCCATGCCATCGGCAGACAGATAATCGCCTTGTCGTCGGGTGAAAGGTGCCATACTTCGCCGTACGTTTTCGCGCAGTTATATACAGCTGCAGCCGAAAGCATGATCGCTTTCGGGCGGCTCGTGGTGCCTGACGAGAAGCAGATCATGGACAAGGGTTCGCGAAGACCCTCAGGGTTGGGTAGAGCGTCGTGCCGAACCTCGGTTACCTGGAAGCCAACGATATCCACAATTGGGGCATTTCGTGCTGCAGGGGCGATATGCGCACGATCAACGCTTTCGGAGATGACTATCAGCGCAGGGTCACTCGTGGCAATGGAATATTCCAGGTCCTCTGGACCACTGGAAGGATAGACAGTAACCAGTACGCCGCCGCTGCGCCATACAGCGAGGGCTGTGGAAAGATAATCGGCTGAGCTTTCTGCAACGAGGGCAACCCGATAACCCGGCTTGAGGCCGGCCGCAAGCAGTACGGCTGAGCGGCGCTCGATCGATGCCTGGAGATCCTTATAACTGGTGAAGGTGTCGCCGTCGACAATCGCTGTTTTCTCAGGGTATTGACCGGCGATGTATTCCAGCGCGGAGACACAGTCCGTTAGCTCAGGCGACGATTTATTCATATCCGCTCTACTCTCATTTAATGGTTGGAAAATTCCAACTGGCCCGTTGAGCCGGTTTGGCCGGACTCAACGGGCCTCTTGGATTTGACGATTGAGATGCTTGCTAGTTTCCAGTCGCAAGTCGACGGAGAATTTTTTCTGCATCTGATGCCATATTCTCGACGATCTCACCAGCAGGCAGAATTTCGTGAACAAGCTGCATGGTCTGGCCCACCGGCATCATCCCGAAGTCCATGTCTCCGTCCAGATATCCTGTTTCGACGCGCGTGCCGGCGACGGCGTATTGTCCGGGGAAGCCTGCGGGTTTTTTATCCGAAGATTCCCATTCCGAGGTCCATTTGTTCTCGAATGCACGCATACGCTTACCGCTGTATGAGTAGGTGATGGTGCTGTCCTTGAAGGATCCTCCCACCACTCGGTTCTTGAAATTGTCGTGCCCGTAAGCTTCGGGGCTGGCAATGAAGCGCGTTCCCACCCAGACTCCTGCTGCGCCCAATGCGAGCGAGGCGGCCAGCCCGCGGCCATCGGCGATGCCGCCAGCGGCCAGGACTGGCTGATCCACCACATCAATAACGGCAGGGACGAGGGTCATAGTGGATGCGTATCCGGTGTGCCCGCCGGCCTCACTGCCCTGAGCGACAATAAAGTCAACACCCGCTGCACTAGCTTCCTGTGCCTTGCCCACTGAGCCGACAAGCGAGAACACCGTGATTCCGCGATCCTTACACTCTTTGATGAACCAATCCGGTGTAGCGAACGTCAAAACAACCGCGGAAGGTGCCGCGTCCAGGACGATCTGCACCTGGTCTGCTACGGCCCCCGGCGTCAAAAGCGCTTCTACACCTGCCATCTTTTCTTGGTCCGCTCCCGAAAGCGATTGCCACAGTTCGCGCACTGGCGCCCACTGTGCTTCGTCTTCAGTTGTAAGCGAGTCCGGTAGAAGGAGGTTAATTGCGTAGGGCTTGTCGGTTCCAGCTTCGATCTTCTTGATTTCGGCGCGAAGGTCATCCGGCATGAAGCTGACGCCGCCCAGGCATCCCAAGCCGCCGGCGTTACTGACCGCGGTCACGAGTTCGGCCTGCGCGACACGCGCCATGCCGGCGGAGCAGACGGGGTATCGGAGGCCGAGGGCTTCCGTCAATGCTGTCTTGATCACTTATACACCTTTCACTTCGGAGCTCAAGATCATCCTGGCTTCCGGATACTTCATGTTGACCCCAACGGAGAGTTGGCGGATTTCTGTTCTTAGCGGGCCATGCTCTCGGCCGGACTACGTCGCGTTCCAGCCGCCATCGACCTGGATAGTCTGGCCGTTCACATAGCCAGCAGCGTCGGACGCGAGGAACAGTACTACGCTCGCCACCTCTGAGGGTTCGCCCGATCGTTTTGCTGGAATGAGGAAGTCCATGATTTCGGGAGACACTCCGATGCCCCGCTGCTGCGTTGAGACGAGATCACCTAGAATTTCCTCGGAAGTGGCACGAAGGTTTGTCTTGATGACTCCTGGGGCGACAACGTTGGCCGTTACCCCGTGAGGGGCAACGTCGATGGCGAGACGTCGATTAAGACCCTCTATGCCCGCCTTGGATGCGACGTAGGAGATACCGTCTGCTGCACCCCTTTGGCCGGCGACGGAGCCGATTGTAATGATGCGGCCGGAGTTCTGCTTGGTCATTACCTGCGCTGCTGCGCGGCAGCCGTAGAACGTTCCGGTCAGGTTGACCCCAATAATTTTGGCCCACAACTCGGGTGTCGTTTCCAGCACGTCGGCATACCCGTCGAAGACACCTGCGCTGTTGACCATAACGTCAAGTTTGCCTGTCTTCTCCACAACCTCGTCCACCAAGGCAGACACAGAGTGGTAGTCGCTAACATCTACGACCCTCGTGTGGAGTGAGTCCGGGGAACCGAGTTCTTGCCTGGTCTCCGCTAGACGTTCCTCTGAAACGTCGCTCGCGTAGACTTCGTAGTCTGCTTCGACGAAAGCCTGGGCAATGGCCCGGCCGATGCCGGAGCCGGATCCGGTGATAATTACGCTTTTGCTTCCCATGCCCTACAAACTACGTTGGGGATCTTCCGAGTGAAACTGTCATCCTCACGGCTTTTTGCCGAGGTTATCGTGGAAGCTACAGGAGTCGAACTACAGGTTCGGTATCTTTGCCGGCCACCCTATGACTCGCAGGTGGTGGATGGGGATGAACCCGGCCCGGCCGGCTTTTTGTACTTTGACCAGGGTTGGGTGCCTGCCGTTGAAACAATTCCGGCCCGCCTCATCGTCCTAATGTTCAAGGGGCGGCTCTCCTCTCCTGAGAAGGCATCCACACGAGGAACCTACGCGCTTCAGCCCTATCCGGGTCCTCCAGCTGACCATACGCTGGGGGATCCGGCGCCAAACATGTCGCCTGAGCGGTCCGCGGGCGCACTAGCCAAGATGCACCGGTAATTTCTACGCCTGGACGCTGCGGCTTCGGAAAATCTCCAATGCCGGCACGGTTCGGTGGATTCTAAAGTTCAATAACACGGCCCACATACTTTGGAGCTTGGCTCGTCAACTTGCCTAGCACCGCAGGCCCCTTTGAAACATATGACGGTTCGGGAGAAACATTGGAAAACGATACTGCAGACCAGTCCGGGGCTTATTGGTCGTCCTCTGTTAGCCACGTCACTGATACGAATGTTTACGTTCGCGGCTACGACCTTGAGGACCTGATCGGGCAAATCCCCTTCACGGCAGCCATATTTCTAGTGATCCGCGGTCGGATCCCCTCCGACCATGAGATACGGGCGCTGGACGCAGTCCTGAGCGGCATCCTGGATTATGGTCTTGAAAAGCCCGGCACAGTGGCCGCGCGGTTTGCCGTCTCCGCCAATCCAAGTATGGCTATCGGCATGTCAGCTGCCTGTCTATCTGTCGGGAAGCACACGCTGGCGACTGAGGACAGCGGCCGCTTCATCCTCGCTACGCATGCTGAGTTTCTGGGATCCGGCCTCCCACTCGAAGCTTTTGCCGAGCAAAAGGTAAACCGCATGCGTGAAGCAAAGGAACGCATCCCAGGTTTGGGACATCCTGTTTTTAAGGTTGTTGATCCTCGCGCTGAACGGCTCCGGTCGATTGCTCTGCAGGAAGGCTTGTGGGATCAGGCGGCTGAAGTGTACGAGGCAGTGCACAGGGCCTTCACGAAACTCCCAGGTAAGTCGGACATCCCGATAAATGACGTTGGTGTGATGGCCGCGATACTGCTGGGGCTTGGCTTCACACCCGAAGAAGGAACAGGCGTTGCCCTGCTTTCGACACTCCCTGGCGTTATCGCACACGTATCTGAAGAACTCTCTGCCGGGAAGCCAATCCGGATTGTCCCGAGAGATTCAGCATCATATGAGGGGATCACTGGCCGGAATTTTGAAGCGGACCGACTCGAAGCTGGCTGGGAGCCTTCAAAATCCTAGGCGGTAACCGAACAGGAGCAAAGATGGATGCAGGAGCGGAGAATCGTCTGATCCCTTCAACAACTCGATTCTTTGAGGATCTCCAAACCGGAGATTCGTGGTCATCTCAGGGGCGAACGATTACAGAGACGGATCTGGTCGCCTTCGCGACGTGGTCGGGGGATATGCACCCCCTGCACACCAACCAGGAGTATGCCCGTGGTACTCAGTTTGGAGAACGGGTTTTCCATGGTCCGGGGACTCTTGCGATCGCTTTTGGCTTGGAAATGCGAATGGGCTGGAAGGAACGTTCGGCCATAGCATTTCTGGGCATTCATGACTGGAACCTCATTGCCCCTGTACGCATCGGCGACACAATTGCCGTAAGGGAAGAAGTAGTCGAGCTCCGGCCCTCTGCGACTAAGCCGGACCGGGGGATTGTGAAAACCAGACTTCAGATAGTCAATCAGCGAAGCGAGGTCTGTCAAGAGGGCTTCTGGGTTGTCCTTCTGTACCGCTCGGCGGCGTTTACGCCATGAAGTTGGAGAAATCGATGAGAGGTACTACGGGTGAGGAGATTGTCTCACACGTACCACCGGCTCCGCGGCGAGCGGTAAGCGTGGTTCTGATGCGGGATTCGTTCCATGGAGTTGAAGTGTTTGTCCAATGCAGGGCACTCACTATGGATTTTGCTGCCGGTGTGGTCGCATTTCCAGGAGGCAGGGTTGACGCTGTTGACTCGTCGCCTTCGGCGCTCAGCAGAGATCTATTGGATTCCCAGGTAAAGGCGTGGAGCCGGACCAGCGTCGGAACCGATGCAACTTACGCGCGTCACACTACCGCTTGCCTCTTATCTGCCGCCATCCGTGAAGTGGCAGAGGAATGCGATGTTGTCCTGCAACCGGAAGCTCTGGTCCCGTGGGCGAACTGGATCACACCTGAGGGCTTTCCCAAACGTTTCGATACGTTCTTTTTTGTGACTGCCGTAGGGCCGAAACTGGAGCCCCGGCATGTCACGACGGAAGCAACATCTTCGGATTGGATCCCCGTCCGAAAGCTCCTCCTGGACGAAGCGGCCGGAAGGCTTAAGATGCTTCCCCCAACGCTTGCCATTCTCGACGAGATCGCAGAGGCGGATACCACCGAGAAAGTCCTTTTGGTGAAACGGCACATCGATTCTGTGTGCCTTCGACTTGATGACGTGGAAGAGTTTCATCGCCGGCGGCGAGAGATCACGAGGGGTACAAGGACGCAGCCGTGATGCAACTTTGCGCTCCCTCAACCGATTGGGCAATAGCGAAATCCCCTCGTGTCGTGCCTCTTGCTGCGTTGGGGTAGACGTTGCTCGCCTGTACTACCGGGTCCTCACGAAAAAAATGCAGCTCACCCACCGCCAAGACTTTCACCAGAGTTTGAGTGAGGGTGTTGGTGCAATTCCAATAGCGTCGCTGGGGGCAGTCGACATAGCGTGACACATGTCCGCCGGGAGGGGGAACTTCATGAGGGCGAAGGAGCAGGGCATGGATGCAACTGAACTCGGATTCCGTAACGAGGTCGCAAAAGATGGCAACCTCGCTATGGCAAGGGCAGCATATGGGAGAACGGGCGCCAGCACATTTACTACAGCGACGCTCGCCTGTCGCACTTCGAGTTGCCTGTAATCCCGTCGTGAACCCTAACGCCGGCAAGGGAACGAGCTTGCAAAGAATAATGACCGGGCACTCGCCGGGACCGAAACTGGAGCCCTATAACGTTATGACTCAAGATGTCCTCTCCACACCGGGTAATGCACCGGTCCTTGCCCGGCTGGAAGCGGCGGGCGTGCTGGCTGAAGTAGCGGGCCACCGCATTGCTGCATATTCCTATGACGCGTCCAATTACCGGGTTCCGCCTGTTGCCGTGGTCTTCCCACGAAGCGTTCAGGACGTCGTCACAACCATGGCCGCATGTCGGGAAACCGGCACGCCGCTGGTGAGCCGGGGCGGCGGGACCTCCATGGCCGGCAACGCCATCGGCCCCGGCATTGTTCTGGACTTCTCCCGTTACATGAACCGCATCATCAGCCTCGATGAGGCGAGCAAAACCGCCGACGTCGGCCCCGGCGTCGTCCTCTCCCACCTCACCCTTGAGACCGAGAGGGTCACGGGCGGGAGACTCACGTTCGCCCCGGATCCTTCGTCAAAGAACCGCGCCACCATCGGCGGCTCTCTCGGGAACGACGCCTGCGGTAATCACTCCGTGCGCTACGGCCGCACCTCTGATCATGTGCTGGAGATCGACGTTGTCACGTCCGACGGTGCACAGTTGACCGCCACAGCGAACGGACTGCGTGCAACTGACCCGGCTGATACGTTCTCGGTCTCCCGCGCCTTTGAGCTGGGGGAGGAGCTTAGGCAACTCGCCCAGGACAATCTGGCAAGTTTCAGGGTGGAGCTGGGCCGTATCCAGCGCCAGGTATCCGGTTACCACCTGGCGAACCTCCTTCCCGAAAATAACTTCAACGTGGCCCGTGCCCTCGTGGGAACCGAGGGCACTTGTGCGATCGTCGTCCGAGCCCGCATGAAGCTCGTCCCCAAAGCACCCACCGCGCTCCTTGTGTGCCTCGGGTACGCCGACGTCGTTGACGCCGCCAAGGACATCGAAACCATCCTGGAATTTTCCCCTGCCGCCGTCGAGGGCATCGACGAGGCCATCGTGGACACGATGAAGCTGCGCCGCGGTGCTGACTCCGTGCTCGGCCTGCCCGAGGGCAAGGCATTTCTCTATGTGGACTTGGACGGGGACGACCCTGAGCAGGTAGCGGGGGAAGCGGCGCGGCTCCTTGAGCGGCTGGCCGCAAACGGACGGATGGTGGACGGGCGCGCGGTTCCAGACCTCGTGCAGCGCGCTACCCTCTGGCGGGTCCGGGAAGACGGGGCGGGTCTTTCATCCCGGCCGGCAAGCGGCGGGGAATCACAGGCAGGCTGGGAAGACTCAGCTGTTGCGCCGCAGAACCTGGCCGCATACCTGTCCGATTTCCGTGACCTTTTGACTGAGTTCGGGTTGACCGGAATTATGTACGGGCACTTTGGTGCAGGCTGCATGCACATCCGCATCACTTATGACCTGCGTAGCGAGGAGGGCCGCGCCGTCTTCCGCAAGTTCACCCGGACCGCAGCTGAACTCGTAGTGCGGCACGGTGGCTCATTGTCTGGTGAGCATGGCGACGGACGCGCCCGGTCCGAGTTTCTGCCTGTCATGTATTCCCCAAGGATGATCGCAGCATTTGAGACCTACCGTGGACTTTGGGACCGTGCCGGCATCCTGAACCCAGGATCCATGACAGATGCAGACCCCATTGATGCCAACTTGGCGCACGAAGGTATTCCCCAGCGCGAGTGGCGAACCCACTTTGAGCTCCGTCCGGTCGAAGCCGCAGCTGCCGGGGCTGATCCGTGGGTTCACGCTGTCCAATCCTGCATTGGCGTGGGCAGGTGTCGGTCCGATGCCGGAGGCGTCATGTGCCCGAGTTACCGGGCCACAGGGGACGAAAAGGATTCAACGCGCGGCCGTTCCCGTGCTCTGCAGGACATGGTCCGCGGTGCCAAGGGCATCGACGAAGGCTGGAAGTCGAAGGACGTCCGGGAAACACTGGATCTCTGCCTGGCCTGCAAGGCATGCTCGAACGATTGCCCCGCTGGCGTGGACATGGCCACGTACAAGTCGGAGTTCTTCTCCCACTACTACGAGGGCAAGCTCCGCCCGATGTCGCACTTCTCCCTCGGCTGGTTGCCGCGCTGGCTGAAACTGACCACTCTGATCAGCCCGCTGGTGAACCTGGCCCTGACCAGTCCGCTGGGCAAGGTCGTGGCCGCGGCTGGTGGGCTCACCACGCACCGGAAGATGCCGAAGTTTGCCTCCCGGGCGATGCTCCGAAAGGAGCTGGCGCCCTACGTCAATCCCTCGTACCCCGCAGATGCTGTGCTGTTCGTCGATTCGTTCACCAAGGGTTTCAGGCCCGAAGTAGCTGGGGCAGCAGCGCGCGTCGTGGAAAGCACTGGACGCACTGTCGGCTGCGAATCCGATGCCTGCTGCGGTTTGACGTGGATATCCACCGGTCAGCTGGACACCGCCAGAAAACTCATGGGCAAAGCGGTCGCGAAGCTCGACGACGGGACCGACACACCCATCGTGGTGATTGAACCGAGCTGCGCCGCGGCGTTGAAAAAGGACGCACCCGAACTTCTCGGCACCGAAGCGGCCGAACGTGTCTCCCACAGGATCCGCAGCTTCGCCGAGGCCGTCAAGGAATGGGTCGACGGCGGCTGGACACCACCTGCCATGCCGATGGACGTCACGGTGCAAACCCACTGCCACGAATACTCCACCTTCGGGGCTACCATACAACGCAAGGCCTTGGCTGCCCTTGGCGTCGCCAACGTGAACGAAGCGACCGGCTGCTGCGGAGTCGCCGGCAACTTCGGTTTCGAAGCCAACCACTACGAGATCTCCATGAAGGTCGCCGAACAAGCCCTGGCGCCCGCCTTGGCCAAAACAGCTTCCGACGTTCCCATCCTTGCCGACGGCTTCAGCTGCGCTATGCAGGTCAAACAGTTGGACCCGGACCGCAGGAGCCTGCATTTGGCCGAACTGCTCGATCAACGCCCCCCAGGAAGTGAAATGCAGTGAAGAAGTTAGAGCCAGCAACAAGCTTTCCGGCCGCAGTCGAACCCCACACCCCATGCTTGCCCCTCTTTTTCGACCCGTTGGTAGAGCTGACAAAACACCCCCCGTCCTGCAGTCCGCAATCTGAACTCGCCGGCCCTAAGAAGTCAGCTCCCCGACGCGGACGACAGCGGAACGGATCCCGTGACAGGTCAACTGACAGAAGCGCCATGATCGGCTTGGTCGTCCATGACCTGCACGCCCTTGATGCCCGACTCCACAGCAGCGCTGCCCTTTCATTTCAGCACTCGTGCTACGGTCGGAAGGTGCGTGCAGAGCTCCTTCTCCTTAGCTGCCGCGGCGAGGCCTCAGGCGCAATCTAGCGCAAGGCCCACCCTCGTCGCGGAGTTTGTGTTGCCCGGCCACCCTTCAATGAAGAACTCAAGAAAAGGCCCCACGTAATGCGAAACGCACAGAAGCCCTCGGGTATGCCGATCCACCGTTACATCCCGTTCCAGGACCAGATCAAGGTTGATCTGCCGGACCGGACCTGGCCTGACAAGGTCATTACCAAGGCGCCCCGCTGGTGCGCGGTGGACCTGCGGGACGGCAACCAGTCGCTGATCGATCCCATGAGCCCGGCCCGCAAGATGAAGATGTTCGACCTGTTGGTCCGGATGGGCTACAAGGAGATCGAGCTCGGGTTCCCGTCCGCCTCTCAGACCGATTTCGACTTCGTCCGCCAGCTCATCGAGGGCAACCACATCCCGGACGATGTGACTATCCAGGTCCTCACCCAGGCCCGCGAACACCTGATTGAGCGGACCTACGAATCCCTGGTGGGCGCCAAGCAGGCGATCGTCCACCTCTACAACGCTACCTCCGTCCTGCAGCGCCGCGTGGTGTTCAACCAGGACGAGGACGGCATCCTGGACATCGCCCTCCAAGGCGCGCGGCTCTGCAAGAAGTACGAGGAGACGCTGGGCGACACCCACATCACCTATGAGTACTCTCCCGAATCCTTCACGGGCACCGAGCTGGAGTACGCGGTCCGCGTCTGCAACGCTGTGGCCGACGTCTTCGAGGCGTCCGCAGACCGCCAGGTGATCATCAACCTGCCCGCCACGGTGGAGATGGCCACCCCCAACGTCTACGCCGACTCCATTGAGTGGATGAGCCGCCACCTGCACCCGCGCGAGGGCATCATCCTCTCCATGCACCCGCACAACGACCGCGGCACCGGCGTGGCCGCGGCCGAGCTGGGCTACATGGCGGGCGCCGACCGCATCGAGGGCTGCCTGTTCGGCAACGGTGAGCGGACCGGCAACGTGGACCTGGTGACCCTCGGCCTGAACATGTTCGTGCAGGGCGTTGACCCGATGATCGACTTCTCGGACATCGACGACGTCAGGCGCACCGTGGAGTACTGCAACCAGCTGCCCGTGGCGGAGCGTGCACCGTACGGCGGTGACCTCGTCTTCACGGCATTCTCCGGGTCCCACCAGGACGCCATCAAAAAGGGTTTCGAAGCGTTGGAACGGGACGCCGCGGCCGCTGGCAAAGCCGTGGAGGACTTCACCTGGCAGGTTCCCTACCTGCCCATCGACCCGAAGGACCTCGGCCGCAGCTACGAGGCCGTGATCCGTGTCAACTCCCAGTCCGGCAAGGGCGGCGTGGCCTACCTGCTCAAGAGCGAGCACAGCCTGGACCTGCCGCGGCGGGCCCAGATCGAGTTCTCCGGCGTCATCCAGCGGCGCACTGACACTGTTGGCGGCGAGGTCAGCGGTGCCCAGCTGTGGCAGCTGTTCCAGGACGAGTACCTGCCCTCCGCCAAGGCGGAAAGCCAGTGGGGCCGGTACTCGCTCGGCTCGGTGAAGACCGAGACCGATGAGGACGGCTTCATGACCCTGCACGCCTCGCTCGGTGTCGACGGCACCCACGTCAGCCGCACCGGCACCGGCAACGGCCCCATCGCCGCGCTGTTGGACATCCTCGGCCAGGACGGCGTGGATGTGCGGGTCCTGGACTACAGCGAGCACGCCCTGTCTGAGGGCGGCAGCGCCCTCGCCGCGGCCTACGTTGAATGTGCCGTGGGGGAGCGTGTCCTGTGGGGCGTCGGCATCGATGCCAACACCAGCACGTCTGCGCTGAAGGCAGTCATCTCCGCCGTCAACCGGGCCATCCGCGACGCCCAGGCCTGATGCCGGCCGTCCGTTGACGGCCTCGCTGTTTCCGGACACGGCTGGACGTACCTCCAGCTGTGTCCGGAATTCCTCACGCTCGTCATGGGCACTTGGGCAAACGTTTGCGATCACAGGAAGTATGGGGCGTGCGGCTTGAATTGCTATGGCTGGGAGCGGCGATCACGGTTGTTACCAGCCCGGTGTTTAGTTCTCGGCCTTACCAAACGCCCTGTTCAAGAGTGACCACGACGCGCGGCATTCCTGCCGCCGTCGTCAGCCCTCCGGCAGTGAGCCGGGCCAACGCCTCCCGAATGGGGCGTGCGGGGGACGCCGCGGCGCTCTGACTCCTCCACTGCCGGGGTGTAATACACAGCCACCTTGGCGCTGCCCTGGGTACGGACGTTTCTTGTTAAGTTTGCCTGTTAGGACTCGACACACGATTTATCAGGAGAAGCCCAATGCTTTTTTGAGTGAGAGAACAACCAGCTTGATCAAGCAGGTTGTATATTCGAGTTATGATCGACCAGACGAAAATGACACGCTCCTTCTTCGAGACGCTGCACCCCTTACTGTCGCGGTTGAACGCGGAACGGACTCTCTCGCCCGGCAAGCTGGGCGTTCTCCGATATCTGTCGGAGCATGGGCGCGCGACGACTTCGGAACTTGCTTTGGCTGGACGGGTCAGCCCTCAGGGCATTTCGCTCGCTGCCCGTGAGCTCGAACGGCTACAGCTTGTGACCCGCGTTCCTGACAACGTGGATCGTCGCCGGGTCTGGATCGAACTTACGGACGAGGGTAGCCGAAAATTCACTCAAGAGGTGTCTGCCGGGTATAGCTGGCTTGACCGGACAGTCAGGGAACGATTGACGCCGGAAGACTTCAAGGCGCTCGAAGCAGTCATTCCCGTTCTCAGCAAGCTGGCGTCGGAGGCGACTAGCGGCTGAACGGGTGGCGTGGTCCTCGTCTTAGTTTGAATGCCCTGGAAGGCCCGCAGTGGAGCGGCCACCGACGAACTCCTCCATCCCGTCTATGGGGCTCACGCACGACGATTAGAAATCTTCATGCGTTGGCCCGCCTCGAACGGGGGTACAGGCGGGTTCTGACTTCATACCCGCTCAAGGCGTCGATAAATTGCCGCTGATCTGCGGCCTCGGCAGCGAGCCATATCCCGGAAGCATCAGCCATGGCACCATCTACCAGCCCCTTGCGATACAGCGACCCATCGAGCCAAACTTCGACGACTTCGCCAACGAGCGACTGCCATTGGTCTGTGCGCTGCATGCTAACACGGGCGACTACCTGGGATTCCATTAGCTTATGCCTTCCATCACGTTACCGTGAATAGGGGATCTCACAACGGGAATACTAGGACTAGGGCACGGCACTTGAGGTGCACAGGCAATACAGTCGTCACGCTCATACATCTTGGTGGCGAACGACTGTTCTTTGAACTACAAACTCGGGGGTACCGGGGAGCGCCAGCCGGGAGCCGGACTCGAGTCCAACGCTCGGGTCCGGTCAACTCGAGTCCTGTTAGAAGGAGTGTTCGGTCGATGGAAATTTCCCGGAGCGTACTTCGTCGCCGTATGCCCGGGCCGCGTCGGCCAACACGGACCGAAGACTTGCATACCGTTTTACGAACCTAGGCATTTTCCCACCGCGTAGGCCGGTCATGTCTTGCCAAACCAAAACCTGCCCTGTGGTTGCATTACCTGCCCCGATACCGATCGTAGGGACCCGAACGGCCGCATCTACTGCTGCCGCGGCGACGGCTGGCACCATCTCCATAAGAACACAAAAAGCACCGGCCTCCGCAAGGGCTACGGCGTCGTCAACAAGCATTTGAGCGCCGTCGCCTCGTCCCTGCACGCGGTAGCCTCCAAGCGAGTGCTCACTTTGGGGTGTGAAGCCAATGTGGGCCATGACCGGAATGCCGGCGCCAGTCATGGCCCGGACTGTTTCCGCGTATGAGCTGCCACCCTCGATTTTGACGGCGTGCG
Organism: Arthrobacter sp. ISL-65; assembly: GCF_018613795.1. GTDB lineage: Bacteria > Actinomycetota > Actinomycetes > Actinomycetales > Micrococcaceae > Arthrobacter. The sequence continues at coordinate 50,052 of NZ_JAGGPN010000041.1, forward strand.
CTAAGCCCTCCTTGAGGAACCGGACGCCGGTGCTGACTGCTTGTTGGGCAGAAACTTCGTAACTGCCAAACGGCAGGTCGGCGACCACCAAGGCCCGTCTGGCCGAACGCGCAACCGCCCTGGCCAAAGGTATGAGTTCGTCCACCGTGACTGGCAGGCTGGTCTCATTGCCAAAAACGTTGTTGGAAGCTGAGTCACCGACCAGAAGTACCTCAATGCCCGCCTGGTCGAATACCTCTGCTGTGTATTGTTCATACGCTGTGAGCATGGCGAAACGTGCCCCGTTATCCTTGGCCTGCTGCAAGTGGTGGATCCGTATCCGGCCGGCAGGCTTCTCGGCGGGCGCCAAAGCACCAGCGTCACGGCGAGAGGGGCCTGTTCCATAGGGGCCGGGAAGTTCCGCGGGCAAGCTTGGCGCGGCGTCGGTGCTGCGGCTCATGGTCTGGTCCTTGATGAGGAGTCCAAAGCGAATGGCGGGCGCATTAGCCCTGGTATTGGGCTTTCAGCAGGGTCAGTGCCGAGCTGCATAATTTTATTGTGCTGGTCCACATGGACCACCTGGGGGACATAAACGACGGCGTCCTCGGCGTTCATGTGGGCATAGGTGATGAGGATGACCGTGTCATTCACATGGATCAGGTGCGCCGCAGGTCCGTTGATACCGACTACGCCGGACCCACGTTCACCCGCGATGGTATAGGTTTCCAGACGCGCACCGTTAGTGACGTCGACGATCGAGACGAGTTCACCGGGCAGGATATCAGCTGCGTCCAACAGGTCGAGGTCCACAGTCACAGAGCCGACGTAGTGCAGATCTGCATGGGTCACGGTCGCGCGGTGGATTTTGGACTTGAACATTGTTCGGCTCAAGGGCATGGTCACTACATTTCTTCGGTGTTATGGAGATATCGGTCCCGCCCAGCATGTGGGCGATTCATGTCGGTGGCTGAAAAGTCCCTGCTCCGGCGCTCTGCTCTTTGACTGGTACGTGCTTCGTAGCATCCGTGCTACTCAGTCCTCCTCTTGGACAAAGTTGCGCGTGGGATAAATGACATCGCCTTGCAAACGCTACGCCCGAACGTCATAGTTGTGCAACAAGTATTATCTTCAAGAAAGGGATAGGACGGATGCGACGTGTCGGGCATCACCCACAGACCCGGCCCACCATCAGTCGGCCTTTGGCGCGGCGGCGTGAGGAGCCGCGCCTCGCTGAAGAAATCAAGATCTGGCCCGCGAGGATTTTTGCGCTTGCCCACCACCTTTTGCTGTAAAGAGCCACGATCTGACCGTGTCGGACTGCTAAACGTGACTCTCTCAACCCTAGGAATGACGAATGACAATGCCGACTCGCCCAGTGACTCAAGGCCATGATCGTAATGCCCATCCCGCCCGTGGGCTTTCTGCCAATGCATGCCTGACAGAAGTCCAACTGCCTGGAGGACGCCCCTTCGCTCTAATCACGCTGACAGGTGGAGAGGGAAGCAAGCCCGCCACCTTCAGCCCGAAATCGCTGCAGGCCCTCAAGGTGCTGCTTGAGGAAGTCGCTGAGCGTGTGGCCGCCGGAGAATTCGCTGGCGTTGGCATCACCGGCGATGACCGCTTTTTTGTGGCCGGCGCAGACCTTACCGCCCTGAAGGGCGTGAAGGACCTGGAATCGGCCCGGGAGATAGCGCGGCTGGGTCATCAAGTGTTTGGCGCACTCGCAGCCATGGACGTTCCAACCTTCGCTTTCATCAATGGGGCTGCCATCGGCGGCGGCCTGGAAATCGCTCTAGCAGCGGGTTACCGTACAATCTCGGGGGGCGTGAACGGGATTTCGCTCCCCGAGGCCTACCTTGGCCTAGTGCCGGGGTGGGGCGGCGTGTACCGACTTCCTCGGCTCATCGGGCCGGCTAATGCGGTTAAGGTGATGATCGAGAACCCCTTGGCTAACAACAAGGTTCTTGACGGCAGGTCAGCGTATGACCTTGGTGTTGCCGACGCATTATTCGACCCTGCCGATTTCCTGAGCCAGTCCCTGGCCTGGGCGGACGGCATCATTACCGATGGTGGACGCAGGGAAGAACTTGACGTACGGCGGGCCTCGATAGCTGGCTGCACCAAGGAAGAGTGGGACGCCGCCGTGGCCGCAGGCCGGGCCATTGTTGAGGCAAAGACCTCGAATGCTGCCCCTGCCCCTGCTCGTCTTCTGGACCTGCTCGAATTGGGCCCGAGCCTGGACCAAGCCCAGTCCGCGGAGCTGGAAGTCGACGCACTTGGCGAGCTGATCCTGACACCGCAGTTCAAGAATTCCGTGTATGTATTCCTCGAGCTTTTACAGCGTCGAGCCAGGAATCCGTTCGGCGCCCCTGATCCGGCGCTGGCGCGGCCCATCAACAAGGTTGGAGTTGTCGGCGCGGGCCTGATGGCCGGCCAGTTGGCCCTACTATTTGCACGGCAGCTAAAGGTACCCGTCGTGATGACGGACATCGACCAGGACCGCGTGGATAAGGGTGTAGGTCACGTCCACGCCCAGGTGGACAAGCTGCTTACCCAGAAACGCATCTCCCTGGTCGACGCCAATCGGCTCAAGACCCTCATTAGCGGCTCTGTGTCCAAGGCCGCCTTTACCGACGCTGACTTCGTGATCGAGGCGGTCTTCGAAGAACTCTCCGTCAAGAAGCAGGTCCTCGCAGAAGTCGAGTCCGTCGTTTCCGAAAAGTGCATTCTCGCCACCAACACGTCCTCGCTGCGGGTGACGGACATGGCCGCAGACCTGCTCTACCCGGAACGCGTCATCGGATTTCACTTCTTTAACCCGATTGCCTCTATGCCCTTGCTGGAGATCGTGCGGGCCTCCAAGACCAGCGACGAAGTCCTCGCCACAGCGTTCGTCCTCGGCAGGGCATTGAAGAAGACTGCGGTCCTCGTCCTTGATGCCCCCGCCTTTGTCGTCAACCGCGTGCTGCTGCGACTGATGGCGGAGATCTTGAAGGCCTTTGACGAGGGCACCCCTGCTGAGATCGCAGACAAAGCACTCAAACCCATGGGCCTGCCAATGACCCCATTCACACTTTTGGCCATGATCGGCCTGCCAGTTGCACAGCATGTTATCGAATCGCTCCATAACGCCTTCGGCAACCGGTTCCCCGTCTCGGCGAATATCCAGAGACTCATCGACCACGGCATCACCTCGCTCTGGGCCACCGAACACGACGCCAGCAGCCCGCGCATCCCACCATCCACCCTAGGCCGACTGGAATTCGGTCACTGCCCGGCCACCTCGGAACAACTGCTTGAGCGCGTCCAGGACGCCCTGGCACAAGAGATTGGTCTTCTTCTTGAAGAAGGCGTGGTGGCCTCCGCGCAGGATGTGGACCTGTGCATGCTAGCCGGCGCTGGCTGGCCTCTGCACCTGGGCGGCATCACCCCTTACCTGGACCGGACGGGCGCCTCCGAGAGGGTCAACGGCAAACCCTTCCACATGGACAGTCGCTAAGCCGTAGCGCAGAGCAACTCCGGAAGTCTCATGAATGATCGGCAGCGGCTTATACGACACCGCGGGGATTACAGAGTCGATGGCGCGTGCCGAATGAACCGCTGATTGGCGAGAGGACTTGGGCTAATCGATTGCGGGTCGGCTGTCGCACATGGGCTCTGGTCCTTCCTGTCCCACGTCGTCCCTGGCAGGAGCTTACAAAACTCTTGCGGCCGAGACGGGGTTGGCTCCGATGCTGCGTGGGCGATAACCGCGTCGGCTGCGGGCGCACTCCCGCCCCGGGTCTCGCAGAACCAGCGCGTCGAAGTGAAATCCGGGTTGCGACTATCCGTTCGCAGGCGAGAGGTGCTCGAATTTGCTGGCGGCGGACGGCGCCGACCTCAAGACTTTTTCACACCATTTGTCAGCTTTGCCCGCCAGCATCGAAGTCATCGACCTGCTAGATTCAATCTTTGATTGATAATCAATTAACAACTTTGTGATTGCTGAACAGTAGTTGTTGCGCTGGGTTGTTCCAAGGAGTAAGACATGGGTAAAGAGCAGGCTGTGCAAGAAGCGGCGGGGTGGCTTTCACGCAGTGCGGCCGGTCAAGACAAGAGTGAGTTGCAGAGACCGGCCGACCGGGGGCGTGAGGGTGCAGCAGCTGGGGGGGTGCAGTCCGCGGCGCCGAGGCGTCGCACGCAGCAGGAGCGGCGCGAGGAAGCCGAGACCCGGCTCCTTGCCGCCGCGCTCACCCTGCTTTCGCGCAAGGGTTGGGTGGGAATGACCCTGGCGGAAGTCGGCCAGGCAGCTGGTTACAGCCGGGGGCAGGCTGCTCACCATTTCGGTAGCAAGGGTGCGCTGTTGCGGGCCCTGACTCTGCACATCAATCGGTCGTTCGCCCAGGAGATGCAAGCCGCACCTACGCCCCCCGCTGGCCTCCAGGCGGTACTCGGCTATGTCCGCGTCTACCTGGGCCGCAGTGATCCGAAGTGGACAAACACCCGTACACTCCTCTTGCTGCTGGCGGAGTCCTTACTGGAGAACTCAGAGACAGCCGGAGTCGTCGCCGAATATAACCGTGAGATGTTTGCTTGGCTGGAGGACAACCTACGGGTGGGCATTGCCCGGGGCGAGGTGCGCGGCGATATCGATCCCGCGCTTGGAGCCGAGTTCGTCGTTGGTGCCATGCGGGGGCTGGCATTGCAGCGCCTCCTGCAAGGCCAGGTGGCAGACATACGTGGAATCAGGGATCAGGTAGTGCAACTAGTCGAGCATACGTTCGCAGCACCCACCGATCGTGAACAGGAGGAAGGAGCAAATGATGGACGATGACATTCGAGAGATGCTCCTCGAAACGTCGGGGAGATCTTTGCTGATGAACCCTCTGACTCTCAGGTGCCGGGGAGTAAGGGCGGCGTCAGCGTGATCTGCGCAGTCGCACGTGAAGTCCTGGGGATCGTAGGCGAGCACGCCGCTCCCGCGGAGTTGGCCGAAGCAATTATTGGCCAGGTTCGTAACTCCTACAGGCCCTGAAGACCCAAGGCCACTCGCAGATTTCCGCGGTCCAATGCTACGACACGACGCCCTCCGGCTCGGCTTTGGTTGGTCGCGGCTTTGTCGCTGCGCCCGCGTCCGCGCGAACAACTCGTCGCCTCTAAAAGTCATGGCTTATTTCAACTTATTCGGAGATCACCAGAGGTTTCTGTCCGGGGTTCGTAGTCACCAGGGTGCTCAGCGCCAGTCCGATCGCCCGATCCTTTGGGTCTTCGGGGACTGGCCTTCGTGGCAGACCAGATCGATGTCCACGAAACCGGTGCCGCGTCGTTCCCGTCGGCCCACGTCCGGATAGGGATCTGGGCCTTCAGCAACGACCCGGGCTTGGTGCGGGAGCGTCCGGGCAGTCGCATCTTCTCCCGTTCACGGGCCAGTCTGTGGTCGATCGTGGCGGTACCCATGCGCACCAACAGATCCGCCTGAGCATCGGTGATCACCCAAGGCCCGCTCTGCCCGCAGCATCGCTACGAGGTAGTCGGTCGCGGCGGCCAGAAGCTTCCCGGCCGGACCCCTGAGCGCCGAACAGCACTACGCGAGGGACGGTTGGAGATCCGCCCGACAGACAGGCTTCCGTCCCGGCCGCGCCGTCCGTGGTCGGGGCGGCTTGAGAGCATGGCGCAGGGCGCACCGGGGCATAATCCCGGCGTCAGCCGGTCAGGTCGACTAGCTCGGTGAGGATCTGATCCTTCGCCGTCCGGTCCGCCGCGTGGTAGCGCAACGCCAGATGCTTCTCACTGCCTTGCACTCACCCACGCTCAGCCCCATCCACAACAATCACGCAGCAACAAGCTCCGGACAACCCTGCCCAGCCGGAGGTTTTCCGATGAGACAAGCTACAGTCGAGCGGAGCCTCTTACGATCCATCAGCTACTTGATGACTGACCAGTAAGTGATAGGGTGGCCGTGCGTAGTGCGATGCCTTGGCGGGACGCGGCCGCAGGGGTAATCCCCATCCTCGGAGCGTGAGATGCATCGGACAGTTTCTCTGCCGGACTGTGGGCGGCGCGACGGCACATGCACCAGCCCCTCCGACCCGGGGGCGCGGACGGGAGTCAATGTAGATCGCGCACGAGATTATGAGATGGAGCCTCCGAGCGTATGGAGGCTTGAGGAAGGGACTGGGTCGATGATTCGTTTCGAAGAACGCCTGCTTACAAGTTCGGGACAGCGCACCGCGGTGCTGGGTTTTGGCGCGATGGAGTGGCGGGGGCCTCGCACCGCGTGCCCCGTTTCCTCGATGCGGGAGTTGCTGAATTACTGCTCAATACCGTGCTGGACGAAGGCATTCGGTTCATCGATACTTCCATCGACTATGGCGGGAGTGAGGGGCTCATTGGGCGCTACATAAGTCATCGTCGATCGGAGTACCTGCTCGCGTCCAAGGTGGGCTGCCCGCTTGACCACCAACCTGGTGGCCCGTCCAAACGGACCCCTTGACCATGACTATTCGCCCGCAAACATCCGGGCAGGAATCGCCCAAAGCCTCCGGCGTCTGCGCACCGATTATCTGGACCTGGCACAGGTCCACATTGGGCCTTCCGTGGCGGTTCTGCAACGCGATGACGTGCTGGGGACGTTGGAACGTGCACGGGAGGAGGGCAAGGTGCGGGCGATTGGCATATCCTCGACTCTTCCGGACCTCCTTGATCACATCAACCTCGGCGTATTCGCGACGTTTCAAGTGCCTATTCGGCACTCGACCGTGCTCTCGAAGATTGCCTTCCGTTGATCAACGCGACCGGTGCCGGTGTCATGGTGCGTGGACCACGGGCTAAAGGGATGGTCGACAGCCGGCACGCGTCGTGGGCGGATCTTAGCCTGGACGATCTGTTCGATGGGGATAACTTGCAGGGATTCCTCCTTCGCTTCGTCATGACCCGCGCCGAGGTGTCCACCGTGATCGTCGGAACAGCCTCACCCGCCCACGTACGGGAAAATGCCAAGACAGCAGCTCGAGGAGGCTTTGCGGGGGATGTTTACGCCGAGGCGCAGCGGCGCTTGGACCTTGCCGGATTCCGCAGTTCGGATCCGCGTAAACAAGCCTTTTGATTACGCCTACCGCATGGATTTGGCTTTACACCCGCAAAGGGCTGAATGGTGAACGAGCCGAATAAGTGCACCGCCCGTGAGGCTCGGTCGCTGTCGCGAATCCAGCCCTCAGCACAACAGAAAGCATGTGATGAAAAGCTCCACATTTCTCGTGACGACGCCCATCCCTGAGCCAGGCATGAGCATCCTGGCAGAGGCCGGCAAAGTTGTATCGCCCGCTGTATGTCCGACGCCTGACCTGCTCCGGGAACACTGCTCCTCCGGGGCATTCGACATCTTGGTGTCCCAGTTGAGCGACAGGCTGGACGCGCCGTTGCTGAAATCTGCGAAAATAAGGGGAATCTCGAATTATGCAGTGGGCGTAAACAATATCGACATCGCGGCCGCGACCATGCGCAGCATCATGGTCGCCAACACACCCGGAATTCTTACCGATGCGACCGCGGACATCACTATGCTCCTTATCCTCGGAGCCGCGCGCCGAGTGGTCGAGTCCGACCAGTTTCTCAGAGCGGGCAAATTTACCGGATGGCAGCCGGATCTTTTGCTCGGCCGCGACGTCTCAGGGGCGACACTGGGTCTAGCTGGCTTCGGACGTATCGCTCGGGCCGTTGCACGACGGGCCCTCGGCTTCGATATGCGGGTGATTTTCTGCCCGCGACCTCCCGGTGACCGCCCGGTTTCAGAGGAAGAACTTGGCGAGCTCTCCGGGCGCGTGCAACAGGTCACTTGGCAGGAACTTGTCAGATCCAGCGACTACCTGTCTTTGCACGTACCGCTGACGACAGATACCCAGCATCTCGTTGATGCGAAGGTGCTCGAAAGCATGAAAGACACGGCGGTCCTGATCAACACGGCACGGGGACCTATCGTAGATGAATCGGCGTTGGTCCACGCCCTACAAATGGGGCAGATCGCCTCCGCCGGCATCGACGTGTACGAAAATGAGCCCCGTCTGGAACCCGGACTCGCTGAACTGGCCAATACCGTGCTGCTGCCCCATCTTGGCAGCGCAACATCTCCAGTCCGCTCCGAAATGGCCCGGGTCTGCGCGGAAAATGCCGTCGCGATGGCCAGAGGACAGGTCCCGCCCCACCCCGTGAATCCGGAGGCATGGTCGGCAGGATCCTGTTGCCCAAACAGCTTCCGCGGCTACACCGCCCCGCAGCCGCCGCCGCTCTAAGTTCAGACTGAGCATCCTGAAACACGAATATTGTTGATTGCTGACCAGTAAGTGAGATACACTGAACAGGTCTTCAAAGGAGGCGGACGATGAGCGCAGAGCAGGCTGTGCAAGAAGCGGCGGGATGGCTTTCACACAATGATGTTGTCCATGACAAGACCGAGTTGCAGCTACCAGCCGCCGCCCGGGGGAGTAACCGTCCAGAAGGCAGGGAAGAGCAGACGTCGGCGCCGAGGCGTCGCACGCAGCAGGAGCGGCGCGAGGAAGCCGAGACCCGGCTCCTTGCCGCCGCGCTCACCCTGCTTTCGCGCAAGGGTTGGGTGGGAATGACCCTGGCGGAAGTCGGCCAGACGGCTGGTTACAGCCGGGGGCAGGCTGCTCACCATTTCGGTAGCAAGGGTGCGCTGTTGCGCGCTCTGACTCTGCACATCAATCGGTCGTTCGCCCAGGAGATGCAAGCCGCACCTACGCCCCCCGCTGGCCTCCAGGCGGTACTCGGCTATGTCCGGGTCTACCTGGGCCGCAGTGATCCGAAGTGGACAAACACCCGTACACTCCTCTTGCTGCTGGCGGAGTCACGGCTCGAGAACTCGGAGACGGCCGAAGTTGTAGCCGTATATAACAGTGAGATGTTCGCTTGGCTGGAGGACAACCTGCGGGTGGGCATTGCCCGGGGGGAGGTGCGCGGCGATATCGATCCAGCCGTCGGGGCGGAGTTCGTCGTGGGCGCCCTTCGTGGCCTTGCATCCCAGCATCTCATACAAGGATCGGCGGCAGACATACGTGGAATCAGGGATCAGGTAGTGCAACTAGTCGAACACACGTTTGCAGCACCCACCGACCCCGATCTGAAAGAAGGAGCAAACGATGGACGATGACACTCGAGAGATGCTCCACGAAACGGCGGCGAGCATTTTCGCCGATGGACCCCCTGACTTATGGGAGGTTCTGCAAAGCGTCGGTATTGATAAGGCTTTGGTGCCCGAGAGTAAGGGCGGCGTCGGCGTGAGCTGGGCAATTGCCTGCGAACTTTTGGGGATCGCCGGCAATCACGCCGCTGCCGTGCCGATGGCCGAAGCCATGATTGGGCATTGGCTCCTGGACTTTGCGGGCATTGAAGACGCAGAGTTGCCGACAATCGCCTTTTCGCCGCCCTTGGAACCGGTTCGGCTCAGCCGATCTGGTGACGAGTGGCACGTCGACGGCGCTCTCGTACGCGTGCCTTGGGGCGGCGCGTGCACGCACGTCGCGTTCATCAGTGAGGGCCCGGCGGCCCAGCTGATCGTTGTTGCCCGCGATGCATCCGGCGTCTCGATTACACCCGGTCAAAACCTCGCAGGGGAGCCGCGTGATGACATGACGCTAGAGGGCGTCGTCCCGGTTGCCGTGGTGCCTGCGCCGTTTGAGTCCAATTCCCTGTTGGCGATCGCTGCAGTCATGCGCAGTGCTCTGATGTCGGGTGCCATCGAACGTGCCTTGGCCTTAACCGTGGATTACGCCAATATGCGCGTCCAATTCGGCCGGCCGATTGGCAAGTTTCAGGCGGTCCAGCAGAACATTGCCGTACTTGCGACGCAGGCAGCAGCCGCGCGCGCAGCGACCGAAGCCGGCGGTGAGGCGATTGACGGCTGGCTGGCTGGTGAGAATGGGTCCCTCACGCACAACGTTGCCGCGGTAAGTGCGAAGATCCGCACCGGTGAAGCGGCCGGACAAGTCTCCGCGATCGCGCACCAGGTATTTGGTGCAATCGGCTTCACTGAGGAACACGAATTACATCGCTTCACGAAGCGGCTCTGGTCCTGGCGCGACGAATACGGCAACGAAGCGTTTTGGGCTGACGTCCTCGGGGAGCACATCCTGGGCAATGAATCTGAGAAAACCCTGTGGCGCACGCTGGCGCCGACGGGCAGTAGCCTCGAAGTAGGAGCGACGCGATGAGTACCCTGTCTTTTCCGCGCCCACGGCAGTCGGAGGCCGGCGAGCGGCTGCGAGCAGAGGTACGCGAGTTCCTCGACGATTTTGATTGGCGGGGAGACCCACACGCAGCCAGCGTTTTTGGTGGCTTCGATCCTGAATTTAGCGAAGCGCTTGGCGCGCGCGGATGGATCGGCATGGGCTTTCCACAGCGCTATGGCGGTGGCGGCTACGGCCTCATTGAACGCTATGTGGTTTTGGAGGAACTGCTCGCCGCCCGGGCTCCGATCACTGCGCACTCTGTAGCTGACCGGCAGAGCGGCCAATTGCTGCTGCGGTTCGGCAGTGAGAGCCAGCGCGAGGAAATTCTGCCCCTCATCGCCGCCGGGAAGTCTTACTTCTGTATAGGAATGAGCGAGCCGGACTCCGGGTCGGACTTGGCATCGGTTCGCACCCGCGCCACGAAAGTCGACGGAGGCTGGCTTGTAAACGGCGCGAAAATCTGGACCACGAATGCGCACCGCAGCCACTACATGATCCTGTTCTGCCGCACCTCGCCAGCCAGCCAGGAGCGCCACGCGGGCCTGAGCCAGTTCCTGGTCGATATGAAGACGCCCGGAATCGTGTGTCAGCCAATCGTCAACATCGCCGGAGCGCGGGACTTCAACGAAGTGCACCTGCAAGATGCTTTTCTCCCCGACGAGGCGCTCATCGGGGTCGAAGGTGAAGGATGGAAACAGGTCACGAGTGAGCTGGCGTTCGAACGTAGCGGGCCAGAGCGCTTTCTGTCTCATCTCGGTGTGTTGGAAGAATTCGTCTGTGTTCTGAAACGGCAACCGTCGCCTGAGGGCGCTAGGGCCCTCGGGCGCCTGGTTGCCCACCTCGCCACCCTCCGCCGGATGTCGCGCTCTGTGGCGACGATGATCGCCGATGGTCAGGATGCCGCACTGCATGCGGCACTGGTAAAAGATCTGGGCACCTGCTTCGAGCAGGAGATTCCCGAGATCCTGCGGCTCGCTCTGCAAACCGAGCCCGATCCCAACGCCTCTGACTCCTATCGGGCTGCCCTGGCTCATGTGGTCTTGAACGCGCCTTCCTCCACGATTCGCGGCGGAACCAAAGAGGTGCTGCGCGGCATTGTCGCGAAGGGGCTGGGACTGCGATGAGCGCTGGCCGCGACGAAAACGGTTCCGCCGTAAGTGAACTTGATCCCAGATAGGCCAACAACGACACAAGACGGGGCGTCAATGCAACGCCCGACTTTGAAACAACGTAGCCAATTTAGAAGGGCAAAAAAGAATGACAATTGAACTGTCAACGGAGACGGACGAACTTCAACTGCAGCAGAGCGACCACGTTCTGTGGCTCAGGCTTAACCGGCCGCAGGCACTGAATGCGCTCACCGCGTCGATGGTAGATGATCTGACCCGGGTCATAGTAGAAGCCGACGAAGATCCAGAGGTGCGAGTTATCGTCCTCACAGGTACGGGTAGGGCTTTCTGCGCGGGCGCGGATCTCAAGGACAGTGCAAAGCGCAGTCCCGAAAGCGGTGCCCGATTTGTAAAGAGAATTGGTGAACTCACAAATTTGATCGAGGAGTGCACTAAACCTGTGATCGCGGCGGTTAACGGCATTGCTATTGCTGGTGGTCTGGAACTGGTGCTGGCGTGCGACACTGTCATCGCGGCGGAGTCGGCGGTCCTCGGGGACGCTCATTCGAATTATGCGATGTTCCCTGGGGCTGGGGCCACGGTGCGTTTGCCGCGGAAGGTCGGCCTCAATAATGCTAAATATCTGATGTTCACGGGCGATATGCCGGCGGCCCACGAGTGGCTGGCGATGGGCCTGGTGAGCCAAGTGATCCCAGACGAGGGCCTCAACGACGCGGTGTCGGCGCTGGCCAGCAAGCTTGCCGGAAAGAGCCCGTTGGGCTTGGCAAAAATGAAGCAGGCCCTGAATGACTCACTGGATCAGCCGGCACACATCGGACTGCGTTACGAACGGGCGCTGGTCAACCTCTACAGTCACTCCGCCGACCGTGTCGAGGGGTTGGCGGCCTTCCGGGAAAAACGCACTCCGCATTTCCAGGGTAAATAGTCGGTGGTACTTCCCGGACAGTACCCATTCACCTGCGTATTGATGATTTGAGGAATGAGATCTATGGAACTTAATGACAAAGGGCCGTTGTCAGGCATACGAGTGATCGATGTGGGCACCATGGTCGCAGGGCCGGTCGCTGCAACTCTGATGGCCGATTTCGGTGCTGAGGTGATCAAGGTCGAGCAACCCGGCAAGGGAGACACTTTGCGTCATATCGGCCCGAGCTTGGGCGACGGTGAGAGCTTGTGGTGGAACGTCGAGGGTCGCAACAAGAAATCGATCACGCTGGACTTACGTCAACCCGAGGGGCAACGGATCCTGAAGGAGTTAGTGAAGAGCGCCGATGTCCTGGTGGAGAATTTTCGTCCAGGGACCTTGGAACAGTGGAACCTTGCCTGGGAAGACTTAGAGCAGGTCAACCCCGGGCTGGTTATGCTCAGCGTCTCCGGGTATGGGCAAACTGGCCCGTATGCCCCCCGAGCGGGCTATGACCGAATGGGTCTGGCGCTGGGCGGGGTGTTGAACGCGACGGGCTACCCTGACCGGGCTCCGGTGAAGGTCGGCGTTGCCATCGCTGACTACCAGACAGCGGTGCTTGCAGCTTTCGGGACTATGGTTGCCCTCTACAACAGGGACGTCCGCGGCGGTAAAGGCCAGCAGATCGACCTTTCGCTGTATGAAACTGTCTTCCGATTCACGGACGTGATGGTGACTGCGTTCGATAAGTTTGGCGACAAGCGGGAGCGCACAGGGAACCTCCATTTCGCGGCTGCACCGGGGGACCACTTCGAAACGATTGATGGGCGCCATATCGTCCTGACAGTATCCTCGGACCGCATGTTCCGCCGCCTGTGCGAAGCAATGCCGGAACTGATCGGTGATGAGCGCTTCACCACGCACCCGAATCGCATCTCCAATATCGAGGAGATAAATCGACTGGTTGGGGAGTGGATCAAGTCGATGCCCGTTCCGGAACTCTGCCGGATCCTTGACGAAAAGGGACTGGCGTACTCCCTCATTTACTCGATTGAGGACATCGTCGGCGACCCCCAGTATCAAGCGCGGGGCACCATCGCCACCGTCGAGAATCCTCGCCATGGTGCGCTGAAAATGCCAGCACCGCAGCCAAGGCTGAACCGGACGCCAGCTCCTGCGATGCGACCAGCTCCCGAACTGGGATCGAGCACTGACGAGATTTTGAGCGAACTTATAGGCCTCTCCGCCGAGCAGATCGCAGGACTGCGCAAGGCGGGCACCGTCTGAGCTCCCGAAACGGCGCTGATATGAAAATGTTGGTTGGAAAGACTACAAATGACGTGGCACGAGCGGGTCGGGCTCCGCAGGGTTATCGCTGAGGTACTGGCCCGTTCTGCCAGCGTCCACCTGAATGCCAATGAAGGCGTTCAGGAAGAGTTACTGAAATCTAGACGGTGCTAGGAGAATTGCGTTGATATCATCACGCGTCACGACTGAAGTGCAGGACCCCGCAAGTGTGGAAGCCGCCATCGAGAGCCGCTTCTCGTGCCGGGCATTCCTTCCGGACAAGACCGTTGCCCGAAGCGACATCCAGGAAATACTCCGCGTCGCCAGCCAGGCCGCATCCGGCACGAATACGCAACCGTGGAAGGTGTATGTGCTGCAGGGTGATCAGCGGGATAACCTCGTCAAGCAGGTGTGCGCGGTGGATGACGCGGTCTTCTCTGATCCGGACCTGGCCGCGACGCACCGCGACAAGGTCGACTTCTACCCGGCAGAATGGGTCTCACCGTACATCGACCGACGGCGCCAGAACGGCTGGAGCCTGTATGACCTTCTCGGCATCGGCAGGGGCGAGAAGGACAAGATGCACGCACAGCTACAGCGTAACTACCACTTCTTTGATGCCCCCGTGGGGCTGATCTTTACGGTCGATAACGTCATGGGACGAGGATCGCTTATCGATTACGGCATGTTCCTGCAGAACTTCATGCTCATGGCCCGGGCACGGGGACTGCACACCTGCCCTCAGGCGGCATGGAATTACTATGCGACGACAATTAAGCCGATCATAGGTGCTGGTGAGAATGAAACGCTGGTTTGCGGTATGTCACTTGGCTATGCCGATGAGTCAGCAGCCGTGAACACACTCGTCACGCCGCGGGAAACAGTGGACAGTTTCACGCAGTGGGTTTGAACTCCAAAAATTTGGTCCCTGATCCCTCTTGGGAGAGGGACTTTTCCATCCTGACAAGGTGCCCCCCTTGTCTTCACCTTCTTAGTCACACCAGCAATTCACCTTAAGAGCAACGGAGAACCTATCGTGGAGAAAATCATCGTCCTGGACGGTGCGCGCACCCCCACCGGCAGCTTCGGCGGCATCTTCAAGGATGTCCCCGGCCACGTGCTGGGGGCAACGGCCGGCAAGGCAGCCTTGGAACGGGCCGGTGTTACCGGCGACGACATCGACGAAGTCGTCATGGGTTGCATCGGCCAAGTGGGGGCCGATGCGTACAATGCCCGGCGGGTCGCGGTAACGGCAGGCTTGCCGACACGGGTTCCGGCCTACAACGTCAACCGGCTCTGCGGCTCGGGCCTGCAGGCCATCTGGTCGGCAGCCATGGAAATGCAGTGGAACCAGCTTGACTTCGCCTTGGCTGGCGGCAACGAGTCCATGACGCGGATGCCGTACTACGACTTCGGCGCGCGCCAAGGCTACCGTCTTGGCGACCGGTCCCTGAGCGACGGCACTGTCATGATGCTCACAGACCCCCTGCACGGCATCCACATGGGGGTTACCGCCGAGAATGTAGCCAGCAAATACAACGTTTCGCGCATGGAACAGGACGAGTTCGCTGTCGAATCTCAACGCCGCGCCGCTGCCCCCGAGGCCCAGGCCGCATTCGCTGAGGAAATAACGCCAGTCAATGTCGCAGGTCGGAAGCCTTTCACAGCTGAGAAGGATGAGCACCCCAAGCCGGAGACAAGCATGGAGACCTTGGCGCGATTGCGTCCGGCCTTTGCCTCTGGTGGGACCGTCACGGCCGGCAATGCATCGGGCATCAACGACGGCGCCGCCGCCGTCGTCCTGGCTCGCGAGTCCGTGGCTGCGGAGCGGGGTCTGAAGGGCTTGGTTAGTCTTGAGGCCGTGGCCACGGCCGCCATGGAACCCGAACTCATGGGGTACGCACCCACGCTGGCTCTGAGGTCCTTGTTCGAGAAGACCGGCACGACCCCAAAGGATATCGGTTCAATTGAACTGAACGAGGCCTTCGCCTCACAGGCCGTCGCTGTCATCAGGGACGCCGACCTTGATCCGGCTCAGGTCAATCCCTACGGCGGAGCTATTGCCCTGGGTCATCCGGTCGGTGCCACTGGCGCGATCCTGACGCTACGTCTTGCCAAGGACATGGCACGCCGGGACCTGGAACTCGGAATTGTCACCATGTGCATCGGTGGGGGACAGGCGCTGGCAGCACTCTTTCGGAGGATCTGATGCCTAAGCCAGTAACTTTGACTACTGCCGGCGGCGTCGGACACCTGCAGCTCAACCGCCCGGAGGCAGCCAACACTATAAATATGCCCCTAGCCAAGGCTCTCGGGGAGGCGGTCGACCGCGTCGCGGAGGACGACTCGGTTAAAGCGGTCTTGCTCACCGGTAGCGGAAAGCGGTTCTGTGCCGGTGGAGACATTTCTGCGTTCGCAGAGTCCTCAGACCAAGGTCGATTCCTCTCAGAGCTGGCGTCCACGATTGATGCGGCTGTGCAGGCTCTCGAATCCCTCCAGAAGCCCGTGGTGGCGGCTGTCCATGGAGCCGTTGCCGGTGGAGGGCTTGGCATCATGCTTGCCGCCGACGTCATTATTGCAGCTGAAGGTACAAGCTTTGTGTTTGCCTACCCATCCATTGGTCTGACGCCCGACTGTGGTAGCTCCGCCAGCCTGCCCAGGGCCATGGGGCTGCACCGCGCACTGGCCTTTGCACTGTCCGGCCGGCCGCTGAGCGCGGATCAAGCACTAAGCCAGGGACTCGTAACGGAAGTGGTCGTGGACCCCCTGACTCGCGCTCACGAGGTGGTGACTGCGTGGATGGCCGGTGCGCCTGGCGCGCTCGGCGACGTCCGAAGAATGCTGCGCGAAGGTTCCGGCCTTTCGCGCGCGGAGGTGGGCATACGCGAGGCTGCGACCATCGGTGAGCGCATGGCTACCGCTGAGGCCCAATGCCTCATCCCGGCATTTCTTGGTCGTTGACTCGGGGTGGCGGTCTGTCGCTTCGTTTTCTTTGCAATCCGGTATCGCGTCAGCAGTCCTAAGAAAATAGTTGCTGAACAACTAGTATTTGTGGCCAACTCCCCGTAAATTGGAATATGAAAAGCGAAAGCGTTAGCTCACCGAGGAGGGTTCTCCATGAAGATTGTTGTGTTGGCGAAGCAGGTTCCGGACACGTGGTCTGATCGTAAGATCGACTTGGAAACCGGAATGCTGGACCGCGGTGCGTCCGAGCCGGTGCCGGACGAAATCAATGAACGGGCTCTCGAGAACGCCCTTCAGCTAAAGGATTCGCGCAAAGATACCGAAATTGTGGTGGTCGCAATGGGGCCGGAGGACGCAGGCAAGACCCTCCGGAAGCTGTTGTCGATGGGCGCGGATTCCGCCGTGTTGGTCTCGGATGAGTCCCTGGCGGGTTCCGATATGGTGCGGACAGCGCGGGTGCTGGCTGCCGCCGTCGGAAAGCTCGGAGGGGTGGATCTGGTCGTTGCCGGCAATGCGGCCACGGACGGGCGAGGCGGAATGGTCCCAGCAATGGTGGCCGAGATCCTGGGGTGGCCGGTACTTCCGGGCTTGGATGAGGTAGTAATCGCCCCGGATACCGTGTCGGGTTGCGCTCAGGTGGACGGCGGCGCTTTGCGCTTGTCATCGGCTTTGCCAGCAGTGGTATCGGTCACGGAGAAGTCGGCGGATGCCCGCTTTCCAAACTTCAAGGGGATTATGGCGGCGAAGAAGAAGCCGTTGACGAGTTGGTCGCTCGTTGATCTGGGGATCGCCGCAACTCCGGAAGTCGCATCGGTGATGGTCTCGGCGTCGGCCCGCCCTGCAAGGCAGGCCGGACCGAAGGTTGTCGACGACGGCACTGCGGCAGCACAGTTGGCCGAGTTCCTGGCGGGGAACCGCCTCATCTGAACACTGGCCACCCTCTTTGACACAGAAGTTATACAGCTGAAGGAAAACACCATGGCAAACACCGGAAACGTTCTGGTCCTGATCGAGACGACCCGCGAGGGATCGCCGAAGTCCACTGCGGCTGGCCTGCTCAGGCTCGCTGCCGACCTCGGCACGCCCGTAGCGGTGGCAGTTACTGCCCCAGGGCGGTCCGGGGACTTGGCCATTGACTTGGGGACCTTGGGCGCTGCCCACGTGTACCTCGCCGAATCGGAGAGCGCCGCCACCGAACTGGGGTCCGCGCAGGTCGGTGCCATGGCAGATGCGGTACATACGTACGGGGCCGGCCTGGCGTTGATGCCGGCGACGAACGACTCCAACGCTGTGGCAGGCAGGCTCGCAATCGTGACTGGCGGTTCCGTAGCCGCTGATGCGGTCGCGGTTCGCTTTGACGAGGAGAGCCAGGAGATCATTGCTTCCCATTCGGTGTTCGGCGGCGACTTCACAACTGAGTCGACGGTAGAAGGTGGACTGATGGTGGTCACGGTGCGTCCGGGCTCCATTGACGGCGGGGCCGAGGCCGTCGCATCCCCTGAAGTTACGACTGCGCACATAGTAACCACCACGGCGAGCGGAGCTAGGATCGATGAGGCCACCGAGGCCGCGGCGAAAGCAGGCAGACCCGTGTTGAGAGGGGCGAAGACCGTTGTCTCTGGCGGACGCGGCGTTGGTTCCAAGGAGGCGTTTAGCCTGGTGGAGGACCTCGCCGACGTGTTGGACGCCGCGGTGGGTGCCTCGCGAGCTGCTGTTGATGCCGGGTACGTGCCGCAGTCCTACCAGGTGGGTCAGACTGGCGTGACGGTGACCCCGCAACTCTATGTGGCGCTGGGAATCTCCGGGGCGATCCAGCACCGGGCAGGGATGCAAACTTCCAAAACGATCGTTGCTATCAACAAGGACGAGGATGCTCCGATCTTCGATGTCGCCGATTTCGGCATCGTCGGGGACGTGTTCACTGTGGTCCCACAACTGATCGAAGAGATCAACAACCGACGCAGCTGACCCGTGCCGGCAGCCTGCTACTCCACTCAGGACCATGATCAGTGGTCCGACGGAGCCCTTCCAACCATTTGAACCCGAAGCTGATACCCAGGTAAAGGACCGAGAGATATGACTAGCGAGCGAAACCCCAGCCAGGCACCGAAACGGCGCCGCATGGGGGGATATACGCCGCTGGCCCTTGAGCACACCGATGCCGAGCCCGTGCCTGCGGAGAGCGTACAGACGCATTTGCAGCAACAACAGCAGGCCGATTCTCAGATTGCAGAGAAGGCCATGACGACGTCGGCGACCACCGACGACGTCACGGCGATGATCGACAGGACGCAGCTTCAGGGAATGGACTTACCGGGGGAGGGGGCGGCGCGGAAACCCGAGCAACTGAAGTCCGCTGCTGAGCATGCTCCTGCACGCAGGCGCCGGATGGGCGCTGCCCCACAGGCGGCCGGAGGGCAGGAGGTCGCGCGGCCATCGACTGATTCTGCGGGCGGGGGCGGTTCTGGTGCCGTCCAGACGGGTTTGGTCACACTGCCGGCCAAAGCGACCTCTTCGACTCGTCTCCTCGGCACAAAGGGGGCGGCCGGGGGCGGCCCCCTAAGTAAGTCGACCGTGGCCGGCCCGGCATGGCGGAAGCCTGCCGTGGCTACCGCCGTATTGTTAGTTCTGGGCCTACTGGTGGTGTTTGGCGCGCGCTGGCTGCGCACCCTTGAGGGTGTGCAACAGTTTGTTATGTCGTACAGCGGGCACGCGTCGCAGCGGGAAGGCGCTCCGGTCGGAATCCCGGCATGGCTGGGCTGGCAACACTTTTTCAACATGTTTTTCATCGTTCTGATCATCCGCACCGGTCTCCAGGTGCGTACGGAGCGTAAGCCTCCCGGCTACTGGACGGCGAAGAAGGACTCGTTCTTCTCCCCAAAGGGCAATAGCCCGAAAAAGGTTTCACTGTCCCAGTGGCTGCACCAGTGTCTGGACGTGCTCTGGGTGGCGAACGGGATGATTTTCATCGCTCTGCTACTTGTCAGCGGACACTGGACGCGGATCGTACCGATGAGCTGGGACATCTTCCCAAACATGCTCTCAGCGGCCGTTCAGTATGCCTCGTTGGACTGGCCTACAGAAAACGGCTGGGTGCACTACAACGCCCTGCAGGTGATGGCCTACTGCCTCACTGTGTTCATCGCCGCCCCGTTGGCGGTCCTGACCGGCGTCCGGATGTCGACTTGGTGGCCCGAACGTGCCAAGCGCCTCACAAAGATATACCCGGTGGAATGGGCGCGGGCACTGCACTTTCCGGTGATGCTCTACTTCGTTGCGTTTACGGTGGTGCATGTGTTCCTGGTGTTCTTCACCGGAGCATTACGGAACCTCAACCACATGTATGGCTCCCGTGACATCGTGGATTGGTGGGGTCTTGTCCTCTTCCTGATCTCCCTGCTGGTCATCGCCGCAGCCTGGTTCCTGACCCAACCGCTGTTCACCACACCCGTCGCAACCCGTATGGGTAAGGTCACCAAATAGTCCAAGCAACCGCAGACGGCGACGATGGCGAACACAGGGCCTGCCACGGAATCAGACCTTTCAAGAAGCCTCGAACGTAAACCTGACAACGCCTGCGTCCTGGAAACCACGTTTAGGATGGGAAAGTGCATATCGGCACGGCCGTGCAGCACAACGACGACAAGACGGCAATTATGTTCTTCGACGTCCACAGCACCGAAATCATCACCGCCGTTGCTGGCCAACGCCTCTCGCCTTTCGGTAATGGCAGGCCCCTATCAGTCACCGCTGATCCTCGCGTAAACCCGTTTCGTCCCGTGGCTATAGCCGGTCAGCGGGCCGGACGGAAGATTGCCTGGGCTTGTGCGACCGGTTTGCTTTCGAAGGCCTTGTCAAGGTCCGCGCCCGGGAAATTGTCTGGCGCATGTGTTGCCGGGTTTCCTGGAGTTGTGCGGCTGCTGAAGAGCTCCACGTCCACGATGTACAAAGAGCGGCCTGTATGGCGGATTCGTGCCCGAGTAGCAATCGGTCCAGTGGACGGGCGGAGAAACACCATCCGCAAGGACTGGAGATCGAAATTTTGAGGGACCGGAATGGCCGCTTGGGCAGCGAGTCCCGCCATCTTGGTAATGGCTCCTCCATGAACGGTCCCGTTGCGATTCATGAACTCATCGACTGCAGGGAAATCCGGCCCCCGAAGGAGGCCCTCG
This sequence comes from Arthrobacter sp. ISL-65, assembly GCF_018613795.1. Classification (GTDB taxonomy): domain Bacteria; phylum Actinomycetota; class Actinomycetes; order Actinomycetales; family Micrococcaceae; genus Arthrobacter. The sequence continues at coordinate 70,711 of NZ_JAGGPN010000041.1, forward strand.
GTATTCGCTGGTCTCCCGTCCGCGGCGCTCGACGGCGGACAACGCATGCCAAGTAACTTGTCCAACGCGACGTCGGATTCGGGCCCTAAGGGCAACGCGCCCATACGGTGGAAATGGTCAAGTGCCCCGGCGGGCGTGGGCCCCACAGTCTGGAACCAACCAACGGCATGTACGTGCTCCCTTCCGTCAGGTCCGCGAAGAGTGCCAAAGGACACTCCTCCCCTGGGATCAACGAAGCCGCTTCTGGTCCAGGCCTCCAGCACGGTGCCGTCAGCAGGTGGCGGCTCCAGGAAGTTTAATTGCAGCTCCGTCGTGACCATCCAAGTAAGCTCCGGGGCGGCGGCGCGGATAGACGTTGCGAGAGTTTGGTCCAGCAGGGAAGCGGCCGTCAATCCCGTGGGGCGCCCCTCCCGGTCCAAGCACCAGACTCCCGTGACCATGGAACCGGTGCATTCCGGTACGGTGCCGTCCACGGCGCCACGCAGTCGGGTTCGCATGAGCCGCTCGACGCGCCCCGAGGTGGGCGCTCCGGAACCGCGAGAGGCTGCGGTGACGGGTTCGGCGTCCGGCGAGGACTTGTCGACGCTCGGAGTTGAAGGAGCCATTTCACGAACATATCGCAATCTTTGCCGCTCCTGCATCCATTGTTCTACTGTGGCGGTAGGACCTTGCCATAGCGTGGCGCGGCTACATCCGCGTTGATCCAGCGTGAGAAGTAAACGCGGATGATACCCAGGCCCTTAAGGGCCGCACGGCGGCTAGCGGCATAGACAGGCAGATAAGTGACCCTACTTGTGGGCTCTTTGTCTCTCTTCGGCCACTACACGCTAGATTTCTCACTAGGTTACAACATATTACTTGTTGCGCAACTAGGAATCATCGAAGGCTGTTGGAAGGCAGCCCCTAGGTGGGTAACGGTTTCGATCAAGAGGTACAGGTGATGGTGCGCGGTCGCGCCATTGGTCGGTGACCTGCCGGGGCAACCGGAGGTCAGACCTTGAACCTACACGATGCATTCCCGGCATGCTCAGCGGAATGGAAGCAAACGATGCAATCCCGAGAACCGGCTGACCGCGTCGTTTTGGTGGACGGTGCTGTAATCGTGGAACAGGGAGCTCCCGAACAAGTGATCGACAACCCTCCACACCAGCGAACTCAGAGCTTTCTGGCGCGATTTTTCATGCAGTAGCATCCATTCCGTTGGCCCTCTGGTCCGATCCTGTCCGTCAGTCTGTAGCTGCTGGTCTGAAATTTGCCCCCAATCCATCCGGGGGAGCGATGTTCCCGAACAGCAGCCGGCCAGCTTTTCTATCCTTGGGGGCCTTATCGCCGCAGTGTGGCGCTGGTCTAGTGCTAATTCACATACAACGATGCCCGGTGGAGCCCGCTTCTGCGCTGGCCTGTATCGAGGCCCCCTTTTGTGTTTGGCCATACTGGCCTAAATTTTCCCGCCCAGGACCTTATAGGTCCGCCCGCTGCAGTGACCTAGATTGCGGCTCGCCACTTGATTGTTGACCAGTAAGTGATATTCTGAGTCGCATGGCTCGTTCTCAAGACAGTCAGAACATGGGCAAAAGGAACGGGTAGTGCGCGAGGTGCGGCTGGCTCGTTCTCAGGCCCCAGGAAAGACGATCCGCGTTGCAAAGACGGTCTAAGAGGAATTGCTGCGCGCACTCGTGAAGCGCACACTGCGGAGCCGTTGCCTCGCGGTGCACAGACGCTCTCTGTGCCATTCGGGGCGTGAAGCTGCTGATTTACATGAACCTACTATTGAGGAATTCGAATGACTACAAGAGACACCAACGCTTGGGAAACTGCCATAGCTGAAGTCGAAAGGGACGACGTAATTATTCGGGGGCACCGCCTCAGTCAACTGATCGGGAGTACCTCATATTCTGAGATGATGTTTCTTGTTCTGACTGGGAACCGTGCAACACCTGGTCAAGCCCGCGTTCTTGATGCTCTGCTCGTCTCAGTGATGGAACACGGAATATCCCCCTCGAGTACGATCAGCAGAATGCTCGCTTCATACGGGGTGCCTATCCAAGCAGGGATTGCGGCCGGAGTGATGACCTTCGGGGATATCCAGGGTGGCGCCGGTCAGCAACTAGCATTGAAGTTGCAGTCGGTTGTTCGTCGAATAGCCGATGACGGTGAGGTCACCGACGAAGCGTTGCAGCGAGCCGCCAAGGAGATTGTGGCTGACAGCAGGGCCCAGCGCTCGCCCCTCGAGGGGTTTGGTCATCCGCAGCATGGTGCGGATCCGCGGACTCCTATTCTGATGGATCTCGCCAAGGAGGAGGGAGTTTTCTCTCATCACTCGTCATTGCTTGCCCATCTGGAACATGAATTGGCTCAGGCGGTTGGGCGTACGATTCCAGCCAACATCGATGGCGCGATTGCCGCCCTCATTCTTGATCTCGGGTTCACCTGGGAGACGACGCGAATCTTCTTCGTCGCACCTCGGTCGGTCGGCCTCGCAGCCCACTATCTGGAGGAGACTGCACAAGGAAATACTTGGCGACACGTTCCTGCCGACCAGGTAAATTACACTGGGCCAATGCCATCCTAATTGGTAAATAAAGCATAGGGACAATGGATTCAGCGAAGCTTGATTGTGGCAATAGGCAAGGAACTTTGTCCCAGTATCCTCTCCAAAGAGAATATGGCCTTTTCTGCAAAGATCATTGATTGACTGTTGACGGGGCCGTTCCGCAGGCTTTAAGCATCAGACAGCCGGTGACATATTGATGTATTTAAGACCCGCTGAATTCTACAAGTCTGGCGTTTGAAGTCTGTCGAGCCGGTTGCGCAATAATCCGATGGAGTCAGAAGTTTAGGTTTATCGCACGTTAGCTAGAGAATCTCTTGCTTCAGCGGTGAGTAGTCAAAGAACAATCGAACGAATGGGAGTCGGTTTATGGGTGTTCTGGATGGAAGAGTGGCGATCGTGACGGGCGCTGGACGCGGCCTCGGCCGCGAGCACGCCCTACTGTTTGCGGCCGAAGGCGCGCGGGTAGTTGTAAATGACGTCGGGGGAGCGAGCGCGGACAGCGGTCCGGCGCATGACGTGGTTGCTGAAATCATTGCTGCGGGCGGGGATGCCGTGGCTAACACTGACAGCGTGAGTGACTGGCATGGCGCGCAGCGGCTGGTCGAGACCGCAGTACGGGAATTCGGCGACCTCCATGTGGTGGTGAATAACGCGGGCATCATGAGGGATCGGACATTGATCAACATGACCGAGGAGGAGTTTGACTCGGTGGTGGACGTCAATCTTAAGGGCACTTTCGCTGTCAGCCGGCACGCGGCTGCGTATTGGCGTAACCAATCAAAATTGGGGTTGGCCGCTGACAGGGCGATTATCAATACTTCCTCGGCCGCGGGTCTAGAGCCCGGGGCAGGTCAGACGAACTACGCCGCAGCGAAAGCTGGGATCGCTGCCATGACGCAGGTCGCGTCGAAGGAGCTAAAGAGGTATGGCGTACGGGTCAACTGTATTGCGCCGGCGGCGCGGACCCATTTGACTCTGTCCACGCCGGGGCTCAGTGAACAGGTCGCTGAGCCGGAATCCGACACGGATTTTGATAGCTGGCACCCCGGAAATATCTCACCGCTGGTCGCCTTCCTGGCGGCTGAGCGCTGCGCCCTCTCCGGCCATATGTTCCGCGTGGTGGGTGATCTGATTGGTGTCTACGAAGGATGGCGGGTCGTAGATACATACGAGAACGGTAACCGGTGGAGTGTGCCGCAGATCGAGCAGGCACTTGTGGGCGTCGCAGCGGAGCCCCTCGTCCAGGGGGCTTAAGCCAAACACTTGTTTGTCAACCAGCAAGTGCTAGAATTGGCTAAGGCTACCTGAGCAAACGACCCGTACTTTAGCGGAGCCTTTTCGTTTTATTTGAGAGAGTGAACTGGAGAAACTATGACCGACCGCGTAGCGATCGCTGGAATTGGAATGACTTCTTTTGGAAAGTTTCTTGATCGATCGGTGAAAAGCCTCTCGGAGGAAGCTGTGAGGCTAGCGCTGGAGGATGCCGGAATCGGCGCCGAGGAAGTTGACCGTGTCTACTTCGGTAACTCAGCATCTGGAGTCATCACCGGGCAGGAGATGATTCGAGGCCAAGCCGCGCTTAGGAACACCGGCCTCATGGGTAAGCCCATAATCAATGTCGAAAACGCTTGCGCTACGGGCAGCACGGCGTTTCATCTGGCGTGGCAGACGGTAGCAAGTGGCCAGGCGGATGTTGTCTTGGTGGTGGGAGCGGAGAAGCTTAGCCATGTAGACAAGGCTGTCTCCATCGCAGCGTTCGGAGGAGCCGTGGACAAGGAAGAAGAACTTCCGTCGCACGTCGGTTCTGGCACCGGATCCATTTTCATGGATATCTATGCAGAGCGTACTCGCCGGTACATGGACGCTACGGGAACGACACCAGCTGATTTTGCGCGGATAACCGTTAAGAGTCGCCATGCTGCCTCGCTCAATCCCTTCGCGCAGTTTCGTAAAGAGACGACGGTCGAGGAAGTCTTGGCAAGCCGGATGATCAGTGAACCCTTGACGCTTCCTATGTGCTCTGCGATCGGCGATGGGGCAGCAGCGATAGTCGTGTGTTCCTCCCGCGTGGCGTCCAAGCTATCAAGATTCAGGCCTGTTTGGGTGGCCAGCTCGGCGCTTGTTTCGGGCTCAGCGGATCCGACGAAGCCAAACGCTTCGTCTCGAGCCGCGAAGGAGGCCTACGAGGCAGCTTCGATTGGTCCCGAAGACGTCCATGTGGCAGAGGTTCACGATGCATCCGCCCCTGGCGAACTGATCAATTACGAAGTCATGCAGTTCTGTGCGCCGGGGGCGGCAGCGGAACTGTTGCGTAGCGGTGCGACGGACCTTGGCGGAAGGATTTCTGTAAATCCGAGCGGCGGTTTGCTCAGCAGAGGGCACCCGATTGGCGCCACAGGAACCGCTCAAATATTCGAACTCGTCCACCAGCTGCGCGGAGAAGCGGGCGCACGGCAACGGGAGTCGGCAAGGGTCGCTCTGGCGCAGAATTCCGGGGGACAGGTGGGCGGTGACTCGGCCGCAGCGGTGGTCTCCATCCTTGTATCCTAGGTTTCCTTCGCTGGTATCTTTAACTAATGGTCGTGGCTGCTTGCTCTAGGGCGAGTAGACGCTCTGTCCTGTCAAAGGGGATGCGGACTCCGTCCGCATCCCCTTTGTGCTCTTCTGCTACTTAACCTGGGTGGGGATGGCGCACGCGCCGCTGCGGCACTAATGGGCCCCCGTCGGTTGACCTGCCAGCACGAAGGGCTGGCGCGAGAGCTGCGATAATTCAGCACTTGGCTGGCGGTTGGAGTTAAACGCAGCGCGATTGAGCCCAAATCTCCCAGGGGCAGTTCCGGCCAGCGGTGTAAAGGCAATAAACCAGGCTGACCGCGCAGTGGTCTCGCCCATAAGCTCAAAATTCGTCGATGAAGAGCGCATTAATGGTTGCAAGCAATTGCGATTCCTTCTGAAATTGGCGCGACCTGAATTTGGCGCGATGCTGGCGTTTAAGGGCGCTATTTAGATGTTCTGACCTAATTCTTGGCGAGGCCTTCGCAGGGCTGTGACTGTTGCGCGTGAACTTTCGATCGCCGATCCGGTGCGGGCCGGTCACGCGAATGTAAGCCCGGGGTCAGCCGCGCGTTCAACGATGGGGAGAGCATGGCTTCCAACTGCTCATCCATCTCCAGGCCAACAGCGACGGGGCTTGAGACCTCACGTGCGCTGGATGACGTCCTCGAAGCCGGCCCTGGGTCTGAGGGAGGATCCCGGAGCAGACGTAGCGGGAACGATCATCCACGGTTTGGTGGATACTCGCATAGCCGCGTAGCAGGCTCCGGCGCTCTCCGCCGTCGAGGTTCCACACGCCTCATTCCCCGACAGCGGGTACTCATACCGGCGGTCGCGTTCACGGCGGATCCTGGTTCCGGTGGCGTCCGTGGAGGGCAGTGATATCAACGAAGGACGCGGGGGATCGTGGGAATGTTCAAATGCCGATGGGAAGCGATCCTGGCCGGTCCTCATCGCTTGGATGTTCCCAGTCCAACGACCCCGTGTTGTGCCCGCAGCGCGCTGCGGTGGGAGCAGGCCCGTGGCCGGCAGCGTCGATACTACATGTCGGCTCCCTGGGCTTGCCGTATCCGTTTTCGCCCACCGGGCAGCGGTCGGCACCGAAAGATTGAACAGTTCAGCGACGCGCATTGAAGGCCAGTGGCCGCTATCGGCAATCACGCACTCAACAGATAAGTGACGTCAGGTCCTACTGTGCCGGACAGTAGGACCTGACGTCATTTAGGTCCCGGAAGGTGTAGTTGGATCCGGGACGACGGGCAGCTCGATGTACGACGGACGGCGAGCGTCGTGGTAGAGCCGCTGATGAGCGGTGACGAACTCCGTCCCCTTCTGGTCACCCGTGTTAAGGTTTCGGTCCCACCGAGGGAAGCAACTGTTGGTGACCTGCACCCTGATCCTGTGTCCGGCCAGGAACACATTGCTTGTTGACCATAGATCGATCTCGATCTCCTGAGCCTCGTCTGCACCGCTGTCTATGCGGAGGATTCCGTCGGTCAGGTTTAGAGACCGCCCGTCGGCGTCCACGTCACAGAGACGGGCGACCCAGTCCGTCGACGGCGTCGAGCTCTGGACGTGCAACCGTACCCGGATCGGCCCTGTCACCTCAAGGTCCTTCTCAAGCACCTCTGAGGTGAAGACGAGCACATCCGGTCGCGACTCGACCAGCGCTTGGTCATGAGGACCCCGTCCTGGTGTGAGCGCCATTGGCCCACCATACGTGGGGACCGGGTCCGCCGGGTCATAGTCGATCTCACTCGGCCCTGCCTCAATGGGCAACGCGGTCGTGGCAAGGCCACCATCGGCATGCAGGTGCCAGCGCTCGGTGCTGGCGCGCTGCAGAGGCCAAGCTTCCTCGTCCCGCCATTCGTTGCGTCCCATCACGAATATCCGTACCGGAGCCGAGGCTCTTACAGGTGCATCATCCGTGAGGTGACCGCGGAGAAACGCCAGCACCTCATCGCTCCAGCTCCCATTCGGATGGGCCCCCGCGTCCCGGCTGGACATGATCCCGAAATCCTGCGCGCCGATCCGGTTGCCGAAGTCCAAGTGCGTCCACGGTCCGATGATCAGTCGCGATTCCCGGCCGAGGTCGCGCATTGTCGTGTAGCTGTCGATGGTTCCCTGCAAGCAGGTGTCGAACCAGCCTCCCGAGTTCAGGCTAGGGATCTGGACTCGCGCGTGGCCCCCGGCGACACGCATGTGCTGTGTGGCCTCCACATCATTGGCTTCGCTCGGCTCCACAAACACCGGCGTGCGGTGCCGACGTAGCACGGGCAGCTCGGTGGCCGGTAATCCCCAGTAGCCGTCCTTCTCGAGACTGTCGAAGTCTTCAATAAGGGCCGCAGACCGGGCGGCCATCTCGTCGCCCGTCAGGCCCTGTCGCGACAACCAGTCGAACCCGGCGGCCAGCGACCACGACGCGATGACCGATATCTGGGTGGCACCACCGCGGGCCACCAAGGCTTCACGCGGCTCTGTCCACGTCATCAGGGGCGTGATCGCCTTCAACGCGGGTGGCTGCTGAAATGCGGCCTGCCATTGCGTGTTCCCACAGTAACTGCCGCCGAGCATGCCAACGCGCCCGTTGGAGCCGGCAAGCTGAGCGGCCCAAGCAATTGTGTCAGCGCCGTCAGCACCCTCGTGTTGCAGCGGCTCCCATTCACCGTCAGACGCATAACGTCCACGGACATCCTGGATGACCATGATGAACCCTCTTCGCGCCACTTCTGTCGGCGAGAAGCCATTCCACACGTTGTCCGCAGCGCCGGCCTTGTTGTAGGGCGTACGCACGACCAACGTCGGCCAAGGACCATCCCCCGCCGGCCGGTAGACGTCAGCCCGGAGCACGACGCCGTCGCGCATTCGCGCGGGCACGTCAAATTCCACCTGCACTGACGTTGGCGCCTCAGCATCCGCGTTCATAACACTGCTCATTTCCTGCGCTTTCATGTCCTGAGTCATTTGTCTTCCACCTGGTCACGGAAGATCCACCGAAGGGTTTCGGGAAACACCGCACCAGCATGCCCGAGGGTATGTCCGCCGCTGCCAAACACGAACATCGAATCGTAGCGGCGATACTTCAGGGCCGCGTCGAGGTCGTGGTTCGCGATGGGGATGTTGCCGTAGATGATGTCGACGTCGCGCTTTCCCGACTGGTGCCAGACCCGGATCGGCTTGCGCGGAGTGCGCCGGACCATGCTGGGCAGATTGTGTGCACCGCGGATGTTGATGAAGCTTCCGCAGTGCGAGATCACGTTTCCGAACTCGTCGGGGCGGTGGAAGGCTGCGGTGAAGGCGCCTGCGCCACCGGAGCTGAAGCCGCAGATGACGCGGCCCTTTGGGTCGTCGGTCAGTCGGACTTTGGTCCGGATAACGGGAAACAGCTCCTCCACGAGGTAGCGGGCGAAGTCCTCACTGACAGTGTCATACTCGACACCACGGTTCGTGCTTCCACCGTAGATCGGGTAGCCCGGTCCCGTCTCCCCAGGGTTGTGGAACAGGCCGACGGTCATGGGGATCTCGCCCTTATGCACGAGGTTGTCCAGCACCGTGGTGGCACGACACTGCTCTCCGGCGTACTCCAGGCCGTCCAGGCAAACCATCAGGTTGACCGAGTCCGCCTCCTCGGCACCATGCGGCAGGTACAGGTAGACACTGCTCGTCACGCCTGGATAGACGGTGTGACTGGTCCACCGGAAGTGGTAGTACTTCCCGGCGGGAATGCCTTCCTGCGGCAGCGACTCGGAAGTCAGGCGGTACTCGGACACCGTGTCGTTTTCTGATAACTCGTAAGTGGCAATGTCCTTGCTCGGGAGCGTGTCCGCCAAGTCGTCGTCGCCTGTCATCATTCCCCAGTGGTCGAGCTCTACAAGTTCGAGCTCGATTGTGGCTGTCTGCGAATGGTTCATGGTGAATCACCTTTCCTTTCATATGGTCGTGATCTCTTACCTTGCTCAAGTGCACCGCATCAAACGTGGGGTGATCGCCCCTGGCCCACTGTCGTTACCGACTTTTTCAAAAGGCCCACTGCTGAACATCTGGGTCTACAGTTGCCCCCGTACTTCCCGGACTCAGCGATCCCTGGCCCACGTTGACGGATCGGAGACATCCGAATAAGCGATTCGTAGGTCCGGTGGATTACCGGACTGCCGCTGGGGCGTTGAGCTCGAAACGTTTCGGGTACTCACCATTTGTGGCGAGCGAGAGCGTCCGATGGTGAATCCTTGCCTGCCGCTGTGACAAGCGTAAAAAACCCCAACGCCAAGCACCCCGACGACGACAGTTGCGCGCCATCGTCGGAATCGGCTTAAGCGCCGCCGGCTCCCTCTGATTACGTGCCCTCAGGTGGCCTCCCTATGTCCTACGTATTCGACGACTGTAAATCCTGTGGCCTCTTGAGGCTCTTGAGTGACCTTGGAGCTGCCGTCCAGTGCACCAATCCAACACCGTCGCGTCAGCAGCATGAGTCGACTTTTCCCCAAGTGAAATGCTTCGGCAAGTAGTGGTTTAACCAATCGACGCAGAGGGACTTGGGGCTATTCCAGTGCCCATACCACTTCGGCGGGCGTAGCCCGGGTCACCGACGAAAAACGCCTCTAGAGCTGCCGGGAGATTGGGGTGCCCATAATCGAGGCCTACGAGCTCTACAAGCTCGAGCACGTTTGGTATCCCGTATGCAGCCACCAGTTTCCTAGCGCCACCGGCGTCAACTCGGAGTGGCTCGACCTGCGGAACGGGTCATGCCGTGGTCTATGGGCAGCGGGATGTATTCGTCCCAGATGTGACGCCGGGCAGCTGGAAGCGAATCCAAATTTGTTGCTGCCGTGGCCGACCCAATGAGAGCAGAAGCGGCGATGCAGCTGTCGATAGCGCAGTAACGTCGAGAACCTCGTCGTTACTGCGCGCCCAAAGTCGTGCAACTCCGCTTCTGCTGCCAGCTTGATATCGGGGCGCCGGGTGTTCGCGATTGGGAGGACGCCAAAGTCCTAAAGGCTAGTTGGTAAAACAACTAGTTACCAGCAGATGAGTAAGCGACGAACATCGTATTCAGACCATCGGCATGTGATGCATGTCCCAACAAGCGAGCAGGCCCTTGTGACCGTGACTATGCACTCCTAAGGAGCAGCCGCTCGTGTCGGACCGCGCGGAAGGCGCGGCTCCTGTCTCGGGGACAACAATTCTCTTTTAGGAAGGTACTAATCGAATATGGACGTAATGAGTTCAGTGGGTACTAAGGCGCCGCCACAGAGCCAGCCACACCTGAAGGGCAACATGGGGTTCCTCGCGCTGTTCTTCAGCGTGGTGGCGTACAACGCCCCCCTGGTCGTCGTCGTCGGGGCCATCCCCATCATGGTGAGCAGCGGGGCAGGCCTGGGCACGCCAGTGTCGTTCATCATTGCAGGGGCCATCCTGGGGGCGTTCGCTGTCGGCTTCACGCGAATGTCCAAAATTATGCCGAAGCCAGGCGGCTTCTACTCGATGATCACAGCCGGACTCGGGCGGGAAATCGGCCTTGGCTCCGGTCTGGTGGCACTTCTGGGTTACTTCAGCGCCTACGCCGGAAGCGTCGTGTTCGGAGGTGTCGTAATGGGAGAGTTGGTACATGGCACCCTCAACGGGCCAGACCTCCCTTGGTACGTCTGGGCAAGCATCTTCTGGGCGGGCAGCTCGGTCCTCGGCTATTTCAAGGTCGAACTGTCAGCAAAGGTGCTGACGCTCTTCCTGTTCCTTGAGGTCGTCATCGTCGTCTCTTACGACGTCCTGGTCTTCGTCAATGGCGGAGCGAGTCATGAGGGCATCTCCGCAGCGCCGCTAAGCCCGATGCACTGGTTCGACGGGTCCTTCCCCCTGGGCTTGCTCTTCGCTCTCGGAATGTACGCAGGCTTCGAGGTGACCGTCCTGTTCCGTGAGGAGGTCCGAGATCCCAGCCGAACGATTCCCCGCGTCACCTATGCCGTGATCGCCTTAGGGACGGTCGTCTACGGCCTGTCCGCACTGTTGTTCATCAACTCGATCGGCCTCGACACGGTCGTCGAAGCCGCTACCGCTGACCCGACCGGTTCGATGACGGCGAGCCTGCAAGCCTTCGGCGGGAAAGTCCTCGCGGACGCCGCAACCGTCCTCGTCAATACGAGCACCTTTGCGGTGATCCTCGCGGCGCACAACATCTCGGCCAGATACTCCTTCAATCTGAGTGCGGATGGAATCCTTCCGCGGAAACTGAGCAGGGTGCACGCTCGCCACGGCTCGCCGCACGTCTCGTCCATGGCCGTTAGTGGTGCAGGCCTGGTTGTGAGCCTTGTGGTGATTTTCACGGGCATAGGGGCCATCGACTTCTATACGGCTCTGCTCGGGATCACCAGCTTCGTGATCCTCGGAGTGATTTTCGTGACAGGTATCGCAGTGCCGGTCTATCTGCGTCGTCATGGCGGGCAGCACTCGGTGTGGAGCCGAGTCGTCTTCCCGACCTTGTCACTTATCGGCCTGGGGTCCGGACTGATCCTCGCGGGGGTCAATTTCCCCCTCCTCGTCGGCGGCTCCCACGTCCTCGCAACCATTTTGATGGCGCTGATCGTCGGCCTGTTCGTGCTCGGCATTGTTCTCGCCGTGGTTTACCGACGGACCAAGCCGGCGACCTATGCCCGAATCGGCCGGCAGTAAGGTCCGGCATCGGCTAGGCAAGAGGAAGCCGAAAGCTCCGAACTCAACGGTCTGCACCGCAGAAGGGGACGATACAAGGGGGCCGATGTGACTGCTCCCCGTGAGCTGGACCAACATCAGGTCCGGTTCGCAGGGAGCAGTCTCGCACAGGTAGGCACTATTCTTCCCGGTGGCATTCCCGCGTCCGACAGTTGGGTCCAAGAAAACCTGGACTACTCCGGCAGCACGCTCGGAACTGGTGCCAGCGCTGCCCTTAGGGATGTTCCTGACCGCCGGGGCTCCAAGGCCTGACCAAACGGAATCGTTCCGGTCACGCTAGCCCTCCACCACCAAGTCCCTATGGCCAGGACGCCTACCTTATGGTCAAGCTTGTCGGACGTACGGCCGGGGCAGTGGCCCGCTGGACCAGCTCCGCCGCCCGATCGGGAGTAAGCATCTTTTTCCGCTCTCTATAAGCGCCGCGCTGCTTCTATAAGCGCCGCGCTGCTTCGCCAAGGCGATACCTCACGCCCTTGCGGGCCCGCCGTTGCACCAGGGCGCAAGTCATCCAGTTTGCGGGCCGGCCGGTCCATAGTGTGCACCACGACCGTATCCCCGTCGCGGCGAAGCCCAGCAGTTGTTGCGGCCAGGCAGTGTCCCTGCCAGAGGCCTTGTCCGTGAACACCCGGTCCAGAACTAGCCCGCAGAGCTGGCGCTTCTCGTTCTGATCCAGCGTGCTCACCCACACGTACCCAATGCGTTCACCAGCCACCACTGCCTCCAACCCTCGTACATGTGGGATTGAGTTCTAGGGGCTTCCCAGATGAACGTCAAGAGGTACAGATCCTGGGCGTCAGGTTAGGGCGTGATTCTGTCCGGCATGCACGGCTCATGCTCCAACCACCGGGGACGAAATCGATAAGCAACGCCAGCCGCACGAGAGTCAATTGACGCCAATTGTGGCTTGCCAGCCGACTGGGCGGGTGTGACAACCTATTCCTAGCCGGGAATCGTGACAAGAAACAGCATCCGCCGGAGCCTCGCTAGGTTCGGCGAGGGTTGTGGGCAGACTGGCGTCCTGCCAGAACAGGTCGCGTGGGGCTTCAACGTTGCCAAGGGAATTGGCGAAAGTGCAATTCCACCACGTTCTTGTCCTGTGCGCCTTGACCGAGCCGCAGTCCGGAGCGGCACACAACTTGCGTTGGCCCTGGTAAACGAGCTCATCAGCTGGCGCATGTCTTCTGGGAGTGATCCTGTGTGTCGATCATGTCAAGATCGATGCCGCTGCGCTCGTTGAACGCTGCCACGACAAGCGTGGCTTAGTCTGCCCAGTGCCGATACAGCCTTGCTTTGCTGGCACCAACGACCTCGGCGAGAGCATCAACGGTCGTCCCTTCGTAATCGATCTCAGCGACCACGGCGATCGCGGTGTGTCGAGGATCTCCGCCCGGCGCGTCGCCGACAACCGCGCTCGTGACCTCTTCGCGGGACCGGTGGCGACGGGCGTCGTGCTCCCACTATCCGGCGACCCAGACCACTGGGGGAGAGAAGCGCCGTAGCGCGTGCATTGCTCGTCCACCCAGGACGACCAAACGCTTCCTCTTCGCCAGGCCCTTATCAATGTCGTCTAGCACCTTGTCTGGTCACCATGAGAGGAGAACGATCAGCAGCCGTGAGCTTCACCGGAGGTTCCACGCGAGCTCACCCGCCGATCCCGTCCGTCGCAGAAGGAAGACGAACGGAGCGGTAGCGCCCCGCAGGTCCATGACACCCAGCAGTGTGTTGTCGTCGATCTTTCGGAAGTGATCGTTGATCGGCAGCGCATCGTAGGACATTGTCCCGGTCACGACTCCGCGGTACTCGATCATCCGCAGTCGTGCACGCGGCTCGTGAGTCCGTCGCAGTCGAAGAACGCGTTTGGTGATAGTCGCTACCGCGCCGTTGTGCAAGACCGCGGCATTCCGAACCACGAACCCCATCGGCAAGCCGGCTGGGTTCACGTTGAACTTGCCGCGCTTGTCTTCGAAGACCAGAGGGTGCGCGTTGTCGGCGTCGTCGAACCGCTTCCCCCACCACCCGAACTTTTCAAGGAGGCCGTCGAAGGCGTTGCCCGTGTCGACCCCCGATCCCTTCCATGCACCATGCAATTCAGCGACCTTCACGGCCGACAGCTCATCGAACAGCGCCAACGCGTCCTGCAGGTCCCGCGTGGCTTCGATCCTTGCCAGGCGGGCTGTGGAATCAAGTGTCACCTTTTCACTTCACTCCTCATCGGAACTTGCTCGTTTCGAAGAGCGACTCGCTAGGCCCTTGGATGTTGGGCGGCTTGCTCCACGAGTTCGTTAATCCACGGCCGGTGCCCGCGGTGGAACACCATGCCTTCGGGCAGCCCTTGGACGGTTGGGACGGAGTCGGCGATGTCGATGGTGATCCGGCCGCCGGCCATGGGGGCGTTGGTGATGTGCAGATCACCAAAGGACGCCGGGAGCACCGGATCCATCCACAGGCTGCCGCGGGAAACATGGGCGTCGTACCGCATTAGGGTCGTCACCAGGCGGATCGGTGTGGTCGCTGCCCACGCCTGCGGTGAGCATGCCGTGGGATAGGGGACGGGCTCGGTGAACTGGTCCCGACTAAATCCGCAGAACAGCTCCGGCAACCGGCCGCCGGAGAACTCGGCAGCCTCCAGCAGGGCCGTGGCGATCCGCTGTGCCTCGGCCACGAAGCCGTAGCGCAGGAGGCCGGCGGCAATGAGCGCGTTGTCGTGTGGCCACACCGATCCGTTGTGGTAGCTCGCCGGGTTGTATGCGCCCATGTCGGCTGCCAGGGTCCGCACGCCCCAGCCGCTGAACATTTCCGGGGACATCAGACGTTCGGCCACCAGCGGGGCCTTGTCCTCGTCGACGATGCCCAGGAACAGGCAGTGGCCCATGTTGGACGCACACGCATCGACTTGCCGTTTCCTGCCATCGAGCGCTACGGCGTAATACCCGCGCTCTGGCATCCAGAACTGCTCGTTGAACCGTTTCTTCAGCTGGGCCGCCCGCTCAGCGAGCCCGTCCGCAAGTGCCACGTCGCCGGCGTCGTACGCCATCCAGGCGCGCGCCAAGTACGCGGTGTAGACGTAGGCCTGCACCTCGCACAGCGCGATGGGCGGCTCGGCCAAGGTCCCGTCGGCAAAATTGATGCCGTCCCAGGAGTCCTTCCAGCCCTGGTGGATCAGCCCCTGAGGATTGAGGCGCTGATACTCGACGAACCCGTCACCATCTCGGTCCCCGTAGTCCCGGATCCAATCGAGCGCACGGTCCGCGTTTGGCAGCAGCGCGGCGATGGTGTCTTTGGCGAAGCCCCAGCGGCTCACCGATCCCAGCACCACCACGAACAGCGGCGTGGCGTCGACGCTGCCGTAGTAGGCGGACTTGCCGCCAAGGGATAGTCCGCTGGAGACATCGAGCCTGACTTCGTGCAGTATTTTGCCTGGCTCCTCCTCGCTCATCGGATCCTCCACCGTGCCCTGCCGGTCTGCCAGGGTCTGCAGCGTCCCCAGGGCCAAGGACGGATCCACCGGCAGCGCCATTGACGATGCCCACAGCGAGTCCCGGCCGAACAGCGTCATGAACCAGGGCGCTCCGGCGGCCACCACAACCCGCTCCGGGTGCTCCGGATCCTCAATGCGGAGGGCGCCCAGGTCGTCGTAACTCCGCCGCAACGTCCGCTCGATCGACCGGTTACCCATCTGCAGCACGGGGATCTTCGCCACCCACTCTTGCCGGCGCCGGTCCCGGGGGGAAAGTCCCTCTCCGTCACCATGGACGAACGACGCCGCGGCAGCGGCCCCCTCGGTGCTGGGCGTCACGGTGAGTACCGTGCTCCACTGACCACGCGGCGCAACGGATATCCGGTAGGTCAGGGCTTCTGGAGTAACGTCAGCCCCGGGGGCCTGGACGGTGAGGCCTTTCCGGACCTGCTGCCAGACGCCCAGAATGCTAAGCGTCTCGCCGCGCGCGTGGCGGGTCTCGTCCCAGCGCCGCTGGACCCGCGCCTCCTTGACCTCGAAAAGATCGGCGAAATCCGCTTCAATTTCTAGGGAGACCACGCAGTCGGCCGGCTCCAGGGAGTAGTTGCGGACGGTGATCTGCTCCTGGATGCCGGCCCCGACCTCGCGCAGCCGCTCCACTATTAGCGGGCTATCCGCATATCCATCCGAGTGGGCAACGCGGCAGGCAAACAGTGCCCGGTACGGCTCCTTCGTCTCCGCGGCGAGGGGCTCCAGCGGTTGGCCATTGAGCGTCAGGCTCCAGCCGGAGAGGATACGGGTGTCGAGGACGAAGAGACCGTGCGGATGTTCGGGATGGATGTCCCCGTTCGCCAGGGAAATGCAAAAAGATGATCCCTCGACCAGGGTGACGGCTCCGGCGCCCAAGGGGCCGGCCGCCGTGTCAGCATTCCAACCAGCCATCGCCGGCTCCTTCAAGAAACCAACACCAGCGCGCCCTGGCGCTCAGGTCGGGCTTGTGCCTATCGCCGCCGTTTTCTCCTATCGACCCTACTCTTACGTACTCTCCAACGCCAGGGCGCGTTGAGTCGTAAATACCCTCCGCGAAGGGGGATACGTTGCCTCATTAATAATCCTCCGGCTGGGTCGGCGGTTGCCGGGGTGGGCGGATGCGGGTTACGCCGGGTGGATGGGATTGACGATGGCTGAGCGCAAGGCCGTGACGAAGCAGCTGGCGAGGTCCTATCGGGCCGGGGACAGGGTCCGGAAGGGAAGGATCCTTGACGAGGTCGTTGAGCTGACT
>NZ_JAGGPN010000042.1 GCF_018613795.1 Arthrobacter sp. ISL-65
ATAGAAGGATCCGTTCGCGCTTGGTCCGGGGCTAGGGGCGCCGGCTCAGGAAGCCGGCTGCTTCTCCCCGGCTTCGATCCGCGCGTCCAGGCTGTTGTTCCGCACCGGCATGGGGCACGTGCCGTAGGGCGTGAAGGCACTGGGGTAGTTGATGGCGCGGTTGAAGTCCAGGACCACGGAGCCGTCCGGGCGCGGGCGCGCGGTGGACACCTTGCGCCATTCGTCAGTCGTGTCGCCATTCGTCTCGTCATGGAACGTGACTGTCAGGGCGCCGAGCTTCTCCTCCTCGGCATGGAGCCGGTACTCGTGGTCCTTGCCGGGCAGCCGGAACACCAGTTCGCCAACGCTGCGGTGCACCCCGTCCACCAGCGGATTGGCCGTGGAAATGGGCACGTCCACAGGTTCCGGGTAGGCCTCGAATTTGGCCTCCACCGCAAGGTCGGGCCGGTAATCGAAGGTGGGCACGCCGTCGAACTCGGTGAACACCGGCGACGCGGAATCCCGGGTGCGGACCGCATACCTGTCTGCGCGCATCGCCAGTTCCACCACAACCTGCCGGCCGTCCGCGCCCCCGAACTGCACCCACATGAGTGACTCCTCATTGGCGAGCCGCGCAGTGATCGTCCCCGCCACCGGCTCCCCGGTCTCCACGAGCGTCAGCCCGGCGGACGCCGCGGCGGTGAGCGTCGCCGTCGTGCCGTCCGCTGACCACAGTCCGGGGACGAGGTCGATGGCGGCCGGCTGGCTTTCCAGCCACTGGAAGGAGGTGAGTGTGAGCCAGCCATGCTCGGCCGCGAGTGCGGTGTTGCGGCCTTTGCGGAAGCGGAGCCAGCGCTCCAGCTGGGCGTCTGCTGCAGTGCTCATGTGTCCTCCAACGGTGTATGCCAACCCGGCCAGCTTAGGGGTCAACCCTGGGCGGCGGGGCTTCATTCCGGCGGCGTGCCCGGCGGTGCGACGGGGCCTGGGACGCGGGGCTCCCCGTCCACGCTCCCCGGCTGGGAACTGCGCTCCCCGGCCGGCGGGCGGCAGGCGTAGCCTTAGCGTATGGCCTTGGACGCTGTTCTGACGGTGCTGGTTTGTGTTGCCATCGTGTGGGCGCTGACCCTCGCGGGGATGGCTGTGCAGAAGCGGGGCGTCGATCCGAAAGGTGCCGCGGGAACGCTGGGCAGCGCCCTGGCAGGGTTCGATCCGGCCACCGGCACCCCGACGCATTCGGAGGCCCTGGCGGCGCGGGAGGAACAGAAACGAAAGCGGCATGAAGCGCCCAGCGCGGGTCCCGGACCGGAGGCGAACGGTCCGTATTCGGGCCGGATCCAGTTGCCCGCGGCCCCTTTACAGCCACCGGCCGCTCCGGTTCAAGGGCCCGACAACATCTGAGACATATTCCCGGGCTCCGGCCGGCTGCGGGTAACATCCCATAGGAACAGTAACCGGGCTCACAGTATCCAGCGCAGTGTACGAGCCAAAGTCGAACACTCGAAAGATAGTTTCCATGGCTGACACTGCAATGAATTCAGAAACAGATCTCGCCGCCGAACTCCGTGCGGACGTACGCCGCGTCTCCACCCTGCTGGGCGAATCCCTGGTCCGCCAGCACGGCCCTGAACTCCTCGACCTGGTGGAGCAGGTGCGACTGCTCACCAAGGAATCCAAGGAAGCCGCCAGGGGCGGCGCGGAGGCCACCGGCCCGTGGAGCGCGCACGACGTCGTTGCCCAGGTCCGCGAGCTGCTCGCCTCCCTGCCGCTCGAGCAGGCGACCGACCTGGTCCGCGCCTTCGCCTTCTACTTCCACCTCGCCAACGCCGCCGAACAGGTCCACCGGGTCCGCGGGCTTCGCACCCGGCAGGAGAAGGACGGCTGGCTGGCCAAGGCCGTCGAGGACATCGCGGGGCAGGCCGGCCCGGCGGTGCTGCAGGAAGTCGTCAACGAGCTCGATGTGCGCCCGATCTTCACCGCGCACCCCACCGAGGCCTCCCGCCGCTCCGTGCTGGACAAGATCCGCAAGCTCTCGGACGTGCTGGCCCAGCCCACCGAGGAGGGCACCAGCGCCCGGCGCCGGCAGGACCGCCAGCTGTCCGAAATGATCGACCAGATGTGGCAGACGGACGAACTGCGCCAGGTGCGGCCCACCCCCGTGGACGAGGCCCGCAACGCCATCTACTACCTCGACAGCATCCTGACGGACGCGCTGCCGGAGATGCTGACGGATTTCTCGGAACTCCTCGGCGAACACGGCGTCACCCTGCCCGCCCAGAACGCCCCGATCCGGTTCGGCTCCTGGATCGGCGGTGACCGTGACGGCAACCCCAACGTCACCGCCGCCGTCACGCACGAGATTTTGCAGCTGCAGAACCAGCATGCGGTCCGGATCAGCATTGCCATGATCGACGAACTCATCTCTGTCCTGTCCAACTCCACTGCGCTCGCCGGCGCAGACCAGGCGCTCCTCGATTCGATCGACGCTGACCTCGCGAAGCTTCCCGGCCTGGACCGCCGCATCCTGGAACTCAACGCCCAGGAGCCCTACCGGCTGAAGCTGACCTGCATCAAGGCCAAGCTCATCAACACAGGCAAGCGGGTGGCCTCGGGGTCCAGGCACCAGCCGGGGCGCGACTACACCTCCACCGAGGAGCTCATCGGCGAACTCGAGCTGCTTGAACTGTCCCTGCGCAACCATTCGGCGTCCCTCGCCGCGGACGGCGCGCTGGCACGTGTCCGCCGGGCCATCGCCTCCTTCGGCCTCCACCTGGCCACGCTCGACATCCGCGAGCACGCCGACTACCACCATGACGCCGTCGGGCAGCTCATGGACCGCCTCGGCGGTCCCGGCATCCGCTATGCAGAACTGACCCGGGGCGAGCGCCTCGAGGTCCTGAGCGCCGAACTGGCCTCCCGCCGTCCGCTCTCCGGCCACCCGATCAAGCTCGACGGCGCCGCTGACGGCACGTACGACGTCTTCCGTGAGATCCGCCGCGCCCTGCGCACGTACGGCCCGGACGTCATCGAGACCTACATCATCTCCATGACCCGAGGCGCTGACGACGTCCTGGCCGCTGCCGTCCTGGCGCGCGAGGCCGGCCTGGTCAGCATCTTCGGCGACGCCCCGTACGCCAAGATCGGCTTCGCGCCGCTGCTGGAAACCGTCGAGGAACTGCGTGCCTCGGCGGAGATCGTTGACCAGCTGCTGTCCGACCCGTCCTACCGCGAGCTGGTCCGGCTGCGCGGGGACGTCCAGGAGGTCATGCTCGGCTACTCGGACTCCAACAAGGAATCCGGCGTGATGACCAGCCAGTGGGAAATCCACAAGACCCAGAGGAAGCTGCGCGACATCGCCTCCAAGCACGGCGTCCGCGTGCGCCTGTTCCACGGCCGCGGTGGTTCCGTGGGCCGCGGCGGCGGACCTACTTACGACGCCATCATGGCGCAGCCGAATGGTGTCCTCGAGGGCGAAATCAAGTTCACCGAACAGGGCGAGGTCATCTCGGACAAGTACTCCCTGCCGGAACTTGCGCGGGAAAACCTGGAGCTGTCCCTCGCTGCCGTGCTGCAGGGGTCTGCGCTGCACCGCACGCCGCGCACCTCGGACGACCAGCGGGAGCGGTTCGGACATGTCATGGAAACCATCTCCGACGCCGCGTTCGCCCGCTACCGCAGCCTCATCGACCACCCGGACCTGCCGGCGTACTTCCTGGCCTCGACGCCGGTGGAGCAGCTCGGTTCACTGAACATAGGTTCCCGCCCGTCCAAGCGACCGGATTCCGGTGCCGGGCTGGGCGGCCTGCGTGCCATCCCGTGGGTATTCGGCTGGACCCAGTCCCGGCAGATCGTGCCGGGCTGGTTCGGCGTCGGCTCCGGGCTGAAGGCCGCACGGGAAGCCGGGAACTCCGCCCAGCTCGTGGAGATGATGCACGGCTGGCACTTCTTCCGCTCGGTGCTGTCCAACGTGGAGATGACCCTCGCGAAGACGGACCTGGAGATCGCCGGATACTACGTGGACACCCTGGTCCCGGCGGAACTGCACCACCTCTTCCGCGCCATCCGCGACGAATACGAGCTCACCGTCGCAGAGATCCAGAACCTCACTGGCGAGAACCTGCTCCTGGATGCCCAGCCCACGCTCAAGCGGTCCCTGGAAATCCGTGACCAGTACCTCGACCCGATCAGCTACCTCCAGGTGGAACTGCTCCGCCGCGTGCGGGCAGAAGGTGCCAGCATTACCGCGGGCGAGATCGACGAGCGCCTGCAGCGGGCCATGCTCATCACCGTCAACGGCGTGGCAGCAGGCCTCCGCAACACCGGGTAGCCCGCACTGCCCGGACGCTTCCTCACCTTTCGTCGGTTCTTTCCGGACGCTTCCTCACCCGCTGCGGGAGGGTTTGGCTTGAGGCGGCAGGATCTGCGGGAGGGTTTGGCTTGAAGCGACGGGATGTGAGGGAGCGTCGGTGGAATTGCTGCGAAAAGTGAGGAAGCGTCAGTTGCCGTAGTGCACCACAATGGTCCGGCGGAGCGTGCCGCCGGGGGAACCGGGGGAACCGGCGGTATCAGCGTCGGGGGAGCTGTCGGAGTACGGGACCGTGCTCACGCGCACGCCGTAGAGGGCAGAGAGTTCGGCGTCGGTCAGGAGTTCCGCAGCGTGGCCGGTCCGCACACCCGAGTGGCCCAGCAGGACCACCCGGTCGGCCAGGTGCAGGGCATGATCGGGATGGTGGGTGCTCAGGAGCAGGGCCATGCCGTCGGCCATCAGTTCGCGCAGCAGCGTCAGGACGCGCGCCTGGTTCTTGAGGTCCAGGCCGGTGGCGGGCTCATCCAGCACCAGGATGGGTGAGCCGGCGGCGATGGCCCTGGCGATAAGAATTAGCTGCTGCTCGCCGCCGCTGAGGGTGGGGAAACGCCGGTCCCGCAGCCCGGCCGCGCCCACCCGCTCCATCGCCTCCAGCGCTGCGTCGTGGTCGGATGGCCCGGGTGTCCGGAACACGCCAACGTGCCGTGCCCGCCCCATGAGGACCATGTCGAGCGCCCGGTAGGCAAAGGCACTGCCGTGGGCCTGCGGGACGTAGCCGGCGCTCTCACTGCGCCGGACCGTTCCCTCCTGCGGCTCCAGCAACCCGGCGGCACAGCGCACCAGCGTGGTCTTGCCGCTGCCGTTGGGACCCAACACGGCGGTGGCGGTCCCCGGCGGCACCCGGAAGGTGACGCCCCGGAACACCCAGTCCCGGGACGAGTAGCCGAAGCCCACGCTGTCGAGCTCAAGCACTGTCCCAGACCTTCTCCCGGTTCCGGCGCAGGAGCAGGAAGAACACGGGCGCGCCGATCAGGGCGGTGAGGACGCCGAGCGGGATCTCCCCGGCGGTGGCGGTGCGGGCAATGGTGTCCACTAAGACGATGTAGGCGCCGCCGAGCAGGAAGGAGACGGGCAGGAGGACACGGTGGTCCGGCCCCACCCACATCCGGGCAAGGTGCGGGATCACCAGGCCCACCCAGCTGACGGCGCCGCTGACCGCCACCGCGCCGGCCACGATCAGGGCCACCGCCACGAGCACCACCCAGCGGAGCGGGCGCGGGCGCACACCCAGGGCGGCCGCGTCCTCGTCGCCGAGCGACAGTACGTTGATCCGCCAGCGCAGGGCCACGAGGACGGCGGCCCCGCCAAGGACAGGGATCAGGGCCACCGCTACTTTGGCGAAGGTTGCCGTGGATACGCTGCCCAGCAGCCAGAAGACGATGGCGGGCAGCGTGGTGTTCGGGTCCGCAACGTAGGTCACCAGGGCCACCAGGGCGGAGAAAAATGATCCCGTGACAACGCCGCCGAGCACGATCATGAGCATCGGCGTCCCCGCGCGGCCCGAGGTGATCAGGAACAGGGTCCCGAGTGCCAGCAGCCCGCACACGAAGGAGCCGCCCACCAGGAGGAGCGGACCCAGTCCGAGCAGCAGCGTCAGGGCTCCGCCGAAGGATGCGCCGGCGGACACACCGATGATCTCGGGGCTTACCAGGGGATTGCGGAAAATGGCCTGCAGCGCTGCGCCGCCTATCGCCAGGCCGCCACCCACCAGCAAAGCGAGCAGGACCCGGGGCAGCCGGACCAGCAGGACCACGTTCTGTTCGGTGCCGCTGGCTTCAACCGGGGCCGGCACGAGCTGTGCGGTCAGGATCTGGACCACGTGGTCCAGCGGCACGCTGTACCGCCCCACTGCCAGCGCCAGCACCGCCACCGCGGCAAGGAAGCAGGCAGTGAGGGCGATGGGAAGGACGACGGCGGGTTCCCGCCGTCGTTCCGCCGCACCGCGTTCCGCTGCGCCCCCCGCGGTGGAAGCCGGGCCCGCCCGCGGCAATGCCGGCTGTGCCGGCTGCGCCGGCCGCAGCGGGGGCCTAACCGCACCCAGCTTCTCCGGACCCAAGTTGCCGGGCCACCGCTTTCGCAAGCGCGGGGAACCTGCCTCATCAAGCATTGAACTGCCGGTAGTTGGCGGACTGCCCGTTCTCCGCGGTCCAGAGAATCTTGTCCAGTTCACTGTCGGTGAGTTCGTGGTTGTACAGGGACCTGAAGTATTCGGAAGCCTTGCTCCGCACCGCCGACTTCTCCTGCGGGAAGGCGATGTCGCCCAGCCAGTGCCACATCAGCGGCGACTCCTGCCCGGGCGGATCCCAGCGGTAGCCGCCCAACGGGACTTTGTATACGCGCTTCGCTCGGACCGCAGCCACGTTTTGCCACACCGGTTCCGAGTAGATGTCCTGCGGCATGGCGGCGTCGAAGTTGCCCAGCAGGATGACCTCGGGGTCCCAGCGCAGGACCTGCTCGATGTCCACGCCCACCATGCCGGAACCGGACAGCGGGTCCTTGCCTGTTGGCGGGTTGGAGCCGCCCACGAGCTTGATATAGAAGTCGTTGTAGCTGTTGGCGCCGGCGACCTTGAGCCCGCCGGTGAAGCGGTTGAAGTACAGGATGCTCGGGCCCTTGGACGCGCGCCCGGCCGCCAGGGACTTGACCTCGGCAAGTTCCCGGTCGCTGCGGGTTTTGAGCTCTGTGGCACGTTCGGGCTTGCCGAGCATGGCGGCGAACATGGCGGCCCAGGCGTCCACATCCTCCTGCGTGCCGGAGTTTTTCAGCCCCAGAACCTTAAGTCCGGCCTTCTCCAGGGGCTCGATGAGCTGCGCGTCCGACCATTGGACCACCACGTCCGGGTTGAGGGCCCGGATGCTTTCAACGTTGGCGGTGAAGTCCTGGGTGGCGATGTCGTGCGGGAGGTCCAGGGCGGCGGGAAACATGGAACCCATGATTCCGTCGCGCATGGCCACCCAGGAGGCGTTGTGCACGGCCGCGAGATGGTCGGCACTGCGGTCGACGGCGACCAGCAGGGACGCCGACGGCATCGGGATGGTCACCACCCGGGCCACCGGCCGGTCAAAGGACAGCGTCCGGCCGCGCTGGTCCGTGAAGCTGATGCTTTTGGTGCTGCCCGCGGGGGACGACGGCGGGGCAGCGCCGGATGTTCCGCATCCGGCGAGCAAGGCGGCGGAGCCGCCCGCAATAAACACCTGTAGGGCGGCGCGGCGGTTTAGGTCTGCAGCTGTCATCGTTGACTCCCTACGCGTGGGTCTTCACAGCATCCGCTTCAAGGGCAGGGCTGTCAACGCTTTATCCTGCGTTCGGCGAAGGGCCGGTCTCGCTGCCCGGACCTGCCGGCCCGCGGCCGGTCCCTTGTCGGCGCCAAGGCCCAGTGCTACCTTCAGAAGACGCTCGCAGAAGGTGGCCACAAGATGGTTATCGATGGTGCCCAGTTGTTCGTCCGCTATGCCTATCCGCCCAATTCACGGGGCAGCTGCGGCCCGCCGGACAGCGACGCCCTGCTGCACTACGGGCAGTCCGGCGTCACGGACCAGGGGCTCCGCGAACTGGCCAAGGGATTTGCCGGAGCCTGGCCCTACCTCGAACTGATCGCCGGATCTCACGGCATCGCGGACCCGCTGGACGCCCGCGTGGTGGAGGCCTACTGGGTGGGCAACAGCCTCCTGGATACCGTCGGCATCACCAACCTCGGCAATTCCATGGAGGACAGGTTCCGGGCCCGCACCGGACGGCAGTTCCCGCATCTGGTGGAAGGCGTCCTGGCGGGCGGGGTCCCGCACCACAGTTTCCACGTGTTCGAAATCTACCCGTGGCTGGGCCTGCTCCGCGACGAACGCCGGCACGCCACCGCGCTGAACGTGCTGGACAGGTGCCGGATCCGCTGGGGGCAGGTGCTCGCGATCTCCGGGGACGACGCCGTCGTGCGGTCGCGGCCGCTGGTATGGGACGGCACAGCCCTGGACGTTGGCGAGCCCGTGGTGGAATCGGCCAAGTTTGCCGTGAACGGAACCGGTTTCGTGGCCGGGCTGGCCGTAGGCGACGTCGTCTCACTGCACTGGGACTGGGTGTGTGACCGCCTCTCCACCCACCAGCTGCAGCAGCTCAAGCACTTTACGGCGCGGCACCTCCGGATTGCCAACAGCGGCGTCGAGCACCGCGGCGCAGCCATAGCGCTCGAACACTAGCGCCGAGCAGTAGCGCCCGGCCACCAACCCTGCGGGCAGCCTCGGCGGCCGGTTACGGTGACTGCGGCGCGGCGCCGTCGGGATGCTCGGGGGTCTTGACGGCCGTCGCATCGCGGGCGGACGACTCGCCGGTTGGCCGGCCGGCAGGCGAATCATCGGTTCCCGTGTGCTCGCGTCCCGGTTCGGTGCCCTCCTCCTTGATGACGTCCTCGCCCCTGCGGGTGGTGCTGACGCCGACGCCGGCCGGAGCGGGTGCCGCGTCTTCAGGGGTTTCGTCCGCTCCGGGCTGGGCTGGTTCCTTCAGCGGCGGTTCGCTGCCGAAAGCCCGCGCTGTCCCTGGTGCGGTGCCCGATGCCGTGCCCTTTTCGGTTTCCTGGGCGGCGCCCGTTTCCTCGCCGGCGGGATCAGGCTGGTTCGTGGGTGACATGCTGCTCTCCTTGTGGTGGTTGTGCCGGCTGGGATCCGGGTCCGGTGTCCGCCGGGCGGCCCATCAGCTCCAGTCCTTCCATGGCTTGTTCCGCGCCCGCGGCGTCCACGCGTTCCAGCGCGAAGCCCATGTGGATCAGGACCCACGTGCCGGGTTCCAGGGGCCCCTCATCCAGCAGCCCAATGTTGATCTTCCGCTGCACTCCAGCCACATCGACGAGTGCGAGCTGGCCGCCGTACCCCTCGAGGAGTTCAACGACCCTGCCGGGTATTCCGAGGCACATGTACAGACCGCCTTAGCTTGCAGTGGAAGAGTGCCGGCCGAGCAGGGACCCGACGGCGGCGGCCGCCTTGGGCACCGCCGCGGCCACCGCTGCCGAGAGGCCGATGCCTTCGGACAGGTTTGCGGGGACACAACCCACCACATATGTGGCAGGCAGGGTACCGCCCATGGAACGAAGCCGGCCCAGCACAGTCGCCGGGTCCATGCCGTGGGGATCGAGCATGGCCCTGCCGTTCAGGTCCGCAGCGCTGACCCGCAGCACACGGATGCTTCCGGGGGCCGAGTTCCCGTCCGCAGGCACCGTGTCCACGAGGACCAGGGTGTCGACGCCGGCCAAGAGATCGTAGGCCAGATGCATGCCGCGGATGCCGTAGTCCACCACGCGGACGCCGGGGGCCAGCGGCTGCGGATGGTCGGCGAGGTGCCGTGCCACTTCAGGGCCGAAGCCGTCGTCGTGCAGGAACAGGTTACCCACGCCAGCCACGAGGACGCCGCCTGTGCGCTCGCCGTCCCCAGTCGGGGCGGTCCCCTGTGCGGCGGTCCGGGCCCTGCTGTCGGCAGTCACATCCGCCGCACTTTCATGTACCGCCGGATATCCGGAACTGCGCGGATCCCGACGTAGATGCCCCAGAGGGCCATCGCTGCCAGCACAGAAACAGTGGCCATTCCTATTGCCTTCATTACGGGTTTTCCTTTCCGTCCAGCGGCTCCAGTTCGTCGGGCGCGTAGTAGAAGGACCGGCCGTAGCCCTCATGGAGATCGGCCGCCGGATCTTGTTCAAGGACGAGCCCTACGTGGGTGCTGCCATCGACGTCGAAGTGCACGCTGGTGACCCGCCCGGTCTGTCCACCGAAGAACAGGTCCTGGGCGTCGGCGCGCCGCTTCGGGTGCACGCGCACGCGGCTGCCGCGCGCCACGGCGACGCCGTTGATCACGACGGCGTCCTGGTCTGGCCGGACACTGGCCTCCGCCTCCGGATTCCACCATGGAACGTCCTGGCTGGCCGTGCTCCACGATTCGGCCGGGGCGTAGTCATCGGGATCCGCGGCGAACGCGCGCGGGTTCCGCAGGGCGCCGTGCAGCTGCTGGAGGTCCTCCGGTGACATCGCCTCGCAGCGGTCGATGACGGCGGCGGCCCGCGGGTCCGTCGCCCGCGCCTCGGCCTTTTCCGCGTCGGTCAGCGTCAGCACCCGCAGCGTGAGGATCTCGTCGATCTCGGTGGAGTCGTACAGCGCCACCGAACTTTCCGGGGCCACGGCGGGATGGTCGTAGAGAATGATGGGCGAGATCAGCAGCACGTCAGTCTGGCCTTCGGGGCCGGCAAGCACAGGCCAGCCACGGTGCTGGGAACACCGCCCGGCTGCCTGCTGTGCCCACTGCGGCGGGTCCAGCAGTGAGACGAAATCCCCGTCCCGCACGCCGAGCAACACGTGCGCCCCGATGAAGGAGACCGCGGTGGCGTCCTGCCGGTTCCCGGCCGGCAGGGGGTGGGACGGCAGTGGATTGGCCGTGTTGGCCGCGGTGACGCTGAGCCGCAGCAGCCCACCGGACTCTTCGGCGGCGGTCAGCCGCAGTTCGCCGCGGAGAGCACGACGGCGGCGCACCAGCCGGCCGCCCGGCCCCCCGGCGTCGTCCTTGAGTTCCTCGACGTCGAGTCCCTCCGGGACCTCCACGGGCAGGACCTGTCCGGCCCGGAGCTGGGCCACGGAGAACGGCCCGAACGCCACTTCCTGTTCAACGGCCTCGTCCCAGCTCAGCCAGTTCGCGGCGCCCACGGCGAGGCTGTCCACGGGAGTGAACCCGCCGCCGTCGTCCGCTTTTTCGGCTGTGCGCGTCTGCAGGTGCAGGAAGCGGAAGTGGATTTCAAGCCCGGCCTGGGCTCCCGGGGCAAGAAGGCAGTCGGCGGACATGGACGGTTCCTCCCCGCTGCCGGCCTCTGCGGCGCCCGGCGGACCCAGGATCCCGAACTGCCAGCGGGCCTGGTTCTTTTGGGCGGAGGCGCGGTAGGGGTAAAGCAGGTATCCCTCGTAGAGGACGGCATCGGCGACGGCACGGGCAAGGGCCAAGCTGGTGTTCATGGCCGCTCTCCCGACACATCGGCGGTGGCCTGGGCCAGCAGCTTCTCCACTGCGGCTTCCCAGGACGTGAGGCCCGCGGCGGACTTGTACCGGGCGAGTGCGGCCAGAACGTCGCGGTCCAGGCGGATCCATCCGGCGTTGGGGAAATACTGGTCCATCAGGCTGCGCCAGGCGGCGACGGGTAGCTTGTAGGACGCTTCAAGGTCCCACGGCACCTGTTCCACGGTGAACCCCGTCTGCCCTTTAGTGAACACGGTGCCGGAAAACAGCAGCTCCAGCGGTATCTCGCCGTCGCGCAGGGCATGCAGGTATTTGGCGGCGGCCACGTCGAAATCAAACGTGCAGGGCAGCGGGAGATCCGCCTCGGTGCTGCCCGTGAACCCCTGCACCATGGTGCTGCACTGCATCCACAGGAATGACTTCAGTGTGGTGGGCCAGCGTCCGCGGCCGCCGAAGAGGTCCAGCAGGCCAGCCTCCTCCTCGGGCGCGTAGCCGCGGCGCTGCGGCAGGATCCGGACCTGGCAGCGCAGCGCCACTGCGTGCACCACGGCCCCCGTGCCCTCCGTCAGCCGCAGCCTGGCCGTCAGTTGCGGGGCGGCGGCGTAGGGTTCGGGCCGGATCTCCAGCACGGCGAAGGAAAGCTCGGTCACCGGAAGCCTCCCGTCCCGGCGGAATCTGCCGGCGCCTGAACGCTGCGGCGGGCGATCCGATCGAAGAATGCCGCGAGCTCATCGCGCGCCTCCTGGCCGCCGTCGAACCCCCGCCAGAGGCGGCGCAGCCGGCCCACCAGCTCGTAGCAGGCGTCCACCGGAACCAGGTGGCAGTCCGCGGCGGCCCTGCCCGGACCCGGGCCGCGGATTAGCAGCGCCTCGGTGTCCGGCGCCGCGAGGCCGAGGGCCGGGTTGCGGGCCAGCACGTTGTCCCAGGCGGCGAGGGGCAGTTCCGATTCCGTGGCCCCGGCCGGGCCAGGGTAGAACGCCACCGTGCGGCCGAGTTTGGAACTGCGGAAGAAGAACGCCAGACCCACCGGAATTTCCAGTTCGTCCCACTGCCCAAGGCCGAGATCGAAGCCGGGGAAGGAGAGGTACCTGTCCGGCACCGAGCGGTAGCGCATATGGGCGGTCGCATCGGTGAAGAGGAGGTAGCAGGGGCGGCAGGTGCACATCATCGCGTGGCTCTCCAGGTCCACCACGTGCTGGTGTGCGTCGGAAATCGGTTCGCCGCACATTTCGCAGCATTCCCCGGCGGCGGGAGCGGGCCGGTTCGCGGAAATCCGCCGCAGTAAGGCCACCGGCAAGGCGCCGTCGGCCTGGCCGGTTCCCGGGCCGCGCCCTGTACCTGCTCCGTTCTCCACGTTCATTTCAGCGGTCCTGTCCGCCGGCTGCCTGCAGTTCCGGGGCCATGCCGGGCGCCGGCGTCGGGATGGGCACAGACACTCCAGCCGCAGGTGCTGGCGGCATGGACACCGCGGCAGGCACGGACACCGCCGCAGGCAAGGACACCGCCGCAGACACCGGGGCCGGTTCCGCCGGTTCCGGTACAGGCGCGGCCGGGACGGGTTCCAGCCCGGCCGGTGTCACCAGCGGGATTGCCTGCACCGGCGTCACGGCTGCCAAGGCTGCCGGGGCTGCCGGCAGGGGCGCAACAGGCAACGGCGCGGACTGCACGGACACGGTCGGGACTGCCACGGACATCACTCCGTTCCGGACCAGCAGCGGAAGCGGCTCCAAGTGCAGGTCCTTGTCCTCGAGGCAGGTGCCTGCCCGCCGCACGTCAAAGTGGCCGCGGCAGGTGGGGCAGGTGAGCAGGCCTCCGCCAACCGGTGCCGCGAGGGCGCGCTGCAGCACGGCGCCGGCCATCGAACCGGTGCAGCGCGGGCAGTAGTCGCGGTAGGCGTAGATGTCCTGACCTGTCCGGCAGGCCAACACCGGGTAGCCGCCGACCAGGAAGCCTGCCACCTCGCCGGGTTCGAGGCCGGCGACCTCTGGAACCGGTTCCCACGTGCCGCCGGACATGTCGTGCCAGGATTCGGCGGGCGTGCCGCCCGCCGGATTGTTCAACCGGACCAGCAACGAGTCCACCGGAATCAGCGCCGGGGCGCCCGGCTGTTTTTCCGCTTCGACGACGTCGATGGCCGTCACCTCGGGGGCCGCGTTCTGGATGGCCTCCTCGACGGCGTACTTGAGGGTGACGGACGACGACGGGCAGCCCTGGCAGGTGCCGAGCAGCTTGAGCCGCACCACGCCGTCGGGGCTGATGCCCTCCAGTTCCACGTCGCCGCCGTGGGAGCCCAGGTAGGGCCGTACACTGTCCAGCGCCGCGGCCACCCGTGCCTCCAGGGAATGGGGGTGCAGCCCGTGGATCACCAGGAGGCCGGCCACCAGGCTGTCCGCAGTCAGCGCCTCCAGAGTGGCGTCGTCGAGTTTTCCCCGGGCCTGCAGGATCTCCATGATCCGCTGCAGTCCGGCGCCGTAGAGGTCTGTCACCTGCCGGACCAGGTCCTCCGCACGGCCGCGGGCCACCGCCCCGCCGGCGCCGAGGGCGTCAAGGAGTGTGCCGATTTGGTCGCCGTTCTGCAGCGGCGGCCTGTCCCCGGCGAGCATGGCCTACTCGCCGGTCAGGGTCTGGGTGGGGGAGTGGAGCATGTCCAGCGTCTGCCCGTTGCCCAGGTACATGTGGACACCGCAGGGCAGGCAGGGATCGAAGCTGCGGACGGTGCGCATGATGTCGATGCCCTTGAAATGCTCCCGGTCGTTCTCCTCGAAGATCGGCTGCCCCTGGACCGCGTCCTCATAGGGGCCGGTCACGCCGTTGGAGTCGGTGGGGCTGGCATTCCAGGGGGTGGGCGGGTAGGGGTGGTAGTTGGCGATCTTGCCGTCGCGGATCACCATGTGGTGGGACAGGACACCGCGGACCGCCTCGGTGAAGCCGCAGCCGATGCCTTCGTCGGGGACCTCGAAGGTTTCCCACGTCTTGGTGCGGCCGGCCCGGATTTCCTCCAGGGCCTTTTCCGCGAAATGCAGCGCGGCGGCTGCAGCATAGGCCTGGAAGTAGGTGCGGGCGCGGTTGCGTTCGAGCGTGTTGCTCCACTGCGGAATGTTCCACTCGAAGGACACAGGCCCCTTCAGCGCGGTCTTGGGCAGGTTGATCTGGACGCTGCGGCCGGTGGCCTTGATGTAGCCGATGTCCACCAGCCCGGCCAGTGCCGTTGCCCAGAGGCGCGCCAGCGGGCCGCCACCGGTGTCCAGTGCCAGGTTGTCCTGGCCGTCAAACCAGCGCGGCGACATGACCCAGCTGTACTTTTCGGAGAGGTCGCGCTTTTGCGGCCGCGGGTTAGTGTGCTGGTTCCAGGGATGCCTGCGGTCCACGGGATTGCCCAGCGGATCATGGCTCACGAACATTTCCTGGTCTTCCCAGTCCTCGTAGTAGGAGGAGCCCAGCATGATCCGGATGCCCAGGTTGATCCGCACCAGGTCCGTGGTGACCAGTTTTCCGTCCACCACCACGCCCGGGGTGACGAACATCTTCCGGCCCCACTCGGTCATGTCCTTGTACTCGAAGTTGCAGTAGTCCGGGTCCTGCAGCGATCCCCAGCAGCCCAGCAGCGTCCGCCGCAGCCCCACCTGTTCGTAGCCCGGCAGTGCCTCGTAGAAGAAATCGAACAGGTCGTCGTGCATCGGGACGACCTTCTTCATGAACTCGACGTAGCGCATGAGCCGGGTGAGATAGTCGGTCATCAGCTGGATGGTGGCCACTGTACCCACGCCGCCCGGATAGAGCGTGGAGGGGTGCACGTGGCGGCCCTCCATAAGGCAGAACATCTCACGGGTGAGCCGGCTGACCTGCAGCGCTTCACGGTAGAACTCGCCGGTGAAGGGATTCAGCGAGCGCATGATGTCGGCGATGGTCCGGTAGCCGTGGTCGGCCTCGTGCGGCGCCCTGGTGTTCTCCGCCTTGGCCAGGACGCCGGGGTTGGTCTCGGAGACCATCTTTTCGCAGTAGTCCACGCCCACCAGGTTTTCCTGGAAGATGTTGTGGTCGAACATGTACTCGGCGGCTTCGCCCATGTTGACTATCCATTCGCCCAGGTTCGGGGGCTTGACGCCGTAGGCCATGTTTTGCGTATAGCAGGAGCACGTGGCGTGATTGTCGCCGCAGATCCCGCAGATACGGCTGGTGATGAAGTGGGCGTCCCTCGGGTCCTTGCCTTTCATGAAGATGGAGTAGCCACGGAAGATCGAGGAGGTGCTCTTGCATTCCACGACCTGCTTGTTCTCGAAGTCGATCTTGGTGTAGATGCCGAGGCTGCCGACGATCCTGGTGATGGGGTCCCAGTTCATCTCCACCAGGTTGGTGTTACCCGTT
Source organism: Arthrobacter sp. ISL-65 (assembly GCF_018613795.1). Taxonomy (GTDB): domain Bacteria; phylum Actinomycetota; class Actinomycetes; order Actinomycetales; family Micrococcaceae; genus Arthrobacter. The sequence goes on from NZ_JAGGPN010000042.1 coordinate 15,685, forward strand.
CCGCTTCCGGAGCCCATGGGAATTGTGGACGTCATTGTCTTCGCCTGTCTGGAATTGGATGGGTTACCAGGTGCGCCGGGCCCCGGTGAGGAGCTCGGTTCCGGGCCGGCGCCACTTGGGCTCCTGGTCCAGGGTGTGCGTCGTGATGCCCCGCAGGGTCCGGATCGCGGAGCCGTAGGGACGGATGGTGCTGGTGGAGAACTTGCCGCCGGGAGGCTCATCCATGAAGGGCATGAACTTGTCCGGGAAGCCCGGCATGGTGCAGCCGATGCAGATGCCGCCGACGTTGGGGCAGCCGCCGATGCCGTTCATCCAGCCGCGCTTGGGCACGTTGCACTTCACCACGGGACCCCAGCAGCCGAGCTTGACGATGCACTTGGGGGAGCCGTACTCGGTGGCGAAGTCGCCCTGCTCGTAGTAGCCGGCCCGGTCGCAGCCCTCGTGGACCGTCTTGCCGAACAGCCACGTGGGACGCAGTGCCTCATCCAGCGGAATCATCGGTGCCTGGCCGGTGGCCTGGTAGAGCAGGTACGTCATGGTTTCAGATAGGTTGTCAGGCTGGATCGGGCATCCGGGCACGCACACGATGGGAATGCCGGCCTTGGACTTCCAGTCGTAGCCAAGGTAGTCCGGCACGCCCATGGCGCCGGTCGGGTTGCCGGCCATGGCGTGGATGCCGCCGTAGGTTGCGCATGTTCCGGCGGCGATGATCGCGGTGGCCTTTGGTGCCAGGCGGTCCAGCCACTCGCTGGTGGTGATGGGCTGGCCGGTCTCGAGGTCGTTGCCGAACCCGCACCAGTAGCCGCCGGGGTCATGGAGTTTCTCGTTGGGAATGGATCCCTCGACCACCAGCACGAACGGTTCAAGTTCGCCCCGGTCCGCCTTGCGGAACCATTCCAGGAAATCGTCGGCCCCTTCCTGCGGGCCGCATTCAAAGTCGATCAGTGGCCAGTGCATGGCGATCTTGGGCAGGCCGGGCAGCGCCCCGAGGGCGATTTCCTCGACGCTCGGCTGGGTGGCCGCGGTCAGGGCGACCGAGTCGCCGTCACAACTGAGCCCTGCGTTGATCCACAGCACGTGGATGAGGGCTTCTTCGGCCTTGAGGGAAGTTTCCGTAGGCATCGTTGCCTCTTTCAGTGCCCCTGCTGGGGCTCAGTGTGCTTTTGTCAGGGCGCCGGTCAAAGGAACTGACCGGGCTGTCCCGGAGGTTGGCGCCGCCGCTTGGGAGGTGGCGCCGTCGAGCCAGCCGTACCAGGCGGCGAGGCCTTCGCCGGTGGTGGCGGACAGCGTGAGGAATTCGGCCCGCGGATTGATCTGCCGGATGCGGCGCAGGCACTCGTCGACGTCGAAGTCGACGTAGGGGAGCAGGTCCGACTTGTTGACGATCACGAGGTCGGCTGCCATAAACATGTGCGGGTATTTCTGGGGTTTGTCATCACCTTCCGTTACCGAGACGATCACCACCTTGGCCGTTTCGCCGAGGTCAAAAAGCGCGGGGCAGACGAGGTTGCCCACATTTTCAATGAAGACCGTGGAGCCCGGCTCCGGGGACAGCGCATCGAGGCCGTGCCGCAGCATGTCGGCGTCGAGATGGCAGCCGGCTCCGGTGTTGATCTGGATGACGGGGCGCCCCGTGGCCCGGATGCGGTCCGCGTCGAGGGACGTCTCCTGGTCCCCTTCGATGACACCTGCGTCCAGGCGCCCGCCGAGCTCCGTCAGCGTGCGGACCAGGAGAGTGGTCTTGCCGGCACCCGGTGAACTCATGACGTTGAAGGCGCGCACCCCCCGGCCGGCAAGCCAGCCGCGGTTCGTGGCGGCCAGCAGGTCGTTCTTGGCCAGCAGGTTCTGCTCGAGCACGATGGTTTCTGTGGCCGGTGCCGCATGGTGGTGCCCGTCGGCGTGCCCGTTGCTGTCTGCATGGTCATGGTTTTCTGCGTGCCCGTGGGAGTGCTCATGCGTGTACGTGCGCCCGTGCTCATCAGTGTGGCTGTGGAGGTGCCCCTGCCCGGGTGTTTGCAGTTCTCCAGCGAGGTTTGAAATGCGGGTGCCGCCCTCGTCGCCGCAACCGCACGTTGTACACATTTCCTATGCCACCTCCACGGACATCAGCATGAGTTCGCGGCCGCTGAGGACTTCGACGTCCGCGCTTCCGCAAGGGCACAGCAGGATGAGATCGCTCAGGGTGAATTCGTCCTGGCAGCTGCGGCACCGTCCGCGGCCCCGCGGTTCGTCGATCTGCAGCCGCGCGCCGGCCAGCGGAGTGCCGGCCGCTGCCACGTCAAAACAAAAACGCACGGCATCAACCAGTACGCCGGAAAGGGGACCGATCTTCAGGTTGACCGCCGTGACCGTCCGTTCACCTGTGCGGTCCAGAACGGCATCAACAAGGCCCTGCGTGATAGAGAGTTCGTGCATAGCGGCACTCCTTCCTGCCAAGATAGGCTCGCTCCCGTAAAAACGCAACCATCCAATCCGGGGCCCGCAGTTCCGGAGCGCGAACGGGCAGTTAATGCCCTGCGGGGGCCGGGCTTTGGGGCGCTAAGTGTCCGTTCGCGCTGAGTCCTTTGCGCCCGGCGCTAGGGTGGGAGGATGCCGTCCTTCCAGACCAGACTCAAGATCACCGGGCTGAAGCCGGGCAACCGTCCCGAGACCGTGATGGACACCGCTGTCGAGTCGCTCAGGTTGCGGCACCATGTGGAGTCGCACCAGCTGGAACTGGCCGGCGGCGTGCCGCAACTGAACCTGCGGTTCCTCGTGGACCCCACCGAATACAACGGTGAGAACAGCGCGGCACGGGCGTCGGCAGCCGTGATGCGCGACGCCGTCGAACGCGTTGCGCTGACAGGCTCGCTTTTGGTGCTCCGCCGCAGCCGCGGCCGCTGGGCGCCCGTTTAAGGCTTAGGCGCCCGGACCTTTAGGCGCCGGACCGGGGGCACCGCCGGGTTCGTCCACAGGCGAGCGGTCGCCGCGCCGGCGCGTCACGATCAAGCCCACGACGGCGCCGATCACCAGGCCCACGGCCACGCCGATCAGCGAACTCGCCCAGAAGGGCAGCCCCGTGGCGGAGCCCGTGAAGTAGCCGAGGCCCACGAGCCACGTCGCCCACAGCATCCCTCCCAGCCCGGCGCACAGGCTGAAGCCCGGGGTGGAAACGTCGGCGATGCCGGCGGCCGCGGACGTCGCGAGCCGGCCACCCGGGATGAACCGGGCCCCGATGATGGTGCCGTAGGTGGAGGACCGGCCGGCCTTGGCGATTGCGGCGTGGATGCCGCGGTGGATTTTCTGGCCCCATGTCCAGCGGTCCAGGATGTGGCTCAGCCGGCGCTTGAACAGCTGGAACACCACCACGTCGCCCAGCCACGACGCGGAGGCGGACAGGAGGCCCACCAGGAACAGGTTTGCCCGGCCCTCGGCGGACAGGGCTCCGCCCGTGATCAGGACCATCTCGGATGGGATCGGCGGAAAAATGGCATCACCGAGGACAGCCGGAATGATCCAGAAGTAGATCGCCGTGCTCCACGTGTCCGGATCGCCGAAGTCCATTTGCACAACGTACCGCACACGGAACGGGAACGCGCCGGGTGGACAGCCACTGCAGAACTCCGGCGCCCGGCGGAACTCCGGCGCCCGGCGGAACTCCGGCGCCCGGCGGAACTCCTACGCGTGGCGGACCCGCTACGCCCTGGCCGGTTCACAATGCCACACTGGCTGCATGCGGATAGAGATAGTTGAGGGTGACATCACCGGACGCCCGGTGGACGCGGTGGTAAATGCCGCCAACTCTTCGCTGCTGGGCGGCGGCGGCGTGGACGGGGCGATCCACCGGGCGGCCGGGCCGGAACTGCTGGCGGCCTGCCGCGAGCTGCGGGCAACGACGCTCGAAGACGGGCTGCCGGTGGGCGCTGCCGTGGCCACCCCCGGATTCGGGCTGCCGGCGCGCTGGGTCATCCACACCGTCGGGCCCAATCGCCACGCCGGGCAGACCAATCCGGCGCTGCTCGCGTCCTGTTTTACCGAGAGCCTGCGGGTTGCCGAGGGCCTGGGTGTCCGGTCGCTGGCCTTTCCCGCGGTAGGCGCGGGGGTCTACGGCTGGGACGCCCGCCAGGTGGCGCAGGTAGCGTTTGACGCCGTCCGATCGTATGCCGCGCGCTCTGCCGAAGGCGTCGAGCTGGTGGAGTTCGTGCTCTTTGGCCCGGAAACCGTGGCGGTCTTCCGGGATGTCCTTGAAGGTGCTGCCTAGCGGATTTTCTACGTGGCTAACGGACTTCGCTTAGTTGGAGGCGGCTGCGGTACTCGACGGGTTCCTTCGTGACAGGGTCCACGAACCGGATGCCGCGTGCCAGCAGCTGGAGCGGCTTGGTGTAGTCGTCGGGGGCCTTGTCCAGCAGTTCGGGGTAGAACGAATCGTGCAGGATGCCCAGCCCCAGAGAAGCCATGTGAACGCGGAGCTGGTGTGTTTTCCCGGAGTGCGGCTCGAGCCGGTAGAGGCCAAGGCGTCCTGCTCCGGCAGCTGCATGGCCACCGGCGTCGGCACCGTCGAACGTCCGCAGCAGGTCGATCCGCGTCTCCGCATTCGGCTCACCGTCGATGACCTCCGCCAGAAGGTAGCTGCGGGATTTGGTCATCCGGTTGCGGACCACCACCGGGAAGTCGACGGCGGGGTGTCCCGCAGCCGGTCGGGCAGCGGACACGCACTCGTATTCCTTCTGGACCTGGCGCTTCTCGAAGAGAACCTGGTACTTACCCCGTGTCTCGGGGTTGGTGGAGAGCAGCAGGATCCCCGCGGTCATGCGGTCCAGACGGTGCATCGGAATCAGGTCAGGCAGGTCCAGCTGGTTCCGGAGCCGGACCAGCGCCGATTCCTGGATGTACGTCCCGCCAGGGGTGGTGGGCAGGAAGTGCGGCTTGTCCACCACCAGGATGTGCTCGTCCTGGTGCAGGATGTTCAGCTCCACCGGCAGCCGGGTTTCCGGCGGGAGCGTTCGGTAGTACCAGATGAAGGTGTGGTCCTCCAGCCTGGTGCCGCGGTGCAGGGGGATGCCGCCCTCCCCCACGATCTCGCCGGCGTCGAACCGGTCCTCGATGCCCTGGGGGTCGATGTGGCCCCAGCGGTGCATCATGTAGTCCATTGCGGTGTCCCAGGGGCCCCCGTCCGGGAGGCGCAGCCGGGTCGCATTCACGCCGTCGCGCACGGGAAGAGGGGATTGCATCACCGGTTCATTCTACTTTGCGCCCGCTTACTGCCCGCCGCTCCTCCCTATCTCCATTTCGACGGTTCCCCGCCCACTCGACGGCCCGCCACGTCGAAGGCGCAGGGAACCGTCGAAACGGCAACGGACGAGAAAAAAATTCTTGAAGCATGTTGGACATCGAAGGGATCGAGGACCCGGCGGCGGCGGAGGCTTCGCTGGATCCCATCCGGACCCGCATCCTCCGGGAGGTGGCGGAGCCGGGCTCGGCCACGCAGCTCGCCGCGAAGGTGGGGCTGCCGCGGCAGAAGGTGAACTACCACCTCAAGGCGCTGGAGCGGCACGGCCTCGTCGAACTGGTGGAGGAGCGCCGCAAGGGCAACGTCACCGAACGCGTGCTGCGGGCCACAGCCGCCTCCTACCTCATCTCCCCGGTGGCGCTGCAGTCGGTGGCGCCGGATCCGCACCGTTTCGCGGACCGTTTCTCGGCCTTCTGGCTGCTGGCGCTCGCCGGCCGCATGGTCTAGGAAGTGGGGAAGCTCATCGCCGGTGCCGCTGCCGCGCGGCAGAAACTCGCAACGTTCGCCATAGACGGCGAGATCACCTTCCGGACCGCCGCAGACCGGGCCGCGTTCACCGAAGACCTGGGCGTGGCGGTCACCCGGCTCGTGGACCAGTACCACCACAGCGGTGCCGGCGGACGGAAGCACCGGCTCGTCGTCGCGCTTCATCCGGCACTTAAGCCGGAAACAAACGGCACAACCAAGACCATCCCAGCCAAGGAGCAGAACAATGACTGACGACCGGAAATTCGAGATTGTTTTTGACACCGAGCTGCCAGGCACCCCGGAACGCGTCTGGGAGGCCGTAACCAAAGGGACTCCGGGCTGGATGTTTCCTACGGACCAGTGGCCGGACGTGAAGACCGTGGAGGAGTATCCGCACCACCTGGTCTCGCGAATGGACAGCCCGGATGGCTGGTTCAACCAGCTGGAGCACGTACTGGAGCCGCTCGACGGCGGGCGGGCCCGGCTCCACTATGTCCACAGCGGCATCTTCGCGGACAACTGGGACCAGCAGTACGACGGCGCCAGCAAGCACACGGAGTTCTACCTCCACTCGCTGGGCCAGTACCTGAAGCACTTCGATGGCCAGCCCGTGGTTTTCACGGATATCCAGGGACCTGCCGCTTCGCAGACGCCGGACGGCTTTGTGCAGCTCAAGAAGGCGTTCGGCATGGACACTGCGGCGCAGGGGGACACTTTTGAGGTGGAGGTCGACGGCGTCGGGCGGCTTTCGGGACAGGTGGACTTCTCCAACGAGAACTTCCTGGGCCTGCGGACCGGAGACACCCTGTACCGCTTCTTTGGCCGCAACGCGTTCGGCGCGCCCGTGGGCATGACGGTCCACGACTTCAGCGGCAGCGGGGATTCCGGGGCGACTGCCAGCGCCTGGGGCGTGTTCCTCGAAAAGGTCTACGCCTAGCCTGTCCGCGACGCACGCCGAGCCGGAACTCAGGCGATGGCGGCGGCGGGGGAGTCCCTGAGTGAACGCCTCAGCTGCGGGGCGGCGTCCAGCCTGTCCTGGGCAGCACGCAGCGCGAGGACTGCCGTCTCCAGCTGCTCCTGCGGCAGCGTGAACGGAATGCGAAGGAAGTTCTCGAACACCCCGCCCACGCCGAAGCGCGGACCGGCAGCGAGGCGGATGCCGAGTTCCGGGGCAATGACGGTCAGAGCTGTGCTGCTGGGCGACGGCAGCCGGCACCAGACGGCCAGACCGCCGTCGGGCCTCTCCGCCTCCCACCGCGGCAGGTGGACCTTGAGGAGCTCCAGCAGCGCGGAGCGGTTCTCCCGGAGCGCGGACAGGCGGGCCGGCAGGGGATCGGCCAGGTTGCGCACCAGATGGACCGCCGCAAGCTGCTCCACGACCGGGCCGCCCAGATCCATCGTGGTCCGGACGGCCGCGAACCGCTGAATCAGGCTCTCTGACGCGCGGATCCAGCCCGTGCGCATGCCCGCCCAATGGGACTTGCTCAGCGATCCTATGGACACCACGGACGAACTGAAGGACGCCAGCGGAGCCGTTGTACCGCCGTCGAGATTCAGCGCTCGGAGCGTCTCATCCACCACAAGAACGGTGCCTGACGCAGCGGCGGCGCGGACCAGCCGGCGGCGCTCTGAGTCAGGCATCAGCCGGCCGGTGGGGTTGTGGAAATCCGGGACGGTGTAGGCCACGCGGGGGCGCTGCTGCATCAGGGCAGACTCGACCGAGTCCAGGTCCCAGCCCCGCTCCGGCGTAGGCGGAAGGGGCACCGGCACGATGCGGCAGCCCGTGGCACGGATGGCGTCGAGCGCGTTCGGGTAGGTCGGGTGCTCCACGAGGACCTTGTCCTGCTTGCCGACCAGCGCCCGCAGCACGATGTTAAGCGCATGCTGCGCGCCGGACGTCACCAGAATCTGCCCTGCCGTGGTGGGCACGCCGGCGTCGGCATAGTGGCCGGCAATCGCCTCCCGAAGCGCCGGCACGCCCAGGGCATCGTAGCCGAAGCCGGGCAGCAGGGCAGGCAGTTCCGTGAGGGCGGCGGCGAAGGCCTGGTGGACCGCTTCGCCGCTGGCCGGGAGCGATGCGTACGCGAGGTCGATGACGCCGTCGGGAACAGCCAGGCCCGGCGCCCCCGACAGGCCTGCGCGGGAGTCCCGCTGCTGCCCTGCCGTGTAGGCCGTCCGCGGCAGGCACGTGCGGCCTCGCGTGCCCTGGCCGCTGCTTAGGAACCCCTGTTCGCGCAGGCTCGCGTACGCCGCCGTCACCGTGGTGCGGCTGACGGAGAGTGTGCCGGACAGTGTCCGTTCGCTGGGCAGCGCGGTGCCCAGCGGGATGCGGCCGTCCAGGACCAAAAGACGCACGACGTCGGCCAGTTCCCGGTACGCGGGTGCGTTGCCTCGGTGCCACTGGCCCAGGAGACGGGCGAGGGCGGTGGGTGTGAGTGATCCGGACATGAGGCCAGTATTTCAAACTGGCCATGGAAAACAAGGCCAGTTGTGCCTCAGGATGGTTCAATGATGATCCGCAGACTTGTACAGCTCTTCACCGGCCTCGCCATGTACGGCATTTCGCTGGCCCTGTTTATCCGGGCCGGGCTTGGGCTGGACCCCTGGGACGTGTTCCATCAGGGCGTTGCCGGCAAGACGGGCCTGAGCATCGGCGTGGTGGTCATCATCGTCAGCTTCCTGGTGCTCCTGCTGTGGATCCCGCTGCGGCAGCGGCCGGGCTTCGGCACGCTCTGCAATGCCGTCCTGGTGGGGGTCTTTGCCGACGTCGGGCTCGCCCTGATCCCCGCATTCTCCCACCTGGGCGGCCAGATCGCGCTGTTGGGCGGTGCGGTGGTGCTCAACGGCATCGCCTCCGCGTGCTACATCGGCGCCCGCTTCGGCCCCGGTGCCCGGGACGGGCTCATGACGGGCCTGGCTAAACGTACAGGCTGGTCCGTGCGCCTGTCGCGGACCCTGATCGAGGTGGTGGTGCTCGGCGTAGGCTGGCTTCTCGGCGGCTCGGCGGCTCGGTCGGCGTGGGGACAGTGGTTTATGCCCTGGCGATCGGCCCGCTGGTCCAGTTCCTGCTGCCGTATTTCATGGTTCCGGCCCGGGACCCGGCAGGGATTCCGGCCGCCGGTGGAGCCGCTGGCAAGACTGCCGCTTCACCTATCGATTCAAAGTCCGACAACCGTGAGGACCAATCAGAGGTGCCGTTGGCCGCGTCCTGACCTCTGCTTACCTGCGCCCGCTTTCCTGAGCCGTTTCCTGTGGCCGTCAGGCGTCGGTGGTGCCCAAACCGGTGCTGCCGAAACCGGAGGCGTCCAAACCGGAGGTGCCCAAACCGGAGGTGCCCAATAGGGGCTGGCAGGTCGGGCAGAAGTAGATGTCACGTTCTCCCGTGACCGCGCTGGGCGCGCTGCCGAGGCTGCCCGCCACCCCGGTTCCTGCACCGCTTCTGCCCGGCACGCTCTTCCCCAGCACGCTGTGCCGGATGGGGGTCCGGCAGCGCAGGCACGGCTGGTGCTCACGGCGGTACACCCAGTAGCCCGGACGGCCGGCGGCACGGCCCACCGGAGTTCCGCGGGCGTTGAGCACGGTGGTCCGGCGGCCCGGGCCGAGGTTCGCCTCGAGCAGCTGCTTGGCGTCGGCAAACATCGCGGGCCAGTCCTTCACCGCGGCCGCCGGTGACGCCGGGTGGATGCCGGCCAGGAAGCACACCTCGCAGCGGTAGATGTTCCCAATGCCCGCGAGGTTGCTCTGGTCCAGCAGCGCCACGCCCACCGGCACGTTGGGCCTGGCCGCCACGCGGCGCTCGGCCTCGGCCGGGTCCCAGTCCGGGCCCAGCAGGTCCGGGCCCAGGAACCCCACAGCCTTGTCCTCTTCGCTGGTCTTGATCACCTCAAGCAGGCCCAGGGAAAATCCGACGGCGTCAGCAACGGCCGTGCGAAGCACGCACCGGGCCGTGAATCCCGGCTTCCGCCACCTGCCACCGGGCGGGTAGACCTGCCAGCTCCCCTCCATTTTCAGGTGCGAGTGGATGGTCAGCCGCTCTTGGGCCGGTCCCACCAGCCGCATCAGCAGGTGCTTGCCGCGGGGGACCACCTCCTCCATGGTCCAGCCCGCCAGGTTCAGGGTGGCGAAGCGGGGCACGCGGAAGTCGGACGCGAGAAGTTTCTGGCCGGCGAGGGCAGCGTGCAACTGGCTGGCGGCGCGCCAGATGGAGTCACCTTCAGGCACGGATCCTCAGCCCCTTCGGTGTGGAATAGGCCCCGGCGGCCGTCAGCGCTGATGCCGCAGGGGTGTCGAGGATGCCGTGGCCGTTGACCTTTTCCATGACGAGCTTGTCCACGGCGCCGCGTTTCACCACGTCCACGAGGGCGCCGGCCGCGGCGGCGAGGACGGATTCGTCTTCCGTGAAGACCAGCAGCGTCTTGCCTCCCCGTTCGACGTACAGCACCAGCGCGCCGTCGACCAGTACCACGAGTGCACCCGCCTTCCGCCCCGGCCGGTGCCCGCTGCCGGCTTCGACATTGCCGGCAGGCCACGACAGGGCCGCGCCGTAGGGGTTGGCCGGATCTGTTGCCGCCAGGGCCAGTGCCACGGGTTCCGGCTTGGCCAGCTGGGCGTCTTCGGTGTACGAACGCAGCCGGTCGACGGTTGCGGGGACGGCGAACTGGGCAGCCCCGAGATGCTCGATGAAATAGCCCCGCCTGCACCGTCCGGCCTCCTCCAGCCGGGCGAGGACCTTGTACATGAGCCCGAATCCGCCGAGGATGTTCTCGGCCATGACGGATCCGCGGGTGACCACGCCGTACCGGTCCAGAAGCAGCTCCGCCGTGGCGCGGGCGTGGATGGTGGGGTCGAGCTCGGGTGTGGGAAGCGCGGACCAGCGCCCGGCCGCGAGCGGCGGGGTGGGGATCGCGCCGCCGGCCGAGCCGTAGCGTCCGGCGGACAGTCCCGGGGAGCCGAGCAGCCCGGTCGCGTGCGACCGTCCGAGCCGGCTGAGGCGCGGTGCCCTGGCCCGAGGTGCGCGCGCGACTTGCCGGTGGGCGGTGTGCCCGCCGGCGATCAGGGACCGGACCGGGGCGAACGTGTCCCCGGTGACCCGGCCGGCCCAGGCGAGATCCCAGATCGCGGACACGACGTCCTGATCGCCCAGTACCGCGTCCATGCCGCCGGCAATGTCAGTCAGTTGCCGGAAAAAGTAGCCGCCTCCGTTGGTCTGCAGGTGGTCCAGCAGCCGCCGCTGGGCGTCGCCCGGTTCGAACTCGGGGGCAGGGTTCAGCGTCAGTTCCACCGAATCTGCCAGGTGCAGGCTGATCCAGCCGTCGTTGCCCGGAAGGGAGCCGGCACCTGACCAGAGGACCTCCCCGGCGGCCATGAGTTCGTCCAGCATGGCGGGCTGGTAGTTGGACACCCGGCTGGCGAGCACCAGCGGTTCCCAGGCGGAGGCGGGTATGGGCACGCCGGAGAGCTGGTCCACCGCGGTGATCACGCCGTCGAGCCCGCGCAGGGCCGGCTGCCCCCGTCCCGTGCCCGGAGTGCGGACGTGTTGCCAGGCCGGCAGGAACCGGCCGTAGGCGGTGATGTCCACTGGCTCCACCTCGGCCCGGAGCGCCGCGAGTGAACGGCGGCGGAGCTTGCGGAGGACCTCGGCGTCACACCATTCGCTGCCGGCCAGGGCCACAGCCGCTGAGGCAACGGCGGACGCCGCCGCCGCTTCCGCCACGGGGTCAAGGCCGGAACCGGAATCGGAATCAGACAAGGTGGCTGCCGGGCGTTCGCCGGCAGCCATCTCCGCATGGGGCCGGAACTCGCCTTCCACCACGCGGCCGTCGGCCGCCAGCCGTTTCAAAGCAGTTCCGACGACGGCGGCACCAAGTCCCAGCCTGGCCGCGGCTTCGGTGGCGGTGAACGGACCGTGGGTGCGCGCATAGCGCGAGACGAGATCGCCCAGCGGGTCCGCCACCGGCTCGATGAAGGCAAGGGGAACGCCCATTGGCAGCGGCACGCCGATGGCGTCACGAAGCCTGGCGGCGTCTTCCACCGCGGCGAAGCGTTCGACGCCGGCGATGGTCACCTTTATGGCCCGGTTGGCACGCTGGAGGGCCGCGAGGTGGGCGGCGGCTTCGGCAACTGTGGCTTCGGGCGGCGGGGTTTCCGTGTCGGCCGGCCTGGTTTCGGCAGGCTCAACCAGCGGCTCAGTTTCGGCAGGCGCATCCGGCGTGGTGAGCCGGGCCGCGACTTCCCCGGGGTCCAGGGGACCGAGCAGCCGGAGAAGATCGGCCACGCCCTCGACGCCACGGACTTTCCGGTCGGGGGCAATGCGCTGCAGCTCGCGTTCGGTGGCGTCGATGACCCTGGCGTCCAGGAGTTCGCGCAGTTCCACGCGCCCCAGGAGTTCGTTGAGCAGCGTGGAGTCGAGCGCCAGCGCGGCCGCCCGGCGTTCGGCGAGCGGGGAATCGCCTTCGTAGAGGAACTGCGCCACATAGCCGAACAGCAGGGACTTGGCGAACGGGGACGGCTGCTGGGTGGTGGTCTGGACGATCCTGAGCTCGCGCCGTTCAACCGAGGCGGCGATGTCCTTCAGTGCGGGCAGGTCGTACACATCCTGCAGGCATTCGCGGACGGTTTCCAGCACGATCGGGAACGAAGGGTATTTCCGGGCGACGTCGAGCAGCTGGGCGGACCGCTGGCGCTGCTGCCACAGCGGCTGCCGCTTGCCGGGCGTCTGCCGCGGCAGCAGCAGGGCACGCGCGGCACACTCGCGGAAGCGGGAGGCGAACAAGGCGCTTCCGCCCACCTCTGCGGTGACAATCTGCTCCAGCTCCTCGGGGTCAAACAGGAACAGTTCGGCGCCGGGAGGTTCATCCTCCATCATGGGCACGCGGAGAACGATGCCGTCGTCGGCGGCCATGGCGGACCCGTCCAGGCCGTACCGCTGGTGCAGCCGCTGGCCCACGGCCAGGGCCCACGGCGCATGGACCGGCATGCCGAACGGGCTGTGCAGAATGACCCGCCAGTCGCCGAGTTCGTCGTGGAAGCGTTCCACCACGAGGGTCGTGTCGCTCGGGACCACCTCGGTGGCCAGCTTCTGTTCGGACAGGTACTGCAGGAGGTTGTTCGCGGCGAAGTCGTCAAGGCCGCTGGCCTTGCAGCGTTCGGTGGCGGGGCCGACGTCGGATGCTGACAGTTCGCGGACGAATGCGCCAAGGGCGCGGCCCAGGTCCACCGGGCGTCCCAGCGAGTCGCCCTTCCAAAAGGGCAGCTTGCCGGGCTGGCCGAAGGCCGGCGAGACGAGCACGCGGTCGTGCGTGATGTCCTCGATCTTCCAGCTGGTGGCGCCCAGCGCAAAGATGTCTCCCACGCGGGATTCGTAGACCATTTCCTCGTCAAGCTCGCCGACCCGCCGGCCTCCCTTGGCCGGGGCCGTGCCCGAAGCCTTGCCGTCGCCCGCCCCAGCGGGGGAGGCCGATCCTTCCGTCTCCGTGCCGATGATGTAGACGCCGAACAGCCCGCGGTCCGGGATGGTTCCGCCGGACGTGACGGCCAGCCGCTGGGCGCCCGGCCGGCCCTCGATGGTCCCGGCGTTGCGGTCCCAGATGATCCGGGGCCGGAGCTCGGCGAATTCATCCGATGGGTAGCGCCCGGCCAGCAGGTCCAGCGTGGCCTCGAACGCGGACCGGGGGAGGGTGGCGAACGGGGCTGAGCGGCGGACGGTGGAGAACCACTCCTCCACGTCGATGCTGCCCAAGGCGGTGGCCGCGACGGTCTGCTGGGCCAGGATGTCGAGGGGATTGGCCGGCACGCTCAGCCGCTCGATCTTGCCGTCCAGCATGCGCTCAACGGTGATGGCGGTGTGCACCAGGTCGGCGCGGTGCTTGGGGAACAGGTAGCCCTGGGAGATTTCGCCCACCTGGTGCCCGGCGCGGCCCACCCGCTGCAGCCCGCTGGCCACCGAGGGCGGTGACTCGACCTGCACCACGAGGTCCACGGCGCCCATGTCGATGCCGAGCTCCAGTGAGGACGTGGCCACGACGCAGCGCAGCCGGCCGGATTTGAGGTCGTCCTCGATCAGGGCACGCTGGTCCTTCGACACTGAGCCGTGGTGGGCACGGGCCAGCAGCGGCTCTGCCCCCGCGGTGCTTCCTGCCTGCGCCATCATGTGGGCAGGCGTGGCGGTCGACGCCGGGACGCCTCCGGACGCCGGTGGGGCGGGGTCATCCCAGCCTCCGCCGACTGTCAGGAGCTGGCGTTCCGCGTGGATCTCGTTGAGCCGTGCGGTCAGGCGTTCCGCCAGCCGGCGCGAGTTGGCAAAGACGATGGTGGACTGGTTAGCCAGCACCAGGTCCACGATCTTTTCCTCCACATGCGGCCAGATCGAGGCCTGCGGCTGCAGGCCGGAGGCCGGCCCGGAGTCGAAGGCTCCGGCGGCGCCCTGCAGATCGGACATGTCCTCCACGGGGACGGACACCGTGAGGTCCCAGTTCTTCCGCGAGGGCGGGGCCACGATCTCCACCGGGGCGGAACCGGCCAGGAACTGCGCCACCAGTTCCCGCGGCTCGACCGTGGCGGAGAGTCCGATCCGCTGCGCCGGCGCGGGCAGCAGGGCGTCCAGCCGCTCCAGCGACACGGCAAGATGCGCCCCGCGCTTGGTGCCGGCCACGGCGTGGACCTCGTCCACGATGACGGTATCCACCTCGCTGAGTGTTTCCCGGGCCCTGGACGTGAGCATCAGGAAGAGGGACTCGGGGGTGGTGATCAGGATGTCCGGCGGGTTGCTGAGCAGGGCACGGCGGTCCGAGGCAGGGGTGTCGCCGGACCGGACTCCGACGGTGATCAGGGGAGCCGGCAGGTCCAGCCGCTTGGCCGTCTGCGTGATGCCGATGAGCGGAGACCGGAGGTTGCGTTCGACGTCGACGCCAAGCGCCTTGAGCGGGGAGATATACAGCACGCGGGTTTTCCGCTTGGGCTTCCTTGCCCGGGACTGCTTGGTCTTGGCGCCGGCTGGCGGTTCTTCGAGGCCCGGCAGCACCTCGGCGTCGGGCACAGCAGCGGCGGGTGCAGCCGACCCGGACACCAGGAGCCTGTCCAGGGCCCAGAGGAATGCGGCCAGGGTTTTGCCTGAGCCGGTGGGCGCAACAACAAGGGCGTGTGAACCGGATGAGATCGCGTTCCAGGCGCCCTGCTGGGCGGGGGTGGGCTCGGAAAACGCACCGAGGAACCACTCCCTGGTGGGCCGGCTGAACTGACCCATGGAGTCCCCGGCGGACGTGCCGGTGGACGTGCCGGCGGGCTCCTGCGACTGCATGCCTCCATCATGCCTCACGGCACCGACACCAACAGAAGCATCAGGTATGCCTTACCCAGCCGGAGGAAGGTCGCGGGTGGCCGGCCCCTCCAGGACCTGGCCGTCGCTGCTGAAGCGGGAGCCGTGCAGCGGGCAGTCCCAGGACTTTTCGTTGTCGTTCCAGTGCAGGATTCCGCCCAGGTGCGTGCAGACCGCGGACAGGCTGCACGTCGTTCCGTTGACGGTGGAGGTGGCCACTGGCTTCCGTTCGCGCATTGCCACGGTGCCCGTGCCCTCTGCGGGCACGGTGCCGCCCGAGGGTGGAAGCTTTTGCAGTCTGCCCCAGTCCTTGGCCAGTGTGGCGGCCACCCCCGCGTTGAGGGTCACGGCCGAGGCCGCGCCCGGAGGTGATGTCATCCTGCGGTGGATGGTGTTGGCCCACGGCAACTGGCCGCCGAGGATGTCCGCGGCGATGCCCAGGGATGCAGCCACCGCGTTGGTCATGCCCCACTTGTTGTAGCCGGTGGCGAAGAAGATGCGCCCGCGGCCGCGGGGGAGCTTGCCGAAGAACGGCATGAGGTTGGTGGCCTGGTAATCCTGGGCTGACCACGTGTGGGTGACAGTGGCATCGGGGAAATGCTCCTGCGCCCATGACAGGACGTTCTCCAGATGTTCCTTCTCCGAGCGCGCCTTTCCCACCGGGTGCCCGTTGCCGCCTACCAGCAGCAGATTCCGGCCGTCCGCCGGGTAGTCCCGGATGGAGCGCACGGGCTGTTCCACGGAAATGTACATGCCCTCCGGCGGTGTCGCGTTTCCGGCGAGTTCCAAAGCCGCGGCGTAGGAGCGGTTCGGCTTGAGCTTGGCGAAATACAGGCCGCGGTTCAGGATGGGGCTACCCGTGGCCAGCACCACGGAGTCGGTCTGGACCGACCCGCGGTCAGCGTGGACGGTTGACGGCCCAGCGCCGGTGACGTTCCGCACCCGAACCCCTGTGACGATCCTGCCGCCGTGGCTCCGGACGTCCTCTGCCAGCGAGGTGAGCACATCCATGGGGTTGATCTGGGCCTGCCCGCGAAGTAGCACGGCTCCCCGGATAGGGAACGGCAAGCCCGCATCCCGCACGTAGTCCACCTCCAGATCGGCAGCGAGGGCCGCCGTGAGCTCCGCCCGCACTGCCTCCGTGCCCTGCTGGGTAGCGGCGTACGTGTAGGCGTCGCGCACCTGGAACGGCACGCCGCGCTGCTCCAGGTACCGCAGCAGCCATGCCTGCCCCTCGCGGTTGCCCGATACGTAGGCGTCCACCACCTTCTGGGGGTACTGCTGCCGGAGGGATGACAGCACGGTGCCCTGCAGCAGGGTGACCTTGGCCGTGGTGTTGCCGGTGGTCACGGCGCCCAGGCCGCGCGCTTCCAGGACAAGCACGTTCTGTCCCGAGCGGGCCAGCAACAGGGCTGTGGTCAGGCCGGTCAGGCCGGCGCCCACCACCACGGTGTCATAGGACTCGCCGGGGGTGAACGGGTCGCCGGTGAAAGTGTCGGTGCGGTCCAACCAGAGTGACGTCACGTGCCTCAACCTGCCTTCGGCCTGCGTCTTTGTCGCGGGGCGTTCCCGCAGCAGGCCCGTCGCTAACAGCGGGGACCCCGACGTAACCGTAAGTGTACTTACGGAGTTGGAGTCGGAACAGGCTTGGAACAGGGCCGGTTGCTTGGGGCAAACATTGCTTTAGCGGGCCTGGAATGCCCCGATGCTCAGGAGCTCAATGGAGGCGTTGCTGCAGGCATCTGAGGGCCGGGCCACGAATAGCGATGCCGTGTCCTCCGGCGGATAGATCCGGAATCCGGCGGCAGCCGCCTTGGTGCAGTCCGGGTAATTCCCCGCCTGCGTGTAGCGGAGCACCGCGGTCCCTGACTTCCCGGGGGCCAGCAGGACGTCCTGGACGGCGACGGAGGTGTCGCGCTGGGCCGGGGCCCCGATCGGCTGCGCGTTCGGTCCGGTGGTCAGGGACACGCCGGCGAACCCCTTGAGGTGGCAGGAGGCCTCGCCGCTGTTGGTGAGAATCAGCTCCATGTAGACGCTGCCGGCGGCACCTCCGCCCGTGTCATCCGTGGCGGCTTTCAGTCCTGAGGCCTTGCACAGCTGGGCGCCGGCGGCGGTGGGCTGCGGTGCCGCTATAGAAGCAGTCGAAGTTGGCGAAGCCGGCTGGGATTGGGCAGACGAAGCAGAGGGCGACGGCGGTGTGGAAGTTTCGGGGGCTGCCTGCGGGCTCGGGGGGGTTGAGCCGGTGGCCGGTTCGGTTGTCCCCTGGGTGGAGGGCTGGCTTGGTCCGCAAGCGGTGAGCAGCAACGCCAGGGTGGCAGCCGCCGTCGTGCATATCAGTCCGTTGGTGATTCGCTGAGGCCTCATGGCTCTAACATTGCGGGCGTTCCTCCCGGAGTCAACGAAGGCGCGGCGGGGACTCTGATTTGATGCCCGGATTGTGACATCTGTGGAGCAGGCTTCGTATATTCGGTTCGCGAGGGCTCCCGCCGATGGTGATGCAACGATAAACCAGCTCGGTAGCGCAGAATTACCTAATACTGGGGCCGAAGTTGCGTTGATCTGCAGTTTTCGGTATGCCAAACTGATCTTGGTCTCGCTTGTCTTTACCTTGTAGGAATCCACTCCCCGCAAGGAATTCCGGCAAGGAATCACCGCTCGTAGTGTGGCCGCGGTCCATTATCACTCTCGTGGCCAGAAGTGTCCCCCGGCAACGGGGACGCGCAGGGTTGCGGGGAGACAGCTCGGCACTCGTCCGCGGCAACGCCGCTGCGGACGTTCCTGAAGAGGCGCATCAGTCATTGGTTTCCGGCAACGCCGCCGAAGCCAATAACGATGGGGGCTGAGGTTATGACCGGTTGGCTTGTCCGCTGGAGTCTTAAGTTTCGATTGATTGTTTTAGCCACTGCTGCCGGCATTCTGGGGTTCGGATTAACAACCCTGCCGTCAATGCCAGTGGATAATCTTCCAGAATTCTCTCCGCCGCATGTGGAGATCCAAACCGAGGCACTGGGCCTGTCCGCCGTGGAGGTCGAACAGCTCATTACCTCGCCTATGGAGGCTGACCTGCTGAACGGGGTTGCCTGGCTCGACGAAATTCGTTCGAAGTCAGTCCCGGGCCTCTCTTCGATTGAGATGGTTTTTGAGCCTGGCACCGATGTCCTCCGCGCCCGGCAGCTCGTTGCAGAGCGGCTGACGCAGGCCTTCGCGCTGCCCAACGTGTCATCTCCGCCGATACTGATGCAGCCGCTCTCCTCGACGAGCCGCGTCATGATGGTGCAGATGTCCTCACAGGACGTGTCGCAAATCGACATGTCCGTCTTGGCCCGCTGGGATGTCAAGCCGGCGCTCATGGGTGTCCCGGGCGTGGCAAACGTCTCCATCTACGGCCAGCGCGAACAGCAGCTGCAGGTGCAGGTGGACCCGAAGCAGCTCCGCGCGAAAAACGTCACCCTAAGTCAGGTGGTCGAGACCGCCGGCAACGCGGTGTGGGTGTCCCCGTTGAGCTTCCTGGAAGCATCAACCCCGGGCACAGGCGGCTTCCTCGAGTCCGCCAACCAGCGCATCGGCATCCAGCACGTGCTTCCAATCCGGACACCGGCAGACCTCGGCAAGGTCAGCGTTGAAGGCGCATCCGACAAGACGCTGACGCTGGCCGACGTGACCACCCTGAGCGAAGACCACCAGCCCCTGATCGGCGACGCTATCACCGGCAAGTCGCCCGGGCTGTTGCTGGTCATCGAAAAGTTCCCCGACACGAGTGTTGCGGACGTGACGCAGGGCGTTGAGGCGGTGCTGGACGGGCTGCGTCCAGGCCTTTCAGGCATCGCCGTCGACTCCACCGTATTCCGCCCGGCGTCATTCGTTGAGTCCGCTATTGGCAGCCTGGGCCTTGCCCTGCTGGTCAGTCTCCTGGTGGTTACGGCGCTGATCGGCATCGCATTCCGGTCCTGGCGGTACGCCCTGCTGGCCTTCGTCGCCATTTCCGTGGCGGCCGTGGCTGCGGCGCTGGTGCTGCAGTTCCAGGGAGCGGTCCTGAACGTCATGGCGTTCGCGGGCCTGGTCCTTGCCCTCCTCGTTGTCATCGGCGATGTCATCTCCGACCTGCACAGTTTCCGGCGGGAATCGGCCGATGAGCGGGTGGCACGCGAAGCTCTGCTTGCCCACGGGCTGCAGCGGTCCCGCGTGCCTGTCCTGTTCGCCGGACTTACCGCTCTGCTTGCCCTCGCCCCGGCGCTGTTTGTCCCGGGTGTGGAGGGTGCGTTCCTGAAGCCCCTGGTGCTCTCCTACCTGTTGGCCACCGCTGTGGCGATGCTCGTGGCCCTGACGGTGACGCCGGCCTTGGCGAGCCTGCTGCTGCGGGGTAACAGACGGCCACGGCGCAGCCTTTCGGTGGTCCGCAAGGCCCGGCTCGGCTACGAGCGCTCGGCGCGGGCCTTTACCGGAGCGGTGGCCACAGTGTTCGCACTTGCGGCGGCTGCAATGGCCATCGCCGCACTTGCCATCGTTCCGGCCGCTACGGAGGAACTTCCTGTTGTGGCCGCTGTTCCCGACCGCACCCTCCTCGTCGAATGGGCGGCGGGGGCGAGCACAGGGGCCGATGTTATGAACAGGGTGATGACCAACGCCAGCGAAGAGCTGAGCGGAGTCCGCGGAGTCTCCTCCGTGGGCGGCCACGTTGGACGTGCCATCACCTCAGATTCCTCCTCTGACGTCAATGCCGGCGAACTCTGGGTGACCATGGAGGACGGCGCCAACATCAGCAGCGTGCGCTCCGAGGTGCGGGAGATCGTTGAGGGCTACCCGGGCCTGACGGCGAAGGTGACCACCTACCCGGAGCAGCAGGTTGCTGCTGCCAGCGAAATCGACAACCGCCAGTTCAGGGTGCGCGTTTTCGGCGTGGACCTGGATATCCTCCGCCAGAAAGCGGACGAAATCCGCGGGATCCTGTCGCGTACGGACGGCGTGGTAGAGCCGCAGGTGGATGTCACGGTAGACCAGCCTGTTGCGGAAATCGAGGTTGATCTCGCCAAGGCGCAGAAGCAGGGCATCAAGCCCGGAGATGTTCGGCGGGCGGCTGCAACCGTCCTGCAGGGCATCGAGGTGGGGTACCTGTTCGAACAGCAAAAGGTGTTCCAGGTGATCGTCAAGGGTACGGAATCCACCCGGAACAGCCTGACAAGCGTTACCGACATGATGGTTGACAAGCCTGAAGGCGGGCAGGTCCGGCTGGGTGACGTGGCCAAGGTCACGCTCCGCCCGAACCAGACCGTGATCCACCATGACGACACCTCCAGGCGCATCGACGTCGTGGCCAACATCCAGGGCCGCAGCCTCGGCGACGTCACGCAGGATGTTCAGGCGGCCATCAAGGGAATGCAGTTCCCCGTGGAGTACCACGCTGAAATCCCGCCGCAGTACGCCGAAAAGCAGGCCGCCGGTGCTTTCATCTGGTGGCTCGCCCTGGCGGCGGCAGCCGGCATCCTGGTCCTGCTGCTGACGGTCCTCGGCAACTGGCGGCTCGCAGGGCTCGTCTTCCTGCTGCTTCCGGTTGCACTGTCCGGCGGAATCCTCGCCGCCGGCCTGGCCGGCGGTTTCGGCTCAATGTACGTGCTGGTGGCCCTGGCGGCGGTGCTCGCCCTGGCAGTCAGGGACGTGGTCATGCTGATGGGAACCTATCAATCACTGCAGTCCCGTGCCCCGTCGGATTCGCCGGCGCATCTCATGCGGCAGGCGGCCGGAGAGCGGCTTCTGCCAACTGTTCTGACCACCGTGATCACCGGACTGGCGCTGGTGCCGCTGGTGCTGCTCGGCGGGCCGGTCGGCGGAGGCATGCTCCTTCCGCTGGCGCTGGTTGTGTGGGGCGGGCTTATTACCACTGCCCTGCTGACCCTATTTATTCTGCCGATCCTGTTCCTCCGCATTGGTCCACGCACCAACACGGACTGGGGGAGCTCATTGGTGATCAACAACGGACCGGTTCTGGCAGAGAGGTCGGAAGTGTCATGAAAAGCAATAGTGATTTTGGGGGCTGGCGTTCTGTTCTGGTGCTGGTCTGCGCAGCGTCCATTGGCCTCGCCGGATGTGCCACGGTGAAAACCACCGCGGCGCCCGCCGGGCAGGCAGCGTCCACCATGGAGAAGGCCGGCCCGGATCTGAACAAACTGACGCTGACAGACAAGGCAGTGGAAAGGCTGGGAGTGACCACGGTCAAGGTGACCAAGGGTGAAGGCAGTCCGCTGCAGGTGCCCTACGGCTCACTGGTCTACGACGCCAACGGAAAGACCTGGGTCTACACCAATCCCGAGCCGCGGACCTACATCCGGGCGGCGGTGACGGTGGAGAAGATCGCCGACAACAAGGTGCAGCTCCAGTCCGGTCCGCCTGCAGGAACCGATGTTGTCACCGTTGGTGCCGCGGAACTGTTCGGCGCCGAATTCGGCACAAAGGGTCACTGACATGCGCCGGATTGTCGGGTTCAGCCTGAAATTCCGCGCCTTGGTGGTTGCCATCGCGGTGGCAATGATGGCGTTCGGCGGCGTCCAGCTCAGCACGGCTTCGGTGGACGTCTTTCCCGAATTCGCGCCGCCGAAGGTGGAGATTCAGACCATCTGCATTGGCCTTACCGCTGCCGAGGTGGAGCAGTTGGTTTCCGTTCCGCTCGAAGACGCCCTCAACGGCGTTGAGAGTCTGGATGAGATCCGCTCCAAGTCCGTGGAGCAGCTGTCCTCGATCGTGCTGATTTTCGCCCCGGGAGCGGACCTGCTCAAGGCCCGCCAGCTGGTCTCGGAGCGGATCGCCACCGTCATTCCGTCGCTGCCCACCTGGGCGGCGCCGCCGATGATCCTGCAGCCGCTCTCGTCCACCAGCCGCGTCATGAAGATCGGGCTGACTTCGGACCAGCGCTCGCTCATGGAAATGTCCATGATCACGTACTGGAAGATCCGCGCCCACCTGCTGCGGGTCCCGGGTGTGGCCAACGTGGCCATCTGGGGCGAGCGACTGCAGATGCTGCAGGTGCAAGCGATTCCGGAGAAGCTGAAGGCCAACGATGTCAGCCTGAACCAGGTCATGGAGGTCACTGCCAACGCCCTTGACGCCGGCCTGCTGCAGTATTCGCCGGGTTCCGTCATTGGAACCGGTGGCCACATTGAGACGCCTAACCAGCGGCTCGGCATCCAGCACGTGCTGCCGATCACCACTCCGAAGGATCTGGCGGAGATCACCATCGAGGAGAAGAACGGGAAGCCGCTCCGCCTTGGTGACGTGGCCAATGTGGTGGAGGACCACCAGGCGCTCATTGGCGACGCCGTGATCAACCAAGGTCCCGGGCTGATGCTCATCGTCGAAAAACTTCCATGGGGCAACACCCTGGAAGTCACCAGGGGCGTTGAGGCTGCCCTGCAGCAGATGGAGCCGGGACTCAGCGGCATCACCGTTGATACGGAGATCTTCCGTCCGGCAACGTTCATCGAGGAATCCCTGAACAACCTCAGCCGCGCGCTGTTGCTGGGCTGCATCCTTGTTGTGCTGGTGCTGGGTGCATTCCTCTTCCAGTGGCGAACGGCACTGATCAGCCTGATCGCCATCCCCCTGTCGCTGGTGACGGCGGCGTCCGTCCTCTACCTCACAGGTGCATCGGTGAACACCATGGTCCTGGCAGGGCTGGTGATTGCCGTCGGGGTGGTGGTGGATGATGCGATCATCGACATCGAGAACATCATCCGAAGACTCCGGCAGCACCGGGCGGAGGGCGGGACACGGTCCACGGCCTCGGTGGTCTTGGAGGCCTCGCTGGAGGTACGCGGGCCGATCATCTACGCCACGCTGATCATCATCGCTGCGGCGGTGCCGATCTTCTTCCTGCAGGGACTGACCGGGGCCTTCTTCAGGCCGCTGGCCATCTCCTACACCCTGGCGGTGCTGGCATCCATGCTCGTGGCGCTGACCGTCACACCCGCGCTGGCCCTGATCTTCATGCGGAAAGTCCCGCTGAAGGAACAGGAACCGCCCCTGGTGAGGGTGCTCAAACGCGGTTACCGCGCGGTCCTCAGCCGGATGGTGAGGCGGCCCGTGGCGGGGTACGCGACCTTCGGCGCCATGGCGGCCATCGGTGCCATCACGGCACCGCTGCTCGGGCAGTCGCTGCTGCCTGACTTCAAGGAGCGCGACTTCCTGATGCACTGGCTGACCCAGCCGGGCACGTCGGTTTCGGAGGAGTACCGCGTCAGCCAGAAGGCCTGCGAGGAACTGCTCACCATCAAGGGCGTCCGGAACTGCGGCTCGCACATCGGGCAGGCCTTCAACGCAGACGAGGTCGTGGGCGTGTACTTCGGGGAGAACTGGATCAGCATCGACCCCGCGGTTGACTATGACACGACGTTGAAGTCAATCCATGAAGTGGTGGACGGCTATCCCGGGATCGTGCGCGACGTCCAGACCTACCTGAAGGAGAGAATCCGTGAGGTTCTCACCGGCGCCAGCAACGCCGTCGTCGTCCGGCTTTACGGGGACGATCTGGCGCTCCTGCGCTCAAAGGCGGCGGAGATCCATTCGATCTTTGACAATACGGAAGGAGCAATTGACGTCCAGACGGCGCTGCAAAAGGACATTCCGCAGATCAATATCGAGGTCGATCTGGCCAAGGCCCAGAGCTACGGGCTGAAGCCGGGCGACGTCCGGCGGGCCGCGGCAACGATGGTGGCCGGCGAGGAAGTGGGCGACGTTTACCGGGGCGGCAAGGCATACGACGTCCAGGTCTGGAGCCCGCCAGAGGTCCGCTCCGATATCAGCAGCATCAGGAATCTCCCCATTGATACACCGAGCGGGCAGAAGATCCTGCTGTCCGATGTGGCGAGCGTCCAGGTCAAGCCGACCCCGAACGTCATCCAGCGCGATGCACACTCCAGGCGTATCGATATCCAGGCCAACGTGAAGGAAGGTGCACTGGGCACAGTAGTTGCGGCCATGGAGGAAGGGCTCACGAAAGTGGAGCTGCCCCCGGGCTTCCGTACTCAGATCCTGGGTGAGTTCCAGGAGCGCCAGGCGGCGACCAACACCCTGCTGTCACTCGCCATTGGGGCGCTGGCCGTGATCTACCTGCTCCTGCAGGTGGCCTTCGGAAGCTGGCGGCTGGCGACGCTGGTGATCCTCACCCTGCCGATTGCCCTGGTGGGCGGCGTCTTCGCGGCCTTCATGGGCGGAGGGGTACTGTCACTGGGGTCCATTGTGGGCTTCCTGACGGTCATGGGCATCGCGGCCAGGAACGGCATCCTGCTCATCAACCACTGCCAGCACCTGGAGAAGTATGAGGGTGAAAAGTTCGGTCCGGAACTCGTGCTGCGGGGCGCCGGGGAACGCCTCTCGCCGATCCTCATGACCACCCTGGCCACCGGGCTTGCCCTGGTGCCGCTGGTGGTCCTGGGAAACATCCCCGGGCATGAGATTGAACATCCCATGGCCCTGGTGATCCTCGGCGGGCTGGTGACGTCCACGCTCCTGAACCTGTTCGTGGTCCCGTCGCTGTACCTGAGGTTCGCCAAGCCGAAGGCCGAGCGGCACCAGGCACCGCCGGAGCCCGTCCTGGCTAACGCCTAGCCCCGAACCCGCTGGTCCATCCGCCGCCCACGCCCCGCCACCCGCGGGAACGTGGGCGGCGGTGGTGCGGGGACGGAATGCGTACCCGTTCCCACCCGCCGGCGCCGCAGTTCCAGCGCGAGGCTTTCCTGGCCGCGGGCCATTGCCCAGCGGTGGTTGGCCGAGAAACCGGGTTTCAGCAGCCTGCTGAGCCGCCTCAGCAGCGGCTTGGTGGCGCTGACCCGCCAGTCATACGTGATCAGGACCTCCGGGCCGTCCTGCTCGAACGTCCAGCGTCCGGTCCCGTCCAGGTCGCCCGTTGCGCGGATCGCGAAGCCCTTGCTGGTGATCGGTTCCGTGACGGTCAGGGTCCACCGAAGGGTGTAGGGGAGCCAGCCCTTGGTGTGCAGCCTCGCCATCCGCCCCACGCCGTTTTCCCTGCCCGGATGGATGGGGTTGACGCTTAGGTACACGGACGGCCACCACCGGGCCAGTCCGGCGGGATCACCCAGGATCTCCGCGACGTCGTCCGTTGTCCCGGCCACGCGCCAGACCGTGACGAAGGCGTAGTCCGTGCTCCGGGTGCCTTTGGCGTTCATGTGTGCCTCCTTGCAGCGGATAGATCTGGACTCCATTCAAGCGCGTGCGGCCCGTCCGCCATAGACTGCTGGCGTAAGTCACCACGCCCAAATTGAGGAGTAGCGATGAACTACAGCGGAAGCCAGTATGAGAAGGCCGTGACGGCGGGGGAGCTTGACCGCAGCCACCTCGGCCATACGGTGAGCTTTCAGCCGAACGACTTCACCGTGGTCTTCGGCAGGATCGCCGGAATCGCCCGGACCGACGCGCAGGTGTACCTGACCCTGGACGGAGTCGGCGGCGGCACCCATCTGAAGGATGAGTACGACCTGCCCGTGGCGCACGAGGTGTACGTGCAGTTGGATCCGCTGAGCAGCGCGGGAAAGACCATCTCGGACGCGGAGCGGGTCATCAAGGAGAAGCTGGACGAGATCAGGAAGAACCTCCTCGACCGGGAACAGAAGTCCAGCCCCGAGTAACAGGCCCGGTTGTTGGCTCCTGCAGCGAAAAACCCCGCCGCACAAGAGTGCGGCGGGGTTCTTCCAGGCAACCGCTCCGCGTATGGGGGAACACGGAGCGTTCCTGTCAAAACTAATGGACAGCTTGCTTAGGTTTCAAATCGGCGCCACCTTTTTCCAAGCCCGCGGCGGTAATATCCGGCTACCGTCGCCGTAACGGGTCTCCTCGATCTACGGCTTCGGTAGGCGGCCCGCTCTGCGAACCGGGGAATGAGCGGGCCGCCGCACCCCGCGCGACATACAGCGCGTCTGCACCGCCGCCCTGGAACTCCGGCCGTGAGGCTGCCGTCAACCCTGACGATGGATACGATTGCTTCCCTACAAGCCCTGAGGGTGGCTGCAGAAGGAATTGCTCCAGCGATCCATTAGAAAACTCTGCAGATCGTCGGTGACTTTAAAGCGGTCGCGGGCCCTGCCAGGAAACACAAGCGATCACACGCAAATGTGTAATTATCGGTCCATGCCCGAAACCGCAGATCACCCCGTCGCCGTTCGTGCGACGGCTTTCATCGGACCCTCAAGGTGGCTGCAGCGCCCGGTGCGCCTGGTCCGGTATGACGCCTACTGGGCAGATGGCCGCCTGGACTTCGACGTAAGCCTCTCGAAGATGATGTACCGGGGTTACCCGGCGGACTTCGCTGCCATCGATGAGAGCGTGCACGCCCAATGCCCGGAAGTGGGAACCGGCCGGTGGGTGGACGATTTCGGACGGGTTGTTGAAGGACCCACCCGGACTGATCCGAACCCGCCGGGAAACGGTGGAGGGGAACCTCGGAAGTATGGAGTTTCCAGGCACGAGTCGGATACCAAGGCGAACCGCAAGTGGCGCGTCGGCTTTGGAGTAGCCAGTCTTGGCCTTGGCCTCTACCTCGTCACCGGGCCGATCAGTGACGGATTCGCCGGTTTCGTGGGAATGCTGTGCTCCATCTTCGGCCTGTCATCACTCGCGGGCCTGCTCCCCAGAAAATACCAATGGTGGTGAGTCGCTTGCGAGCTCCCTGGTTTGATGGCAGTCATGGGGGGCATCCGCCACGGCCGGAGTGGTCTCCATGTTCGCCCTCCCGCGCAGGTCCATCCGTAGCGGTCTGCCTTACTAATGGGCTCGGAGAATATGGCTCAGTCGCGGTGGGCTCCCATAAGCCGTCGGCGCTTCGGATGGGGCCTCATAGCGGCGTTTCTCGCCGGAGTCCTGGGGTTTGCCGTTCATACGGCCGCTATCTGGAGTCTTGAAGCTGGTGTGACCCGTTTGTTTTTTCTCGTCTTGTCGGACTGGCAACTCATTTTCGGTGCGCATCTCCTCAGCGGCGTGACTGGGGCGACCGGGCTGGCCTTATTGGCTCCGCCACTCATCAGGCGAATAACCCGAACCTGGCTTCGCCGGCTGGCTGCTGTGCTGGTGGTTTTGGCCGCTGCCGCAGCCGCCTTGCCGTGGCTGCTGTACCTCGTGGGCATCGGACTGAACGCTGCTTCAGCAACTTACACCAGAGTCACGGCTGAAACCGGCGAAAGTGTCATCGTCGAGCAGTCGGGCTTCGACCGCGGAGACTACGCCGTCTACCGACAGGAAGCCCCCTTCCTCTACGAGAGGAGTGCAGAGGGGAAGTCTGTCTCGGACGCCTTCGATCCGGGTGAGTGCACACTGGCGGATAGGGCCGCGGATCTCCTGCTCACTTGTGGAGTGGATAGTGTTCCGGTTCCGCCCCTTGATGCGGCCTCCATTTCCTAAGACAACGTCAGAGGGCGCGAAGTGAGTGAGGTCCGTCCGCCTCGTCTAGCTCACCGAGCGCGCTGATCGCCTCGTCGGCGTCGTCCGGCATTGCAAGAATTTTGTTGCCGCTGCGTCACTGCGGACGAATTCTTGGTAAAGCAAAAGGCCCCGGTTCCCTTTGTTTATCAAGGGAACCGGGGTCTTTCTAGTTGGCGGTGACGGTGGGATTTGAACCCACGTTGGCTTTTACACCAAACAACATTTCGAGTGTTGCACCTTCGGCCGCTCGGACACGTCACCAACCTGACTAGGGTACCGGAGCAAGGCCCGCATCCCCAAAACGGCATGCTTTTGCGCCGCGGTTCAGGCCGCAGGAGCGGCCACGCCGGGCAGCATCTTCCCGGAAATTGGGGCCGGGCACTAGATTCATAAGCAAGATGACTACTTCCCAGCAGCAGACCGAAGCAACCGCATATTGGACCGTGGGCCCCGGCCAGGGTGAACTGCGCACCGAGGAGCTGGCCGCCCCCGGCCCGGAGGAGGCCCTGGTGCGCTCGCTGTACTCCGGCATCAGCAAGGGCACCGAACTCGTGGTCCACCAGGCCGCCGTTCCGCCCTGCGTTGCCGAGGAAATGCGCGCCCCGCACCAGGAGGGCTCCTTCCCGTCGCCGGTGAAGTTCGGCTACCTGTCCGTGGGGGTGGTGGAGCAGGGCCCGGCGGATTGGGTGGGGCAAACCGTGTTCTGTCTCCACCCGCACCAGGACCGCTACGTGGTCCCCGTTTCCTCGCTCACCCGCGTTCCCGACGCCGTTCCTCCCCGCCGCGCCGTCCTCACCGGCACCGTGGAAACGGCGGTCAACGCCCTTTGGGAGGCGGGGCCAAGGCTGGGCGACCGCGTCGCCGTGATCGGCGCCGGACTGGTGGGCGGCATGGTGGCCACGCTGTTGCGCACGTTTCCCCTCGCACGGCTCCAGCTCGTGGACCTCGACCCCTCGCGCAAGGACCTCGCCGACGCCGTCGGCGTCGACTTCGCTCTTCCGGATGATGCCCTGCCGGACTGCGACATCGTGTTCCACTGCTCCGCGTCCGAAGGCGGACTGGAACGCAGCCTGAAGCTGGTGGGGGACGAGGGCGACATCATCGAGATGTCCTGGTATGCCGACCGGAAAATTACGCTCCCACTCGGTGAGGACTTCCACGCCCGCAGGCTGTCCATCCGCGCCAGCCAGGTGGGCGCCGTGGCGCGGGCCCGCCGGCACCGCCGGACCAACGCCGACAGGCTGGAGCTCGCTGTGTCCCTGCTGGAGGACCCGGTGTTCGATGCCTTCCTTACCGGCGCCTCCGACTTCAGCGGGCTGCCCGGCGTGGTCCAGGACCTGGCCGAGGGCCGGCTCGAAGCGCTGTGCCACGTCATTGAGTACCCGCCCACTGAAGCCACCGGCGCCGAATACCCCGTCCATAAAGCCAAACCCACCGAAACCGCGAGGTAACCAGTGTTCAGCCTGACCGTACGCCGCCACTTTATGATCGCCCACAGCCTTCCCCGCGAGGCCTTCGGGCCTGCCCAGGGCCTGCACGGGGCGACCTTCGTCGCGGAGGTGACGTTCCGCCGTCGTGCCCTTAACGACGACGCCATCGTTTTGGACATCGGCGCGGCTGGCGACATGATCGAGGAGGTGCTGGCCGGGCTCAATTACCGGAACCTCGACGAGCACCCGGACTTCGCTGGCAAACTGAGCACCACGGAGGCGCTGGCGCAGTACATCGCGGACGCCGTGGCGGAGCGCCTGCGGGAGGACAAGGACGGACGGGAACTCGCCGGCCTGGACGTCACCCTCCGGGAGAACCCGGACGCCTGGGCAAGCTATGCCCTTGAGTTCCAGGCCCTCGAGCCCGACCGCCGCTGACGCCGCCATGCTCCCCCCGCTACCGGCCCCGCCGCCAGCCATCCGGCTCCTGGTTCCCGCGAACATCCGCCATAACTCCGGCGGCAACGTCTACAACGCCGCGCTGGCGCAGGGCCTCGAGCAACTGGGAACCGAAGTAACCATCCAGCCGGTCGGCGGCGAGTGGCCGGTGGCCAGCAAGGAAGAACGACGGCGGCTGGCCGGCTTGCTCACGGCGGGAACCAGCGCAGGAGCCCAAGCAGGGTCCCCGGCGGGGGTGCCCGCCAACACCATCACGATCGTTGACGGCCTGGTGGCCTCCGGCGCCCCCGAAGCGATGGAGGCTGCCGCCGCGGCCGGCCACCCGCCGTGGGTCCTGCTGCACATGCCCCTGGACGAGCACCCGGACCTGGAAGCCCGGGCGCTACGGGCGGCCGACGGCGTGATCTGCACCAGCGGCTCCGCCGCCGCCGAGATCAGCCGGCGGCACGGCCTGGCCGGCGTCCGCGCGGCGCTGCCCGGCACAGAGCGTGCCCGGGTGGCGGCCGGATCTGAGCCACCGCGCCTGTTGGCCGTGGCGGCACTGCTGCCGAACAAGGACCAGCTGGTTCTCCTCGGGGCGCTGGCCCGGCTGCGGGATCTGGAGTGGACGGCGGCCCTCGTCGGTTCGGCCACGGCGGACCCCGACTACGCCCGCAAGGTGGCGGCGGCAGTAGACCGCTACGGCTTGGGCGGCCGGGTGCAGCTGCCCGGTGAACTGACCGGCGAGGCGCTGGAGCAGCAGTGGGAGGCCGCCGACCTGAGCCTGCTGGTCTCCAAGGTGGAGGCTTTCGGCATGGCGGTCACCGAGTCGGTGGCCCGCGGGGTACCGGTCATCGTCCGGGCCGGCACGGGGGCGGTGGAGGCGCTGGGGCTGGGTGCGGAAACTGCCCCAGGACCTCCGGACGGTGCTGGACCCGCACTGCCCGGCGCCGTCGTCGAAATGGGTGGTGTCGGTGACAGCGGAGACGCTGGAGACGGCCAATCCGGCGACGGTGACCCAGGGCCGCTGGCGGCCCTTCTGCGCAGATGGCTCACAGACCCCGGGTTGCGCGCCGAATGGCGCCGGCGGGCCCTCGCTGGCAGGGAACTCCTGCCGGGCTGGGACGCCACTGCGCGGCAGGTGCTCGGCTACGTGGCGCCGAAAGCGTCGCAGGGCGGCCATTCCTCGCAACCGCCTGCTGATGGAGAATGAGGCATGACCACCCACGTCCCGTCTGCCGCCACCCTGCCAGCCGTTGAAGCCCTCACCCCGGAGCTGCTCCAAGCCTGGGCCTGGCACCGGCAGGGGCTGGACGGCACACTCGAAGGCCGCACGCCGCAGGAGGTGCTCGCCGCGGTGGGCTGGGCGAGGTCCGTGGGCGGCGCCAACCCGTACCTGACCCTCTTCGCCCGCGCCGGAATCCGGCGTGAGCAGGTGGATACGGACGTCCGCGAGCTCAGGATCCACGAACTGCCCACCGCCCGCGGTTGCACCTACGTGCTGGGCCGGGAGGACTTCGACTGGGCGCTGAGCCTGGGTAAAAGCGCTGAAGAGGCCTTCCGGGTGCTGGCACGGCTCGGCGTCGACCGCGGCGAGATCACGCTGCTGGAGGAACAGATCCTGCACGTCCTCGGCGAAGCCGATGGTCCGCTGGACCCCAGACAGCTCAAGGAGGAGCTGGGGGAGTCGGTGCGCAGCCTGGGCGAGGAAGGCAAGAAAAAGGGGGCCGCCACCACGTTGACCACGGCGCTGGGGCTGCTGCAGGCAGACGGCAGGATCCGCCGCGTTCCGGTCAACGGGCGGCTGGACCAGCAGCGCTATGCGTACACAACGTGGGGCCTGCCGCCCAGCCGGCTCGGACCCGAAGGAGCACGCGAGGAACTGATCCGCCGCTACCTCGGCTGGACGGGCGGCGCCACCGTCAAACAATCCCAGTGGTTCACCGGCTTCACCCTCACCGACAGCAAGGCGGGGCTCGCCGCCGTCGGGGCCGTGGAGGTGCCCACCGCCGGCGGCGACGTGCTCTGGATGCTGCCGGCCGACGTCGAACGCCTCGCGGACTTCAACCCGCCGGAAGGGGAACAGATCCAGCTGCTGGCCGGCACCGATTCTCTGGTGCTGCACCGCCGGAACGCGCCGGACCTGTTTGCGGACGAGGACCGGGACCGGAAGCTGCTGAACGCCACCCTGGCGCTGCAGGCGGACCTGCCTGACCATCCCATCTTTGACCGCGGCAGGATCATTGGGCTCTGGCAGTACGATCCCGGCAGGGAAAGGATCGCCGCCTGGCTCTTTGCTGGCCGGACGCCCGCCGTGGAACAGCGCATCGCCGAGGTTGAGGCGTGGATCCGGGAGGACCTGGGTGACTTCCGCTCCTTCAGCCTGGATTCACCGGCGTCCCGCCAGGTGCGGATCGACGCGCTGGATTCCGCCGGCTAGCAGGCCAGTTAACTGCCGGTGCGGTGCGCCGCGAAGAACTCCCGCAGCAGCACGCCGCATTCCTCCTCCTGCACGCCGGCATAGACCTCCACCCAATGGTTCAGGCGGCGCTCGCGCAGAATGTCGAACACGGAGCCCGCCGCCCCGGCCTTCTCATCCCAGGCCCCGAACACCACGCGGTGGATCCGGGCCAGAACGAT
Organism: Arthrobacter sp. ISL-65; assembly: GCF_018613795.1. Classification (GTDB taxonomy): domain Bacteria; phylum Actinomycetota; class Actinomycetes; order Actinomycetales; family Micrococcaceae; genus Arthrobacter. Next base: position 47,660 of record NZ_JAGGPN010000042.1, read on the forward strand.
CGCTCCGGCACACATGGCGCACGGTTCCAGGGTCACCACCAGCGTGCAGTCCTCCAGCCGCCAGCCGTCGCCGCTGCCACCGTCGAGAGCCGCGCGTTCCCGCAGCCGTGCTGCGGCCTCGCGGATGGCCACCACCTCGGCGTGCGCGGTGGGGTCCCCGAGGGCCTCGCGCTCGTTGCGTCCGGCGCCCAAAACAGTTCCGTCCGGACCGATCACGACGGCGCCGATCGGCACATCCTCGGTAGCCAGGGCCCGCCGGGCTTCTTCGAGGGCAAGGCCCATCCATTCCAGGTGTTGCGGATCCGCCGGGGCCATGGGTCAATGATAGTTTCGAAGGATACTTAGCATCGGACAAAGCAAACGCCGGGAGTGACGATGAAGTCCCTGACTGAGAGGTACGGCAGGTGGCTTGGGCCCTACGCGGCCCTTTGGATCACCCTGGTCGTCGGCGGCTTCCTGGTGATCGTCCTGACGCTCCTCAGCGCTGAGGTATATAACAGCGTTGTGGACCAAGACGGCGTCTCGGGGCTGGACAAACCCGCCCTCCAGCTGGCCAAGGAGTACCGGAGCCCCGAACTCGATTCGGCCGTTACGGCCTTCACGAACATCGGCGGCGGCATCGGCATGCCCATCCTGGCGAGCATCCTCGTGGCCTGGCTGATCTATGTCAGCCGCAGCTGGCGGCCGCTCATTCTGGTGGGCGGCGCGGCGGCAGTCTCGGTGACCGCCACCAGCGTGGGCAAGACGCTTCTGGGCCGCACCCGTCCCGACCATCTCGACGCCGTTCCGCCGTTCGAATTCTCGCCGTCGTTTCCCAGCGGGCACACGTTGAACACCACCGTGGTGATCAGCATCGTGGTGTACCTGGTGTGCCTGCAGTTCCGGAAGACTTCGGCACGGACGTGGGTGATCGTCTCGGGGGCGGCGTTCATCATCGCCATGGGACTGAGCCGGGTGTTCCTCGGCCACCACTGGCTGACGGACGTGATGGCCGCCTGGTTGATCGGGGCGGCCTGGGTTGCCGTGGTGATCCTGGCCCACCGGCTGTTCCATGTCATCCGCCGGCGGGAGCATGCGGGCCCCGCGCCCACGTTCGAGCACCCGGCCCATCTGAAGGACGACAAAGCCGACCGGGCGGACCGCCTGCAGGGGACTCCCGATGCCGGGGACGGCGCCGGAAACCGGGGTGGGGAGCCAAGCCCCGGGTGATAGTTTTGACCCATGCGCACACTCGTCGTGGACCATCCGCTGGTCGCCCACAAGCTCACCGTCCTGCGGGATAAGAACACCCCCTCACCGGTCTTCCGCGAGCTCACCGAGGAGCTGGTCACCCTCCTGGCCTACGAGGCCACACGCGACGTCCGCACCCAGCCGGTCACCATCGAAACCCCGGTCGCCACCACCACCGGCACCGCGTTCACCAAGCCCACCCCGCTGGTGGTTCCCATCCTGCGCGCCGGGCTGGGCATGCTCGGGGGCATGACCAAGCTGGTCCCCACGGCCGAAGTGGGTTTCCTGGGCATGGCCCGCGACGAGGAAACCCTGGACATCATCACCTACGCGGAGCGCCTGCCGGATGACCTTTCCGGCCGCCAGATCTTCGTGCTGGACCCCATGCTCGCCACCGGCGGAACGCTGCGTGAGGCCATCAAGTTCCTGTTCAAGCGCGGCGCCGCCGACGTCACCTGCATCTGCCTGCTGGCCGCTCCGGAGGGCCTGGCCAAGCTGGAGGAGGAACTCAAGGACGCCAACGTCACCATCGTCCTCGCCTCCATCGACGAGAAGCTGAACGAAAAGGCCTACATCGTGCCGGGCCTGGGCGACGCCGGCGACCGGCTCTACGGCATCGCCGGGTAGACCGGATCGCTCGAACCGGCGGGCCTCGACCAAAGTCCACCGGCGGAGGTCTTCCGGAGCGCGGGGCGCCCCGGCTAGCCTGTGCACCATGGACTGGAAACTTGAACTCGTCTTCGTACCCGTGTCCGATGTGGACCGCGCCAAGGACTTCTACGTCAACAAGGTCGGTTTCAACGCCGACTACGACGAGCGGCCCATGGACGGGCTCCGCTTCGTCCAGCTGACCCCGCCCGGTTCGGGCTGCTCGATCGCCATTGGCGAGGGCCTCAACGATGCTCCTCCGGGCACGGCGCCCAGCCTTCAGCTGGTGGTCAGCGACATCAACGCGGCCCATGACCAGCTCAAAACGAACGGCGTGGACGTCAGCGACGTGGACATCCAGGACTGGGGCCACTTCGTCTACTTCGCCGACCCCGACGGCAACAAGTGGGCGGTGCAGTACCTCCCAAACCGGCCGAACGGCTGAGTTCCGAAGGACGCGGCGGCGAACCGGATGAGGCAGGATGGAAGCCATGAGCCTTCCTGCCGAATCCGCCACCATCACGCTGACAGCCCGCGCCGTCCTGTTCGACATGGACGGCACCCTGGTAGATTCCACTGCCATCGTGGAGCGCGTGTGGACCGAGTTCGCCGGACGCTACGGCCTTGATATCGCGGAAATCCTCCGCACCTCCCACGGAGTGCAGGCGCTGGATACTGTCCGCCGCTTCGCTCCGGAGGGGGCCGACGTCCATGCCCTGGCCGCCGAACTGGGACAGATGGAACTGACCGAGACCGACGGCATCGTCGCAGTGCCGGGTGCGCTGCAGCTGCTCGAGTCCCTGCCCGCCGACGCCGTGGCACTGGTGACGTCGGCGTCGCGCGATCTCGCCACCGTCCGGATGGCGGCGGCAGGGGTGGAGATGCCGGCAGCCATTGTCACGTCCGAGGACGTGTCCCGCGGCAAGCCGCACCCCGAGGGCTACCTGGTCGGCGCGTCCCTGCTCGGGGCAGACCCCACGGAGGCAGTGGTTTTTGAGGACGCTCCCGCCGGCATCGCCGCAGGAGTCGCCGCCGGTATCCGGACCGTCGCGGTGGGCCCGAACACCGGCGTCCTTCCCGACGGCGTGCTGCACATTCCGGACTACACCGCCGTTACCGCCACGGTGGAAACCGGCCAGGACGGACGCCCGGCGGTCTTCCTGCGGCTCTAGTCTGCACCTGTCAGGACAGGTCGTAGACCGTGGCGCCTCCGATGGTCTCGGCCTGGAAGTGGCCGCCACCCACTCCGAGATGCGCGCCGCGGCGTCGGAGCCGGTTTTACCCTGCATCATGCTTCCGCCAATTGAAGTAGTGGATCTTGCCCTTTGCGACGAGCTGCTGGAACTCCTCCCGCGTGGGTGCGGGATCCGTCCCGTTGAAGCTCCCGACGGCCATGACCGGCAGTTCGGCGGCAAGCTGGTAGCCAGCCGCGTTGTTGGAACCCACGACGGCGGCGGCCCAGGTGTAGTTTGCCGAGTCAGTCTGAAGCGCTGTCACCAGGGCGTCCGGCGGGGTGCTGGTGCCCAGGCGGCCGCCCATGCCACCGCCGCCCCCTCGGCCGGTGAATCCGCCCTGTGCCCGAGTGCCGGATTTGCGAGATTGCCTAGCCCAGCCAGGTGCCCTGCCGGGCAAAGTCCTGGGCTTTAGCGGGGGATGAGGACCGTGGAATGGTGTTGGCCATGATTGCCTAGTTGGTCAGCTTGTACACGGTGGAGTTGCCTACGGTCTGGCCCTCGAAGTTTGCGGCAACCCAAGTGGCTACCTCAGAGTTTCCGCCGCGTCCGCGGCCTCCGCCCATGCCGCCGCCGGAGATGAAGTAGCCGATTTTACCGTTGGCCACCATCTCCTGAAACTGCGCGAGGGTGGGGTAGGGGTCGCCGCCGTTCCATCCGCCCAGGGCAATCACATTGGTGCCCGTGGCAAGTTCCAGGCTGGCCGCCTGGCTTGCGCCGGAAACAATTCCGGACCATTTGGCGGTGCTGGCCTTGAGCAGCGCGGTGAGTTCGGAGTTCGCCGTACCGGCGCCGTCGGGACCCATGGCAACGTTAGGAGCACTGCCGCCGTCGGTTGAGCCGTTGGGCGCCAACCCGGACCCGTCGGGGGCCAGGCCGGAACCGTCCGGCAACCCCGAGCCGGACGTGCCCGGTCCGGCAAAGCCGGCGCGTCCCCCCTGCCCGCCCGGTCCGCCCATCGCAGAGGCGGTGGGGCCTGACGTCGGAATCGATCCGGAGTGGGGCTGGGCTGCCGTGGCGAAGGTCCACGCAGTGCTGCCCAGCCCGCCGGCCAGCAGCGAAACCGCCACGACAGTCGCCGTCGCCGTCCTGCGGAACCGGGCGGGAATCGCCTGGAGCGAATCTATCCGGAGCAGCAGCGCGACGGCGGCCAGGACACCGAGGATCACCACGGCCACCCTGATCCAGGGCAGCCAGGTGTCGCGACCCAGAAGCACCGCGGACCAGACCGACCCCGCAAGGACTGTGGCGGCCAGCGTGATCCGGGCGGGCAAGTGGGAACGGCCACGCCACAGTTCCACGCCACCCATGCCCACCAGCGCGGCGATTGCCGGGGCCAGCGCAACTGCGTAGTACGGGTGGACAGTGCCGCTCATGAAGCTCAGGATGCCGGTGGTGACCAGGAGCCAGCCACCCCAGAGGACCAGGGCTGCCCGGGTGCGGGATGTGCGCGCTTCACGGCGGGTGAACCACAGCCCGGCACCCAGCAGGATGAGGGCCGAAGGGAGCAGCCAGGACACCTCACCGCCGAAGCTGGTCCCGAACATCCGGGTGATCCCCGCTGCGCCGCCGAAGCCGACATTTCCGCCCATGCCGCCGCCACCGCCGGGCATGCCGCCACCGCCGCCTTCGGAGCCGGTGATGCGGCCCAGGCCGTTGTAGCCGAAGGTCAGTTCCAGGAAGCTGTTGGTTTCGGACCCGGCCATGTAGGGCCTGGTCGAAGCGGGAGTGAGCTGGAACAGGGCGATGTAGCTGCCGGCCACCAGCAGGATGCCGCCTGCAGCGGCGAGCAGATGCAGAAGCCGCCGTCCGAGGCTCGTGGGGGCAGCCCAGACGTAGGCCAGTGCGAGGCCGGGAACGATCAGGAAGCCCTGGAGCATCTTGGTCAGAAAGGCCAGGCCGATCACGGCACCGGCGGCGGCCAGCCACTTCCAGCCGGCCTTTTCAATGGCACGGGTAGTCAGGTAGGCGGCCAGCACCAGGCACAGGGTGAGCATCGCGTCGGGGTTGTTGAACCGGAACATCAGCGCGGCCACCGGAGTCAGTGCCAGCACGCCGCCGGCGAGTAGTCCCGCCGCGGGTCCGGATATGCGCTTGACCGTCAGGTAAAGGAGTCCGACGGCGGCCACCCCCATGAGCGCCTGCGGCACCAGCATGCTCAGCGGCGAGAAGCCGAAAACCCGGCCCACGAGGGCGGGAATCCACAGGGCCGCCGGTGGCTTGTCCACGGTGATGGCGTTTCCGGCGTCGAGGGAGCCGAACAGCAGCGCCGTCCAGTCCTTGGTGCCCGCCTGGATGGCTGCGGCGTAGAAGGAATTGGCGTATCCCGTGGCTTCGAGGTTCCACAGGTACAGCACGGCGGTGAACGCCAGCAGCGCTGCGGCCGAGGGCCGGACCCAGCGCGGCTGGTTTCCCACCAGCAGCCGGGAGGCCTTGCCGGCCGGCGGGTTCGCTCCGGGTTGGCGTCTTTGGTGGCCTGATCTTCCGACATAGCCGGCGCGGGCTGCACGGCGCCCACCGACTTGTGCTCTGTCGTCGGGTCTGTCGCCTGGTTTGGGGGAGTGACGGTGGTGCTCATGACTGTGCCATTTCTGTGTTCGGGGCGGATGCCTGCGGGAGGGATGGCTCGGAAGCGGCAGGATCTGCGGGAGCGTTGGTGGGGACTGGCCGCCGTCGGAAGACCCACAGCCGGAACAACAGGAACTTCACCGCGGTGGCCGCGAGGTTCGCGGCGGTGACGGTCGCCAGTTCAAGCCAGCGGTCCGGCGTCGTGCTTCCCGGCAGTGCGCCGCTGTGGACCAGTGCGAGCGCGCCGGAGGTGAGGGCGAGCCCGATCCCAAAAACCAGCAGCCCTTCAAAGTGGTGGCGGGCAACATCACTGTTGCCGGCGATGCCGAACGTGAAACGCCTGTTCGCGGCGGTGTTGGCCACGGCCGTGGTGAGCAGGGCCAGCAGGTTGGCCAGCTGCGGGTCCATCAGGTTGCGGCAGAGGTAGAAGAGGACCAGGTAGGCCAGGGTGGACGCCACGCCAATGGTGCCGAACCGCACCAGTTGGCCGAACAGGCTTCCGCCAGGGCATTGCTCCTGGCTGCGGGATCCGGCGGGGAGAGGGCCGCGGGCCAGGGCCGCGCGGAGTTCGGCGACGGGGATACGGCCGGTGACCATGTCCTTGCTGAGCCGGGCCATGCCACGCATGTCCGCAAGAGCCGTCTGGACGATGTCCACGCTGGAGTTGGGGCCGTCGGTCCAGTCCACCGGCACCTCGTGGACGCGGAGGCCGCACCGTTCGGCGAGGACCAGGAGTTCGGTGTCGAAGAACCAGGCGGTGTCCACGGTGTGCGGCAGGATCTGCTGGGCAATATCGGCCCGGATGGCCTTGAAGCCACACTGCGCATCGCTGAAGTGGGCGCCCATGAGGGACTGCAGCATGAAGTTGTAGCCGCGGGAAATGAATTCGCGCTTCGGCCCGCGGACCACCCGGGAGTTGCGGGTCAGCCGCGTGCCGATGGCCAGGTCGGAGTGGCCGGAGAGCAGCGGGGCCAGCAGCGGACCCATGGCGGCCAGATCGGTGGAAAGGTCCACGTCCATGTAGGCCAGGACAGGTGACGGCGAAGCCAGCCAGACTTTCCGCAGGGCGTTGCCGCGGCCCTTCTCGTCGAGGTGCACCACGGTGACCTCGCGGAGTTCCCGGGCCACCCGTTCGGCAGCCTTGAGCGTGCCGTCCGTGCTCGCGTTGTCTGCAACGGTAATGCGGAACGAGTGCGGGAACGTGCCGCGCAGGTAGGCGTGGAGCCGGCGCAGGCACTCCTCCAGGTCGCGTTCCTCGTTGTAGACCGGGATGGTCACGTCCAGGACCGGTTCCGTGGTGGCGGTGTCGATGGGCGACCGCCGCGTGTGCCGGGTCTGCGCCGGGGCAGGTCCGGCCGCGCCGGCTCCCTGGAGCGCATGCGGCTGGGTGCGCAGCGGTGGGTGCGGCGGGGTTCCGGAGGCCCGGTCAGTGATGGTCATGGCTCAACAGTGGCCGCCGCTGTTATGAGGGTTTTAGGGCCGAGCTGTGCGGGGGCTGTGGAAGTGACTTCGACGCTCCGCCGGCCGTCAGCATCAGCTGTGATTGCCGTTTTTCTGCGCCACCCTGCATGGTTGCCGCCGGTGTGGTGGACGCCGAGGCTTGCATTTCTGCACCACTTTGCCTGCGGCAGGAAGATCAGCGACGCAGAAGGGCCCCGGATCCGTGCGGATCAGGGGCCCTCGGCACCTAGGCGGTCAGCCTAAAGCGGTGCAAAAATGTTCGTCGTCAGCCCGATTGGCCGCGGGAACGCTCAGTACCAGTTGTGGGCGAGGTGCCAGTTCAGCGCACCGCACGGGGAGTCGTAGCGCTCCTGGATGTAGTCCAGGCCCCAGTTGATCTGGGTGCGGTAGTTGGTGCGGTAGTCCGCCCCGGCGGTAGCCATCTTCTCGGCGGGCAGTGACTGGACGATGCCGTAGGCGCCGCTGCTCGCGTTGGTGGCCGTCGTGCGCCATTCCGATTCCTTGGTCCAGAGCCGCTTCAGGCACTGCATCTGGTCTGCCGACCAGCCGAAGGACCCCAGCTTGCTGGCCGCGTAGGCCTGCGCGCCGGCGGGATCGTTCAGGGCCACAGGCGCAGCGGCCTTCGCGGGGGCAACCTTCGCGGGGGCAACCTTGGCGGCGGGAGCCGGGGCAGCCTTGGCGACGGGAGCAGCCTTGGGCGTGGCAGCCTTGGTGGCCGCCTTCGGAGCGGCAACCTTGGGCGCCGCGGTCTTGGCGGCAGCCTTCGGCGTGGCTTTGGCGGTCGCCTTAGTTGCCGACTGCGGAGCGATGGACGCCGCGGAGGGCGCGGGCAGGGCGGAGATGAGCGTCTTGTCGAAGCTCAGGGTCTGCCCGGCGTCAGCGGTGGTGGCGGTCGTTTGAGCGGCGGAAGGCGTAGCCTGCTCGGCTGCCTGGCCTGCGGCGCCGACGCCAACGAGCACGGCTGCGGCAGTGGTTAGGACCGCTGCCCGGCGCCCGAAGGACGGAAGGCTTGCGGTCAAGCGGCCCCAGGCCGTCGCAGGCCGGGCCGGCTCTGCACGGTGACGGGAAATCTTGTGGTCAGACTGCTGGGAGGCGCGATCAGGGCGCGCCTGTGCCTTGAATTCAGACATGGTTGATTGCCTCTCAACACCTGCGGAGTTAGCTGTCGGGTTCGGATGAGGTCATCCGGCCGCACGGAAATTCACGTGTCGGCTTCACCCCAAGGGCTGATGCGGAAAGCCCGGGACTCTGGTTCCCCCGCCTCTGCCTGAACTAGCGGAATCCGGGAAGCGGCAGAGCTGGGCGTCAATCCGGACATGCAGCTCTAGTGGCGGCTGCACCCAATCGACGGTACAGGAGGCTTTTGATTAAGTCACATTTAGGTAACGGACATCACGACGACGGCGCGGCGCCTTGCTTGGGCAGCCGGACGGCAAATTCTGTCCGTCCCGGCCTGGACGTGACCTCCACCGTGCCGCCGTGAGCCTCCACGATGGACTGCACGATGGACAGGCCCAGGCCGCTGGTTCCCTCTGCCGACGCAACCCCCGGTTCCCCCTGCGAAGCCGCGGTACGGAGGGCCGTTTGCGCGCCTGCGCCACCGGTAGCAGAACCCTTCGCTGTCGCGGATGCAGGCGCCAGGGGCGCCTGCGCCGGGGTCGCGCGTGACGCGTCCGCGCGGGCGAATCGCGCGAAGACCTTGTCCACAAATTCGGGCGGGATGCCGGTGCCGTCGTCCGTGACCGTAATCACAGCGCTGCCGTCCGCCGACCGCATCACGCCGGTGGTCACCGTGGTGCCGGGCGGGGTGTGCTTGCGGGCATTGGAGAGAAGGTTGACGAGGACCTGGTGCAGCTGTGAGGCATCGCCCCGGACCGACACGGGTTCCTCGGGAAGGTCGAGGTGCCACGCCCGGTCCGGTGCCATGACTTTTTCGTCGCTGACGGTCTCAATCACGAGCTGCGTGAGGTCAACGTCGCTGAGCTTGAGCGGTTGGCCCTCGTCGAGCCGGGCCAGCAGCAGGAGGTCCTCCACCAGGGCGGTCATCCGTTCCGACTGGCTCTGCACGCGTGCCAGGGACCGCTGCCCGTCCGGAGTGAACTTTTCGGTCATGCGCATCAGTTCGGTGTAGCCGCGGATGGCCGTGAGCGGAGTGCGGAGCTCATGGGAGGCGTCCGCCACGAACTGCCGCACCTTCATTTCGCTTTCCTGCCGCGCCTCCAGCGCGTTGGAGACGTTGTCCAGCATCTGGTTCAGGGCGTGACCCACGCTGCCCACTTCGGTTCCGGGATGGGCGTTCGACGGCGGGACGCGGACGGCGAGTGCCACCTCACCGGCGTCCAGCGGCAGGCGAGACACCTGGGTGGCCACCTCGGAGAGCTGCTCCAGGGGTTTCATGGTGCGGCGGATGAGCACCGTCCCGGCAAGGCCGATCAGCACAAGGCCGCCCAGCGAGACGATGGTGATGGTCCACACGAGCGATGTCAGGGTGTTCTGCTTTTCCGCGAGCGGGAGCCCGGTGACGATCACGTCGCCGTAAGGCGCCTGGGCGGCGACCAGGCGGTAGGTGCCAGAGGACAGGGTGCGTTCGACGGGCACGCCGTCGCGGCGGAGCGCCAGGAGGACTTGGTCGTCCGCTGCCGACAGCGAGGCGACGGTGGCGTCCGTGGCAATGAAACCTGCACTGATGACGGTGCCGTCCTCGATCCGGGCCGTCACGGTGCCGATCCGCTGGCCGCGGGCGCCCAGCGGATCGGGCTTGGTGCCAGGATTGCCCTGCGGTGGCCGGCCGAACTCGCTGGAGCGGTGCGCCGCATCCGAGAGCTGCTTGTCCAGCTGCTGGGTCAAATAGGAGTCCATCGAGGCGTAGCTGAAAAGGCCGATCGCGCCGCAAATGGCCACCAAAAGCGCCATGGCAACGAGGACCAGGCGCGTGCGGAGGTGCCAGGTGTCCGGCTTCAGCCAGCTTCGGCGCTGGGTACGGATTGCACCGGAAAGGTTTGCCACGGCCTACTCTGCCGGCTTGATGACGTAGCCCGCGCCGCGGACCGTGTGAATCATCGGCGGGTGCACGGCATCCACCTTTTTGCGCAGGTATGAGATGTACAGTTCGACGATGTTGGCCTGGCCGCCAAAGTCGTAGTTCCACACCCGGTCCAGGATCTGGGCCTTGCTGACCACGCGCTTGGGGTTCTCCATGAGGTAGCGCAGCAGCTCGAACTGGGTGGCTGTCAGCTGCAGCTCGTCGCCGGCGCGGGTGACTTCGCGTGTGTCGAGGTTCAGGACGAGGTCGCCCACCACAAGCTCAGCGGAATCCATGGCCGCGACGCCGGAACGCTGGACCAGCCGGTGCAGGCGCAGCAGGACTTCCTCCATACTGAACGGCTTGGTGACGTAGTCGTCGCCGCCCGCGGCGAGGCCCACGATGCGGTCCTGTACCGCGTCCTTGGCGGTAAGGAACAGGGCCGGGACCTCCGGTGCGAAGGCGCGGATCCTGCCCAGGAGCTCGACGCCGTCGAACCCGGGAAGCATCACATCAAGCACCAGCACGTCCGGGCGGAACTCCTTGGCGAGCTTCACGGCCTCCGGACCGTCGGCAGCGACGGCGACCGACCAGCCAGCCATGCGCAGGCCCATGCTCATGAGTTCTGAGAGGCTCGGCTCGTCGTCGACCACAAGGGCGCGGATGGGGGATCCGTCCGGGTGGGTCAGCTGCGGAAGGTTGTTGGTCATGGAGTGCGAAGTGGCCATGTGACAACTCTCCGTTCTGGTGATTAGCCGCCGCTTTGGCAACCCTGTGCGCCGGCTGTGAATCCCAGCCTAGCGAGCTGAAAGGCGTCGAGTACGTGTTTTTGGGTCACAGCCATGGCTCTTGCGCCGCACAGGCCAATCACAGGAAGGCTTTCCAGTCTGGAACGGACACTTCCGCACCCCTAAGGAGACCGCAATGAGCGGACAGCAGCACCCACCTGTTCCAGAAACCACACCCCTGCCTCCGGCGCCGCAGCCGGAGAGGTACTCATGCCAGCCAGGGCCGGGGGCCGGCCGGGATACCGGTTCCGGGGCCGGGCCCGCCCGGCCTGCCGAACCCGAAACTGAACCTGTGACCTCCCTGGGCACGTTCTCTTCGGGCAGCGCCGCCTCAAATGCCGCACCGCACGCCGTCGTGTCGAACCCTGTCGCCCCGGGCGGCGACCCCAACTCCCAAACCACGAACTACCAGGCCCCGTACGCGGGCTGGGGTGCCGGCGGGGCGCAGCCTTCCGGCGGCGGCGCCGGCTGGGGAGGGCCGCCGTCGGCCGGAACAGCGGGAGGTCCGGCGGCCGGCGGCAAGCCCTGGACCATGAAGCGGGGGCTGGTCGTGGCCGGTGCTGCCACGGTTCTGGCCGCTGGCGCCGGAGCCACCGTTTACGGTTTGGGCAGCAACGCTGCCGCTGCCGGCGGAACGGCCGCAGGTGCCCAGGGCGGGTTGGCGCAGGGTGGAACGCAGGGCGGTTTGAGCCAGGGCGGCTTGCCGCAGGATGGCGGGTCGATGGGCGGTCCGGGCATGCAGGCGCCGGGAAGCGGAACGGTGCCAGACCAGGGAGGCGACTTCGCGCCCAACGGCCTCGGCGGCATGGGCAGCGGCGTTTCTGCAGCGGTCCATTCGGAGTACGTGGTCGAGGAGAACGGCGCCTACGTCACCAAGGTGGCGCAGCTCGGCACTGTGTCCACCGTTTTCTCCGGTTCGGTCACGGTGAAGAGTGCCAACGGCTTCACGCGCACCTACGCGCTCAGCGACGACACAGCGGTGAGCAACATGCTGCAGCGGCGCCAGCAGTCGGTAACCGGCGACCTGACAGCGGCTGACATCGTGGCGGGAGCCACCGTTCGGATTGTGGCAGGCAAGGATGGCTCGGCGTTTGCGGCGGAGAGCGTGCAGGTGAGCGGTACCACCACGCAGTCGGGCGGAAGCACAGGTTCGAGCCAGGCCAGCTGACTACTGCGGGAGGGGCAGCGCCCAGGCCACCCGGGGCGCTGCTGCCGTCGCTCCGCTGGATTTGACCGGAGCCGCACGCCCTACCGAGCAAAAAATCCCCCGTCCGGACTGCGTCATAGCTGGACAATCCGAAAATCGCGGCTGTAGGTTTCGGCAATCGGGATGTCATTGAATATTCGGCGTATATTCATCAAAAATCCGAACAGAATTCCGCAGGAGCAGGTTTCCGACCGCCCGTTCAGGAAAATAAATCAAAATATCCACGAACGGCAAAACTGTGATTTATCACACAAACGCGCCGTTTGTCTCAGTATGCGGACGGTTCCGTCCATTGTTACTTGCAAGTTCTCATTGTTACGTTGCACACTTTCAAATGTGAACAAGAACTCAACAGCACCTGCAGCCGCAGAACATTGGCCCAGCACACCAGCTGCTGCCGACATGCGCTGTTGTCGAATGCACGCCTAACTTTCACCACCCCACGAAGTTTTTAGGCATTCGCCCCCAGCCCAGCGTAGGGCGCCCCTCCCCAAAATCATTGCGGGACCCAAGCATTCGAGCCGCGATGACGGCCATTCACATTGAGGTAAGCATTCATGTCAGTTGCATCCGGATACGTCCACATCTCAGTCCGTAACGCCAACAAAGCAGGCCAGGCATCGGGCCTGCGGCAGGGATTCGGCGCCCGCCCCGCCTTCGCTCCGGGCGGCCAGGCAAACAGCGTTCCCGCCGCTCCGGGTTACGCGCCCCAGGGGTACAACCCGAACTCGTACGGCCAGCTGCGCGCCGTCCAGGCTGACGAAGCCGCCCCGCTCACAGCGCCCACGCCTCTTGTGGCCCCGGCTGCCGCCGCACCGGTCCGCGCCGTACCCAATGAAAACGTTGCCCGCGGATTCGTCCTGTACATGGGCATTGACGAGGAAACCGCGGCTGCCGCCGGCACCTCGATCGCCAAGCTTGCCCAGGAGATCCGGGCCTACGCCCAGTCGCTTGTAACCGGTGCCGAGAGCTACGCCGCCGTCGCTGTGGCGCCGGCCAGCGCCCCCGGTTCTGCGCTCGACGTCGTCCGTTCCACCTTTGGTGACCCCACCGTCAATGCCCGGCAGCGCACCGAGACCGCCCGCGTGCAGCCGGCCCAGGATCCCCGCCCGTCGGGTGTCCTGATCGACCTCGCCCGCCGCGAGGTGCACCTCGACGGCGAGTCCCTGAATCTGACGTTCAAGGAATTCGAACTGCTCAACTACCTCGTGGAGAACGGCACCCGCACCGTGGGGCGCGACGAACTGCTCGAGGGCCTGTGGCGGAACGCCGAAGAGGTGCCGAACGAGCGCACCATCGACGTCCACATCCGCCGCCTGCGCTCCAAGCTCGGCCGCCTCGCCAACACCGTGCGTACCGTTCGTGGCCAGGGCTACCGCTTCTACGAGCACCCGGAAGTTGTTGTCTGGGCCGCTCCGGAGTACTCGATCTAGTCCATCCTTGGCACCGCCCTAAAAGCGGCACGATCCCTCTGCGCCTGTGCTCGTTCCTGCCCACCGTCGCCCTCGCCTCGCAAGCTCGGCCAGGGAACCCTGACGGCGTGGGCCCAAACAACGGCGCTTTCGGAATGTGCCGCCTTTTGGCGTTCAGCTGACCAAATCCCAAGCACTTGCCTCCGCGGCTGGAGATAGGCTTGGGCCATGAGTGCGCACCATAAGAAGCGACTGGTCCTTATGCGCCACGCCAAAGCCGACTGGCCGGGCGGGGTAGCGGACCACGAGCGTCCCCTGGAGGAGCGTGGCCACCGCGAGGCGCCCCTTGCGGGCAAATGGCTGCTCAAGCACAGCATCGTCCCCGATTTCATCCTGTGCTCCAGTGCTCTGCGAACTCGGCAGACGTGCACTTGGGTGTGCAGTGAACTCGGTGAGAAGGCTCCGACGCCGAAACTTGAGGACGGGCTCTACGGCGCCTCCGCGCTGCGCATGCTCGCGGTCATCAACCATGTGCCGGACACCGTGACCACGCTGATGGTGATATCCCACATGCCCGGCGTGCAGGACCTGGCCATGCACCTGGCCTCGCGGGATTCCAATCACGACGCCTACATGGATGCCGCAACGCGATTTCCCACGAGCGGGCTGACCGTGCTGGAGACAGAGAAGCCCTGGGCGGAGCTGGATGGCCAGGATGCCAAGCTCACGCACTTCAAGGTTCCCCGCGCACACTAGCCTCTTCGCTGGGAAGTTTTCCGCGGGGCTGCCTGCTGAACAGGTTTCTGCTGACCAGGTTTCTGCTGAGCAGGGCGCTGCGCTGGCTGCCGGGCGCCCGCGGGAAGCCTCGTCGCAGGACGGGCCGGTGATCCAGCAGCGCCGGCCGTGCGGGCTGGACCGGCATCCCGGGGCCTGGACATGGCAGTGGGTCGGGTGAGTGCATTCCGCTGCAGCCGCCTCCGGGGCGGCCAGACCGCCGCGCAGAACAGCACCAGCAGCGTCAGGCATCCCGAAGCCGACGCAAGGTAGAAGTAGATGTCCGAATCCCGGGTAGTCACGGCCTGGCCCAGAGAAGCGGCTTCCTGGTTGAAGGCGAGTCCCCACATGCGCAGGAAGGCGATGCTGCACCCGATGAACAGGCTGGTTCCCACCCCGCCCGCCAGCAGGGCAAGGTAACGGTGGCGGGCAAAGGCTTCCGCCACGGACGCCACGTACCCCACGGCCACGGCGCCGAGGAATGCAACCAGTGCCGCTTCTTCCAGCGAAATGGACGTCAGCACCAGCAGGCCTGCCGCTGCGGCAAACGCACCGATCGCTGTCTTTCCGCTGTTACCCATGTGGCGCATGGGACTAATCATCCCTGAGGATCGGGCCCCTTCAGCACGTAGCCGCGCATGATTGTCATGATGGCTGCAACGCTTTGGTCACGGCTCCGTTCGGGGTTGTACGTCTGGCGGTCCAGCCCCACCACAAAGCAGGCGCCAAACACGGCTGCCTCCAGGCTTCCCCGCGAAATGGTGGCGTCCACCGGGTACTGTGCAGCAACGCTTTCGATGGCCGTGCCGATGACCTGCAGCAGCCGGGTCCGGAGCTCGGCGAAAGTGTCCTGCCATTCGCTCGGGGTACGCCACTGTTCGCCCACCCACAGCCTGGCGAAGGACGGATACTCGGCCATGAAATCCATGGCCTGGCCGATCATCGCCTCCATGCCGGCCAGCGGGTCCGCCGTCCCGCCCTTCACGCTGAGCAGCCTGGCTTCGAGGATGTCGACGCCATGCCGCAGGAGCTGGGCGATTAGGTCGGACTTGCTGCCGAAGTTGTAGTAGACGGTCCCCTTGGACACGCCGGCCGCAGCGGCGATCTCGTCCACCGTCACACCAGACGCGCCGCGTTCCCCGATCAGGTCCATGGATGCCTCGAACAGCTTCTGCTTCGTGGCATTGGTCCGGCCGGGGCGGAGCTTCCTCGGTGCAACGGGTTCCTGGTCCGCCTCCAGCGTGCTCATACGGCGATCTCCGGTTTCAGGGTCTTAAGGGTCCAGAACTTGTTCTTGCGGACGGCCAGCGTCGAAAGTGCCATCCCCAGCAAAGTGTAGCCAAACAGCCCCGCCACGGTGGCCGGTATCAGGGACAGGTCCGCCCCGTAGACCAGGTGCCGCATGCCATCCACCACGTAACCCATGGGCAGGACCCGGTGGACGGCGTGCAGCGGTTCGGGCGTGGTCTGCCACGGGAAGGTGCCGCCCGAGGAGACGAGCTGCAGCACGAGCAGGATGAGCACCACCAGCTTTCCCGGCGAACCGAGGAGCGCCACCACGCCCTGGATGATGGCGCTGAACGCCATGGCGGCTGCCAGCAGGAACAGCCACATCAGCCATGGATGGGCAGGATGCAGTCCAAGGCCGACGTTCACGACGACGGTGAGCAGGCTGGCCTGCACGGCAGACACCGCCAGGAACGGAAGCCAGCCCCCGACGGCGATCTTCCAGGCCGGCGCGTTGGAGGCCAGGGCGCGCTGGGTAATGGGCCGCATTGCCTGGACCAGCATGAAGATGCCGATCCACAGGGCCAGGGTCATGAAAAAGGGGGCAAGCCCTGCACCGTAGGAGCCGGCCTTTGCCTGCGAGACGTTGCTGACGGCCACGGGGTCGGACATCACGGCGGAGAGGCTGCTCTTCTGCGAGTCATCCGGGTGGGGGACCTTGCCGGCTCCCTGGGACAGCCCGTCAGCCAGTTTCCCGGCACCGGCCGCGGCGGTGCCCGCTCCGCTCTCCAGCTGCGCCGCACCGTCGTCGAGCTTTTGGGCACCCGCCGAGAGGGCGGCGGAACCGTCCACCGCCGTCTGCTCACTGGAAGCCAGAGTTGCGGCTCCGGCCGCCAGCCGGTCTGCCCCGGCAGACGCCGTCGAGATGCCGCCGGTCAGCGCGGGGGCGGCGGCGGCCAGCCGGGCTGCGCCCGCACTGACCGCAGCTGATCCGTCGGAAAGCTGCTGGATCTGCGCGGCGTCTGCCTGCATCTTCGCCTTGGCGTCACTGCCCGGGCCGGAGGCAGCTGCGGAATCGACTTCCGCGAGCACCTTGTCCGCCTGTTCCTGGGTCAGGACGCCGGCGGCCACCAGCTTGCTGTTGGACTCCTGCAGCCGGCCGCGGAGGCCATTTTCTGCTGCCTCGAGCTGCCCGACGGCGTCCTGCACCTTGCTGTTCAGCGCCGCGTTTCCTGCCGCAACCTGCGCGGCACCGTCAGCGAGGCGCTGCGAGTCCGCCGGAAGCCCGGCCGTCCTGTCCCGCAGTTCCGCCAGCCCTCCGCTCAGCTGCCCGGCACCCTCCGAGAGCTCGTTGGCCCCGTCACGGAGTCTGACCTGGCCGTTGTAAAGGTCGGCGGCCCCGGTTTCCAGCTTCCCTGTTCCCTCATGCAGGGTGACCGTACCGTCGTGCAGCCGGGTGATGCCGTCCGCCAGTTGGGTAGCGCCGTCGGCCGCTTTCACCATCTGCGTGTGGATGGTGCCGAACCCGGTGAGAAGTTGGTTGGCTGTCTCCGCGCCGACCTCCTTGGCCACCGACGCATGGACGGCAGCGGTCAGCTTGTCCACGATGGTGCTCAGCAGGTAGTTGTTGGCGTCGTTGGTGGTGACGTTAAGCATGGCCTGGGTCGCCGAATCGAAGCTGCCCGGCGAGGCGAGGTTGGCAGAGAAGTCCTTGGGGATCCTGAGGGCGAAGGCATACTTTCCGTCGCTGACGCCCTGGTCCGCCTCCGCAGCAGTCGGGACCGTCTGCCAGTTGAACACGTGCCCGTCAAGGAGGCTGTCCGCCACCTTCTGTCCGGCCTCCAGCCGCGTTCCATTGCCGGCGGCCGCCCCGGTGTCCTCCACCACGAGCGCGGCGTCGATCCGGTCGAGGTTGCCGTACGGATTCCAGTTGGCGTAGAGGTACACCGCGCCGTAGAGCAGAGGCACCAGGGTCAGGGCCAGGATGGTCAGCTTGGGCAGCAGCCCGCCGGTCATGCGCTTGAGTTCGGACCGCGCCAGCCGCAAGACAGTCACTTGCCCACCTCACCCGTCAGGCTGGAGTTTTTGTCCACATATTCGGACTTCGGGGGCGTTGTGGGGCCATTATCTGTACAAAAACTCCCCGGGGAGGGACGGCGGGCCGCGTTGCCGATTGCCGCGGACGGTCCGGTCCAGCCGTCCGGGAGGGCAGTAACGGTTGCGACGACGGCGAGGGGCCGGCCGCCGTCGTGCGCCAGTTCCCTGAGCCGCGGCAGCCAGTTGGCAGAATCGGCGCCGTGCCGGTCGGGGGAGTCCACCACAAGGAGGTCCGTGCCGGGGTTGGCGAGGGCTAGCGCTGTAAGGAGCTCGATGCGGCGCGCCGAAGGGAGCTGCTCCGTCCACATGCCGGCGACGTCCTCGAAGCGGTTGACCTTCAGCCACGGCTTGCTGAGGAGGGCGCCGCGGTAGCGCCGGGGAATCAGGGCCAGATCCTCGGTCACGAGGTCCGCCACGCTTAGGTGCTGTTCGGGTTCGTTGACGCCGGGGGAGTCCACCAGGGCGCTGGCGCGCCGCAGCGGTCTGATCCCGACCGAGCCGTCCCAGCCGGCCGTGCCGCCGTCGGGCCTCATCCGGCCACTTAGGACAAGCGCGAGGGCGGTCCTCTGGTCCTGGCGGTCGCCGGTCACCAGCAGCAGTTCGCCGCTGGCCACCTGCAGGGAAGTCGGCGGCAGGAGGTCAAGCCGCCGGCCTTTCACGCTGAGCTGTCGTGCGCAGAGCAAGGGAGCCTTTCGCAGAAGTTGTCTGCTTCAAGGCTAACCGAACTGACTAGTCAGTTCAAATAGACACTAGAGCCCGTACTTTTCCAGCAGCCGCAGCCAGACCTCGCTGATGGTCGGATAAGAAGGCACTGCGTGCCAAAGCCGGTCCAGGGGAACCTCCCCGACGACGGCGATCGTCGCGGCATGGAGGAGCTCGGCGACGTCCGGCCCGGCGAAGGTTGCACCGAGGAGCACCTTGCGGTCCTCGTCCACCACCAGCTGCGCCCAGCCCTTGTAGTTCTGGCCGTGCAGGGAGGACCCGGCCACCTCGATGGGCAGCTCCACCGATGATGCGTTGTAGCCGTCCTTGCGGGCCCGTTCCAGCGACCGGCCAATGTTGGCCAGCTCGGGGTCTGTGAACACCACGTTGGGAATGGCGTGTTCGTCGGCTGTCTGCGCGTACCGGCTCCACGGCTCAGGCTCCCCGCGAAGCTCGCCCTTGGCCCGGGCGGCAAAGGCTGCGCCGGTGGCCCGGGCCTCGTACTTGCCCTGATGAGTCAGCAGTACTTTGCCCGCCGCGTCGCCCACCGCGTACAGCCAGGGACCGTCGTCGTTGCCCGACGCTTCGGCCACCAGGCCGGTTGAGTCAGTGTGGATGGCCAGGGGCTTGCCGTTGCTGGCGGACAGGCCCACACTCTCCAGTCCGAGCCCTTCCAGCGCGGGCTGCCGGCCGGTCGACACCAGCAACTGGTCCACCGTGACGGTGTCGCCGCCGTCGAACGCGAGCGTCAGGGAACCGTCGGAATTCCTCTGGACGCTGCGGGTCTTGGTGTTGAGCCGGAGCTCCACGCCGTCGGCCCGCAGGCCGGCGGCGACAAGTTCCGCGGCCTCAGTGGGAAAATTGCGCAGCAGTCCGCTGCGCCCCACCAGCGTGACCGTGGACCCGAGACGGGCAAAAGCCTGGGCAAGCTCCGTGCCGGCGACGCCGCCGCCCAACACGCCCAGCCGGTCGGGGACCTCCTTTGCCGAGGTCGCCTCCCGCGTGCCCCAGTATTCAACCTCGGACAGCCCCTCGACGGGCGGCCTGTTGGGCGTGGAGCCGTTGGCAAGCACGACGGCGTGACGCGCCGTGAGCGCGTAATCGTCGCCGTCCAGCCCGGCTACTCCCACTGTCCGCTCACCGGTGATGCGTGCCCGGCCGCGGATCAGCTCGATGCCTGCGCCCTCCACCCATTCCACCTGGCTGGCATCCTGCCAGTGGGACGTGAAGGAGTCGCGCTGCTTGAGGACCGCGGCGGCGTCGAGCGTTCCTGTCACGGCTTCGCTGGCGCCGGGAACTGTCTGGGCGCCGTGCAGTGCGGTGCCCGGTCGCAGCAGCGCCTTGGATGGCATGCACGCCCAGTAGGAGCACTCGCCGCCCACCAGCTCGGCTTCCACCAGGACTGCCGTCAAGCCGCCCTGCACCACCCGGTCCGCGGCATTTTCCCCTGCCGCGCCGGCGCCGATCACAATGACATCGAATTCCCGTTCAACAAGACGTGGCATGGCAACAGCCTACGCCCGCTCCTGCCGCGAATTTTGGGAGGCGCTGCCGTAACAATGGACCCCGCCGTTCTGGGGATATGGGACATCCGCTACGGTGAGGAAAAGTACGGACAGTGCAAAGGAGCCCTCCATGCAGCCCTCCAACGTGGTTCCGCCGGCCCGCTTCGGCGCCCAGGCCCGCCTGCGCGCCCTGCAGTCGGACATCATGGAGCTGATCCTGGACCGTGAACTGGAGCCCGGCGACGCCCTTCCCACCGAAAACGAGCTGTGCCTCGCCCTCGGCGTGGGCCGGAACACGCTCCGGGAGTCGCTGAAGGTCCTGCAGGCGCTAGGGGTCATTGAGATCCGCCACGGCTTCGGCATGTTCGTTGCGCCCAGCAATTTCGAATCCCTCGCCGACGGCCTGATTTTCCGCGGGCGGCTCTCGCTGCGGCACCACGGCCTGGAAGCGCGGCAGCTCGTGGACGTCCGCCAGGCGCTGGAGGCGGGGCTGATCGGCAGCGCAATGGGTGAGATGACGGCCGAACAACTAGCCGGCATCGAGGAGTCCGTGATCCGCATGGAGGAGAGCGCGGAGGCGGGTGAGGCCTTTGTGGAAGCCGATGCGGAGTTCCACCGCAGGCTTTTTGAATCCCTTAACAATGAACTCCTGCTAAACCTGCTGGGCGTCTTCTGGAAGGTTTACCGCAAGATCTATACCGAGGTTGGACCCGGCGTGGAGGATCTGCCGGCACTCGCTGCAGTGCACCGGAACATCTATTCGGCCGTGGCTGCCGGGGACAAGGCCCGGGCAGCCCGCGAGCTGACGCACCACTTCGAGGGGTTCCGCCAGCGGATACGCGAGGCGGTCGGCGAATAGGTAGTCCGGTTCCGGACCAGTTTGGTTCTGGATCACGTCGGTTCTGGATAGCGGGGGATAGCGGGTTTGTTGCCACTGCCCCCTGCATGCAGGCCTCGTCCCTAACCCATGCTTAACGCAGAAGGCCCGCACCGGTTTCCCGGTGCGGGCCTTCTCTCTGTGCGCCCAAAGGGATTCGAACCCCTGACCTTCTGTTCCGTAGACAGACGCTCTATCCAGCTGAGCTATGGGCGCATCTTCCGGTTCTCAGTGAGCTTTTCGCTCGCCCCGAACCTCGAATAACTTTACGCGAGGAGGGCCGCAGTTCCAAATTGAGGACCATGTAATTTACACAACTAGACCGGTCTATGTGACCTTCGTCACTAATTTCGACTTTTCTAAATCAAAATTCCGCGAAATCCCGCGGAAGTTGACTACAGGTGGGCAGGACATCCGATGTCTGACCGTGAATTGGTCCAGATCATCAGAAATAGCATTTAGGACACACCACTGAACCCGAAGAAGGGAACTGCAATGGCCCACCTGGCGCGACTGCCGCTGCTTGAGAAAGCACCCACCACCCATGCCGGACTGCTGGCGTGGGTCGAAGAGGTCGCTGGGCTTACCCAGCCGGACCGGATTCATTGGGTCGACGGCTCCGAGGAAGAAAACACCCGCCTCACCGACGAACTCGTCGCGGCCGGCACCCTGAAGCGGTTGAACCAGGACCTGTTCCCCAACTCCTTCGCAGCCTTCTCGGACCCCGCTGACGTCGCCCGCGTCGAAGAGCAGACCTTCATCTGCTCTGAAAAGGAGCACGACGCAGGCTTCACCAACAACTGGATGGCCCCGGCGGAGATGAAGGAGAAGCTGCGCGGGCTGTTCTCCGGCTCCATGCGCGGCCGCACCATGTACGTCATCCCGTTCGTCATGGGCCACCTCGACGCCGAGGACCCCAAGTTCGGCGTCGAGATCACCGACTCCGCCTATGTTGTTGCCTCCATGCGCATCATGGCCCGCATCGGCACGGACGTCCTGAACCGGATCACCGAAACCAACGCCTTCTTCGTTCCGGCCCTGCACTCCCTGGGTGCTCCGCTGGAGGCCGGCCAGGCAGACGTACCGTGGCCGTGCAACCCGGACAAATGGATCGTCCACTTCCCCGAAGAGCGTTCGATCTGGTCGTTCGGCTCCGGCTACGGCGGAAACGCGCTGTTGGGAAAGAAGTGCTACGCCCTGCGCATCGCCTCGGTCATGGCCCACGACGAGGGCTGGCTTGCGGAGCACATGCTCATCCTCAAGCTCACTTCGCCGGAGCAGAAGACCTACTACGTCTCGGCTGCCTTCCCGTCCGCCTGCGGCAAGACCAACCTCGCCCTCCTCGATCCCACCATCGATGGCTGGAAGGTGGAGACCCTGGGTGACGACATCACCTGGATGCGGTTCGGCAAGGAAGGCGAGCTCCGCGCCGTCAACCCCGAGGCCGGCCTGTTCGGCGTGGCCCCCGGCACCGGCTGGGGCACCAACCCCAACGCCATGCGCGCCATTGCCAAGGGCAACAGCATCTTCACCAACGTTGCGCTGACCGACGACGGCGGCGTCTGGTGGGAGGGCATGACCGAGGAAACCCCGACGCACCTCACTGACTGGCGGGGCAACTCCTGGACGCCCGAATCCGGCCAGCCGGCAGCCCACCCGAACTCGCGCTTCTGCACCCCGATCGACCAGATCGACATGCTGGCCGAGGAGTACCACAGCCCGAACGGTGTGGAACTGTCCGCCATCCTGTTTGGCGGCCGCCGCAAGACCACTATCCCGCTGGTCACCGAGGCCCGCGACTGGACCAACGGCATCTTCATGGGCTCCACCCTGTCGTCCGAGACCACCGCTGCTGCGGCCGGTGCCGTCGGCGTGGTCCGCCGCGACCCCATGGCCATGCTTCCGTTCATCGGTTACGACGCCGGCGACTACCTGAACCACTGGGTCAACCTGTCCGCCAAGGCTAACCCGGAGCGCCTCCCCAAGATCTTCCTGGTCAACTGGTTCCGCCGCACGGCAGCGGGCGGCTTCGCCTGGCCGGGCTTCGGGGACAACGCCCGCGTCCTGAAGTGGGCCATCGAACGGCTCGAAGGAAAGGCCGACGCCGTGGAGACCCCCATCGGCTTCGTCCCGACCGGCGACTCCATCGACCTCACCGGACTCGACATGACGCCCGCGCAGGTGGAGGACGCCGTCCGCGTCGACGCCGACGAGTGGAAGACCGAGCTCGCCTCGATCGAGGAGTGGTTCGCGAACTTCGGCGATTCGCTGCCCGCAGCGCTCCAGCAGGAGCTCGACGGCCTGAAGGGCCGTCTGGCCTAGACCACGCCCTTTTTAGGCCGGTCAACAAAGTACACGGCGGCCCCGCACCTTTTTCTTCAAAGGTGCGGGGCCGCCGTCGTCCGTTCCGGAGTTTTTGTACAGATAATGGGCGCTAAACGCCCCTAAAGTCGCGACAAGTGTACAAAAACTCCCCAGCCTTAGGGGCTAGGCGGCCAGCCAGATGTCCGGGCCGAAGACCTCGTAGTGGATCCGTGTTGCGGGGATGCCTGCCTCGATGGCCTCGTTGCGGATGTTCTTCATGAACGGCAGCGGGCCGCACAGGTACAGGGAGGCGTTGGCGGGCAGGTCCACCTCGCGCAGGGACATGAAGCCGGACTTCGTGCCCGCCTGCGGTTCCTCCAGCCAGAGCTGGAGGTCGGCGCCGTCGAGGCGCTCGACGTCGTCCGTCATCTGGGAGCGCAACGCCCAGCTGTCCATGGTGCTTTCGGCGTGAAGGACCAGCACTTGGCGGTCGGAGCCGGTTTCGGCGAGGGAACGCAGGATCGAGGCGGTGGGCGTGCAGCCAATACCCGCGGAGGCGAGAACCACAGGACCGTCACCGTCCTTCAGGGTGATTTCGCCGTAAGGGTTGGAGCTTTCGATGATGTCTCCGACCTCCACGCTGTTGTGGAGCACGGGAGAGACCTCCCCGCCGTCGTCGATCTTGGTGGTGAAGCTGCGGCTGGTGCCGGCATCGCCGGAGAGCGAGTACTGCCGGACCTGGCGGAGGCCGTCGGGCAGGGTAATTTTGACGCTGATGTACTGGCCTGGAAGCGCGGCGGTGACCGGGGTGTCATCCGCAGGGGCGAGGGTGAACGTCACGGCACCTGTTCCGGCGGGGGTCTTTTCAACTACGGTCCAGGGCATCCACATTCGAGTGTTCGCCTGGGCCGCGTAAAGGCCTTTTTCCAGCTTGATCAGGGCGTCCGCCATGAGCCAGTACACCTCGGTCCAGGCTTCTGCAATTTCCGGGGTGATGACCTCGGCCAGGTCCTCGGCGATAGCGGCAAAGAGGTGCTCATAGACCACCTGGTACTGCGGCTCGGCGATGCCGAGGGAAGCGTGCCGGTGCGCGATGCGGGACAGCACGGTTTCCGGGACGGTGTCCGGGTTGTTGACCAGGTGGGTCGCGAAGGCGGCGATGCTTCCGGCCAGGGCCTGCTGCTGGTTGCCGTTGCGCTGGTTGGAGCGGCTGAACAGCCCGTCCAGGAGTTCCGGGTGCGCGGCGAAGAGCCTGTCATAGAACTTGGGGGTGATCTCGCCGATTCGTGAACCGACCAGGGGAAGGGTGGCTTCGATGATAGGACGGGCTTTGTCCGAGAGCATTGACACTCCTGAGCTAGTGGTCCGGGGTCTTTGGCCGGACCGGTACTGCCGATACTCGCATTCGAAATACGAGTTTCTGCATGGTCTATTTCTACACCTTGTAGAAATGATTTTCCAAATGGAGAAGGGCCCCAGTGAGGTAGGGGGCAGGGGCGCGCAGCGGCGCGCAGGGGCGGCCGGGTCAGGCGGGTGAGGCGGCTCAGGCGCCGGGGCGCAGCCCGATGGCCTCAAAAACGGGTGTCATCTGGCGGGAGGTCGGCAGGTCGGCCACCACGACGTCGTCGAGCTCGCGGTAAAAAGCCTCGCGCGCCCGCGCCATGGCACCGCGGAGCCGGCATTCATTGATGAGGGGGCAGCTGCCCGCCGGGCCTATGCACTCGGCGGCGTCCTCCCTGGTATCCAGTTGCCGCAGGACCTGCCCCACGGTCACGCGGTGGCCGGCCGCGCTGAGCCGCGAGCCTCCGTTGCGGCCACGCTCAACGTCAATCAGCCCCAGCATCCGCAGCTTCGCCACGGCCTTGCTGACGTGGTTGTAGGGGGTTCCCACGGCGTCCGCGACGTTCTGGGTGGTAAGCAGGCCGCCCTCGGGTGCGGCTGCGAGCACCATAAGGGCGCGCAGGCTGACATCCGCGAAGGCGTTGATTTTCATGCTTCTAGCCTAATGACCTGTGCAAATCGCAGTTCCGTCCGGTGGAAATCGCATGGCCATGCCCGTCGCGTGCGTGCCGCGACCCGCCCTTCCGCCCGGTCTAGTCCGCCCAAATGACAGGCTCGTTGGAGTCGGCGGCGAGGTCGCCGAACTCCCACTCACTGCCCTCGGTGGTGGGGGAGTACGGCAGGACGGCTGCGAACACCGCGCCGTCCCGGTGCTCGGTGGCCACATGGATGGCGTCCGAGTCCTCCTCGACCAGGGTGATGTCGCAGACGATGGCGGCAGCGCGGAACTCGTCCCGGTGCTGGCGCAAAAGTTCCGTGATGTCGCGGATCATCGCGTCGGCGTCGAACTCGCTGTCCCCGTCGGCATCCGGATCTGCCGGCGAAACAGCGACGAGGCGGACGTCACCGCCGTCCTCCACCACAAGGGCGAACGGCAGAAACCCGCCGCTGCGCTCAAGCTGCTCCTGGGCCGCCGCCATTCCGGTGCCCAGGAGGTTTTCCAGATCCGTGGCGGTCGAGTCGGGCACGGATGCGCGCCACGATGACTGGGCCGGGGTCGAGTCGGGTGATGCCACGGGGCTGTCCTAGCTGCGGACCAGAGCCAGCACGCGGTCGCGCACCCGCTCCATCGTGGCCCGGTCCGTGGCTTCGGCGTTCAGCCGGAGGTACGGTTCGGTGTTGGAGGGGCGCAGGTTGAACCAGAAGCTGCCGTCGGCCGCGGTGAAGGTGCTGCCGTCAAGGTGGTCCACCGCCACGTTCTCGGTTTCGAAATCGGCGCGGACGCGCTCCACTGCGCCGGCCTTGTCATCGATTTCGGAGTTGATTTCGCCGGAGGAAACGTACGGTTCGTACTCCCGGCCGAGCTCAGAAAGCGGGCCGTCCTGTTCACCCAGGGCGGCCAGCACGTGCATGGCCGCAAGCATGCCGGTGTCCGCGTTCCAGAAGTCACGGAAGTAGAAGTGGGCGGAGTGCTCCCCGCCAAAGATGGCGCCCTCCTCCGCCATGACGGCCTTGATGAAGGAATGGCCCACCCGGGTACGCACCGCACGTCCGCCGTCTTCGGCGACGAGTTCCGGCACAGCGCGGGAGGTCAGGAGGTTGTGGATGATGGTGGGATTTGCTTCGCCCTGCGCCTTTGCGCGGGCGATTTCGCGGCGGGCCACCATGCCCGTGATGGCCGACGGCGAGACCGCCTCGCCCTTTTCATCGATGACGAAGCAGCGGTCGGCGTCGCCGTCGAACGCCAGGCCGATGTCCGCACCGTGTTCGACGACGGCGGCCTGCAGGTCGCGCAGATTTTCCGGTTCCAGGGGGTTGGCCGGGTGGTTCGGGAAGGAGCCGTCCAGTTCGAAGTAGAGCGGAACGATGTCGAAGGGCAGTTTCGGCAGCAGCGTGTCGCCCAGGACGGCCGGGGTGGTCAGTCCAGCCATGCCGTTGCCTGCGTCCACTACGACCTTGAGGGGGCGCGAACCGGAAAGGTCCACGAGCGTGCGGAGGTATTCGGCGTAGTCCTTCAGCACGTCACGGACGCCGATCTGGCCCTGCGTTTCGGCAGCCGGGATGGAGCCGGTGTTCAGGTACTGCTCAGCGAGTGCCTGGATCTCCTTGAGGCCCGTCTCGGAGGAGATGGGGACGGCGCCGGCCTTGGCCATCTTGATGCCGTTGTATGCGGCGGGGTTGTGGCTTGCGGTGAACGTGGCACCTGCGGCGTTCAGGGCCCCGCACGCGTAGTACAGCTCGTCCGTGGAGATCAGGTCCAGCAGCTGGACGTTGGCCCCGCGGGTGGCGGCGCCGTTGGCGAACGCCTTGCTGAATTCAGGGGAGGAGGGGCGCATGTCGCCGCCGACCAGGACGGTCTGGCCCTCCAGGCCAAGTACGTCAACGAACGCTGCGCCTACGGCTTCGACGATTTCGGCGGTGATGGATTCGCCCACGATGCCGCGGACGTCATACGCCTTGAACGAGGCCGAAAGGTCAAAAGTACTGGTCTGGTCGCTAGTCACGGCACTTATCTTACGGGCAAGCCCGAAGCAGCCTGTGGAGGGGAAGTCACAGAAGTTCGCGCCGGCCGTTTGTCCACATGGCCGGTGCCCGGGGTTTGGTGTGTCAGGGCCGGCTGGGATACTGAATCAATGGCAAATAACCAGCACGCTCCTGTCCTTGCTTCTGCCCCCGGCCCCTCCGGTACCGGCGCCGGAAGGGAACAGGAAGCGGTCACTGGGACCCGCGGCCAGGCCCTGTCGGTGCTGCGCGAGCTGGTAGGCCGGCCGGATGCCGACTTCCACGACGGCCAGTTCGAGGCCATCGAGGCGCTGGTCGACGGCGGCCGCCGGACCCTAGTGGTGCAGCGGACGGGCTGGGGAAAATCCGCCGTTTACTTCGTGGCGTCCCTGCTGCTCCGGCGGCGCGGGGCGGGACCCACGCTGATCGTTTCGCCGCTGCTCGCCCTGATGCGCGACCAGGTGGCGGCTGCCGCCCGGGCAGGCGTCCGGGCCGTGGCCATCAACTCTGCCAACCAGCTGGAGTGGGATACGGTGCGGGAGCAGCTTGCTGCCGACCAGGTGGATGTCCTGCTGGTGTCCCCCGAACGGCTCACCAACCCTTCGTTCCGCGAAAACCAGCTGCCAGAACTCATCCGGCGCACGGGGCTGCTGGTTATCGACGAGGCCCACTGCATCTCAGACTGGGGCCACGACTTCCGGCCCGACTACCGTCGCATCGCCGACCTCATCGCGGAGCTGCCGGACACCGTGCCTGTACTGGCCACCACAGCCACTGCCAACTCGAGGGTGGTCCACGACATCGAGGAACAGCTGGGCGACGGCGTGCTGACCATCCGCGGCGCATTGGGCAGGGAGTCGCTGCGGCTCGGGGTCCTGGCGCTGCCCGACTCGCGCGAGCGTCTCGGCTGGCTGCTCACGCACCTTGCGGATCTGCAGGGCAGCGGGATCATCTACACCCTGACGGTCTCCGCCGCCGAGGACACCGCCAGGCTGCTCGCGGAGGCAGGCCACAAGGTACTGGCATATACCGGCCGCACAGACCCGGCAGACCGGGAGAGGGCGGAGCAGCTCCTTAAGGACAACCAGGTCAAGGCATTGGTGGCCACCTCCGCGCTGGGGATGGGCTTCGATAAGCCGGACCTCGGTTTCGTGGTGCACCTCGGCGCACCGTCATCCCCGGTTGCCTACTACCAGCAGGTGGGAAGGGCGGGCCGTGGTGCCGCCAATGCAGACGTCTTGCTCCTGCCGGGGTCCGAGGACCGCGAAATCTGGCAGTACTTCGCCACGGCCTCCATGCCCTCCGAGGAGAAGGCCACCGCTGTGCTGACCGCGCTGGCGGAAGCAGGTTCGGCCGTGTCCACCGTTGCTTTGGAAGCCCGGGTGGACCTGCGCCGGACGCCCCTGGAACTCCTGCTGAAGGTGCTCGCCGTGGACGGCGCAGTGGAACGGGTAGGCGGCGGCTGGCGCTCCACCGGAATGCCCTGGACGTACGACGCCGAACGGTACCGCCGCATCGCGGAGGCCCGGGTGGACGAGCAGGACTCCATGGTCATCTACCAGGACACCGCCGGGTGCCGGATGGAGTACATCACCTCGGTCCTGGACGATGAAACCGCCGCCGCGTGCGGCCGCTGCGACAACTGCGCAGGGAGATGGTTCCCCTCGGAGGTCGCCTCCACAGCCACGGAGGCTGCCGGGCAGACCCTCAGCCGTGCGGGCATCGTGCTGGAGTCCAGGCTCCAGTGGCCCAGCGGAATGGACCGCCTCGGGGTGCCGGTGAAAGGCAAGATCAAACCTGACGAAAACACGGCGGACGGCCGGGTCCTCGCCAGACTGACGGATCTGGGCTGGGGCGGGGCGCTGCGCGAACTCTTCGCAGCCGGGGCTCCGGACCGAGCTGTCGATCCCGGCATGCTGCAGGCCTGTGTCCAGGTGCTCCGCGAATGGGGCACCGGTGATTCCCGGATTCCGGGCTGGAGCGGCGCAGGCAGGCCGGCGGCGATCGTCAGCATGCCCTCGCGCAGCAGGCCCGAACTCGTGGACTCCCTGGCCCGGGGCATCTCCCAAATCGGCCGCATCCCGTACATCGGCCAGCTGCAGCTCGAGCACGGCGGGCCCACCGGCGGACGCGGCGGCAACAGCGCTTACCGGCTGGCCGGTGTGTGGGACCGTCTCGTGGTGGGGGAGTCACTGTCGGCAGAGCTCGCTGGCCTGGGCGGCGGCAGCGTGATGCTCATCGACGACCTCGTGGACAGCCGGTGGACCGTCACCGTCGCGGGACGCGCGCTCAGGCGGGCCGGTGCGGGCGCGGTGCTTCCGCTGGCACTGGCCCAGGCCGGCTGACCTCGGCCCCCGCGTGCCGGTGCAGCATAAAGCTGTCGGCGGTGCTGAGGAGCATCAGCACCGCAATCGACAGGAACGCCCCACGGTAGGCGGCCACGCCGCTGCCGTCCGGTCCGGCTGACAAAATGGCGCCAAACCCGGACGAGATCAGGGAATCCGACTCGAAGACGCGCAGCAGCAGGGCGCCCACTGCGATGCCGGCCCCCGTGGCCAGCTGCACAAGCGTCGCCGAGACAGCGTTGGCTGACGTCAGCTGCTCCGGCACGATATCTGCGTACTGGACAGATGCGTACGCGGAGAAGCCGATGGAACGGAACGCCCCGCTGCACACGAGCAGCGCGAACACCAGCGGTTCCGGTGTTGCCGGGGTCAGCATCGCGCAGAGGGCGAAAGTCGTAGCCGACGCCAGGGACGCGAACACCAGCACCGGCTTGAACCCGAAACGCCTGATGAGCGGCGTCGTGGCGGGTTTGATGCCGATGTTTCCGATGAACACGGCGGCAA
Organism: Arthrobacter sp. ISL-65; assembly: GCF_018613795.1. GTDB lineage: Bacteria > Actinomycetota > Actinomycetes > Actinomycetales > Micrococcaceae > Arthrobacter. The sequence continues at coordinate 77,565 of NZ_JAGGPN010000042.1, forward strand.
CCATGATGCCTGCGTGCAGGGGGCTCCACCCGAAGCCGTTCTGGAACATCAGCGGCAACAGGAACGGCACGGCACTGATGGTCAGCCGGTAGATGAAGCCGCCCGAATTGGTGGCCCGGAAGGTGCGGGTGCCGAACACCGTCAGGTCAAACAACGGGTGTGCCGCGCGTCGCATCCAGAAGACCGCCGCTGCCAGCGCGAGAACCCCGGCCAGAATGCTGGGCCAGGTCCAAAAGCCGCCGGGGTGGCCGCTGGCCAGTTCAAGGCCCGCCACCAGCGCGCCCACGCCGGCCGTTGTCAGGGCAAGCCCAAGCCAGTCCAGCCGGCGGGCCCGGTCGCCGGGAACCGCAGGAACCAGGCGCAGGGCGGCGAGGAAGGCTGCGGCGCCGAGCGGCAGGTTGATCAGGAAGATCCAGTGCCAGGACAGGTAGGTGGTCAGAGCGCCGCCCACCAGTGGTGCGAGGACCGGAGCCAGCAGCCCCGGCCAGACGAGATAGGCGGTGGCGCGCAGCAGATCCGACTTTGGCGTCCCGCGAAGCACCAGCAGTGTACCGACCGGCACCATCATCGCCCCGCCCAGGCCCTGCAGGACGCGGCTGATGGTCAGCACCGTGAGGTCCTGGCTGGCTGCGCACAGCAGCGACGCCAAAGTAAAGACCGCGATGGCCAGGCAAAAAATCCGCCGGGCCCCGAGGCGCTCGGCCAGCCAGCCGCTCAGTGGGATACCCATGGCCACTGTCATCAGGTAGGCGGTCATGGTGATGTTTACGCTGGCCGACGGCACCCCAAAGTCCCCGGCGATGCTCGGGATGGCGGTGGTCAGCACGGTCCCGTCCAGGAACTCCATGAAGAACGTGGCCGCCACAAGCAGGGCAAGCCTGGGGCTCCAGGCTGCGTTGGGGGAAAGCTTGCTCATGCAATCATCCTGACACCGGAAAGCGGTTTATTGCCTTGGTGGTCCGGCACTCGGACGGCCGCTACGGCCGGACTGGCGGCGCCAAGCGGCAGGGAAGGGGCCCGGGAACGCAAACGGCCCCGGTCCAAGGACCGGGGCCAAACGCGGAGACGGGGGGATTTGAACCCCCGGTGGAGTTGTGCCCCACACTTCATTAGCAGTGAAGCCCATTCGGCCGCTCTGGCACGTCTCCAATTGCTATTCCTAGCCCACCAAGGATACGCAGAACCGGCCATCCAGTGCAAAACGGCCGGGGTGGCCCGCCCGAAACGCGCCAGCCCCGGCCGGGAGGCGACGCGAAAAACTCCGGGAGGCGACGCGAAAAACTCCAGGAGGGTTGCTCCGAAGTCCCGCGATCAGGCCGTGCCTTCTGCCAGCGCCTTCCACAGGAAGTGCTGGCTGCGGCCCTGGAGCGCGGCGGCCTGCCGGTTGTCCGAGGCGCCCGCATGCCCGCCCTCCAGCGCTTCGTGGAACCAGATGTTGGGGATGCCCATGGCCAGCATGCGCGCGGCCATCTTCCTGGCCTGCACGGGACCGACCCTGTCGTCGGACGTTGCGGTCCAGATGAAGGTTTCCGGATACTCCACGCCGTCCTTCAGCTGGTGGTACGGGGAGAAGGTCCTGATGAATTCCCAGTGCTCGGGCAGGTCGGGGTCGCCGTACTCGGCAATCCACGAATGCCCCGCCGACAGCTTCGTGTACCGGCGCATGTCCAGCAGCGGCACCCCGCAGGACACCGCGCCGAACAGTTCGGGATACCGCGTCAGCATGTTGCCCACGAGCAGGCCGCCGTTGGAGCCGCCGACGCAGCCGAGACGCTCGCGGCTGGTGACGCCCCGGGAGATCAGGTCCCTGGCCACCGCCGCAAAGTCCTCGTAGGCGCGGTGCCGGTTTTCCTGCAGTGCTGCCCGGTGCCAGGACGGGCCGTATTCCCCGCCGCCGCGGATGTTGGCCACAACGTACACGCCACCCCGGCTGTGCCCCTCCGCAAGGCCGTCGCCGGGAACTGCGGCAGTCCGCCGCTCCAGCCAGGCCCGGCCGATGGTGCCGCTGTACGCCGGCGTGCGCGAGACTTCGAAGCCGCCGTAGCCGGAGAGCTGGGTGGGGTTCTGCCCGTCGAGCACCAGGCCGCGGGTGGCCACCTGGAAGTAAGGCACCTTCGTGCCGTCCGCCGAGACGGCGAAGTGCTGCTGCACCTCGTAGTCCGCCTCATTGAAGAACGACGGCGACGCCTTCACCTCCACATGGCTGCTCACCACGCCTGCCATGGCGGTTCCGCCGGAAGCCCCGCCGTCGGCGGTCGCCCGGGTGAGTGCCCCGCGGGTCAGGGTGCTCGGGGTCGTGAAGCCGGTGGCCACGAGCCAGAAGTCGTCCCCGGCCCCGTCTTCCGCCTCGTCCTCGTCATCCACGGCGAAGGCATTGACGTCGTGCATGGGCGGGCAGGCGTCCAGCAGCGAGGACCCCCACGAGTCGGCAGGATCCAGCACGCGGATCTCCGAGGACACGTCCTTCAGCAGGTTCAGCAGCAGGAAGTTCCGGGTCCAGCTCCAGGACTGCAGGGACGTGTGCGCGTCCGGGGCGAAGAGGACCGTCAGCTCGCGCTCCCCGGCTACAAACGCGCGGAAATCAGCGGCGAGCAGGGAGCCGGCGGCATAGGTGGTGCCGTTCACCGTCCAGTCGCGCTGCGGCCTGAACAGCAGCCATTCCCGATGCACGCCCGTGTTCACGTCGGTGGGCACGTCCACCGGCACCCAGTCACCGTCCTGCAGCACGGAGGTGCGGCGGTTGAAGAAGTCGATCCAGTCCAGCGCGAACGTCCGCTCAAAGCCGGGCGTGGAGTCGTGGGCCACGATCGCCATCATGTGGTCCTCGGGGATCTCGAAGATGCGCGGCGCATCGCTCAGGGCCTGGCCGCGGCGCAACCGCACGGCGGTGCGCGCGTACGAAGACGCCGTGCGGGGGAGATCCTCTGCGGTGCTGGCGACCAGCAGTGTGTCCGCATCGAGCCACGAGACGTTTCCCTTCGCCGTCGGGAGATCAAAACCGCCGGCGGCGGGATCAACGAAGGCGCGGGTCTCGACGTCGAACTCGCGGTAGCGGTTGGCGTCGCCGCCGTCGGGGGAGAGCGCCACCAAAGCGCGCCGGTACGGCTGCCCGGCTTCCGGCCGGAGCAGGTTTGCGCCATGGAAGACCCACTCCACGCCGTCGGCGGCCGCCAGGGCATCCACGTCGAGCAGGACGTCCCAATCCGGGGCGTCGCTGCAGTAGCTGTCCCAGCTGGTCCGGCGCCACAGGCCCTTGGGGTTCTGCCGGTCCTTCCAGAAGTTGTAGTACCACTCGCCGTGCTTGCTCACCATGGCGATCTTGTCCGTCGAATCCAGCACCTCGAGGATCTCGCCCTCGAGCCGGGCGTAGTCGGCGTCCTCGAGCAGGTCCTCCGTGCGGGCATTCTGCTCCCGCACCCAGGCCAGCTGTTCCTCGCCGTAGATGTCCTCCAGCCAGATGTTCTCGTCGGTGGGTGCGGGCGCGGTCTCGGTGGGAGCGGCGCCGGACGCGGGGGCAGAATCAGCTGCAGTGGTGGTCATGCGCCCATCCAAACAACATCCCCGCTCAGCTAGCAAGTCACATGCCGATACTCTGGAAGGCGTGGTTATTTCGCAGAGCATCCGGGCGGCGCTGATTGGCGCCGGTCCGAGAGGTACCAGCGTGCTGGAGCGGCTGCTCGCCAACTGGTCCGCCGCCCGCCCTGCCGGAGCCCGCCTGCACATCGACGTCATCGATCCGTTTCCGGCCGGTCCGGGGCACGTCTGGCAGCCCGGCCAGTCCCGCCTCTACCTGATGAACACGCAGTCGTTCTACCCCACGCTGGTGCCCGAGGACACGGGGCTGGCCGCGCCGGTGGCCGGCACCACCTTCGACCGCTGGCGGACAGCCCAGCAGCGCAGCCCCCTGCCAGAGCTCACCGACGACGAGCGGGCGGAGCTTGCCGTACTGGGATCCGGCGACTTCCCCAGCCGCGCAATCTACGGCCGCTACCTGCGGTCCACAGTCGAGGAGTTGCTCGCCGCGCTGCCCGACGGCGTCACCATCAAGATGCACCAGGCGGTGGCTACCGCTGCGCGCCGGCAGCCGGACGGAAGGTTCGAGGTCGAACTGGACGAGGTCGAACTGGACAGGGGCGAACTGGACGAGGTCGAACTCGACGGCGGCGGGACCTTCACCGTCGATTCGGTGGTGCTCGCGTTGGGCCACCTCGCGTCCCGCCTCAGCCCAGAACAGCGCGAATTGCAGGCTGCCGCCGCCCAATTTGGCCTGCGCTACTTCCCGCCCGCCGTCCCGGCCGACGTCGACTGGGGCGCGATTCCGGCCCAGAAGCCGGTGCTGGTCCGCGGGATGGGCCTGAACTTCTTCGATGTGATGGGGCAGCTCACGGAGGGCCGGGGCGGGAAGTTCGTGGAGGCCGGGGACGCCCTCGAGTACCTGCCCTCGGGCCAGGAGCCGATCATCTTCGCCGCGTCCCGGCGCGGAACGCCGTACCGGTCCAAGGCCACCCTCGCGGGCTACTACCCGGCGTCGGTCACGCTCCGCTACTTCACCGGGAAGGCGCTGCAGAGGTTCGCGGCTGCCGGGATTGTTCCGGCATTCGACCACGACCTTTGGCCGCTGCTGCACCGGGACGCGCTCTGGGCCTACTACACGACCCTCGTGCGCTCGCAGCCGGACGCCGTGCAGGACCACGCCGCGTTCCTCAAGGAGCTGGACGAGGCCCTGCACCCGCATGCCCACAGCACCGGCCGGTGGGAAGAGGACTTCAACGCCGTCGTCGGCCGCCATGTCCATCCGGGCAGCAGGCTGGACCTGCGTGGCCTGGCCGCGCCGCTGTCCGGGCGGCGCTTTGCTTCGCGTGCCGAGCTGGATGCCGCCGTCGTCGATTACCTCGATGACGATGCCCGCCGCTCAGCGCTCGGGGAGGACGACCCCGTCAAGATGGCCATCGGCGCGCTGCACCACGGCCGCGCCGTGCTGAAATCGGTGGTGGCCGACGGCGGGATCACCGATGAGTCATGGGTCGCCGGCCTGCGGGGCTGGTTTGAGTCGCTGGTGGAGGGCCTGGCCAGCGGTCCTCCGGCGCTGCGCGCCGAGCAGCTGGCAGCTCTGGCACGCGCCGGAATTGTCAGCTTCGTGGGCCCGGACCCCAAGTTCGGCGTGGCCCGCGGGAAGCGCGCCTTCACCGCCGCCTCGCCGTGGGTCAGGGGCGGCGCCGCCGAAGCACACACGCTGGTGGAGGCCCTGGCCCCCGCCAACCGGGTAGCCCTCAACGAGTCCCCATTGCTGGAGCAGCTCCTCGCCGACGGGCTCGTCCGGCCACGGACCATGATGACCGTGGAAGGCACGCCGGTGCAGTCCTCCGGGCTCGACGTCCGCCCGCACCCGTACAGGCCGGTTGCGGCGAACGGCGAGGTCACGGACCGGATGTACGTGCTGGGGCTCCAGCTCTCGGCCGCCCAGTGGGGAACGGCCATCGCCGCCGAAGCGGCCCAGCAGGCCGGTCCGGTGTACCCCAGCGGGCAGCGCACGCTCCGCGACGCCGACGAGATCGCCCGCGCCATCCTCGGACTGGCCCCAAACGCTCCCTCAGCTCCTGCCGCTTGAGCGCGGACGCTTCCTCAGCTCCTGTCGCTTGAATCCGGACGCTCCCTCAGTTCCTGCCGCCTGAATCCGGACGCTTCCTCAGCTCCCGGCGGAGTGCGACCCTCGGGCGAGCACAAAGAATGCCGGCCGGTAGCTTCCTGCGAAGCTGCCGGCCGGCATCCAATCGGCGAACGTGACTACAGGGCGCCCTGTCCGCCGGTTTCGGCCTCGCCCGCGTTGCTCTGGCCAGTGTCGGCCACGAGCTTGAACCTCGCCCCGGTGGGGTCCGTCAGCGTGGCTAGCCGGCCGTGGGGTGTGTCATCCGGTCCGTCAAGGACCGTCGCACCCATATTGACCGCCTTGTCGATGGAAGCGTCAGCGTCCTCTACAGCGAAATAGACGACCCAGTTGGAGGGGACTTCGGCGGGAAGGTCGGCCGACGCGTCATAAATCCCGGCTTTTGCCTCCCGGCCGGCGCCCAGGGTTATGTAGCGGAACTCCGGTGTGTCGCTCATCACGTCGGTGTCCCAGTCAAACACTTCCTGATAGAACTTCACCGCGGCGGCGTAGTCCTTGGTGTGAAGCTCGTGCCAGGCCGGGGCGCCCGGCTCGCCAACAAGCTCGTAACCGCGCATCTCCCGCGGCTGCCACACACCAATCGCGGCGCCGGAAGCATCACCGAAGAACGCCATGTGGCCCTGTTCCGGGACGTCCATGGGTTCCATGTACACCTGGCCACCGTTTGCGGCAACCGCCGCGGCTGTGGCGGCGGCGTCATCGGACCACAGATAGGTGGACCACATGTCCGGCATACCCTCCTGGTCCTCTTGCTTCTGCATGATGCCGGCGACGGTCTTGCCGTTCTTTTGGGCGGTGATGTAGCCGCCGTACTTTTCCTGGTCCGCGGTCTCGAAATCCCAGCCGAACAGTTCGCCATAGAACTGTTTCGCCTGGTTGGCGTCGGTGGTCATAAGGTCGACCCAGCAGGGGGCGCCGGGCGTGGGTTCGGGCGTAGGCATGGTCTGCTCCTGGTGTGGTTGCGGGACGTTCCCGCAGGTCATGGAGGTGCTACGGACAGAACCGACACTATGCCGGGGGTGTGACAGTTTCAATGGGGGTGAGACAGGGTGTGCGCTCAGCGCTGGTCCGAGTATGAGGTGCCCGGCTCCTGGTCGTCGTCGGCCTCAATCCACTCGATGAAGTCCTTCAGTGACATGCACCAGTAGTAATCCGAGTAGCGCAGGCTCTGTTTTTCAGCCTTGCCCATGACCTCGACCCCCCACATGCAACGGTGGATGCGGAATCTCCCTCCCGCGGTCGCGGAATGGAGCGGTGCTGATACAAGTGAACGCCTTTCGGCAAGGGCGCGCATGAGTGGCGCGTACTCGAATTCTGCCGGGCCGGTACTCGGATTACCTGATTTTCGGGCACCCCGTCCGCACCCCTACCTGCTGGTGGAAAGAGCCACTACTTGCCTACGCAAAAGGCCGGCCAAGCCAACCTTTCGATTGGCCCGGCCGGCCCTCAAAATGGCCGTCATTGCGGTGCTTTCGCAACGCGCCGGCCCCTGCGCGGAAGGTAAGAGATTCGAACTCTTGGTACGGGGTTACCGCACACTGGTTTTCAAGACCAGCTCCTTCGGCCGCTCGGACAACCTTCCCTAACTAGTAGTGTTTCATAGGCAGTTGGCTGCAACAAAAACCGCCGCGTGGCAGTTGTCGCCGCTGCACAGTATTTTTGGGGCAGGAATTAGTTAGAAATCGGGAGTTCGCCATGAAAGCCGTCTTTATCTCGGAGCCCGGCGGGCCGGAAGTGCTGGAAATCCGCGAGGTGCCGGCTCCCGAGCCGGGCCACGGCGAGGTCCTTATCGATGTTGTGGCCGCCGGCCTGAACCGCGCCGACGTCCAGCAGCGGAGGGGCTACTACCCGCCCCCGCCGGGTGCTTCGGAGATTCCCGGGCTGGAGGTATCCGGAAGGATCGCGGGTTTCGGCCCCGGCGTCACCAAGCCGTTTTCCGTCGGGGACAAGGTGGTGGCGCTGCTGTCCGGCGGCGGCTATGCGCAGCAGGTCGCGGTGCCCTCGGAACAGGTGCTGAGGATTCCCGACGGCGTGGATTTGGTTACCGCTGCCGCCCTGCCTGAGGTGGCGGCAACCGTGTACTCAAACCTGGTCATGACCGCGCAGCTGCAGCCGGGGGAGACGGTCCTGATCCACGGCGCCACGGGAGGCATCGGCACCATGGCCATCCAGCTGGCCAAGGCGTTGGGGGCCACGGTGGCAGCCACCGCGGGCACCGACGAGAAAGTCAGCACAGCCAAGGCGTTCCTCGGCGCCGACATCGCCATCAACTATGCGGAGGAAGACTTCGCCGAGAGCCTGCGTGCCCAAAACGGGGGCAAAGGTGCCGATGTCATCCTGGACGTCGTGGGCGCCAAGTACTTGCAAAAAAACGTTGACGCCCTGGCCGATTACGGCCGGCTCGTCGTCATCGGGCTGCAGGGAGGCGCCAAGGGGGAACTGGACCTCGGGCAGCTGCTGCGCAAGCGTGCGGCCGTCGTAGCCACCGCGCTCCGCTCCCGCCCGACAGCCGAGAAAGGCATCATCATGACGGCGGTCAGGGACTCCGTGTGGCCCCTCGTCGCTGACGGGCGGATCCATCCGCTGGTGGCGAAGACCTTCCCGCTGGACCAGGCCAGGGCAGCCCACAAATACTTCGACTCCGGCGAGCACGTGGGCAAGGTCCTGCTGGTGATGTAGCGCCACGCCCGCTGCGGTAGATACTCAGTATTGCCACGCAGAAAAACTAACGCTAGGCTCGAGGCATACGCGGTATGCACGCGTCTTGGGGGCGCGTGCATACTGCCGACTTACACCCAAGGAGCCAGATGTCCATCCGCCACAGCCTCCTCGCCCTCTTACAGGACCAGCCGCGTTACGGCTACCAGCTCAGGGTCGAATTCGAAGACCGCACGGGTGCCACCTGGCCGCTGAACATCGGGCAGGTCTACACCACCCTCGACCGGCTGGAACGTGACGGCCTGGTCAGCAACGACGGCGGCGACGGCGAAGGCCACGTCGTGTACAGCATCACCGAAGCGGGCAGGGCGGAGGTCCAGGGCTGGTTTGCGACACCGGTGGAACGCAGCAACCCGCCGCGGAACGAGCTCGCCATCAAGCTGGCGCTGGCCGTCACCCTGCCCGGGGTGGACGTCGCCGCCATCATCCAGGCCCAGCGCACCGCTTCCATGCGTGCCCTGCAGGACTATACGAAGTCGCGGCGGGACACCGCGGCCAACCAGCGGGCGGCGGACACGGCCTGGCTGCTGGTGTTGGATTCGCTGATCTTCCAGACCGAGGCCGAGATCCGCTGGCTGGATCTGTGCGAGGCCCGGATGGTGCAGCTAGCGCAGGCCTCCGGGACGCGCAGCCACCCACGTAAACCGTCCAACGGGGTCACAGCTGAAGAGGCTGCCCCGCTCACAGCGGAGAACCGCCGGTGAGCGTTCAGGGGCCGCAGCAGGTCCTTGAACTCGCCAAAGTCAGCAGGACGTTCGGGCAGGGCACGACGGCGGTTGCCGCCCTGCGGGATGTCGACCTCACCGTCAATGCCGGGGAATTCGTTGCGGTGATGGGGCCGTCCGGCTCCGGAAAATCATCACTGCTGGCGCTGGCCGGCGGACTGGACCGGCCGACGTCGGGCAGTGTCTTTGTGGAGTCAACGCCCTTGGCGGGGCTGGGACTTAACGCCCTGGCCCGCCTCCGCCGGCGTGCGGTGGGCTATGTCTTCCAGGATTTCAACCTGGTTCCGACGCTGTCGGCCGCGGAAAATGTTGCCCTGCCGCTCGAGCTCGACGGCGTGCCGGCCAGGAAAGCGCACCGGCAGGCAGTGGATGCCCTGCGGCAGGTGGGGATCCCGGAGCAGGCGCAGCGGTTCATGGATGAAATGTCCGGCGGGCAGCAGCAGCGCGTGGCCATCGCACGCGCCATCGTGGGGAGCCGCCGGCTGATCCTCGCCGACGAACCCACCGGCGCTCTCGACTCCACCACCGGCCACGGCGTGATGGAGGTGCTCCGCTCCCGGGCTGACGCCGGCGCCGCCGTCATGCTGGTCACGCACGAGGCACGCCACGCCGCGTGGGCGGACCGCGTGGTGTTTATCCGGGACGGCCGGATTGTGGATGAGGCAACGGCCATGCACAATCCCGCAGTTCTCCTGGCGCCGGCCGGCTGAGATGGCCCTGGACGTAGCGCCCGTGCCCCACGGCCGGTGGCACAGTTTCCGTCTTGCCCTCCGGATGGCACGCCGGGACATCAGCAGGCACCGCGGCCGCTCCCTGCTGATCATCCTCCTGATCCTGCTGCCCGTGGCCGGCATGACCGGCGCCGCCGCCCTGGCGCAAAGCATGCAGGAAACACCGGCGGAACGGGTGCAGTACCAGCTGGGCAGTACGCAGGCGAGGTTCCGCAGCATGCCCGCCTCCAACGCCGAGACGGTGCAGGATCCCGTGCTGGAGACGGCAACCATGACGCGGAACTTCACCAACGATCCGGACTTCAAACCGCGGGATCCGCGCGATGCCATCCCCGCCGGCTACGAAGTCCTGACCGAATCGCAACTGACGCTCACGATCAGGACCGGCGCGTCCGACGTCAGCGGGTCCGATGTCCCGGTGATGGCCAAGGCCGTCGACGCCCTGAACCCCGCCTTCACCGGAAAATACACACTTCTGGAGGGGCGGCCCGCCGCCGCCCGTGACGAAATCCTCGTCTCGCCCGGAGCGCTGGAACGCTTCGGGATCCGCCTCGGGGACAGGCTGACGACGGCGGACGGCACCTTCGCCGTCGTCGGCACCCTCCGGGATGCCACCTACTCGGACGGCAACCCCATCCTGTTCCTCAAGCCTGGCCAGGCGGCAATGGACAGCCCGGCCGCGCAGGGGAGTCCGCTCGGGGAAACGATGTATTACCTCGTTGGTTCAGAACCCGTTCGGTGGGACCAGATCCGTGACCTGAACAGGTCCGGCATCGCTGTGCTTTCCCGTGCCGTGGCACTTGACCCGCCGGTCGCATCGGGCGCCGCCGAGGGCCCCGGGACCATGCCCGCCGCCGGCTACGTTGCCGGGGTGCTGATCGCCGCACTTGCCTTGCTCGAAGTGGGTCTCCTTGCCGGGGCAGCGTTTGCGGTGGGCGCCAAGCGCCAGGTCCGCGAACTCGCCCTGCTTGCCGCCAGCGGAGCGGAGGCACCCACCGTCCGCGCGGTGGTGACTGCCGCCGGGCTGTGGCTTGGGACTATCGCTGTGATGGCCGGTGCCGTGCTGGGGGCCGGCGGGGCTGCCGCAGTGGTGGGCGTAACCAGGCACCTGGGCTCAGTCCGGTTTCCAGGCTTCCACCTGGACATTCTGCCCACTGTGGCGGCCATGGCCATGGGCCTGCTGGCATGTTTCCTGGCCGCGGTGGTTCCCGCCCGGCAGGTTGCAAGGCAGGCGGTTCTCGGCGCATTGAAGTCCGGCCGCGCACCGGCTGTGCGGGGGCCGTGGCCGGCGCGGGTGGGCGGTGGACTGCTGGTTTTGGCCATCACGTTCCTGGCGGCGGGGCACACGCTGGGTCTCAGCGGGGACCTGGATGCCCGCGCCGCACGGATCCCGCTGGTTGCAGCCTTGCTCACCGGCGGTGCCGTCCTGGCGGTGGCGGCCCTCGTTTTGCTCACCGGGACATTCGTGAAAGTCCTGACTGCACGGACGGCCTGGATGCCGCTCCCGCTGCGGATGGCTGCCCGTGACTCTGCCAGGAACCGGAGCCGCACGGTGCCCGCCGTGGCCGCGGTTCTCGCCGCCGCAACGCTGGCCAGTGCCGCAATGGTCCCTCTCCGCCAGCCAGATGGAGGAGGCAAGACGCACGCACATGTGGGCCGCGCAGGAAAACCAGGTCTCCCTGCCGCTGGAAACCGCACCGGTCCACGCCACAGGAACGGGCCCCGACCAGGCCATCGACCCGGCTGCGGTGGCCGCGGCGCTGCGGCGTGAGCTGAGCACCGTGCAGTGGACGCGGGTCCTTAGGGGGCCGGTGACGAGCAAGTGCGACATGCGGGTGTCGGCCGACGGATCCCTTCCTGCCAGTGGTGGGGGTGTGGACTGCCGGCAATACAAGCTCGCCGTGCCGGCGGGCCAGGAATGCCCTGCCACCCCGCAAGGCCGAGTCCTGGACGGGCAGGACTGGCGGTGCAACGGATCGATGTTCCCTGCCGGCGTCTCAGGCCAGCTTCCGCAGCTGGTGGTTGGCGGCGTCGGCGAGCTGCGGTCCCTGCTGGGCCGGGAACCAAGCCCAGCCGCTGTGGCCGCACTGAACAGCGGCGGAATGGTGGTCAGCAACCCGGTCTTCGAAAAGGACGGGGTAACCACCCTTCAGTCCTATGACGTGCGCCAATCCCTTCCCGGCCCCGGTTCAGCCGTGGTTTACAAGCCCCTGAGCAACACAGCGCTGCCCGCCGTCGTGGACGCCCCGGACGTGCCGGTCCCGTTCTACGGCGTCATCCCCCCGGGCACCGCTTCCAGGCTGGGCATCCACTTCGACAACTCCGTACTGCTCGCCCAGCTGTCCGCCTACCCGGAAGCCGCCGAGCAGGACAGGGCGTCAGCGGCACTGGCCCAGATCTACCGGATCCAGGCCATGGGTTTCTACGTTGAGCCGGGCGCGGACCGTACCGGGTCCGAACTGCTGTGGCTGATCGTCGGCATCAGTGCCCTCATCACGCTCAGCGCCGCCGGCATCACCACGGGCCTGGCGCTCGCCGATGCCCGGGCAGACCACATAACGCTCGCAGGAGTCGGGGCGCCGCCGCGGCTGCGGAAAGCTCTGGCAGGTGCGCAGTCGCTCATGACCGCGTCCCTTGGCACCTCTCTGGGAGTGGGCGCCGGGGTGGTACCCGCAGTCCTGCTCATCGGGGCCACCCGGATGTTCGCGGTGTCCGTGGTTCCCTGGCTGCCGCTGCTGGCCCTGCTCGTCGCCGTGCCGCTAACCGGCAGCGCACTGGCCTGGGTCTTCGCGCGTGCCCGCCTGCCCGTGTCCCGGCGAAGCGCCGGCACCTGACAACCGCTCCTGACAGCCGCACTGGACCCCCGGAGCGGACGACGGCGGTACAGGCGGGGGCCGTCCGTTCATCGCGGCGTCGCGACCGCTCGGCGATTCCTCCGGCAGGGCTCCGAAAATGGCCGCGGTTGCAGCCATACCCGTTGGTAGGGTGCCGGTGGCACATTCCGTGCCAGCTGGGAATCTCAAGGAGGAGACATGGGCACCATGCCTGAGGACGGGACCCGAACGGCGGACGGGGAACGCAATCCCGCCGCCGACGAATCGCTGCCGCCGACGTCCGTTGATGACGCGGTCCGCGACGCTGAGGAGCGCAGATGGACCCCCGCGAAGATCGCCACCTGGGTGGCCATCGCACTCCTGGGCGGCGTGGCCTGGTTCATGCTGGCACTGGTCAGGGGTGAGACGGTCAACGCCATCTGGTTCGTGTTCGCCTCGGTGTGCACCTACCTGATCGGGTACCGCTTCTACTCGAAGGTCATCGAGCGGTATCTGCTCAAGCCGGACGACCGCCGCGCCACGCCGGCCGAGTACAAGGCTGACGGCAAGGACTTTGTCCGCACGGACCGCAATGTCCTCTTCGGGCACCACTTCGCCGCGATCGCCGGGGCAGGCCCGCTCGTGGGGCCGGTCATCGCCGCCCAGATGGGGTACCTCCCCGGCACCATCTGGATCATCCTCGGCGTCGTGCTCGCGGGCGCCGTCCAGGACTACCTGGTCATGTTCTTCTCCATGCGCCGCGGCGGCCGTTCCCTCGGCCAGATGGCGCGTGAGGAGCTCGGAGTCATCGGCGGCACCGCCGCCCTCGTGGCCACCCTGCTCATCATGGTGATCATCGTCGCGATCCTGGCGCTCGTCGTCGTCAATGCCCTGGGCGAGAGTCCCTGGGGCGTCTTCTCCGTGGGCATGACCATCCCCATCGCGCTCTTCATGGGCGTGTACCTGAGGTACCTGCGTCCGGGCAAGGTCATGGAGGTTTCCATTATCGGCTTCGTGCTGCTCATGGCCGCCATCATCGGCGGCGGAGCCGTGGCCGGCACCGAATGGGGCGCGGCGTTCTTCCATCTGGACAAGGTCACCATCGCGTGGGGCCTCATCGTCTACGGCTTCATCGCGGCCATCCTGCCGGTGTGGCTGCTGCTCGCACCGCGCGATTACCTCTCGACGTTCATGAAGATCGGCGTGATCGCGATGCTGGCCGTGGCCATCATCGTCGTGCGCCCCGAAATCACCGTCCCCGCCTTCAGCGAGTTTGCGGGCCGCGAGAACGGACCGGTCTTCTCCGGCGCCCTGTTCCCGTTCCTCTTCGTCACCATTGCGTGCGGCGCGCTGTCCGGCTTCCACGCCCTGATTTCCTCCGGCACCACGCCGAAGCTCATCGAGAAGGAGCGCCAGACCCGCTTCATTGGCTACGGCGGCATGCTGATGGAATCCTTCGTCGCCATCATGGCGCTGGTTGCCGCCGTTTCCATCGACCGCGGGATTTACTTCGCCATGAACGCTCCCGTGGCGCTGACCGGAGGAACGGTGGAGACGGCGGCCCAGTGGGTCAACGGACTTGGCCTGGCCGGGGTCAACATCACTCCCGACGTCCTGGCCCAGACCGCCTCGAACGTGGGCGAGGAAAGCATCGTCTCGCGCTCCGGCGGCGCACCCACGCTGGCGGTGGGCCTTGCCCACATCATGCAGCAGTTCATCGGCGGAACCGGCATGATGGCCTTCTGGTACCACTTCGCCATCATGTTCGAAGCCCTGTTCATCCTCACCGCGGTCGACGCCGGAACGCGCGTTGCGCGGTTCATGCTGCAGGATTCAATCGGGAACTTTGCCCCGAAGTTCAAGGAAGCGTCCTGGCGGCCCGGCGCCTGGCTCTGTACGGCGATCATGGTCGGCGCGTGGGGCGCCGTGCTGCTGATGGGTGTCACCGACCCGCTGGGCGGCATCAACACCCTGTTCCCGCTGTTCGGCATCGCCAACCAGTTGCTGGCCGCGATCGCCCTGGCGGTGTGCATGGCCATCGCGGCGAAGCGCGGCTCCTTCAAGTACCTGTGGATCGTTGCCGTGCCATTGGCCTTCACCGCCGTCGTCACCATCACGGCAAGCATCCACAAGATCTTCTCCTCCGTCCCGGCGGTGGGGTACTTCGCCAACAACGCCGCCTTCAGCAAGGCGCTGGCGGACGGGAAGACCTCCTTCGGCACGGCCAAGACCACGGCGGCCATGGAGGCGGTGGTCCGCAACACCATGATCCAGGGCTGGCTGTCCATCATCTTCGTGGTGCTGAGCATCATCGTGATCGTTACCGCGGTGCTTGCCACGGTGAAGGCCTTCCGGAACACCGCGGCCGGCGTCCCCAACGTCAACAACGAGGACCGGCCACATCCCTCACGCGTCTACGCGCCCGCCGGGCTGATCCCCACCCCCGCCGAACGCGAGCTAATGGCGGAATGGAACAAGCTGCCCGCGGACCTGCGTGTCGAGCGGGCGGGGCACCACTGATGAGTGCTGCGCCCGGACCGGCCGGCCTGCTTCATCCGGTAGCGGGGGCCTTCCGCGGCTTCGCGCGGTACGTGCAGGGTGTCATGGGCGCCGACGCGTACCGGAAGTACCTGGAGCACCATGCGGCGGCCGGCCACGGCACGCCGCCCATGGACGAGCGGGCGTTCTGGCGGGACCGGACTGACCGCCAGGACAGCAATCCGCAGGGCAGGTGCTGCTGACCATGCCAGGTCCGCCGGCCGGATTCGCCGTCCGCAGGATCGGGCCGACGGATGCCGCTGCGCTCATCGGGCTGGCCGCCACGGACAACCTCTTTGACGAGGATCCGGGGACCGCACCGTCGGGGGAACTAACCCCCGACGGCGCCCGGGACTTCCTCGCGGACCCCTCGGTTCTCTTCTGGCTGGCGGAGGCCGGGGGACAGACTGTTGGTTTCCTGCACTGCTGCATCCAGCGGCGCCGGACGCCCGGCCCCTGGGCGGAGCTGTTGCTGATGGAGATGGGAACTCATGCCGAGTGGCGCCGCCGGGGCATTGGCCGGGCGCTTATAGCGGAGATGGAGGCCTGGATGAGGGGCAACGGGGTGGCGGAAGTGTGGGTTCCGGCCAACACGTATGCCGTCGGTTTCTACCGCAACTGCGGTTTCGCTAAGGACGAAGGCGAAATCCTGGTCAAGGAGCTTCGTTGACTGGACTCCGCATTCCGGGCCCGTGAGAGTATGAACGCATGAGCGATCCCGAAGACACTCAACCCACCCAGGCGGCGGGTCCGCAGGCCGCCGTCCAGCCCGGCCAGCCGGGCGTTCGGCCCGCTGCCCAGCCTGAGTCCGCGGCTACTGTGCCGTCTACTGTGCCGTCCGAGGACGAGGAGCCGGTGGAGGGGACCACACTCGATGCGGGGGCCGCCGATCGCCCCGCCGAGGCGGAAAAGCCCAGGCCCAGCAACCTGCAGGACCTCGTGGATGAGCCGGCCAAGGTAATGCGGATCGGTACCATGATCCGGCAGCTGCTTGATGAGGTGAAGTCCGCGCCGTTGGACGACGCCGCGCGCGGCCGCCTTGCCGAGATCCACGAGCGTTCCATCAAGGAACTCGAGGACGGTCTGGCGCCGGAACTGGTGCAGGAGCTGGAACGGATCAGCCTGCCCTTCCCGGACAACGCCACGCCGTCGGACGCCGAACTGCGGATCGCCCAGGCCCAGCTGGTGGGCTGGCTGGAGGGGCTTTTCCACGGGATCCAGACGGCGATCGCCGCCCAGCACGCGGCCCGGGAACACGCCATGGCCCAAATGCAGCTCCGGCAGCTTCCGCCGGGGACCGTCATTGCGCCCGGCGTCGTCATCGGTGAAAACGGCGAGCCGCAGCGTTCCAAGGCGCCCCAGCCCGGCAGCGACCCGCTGCACCCGGGCCGGAAGGAAGACCCCGACCACGGCCCCGGCCAGTACTTGTAGGCCTCTTTGGGATTTTTCACGGCCGCCCTGCAAGGGCGGAAAGATGACGCAGAGCTTGGCAAAGGCTTGTGGCGCCGCGCCCACGACCGGTTCCACCGGGGGCTGGACCGCTACCACCAAGTGCTCGAGGGCGTGGAGGACGACCAGCTCTACGGAGAGCTGGTGGAGGTCGCCAACCAGTTGGCAGGGCTCTCCGGCCGCGTCCGGGAGATCTGTGTCGAGGCACAACGGCGGTCGCCCAGCGACGGCCTGGATATTCCGCATGCCCTGTCCGGTGTTCACCGCTCACTGTCCAAGGCAGGCAACTCGCTGGCGGCCACCGCCGAGGCGGCCGCGATGCTGCGGCTTGCCGTGGGACCCGTGCCGGTTGGCGCGGCCTCCGTCTGGCGCCGGGCCGAGACTGTTATTGAGCAGGTGGCCGACGCCGAGCGGCTCCTGTCGGAGTCCTGACGGCGGTATTCGCCTGCCGCCGAAATATTCCCCGGCAGCCGGTGTTACGCGGCTAGCATAGCTTCGTCTTATCCCGTGCGCTGCCGAGCGGATTGTTGGCAGGATGGACAAATGACTTCTTCACCCACACTGACATTCAATGACGGCAACCCCATTCCCCAGCTGGGCTACGGGGTGTGGCAGGTTGAAGACGACGTCGCCGAGAAGGTTGTCTTCCAGGCGTTCCAGGCCGGGTTCCGCCACATCGACACCGCCAAGATCTACGGCAACGAATCCGGCGTCGGCCGGGCGATCGCCAGCTTCGGGCTGTCGCCGGAGGAAATCTTCATCACCACCAAGCTCTGGAACGCTGACCAGGGCTATGAATCAACGCTGGCCGCGTTCGAGGAGTCCCTGGAGCGGCTGGGCCTTGAAACACTGGATCTGTACCTGATCCACTGGCTCCAGCCCAAACAGGATAAGTATGTGGACACCTGGAAGGCGCTGATCGAACTTCAGAAGCGCGGCAAGGTCAAGTCCATCGGCGTCTCCAACTTCACCGTCGAAGGTCTGCAGCGGATCATCGACGAGACCGGCGTGGTGCCGGCCATCAACCAGGTGGAACTGCACCCGTACTTCAGCCAGTCGGAACTGCGGGAATTCAATGCCTCCCAGGGCATCGTGACCCAGGCCTGGTCGCCGCTGGGCCAGGGCGGTGAACTCCTGGAGGACCCGGTCATTGCGGGCATCGCACAGAAGCACAACGCCACCCCGGCGCAGGTGGTCATCGCATGGCACCTCGCCATCGGAAACGTCGTCATCCCCAAGTCCGTCACCGAATCCAGGATCCGTGAGAACTTCGACGCGCTGAACGTCACGCTGGACGCCGAGGAGGTTGCAGCCATCAACGGGCTGGACCGCACCGCGGAAGGAAGCGGCAGGATCGGCCCGGACCCGGCTGTCTCTGACTTCGCCTAATTCCCAGGCTGCCCACGGTGAGGCCCCGCCACGTTCGCTTACGCGGACAGGGCGGGGCGTCTCCGTGTTGATCGGACTCGGCTGGCGGCGTTCTTGCTGGCGAGGGTTTACCGGCTCAGGCGGCGAGCTGTTCCTGCTGGACCGCGACGGCGTCGACGATGGCCCAGCCGTCCTCGCCCGTGATGCTGCGGCTGGCGAAAAGCTCTGCCGCCGTCACGGTGTCGAAGACCTCGGTGCGGATCCGGCCGCAGTCGGCGTCGAAGTAAGTTACGTGGAACTCCTGATTAATTTCCATGGCTCCATGGTGCAACCGGGGTCTGACATTTTTGGCAGTTCAGTCCGGCGTGTTGCGGAGCCGGAGCACACGTTCCTTGGCCAGAACGGCTGATCGCTCGCTTTTCTCCGCCGCCCGGGCGTACTGCTTCGCCTCAGCGGCAGCGGTCTCGCGTTGCTTTCGCGCGGCGTCCAGTGAGAGTTCCAGGGCCCGGAGCCGCTGCCGTGCCTCGTTGACGTCCGCTGTGAGCTGGACGAAGGCTGCCGCGGCGTCCTCCTGGGTCTGGGCCCGGCGTGCGGCCTCGCTGGCGGCATCGGCAGCCGCCTCCTCCGCTTCCGCCAGTGCTGCCTCCGCCTTCTCCAGCAGGGACGGCGGAACGGGGCGGGGAGCGCTGCGGACGGCCCGGAGCCGCGGCTTTTCGTGCTCTTCGGCGTCAGCCTTGTCCGCGGCCTTCGGCGGCTGTGTTCGTGTGCGCCGGCTGGCCGGAGCCGCTGTGGCGGAGGATTCCTCCCGACGAACTTTCGGCCCCCCGCCCCCCGGGCGCTGCGCTGCGCCGGGCCGCTGCGGCGGGCGCGGCCGCGGCGGCAGCTTGCCAAGGGCCGACGGAACCGCCACGGCGTCACTGAGATCAACCTGGTCCACGCCGTCAGCGGACAGCCCGCGGAGCAACAGCCCGCTTTCGACGGCGGCGGCAGCCGCCAGATCCGCCGTGGCGGCGCGCAGTGTCTCTTCCACTTCGGTGGCCACAGGTCCGCTGATCTTCCGGCCCTGTTCCTCAGCGGCGAGCCGTGCTTCACCGACAGCGGCGCCGAGGAGCTTCCGCCGTTGCTTGGCGAGTTCCCTCAGGGCTGCCGCATCGAGGGAAGCCTGGGCCTCCTGCATGGTCTGTCCCAGAGTCCTGAGTTGCTGAACGGCGTCGGGACGGTGATGCGCCAGCATGTTGACAGTCCATGCGGCCACGGAAGGTTTCGGCAGGGTCCGGATCGCCTGGGCAAGGGGCTTGTTGGATGCGGCTTCCTTGGCGGCGGCAGCGCGGGCGGCGACGAACTCGTCGAAGGGAAGCGCGTACAAGGCCCCCGCGGCGCGCTCCAGTTCCTCCTCCATGACAGCATCATATGTTTCGGCGCGTAGGTTTCAGCATGCGCTCACGCAGGGGGTTCCGGCGGGACGCATGTCGGCCGGGCGCGGTCCCGCTCTAGTGGGCGGCCAGTCTGCCGCGATGGCCCCTCTGCCACCTGTCCAGCAGGTAGTGAAACAACCTGAGGGCAGCTTTATAGAGGCCAACGGCCATTACATTGATGAATAGAACGATCACTTGCACGGCACCGACCCCGAGCAGAAGCAGGCCGAAAACAGCGAGCGCCGGCAGGAATATAAGAAAAACGGCTATAGCAACGGCGATATAGCCGAGGGCGTAGCTGACGATTGTCGCCTGGTCCACTGAAATCCCACCACAACCAGCTCAGTAACTCCGGATGCTGAGTTCCCCTCTGCAGCTAGGGTGAGGTGGTCCCCGGCTGCTCCTGCAGCCGGGGACCACCTAGCGGGAATAGGATCCGCACGCTGAAGATGCTGCATCTGCACACTTTGCGCTGTGGCGTTCTCTGTTAGCTCACCGCCCAATAAGCAGCTTTTGCGTGTACCGGTATCCCGTCCCGGTCCATGAGGCGTTGACTGCTGCCGGGGACCCCCTCCTTGACCTCAGTTTCCGATGCTGGCTGATACCGATTTTTATAGCACCGCCCCCAAAGCCCTGACAAGAGAATTTTTTGGGGGCACGGGCAACGAGTGCTTGCCAGCTACTAAGCATGCTGATTAACTCATCTCTATAGCTGGTGCCACACCCGCGGTACCTGTCTGGTGGAAAGGAAAGTGCGTCATGGGAATTCTTGGATTTCTCCTGCTCGGTCTGATTGCGGGGGCCATTGCAAAAGCCATTCTTCCCGGGAGGCAGGGCGGCGGTTGGATAGTCACCCTCGTCTTGGGCGTTGTCGGGGCTATCCTCGGCGGCTGGATCGGTTCGCTGATCTTCGGTGGTGGCTTGGGTGACTTCTTCGACCTCCGGACCTGGCTGTTGTCCATCCTCGGGGCCGTCGTTGTGTTGCTGATCTACGGCGCCGTCACACGCAGAAGCCGGGTCTGACCTGATTTCATAGCACCAAGATCTGCAAGTGGGGTGGGCCCAAGCGAGGGCCGGCCCCACAGGTTCCGGCGTCCCCGCGGCCAAGCGGGGACGCCGGAAGCGACGATATCGCTCGAGCGTGCAGGATCGATCGAAAGAACAGTCGGGGGATGGGCTCGCGGCCGGATGGGAGGTGCACATGACGTACGCTTCGGAGGATTTGACGATGCGCCGTCAGGTCATGGACGTCATTATCGATGTTCTTTCGGCGGTTGCCACAGGCCCCGACGTGCGCGTCAGCCTGTTGCGCCACCTCGAAGAGCACCCGGGCAATCCGGAAAAGGCACTGCTGGCCCACCTGTCGGACCGGAACATCGCCGACGACGTCGCGTAGCGACTTCCAGCCGAGAATGACTTTCGGTCGAAAATGGGGCTACCGCCGCGCCCGGGGGTGCGCCGCGCAGGGCAAACCCGACGGCACATACGAGCGGTACCAGGCAAGCGGTCAGCGACAGGGGATTTGCCCGGAAAGTCAGCCGGCCGCCGTCGTCCTGGGTGTAAACCCCTAGGGGGAAGACGAATCCGCCTCCTCCGCCGCCGGAGCCCGCTGCGTCCGGATCGCCGCCTTCGGTGCCGCCGCCAAAGCCGAAGGAAACCAGCGCAACGGGAACGAGTTCTTTCCCGTCGAGCCGGATCGGCTCCCCGTAGGCCCTGGACACGCCCACATTCTTGAAGGTTTCAGTGAGGGACTTCATCGCATCTGCCATGGCATCACTCTATGTTGCCGCCGGCAAAAGACCCGCGCACTGCGGACGGCCACTGAGAATGCTGTCAAAACGTCTGGAAGCCAACGGTGTGATTTTTCCCCGCCGATCAGATTGTCCAAATCGACTCTGATTGTGCCGTCGGATCGTGTGAACAGTTCGCCGAAGTAGGCGAGTACGGCGTCCCGGCCCTGCTTGTCACCGGACA
The DNA here is from genome assembly GCF_018613795.1 of Arthrobacter sp. ISL-65. Classification (GTDB taxonomy): domain Bacteria; phylum Actinomycetota; class Actinomycetes; order Actinomycetales; family Micrococcaceae; genus Arthrobacter. Next base: position 98,961 of record NZ_JAGGPN010000042.1, read on the forward strand.
GCCCGCCGCTGCCTCCCAGATGCCAAACGGCGTCCTCCTCGAACAGGCTTCGAAGAGTGTCCATGTCACCTGCACCGAACGCTTCGTAGCCCCGCCGCACCAAATCGGCATCTTCCTGGGTTCCCATTTCGTTGTCGGATCCCAGCGAGGAAAGGGTTAAGCCCGCGCGAGGACCATGTCGATGATCATTTATTTGCCGGCGTCCAGGCTCGCGGCGTACGCGGATCCGGAAATTTCAAAAACTTCCGCACTTATCAATTCACGCAGTGAAAATCGCAGTAAATTTTCTCCATCGAAAGGCCGATCCGTCAGTTTGGCCCCTACGATGGGCTCGTCTCATAACTCAGAACCCGTGGGGGGAAATCCATGAGCTATCAGCAATATCCACAGCAGCAGCAGGCCTACCAGACGGGAGCCGGCGAACCGCCGCTTTGGGCACCGTACTATGGTGCACCCTTTCCGGTAGCAGTCCGCCGGTTCTTCAAGAAGTACGCCACGTTCTCGGGCCGTGCCAGCCGGAGTGAGTACTGGTGGTGGGCGCTCGCCGCGCTCGTGATCGACATCATCATCAACATCATCACGGCCGTCGGGGGCGCGACGGGAGCAACCGTAGCCGCCAACGGTACTGCAGTGCCAGGTCCGGGCGCCGTGGTTGGCTACGTTCTGCTCGGCATTTGGGCATTGGGAACCATCGTGCCTTCGCTGGCCTTGACCGCACGGCGCCTGCACGATGTGAACCTGAGCGGGTGGCTTGTGCTGCTGGTTCTCGTACCGTTCCTTGGAGCCCTAGCACTGCTGGTCCTGACGATCCTGCCGTCAAAGCCCGAAGGGCAGCGGTTCGACACCCCGGCGGGCTGAGCACGGGGCATGGCCGTAGGGAGCCCGCCGCCGACGGATCACCCGGCCGTCCCGGCGGGCTCCTTTTTGCCCTGTGAAGGGCAGCAGGCCGGCCTGGAGGGCATTAGTGATCTTCCTGCTGGCCTACCGGCTCCGGAGTGAATTTCTTTTCACACATGGTTCTGCGTGGCTCGTTGGTGCCGGCGGATTTGTCCTCGCACTGGCCGGGACGGTCGGGCAGATTCTCGATTCCATCGGGCGGAGCCGGCTGGCGGACCTGATCGGAGCGAACGGGCGCGTGCCGGGGGAGCGCTACCTCTTCTCTTTGGACTTCAACGTCGGTCCTCTGGTGCTGAGCACGCCCTGCTTCTCGTCGCCGGGGTTTTCGAGTTTGGCCGCCGCCTGCAGAAGGACACCGAGGGCCTGGGTCGGCGTCAGCCTGGTGAACCTGTCGGTGCTGAAAAACGACCGGGCAAAGGCGATCAGGTTCTCCACCTTGCGCTATCTGTGATGCCCTGGAGTGCCAGGTCGGGGACCTCCTGGTCACGGCAGGCAGCACAGCCGGCAGTCCCTGACCCCGGTTACGTGCAGGGTCTGGACACAAGAAGGCACCGGACCTACCGTTCAGGTGGCGGTTGCTGTTGGAGGGAGCGGCGACTGCCGAGGGCCCGCTTTCGGGCCACCCGTTATGACAGGAGGAAACAGATGGAAACCGTTGAAGAGACCGTTGATGTCGCAGTTCCGGTCCATACGGCCTACAACCAGTGGACGCAGTTCGAATCATTTCCGCAGTTCATGTCCGGCGTGGAATCCGTAACCCAGCTGAGCAACACCACCAATCACTGGGTTACGAAGGTCGGCGGTGTGAAGCGGGAATTTGATACCGAAATAGTTGACCAGGAGCCTGATGATCGGATCGCCTGGCGCAGCACCGACGGCAAGTCCCATGCCGGCATCATCAGGTTCACGCCCCTGGATGCCAATCACACCAAGGTGAAGGTCCACTTCGAATGGGCGCCGGAAACCGTCACGGAGAAAGCAGGCGCGGCTCTGAAGATTGACGAAATGCAGGTCAAGGCCGACATGCGGAAATTCAAGGACTTCATCGAGTCACGCGGCACGGAAACCGGTGGCTGGCGCGGCGAAGTCGAGGACAGTGGCCCCACCGGGCAGTTCTAGAAAAACCCCGGGCTGTGGACCTGTTGCATGAACAACAGGTCCACGGCCCGTGCCCTTATGCGCAGGGGTCTACTGCGCATAAGTCACCTGTGGGCGGGTCCTGTACGATCGCCCGCCGCTGGCTGACTGTTCTGGCGGCGGTTGCCATGGCGACGGCGATCCCTGCGCTCGCGGCCTGCACCGTGCCGGAGTCACAAGAGTCTGCTGGACCACTGCCGATAACGGTGGAGGTGAACCAGTCGCGCGACCAGTACGGAAAACAGGCCATCCAGCTCCTGCTTACCAACGTTTCCGGCGGACCCCTGACGGTGGCTGCGGCGCAACTCGCGTCGCCACTGTTTCAAGGGGACATCCTGTGGGAGCCAACCGGCGGAAGCCTCGAACTGCCTCCCGGCCAGCCTAAGAGCCTTCCAGCCCGGCTGCCGGCCCCGGTCTGCGGCCGGGACCAATCAACCGCGCAGCAAGCGACCGCGCAGCAGTCAGTCACACAGCAGCCAGTCGCCACCGTGAGGTATTCGGAGCTCGGGCGGGCCGGCCTGCGGGAGGTGGCGCCGGTCGCCGTCGACCCCTTCCGTGTCCTGGAGCGGAACAACACGGAGCTGTGCCTAGCGGCGGAGGCCGCCGCCGTGGCGGACATCGTCCTGGACCGCAGACTTGAAGTTGCGCCGGACTCCCGCACCGCCGTCGTCCGGCTGGTCATCATCCCTAAGGAAGCGGACGGCGCCGGCACGGACATAAGCTCGATGACCATCGCGAGCATCGACGGAACCACCCTGATTGCCGCGCCGGCGGACGAGCCGTGGCCGCGGAACGTCCGCATCGTGCAGGGCGCCCCCCGCTCTGAACTGCGTTTGCGGATCCGTCCTGCCCGCTGCGATCCGCATGCCATCGCCGAGGACAAAGTGGGCACGCTGCTGCCCCTGCATGTGGGTGTGGGAGAACGCGAGGGGCAGTTGAAGATCCCGGCCGGCACAGCACTGCGTGGGCAGATTTATGACTTTGTGACGGCGGCGTGCGCCCCCGCCTAGACGTCGAGGCGCCGGCGGCCCGCGAGGGCTTCCGGCAGCTCCGGCAGGTGAAGGTCGATGTCCCGCGCCGCAGCAGCCGTGCAGACCAGCAGGCGGCCGGCCTTCAGCAGCAGCTGGCCTTTGGCGGGGACCGTCGTGCCCGGCACCTTGCCCGCCGGCGTTGCCGCTGCTGTCATGGCCTTGCTGCCTTACGGATGGGTCCCCTCCGCCGCGGTTCTGGGGCCAGACGACGGAGGGGACGTGTGGGGGTTATTGGTTGGCGCGGGAGGGCTGGGTGCCGGTGAACACCAACGAGGCGACGGCCTTGCCGGTGGCGGAGTTCGGGTTGCAGTCCATTGTGGCGAACGTCCCCTTCATGAAGGAGCCCGACCTGCGGACTTCGTACGGCCGGTCTTCCGTGCCGGTAACGAACACTCTGCCGTCGTTGACTCAAGGTCCCATCGGGTGCCGATCAAGACTGGCTCAAGAAAAACCCGCCCCACTGCGAGCGATGCCAGATTGGCTTAAGTCTCCGACAACGTGCGTGGATGCGGGTGAATCGAATGTTTGCTCGCCGAAGGGCGCCAAAGATGTGCCCCCAGGCCCAGTGGCGTCTTCGGGCGAAACCAGCGAAAAACCCCCTAAAAACCGTAGTTTCTAGGGGGTTTATCCCGAGCTTCCTATCAGAATCGAACTGATGACCTTTTCATTACGAGTGAAACGCTCTACCGACTGAGCTAAGGAAGCACCGCACCAATCAGCCGGTGAAACCGGCCGGTTCATGCAAGAGACAACTGTAATAGAGTCCCCGTGTCCGGGTCAAAATGAGCGCCCCGCTGGCTGCGATTGACGTTGGCAGGACGTTCATTCCGTCGTTGGATCCGGTTCAGGCCACCCACAGCAACGGCGGGAATGCTGGATCCGACAGTGTGGCGCAGCATGCCTGCGCATCAGCGGCAAAGGAGCTCGAGCATGACACCCAACAGCGCAATCTCAACCGGCAGCGCAGTGCGCACTGCCCTCTCGGCGGATGCGGAGGCGGCGGAGCAGGGCCAGCCCGTCCGGCTGGCGGTGCTGGCCATGGTGGGAACAACCGTATACGACGGCGGCCTCATGGACCGCGCGATGTCCCGCACGCTGGTGGAGCAGGGAGTGCCGGCCGGCGCGGCCCGTTTTGAAGGCATGCTGCGCTACGCGCGGGAGCGCTCCGGCATCTCCCGGATGACGGTTTTCGCCGAACTGTTCGACGACCCCCAGGCGGCTACAAGCGCCAACAAGAGGTTCGAGTTGAACTGCGATGAACTCCTCGCCGACGGCGGAGTCCGGGCCGTTCCGGGGGCCGAGGACACCATCGGCTGGCTCCGGGACGCAGGCGTCAAGGTCTGCCTGGCTACCGGCTTCGGGCGCCACACGCAGAACATGGTGCTGGAATCGCTGGGCTGGATGGGCCTGGCGGACCTCAGCCTGTGCCCCGCGGACGCCGGCAGGGGCAGGCCGTTCCCGGACATGGTGCTGACAGCGGTCCTGGCCCTCGACATTGACGACGTCCGGAAGGTGGCCGTGGTGGGGGACTCCGCCGCGGACATCCATTCCGGCCTGCGCGCCGGGGCTTCCGTGGCTGCCGGGGTGTTGACGGGGTCGCACTCCGAGGCGGCGCTTCGCGGCGCCGGTGCCACCGACGTCCTGCCCTCCATTAAGGACTTCCCGGCACTCCTGGAGCGGCGCGCTTCCCGGCTCTGAGGCTTCAGCGACCTGACGCACCGGACGGCGGCCGGGGTGCGGCCGCTACTGCTGCACCGGCCGCCACGGCCGTGCGGTCAGCAGACGGTGTTGTCGGCCGGCTCCTTGCCGTCCACGAGGTACTTGTCCACGGCGCTGGTGATGCAGGTGTTGGACCGGCCGTAGGCGGTGTGGCCCTCACCCTTGAAGGTGAGCAGAGACGCGTTGCCCAGCTGCTTCCGCAGTTCGCTCGCCCACTCCACCGGCGTTGCCGGGTCGCCGGTGGTACCAACGACGACGATCGCCGCGGAGCCGCTGTATTTGACGGCGGAGGGGGTCCGGATGTTCTTGTACGGCCAGTCCGCGCAGTTCGCCCCGCCGTAGGCGAAGAAGTAGCCCAGCGTGGGGGAGGCCTCACGAAGCCGCTGCTCCTCGGCACGCATGGCCGCGGGGTCGCTGCTCGTGGGGTAGTCCAGGCAGTTGATGGCGCTGAAGGCAAGAGCCGTGTTGGACGTGTATTTGCCGTTGGGGGACCGGTTCGCGCCCAGGTCGGCGAGGCGAAGCATGGGGCTGACGTCGCCCTTCATGGCCGCGTCCAGTGCCTGCGTCAGAGCCGGCCAGCTTTCGTTGGCGTAGAGCGGAACGACGATGCCGCTGACGAAGACATTGCCGCCCACTAGCCGGCCGTCCTTGGCCGTACGCGGAGTCTGGATCACGGAGTTAATGAGGTCGCGGATCTGCTGGAGGCCGTCGTCGGCCGTTCCGCTCAGGGGGCACCCCTCCTCTCCGAGGCAATGTTCCACGTAGGCACGCAGCGCCTTCTCGAAGGCCCGGGCCTGGCCCAACGTTAGCTCCTCAGCACTGAGGGACGGATCGATGGCGCCATCGAGGACCATGCGCCCCACATTGTTCGGGAAGAGCGACGCGTAGGTGGAGCCCAGGAAAGTGCCGTACGAAAAACCCATGTAGTTGAGCTTGGAGTCGTTAAGCACGGCGCGCAGGACGTCCAGGTCCTTGGCCGCGCTTACAGTGTCAATGTGGCCAAGCACCGCGCCCGTTTGCTCAGCGCACTTGGCGGCGATGGCCTTGTTATCGGCGCGGAGCACTGCCAGCCCGGCGTCGGTTTCCGGCGTGTAGACCTTTGCCCTTGCCTCATCCCGTTCCCTGTCGGTGAGGCAGGTGACGGGTGCCGAGCGCTTGACGCCGCGGGGATCGAAACCGACGAGGTCGTAGTTGGCGCGCACCGCCTCGGAGAAATTACTGTTGCCGGCATCCCTGACGAAGTCGTAGCCGGATGCGCCAGGTCCGCCGGGGTTGACCAGCAGGCTGCCCTGCTTCTTGTCCCCGGTGCTGGCGATCTTCACGGCGGCGAGTTCTATCGTGTCGCCGTCCGGCTTCGCGTAGTCCACCGGCACCTTGACCTTGGCACACTGCAGATTGTCCTCGCAGGGCTCCCAGACAATCTTCTGGGAGTAGAAGTCCTTCAGCCCTTCGGGCGCGGCCGCCGCTATCGAGGGGTCGGCCTGCCCGGTGGAACCGCCCTGGGAGGACTCGTCCTTGGAGAGGCCAAGGGCACTGCACGATGCCAGCAGCAAGGCAAGCGCCATGGCGCCGGCCGCCCGCATCCCGCCCGCGAGGGTCCGGGGTCGCGAGGACAGGGGCGGTGCAGACATCATGCGGTTTTCTCCTTGTAGGCGGCGTCAGCTTGGTCAGTCAGATGGGTGGCGGTGTGTGGCTTAGATCAGGCTCGCGGCCATTGACTCTACGGCCAACAGGGGTGCGACGTTGGTGGTGGTGATGCGCTTGCGGGCGTTGTTGATGGCGTCCATCCGGGCGAGTGTCACTTCGGGCCCTGACCGTTGGGCGAACTCCTCCAGTTCGCTCCTGAGTTCAACGTTCACGAGTTCGACGGCGTTCCCCAGCTGGATGATCAGGACGTCCCGGTAGAACGAGAGAAGGTCAGTCAGCGTCCGGTCGAGTGAATCGGTGACGGAACGCTTTGCCCGCCGCTTTTGATCGTCTTCAAGCTGCTTCACCTGGCTGCGCATGGCCGGCGGCAGGGTCCCGGTCTCGGGGGCACCCAGCGTTGCCAGCAGGGCGGCCTTCTCGGCGGCGTCGCGCTCCTCATTGGAGCTGGTGGCCTCCTCGGTGGCGATCTTCACGAGTTTATCAGCCATCATCACGGCGGCCGTAATGCCCCGCAGGCCCAGCGGGAACCGGACGGTCTCCAGGCGCCTGTCCCGGGCCTCGCCATCCCGGGCTAAACGGCGGGCGATGCCCACGTGGCTTTGGGCGGCCCGCGCCGCCCGCTCAGCAACGGCCGGGTCCACACCGTCGCGCTTCACCAGCAGGGCCGCCACGTCCGCGGCGGGCGGAAGCCGCAGCGCCACTGCCCGGCACCTCGAGCGGATGGTCACCAGGACGTCCGCGGGGGAGGGGGCGCACAGCATCCAGATGGTGCGTGGGGTGGGCTCCTCGATGGCCTTGAGCAGCACGTTGGTGGTGCGCTCTGCCATGCGGTCGGCGTCCTCCACCACGATGATCCGCCAACGGGCCGAGGACGGCCGGTTGCCCGCGGTGGCCACGAGTTCACGGGCCTCGTCGATGGTGATGGTCACCTTTTCGGTGCGCACAAAGGAGACGTCTGCGTGGGTTTCGCCCAGGATGGTCAGGCACGCCGGGCAGGTGCCGCAGCCGCGCATGGTGACGTCGTCCTGGTCGCAGTTCAGTGCCGCGGCGAATGCCTTGGCGGCATTGGAGCGGCCGGAACCGGGGGGCCCGGTGAACAGCCAGGCGTGCGTGAGCCCCTCACCCATGGCCGCCTGCCGCAGCTGGGCGACGACGGCCGGTTGCCCCTGCAGGTCATCCCAAACGGTCATGGCCGTCCCGGCCGGTCGGTGCCGGTTCGTGCGAGGAGCTGCTCGACGCGCGCCAGGATCAGTCCCGCGATGTCCTCGACAGGCCGTCCTGCCTCCAGCACTAGGTAGTTGTCCGGCCTCGCCTCGGCGAGGTCCAGGAACGCCTGGCGGATCCGGGCGTGGAACTCGTCGGCTTCCGATTCCAGCCGGTCCTCGGCAGCATCCCCGGCGGTGCGGCGGCTGCGGCCCTCGGCCGGGTGGACATCCAGGAGTACCGTCAGGTCCGGCTGCAGACCGGACGTGGCCCACTCATTGACACTCCGCACGGCGTCCGTGCCAAGGCCGCGGCCGGCGCCCTGGTATGCCACCGAGGAGTCGATGTAGCGGTCCGTGAGCACCACCTCACCGCGGGCCAGGGCCGGCCTGATGATCTGGCTGGCGTGCGCGGCCCGGGAGGCGGCGAAGATCAGGGCTTCGGTGTGGGCATCAATGTGGCCGTGGCCGTGGTCCAGCACCAGGGAACGGAGCTTCTCGCCGACGGGCGTCCCGCCGGGTTCCCGGGTGCGCAGCACGGTGAGGCCGCGCGATTCCAGCGAGCCGGCCAGCCGGGCCGCCTGGGTTGACTTGCCGGCACCGTCACCGCCCTCGAAGGCGATGAAAAGTCCGGAGCTCTGCGTATTCACTTATCCAGCCTACCGATTTCCACCGACGAAAATGCCCCGCGCCCGCTTCCGCATCCAGCCAGAAGCAGCCGCTTTCCTAGTGGGCAGGCACCCAACGTACCCTTTGACCATGAGTCTTTCCGATCAGCATGCCGCATCCCTGTCTGCCGAAACGGTGGTTGTGGCCGCCGGCCGTCCGCCCCGTGAACACGATGCGCCCGTCAACCCGCCCATCGTGCTCTCCTCCACCTATTTCGGCACCGGCGCGCTCGACGACGGCGACCGGGGCTACGGCCGCTACTCGAACCCCACGTGGGACCCGTTCGAAGAGGCCCTCGGCCAGCTCGAGGGCGCCTCACTGCCGGGCCTGCTGTACTCCTCGGGACTGGCCGCGGTCAGCTCCGCGCTCTCCCTGATCCCCAACGGGGGCGTCCTGGTGATGCCGTCCCACAGCTATTCCGGTTCGCTGGTCATGGCTGCCGAGCTGGCAGAAAAGGGGCTCCTCGAACTCCGCACCGTGGACATCGCGGACACCGAAGCGGTCCGGGCCCAGATAGCGCCGCAGGACGGCAAGGCGGCGGACATGCTGTGGCTGGAAAGCCCCACCAACCCGATGCTCGGCATCGCGGACCTCCGGGCGCTCACCCAGGCAGCCCACGGCGCCGGCGCCGTCGTCGTCACGGACAACACCTTCTCCACCCCCCTGGTGCAGCAGCCGCTCAGCCTGGGGTCGGACGTCGTGCTTCACTCGGTGACCAAGTACCTGGCCGGCCACTCCGACGTGGTGCTGGGCGCCCTGGTGACCTCTGACGCGGAACTGCGCGAGGCCCTTCTTCACCACCGCATCATCCATGGTGGCATCGCTGGTCCCTTTGAAGCGTGGCTGGCCTTGCGCGGCCTGCGCACGCTGGCCCTGCGGATTGAGCGTTCGCAGGCGTCGGCAGCGGTGCTGGCCGAGCGCCTCAGCGGACACCCGGCCCTGGAGAATGTGCGCTACCCGGGCCTGGTGTCGGATCCTGGCCACGATTTGGCCAAGTCCCAGATGACAAGCTTTGGTTCCATTCTCTGCGTCCAGGTAGCCGCTGCCGGCGGTCTCAGCGCTTCCGAAACTGCGGACAAACTGGTGCGTGCCCTGAACCTGTGGCTGCCGGCCACCTCCCTGGGCGGCGTTGAGTCGCTCATCGAGCGGCGGCGCCGGCACGCTGCGGAACCGGTCAGCGTCCCCGAGAACCTGGTGCGCCTGAGCGTCGGCATCGAAAACGTCGAGGACCTCTGGGCCGATTTGAAGCAGGCGCTGGACGCGCTGGACCGATAGGCTGGGCTGGTGGACGGACGACTACTGATTTTCTACGTTGAGAGCACGGTCTATTACATTTTGGGGCTGATAGCACTGGCCCTCGAGGTGTGGGCCTTCTTTGACTGCGTCCGGCACCGGCCAAACGCCTTTGAAGCTGTTGGCAAGCGCACCAAAACGTTCTGGCTGGCATTGACCGGCGGCAGCCTGGCCGTCGGTGCGCTCTCCGTGCTTGGCGGCGGATCGGGCGGCCTCCTCGGCCCGCTTGGCCTATTTGGCCTGGGGGCAGTGGTGGCGGCCTCCGTCTACCTGGCCGACGTCCGGCCGGCCTTGAAGGACGCCGGCCGCGGCGGCAGCCGAAACATGGGCCCCTACGGCCCCTGGTGACCGCACTCAAAGCGTTGGTGATCCCCGCCGGCACCCTGAGCTCGGAAGCTCGCCCAGGGAACCCTGCCGGCGTGGGCCCAGGCGTCAGTCTGGCGCCACAGCTTCCCAGCCGACGGTAAGTTCCCCGAGCCGCCAGCGCGAGGGGCCATCCTGTACCGGCCACCCGCCGTCGAGCAGCGCCCGGCACATCGCCGTCCACCGTTGACGGTTTCCAAAGGGCGCCAAGGGCGCCGCCTCGAGCCATGCCCGGTCCATCGCCTGCAGCAGCGTGTGGATGCGTTCGCCGGGAACATTGCGGTGGATGAGGGCCTTGGGCAGGCGTTCCGCGATCTCTGACGGCAGCCCGAAACTCCCGAACCGCACTGACATGGTGAGGCTGAGCGGCCGCTCAGCAGCAAGGGCGATCCAGACGGAGCGGCGGCCTATCTCGTCGCACGTCCCGTCGATGAACAGGCCATCCGGAGCCAGCCGGCCTTGCACCAGTTCCCAGATGCCGCGGACGTCCGCTTCCTCGTACTGACGCAACACGTTGAACGCGCGCACAAACACCGGGTTCCCGGGCACCGGAAGTTCGAATCCGCCGTTGTGGAAACTCAGGCCCGGGCGCTCCAGGGCCTTCGCTGCACGCACCCGTTCCGGTTCTATCTCGATCCCGCAGACGCGCACATCCGGCCGTACCGCCCGGAGCCGTTCAAAGAGTTCGACGGCGGTGGCCGGCGAAGCGCCGTAGCCGAGGTCCACCACGAGCGGGTCGGCTGCCCTCCGGAGCCGCCAGGCCTGCGGCCCGGCCAGCCACCTGTCCAGCCGGCGCATGCGGTTCGGGTTGGTGGTGCCGCGGGTCACGTTCCCCACCGGCTTGCCCCGGCTGCTCCGGTTGGTCACCACCCGCTCTGCTTTCTGCACCACGGCACCAGCTTAACGGGGGGCCCTGCCTACGGGATGCGGGCGGTCCTGCCGCGTGATGTAACTCTCGGCAGCGGCGGGCCGCGCTCGGCTAGGATGAAAATCATGACTTACAAGCTGATTCTGCTGCGCCACGGCCACAGCGAATGGAACGCCAAGAACCTGTTCACCGGCTGGGTGGACGTAGACCTGAACGATCAGGGCCGCGAGGAAGCAGCACGCGGTGGGGAGCTGCTGGTTGAGAACAACATTCTCCCGGACATCCTCTACACCTCGCTCCTGAAGCGGGCCATCAACACGGCCAACATCTCCCTGGACAAGGCCGACCGTGGCTGGATCCCCGTCAAGCGCGACTGGCGCCTCAACGAGCGCCACTACGGTGCCCTGCAGGGCAAGGACAAGGCCCAGACCCTGGCCGAATTCGGCGAGGACCAGTTCATGCTGTGGCGCCGCTCCTACGACACCCCGCCGCCCGTACTGGACGACAGCAGCGAGTTCTCCCAGTCCCGCGATCCCCGCTACGCGGACCTCCGCGACGAAATGCCCCGCACAGAGTGCCTCAAGGATGTCCTCGTCCGCCTGCTCCCGTACTGGGAATCGGACATTAAGGAAGACCTGAAGGCGGGCAAGACCGTCCTGGTCACCGCCCACGGCAACTCCCTGCGCGCCCTGGTCAAGCACCTGGACGGCATCAGCGACGACGCCATCGCCAGCCTGAACATTCCCACGGGCATCCCGCTGGTCTACGACCTGGACGAGAACTTCCAGCCGATCACTCCCGGCGGAACCTACCTTGATCCCGAGGCAGCGGAGCAGGCCATCCTGGCCGTTGCCAACCAGGGCAAGAAGTAAAGTTTCCCAGCAAACGGACGACGCCGGCCGGTCACCTCAGGTGACCAGCCGGCGTCGTCCGTTTTAATCCAGTGGAGTTTATTGTTAGCCGTGCTCGATGCTGTTCGGGTGCCAGGCGCCGGTCACAAGGTAGGTGACCTTCTGCGCCACGGACACGCCGTGATCCGCGAACCGCTCGAAGTAGCGGCTGGCCAGTGCAACGTCCACGGTGGTGGCCGGGGATTCCTGCCACTCGGGGCGTGCGATCGCCTTGAAGACACTGAGGTGGAGGTCGTTCACCGCGGAGTTGGCCTTGAGGATGTCGCGGGCAACCTCGAGGTCGCGGGTCTCCAGCAGCTGGGTGAGCTTGTTCGCGATCTCGATGTCCTGCTCGGCGAAGCTCTTGAACGTCCCGGTCAGGGACTCCGGGATCACCATGGCGGGGAAGCGCAGCCGGGCCAGCTGGGCAATGTGGCGGGCAAGGTCACCCATGCGCTCCAGGGATGCGCTCATCCGCAGCGACCCGACGATCATGCGCAGGTCGCTGGCCACGGGGCCCTGCAGGGCGAGGATGTCGATGGCGCGCTCGTCGAGGCTGTTCTGCAGGAAGTCGATCCTGGCGTCCGCAGCGATGACGTCCTGTGCCAGATCGACGTCGGCGCTCTCGAACGACGTCGTTGCCTTGCCGATCGCTTCACTGACCAGCTTTGAAATCTCGATGAGGTCCTCGCCCACATGGGCCAGCTCCTCCTGAAAAACCTTGCGCACGTAGGCGTCCTTTCCTTGGAAACTCCGCCCCGCCGCGGCGGTCAGAATTTCGTGTCACCGTTCCGGCAGTCCAACCGCACACTCTTCCAGTGTTCGGTGAACTGATACACACCTCAAGATGAACGTTAGCTGAATCCGCACCGCGTGGGCCGTTTATCGGATATCGGGGGTTCCCGGAAGCATAAGCTGGAGGCGTGGATCCAATGCTCTTAGGTGTCATCGCCGGCCTGCTGGGCCTGTCGTTCGGCGTCTTTGGCGTGCTTGCCTTCCGTGCCAGCGAGAAGCAGCGCGAGCTCGTGGACATTGAGTACGACGAACCGGCGCTGCCCCAGGGGTCCGCAGAAGTCCTCGCCGTCGTCGGGCAGGCGTTCGTGGTGGTGGACGCGATCGACGGCGTCGTCCGGGCAAGCCCGGCGGCCTACGCCTACGGGCTGGTGCGCGGCCACACGGTGGTGCACCGCGAGCTGCTGGACATGACGGCGAACGTCCGGCGGGACGGCGTGATCCTGGAGAGGCAACTTGAACTGCCCCGGGGACCGCTCGGCAAGGGAACCATCATCGTGCAGGTCCGGGCAGCAATGCTGGGTGAGGAATACATTGTCCTGCTGGCCGATGACCGCACTGAGATTACCCGGACGGAGGAGATCCGCAACGACTTCGTGGCCAACGTGTCCCACGAACTGAAGACGCCGGTCGGCGCCATCTCGCTGCTGGCCGAAGCGCTGGAATCGTCGGCGGACGATGAGGACGCCGTCCGCCGCTTCGCCAAACGCATGCACAAAGAGTCGGCCCGCCTCGCCGCGCTGGTGCAGGACATCATTGAGCTGTCACGGCTGCAGGGCGCGAACGTGGCGCAGCAGGGGCACCCTGTGGACATCAACGACGTCATCTCCGAAGCCGTGGACCGGTCGCAGCTGCCCGCAGAGAGCAAGAACATCCAGATCGTCATTGGCGGCCGTGCGGAGGCGAAGGTCTACGGTGACCAGGACCTGCTGGTCACCGCGCTGCGCAACCTCATCGACAACGCGATCCGGTACTCGCCGGAGAACACCCGGGTGGGCATCGGCGCGCGGTCCAGGGAAGGGCTGGTTTCCGTCTCCGTCACGGACCAGGGCGAAGGCCTGTCACCCGAGGACCAGGAGCGGGTGTTCGAACGTTTCTACCGGGTGGACGCGGCCCGGTCCCGCCACACCGGCGGAACTGGTCTGGGCCTGAGCATCGTCAAACACGTTGTTTCCAACCACGGCGGGGAAGTCACGCTGTGGTCGCAGCCCGGCCAGGGCTCCACGTTCACCCTCCGGCTGCCGGAGATGGAAGGGCAGGAAGACTCGTCCGCGCCGGAACCGCGCTACCGCACTGCCCAGGAAGCCACAACGCTGGCCCCCGACTCACCGCGGGGCCAGCCCGACCGGCTGCAACAGTCCAACGAACCACACGACGCCGCCGGCGTCCACGAACGAGGAGCTAACGCTTGAGCAGGATTCTTATTGTCGAGGATGAGGAGTCGTTCAGCGATCCGCTGTCCTATCTACTGGGCAAGGAAGGATTCGAGGTGGAGGTCGTGGACAACGGCCTCGACGCCATCACGGAATTCGACCGCAACGGGGCAGACCTCGTGCTGCTCGACCTGCAGCTGCCGGGACAGTCCGGCACGGAGGTCTGCCGGCAGCTGCGTCAGCGCTCCACTGTCCCGGTCATCATGCTGACCGCCAAGGACACCGAGATAGATAAGGTCGTCGGGCTGGAGCTGGGCGCGGACGACTACGTCACCAAGCCCTACTCCTCCCGCGAGCTGGTGGCCCGCGTCCGCGCGGTGCTGCGGCGCCAGGGCGAACCGGAGGAACTCATCGCCTCCACCGTCCACGCAGGCCCCGTGCGGATGGACATCGAGCGGCACGTGGTGAGCGTCGACGGCGAGCAGGTGTCGCTGCCGCTGAAGGAGTTTGAACTGCTGGAGATGCTGCTGCGCAACTCGGGCCGCGTGCTGACGCGGGGCCAGCTGATTGACCGTGTCTGGGGCTCCGACTATGTGGGCGACACGAAAACGCTCGACGTCCACGTGAAGCGGCTGCGCAGCAAGATCGAGCCCGACCCGTCCCTGCCGAGGTATCTGGTCACCGTGCGCGGCCTGGGCTACAAGTTCGAGCCGTAGAAGTTTTGCTGCCGGCCCGGGCGAGGCGCCGACGACGCGAAGCACCGATAAACACGGAGCACCGATAAATACGAAGAAGGAGGGGTTCCCGGCCGGGAACCCCTCCTTCTTCGTATTGCTGCTCTAGTAAGCGGCCGTCAGTGGCCTGCGCTGCTAGTGGCTTTCGGTGGGCGTGGCCGAGGCAGTGTCGCTCGGCGTTGCAGTTTCACCCGGCGTTGCGGTCTGGCTCGGCGTGCCGCCGGGCAGGTAGGCGGCGTATTCCTTCAGCGTGCCGTCCACCACAGGAATCTTCACGGTCTTGTTGACGTTGGTGCCGTCCTCGGTCACCTGGACGTCCACGAGGGATCCGGGTTTGCCGCCGGACGTGCTCAGGATGGCTTCGTCCGCGGATTCGTTGAGCAAGGTGTAGGAGTTCTGCTTCACCGGAACTTCGGTCTGCGCGCCTTCGGCTCCCTTAAGGGTGACCTTGACGTCCTTCGAAGAGGAGTTGTAGACGGCGCCGATGACGCGGCCCGGCTGGTTCTCGCCCGCGGAAACGATCAGCATGTTGCGCAGCTGCACCGGTCCGACCTCGGCGCGGGTTCCGTCGGAGGCAGCGTACTGGTGAGAGGTCTGCTGGGCGTTGACGTAGCCGCAGCCCGTCAGGGCCAGCAGGCCGGCGCTCAAGGCGGCTGCCGCCATTGCCATCTTGCCGCTCTGGCCCCGGTTCATCGCAGTGAAACGCACGTCACGCACTCCTCGAAAAGTCTTGAAACAGTTTTCAGGCATAGCCTATCGGCAAAGAGCGCCAAACAAGGATTCGGCCCCTCCACATGACCGGCCCCTCCGACGCCGCTTCAGGGGGGCCTGAAGCCGTCGACGGAGACCCGCAACTACCCGCGCGTAACGCTTGTGGGCCTGCATGCGATGCACTATTGTTCGCGTTCGTCAAGGGGTCTGGGTGGATGATTTCGGCCATTTTCCGCGGATTTACGGGGTTCCGGGACCGTTTCCATGCCAGTCATATGCCTTAATCGTGATAAACTGGTCTGCGGGAAAGGGGAAAGTCCACATGGTTTTTGAGGTCGGCGAGACAGTAGTTTACCCTCACCACGGTGCAGCAAAAATTGAAGAGATCAAGATGCGCACTGTCAAGGGCGAAGAGAAGATGTATCTCAAGCTCAAGGTGGCTCAGGGTGATCTGACCATTGAAGTTCCAGCAGAGAACGTTGACCTTGTTGGGGTTCGCGACGTAGTGGGCAAAGACGGTTTGGAGCACGTGTTTGATGTGCTCCGCGCCGAGTTCACTGAGGAGCCCACCAACTGGTCGCGTCGTTACAAGGCAAATCTGGAGAAGCTTGCTTCCGGCGACGTCATCAAGGTTGCAGAGGTCGTTCGCGACCTGTGGCGCCGGGATCACGACCGGGGCCTTTCCGCAGGCGAGAAGCGAATGCTGGCCAAGGCCCGGCAGATTCTGATCTCAGAATTGGCCCTGGCTGAAAAGACCGACGAAGAGAAGGCTGCGAGCGTTCTCGACGAGGTCTTGGCTTCCTGACAAGAATTGAACCCCGGTGGCAAAGTGCCGCCGGGGTTTCTTCTTGCCCAAAATTACCCGGCCCAAAAACACCCATCTAGGTAGCAGCTGATGGCGTTCCCAGCGGTGAGAACGCCCGCAGCTGCTACCCAGATGGGGGAGCAGTTGGGTGATGGAGGGGGAGTGCGGGTGGGACGTAGGCTAGAGCGCATGAACACTGCACCCAAGCTCCCCGTGACAGCCGTGATCCTCGTCGCCGCCGGGTCCGGGCAGAGGCTGGGGTATGGCATGCCGAAGGCCGCCGTGCCGTTGGGTGGTGAACCGATCCTGATGCACGCGCTCCGCGGGATCGTCGCGGCAGGCATTGCCAGCCAGGTCTGCATCGCGCTGCCGGCCGGTGATGAGGAACTCCGCCGGCTCTGCGAAGACTTCCGGGTGGAGCTGGTCGACGGCGGCCCGCTCCTCACCATGGTCGACGGCGGCGCGTCCCGGGCGGATTCCGTCCGTTCCGCTCTGGCCGCCATCGAGGACGGCACGGAAGCGGTTCTGGTCCATGACGCCGCCCGCGCCCTGACGCCGGAGAAGGTTTTCCACCGGGTGGCCCAGGCTCTGGCTGCCGGCGCCGATGCGGTGATTCCTGTGATTCCGGTGGTGGATACCGTCAAGACGGTCGCCGCCACCGAGGGGCCGGCCACGGACATCGCACCAGAACTCGTCACCGGAACCGCCCCCCGCGAGGAGCTACGGGCAGTCCAGACACCGCAGGGCTTCAAGGTCTCCGTGCTGCGGCGGGCACACGAAGCGGCCTTAGGCTTCGATGAGCGCCAGGCCGCCGCGGTGACCGACGACGCCATGCTGGTGGAGCTTCTTGGCGTGCCGGTGCACGCCGTCCGGGGAGCCAGCCAGTCCCTGAAAATCACCACACCGCTGGACCTCATCATCGCCGAGGGCCTGCTCGAGGGACCCCTCGGCGCCCGCTGGGTGGAAGGCTGACAAACCACATGACTGAAGGTGCCATGACCCACAACGCTTCGCGGACCCCGGTACTCCTGCCCCGGACAGGCATCGGCATCGACGTGCACGCCTTTGCCCCGGACAGCGACCCGCAGCCGCTCTGGCTGGGCGGGCTTTTCTGGGAGGGGCAGCAGGGCCTCGCCGGCCATTCCGACGGCGATCCCGTAGCGCACGCCGCCGCCGACGCACTTTTCTCCGCCTGCGGAATCGGTGATCTGGGCACTCACTTCGGCACAGACCGGCCCGAATTCGCCGGGGCCTCCGGAGTCACGCTTCTGGCCGAAGCAGCCCGGATCGTCAGGGCAGCGGGCTTCGAGATCGGCAATATCGCGGTGCAGTTCGTGGGCAACCGGCCCAAGTTCGGCCCGCGCCGGGAAGAGTCCCAGCGAGTCCTCACCGAGGCCGCAGGAGCCCCGGTCAGCGTTACGGCCACCACCAGCGACGGCCTCGGCTTCACCGGCCGCGGCGAAGGCATTTCCGCAGTAGCCACGGCCCTGGTCTACCCGGCAGCGTAGCTGCCCCCGGTGTAACCGGCCTGCAGGGCGGCTGTCCGCACCTGCAGCCAAATCGCCTACGCTGGAATAAGTACCAGTACCGCAATCTCAGGAGACCCGCCGTGAAAAAGCTGCTTCCCGCCGTCGTGATCGCAGGGATGCTTCTGGCCGGCTGTGCCGGCAGCCCCCGCATGAGCGTGGAGGAGAGCTGCAAGTTCCTGCAGGGCGACACGTTCAAGCCCACGGGCAACCAGCAGCAGCAGGCAGACCAGATCGCCAAGCACTACCAGGAAGTCGCCGACAAGGTGGCCCAGGACGTCGCCGACCCCATCCAGAAGATGGCCGACATCATGAAGCAGGTGGCCGGCACCTCGCTGGGAAACAAGAGTTCGGAGCAGACGGCTGAACTCGCCAAGCAGAACAACCGGATCGGCGAAGTCTGCAAGTAAGCGGGGACATTGGCATCGGCTAATCTGGAGCGGTGACCCTGCGCTTTTACGACACTGCATCCGCCGAAGTCCGCGACTTCGTTCCCCTGGTACCGGGAAAGGTAAGCCTGTATTACTGCGGTGCCACGGTGCAGGGAATGCCGCATGTGGGGCACATCCGCTCCGCCATCGCCTTCGACCAGCTCACCCGCTGGCTTGAGTACCGCGGCTTCCGCGTCACGGTGGTCCGCAACGTCACCGACATCGACGACAAGATCCTCGCGAAGTCCGAGGCATCCTTCCATCCCGACTTCGAGCAGGAGCCCGGCGCCGTGCCGGAGGAGGAATGGTGGGCGCTGGCCTACCGCTACGAGCAGGAGTTCCTCAAGGCCTACGACACCCTCGGCGTGTCCCGGCCAACGTACGAGCCGCGGGCAACCGGCCACATCCCGGAGATGCACGCACTGATCCAGCAGCTCATCGACCGCGGGCACGCGTACCCCGCCCTCGACGGCTCCGGGGACGTCTACTTCGACGTGCGCTCCTGGAACAAGTACGGCGCGCTGACACGGCAGAAGATCGATGACATGCAGGGCGCCGCGGACGCCGACCCGCGCGGCAAAAAGGACCCCCGGGACTTTGCCCTCTGGAAGGGCTACAAGGAGGGGGAGCCGACGACGGCGAGCTGGGTTTCGCCGTGGGGGGCCGGCCGGCCGGGCTGGCACCTCGAATGCTCGGCGATGGTCACGAAATACCTTGGCACCGAATTCGACATCCACGGCGGCGGCCTGGACCTGCGCTTCCCGCACCACGAAAACGAGATGGCGCAGTCCCAGGCTGCAGGCCACGGCTTCGCCAACTTCTGGATGCACAACGGCATGGTCACCTACCAGGGCGAAAAAATGTCGAAGTCCGTCGGCAACACCGTCAGCCCGGCCGAGATGCTGGAAATCGCGCCGCCGCGCGTGGTCCGTTACTACCTGGGCCAGGCACAGTACCGCTCTGTGCTGGACTACCAGCCGACGTCGCTGCAGGAGGCCGCGGCCGCCGTCGAACGCATTGACGGTTTCGTCGCCCGCGCCGTCCGCGCGCTGTCCAACGACGGCGCCCTGCTGTTTGGCAGCGACGGCACCGTTCCGGAGGCGTTCGCCGCTGCAATGGACGACGACCTCAACGTGCCGCAGGCCCTTGCGGCGCTGCACGACACAGTCCGCGCCGGAAACTCGGCCCTCACCGATGGCGACCTGACGGCGACGCGGCAGGCCCTGGCCAGCGTGACCGACATGCTCAGGGTCCTGGGCATCAGCGAAGCCGCGCAGCCCGCCGTCGACGACCAGGCCACCAGTGCGCTCGGGACGCTCATTGAAGCGCAACTCGCCGCCCGCGCCGAGGCCCGTTCCAAGAAGGACTGGGCTGCCTCCGACGCAATCCGGGACACCCTTGCGGCGGCCGGCGTCCTGGTCGAAGACAACGCTGACGGCGCCACCTGGAGCCTGCAGCGCGGCTAGCCTCCGGGGGTCAGCGCCCGCCCGGTCAACGATTTGAGGTCAGTCAGTAGACTGGAGTCCAGACTTACTCAATACAACCAAGGGTGGAATTCATGGCCAACAAAGGTCGCCCGGGCGCAGTCCGCAAGCTCAAGAAGGGCCCCACCACCGGAACCGGTGGCCACGGCCGCAAGGCTCTCGAAGGCAAGGGGCCAACCCCCAAGGCCGAGGACCGCCCCTACCACAAGGCGCACAAGAGCAAGCAGCTCGCGGAGCGCTCCGCAGCAAAGCGACCCGCTGGTGCAGGCGGCACCCGCAGTGCCGGTGCCCGGTCGGGCCCGAAGGGGCGCGCCACCGAAGAGGTCGTCACCGGCCGCAACTCCGTCGTAGAGGCCCTGCGCGCCGGCATTCCGGCCAAGGCGCTGCACGTGGCCATCCGCATTGAGATGGACGACCGCGTCAAGGAGTCGCTGAAGATCGCCGCCGAACGGGGCATTCCGCTGCTGGAAACCGGCAAGCCCGAGCTGGACCGGATGACCGACGACGCCGTGCATCAGGGGCTCGTGCTGCAGATTCCCCCGTACGAGTACCAGGACGCCTACGACCTGGCCGAAGAGACAGTGGAAGGCTGGAAGAAGGGACACATCGCGAACGCACCCCTCTTCGTTGCCCTGGACGGCATCACCGACCCCCGCAACCTCGGCGCGATCATCCGCTCGGTCTCGGCTTTCAGCGGCCACGGTGTCATCGTCCCTGAGCGCCGCTCCGTGGGCGTCACGGCCGCCGCATGGAAGACCAGCGCCGGCGCCGCGGTCCGCGTTCCTGTGGCCCGCGCCTCCAACCTGAACAACGCCATCAAGCAGTTCAAGGACATGGGCGTCTTCGTGCTGGGACTCGACGGCGACGGCGACGTCTCGCTGCCGGATCTCACCGTTGCCACCGAACCCGTGTGCATCGTGGTCGGCTCCGAGGGCAAGGGCCTCAGCCGCCTCGTCCGGGAGAACTGCGACCAGATCGTTTCCATCCCGATCGACTCCGCCATGGAATCCCTGAACGCCTCCATGGCGGTCGGCATCTCCCTCTACGAAGTCTCCCGCCAGCGCGCCGCCATGTAACCACGGCAAACGCTCCCTCAGCTTTCGCAGGGAAACGGCAAACGCTTCCTCAGCTTCCGCAGGGAAACGGCAAACGCTTCCGCACCTTGGTGCGGAAGCGTTTCGTTTAAAGCGGCAGGATCTGCAGGAGGGTCAGTGTTATTCCTGCAAGATCTGAGGAAGGGTTTTGTCCCCTAAAACTCCCGGCGGTTGGCCAGGACCGGGAGCTTGGTGCGGGCTTCCTTGACCAGAGCGGGGTCCAGGTCGGCGAACAGGAGGCCGGGGGCGCCGTCGAGCTCTTCGAGGACCTGCCCGAAAGGCGAGACGACCGCACTGTGCCCCACGCCCGTGGGCGCCGCGCCCCGGGGTTCGATGCCCTGGGTGGCGGGATCTCCCTGGCCGCAGGCGAGGACGTAGGTGGTGGTGTCCACGGCGCGGGCACGGGCAAGGAGCTGCCACTGGTCAACCTTGCCCGGGCCGGAGCCCCAGGACGCGCAGACGATGTTGGCAACGGCTCCGCGATCAGCGTTGGCCGTGAAGAGGGCCGGGAAGCGGATGTCGTAGCAGGTGGCCAAGCCAAAGGTGAGGCCGCCGACGTCGAACGTTACGGGGCCGGTCCCAGCGTCCACGGTGTCCGACTCCAGGAACCCGAAGGCGTCGAACAGGTGCACCTTGTCGTAGCTGGCGTCCACGCCCGGCCCGGCCACCAGCAGCGTATTGCGGACTTTTGTCTGCCCTTCGGACGGCGATGAACCTGGGGTGAACATTCCGGCAACGATTACTATCCCCAACTGGTCAGCGATCGAGCGGACGCGGCTGGCCCAGGGGCCGTCCAAAGGCTCGGCGATGTCCAGCAGGGAATTGCCGAATGCCCGCATCGTGGCCTCGGGGAAAACGACGATCTCGGCGCCCCCGTCCTTGGCGCGGCGGGCATATTCCTCGACCACGGTGAGGTTCCCGGCCACATCCCTGCCGGTGATGACTTGAGCCAATGCAATCTTCACGAAAACCTCCACGTCGGTGCGTCATTACAGCGTTCAGCGGTACCGCCACGTTCCCCGCATGCGTAACATGCCGGAATAGATCAGCTATTTCGCTGTGACAGATAAGCTTTAATTGATGGTAATGCCCCTTTTAGACACAGCCTTGACGGCGGACGACCCCCAGGCCTTTCCCCTCGGGGTCAGCGAAGCGCGCCAAGTTCCCGGCGGAGACGGGGCATCAAGCGGCCGTGCAAGGGTCGCCGTTTATGCGCCCGGCATCACCAAGCTGGAGGTGGCTTACCAGGCGCCCGGCCAAAGCTGGCGCCTTCAGACCCTGTCCGGCCTTCCGAACGGCGTCCACCACGGCGTGGTGGACGGATTCCCCGTGGGCTCACGGTACGGCTTCCGCGCAGCCCCCAAGGGCGAAGAGGTCCTGCCGCTTGCGGTTTTCACGGTTGATTTTGACGACGACGGCGGCAGCCGGCAACCGCTGTTGCTGGACCCTTACGGCCGGGCCGTCGACGAACGCGACGGATTCCTGACCAGCGTCAGGATGTCTTCTGACTTCGACTGGGCCGCTGACGAGAAACCGAATACACCGTGGCGCAACACCATCGTCTACGAGGCACACGTCCGCGGACAGAGCATGCTCCATCCGGACATCCCGGAGGCCCTGCGCGGCACGTACGCCGGCATGGCCCACCCCGCGATGATCGAGCACCTCACCGGTCTCGGCATCACAGCGCTGCAGCTGCTGCCCGTGCATTTCCACCTGGACGAGCCACACCTCCAGAACCTCGGCCTCACCAACTATTGGGGTTACAACACGGCAGCGTTCTTTGCCCCGTACCCCGGGTACGCCACCAAGTCGGCCCAGGAAGCCGGGCCGCAGGCCGTCCAGGACGAGTTCAAGGGAATGGTCAAGCTGCTGCATGCGGCCGGCCTCGAGGTCATCCTTGACGTCGTCTACAACCACACGGCCGAAGGCGGGCCCGACGGCCACACCCTGAGCTTCCGGGGCCTCGGCGAGCAGAAGTACTACCGCACCGACGGCAACGGAAGATACGTCGACACCACAGGCTGCGGCAACACCCTTAACTTCGGCGAACCCCGCGTTATCCAGATGGTGCTGGACTCCCTGCGGTACTGGGTGGACGAGTTCCATATCGACGGTTTCCGCTTCGACCTGGCGGTCACGCTCTGCAGGAACGCAGCCAACGAGTTTGACCCCCACCACCCCTTCCTCGTGGCGGTCGCCGCGGACCCAGTGCTCTCCCGCGTCAAACTGATCGCCGAACCGTGGGACGTGGGCTACGGCGGCTGGCAGACCGGCCGGTTCCCCAGCGGCTGGGTGGATTGGAACGACCACTACCGCGACGCCGTGCGCTCCTTCTGGGTGGCGGACCGTGCAGCGCTCGACAACGGCGGCCGGGGCGCCTCCGTGGCCCGGCTGGCCGATGCCCTGTCCGGCTCGGCGAGCCTGTTCGAACCGTCGGGCCGCTCGCGGCTGGCCTCGCTGAACTACATCACCGCCCACGACGGCTTCACCATGACCGACCTCGTGTCCTACGACCGCAAGCACAACGAGGCGAACGGTGAGCAGAACCGGGACGGGCACGGCGACAACCGCAGCTACAACCACGGCTTCGAAGGACGCACCGAGGACGAGGGCATCCTGGCGCGCCGCGCCCAGAGCAAGCGCAACCTCATGGCCTCGCTCATGATTTCCCTCGGCGTTCCCATGATCACGGCTGGGGACGAGCTCGGGCGCACCCAGCAGGGCAACAACAACGCGTACTGCCAGGACAATCCCCTCACCTGGGTTGACTGGACCAGCACGCCGGAATCCCATGCGATGTTGCGGAGCACCAAGCGCGTTATCCGGCTCCGCAAGGAGTTCCTGACCGCCCAGCCGCACAACTACCCCGTCCGCGACGCCCGCTCCTACCTGTACTGGTATGACCAGGGCGGGCAGCCCATGACCATGGAACGGTGGAACGATTCGGGAAACCGGGTGGTTCAGCTGCTGCTCGGTTCCGATGACGGGCACGTGGCCGGGCTCATCGTGGTCAACGGCGGTCCCGAGGATATCGAGGTCACCCTTCCGCAGGTCACCAACGACGACGGCACCGGCAAGCGGGTCTTCGATCTGCGCCTCACCACGTCCGAGCTCCACGACCGGCGCCAGGGCGCCCTGGTCGTTTCCGGCGAGCCTGACGAGGTGCAGGCCTACACCATCAACATTTACCGCACATAACTTACAGGGAAACGGGCATGCGCAGGCGTTGGACTATCGGAACGCTGCTGCTGGGGCTTGCCGTGGCTGCCCTCGCGGTCTTCAACCTTTTCATCGCGCCGGGCGGCACACCGCCCGCTGCGGGTCCGCAGGGAACGGCGACGTCGGCACCCACCGCGCGTCCGACATCGGCACCCGCCGCAGCGCCGCCGTCGGCCGGCATGGGGACTGGCGTCCCGAACGTGTCCGGCCTCCCCGCCATCCGGGAGTCCCAGCTGCCGGCCGAAGGACGGCGGACCCTCGCCCTGATCCGGCAGGGCGGCCCCTACCCGTACACCCGCGACGGGGTGACGTTCGGCAACTTCGAGCGCATTCTGCCCCGCAAGGCCGGCGGATATTACAAGGAGTACACGGTGCCGACGCCCGGCGAGTCGGACCGGGGCGCCCGCAGGATCGTGGCAGGACAGTCCGGCGACAAGTACTACACGCCGGACCACTACGAATCGTTCAAGTTCATAGCAGAAGGCAAATAGCACCATGAAGATCTATTCCGGCGACACCTGGACCCTCGAAGAACTCCGGGAGCAGGTGGCCGACGCCGGCCGCCGGAGCCTGCTGGTCCCTGCCGCCGACTCCAAGAAGTCCGTGCTCGCCGCCTTCGGCGAGGCCCTGGATTTTCCGGAGCACTTCGGCGTGAACTTCGATGCGCTCAACGACTCCCTGCATGAGTTCGCCGACGCCATTTCCGACGACGGCGCGAAGCCCCTGACCGTGATCTGGCAGGTCCCCGCGGCCTTCCGCGCCGACCGCTCGTTCGGCGTTATCTGCGAGATCCTCCAGGACGCCGAGAGCTACGCCGGCAAGGACCTTGCCGTTATGGCCGTGCTGATCTAGCCCGCCGCGGAGTTCGGCGTCGGGCTAGCGGACCTACGCGTTGACGATCAGCCCCAGCTCAGCCTTGGACGCGAGGGCGTCATGCTTGGGGAGCACTCGCACGGTGTAGCCGAAGGACCCGGAGCGGTCGATGACGACGGACCCGGCGAAGAGGTGGCGTCCGTTTCCGAGCTCCTCCTTGGCTTCCAGTTCCACCATGGTCACGTTGGCGAGTTCGTCGCTTTCGGCTGCCTGCCCGTACGCCACCTCCACCGCCACGTCCTGCGGGGACAGGTTGTGCAGTCCCACGTAGGCGTGGACCTGGAGGGTGTCACCGATCTGCGGGTCCTCCGAGACGCCCAGCGAGTCCACGTGCTCCACGTGCAGCTGGGGCCAGGCCGCCCGGACCTTGGCGACCCACGCCGCCAGCGCCTTGGCCTGAGCGTAGGAGCCTGCCACCGCTTCGCGTCCCGAAACCGCCGCGGGCCGGTACAGGACGTTGACGTAGTCCTGCAGCATCCGTTCGGCCGAGACCGCCGGGCCCAGATGGGCCAGCGTGTGCTTGATCATGGAGACCCAGTGGGTGGGGATCTTCTCGTGGCCGGACTCGGACGGCCCTGCGGCGCCGGCCGCTTCGGAGACGGTGTTGCCGTAGAACCGCGGCGCCACCTGCGTCTCGAGCAGCTCGTACAGCGCCGCGGCCTCGATGTCGTCGCGCTCATCGGCGGACGCGCCGTTGTTGGCGGTGGGGATCGCCCAGCCGTTTTCGCCGTCGTACATCTCATCCCACCAGCCGTCCAGGACGGACAGGTTCAGCGACCCGTTGATCGCGGCCTTCATGCCGGAGGTGCCGCAGGCTTCGAGCGGCCGCAGCGGGTTGTTCAGCCAGACGTCGCAGCCCGGGAACAGCGTCCGGGCCATGGCGATGTCGTAGTTCGGCAGGAAGACGATGCGGTGCCGGACGGCGGGATCGTCAGTGAAGCGGACCAGGTCCTGGATCATCTTCTTGCCTGCGTCGTCCGCCGGGTGGGACTTGCCCGCGATGACCAGCTGGATGGGGTGTTCCTTGTGCAGCAGCAGCGCCTTCAAGCGCTCCGGGTCACGCAGCATGAGGGTCAGCCGCTTGTACGTGGGCACGCGCCGGGCGAACCCGATGGTCAGGACGTCCGGGTCCAGCACCGAGTCCGTCCACGCCAGCTCGGCATCGGCTGCGCCGCGCTTTTTCCACGCAGCCCGCAGCCGGCGCCGCACATCCTCCACGAGGGAAACGCGCATCTCACGCCGGAGCGCCCACACCTCGGCGTCGGAGACGTTGTAGGCGAGGTCCCAGCGGCCCATCACCTCAGCTTCGGGTCCAAACCGCTCACGGGCGAGTTTCGCGATCCGGGGATCAACCCAGGTTGGCACGTGCACGCCGTTGGTCACGGAGGTGATGGGCACCTCCGAGTGGTCGAATCCCGGCCACAGCGCCGAGAACATGCCGCGCGAGACTTCGCCGTGGAGCTTGGCAACACCGTTGGCCCGCTGTGCGAGGCGCAGGCCCATCACGGCCATGTTGAAGACGAAGGGGTTGCCCTCGCTGAAGTTCTCCCGGCCCAGGTCGAGGATCCGCGACGTGGGAACGTCCGGCGCCAGGCCGGCTTCGAAGAAGTGCTGGATCTGTGCGGCTTCGAATCGGTCGATGCCGGCCGGAACAGGCGTGTGGGTTGTAAACACCGTGGACGAGCGTCCGGCGGCGAGGGCCTCGTCGAAGGTCAGCGCCTGCTCGCCGGCCATCAGCTCCTGGATCCGTTCGACGCCGAGGAATCCGGCGTGGCCCTCATTCGTGTGGAACACCTCGGGCGCGGGCGTGCCGGTGAGCTTCTGGTAGGCGCGCAGCGCCTTGACCCCGCCCATGCCCAGCAGCAGTTCCTGCTGCAGCCGGTGGTCGCCGCCGCCGCCGTACAGGCGGTCGGTGATGCTGCGGGCGGCGTCGTCGTTTCCGGGAACGTTGGAGTCCAGCAGCAGGAGGGGGACGCGTCCGACGTCGGCACGCCAGATGTGTGCCGCAAGGTGCCGCCCGTTGGGCAGAGGCAGGGAGATCTCCAGCGGCTTGCCGTTGCCGTCCGCGGCGGGCTCCCGCAGCAGCGTCAGGGGCAGGCCGTCGGGGTCGATGACTGGGTAGGTCTCCTGCTGCCAGGCGTCCCGGGAGAGTGACTGCTTGAAGTAGCCGGCCTGGTAGAGCAGCCCGACGCCGATCAGCGGCACGCCGAGGTCGGAGGCGGCCTTCAGGTGGTCGCCGGCGAGGATGCCGAGGCCGCCCGAATATTGCGGCAGGACTTCGGTGATGCCGAACTCGGGGGAGAAGTAGGCGATTGAGGCGGGGGCGTCGCTGCCCAGCCCCTGGTACCAGCGGGGTTCCGTGAGGTACCGGTCCAGGTCCGCGGCTGCCGCCTGCACCCGGGCCACCACGGCCTGGTCTATCGCGAGCCGGTGCATCTCCTCACGGCCCACCAGGCCTAGGAAGCTGACCGGGTCATTGCCGCATTGGGCCCAGACGCGCGGGTTCAGGCTTTCGAACAGTTCCCGGGTGGGCCGGTGCCAGGACCAGCGCAGGTTGGTCGCCAACCGGGCCAGCGGCCGGATCGGCTCGGGAAGAACGGTACGGACGGTAAATCTGCGGATTGCCTTCACCTGCGCCACACTAACCGACTGGGTGAACGGCAGGAACCGCTTTTGATTACTTTCCGGTAAATGACGAATCGCTTCAGTAATTAAGTTCGCAGGCTTAGCAATTCGCCCCATTTCTCGCTAACGTCGAGGCTGTGACGACTAACACGCGAACCAGTGCCCCAGCAAAGCAAACGCCGAAAGTTTCGATCACGGAAGGCCTTCGGTTTGGCCGTTTCCCTATCACCGACGTTCAGCCTGTTGTCGAAGGGGGGAAGTTCCCGGCCAAGGCGCTGCCCGGTGAAGGAATCGTGGTCAGCGCCAGGTCCTTCCGCGAGGGCCACGACCAATTGGGCGTCAGTGCGGTCCTCCTGGATCCGAAGGGCAACGAGCGCCAGCGGGTCCGGCTCCAGCCGCCGTCCGGGGACCGGGGCAAGGGAACCGACCTTTGGGAAGGCCTGCTCACCCCGGAATCCACCGGGAACTGGTCGTTCGTCATCGAGGCCTGGCATGACCGCTACGGCACGTGGCACCACAACGCCGAGGTCAAGGTGGACGCGGGCATCGACGTCGAGCTGATGCTTGCGGAGGGGTCCGCGCTGCTGTTGGAGGCCGCCGAGGAGCCGGACCGGAACGATGCCGACCGGCAGACGCTGCGCTCTGCAGCCACCATCCTTTCGGACACCTCCTTGTCGCCCGAGGACCGCCTGGCCGCAGGTTTCAGCCGGGACGTCGCCGGCGTGGTTGAGCGCGAGCCGATCCGTGAGCTTGTCACCGTCTCCGAACCGTTTCCCCTGCTCGTAGAGCGGGACCGCGCAGGCCGCGGGTCCTGGTACGAGTTCTTCCCGCGCTCCGAGGGCGCGGTGCGCGACCCCGGCACGGGCGCCTGGACGTCCGGCAATTTCCGGACCGCCGCCAACCGGCTTGATGCCGTGGCCGGCATGGGCTTTGACGTCATCTACATGCCGCCGATCCACCCGATTGGCGTGCAGCACCGCAAGGGCCCCAACAACACGCTGATCGCCGGCCCAAACGATCCCGGGTCGCCGTGGGCCATTGGCGCCAAGGAAGGCGGGCACGACGCCATCCACCCCGACCTCGGAACCTTCGAGGACTTCGACGCCTTCGTGGCGCGGGCGAATGAGCTCAACCTGGAAGTAGCGCTCGATTTGGCACTCCAGGCCGCCCCGGACCACCCCTGGGTCACCGAGCACCCGGAATGGTTCACCACCCGCGTGGACGGCAGCATCGCGTATGCCGAAAATCCGCCGAAGAAGTACCAGGACATCTTCCCGCTCAACTTCGACAACGACCCTGAGGGCCTGTCCAAGGAAATCCTGCGGATCGTCCAGCTATGGGTCAGCCACGGCGTGAAGATCTTCCGGGTGGACAACCCGCACACCAAGCCGGTGTGGTTCTGGGAGTGGCTCATCGGCAAGGTGAACAAGAAGGACCCCGACGTCGTCTTCCTGGCCGAGGCCTTCACCCGTCCCGCCATGATGCACGCGCTGGGCAGGGCAGGCTTCCAGCAGTCCTACACCTACTTCACGTGGCGCAACACCAAGAAGGAACTCGAGGAGTACTTCCACCACGTGAGCCGCGAGTCGGCTGCCTTCTTCCGGCCCAACTTCTTCGTCAACACCCCGGACATCCTCACCGAGTACCTGCAGTACGGCGGGCCGGCGGCGTTCAAGATCCGTGCTGCCCTGGCGGCAACCGCGAGCCCGCTGTGGGGCGTGTACGCCGGCTACGAACTGTACGAGCACGTGGCCCGGCCCGGTGCCGAGGAGTACATCGACAACGAGAAGTTCGAGTACAAGGCCCGCGACTGGGACGCTGCCTCCGCCTCCGGCCGGACCCTCGCGCCGTACCTGACCAGGCTCAACGAAATCCGCAAGGCCCACCCGGCGCTGGGGGATCTGCAGAACCTCACCGTGCACCAAAGCACGGACGATGCCACGGTCGTCTACTCCAAGCACAAGACTCTCCCGGACGGCACGAGGGACACCATCATCGTGGTGGCCAACGTGGACCCGCACAGTGCGAGGGAAGGCATGGTGTCGCTGGATCTGTCCGCGCTGGGGCTCGACCCGGCCGACCTCACCCCGAACGGCGGATTCTGGGTGGATGACCTGATCTCCGGCGAGTCGTGGGAATGGGGGGAGTACAACTACGTGAGGCTGGATGCACATGTTGAACCTGTACACATCCTGAGCATCCGGAGGTAGCCGCCAGTGAGTTTCAGTCCGCAGAGCCCCACCAAACACTTCACCCCCAAGAGCACGTTTGAGCTGAATGCACCGGGTTTGCAGCATGATCCGCTGTGGTACCGGAAAGCGGTGTTCTACGAAGTGCTGGTTCGGGGCTTTGCGGACGCCAACGGCGATGGTTCGGGCGACTTCCACGGGCTGATCGAGAAGCTGGACTACCTGCAGTGGCTGGGCGTGGACTGCCTGTGGCTGCCGCCGTTCTTCCAGTCACCCCTGCGGGACGGCGGGTATGACATCTCGGACTACAACTCCGTCCTGGACGAGTTCGGCACCATCAGCGACTTCAAGCGGCTGGTTGCCGAGGCGCATGCACGCGGCGTCCGGGTCATCATCGACCTCCCGCTGAACCACACCTCAGACCAGCACCCCTGGTTCCAGGAGTCCAGGAAGGACCCTGACGGTCCCTTCGGTGACTTCTACGTGTGGAGTGACACGGACGAGAAATACCAGGACGCGCGCATCATCTTCGTGGACACGGAGGAATCCAACTGGACCTTCGACCCCATCCGGCGGCAGTTCTTCTGGCACCGGTTCTTCAGCCACCAGCCCGACCTGAACTTCGAGAACCCGAAGGTCATCGACGCTGTGTTCGACGTCGTGCGGTTCTGGCTGGACCAGGGGATCGACGGGTTCCGGGCGGACGCCATTCCGTACCTGTTCGAGGAGGAGGGGACCAACTGCGAAAACCTCCCGGCCACGCACGAGTTCCTGCGCAAGCTGCGGAAGATGGTGGACGAGAGCTACCCCGGCCGCGTCATCATCGCCGAGGCCAACCAGCCGCCCAACGAGGTGGTGGAGTACTTCGGCACCGAGGAGGAACCGGAATGCCACATGGCCTTCCACTTCCCGATCATGCCGCGGCTCTACTACGCGCTGCGTGACCAGAAGGCGGCCCCCATCATCGAGACGATGCACGACACCCCGGCCATCCCCGCCGGCGCGCAGTGGGGAACCTTCCTGCGCAACCACGACGAGCTGACGCTGGAAATGGTCACAGCCGATGAGCGGGCCGCCATGCTCGGCTGGTACGCGCCGGACCCGCGCATGCGGGCCAACATCGGCATCCGGCGCAGGCTAGCGCCGCTGCTGGACAACTCCAGGGCGGAAATCGAGCTCATCAACGCCCTGCTGCTGTCCCTGCCGGGGAGCCCCTTCCTGTACTACGGGGACGAGATCGGGATGGGCGACAACATCTGGCTCGAGGACCGTGACGCCGTCCGCACCCCCATGCAGTGGAACCCCGACCGCAACGCCGGCTTCTCCAACGCCGACCCGGGCAAGCTGTACCTCCCGGTGATTCAGTCGCTGGTCTACAACTACGCCATGGCGAACGTGGAGGCCGAGGCCGCCCATTCCGGATCGCTGCTGCGCTGGACCCGGCAGATCCTCAGCGTGCGGAAAAACCACCCGGCGTTCGGACTCGGGGCGTTCAAGCATGTGGAGGCGGACCACGAGGTGGTGCTGGCCTATCTCCGCGAACTGCCGGAGGGCAACGCAGCCGGCGAACCGGCGGAATCCATCCTGTGCGTCTTCAACCTTTCCCAGCATCCGGTGTCCACCACGCTGAGGCTTCCGGACTTTTCCGGGCGGGGCCTGCGGGACGTCTTCGGAGGCCAGCCGTTCCCCGGCATCAGTGCTGACGGCCAGCTGACGCTGACGCTCGGCAGCCATGACTTCTTCTGGCTGCGCGTGCGGGCTACTGCTTCCAACCCAGCTTCACCCTTTACGCAAGCGATGCCGATACTGTCGATTGAGGGATGAGATGACCCAAACAACACTGACACCCACACTCGAACAACTGCTCCGCGACTGGCTTCCGGCCCAGCGGTGGTTCCCGGTGAAGTCCCCGGAATTCACCCTGGCGCCTGTGGGCGGCCTGGTCCTGGACGATTCCACCGGGCAGGCCGGCCTGGAGGTGTTCCTCGCGTCCGTTGACTCCAAAACGGCCGAAGGCGTCTCCCGCACCGACGTCGTCCAGATCCCGCTCAGCTACCGCAGCCAGCCGCTGCCGGGCGCCGAACGGGCCCTGATCGGTGAAAGCGACGACGCCGAACTGGGGCACCGCTGGGTCTACGACGCCGTCCACGACCCCGCCTTCATTGCCGCATGGCTGGATCTGATGCGGACGGAGGAAGCCGCCGGCACCGCCAGCGGCCACCTTGCCGGGGCCGGCCAGCCGCTGCCGCAGGCCTCCGGGACGGTGCGTGTCCTGTCGGGCGAACAGTCCAACACGTCGGTGATAGTGGACGACGGCGACTCCGCGGCCATCGTGAAGTTCTTCCGTGTGCTTTCGGCCGGGCGAAACCCGGAGGTGGAGGTCGGCGCCGCGCTGTCCGCGGCACGCACCCCGGAGGTCCCCGCCACGCTGGGCTGGGTCACCGGCGAGTGGTACCCGCAAGGGCAACTTCGCCAGGGCGAGCCCGCATCGGGCGGCCCTGCCCAGGGCGAACTGGCAGTCGCCCACGAATTCCTGGCCGGTGGCCGGGACGCGTGGCGGCTCGCCGTTGACGCGGCGGCCGGGGGAGTGGACTTCACGGCCGAGGCGCATGCCCTTGGCCATGCGACGGCCACAGTCCACCGCAGGCTCGCCGAAACGCTGGGTGTTTCGGCCGAAGCGGTTCCGGGCGGGGATATTGCCCCCGGAGTAGCCCGGCGCGTGCGCCAGACGTGGGCGGAGGCGGGACCCGCCGTCGGGCCTTACGAAGAAGGGCTGGAAAGCCTGCTCAGCCGGCTCGAAGGCACCCCGGCCGGGGCGCTTCAGCGCATCCACGGCGACCTCCACCTCGGCCAGATCCTAAAGGTTCCCAGCGCCGAAGGCGGCCGCGACCGGTGGGCCATCCTCGATTTCGAGGGGGAGCCGCTCCGGCCAATCTCCGAGCGCAACTTCCCCGACGACCCGCTCCGGGACGTGACGGGCATGCTGCGCTCCTTTGACTACGCGGCGGGCGCCGCCGAAAGGGAACAGCCGGACGTCCGCGTCCCTGAGTCCTGGGTGGACGACTGCACCGAGGCCTTCCTGGCAGGCTACGCGGAAGTAACTCCCGGTACGGTGGACCGTAAGTCGCCGCTCTTTGTGGCATTGTGGCTGGACAAGGCGCTCTACGAAGTCGTGTACGAGTTGCGCAACCGGCCGGGCTGGTTGGCCATTCCGGTGAATGCGGCCAGGCGGCTCCTCAGCACTAAAAGCTCCGGCGAACCGGCCGGAGCAGCAGCGGAAGGTAAGAACATGACAGGCTCTGCACACACCGACAGCCCCCACGCACCGTTGCACGTGGACGCGCACACGCTCTCACGCGTCGGGGCCGGTGAACACCACGCGCCGCACTCGGTGCTTGGTGCCCATTTGGACGACTACGGTCACGTAACCATCCGCACCGTCAAGCACCTTGCGGAGGCGGTCAACGTGGTGACCCAGGCCGGAACCGTGCCCATGACCCACGAGGCCGACGGCGTCTGGGTGGCGGTGCTGGAGCCGTTGCAGCACGGCCACGTGCCGGACTACCGCCTTGAGGTGACGTACGAGGACGCCGCGCCGGTGACCGTGGACGATCCGTACCGCTACCTTCCCACCGTGGGCGAAGTGGACCTGCACCTGATCGGTGAAGGACGCCACGAGAAGCTCTGGACCGTACTGGGTGCGCACGTGCAGCACTACAAGTCCTCGATGGGCGACATTGACGGCGTGTCCTTTGCCGTGTGGGCCCCCAACGCAGAAGCGGTCCGGGTCAAGGGCGATTTCAACGCTTGGGACGGGCGGGAAAACTCGCTGCGGTCCCTCGGCTCCTCGGGCGTCTGGGAACTGTTCATCCCGGGTGTCCCGGCCGGCGCCTGCTACAAGTACGAAATCAAAACCAAGGGCGGTTACTGGGTAGAGAAGGCCGACCCGCTGGCCTTCGGCACCGAGGTGCCGCCGCTCACCGCGTCCAGGGTTGTCGAGTCGCATTACCGGTTCCAGGACGCGGACTGGATGAAGGAACGCGCCGCCGCGGATCCGCACAACTCGCCCATGAGCGTCTACGAGGTCCACCTCGGATCCTGGCGCCTGGGCCTGGGCTACCGTGAGCTGGCCAAGGAACTCGTCGAGTACGTGAAGTGGCTCGGGTTCAGCCATGTCGAGTTCATGCCCGTGGCCGAGCATCCCTTCGGCGGCTCCTGGGGCTACCAGGTCACCTCCTACTACGCGCCCACGTCCCGCTTTGGGCATCCCGATGAGTTCCGGTTCCTCGTGGACTCGCTCCACCAGGCAGGCATCGGAGTGATCCTGGACTGGGTGCCGGCACACTTCCCGAAGGACAACTGGGCCCTGGCGCAGTTTGACGGGCAGCCGCTCTACGAACACGCTGACCCGAACCTTGGCGAGCACCCGGACTGGGGCACCCTCATCTTCGACTTCGGGCGCACCGAGGTCCGGAACTTCCTCGTGGCCAACGCGCTGTACTGGCTCGAAGAGTTCCACATCGACGGCCTGCGCGTGGACGCGGTCGCGTCCATGCTGTATCTGGACTACTCGCGGGAAGATGGCCAGTGGCAGCCCAACCGCTTCGGCGGCCGTGAAAACCTGGAGGCCATCTCGTTCCTCCAGGAGACCAATGCCACGGTGTACAAAACCCACCCCGGCGCCGTGATGATCGCGGAGGAATCCACCGCCTTCCCCGGCGTCACAGCGCCCACCAGCCAGGGAGGCCTCGGCTTCGGCCTCAAGTGGAACATGGGCTGGATGCACGACTCGCTCAAGTACACCTCCGAAGACCCGGTCAACCGTAAGTGGCACCACGGAACGGTCACGTTCTCCCTGGTGTATGCCTTCACCGAGAACTTCCTGCTGCCCATCAGCCACGATGAGGTGGTCCACGGCAAGGGGTCCATGCTCCGCAAGATGCCGGGCGACCGCTGGCAGCAGCTGGCCAACCTCCGCGCCTTCCTTGGCTACCAGTGGGCGCACCCGGGCAAACAGCTGATCTTCATGGGCACGGAATTCGGCCAGGAAGCCGAGTGGTCAGAGCAGCACGGCCTCGACTGGTGGCTCGCCGACATCCCGGCGCACCGCGGCGTTCAGCTCCTCCTCAAGGAACTGAATGAGCTGTACAAGTCCACGCCGGCGCTGTACTCCCGGGACAACGAGCCCGGCGGGTTCCAGTGGATCAACGGGGCCGACGCTGACCACAACGTCCTGACCTTTGTCCGTTGGGACACCGAGGGCAACCCGCTGGTCTGTGCCGTCAACTTCTCCGGCGGCCCGCACAAGGAGTACGCCCTGGGCGTGCCCTCGAGCGGAGCTTGGACCGAGGTCCTGAACACAGACTCCGAGGACTACGGCGGATCGGGCGTCCTCAACGGCGGCACGCTGACCGCAGAGGACGAGGGCATGGACGGCCAGCCGGCAACTCTTACGGTTACGCTGCCTCCGCTGGGCGCCGCGTACTTCAAGCCTGCTGAGTCCAGCGTGATCACCTCGGCGGCCGCAGCCAGGGCGAAGGTTACGGAGGCTGATTCCATCTTTGCCGGGCCGACGGCTGCGGAGACCCGGGCCGCTGGTACCCGGGCCGCTGAGACCGGGTCTGCTGAGACCGGAGTTGTTGAGACCGGAGTTGTTGAACCGAGGGGTGTTGAACCGAAGGGTGGGACCGGGAAAGCTGTTCTGCCCGGCGGGCCCCTCGCCTAAGTCCCGACGCATCGCTCATCGGAACGCTCCTGTAAGTCCTGGCGGACCGCTGGTCTAAGACCCGGCGGAGGCCGGCCACCCGGGTGGTTGCTTCTCTAGAGGAGGGTCCGGAATCCCATGGGATTCCGGACCCTCCTCGGCGTTGCCCCGGCGCAGTTGGCATTCGGCCGAGGTAGTGGTAGAGTTTATTTTTGCGCCGCTCCCCGGAGCGAGTCGGCAAGGTGATCCGGAAGCCAACAGGCTGGGCCGGATGAAAACCGCCGATTTGACTCGGATGAAGCGAGCGGGTAAGTTTGAAAAGTTGC
>NZ_JAGGPN010000043.1:0-4383 GCF_018613795.1 Arthrobacter sp. ISL-65
TCCTCGTTGACGGCGAGGGCGTAGAGGTTCACCCACTCCATGGCGCGGAGCGGATCGGTGACGCCGGTGTCCGCCGTCAGGGTCTGGAAGAGCGACGGCGCCCGGCGCCTGACGTTCAGTCCGCCGGGAAGGATGCCTTCCGCGGCGCAGCCGTTGTCCACGCATTCGCGCATGACGGCCCACAGCTTCAGCAGCTCCTCGCGGAGCTCCGCCTCGCTGCGCCACACCAGTTCATTGGCGAGCATCACGTCCGAGATCGACATCTTTTCGCGGCTGCAGATCTCCAGGAGCTCGTCGGCCGTGGTGAAGGGGTACGGCAGCGGGGTTTCGTCCGCCACCACCTTGGCGTCGGCGTCGGCATCACCGTCAACGACGAAGCCGCCGCCGATGGAGTAGAAGCTCCGTTCGCTCAGCACCGTGCCGGCGCGGTCCAGGGCGCGGAAGGTCATGCCGTTGGGGTGGGCCGGCAGGGACTTGCGCCGGTGCAGCACCACGTCCTCGTCCCAGTTGAAGTCCACCCGGTGGTCCCCGCCGATCCGGAGTTCGGCGTCCAGGGCGGCGGCTGCCACCTGGTCATCGGCGGTGGAGGTGTCCACGGTTTCCGGGTCCAGGCCCTGCAGGCCCAGCACCACGGCCTTGTCGGAGCCGTGGCCCCGGCCGGTGGCACCGAGTGACCCGAACAGCTCCGCCTGGACCCGGGTGGTGGAGCTCAGCAGCCCGCCGCCCTTGAGCCCGTCGGCGAACTGCTTCGCCGCCCGCATCGGGCCGACCGTGTGTGAGGACGAGGGCCCGATGCCAACGGAAAACAGGTCCAGGACGCTGAGGGCCATTTAGGGGACCTCTGGCGCGGCGTACTCGCGCATTGCGTCCAGGAGCCAGCGGCCCAGGTAGTCCGCGAACGAGGCGCGGGGGAACAGCCGGAAGCTCTCCTCCCCGGTCTTGAACAGGACCACCGGGATGTTGCCCACCTCGGTGTTCAGGGCGGTGCCCGGCTTGAGGGTGCGCGGGTGCAGGTCCAGGGCGCAGCCCTTTTCCAGGACTGCCCGGGCCTGCGGGCCGGACAGCTCAAACGTGGTGCGGTTGGCGGACAGGTCCACCACCTGCCCGGCGGCGTCGCCCAGGGCGGACTTCAGGGAACCGATCAGGTCCCCGCCCAGGGAATCGTGGGCGTCTTCCGGCGCCACGACCAGGAACTCCTGCGGGCCGAGCCACAGGACGCTGACCCGGTCCGTGCCGCGGACTTCGCCGCACCGCACCGGCAGGCCGCCGGTGACGGAGCCGATCCGGGTGCCGGCCTCGGAGCCGGGGTCCACGCGGACGCCGGCCATGGTCTGGAACGGGCCCTCGTTGAGGGTGACTGTTCCCTGCACGGACCCGGTCTCGAATGCTTCGGCCAGGTGTGAGGCTGGGCTGCGGCGAATTTCCCGGAGTCCATTGATGCCTGTGAAGGCTGCGGTGTTAGCCATCTTTGCGGGTCCCTTCGGGGTCAAACAGTACGGTTTCTGCCACGACTACGTCGACGAGCTGGTTGCCGGCGGCGGCCACCAGGGTCTCGCCGATCCGGTTGCGGCCGTTCTTGATCAGGGCCAGGCCGAACGACCGGCCCAAGGCGGCACTGTGGTAGCTGGAGGTCACGAAGCCCTGCATCGGGACCGGGCCGTAGGCGGGGTTCGCCGGGATGCCCTTCTCGATCAGCTGGGTTCCTTCCGGCAACCGCAGCGAGCCGTCCACCGGCAGGACGCTGACCAGGTGCTTGCGGTCATCGCGGTGCTGGTCGATGCGGGAGTAGGAACGCTTGCCGATGAAGTCCTTGGCCTTGGAGACGATCCATTCCATGCCGGCGTCCTGCGGGGTGACGGTGCCGTCGGTGTCCTGCCCGACGATCGGGTAGCCCTTCTCGGCGCGCAGCACGTGCATGGTTTCGGTGCCGTAGGGGGTGATGTTGAATTCGGCGCCGGCCGCGGCCACGGATTCCCAGGTGTTCAGCCCGTACCAGGACGGCACGTTGATTTCGTAGGCCAGTTCACCGGAGAACGAGATCCGGCAGATGCGGGCCTTCACGCCGGACGCGAGGGTGGTTTCGCGGAAGGTCATGAACGGGAACGCCTCGGCGTCCAGGCCGCCGTTGGCGGCCAGTTCCGGGGCAACCTTGGCGATGACGTCGCGGGATTTAGGTCCGACGACGGCGATCGTGCTCCACTGTTCGGTCACCGAGGTGCAGTGCACGTCCAGTTCCGGCCATTCGGTCTGCAGCCATTCCTCCAGCCAGTCCAGCACCTTGGCGGCGCCGCCGGTGGTGGTGGTCATGAAGTAGGTTTCCTCGTCCAGGCGCAGGGTCACGCCGTCGTCGAAGATCATGCCGTCCGAGAGGCACATGACGCCGTAGCGGGCGGAACCCGGGGCCAGCTTCTTGAACGCGTTGGTGTAGATCCGGTTCAGGAACTCACCGGCGTCCTTGCCGCGGATCTCGATCTTGCCGAGGGTGGTGGCGTCCATGAAGCCCACGGAGTCGCGGACGGCGGCGCACTCGCGGAGCACCGCTTCGTCCATGTCCTCGCCGTTCTGCGGGTAGTACCAGGGCCGCTTCCACTGCCCGACGTCCTCGAACAGTGCGCCCTGGGCAACGTGCCACGGGTGGATCGAGGTGACGCGGGCGGGGTCGAACAGCTCCCCGCGCTGGCGTCCGGCCAGTGCTGCGAAGGCCACCGGCGTGAACGGTGCACGGTAGGTGGTGGTGCCGATGTCGCCGATGCCCCGGGAGGCCTCGCCGGCCTGGCGGAGTGCCGCGGCGATGACGCCGATGGCGTTCACGCCGGACGTCTTGCCCTGGTCGTTGGCGGTGCTGATGGAGGTGTAGCGCTTGACGTGCTCCACGGACCGCATGCCGGCGCCGGTGGAGCGCAGGACGTCGGCCACGGACTGGTCACGCTGGAAGTCGACGAAGTGGTGGTGCCAGTCGTCGGGGGTTCCGGTCTGGCCGGGGACCAGCCACAGCTGCCGGGTCGGGGCGGATGCCTTCGGCTCCGTCAGGGCGGAGGGCTCGACGGCGGACTCGAAGCCGGCTGCGATGGCCGCCGAAGCTCCGGCCGAGACGCCCTCGGCCAGGCAGTCAGCGAGTTCGAAGCTGCCGCGGCCGGAGCCGATGGTCTGCTGGTTCGGAACCACGGTGGCCGGCACGAAGGCCGCGAGCTCCCCGTCCCAGCGCAGCTTGCCCTGGCGCTGGGAGTGGAGGTGCACCAGCGGGCTCCAGCCGCCGGACACTGCCAGCAGGTCGGCGGCGATTTCTTCGATGCCCGAGGTGAGTTCGCCGTCGTCGTTAATGCTGCGGACGGTGACGCTGTTCAGCCGGCCGTCTGAGTCAGCAGCGGTGTTGGCGACCGCGCTGCCGATCAGCACCCGGGTGCCGGCTTCGACGGCGGCGGCAGCCACCGGCGTGAAGCTGGAACGGGCGTCCACGACGGCCGCAATCTTGACGCCGGCGGCGCGCAGGTCCGAAGCCAGGGCGTAGGCGCTGTCGTTGGTGGTGCTGATGACCACGCGCTGCCCTGCGGCCACGGCGTAGCGGTTCAGGTAGCTGCGGACGGCCGAGGCGAGCATGATGCCCGGGCGGTCGTTGTTCTCAAACACCAGCGGACGCTCGTGGGCGCCGGGGGCCAGAACAACCTGGCTGGCACGGATGTGCCAAATACGCTGGCGGGAGACGCCGGCGGCGGCCGGGCTGGTGAGGTGATCGGTGCGGTTCTGGACCGCGATGACGTAGTTGGCGTCGTAGGCACCGAACGCGGTGGTGCGGTTCAGCACGGTGCTTTCGGCGCCGGAGACGAGCTCGGCCTCGACGTCGGCAACCCATTCGAGGGCGGGCTTGCCCTCGATGGTTTCCGCCAGTTCGGGGGCGGTGGATCCGGACAGCAGCGACCCGCCGAGTTCGGGCTGGTCGTCCATGAGGATGACGCGGGCGCCGCTGCGGACGGCTTCGCGGGCAGCGGCCAGGCCGGCGGGGCCGCCGCCGATCACCAGGACGTCGGCGTGGACGT
This sequence comes from Arthrobacter sp. ISL-65, assembly GCF_018613795.1. Taxonomy (GTDB): domain Bacteria; phylum Actinomycetota; class Actinomycetes; order Actinomycetales; family Micrococcaceae; genus Arthrobacter. Next base: position 4,035 of record NZ_JAGGPN010000043.1, read on the forward strand.
ACTTCTTGTCGTACTCGGCGCGGTCGTCCGCCGGGTCCAGCTTGCCCAGGCCGTTCAGGAAGCCGGCCTTCAGGCCGTCCACCAGGGAAACGGTGGTGGCGGGGAGCATGGACTCGGCAACGTCACCGGGGAACCGGGCCTCGATCCGGACCAGGGCGTTGGGCTCTTCCACGCCGGCGGCCAGGATGCCGCGGGCGCGGTCCTCGTACAGGGAGTTGCCGGCGGCGACGCGGCCGTTGGCCAGCAGCGCGGAGGCCAGGGTGTCGCCCGGGTGTCCGGTGAATTCCTCGCCGTCCACGGTGAAACGCCAGGAGATGCTGCGGTCGATGCGGCCGCCGGAGGCGAGGCG
>NZ_JAGGPN010000043.1:4423-28989 GCF_018613795.1 Arthrobacter sp. ISL-65
ACGGCCTGGATGTCGTACGTGACCGTGTCGCGGAGCATGTTGAACCACTGCCGGCAGCCGGTGCTGTGCAGCCAGCGTTCGGCGAAAATGCCCTTGGTGTTGTCGCGGTAGAACAGGAAATGGGCCCATTCCTTGTCGGTCAGTTCGTTCGGGTTTTCCGGGTAGGGCACGTGGGCCTGGCCGCCGTAATGGAACTCGGTCTCGTCGCGCGAGCCGCAGTTGGGGCAGGAGATGAGCAGCATGTCCGGACTCTCTTCTAGTGGGCCACGGCGGCAGCGCCGTGTTCGTCGATCAGGGCACCGGTTTCAAAGCGCTCCAAGGCAAAGGGCTTGTTGAGCTGGTGCGGTGCGCCGGTGGCGATGGTGTGCGCGAACGTCAGGCCGGCGGCCGGCGTGCCCTTGAAGCCGCCGGTTCCCCAGCCGCAGTTGACGAACATGTTGTCCACGGGCGTGGTGCCCACGATCGGCGAGGCATCCAGCGTGGTGTCCACGATGCCGCCCCAGGTCCGGAGCACGTGTGCCCGGGCAAAGATCGGGAACAGCTCGACGGCGGCCGCCATCTGGTGCTCGATCACGTGGAAGGAACCGCGCTGGCCGTAGCCGTTGTAGGAGTCAACGCCGGCGCCCATGACCAGTTCGCCCTTGTGTGCCTGGGAGACGTAAACGTGGACGTGGTTGGACATGACGACCGTGGGGTGGACGGGCTCGTGGAGCTCGGACACCAGTGCCTGCAGCGGGTGGGACTGGATGGGGAGCCGGAAGCCCGCCATTTCCGCCAGGACCGAGCTGTGCCCGGCGGCGCAGAGACCCACCTTTTCGGTGTTGATGGTGCCGCGGTTGGTCTTGACGCCCACCACGCGGTTGCCGTCCTTGACGAAGCCTGTGACTTCGCAGTTCTGGATGATGTCCACGCCGAGTTCGTCGCACTTGCGGGCGAAGGCCCAGGCCACGTGGTCGTGCTTGGCGATGCCGGCGCGCGGCTGGTAGGTGGCGCCCATGACCGGGTAGCGGATGTTGTCGCTGATGTTAAGGATGGGGCAGAGTTCCTTGACCTGCTGCGGGTCCAGCCATTCCGCGTCCACGCCGTTGAGCTTGTTGGCGCCCACGCGGCGGATGCTTTCGCGCACGTCGCCCAGGGTGTGGGCCAGGTTCATCACGCCGCGCTGGCTGAAGAGGAAGTCGTACTCCAGCTCTTCGGGCAGGATCTCCCACAGCTTCAGGGCGTGCTCGTAGATGGCGGCGCTCTCGTCCCAGAGGTAGTTGGAACGGATGATGGTGGTGTTACGGGCCATGTTGCCGCCGGCCAGCCAGCCCTTCTCCAGGACGGCGATGTTGGTCATGCCGTGGTTCTTGGCCAGGAAGTACGCGGTGGCCAGGCCGTGCCCACCGCCGCCGACGATCACGGCGTCATAGGAGGACTTGGGCTCCGGGTTGTGCCACAGGAAATCCGGGTGCTCCGGAAGCAGGTCGGCCATCATGCCACCTCGGTCGTGTCAGAGGAAAGGTTGGGGTAGAGGGGGAACTTTCCGGCCAGAATTTCAACCCGCTGCCGGAGTTCCACCACGGTCTCTTCGCTGAACTCGCGCTTGAGTGCCGAGGCGATAATGTCCGCGACCTCGGTGAATTCTGCCTTTCCGAACCCACGCGTGGCCAGTGCCGGCGTGCCGATACGAAGGCCGGAAGAGACCATCGGCGGACGCGGGTCGAAGGGCACGGCGTTGCGGTTGACCGTGATGCCGATCTGGTGCAGGCGGTCTTCGCCCTGCTGGCCGTCAAGTTCCGAATTGCGCAGGTCCACCAGGACCAGGTGCACGTCAGTGCCACCGCTGACTACGGTCACGCCGGACTCTGCGACGTCGGCGGACAGCATGCGTTCTGCGATGATGCGGGCACCTTCCAGCGTGCGTTCCTGGCGGTCGCGGAACGCCGGCTCAGCAGCGAGCTTGAACGCAACAGCCTTCGCAGCGATCACGTGCTCCAGCGGGCCACCCTGCTGTCCGGGGAACACCGCGGAGTTGACCTTCTTGGCGATGTCGGCGTCGTTGGTCAGGATCACACCACCCCGTGGGCCTCCAAGGGTCTTGTGGGTGGTGCTCGTGACGATGTGGGCGTGAGGCACGGGGTTGGGGTGAAGCCCTGCAGCCACCAGGCCTGCGAAGTGGGCCATGTCCACCATCAGGTAGGCACCCACCAGATCGGCGATGCGCCGGAACTCGGCGAAGTCGAGCTGACGGGAGTAAGCGGACCAGCCGGCAACGATCAGCTTCGGCTTGTTCTCAACCGCCAGACGCTCCACTTCCGACATGTCGATCTGCATGGTGTCCTCACGGACTCCGTAGGGAACTACCTTGTACAGCTTGCCGGAGAAGTTGATCTTCATGCCGTGGGTCAGATGGCCACCGTGAGCCAGGTTCAGGCCCAGGATGGTGTCTCCGGGCTGGATCAGGGCGAACATCGCCGCTGCGTTGGCCTGTGCACCGGAGTGCGGTTGGACATTGGCAAATTCCGAACCAAACAGTGACTTGAGACGGTCGATGGCCAGCTGTTCGACGACATCCACGTGTTCGCAACCGCCGTAGTAGCGCTTGCCGGGGTAGCCCTCGGCGTACTTGTTTGTCAGCACAGAGCCCTGCGCCTCCATAACGGCGGACGGAGCAAAATTCTCCGAGGCGATCATCTCCAGCGTGCCCTGCTGACGCAGCAGTTCCTGCTGCACAGCCGCGTGGATCAGTGGATCGGTCGCTGCAAGCGAGCGGGTCAGAACGTCAACCATCATATCTCCTAGTCAGTGTCTAATATCCTGTTGATATATTAGTTACGTGACTCAAGTATGCTACCCGTCACAATGAGTGTCAACAGATTTCGGAGGTCGCTTTGAACCATGCCTGGCGGCGCTTGGCTGGCCGGGAACCTGCTTAAGATTCGGAAGCGCGGGTCCTGGGACACGCGCTTCCGAATGCCGGTGGAGAATGGCGCGCAGATTAGGTGAAGAGCGCCTTGCGGACGGCATCCTCGAAGCCGCTGACATGACTCCTCGCCAGGTCGGCGGCCAGTGCTTCATTGCCCTCGATCACGGCGCGCAGCAGATCCAGGTGCTCGTGCACGTGGCGGGAGAGATCGGGAAGTCGATCAAGAACCATGCACCATATGCGTGTGGCGAGGTTGTCGTAACGCATAAGGACATCTTCAAGATGGGGATTGGCCGCGGCCGCGTATATTCCCTGATGAACGAGGGCGTCCAGGCGTAACGCTTCGACGACGGACGCGGATTGCGTATCGAACGACTCCACGGCGCGCATCACTGTCCGCAGTTTTTCCCGCTCCTGCTCTGAAGCCACCCGAGCAGCGCGTGAGGCAGCAAAAGGCTCAAGCTGGGTTCGAATTTCGGAAATATAGGCAAGGTCGGTAACCTCCACACGCGTGGCAAAAGTCCCCCGGCGCGGGTACGAAACAACCAGCCGGTCAAGCTCGAGCCGCTTCAAGGCTTCCCGCACCGGAGTCCGGCCCATGCCGAGATCCCTCGCCAGGAGGTCATCATTGAGCAAATCGCCAGGCTTGATATCCAGCGTCAACAGCCGGTCCCGGAGACGCTCGTACGCCACATCGGCAAACGACTTTTTTGCGGCATCATCCACCACTTCCAAGGCCTCAAGTACCACGGCAGACTCCTTTCCATTCGAGCAAAATAGGCTATTGACCTCACCCTCTGGCCAGTATACGCTGACTCCCAACCTAATATATCAGTTCGTGATGTAGGAATATATCTAAAGGAGGAGACGTGACCCTAGTGGCTACAGACTCAACAACCAGCACGCTGACCAAAGGCGAGCCTCGCGTGGAAGAGCAGTCCCAGAAGTTCGTACTCACACTGTCGTGCGTCGAACGAGCTGGCATTGTTCAGGCCGTCACCACTTTCCTCTTCGAACGTGGCTTCAATATCGAAGAGCACCAGCAGTTTGACGACGGGCTCCGCCAGACGCTGCACCTGCGCACCGCATTCTCGGGGTCCTCGGAGTACACGCCGGAGAGGCTCCAGGAGGAATTCGCAGCGATTGCGGACCGCTTCGAGATGAAGTTCAGCTTCCATGACCAGACCAAGCAACGCATCCTCGTGATGGTGTCCAAGTTCGGTCACTGCCTGAACGACCTGCTCTTCCGCTGGCGCGGCGGAAGCCTCGGAGGCGACATCGCCCTTATAGTTTCCAACCATGAAACCCACCGGGCCATGGCCGAGGCCGCCGGCCTCCCCTTCATCTATCTCCCGGTAACCCCTGAGACAAAGTCAGATGCTGAACGGCGCCTGCTGGAACTGGTGGACGAGCACAACATCGACCTTGTGGTGCTCGCCCGGTACATGCAGGTACTGTCCGACGACCTCTGCCGCTCCCTGGAAGGCCGGGCTATCAACATCCACCACTCCTTCCTCCCGGGATTCAAGGGTGCACGCCCTTACCACCAGGCGTACGACCGTGGAGTCAAGCTGGTGGGCGCAACGGCCCACTACGTAACCGCGGAACTGGATGAGGGGCCAATCATCGAACAGGAAGTCATCAGGGTCGACCACAGCTACGGACCGAACACCCTTTCAACAGTCGGACAGGACGCCGAAGCACTGGCACTCTCCCGGGCCGTGCGGTGGCACTGCGAACACCGTGTGTTGCTGGACCAAACCAGCACCGTAGTGTTCCGCTAAAGCACCAGCACCCGCCCAGTAGAGACAACACACGAAAATCAGCAGGAGAAACCACATGGCATCGACGCCAAGCATTGTCATTATCGGAGCTGGAATCGTCGGCACAAACCTGGCTGACGAACTGGTCACACGGGGTTGGAACAACATCACCGTCTTGGACCAGGGACCCCTGAATATGCCAGGAGGCTCCACGTCACACGCCCCGGGCCTCGTTTTCCAGACGAACCCTTCAAAGACCATGGCTGCCTTCGCCAAGTACACGGTTGAGAAGCTCCTGTCCCTGAGCGAGGACGGCGTCAGCTGCTTCAACCAGGTCGGCGGGTTGGAAGTTGCTACCACCGAGACCCGACTCGCGGACCTGAAGCGGAAGCTGGGCTATGCCGCCGCGTGGGGTATCGAGGGCAAGATCCTCTCCCGCGCCGAGTGCAAGGAGCTTTACCCGCTCCTGAACGAGGAAGACATCCTTGGCGGACTCCACGTTCCCAGCGACGGTCTGGCCCGCGCTGCCCGCGCAGTCCAGCTGCTGATCAAGCGGACCGAAGCCGCAGGCGTCAAGTACCTCGGCAACACCACGGTGACCGGCATCGAACAATCCGGCCACCGGGTCACCGGCGTCCAGACATCCGAAGGAACCATCGCGGCCGACATCGTGGTTTCCTGCGCCGGCTTCTGGGGCGCCAAGATCGGCGAGATGATCGGGATGTCCGTCCCGCTCCTGCCGTTGGCCCACCAGTACGTGAAGACCACCCCGGTGCCGGCGCAGAAGGGCCGCAACGAACTGCCCAACGACGCTACTCTGCCGATCCTGCGGCACCAGGACCAGGACCTCTACTATCGCGAGCACGGCGACCGCTACGGCATCGGTTCCTATGCGCACCGTCCCATGCCCGTGGATCTTGATGAACTCGGCTCCTACGACCCCAGCAGCATCAGTGAACACAACATGCCCTCCCGCCTCGACTTCACCCTGGAGGACTTCCTCCCGGCATGGGAAGCAACCAAGCAGCTGCTGCCGGCCCTGCGCGAGAGCGACATCGAGGATGGCTTCAACGGCATCTTCTCCTTCACCCCGGACGGCGGACCCCTGATGGGCGAGTCCAAGGAACTAGACGGCTTCTTCGTCGCCGAAGCGGTGTGGGTGACCCACTCCGCAGGCGTAGCCCGCGCCATGGCCGAACTGCTGACCACCGGAAAGTCGGAGATCGACCTCGGCGAGTGCGACATCCACCGTTTCGAGGACGTGCAGCTCACCCCCGAATACGTCAGCGAAACGTCCCAGCAGAACTTCGTGGAAATCTACGACGTCCTGCACCCGCTGCAGCCAAAGCTCTCTCCGCGGAACCTGCGCGTCAGCCCGTTCCACGCCCGCCACAAGCAGTTGGGCGGCTTCTTCCTGGAGGGCGGCGGATGGGAGCGGCCCTACTGGTTCGAAGCGAACGCCGAACTGCTCAAGGAGATGCCTGACGAATGGCAGCCGCCGGCACGTGACGCCTGGTCCGGGATGTTCAGCTCGCCCATCGCCGCAGCCGAAGCCTGGAAGACGCGCACCGCGGTGGCCATGTACGACATGACCCCGCTCAAGCGCCTTGAGGTCTCCGGCCCCGGAGCCTTGAAGCTGCTGCAGGAGCTGACTACCGCCGACATGACCAAGAAGCCGGGGGCCGTCACCTACACCCTCCTGCTGGACCACGCAGGTGGGATCCGAAGCGATATCACCGTGGCCCGCCTGAGCGAAGACACCTTCCAGCTCGGAGCCAATGGAAACATCGACACGGCCTACTTTGAGCGGGCCGCACGCCACCAGACGGAAAACGGAACCGCCAGCGACTGGGTCCAGGTGCGCGACACCACCGGCGGAACATGCTGCATCGGACTGTGGGGACCCCTCGCCCGGGACCTTATCAGCAACGTCAGCAGCGACGACTTCTCCAACGACGGCCTGCGCTACTTCCGAGCCAAGAAGGTTGTCATAGGAGGAGTCACCGTCACCGCGATGCGGCTGTCCTACGTCGGCGAGCTGGGCTGGGAACTGTACACCAGCGCGGACAACGGCCAGCGCTTGTGGGATGCACTGTGGAAGGCAGGGCAGCCGTTCGGCGTCATTGCTGCCGGCCGTGCCGCGTTCAGCTCCCTGCGTCTGGAAAAGGGCTACCGCTCGTGGGGCACTGACATGACCACCGAGCACGACCCGCTGGAAGCGGGACTCGGTTTCGCCGTGAAGATGACCAAGGAAAACTTCGTCGGAAAGGCCGCCTTGGAGGGCCGGACCGAGGAGAACTCCGCCCGCCGCCTGCGCTGCCTGACGGTCGACGACGGCCGGAGCATCGTGCTGGGCAAGGAACCGGTCTTTTACAAGGACCAGGCAGTCGGCTACGTCACCAGTGCCGCCTACGGCTACACCGTCGCCAAGCCGATCGCCTACGCGTACCTCCCGGCCGCTGTCTCCATTGGTGACTCGGTCGAGATCGAGTACTTCGGTCGGCGCATCCAAGCCACAGTCACCGCAGATCCGCTGTACGACCCGACGATGAGCAGGCTCCGCGGCTAACAACCGCCAGGCCGTTCAAGGGCACGCGGCCCGGACTCTTCACCTCGCAACCAGAGTCCGGGCCGCTGCTCTTCCATCACGTCTCAGAACCTGCCCAGTCGACTCAAGCTTCAGCCCAGGAAGACCCATGATCAGCTCAGAAACAATCAACGAATACCTCGCCAGGCTTGCCTCGCGAGAACCCACCCCAGGCGGCGGCGCGGCCGCCGCGCTCCACGCCGCCCAGGGGGCGGCGCTCGTCGCCATGGTCGCCAGATACACCACCGGCACGAAATACGAGCAGCACGCCGAACTCGTCCAAAGGATCATCACCGCCGCCGACGGACTGGTCGTCGACGCCCTGCGCCTGGCGGACGCTGACCAACATGCGTTCCAAGGCGTCATCGACTCGTACAAACTTCCGTCCGGGACCGAAGACCTCAAAGCCGCACGGACGGCATCCGTCCAGGATGCGCTCATCCTGGCCGCACAAACCCCCGCACAGCTCATTAAGCTCGCCGGCGCCGTCCTGGACCTTGCCACGGAACTGTTCGAGGTCGCGAACGCCAATGTGATCAGCGACATCGCTGCTGCCGCCGACGCAGCCCGCGCAGCCGCAAGCACCGCCCGGGTGAACATCGACATTAACGTGGTGGCCATCAAAGACGCCGCGGCCCGTTCACGGTTGGCTGATCAAACCGACGGCCTCGAGGAAAAGGTCATCCTGGCAGCAAACTCCCTCGTGGGGCGCGTGCGTGGAAGGATTCTCGGTTGAGCGCCGTACTCCTCTCCGGAAAAGCACTGGCAAAGACCATTCAGCAGATGGCCCACCATGAGGCCCGGGAGCTCGAAGCCCACGGGCTACGCCCCACACTTGCAGTTGTTGTGGCCACCGACGACGGCTCCACCCACTGGTATGTCCGGTCCATCGAACGTGCCGCCGAAAGCGCCGCCATCAGTTGCCGGATCGTGGACCTGGGACCCGATGCCACCGGACAGGTCCTGGCCTCAGTCCTGAAGGACCTCAGCGAGGACCCATCCGTTAACGGCATCATCCTCCAGACGCCCCTGCCTCCAGGCATCGGAACAGATGAGCTGGTGGGGCACATTGCCCCGGAGAAGGACGTCGATGGCGCGAACCCGTTGAGCCTTGGCCGCCTGGCCGTTGGCCAGCCCTCATTCGCACCTGCCACGGCCCGGGCCGTGATCGAGATCCTGGACCACTTCGACATCCCGCTGGCAGGCCGGAATGTGGTCGTCATTGGCCGCTCCGCCGTAGTGGGAAAGCCGCTGTCCCTGCTGCTGCTGGAGCGCGACGCCGCCGTCACCGTCTGCCACTCCCGGTCAGGTCCGTTGGAGAAATACACCAAGGCCGCAGACGTCGTGGTCGTGGCAGCCGGGCGTACCGGTCTGCTAAACGGCGGCCATGTCTCGTCCGCGGCCGTGGTGATTGACGTCGGCACCAACGTCCTACCTGACGGATCCCTCGTGGGGGATGTCGACGAGACCAGCGTGCGGGGCACCGCCGCGGCGCTGACTCCTGTCCCGGGCGGCGTCGGCTCCGTCACCACATCCCTGCTTCTTCTGCACACAACCGAGGCCGCGCGGCAACAGTCGCGTGCTTTGGTCCCGGGAACCGCCGGGTGACCCACCGCGGTTTTGTATCCGCGCTGGTGCAGGTGATGAATTCCTTCTGCACAGCGCGGATCCAAACCGACCGGGATGTGCTGCACGCGCCCGGCGAATGCCCCGATGTTGTATTCGTGACCGGCCAAGGCAACCCCGGGCACTGTATGCTCTGGATTTCCCCCCCCCCCCCCCCNNAGCGGAAGACGGCATCCGAGGGCCCCTCTGGGTCCGTGGGCGCGGAGAATGGGTTTAAGAGACACCCGATTGCTCTGGGTTTCCCCCCCCCCCCCCCGGGCCGCAGGACTCCCCATTCGGGGCACAGGCGGAGATCACAGTCTTGGGACCCCTCACACCCGGAGGCGCCGCTGCACGCAGCCCAGGCCCTCGCGCAGCTTCCCGCCCTCGCCACAGTTCAAGGTTTGCGGCAACTGCCCGCTTCCCCGGCCCTCCATTGTGTTTCGCTTGCGGCCTATCCGGATCCGGAAGCGGCCTTCCACGAGTTCTACGGGCTGTCCAGCCACCGCGTCCGGCTGGACAGCTCGAACGCGGCAACGGATCCTGGGGCGGGACGTAACCGCTACAGCATCATGACTGACGATTCCGGCAGCCGCGGAATGAGGGCACAGCATGTGAACGGTGTGACCACCGTGGAATCGAGGCTGGTAACCAGCCGAATTCCAGGTCCCTCCTTCAGCTGGCTGGACAGGAATTGGTGCAGCAGTCAGGCACGGGATCCGGATCTTCCGCCCGTGCTCGATTCGCCCTGGGCTGGCTGGGCTACCTGGGCTACGAGCTCAAGCGCGAGTGTGGCGGGAATGCGGTGGAATCACCGCTGCGGGATGCCTCATTGATCCGCTGCAGCCCGGCCGTGGTGTTCGACCATGATGCGCGGTGCGTATACCTTCTGGCGGAGGCCGGCGCGGAAGGCCGGCAATGGTGCAGGACCGCCGCCCTCCGGATCGGGCGCCTGCCCTCCGCGCCCCGGCCCCTCAGCAACGGGTTGCCGGCCGTGCAGTTCGGCGCAGCTGACACCGCCGGATCCTACCTGCGAAAGATCGCTGCGTCCCAGGACGAAATCACGCAGGGGAACTCCTACGAGGTCTGTCTCACGACGCAGATCTTCAGCAACCTCCACGAGGGCGTAGATCCGTGGGAGTTCTACCGGCGTCTCCGCCGAGCCAGCCCGGCGCCGTTCGCAAGCCTCGTCCAGCTCGGTGCGGTAACCATCGCGAGTTCTTCGCCGGAGCGATTCCTCAGTATCACCGCAAACGGTCGCGTCCGCGGCGAACCCATTAAAGGAACGCGACGACGGGACGCGTCACCGGAGGCAGACAGGCGCCTGAAGCGTAGCCTCACAACGTCGGCAAAGACAGGGCGGAGAACATCATGATCGTGGACCTGATGCGAAACGATCTCTCGCGCCATGCCGAACCGGGTACGGTCTTTGTGACGCGACTCTCCGATGTGGAGACTTACGCAACAGTGCACCAGCTTGTGAGCACCATCGAAGCCACGATTGCCCCGGGCCAGTCACGGGCGGCTGTCGTGGCTGCTGCCTATCCTTCCGGCTCGATGACTGGGGCTCCCAAGATCAGCAGCATGGACATCCTGGACAAATTGGAATCCGGACCGCGCGGGCCCTATCCAGGTGTGGTTGGCTACTTTTCCCCCAATGGCGCCGCGGATCTGTCGGTCACGATTCGCAGCGCCGTCTTCCAGAATTCACCCGCAGGCGGACAGCGGCTCTCCCTGGGCATCGGCGGGGCCATCACAGCGGATTCGGACCCCGACGATGAGCTGGCAGAGATCCAGACCAAAGCCAAGCCCATCCGTGGTGTCCTGGGCGCCGCTTTCCCTGGATGAGCTCGATCCGTACGGCTCCAGGCCCAAAAAATTACAGGACTGCCCTGATCAGATTCTCGAAGTCGGCGACGTGCTGTGTGGTCAGCCGTGCAGCTGCTTCGGAGTCCCCCGCCGCGATGCACTCGAGAAGCTCTATATGCTGGGCAATATGCTCCGACACCGGGGGGAGCTTTTCCAGCACCAGGCTCCAAATCCGCGTTGCCAGGTTGTCATACCGAATGAGGATATCTTCAAGGTGCCGGCTTCCAGTGGCGCGGTAGATCATCCGGTGGACCCGCATGTCCAGGCGCATGAGATCCCGTTGCGAGTGCATCCCGGGCAGAAGCTGGCCGACTTCCCGGGCAAAGTCCCTCAGCTCCTGCCGACGCTGCGGCGATGCCATACGCGCAGCCCGCGCTGCTGCTGCCGGCTCCAGAAGCTGGCGTATCTCCGAGATTTCTGCCAAGTCAGTTATGTCTACGCCTGCGGCGAATGTTCCCCGCCGGGGATAGGCCACCACCAAATGGTCGCTTTCGAGGCGCTTCATAGCTTCCCGGATCGGCGTTCTGCCAACACCTAGGCGCCTTGAAATGACTTCGTCGTTGAGCGGCTCGCCCGGTTTGATGTCCAGAACGATTAATTCATCGCACAAGACCCTGTAGGCGAAGTCGGCGAAGGACTCGTCGTCCTGCCTTTCCGGCAGGTACGCCGGTCTCGCCTCCACCGGTAATCCGCCAGCGTGTGACATGTCCTAGTCCCCTTCTGGTGTGCGTCCGAGCCTTGACGCGCCGGCTCATACTACATAGTATTCCTATAACTGATATATCAATACGTAAGCAAAAGAATATCAAGAGCTTCAGTGCCTTTCAGATGGTGGGGCCCTGGAATTAACGGGACATGCATCCCGTACGCCACGAATGGAGAGCAATGGGCAATGAAGCTGTTGCAAGGATGCGGTTGGAAGTTGTTCCGTCAGGGATCTGCTTACGGCGTTCCCCTGGTGTTTAATCCTCCGGGCTCCGTGAGTGCGACGCGCCTTCCGCACTTGCCCCTTACCCGGCCTCCTGGACAGCCTTCCGAGGCTGCAGGAGACCATTACAGAGCTACCACCCAACCCCACCCACCCCCTGTTTCTTGCCCAGATCTGAAGGAACGAACACATGGCTTCAAAAGCCCCGTTGCATAACATCGACGAGTCAAAGCTGACCGTCACCAAACCCAAGACCAAGGCCGTCGGAATTCCCGCGGTGGTGAACTCGCTGAAGATCTCCCTCGAGCAGATGGGTCCGCTGCGCAGTGTCCAAACGCTGCTGGCAGTCAACCAGGTCGACGGGTTCGACTGCATGGGCTGCGCGTGGCCCGAACACGAAAAGCGCAACGCCGCCGAGTTCTGCGAAAATGGCGCGAAGGCAGTGGCCGAGGAGGGCACCCGCCGCCGCGTCACCCCCGAGTTCTTCGCCAAACACTCCATCGAGGACCTGAAAACGCGGGACGACTACTGGCTGGGCCAGCAGGGCCGGCTGACCCACCCGATGTTCTTGGCCGAGGGAGCCACGCACTACACACCCATCGAATGGGACGCAGCCTATGAGCTGATCGCCCAGGAGATGAAAGAAATGGACCATCCCGGCCAGGCAGTTTTTTACACTTCCGGGCGGACCTCGAATGAAGCCGCTTTCCTCTACCAGCTCCTCGTGCGGGGACTAGGCACCAATAATCTCCCCGATTGCTCCAACATGTGCCACGAGTCCACGGGTTCAGCCCTCGTTGAAACCATCGGCATCGGCAAGGGCTCGGTCAGCCTCGTCGACCTGGAGACAGCCTCGCTGATCTTCGTTGCCGGGCAGAATCCAGGTACTAACCACCCGCGCATGCTCAGCGCCCTGGAAAAAGCGAAGAAGAACGGCGCCGTCATCATCTCCGTCAACCCGCTTCCCGAGGCCGGGCTGCTCCGGTTCGAGAATCCACAGACGATCTCCGGAACGCTCGTGGGCACGCAACTGACCGACGACTTCCTGCAGATCCGGGCCGGCGGGGATCAGGCCCTCTTCCAGGGGCTTGGCAAATACCTCCTCGAGGCGGAGGTGCAGGGGAGGAAGACCCCGGGACTGACTACGGTCCTGGACCACGAATTCATCAATAACCACACCGTGGGCATCAACGAATACCTGCGGCACCTCGAAAAGGTCCAGTGGAGTGAAATAGTCGAAGCCACGGGCCTGAGCTTGGAGCAGATCAAGACCACGGGCGAACGCCTGCTGGCCTCCAATGCCACCATCGTCTGCTGGGCCATGGGCCTAACCCAGCACAAACACTCAGTTCCCACACTCCGGGACGTCGTCAACGTGCTGCTTCTCCAAGGCAACATCGGTAAGCCCGGAGCAGGAGTATGCCCCGTCCGCGGCCACTCGAACGTTCAGGGCGACCGCACCATGGGCATCTTCGAAAAGATGCCGGAGGCGTTCCACGACAGGCTGGACCAGGAGTTCAAGTTCCGTTCCCCTCGCAAGCACGGCTACGACACCGTTGCGGCGATTCGTGCCATGCGGGACGGCCAAGTCCGCGTCTTCATCGGGATGGGTGGAAACTTCGTCCGGGCGGCCCCGGATTCCGAGGTCACGGAGCGGGCACTGGCCAACACAGACCTGACGGTACAGATCTCCACGAAGCTGAACCATTCCCACGTATCCACGGGCCGACGCGCGCTGATCCTCCCGACGCTGGGTCGGACCGAAAAGGACGCGCAGCGCACCGGGGACCAGAGAGTGACGGTGGAAGACTCGATGAGCGCCGTCCATGCGTCCCGCGGACGCATTAAGCCGGCCAGCGAGCACCTTCACTCAGAAGTGGCCATTGTATGCAACCTCGCCCATAAGCTCTTCACCGACAGTGACAACCTCCCACTGCCCAACACGCCTAAAGCTGCCTGGCTCTCGATGAAAGACGACTACTCCCTGGTCCGGAAACACATCGAGGCGGTCATCGACGGCTTCGAAGATTTCGAGGCGCGGATCCAGCACCCTGGCGGCTTTGTCCTCCCCCACCCTCCGCGGGACGCCAGACAGTTCGGGACCGCGTCGGGCAAGGCCCACTTTACCGGCAATAAGCTGGAATTCATCAAAGTACCCGAGGGGCGGCTGGTCCTTCAGACCCTGCGTTCACATGACCAGTACAACACGACCATCTATGGCAAGGATGACCGATACCGCGGTATCCACGGCGGGCGTCGGGTGGTTCTTGTCAACGAGGCTGACATCGCTGAGCTGGGTTTTAGGGACGGTGACATGGTTCATTTGATTTCCGAGTTCCGCGGGACAGAGCGGCGGGCCGACAGCTTCCGGATCGTTTCGTACTCGACACCGAAGGGCTGTGCGGCAGCATACTACCCGGAGACCAACGTGCTCGTGCCGCTCGATTCGGTAGCTGACACCAGCGGTACACCGACATCCAAGTCCGTCATCGTGCGGCTGGAACGGGCCGAAGCGTGAGCGCCGATATGACGACGGCAACCGCGTCCACGGGCGTGGACGGGCCGCGGGTTGAGCAGGCCGTCCGGGAATATTTACTTGCGGTCGGAGAGGACCCGGACAGGCCAGGGCTCGTGGATACGCCCGCGCGGGTAGCCCGGGCGGCTGTGGAGATGTTTGGCGGGCTTCATGAGGACCCTCTGGCTGTGCTGGATAAGACCTTTGATCTTGGGCACGGAGAAATGGTCATAGTCAAGGACATCCCCTTCTACTCCACCTGCGAGCACCACCTGGTGCCGTTCCACGGTGTAGCCCACGTTGGCTACATCCCATCGGCTGAGGGTCTCGTCACGGGACTAAGCAAGCTGGCCCGTCTCGTCGATGTCTTTGCACGCAGGCCCCAGGTCCAGGAACGGCTGACAACCCAGGTCGTTGATGCGCTGGTCAGTTCGCTGCGGCCCCTGGGGGCCATTGTGGTAGTTGAGTGCGAGCACCTCTGCATGTCGATGCGCGGTGTCCGCAAGCCCGGGGCCAAAACCATCACTTCAGCCGTCCGCGGGGAGCTCCGTCTGCCGGCGGCCCGGGCTGAGGCGCTCAGCCTGATACACGGGCGCTAGGAAATTTCTAGACACACGCCCAGTCCTGCAATACGATCTACTGATATATCTTTACTTGTGATTGGGAATATCAGTACCGGAGGATTACCACACGGTCGCCTCCGCAGGGGCAGCGGCCCAGAGCTAGGCACCAACGGGAGGCCCGGCCTGGTACCTCGGCCTCCCCCGGTTCCCATCACGGATGGACCGCCCCCGTGAACGATGCTTCGATGGCCTGAAAACCTGGGGAGGTAGCTCATCGAAGCATCGCTTTCGGGCGGCGGAGCAGCATCGAATTCCTCGTAACATAACAATTGTCCAAGGAGTGTCCCATGTCAGGAAACAGAGCAGTCGCCTACAAGGAACCCGGTGTCGTCGAGATCATCAATACCGACTACCCGACGTTCGAACTCAAAGACGGACCCGGCGTCAATCCGGCCAACGTGGGCCGGAAAGTACCCCACGGTGCGATCCTGCGTACGGTGACAACCAACATCTGTGGCTCGGACCAGCACATGGTGCGCGGCCGCACCACCGCTCCCCAGGACCTCGTCCTCGGCCATGAAATCACCGGTGAGGTGGTGGAAGTCGGACCGGATGTGGAGTTCATCAAGGTGGGAGACATTGTCTCTGTACCCTTCAACATCTCCTGTGGCCGTTGCCGGAACTGCAAGGAGCGCAAGACCGGCATCTGCCTGAACGTCAACCCGGACCGCCCGGGCAGCGCCTACGGTTATGTGGATATGGGTGGCTGGGTGGGCGGCCAGGCAGAATACGTGCTGGTCCCCTACGCTGACTGGAACCTGCTGAGGTTTCCGGACCGCGACCAGGCTCTGGAAAAGATCATGGACCTGACCATGCTTTCAGATATCTTCCCCACCGGGTTTCACGGAGCCGTCACCGCCGGCGTGGGCGTGGGATCCACCGTTTACATCGCCGGGGCCGGTCCGGTCGGCTTGGCCGCCGCCGTCGGCGCCCAGCTGCTTGGCGCTGCAGTCGTGATTATCGGCGACATGAACGAGGACCGCCTGGCACAGGCCCGGTCGTTCGGATGCGAAACCGTGAACGTGTCCAACGGAGACCCCAAGGACCAAATTGACCAGATCCTGGGCGTTCCAGAAGTGGACTGCGCCGTGGATGCCGTCGGTTTCGAAGCCCGCGGCCACGGGAAGGATGCCTCCCACGAAGCCCCGGCAACCGTGTTGAACTCCCTCATGGACATTACCGCTGCAGGTGGTGCGCTGGGTATCCCCGGCCTGTACGTCACCGGAGATCCGGGTGGAATTGACGATGCAGCCAAGCATGGCTCCCTCTCGCTGTCCCTCGGCACCGGCTGGGCAAAGTCCCTGTCCTTCACCACCGGCCAGTGCCCGGTCATGAATTACAACCGCCAACTGATGATGGCCATCCTTCATGACAAGGTCCAGATCGCCAAGGCAGTGAATGCCACAGCGATCCCGCTTGAGGATGCACCGCGCGGCTATGCCGAATTCGACGCCGGCTCGGCAACAAAGTTCGTGCTGAACCCGAACGGATACGTCAAGGCGTAACACCCCGGCTGACGGGGCCGGGGACTGCGAGGCGGGCACCACGTGGTGCAATCCTTACGTTCCCCGGCCCTGCACGTTTCAGTGCATCACTACCTTTAGAAAAGGGGCCACCGTTGCTCGTCCAAGAGCCGGCCACAAGCGACAGCACTTCGAAGTTTCACCTTGCATGGCGACCTTCGGGGCATCCCTCCCCCACCTGGCCTGAAGCCCGGCAGCTGGCTTTCGATTGCGCGGTCCCGCTCGCGCCCGTGGATGTCCCGCTCCCATTGGCAGTGGGTCGCACCCTTACCCGCGACGTCGCCGCCCTGCAAAAACTCCCCCATTATGACTCCTCTGCCATGGACGGCTGGGCCATTAACGGCGGTGGTCCGTGGATCCTTACCGACCACGAACCCTTTCTGTTCCCCGGGCGTGCCAGCGTCATAGCTACCGGCGGACTGGTCCCTGCCGGCGCCCAGTCGATACTCCGCAAGGAAAGCGGCCAGATCCATCAAAACGCTGACGGCAGCCTTCTCCTGCGGCTCAATGACCCCGCAAAGGAAGGCGAACCGGGGCCGGGCCAACACCTTCGGCCTGCAGGCGAAGAAGCTGCCGCCGGTGAAGTGCTGATCCCCGCAGGCACAATACTGAACCCCGCCCACCTTGCCCTCGCTGCTGTGGCTGGCCACGACGAACTGCAGGTCCAGGCGAAACCAGTGGTGGCGATCGTATTGACCGGCTCCGAAGTGGTAACTCAGGGCGTTCCGGCACCAGGACAGGTCAGAGACACGTTTGGTCCGCAGCTGGGCACGGTCATTTCCCTTCTGGGGGGCACGCCCGCCGGCTCCCTGCGGATTGGGGATTCCTACCCCGAATGGCTCGCGGCACTTTGCGGTTCAGACGCGTTCCCCGGGCGGATGCCGGACGTGATCATAACCACTGGCGGAACTGGCTGTTCAGGGACAGATCATTTTCGCGCCGCCGTGGCCGCCCTCGGTGGGCGCCTGCTGCTGGATGGCATCGCTATGCGCCCCGGCCACCCGGCCGTCCTGGCCGAACTCCCCGATGGTCGCTTCGTCGTCGGACTTCCTGGAAATCCCTTGGCCGCAATGATGGCCCTCATCACACTCGCAGACCCGCTGCTGGCGGCACTCGGAGGCAGGCCCCTGAACGCTGTTGGACAGGTGACCTCCGCCGCTGACGTTGATCCGTACCCTGGCCGTACGCGTCTTCTTCCCTGCAGGTTCATCGAGGGGCTGGCCTTCCCCGCCTCCCATACAGGGCCCGGCATGATGCGTGGACTGGCTTGGGCCGACGGCGTCATGGCCGTTCCCCCTGGCGGAGTCCAGTCCGGCGAGCCGGTCCCTGTGCTCCCCCTCCCCTGGACGCAGGCTAACCAACAATTCTTTCCACCACCAACCGAGCACGGAGCACCGCATGGCCCGCATGACACAGCGCCGTAAGATCCACCGCTTCCATCTGGACGGTTCCGGCACCGAATACGCGGTACGGGTCAAGGAAGACATACTCGCCGCTGAGGAGCCCTTGGAAATCCGAATCGGCGGCCGCTCTTTCGCTGTCACCATGAGGACCCCTGGGGACGATTTTGACCTAGTGGCCGGGTTCCTGGTCTCAGAAGGCATCATCAGTTCCCACTCCGAGCTCGTATCGCTGCGCTTTTGCGCCGGCGAGGCCGGGGGAGAACAGACGTATAACGTGATCGAGGCCCAGCTGAGGCCGGGTGTACCCATGCCGGACACTATGCGGCATGTCTATACTTCAAGCTCCTGTGGCATCTGTGGGACAGACTCCATCGACTCCGTCCGCAAGACCCTACCGTTCGATCCCGCCCAGGACGCGCTGCGGATTCCCGTGGATCTTCTCGCCGAACTGCCGGAGCGGCTTCGCGAGGCCCAAGGTCTGTTCGACAAGACCGGCGGCGTCCATGCGGCCGGCCTGTTCAAGGTGGACGGTACCAGCCCGGAACTACTTTGCCTCCGGGAAGACGTCGGCCGCCACAATGCGGTCGACAAAGTGGTGGGGTGGGCCCTCCGGCAAGACCTGCTGCCGTTGAGCGGCACCGTACTCCAGGTTTCGGGGCGGGCTTCCTTCGAGCTTGTCCAGAAGGCCGCCATGGCCGGCATTCCCGTCCTGTCTGCCGTGAGCGCGCCCTCCAGTCTGGCCGCCGACCTCGCCGTCGAGACCGGAGTGACGTTGGTTGCATTCAGCAGGGGACACAGCCTGAATGTCTACGCGGGACGCGAAAGGCTGGGCCCTCAGCAGAAAGTGATCCGCGAGGAAACCTATGCCCGGCGTTGACGTAGTCCTCGCCCAGCTCAGTGAAGACCCTATCTCGGTGGACCGGGCTACAGCGGCAGTCCAAGGCGACGAAGCCGGGGCGGTGGTCAGCTTCAGCGGCGTGGTCCGGAACCACGACGGCGGCATGGCCGTCAGCAGATTAAGCTACTCGGCTCACCCCACAGCACATCACATCCTGGCCGAAGTCGTGACAGAACTGGTCGCGGAGCATGCCGGGAAGGCCGATAAGCCGGTCCGCATCTGGGCCGCCCACCGCGTCGGGATGCTCCAAGTGGGTGATCCTGCACTGGTCTGTGCCGTCTCGGCAGCCCACCGTGGCCAGGCCTTTGCTGTGTGTTCAGAACTTGTGGACCGCATCAAAGCCCGCGTGCCGATCTGGAAAGAACAGTTCTTCGAAGACGGCACCGTGGAGTGGGTCGGCGCAGGCCAGACCATAGCCACCCGCCCAACCTGGCCAAACCCAGAAAAAGGAGCATCCTGACCGCGACCATTTCAACAACCCAGTCAAGTGCCCCCGTTACGTCCAACGGACACTCTAGGTCAGTTGGTGCCGACGGCGCCATCATCTGACCGATCACTACGACACGGCGGCGCGCAGTTCGACCTCGTGACAAAGCACGACTGCGCCGACAAATGCTCCGACTCGGACTGTATAGGAGGGACTCCCACGGGGAGTACCCCAACCGTTGAGGCCCGCCGTCCGGGCCCGGACATTAAATAGCTGCTCACCTGATGCACCAACCCGCCTTGGTGGCACGTAGCTTCGCAGCCCGTGCCGCCTAGGCACACCCACCTCCAACGCCCGTAGCAAAGGTTAGCTACATTTTCCAGCACACGACCAAGAACACACGGCCTCGGCCATATGGAAGGGAAGCACATGACTGATAGGCAGGAACACCCCCCGGTCCCCACCCCCGGAAGTGCCCAGGGCTTGGACCAGAAGGTTGAGGGCGGATGCCCGGTGGCGCACGGCAGCGTGACATCGCACGGCAGCGAGAGTGAAAACCCTGCCATCGATTCACCTCAGCCCAAGGCGCACCGGCCCCGCACCGTGGCGGACTGGTGGCCCAACCAGCTCGACCTCTCGGTGCTTCACAGCCATAACCCGGCGGGCAACCCCCTTGGCCCCACGTTCAGCTACCGAGAGGAGTTCCAGAAGCTCGACGTCGAGGCGCTCAAGCAGGACATCATCCAGGTCCTCACCACCTCCCAAGACTGGTGGCCCGCGGACTTCGGCCACTACGGCGGCCTGATGATCCGGTTGAGCTGGCACGCCGCCGGCACCTACCGCGTCCACGACGGCCGCGGCGGTGCGGGCGATGGCAGCCAGCGGTTCGCGCCGCTCAACAGCTGGCCGGACAACGCCAACCTGGACAAGGCGCGGCGGCTGCTGTGGCCCGTGAAGCAGAAGTACGGCCAGAAGCTCTCCTGGGCGGACCTGCTGGTCCTGGCCGGCAACGTGGCCCTCGAGTCCATGGGATTCAAAACTTTCGGCTTCGCCTTCGGCCGCGAAGACGTGTGGGAGCCCGAGGAGATCTTCTGGGGACCGGAGGACACTTGGCTTGGCGACGAACGCTACATCGGCGAGGGCCAGATGTCGGAGGAGGTCGGCTCCACGGAAATGGGCCTGATCTACGTCAACCCCGAGGGACCTATGGGGAACCCGGATCCCGAACTCGCGGCAGCGTTTATCCGCGAGACCTTTAAGCGGATGGCGATGAACGACGAAGAGACCTTCGCGCTAATCGCCGGTGGCCATACCTTCGGCAAGACCCACGGCGCCGGCGACGCCGACGCGCACGTAGGTCCCGAGCCGGAAGGCGCCAACCTTGAGGCGCAGGGGCTGGGCTGGCTCAGCACCTACGGCAGCGGCAAGGGGGCGGACACGATCACCTCCGGCCTCGAGGTCACCTGGACCGACCGGCCCACCCAATGGAGCAACCGCTTCCTGGAGATCCTGTTCGGGCACGAGTGGGAGCTCGTCAAGAGCCCCGCCGGCGCCCACCAGTGGGTGGCCAAGGACGCCCCGGAAATCATCCCGGACGCGCACGACCCCGAGAAAAAGCACCGGCCAACCATGCTGACCACGGACCTGTCCCTGCGCTTCGATCCAATCTACGAGGAGATCGGGCAGCGCTTCCTGAAGAACCCGGACGAGTTCCAGCTCGCCTTTGCCAAGGCCTGGTACAAGCTGCTGCACCGCGACATGGGACCCGTCGGTCCCCACATGCTCGGGCCGTGGGTCCCCGAGGCCCAGCTCTGGCAGGACCCGCTCCCCGCCGTCGACCACGAGCTGATCGACGAGCAGGACATCGCCTCCCTCAAGGCCCAACTGCTGGGCTCGGGCCTGTCCGTCTCGCAGCTCGCGAGCACCGCGTGGGCCGCCGCGTCCACGTTCCGCAAGACCGACAAGCGCGGCGGCGCCAACGGTGCGCGGATCCGGCTGGAGCCCCAGCGCGGCTGGGAGGTCAACGAGCCCGAGCAGCTGACGGGCGCGCTACAGGCAATCGAGTCAGTGCAGCAGCAGTTCAACTCCGCCCAGACAGGGGGCAAGAAAGTCTCGCTGGCCGACCTAATCCTCCTCGGCGGCTGCGCCGCGGTGGAGAAGGCGGCGAGCGATGCCGGAGTCCCCGTCACCGTGCCGTTCCAGCCCGGCCGCACCGATGCCGCCCAGGACCAGACCGACGTCGAGCAGTTCCAGTACCTGAAGCCGCGGGCGGACGGATTCCGGAACTACGTGCGTCCCGGCGAGAAGCTCCAGCCGGAGACACTCCTGCTGGACAAGGCGTACCTGCTGGACCTCTCCGCGCCGGAAATGACGGCGCTCATCGGCGGCATGCGCGCCCTCGGCACCAACGTCGGCGGTTCCGCTCACGGCGTACTCACGGACAGGCCCCAGGTCCTGACCAACGACTTCTTTGCCAATCTGCTCTCACCGGGCACCAAGTGGAAGGCGTCGGAGAATGAGGAGAACGTCTACGAGATCACCGACGTCGCCACCGGTGAACTGAAGTGGACGGCCACGCCGGTGGACCTGGTCTTCGGTTCCAACTCGCAGCTTCGGGCCATCGCCGAGGTCTACGCCAGCGACGACGCGAAGGAGAAGTTCGTCAACGACTTCGTGACAGCCTGGGTGAAGGTCATGGAGCTCGACCGCTTCGATCTGGACTGACCGATGCCTCCGGGCCATCGCCATCACGGTCCCTGACCACGTACCCGCATAAGCCACACACCAACGCCCCGCCCTCCATCCACGGAGGGCGGGGCGTTTCGTCGTTGAGATACAGGTCCCCTCTGCTACTGGGCCTCTGTCGGCCGGCTATTGAGCCATGGGACCAATTCTTCATGGGCGATGAGTGGTTTCGAATTGACGTAGCGCGCTACTAATTAGCTGTTTTCGATTTGGCGCCGCAGGAGCGTAGTACTGCATCCGACTCGGGCAGCGGCCTCATCCAGACTTAGCTAGGTGTATTGAGCTGAGAGGTTAGTGACGCGGCTGGCCGGTGGCTGACCTTTGAGTCAGGTGTGGCCCCGATGATGATTGCAGTGATGGAGCCAGTCGGCGAAGGCGGCAACACGCTCGGCCTCTGATGCATAGGGCTTGGTATAGGCCCGTTCATCGAGCATGGTGCGTTTGTATCGTTCTACTTTGCCGTTGGTTTGGGGCCTGTAAGGGCGGGTGCGTTTGTGCTTGATGTCCGGGCCCAGTGCTTCTTTGAAGGCATGGGAGCGGTAGCAGGATCCGTAATCGGTCAATACCCGTCTAAGCGTGGTTCCCCACGCTTGGAATAGGCGTTCGCGCTCCCAGAACCCGGCTGCGGTTTCCTTCTTCTCATCGGGCAGGACCTCGGTGTAAGCGAGCCGGGAATGGTCATCGACGGCGTTGTGCAGGAAGGCGTAGCCCGGTCGCCGGTTGGCCATGGTGCCGGTCTTGTTGCGGTTTCCGGCGGCCCTGCCCAGGCTTCGGTGTCCGCCGCCGTCAGGGATCCGTCCGAGATTCTTGATGTCGACAGGGACCAGATCCCCCGGGCTCTTGCGCTCGTAGCGGCGGATCACTCTCCCCGAGGCCCGGTCCAGCCAGGACAGCCGGGCCAGCCCAACCTGGAAAGCACCCGGTGCACCTGGAGGGATGGATGCCCAACAGAAAGCCGATCCTGGCCGGCCCCCAGCGGCGGTTAACCCGGATCGCGATGATCCGCCGCTCCGGCCGCACCGGCGTCCGCCGTGGGGAGCTGGCAGGCCGACTGGAACCGTCACCCAGGCCTTGCTCCTGGAACCGTTCCGCCGCCCGGCGAAGGGTCCCCCCTCATCGACGAGGCACCGGGCCAGCCGTAGCCCGTCCTTGGGCGTCAAGAGCGCGTTAGCATGGGACATTGAAGACCTCCTTGCGATGCGGACTCTTAGACAAGCCCCACTCCACTCGGAGGTCTTCTTTTGTCACCTATCCACGCCGAGCGTTCCTAACGTCCGCGGTCAATACATCTAGGCAACCAGGCCCAACAACGGGCCAGCGGTGGCCATAAAGCCGTCAGCATTGACCCTCATCAAGACACCGGGAGTGGTTACAGCCCGCAAACGGCCCTTTCGTGGGTAGGTTGTGGGCGCACTCTGGCTCATCCTGGGGCCGCGGACCGTCTAGTGTGGCGCAGAAGGCCGGCCGCGCGGACATGTCGCCACCTTCTGGACCTGTGGCCCGTCGACCACGACTCGCGGTCATGCGATTTCAGAGATCGTCTTCGGGTCGGGCGGCGAGGATCCGATTGGCGCTGACCTGCAGGATGCCGAGCGACTCCTGGATCAAGGGCGAGGAGATGCTGCCCTTGCGCACTGCAGCAACAATGCGACGCGTGGGTTTCGCCTTACCGGTGATCCGCAGTCGAACCACGTTTTCGGCACTGCGCAGGGGGGCCAGTCGCGGCAGCAGGCCCACGCCCAGCCCGGCACCAACGAAGGCGATCTGGGTTTCCCATTCAACGGCCTCATGGGCGATGCGCGGTGTCACCCCTACTGCCGTGAATGCAGCGGTGAAGAGGGAATGGTAGGTGGAACCGGCGGTCTCGGTGATCCAGGGTTCCGATGCCAGCTCTTCAAGCGTCGCTGTTTCCCGTGATGCCAGCGGATGGTCGGCGGGAATGATCACGTCCAGGGGATCGTCGAGCAGGACGGTCTGCTCGAAGCGCGGGTCGTCCTCCACATGGGTCTCGGACTGCATGGCGACGATGACCGCGAGGTCGATTCGCTCGGCAACCAACAAGTCGAAGCAGCGGGCCGGGTCGGCCTCGAGTACCTGCACCTCCAGCAGGGGGCGCGTGGAGCGCAGGGTGGCGGCCAACGGAGCGAGTAACTGGGCGGCCGCAGTGGAGAATCCGCCGAGCCCAAAACGAGACTGGACCTGGTCGCCGGCCTCCATGGCCGCGGCGCGCAGGGTCTCCCATTCCGCAATGAGGGTGTCCGAGCCCGCCACGAGAAAGCGGCCCGTGGCGGTCAGCCGCACACCCCGGCCGTCCTTCGTCAGCAGCTGCATCCCAAGCACACGCTGGAGCTCCCGCAATTGCGCGGAGACGGCGGACGGAGAATAACCCATGAGCTCCGCGGTTGCGCCCACGGTGCCACACCGGGCAAAGACCCGAAGTGTGATGAGCCTTGAATCGATCATGCACCCATTGTGCACTGTTATCTCTCAAATCTTACGCTTTTATTGCAGAAGATTTGTGACTAATGTCATCGCTACAACGTTTGCGACAACGCCGGTTGCACCCACCAACTCCGTGGTCTCCACGAATTCCACACTTCCCCAGCCCTTCCGGGAGGACACCCAATGACTGCTTCAGTGAACGCGCCCCTCAATTCACGCGGAAAACTCGCTTCATCTTTGCCTGCAGAGCAGCTGGCGGAGATCAGCGAGCTGTTCGAGTTCCGGCGCAAGGGATATTCCCTCGACGCGCCCTTCTACACCGATCCGACG
>NZ_JAGGPN010000044.1 GCF_018613795.1 Arthrobacter sp. ISL-65
CTTGTTGCCATCGTCGCAAGCGGAGCAGGTGTGTGGCGTTCCTTGCAGGCACCCGGTGACAAACCCGTGCCCTCGTCAACAGTGAAGGATGACAGCGTCGCGGATCCTGATGCTGACCCCGACCTTGCCGCAGGCCATATCTAAGAGAACACAAACTAGGGGCCCGTGCTAAGAACTGCTCCCCGGAAGAAGAACTGCATTTCTCAGTCCAACTTCCGGGGAATGGCCATCGTCCGCTGGCATCCACCAAAAGTGCGGACATCCTTTGTCACTGACCGTCAGGTTCGGGGGGCCGACGACCGGCGGGGGTGTGCCTAGTCGCAGCCCGGATCCGGTGCTGCCGCGGATGGGCGAAGAAGCACTAAAGCGTGTGCGGCAACCGAGGATGTGCGGCCGGGTCCGGCGTGCAAGGGGGAATGCGTCCGGTCCCGGCAGTTCTGAAAGAAACCGGGGCGCTAATCTCCGGTTCCTTTAGGACAGGCCCAGTATGTCCCGGCCACCTCGGGAAAAAGGTAGGCAACCTTGCGGCTAGGGCTAAACAGCCCCGCTCCCCTGCCGTTAATCCCACAAGGAGCCCCAACATTCTTCCAATGACGCAAGCCCATGCTTGTACCGGGCCGGCGGCGGAGGCCGTGATTCACCCCTCCTTGGATCTGGCGGCTACCCCAGTCCGCGGCCAGGCTCCCACGACCTGTGCGGTCTCCATTGCTGCCCTCCCGCAGCAAATGCTGTTGACCTGAAACTGCGGTGACAGCGCCCGCTTCTCAAGTTGCCGGCCGGATGATCGAACCAGCAAAGACAGCGGGCAACGGAATGGGCGCATGCACAGCAACGGACCAGCGAACTAGTAAGTACCCCTGCTTTCTTGCGCGGGGGTGTGAATAACTTTTGGCTAGCGAGGGTTTCTGCGTCGAAGACGGCCAGGCCGTCCCCCACCGACACTGAAGGCCGGACTGCGGCCCTTCGCCTCTGGCATGCCCTCGGATAGAGAAGCAGAATGAGGGATCGAATAGGAGAATCACTGTGATCACCAATGAACACCTCGACCGCCTGCCCGCCGGCCGTGGCAACGTTTTGAGTACTGACGGGGTAAAGATCGGCAGCGTCGGCCAGGTCTACGCCGACGACGACACCGGCCAGCCCAACTGGGTGACCGTCAAGACCGGCCTGTTCGGCACCCGGGAATCCTTCGTTCCGCTCGAAGGTGCCCGGGTGGAAGGCGAAGACATCGTCATCCCCTACACCAAGGACCAGGTCAAGGATGCGCCCGGCGTTGACCCGGACGGGCACCTGGAACCGGCCGAGGAAGACCGCCTCTACGAGCACTACCGGCTCGGCGGCGGCCAGCGCACCTACACTGACGCCACGACCGGCCGGAACGACTCATCCACCGGCGGGGCCGGAGGCTACAGGGACACCGCGGACACCGCGGACACCGGAACGACCAGAGACTACGACGAACGTGGAACCGTGGGTAGGGACACTTCGGGCCCGAGACTGACGATGCGATGACCCGCTCCGAGGAACGCCTGAACGTCGGCACCGAAAGGCAGGCGACCGGCCGGGCACGGCTACGCAAATACGTCACCACGGAAAACGTCACCCAGACCGTTCCCGTCAGCCGCGAGGAAGTCCGGATCGAGCGTGAACCGATCACCGACGCCAACGTCGGCGCCGCCATGGACGGACAGGCCATCAGCGAGGAAGAACACGAAGTCATCCTGCACGAAGAGCGCCCCCGTCGTGGAAAAGGAAACGGTCCCGGTTGAACGCGTCCGCCTGGACAAGGAAAAAAGGACTGATCTGACGCCAGCAAGGATGCATCTCCCCCAGAGGTGCACCCTTCCGCTTGGCGTCGATCAGGCTATGGCGATCAAGGATTAAGGCAAGATCATCTGTCGCGACGCGAAGAGTCAACGGGTCGCGATTGCGCGTGTTGGTCTGTTAGCCGCTCGGGAGGTGCCCAAGTGGAGGCAGATTCTTGAACTCTCCCGGTGTGGTCGGGTGTATGTTCCGTTCACAAGTCGCAGTTCTAGGTTGCGGTGAACTGATCTGACAGCGCACGCGGCCAGGAGGACCTCCCGGCCCTAATTACCGTCAGCGGCCCTGGTCCTTGTGCCCACGGAACGGGAACCGTAGCTTTGGGACCAGCGGGAGAGAGCTCCGGCGAAAGTCGACTTCGCAACCCCGGAGGCCTCGAACGCCGACATCCCGGATACTCCGCCGGGAGAACGTTCTTACACGGAACTGAGGATACGTTCCGTGGTAACCACCGGGGCCGCCGAGGGCTGGCGCGGAAGCGAAAGGCCCTGGTGAACCCCGGCTGCGGTCATGACCCGCTGTCCTGGGTCTGCGGCGGCGATGCAGGCCCGAAGAACCTAAGCTAAGGCCCTGCTGAGCTGGCGGAACCGGCTTTGTCCAGGATGAATTCGCGGTCCTCCTGTGACAGCAGCGAGCCCCCGTGCAGGTCACGGTCTGCTGGTTTGCCGATCTCCTTGCAGATCACGGCGGCCATCGTCCGCGGCAAGATCGCGGATCCTGGGTTCTCGGTTAGCCATTGCTGCGTGGAGGGGCTGAGCCTATCCCAGTTCCCCCTGATGTCCATCTCCATCGATGCTGCCTTCCTGGGCTGGGCGTGGCCCGCCGCCCGATACAGGCGAGTGGGTCGCCCCAAGCCTACGTCCGAAAAGCGGTTTGGGAAAGGTACTGGGACGGACTCCCCCTCGTCAAAGCCGCCTGAGACCCGTACGCCAGGCACGACACCACGAAGGAACACCACAAAGAGCATCGCCCGGGAAGCAGCCACCCTCAACACCCCGATAGACGTCCGCTTCACCTCCGCCGGCACTCCCCTGGCCATCCCCTGTGACGGCCGGATCTGCGCCGTCGGCCCGGACCTGGCCATCGCGCAATGGTTTACCAAGGACTCCTGCTGGGAAAACCCGAGTGTCATGCCGCATACGAGCAGTCCGACGCCCGGAGCCTCCTTGAACTGCTGCACGGCTGTTCTGAGATCCCCGCGCACGAGCTCCGCGTTCTCGACCCCATCCAAGGTGCTCGATACGACGTACTTCTTCGCCACGTCGATTGTGCGGGCGAAGGGCTGCGTCCAGTCGGGCATGCGTTCGATGCTGGCGGACGCCATGCGCTCTCCATCACCTGGTAGGTCACTCGGCCGAACAGCAGAGCGTCAGCTCGGGCGATGTTATCGGCTGCGTACCGGTGACCCTCCTCATCTGCGAGTATCGCGCGGTGATCCACGCAGCCGTCCAGCGGGACATTGATTGAATACCTGAGCGGTCGGATCCTCGAAGGGTGGTGCCTTAGCGGCTTGGCTCCTCCGTGGCGCCAGCGTCCTCTTCGGGTTCGAATGTGTTGGGCTCCGCATCGGCAGCGATACCAATACCGTCCCCACCCTGAGGGATCCCGCCGTCGTCCCTGCCCTGTGTATCGGACGTCTCCTTTTGCGGTTCGTCCTCGGGCAGTGAATCAGGTGAGTTGATCGTCATCGCTCCTCCTTCATATGCTGGGCCTCCACGCTAACAGCCCGCGGGGCGAGAGGACCGTGACAAGTCCGAGAAATTGGAAGGGCATCTGCGGAGGGCCCTCACCTGGGCAGGCGTGCGGACATTGCCAAGCACGCCGAAGTGACACCGGCCACTTGAACCCCCTGTAGTCGCCGGAGCAGGTGGCACCTCCCCGGAATGACACCCGGACGGGCCTAGAATTACAGGTTGCCAGGCCTGCAGCGGCACCAGTTTCATTGCACAACCCATCTTTTAAGCGGTGACGCGCCACCGGCCTAGAGGGCACCAAGGGTGCACTACTGCCTCGAAACCGAACACGCCCGCATCTGGGCGCGGACGCGATCTTGCAAGGGCCAAACATTGTCACTTTGCAGCAGCAGGAGGCTTTTATCAAAAAGTGACCCATGAGGCAAGTGATACCTATTGTTACGGGTGTGACTTGCGGTTACCCTGAATTATGTGGTGCTACCCCGCGCGGAGAACCGATCTCCTGCCACCGGGCCTGCACCCACATTAAGGAGAATTTCAATGGGGGAAATTCATGCCGGCGCACCGGCAGTCAGCACGCGAGTCCGGCGATTGTCCGCATTTGTCCACCAAACCCTGGCCCGTGCACGCACGGTACCTGTTCCCTACAAGCTCGGAGAGGTAGTCGTCGGCGATGATCCCTTCAACGGCCGCAATGAAGGCATCGTGGCCGTCAAAAACGGCACGTTCGTGGGGCTTCAGACCGCAGATCAAATCCTCTTCTACGACTATCGGCAACTACGGCGGCCGGACTAGCGACCAGGCCAAACCAACGTAATCCAGCGACCTGATCCGAACCCGCGAGAGTCGAAGTGAGATGTCCATTGCAAACGTACCCAACCAGTACCTGACCATCGCCGAGGTGGCCACGATGCTGCGTGTGTCCAAGATGACCGTATATCGGCTGGCCCGGGCCCATGCCTTGGCCTCTGTGCGTTTCGGCAACTCCTACCGCATTCCTGAGAACGCCGTCGAAGAGTACATCAAAAAGGCTGGCACCTGCGAAAAGCGATCAGAGGCTCCATGACGACGGCAGTTGATTCACGGTAGTGACAGGGTGGACGCCAACGATCGTCGCCACACCTGATCACTTGCAAGGGCCGCAGAGGCCACCGATCGGAAGAGACGGTTGAAGCCGGGCCGCCGGGGAAGACGAATGAACGTGCCCGCCCTATTCAGCTCATGAATCAGGGCTTCAATAATGCAGAGTCATGCCGCACTCTGCCCATCGGACGGAAGACGGGCTCGAAGTGGAGAAACGGATACCGGCACAAAGACCCGAAAATGGGGCCGGGCAGGTCGAAGGAGCCTTCAAACGGGCACTAATCGAGGAAGCGCTGACAAGGCTAGACAGGGAACAACGGGAGGTCCTGGTGGCGCTGCATTACTGCAGGTTCCCGGTGAGCGAAGTGGCCGTGCAGCTGAACATTCCGACCCGCACGGTAAATGCTCGGGCTCTCTCTGCGCTGAAGGCAATCCGCAGCTTCCTCAACCAGAGCCCGCAACCTTAACCGGCCGTGAGCGCAGGGCTTCGGGTTCCGTAGCCGGCTGGCCTGTTCCCGGCCCGAGGGCCCAGCCACTCGTATCCCTCGGATACGACAACGTGCCGGTCAGGGCCGACCGACCTACGCAGATAACGAAATTATCGAAGCCACTGGAGCCCCATCTA
Organism: Arthrobacter sp. ISL-65; assembly: GCF_018613795.1. Classification (GTDB taxonomy): domain Bacteria; phylum Actinomycetota; class Actinomycetes; order Actinomycetales; family Micrococcaceae; genus Arthrobacter. Next base: position 5,224 of record NZ_JAGGPN010000044.1, read on the forward strand.
GCGGCCTGTGCACAGTGCCCTCTGGTCCGTCACCGCTCACAACCGGCCAGGGAAGCTAATGGGCTGAACTTCTGCAAGGAATGTGAGGGGGAATATAAGGGGTATCGGCCCACGGTGCCCCAACCCGGAGGTACGCACCTTCCAAAGCCGGAAGTGCCGCCGAGCGATTACAGGGGACGGATGTTTTCCGCTTGCGGGCCCGTGGGGCCGTGGGCAACTTCGAACTCTACTTTTTGGCTGTCTTCCAGTGGTCGGTAGCCGCTACCGGTGATCGCGGTGTAGTGGGCAAAGATGTCTCCCGATCCGTCGTCCGGCGCGATGAAGCCAAAGCCCTTTTCGGCGTTAAACCATTTCACGGTGCCTGTTGCCATGCGCTGCCCCCAAGGAACTCTTCGTCTCACCGCGGCACTCCCGTGCCGGCGTGCGGAGTTCTTCGCCGCTGGTCACTAACGTAGGGCGGGCATTCCTCGGGCGCAAGGGCAACAGCGGCGGAGTAAAGGACCGACGACGGAGCTGGGGGCCGCTGGCATGGGGGGACACCAGTCGGCTGTCCGCCGCCGGCCGGTTACAACTTTACGCCGATACAGGCATAGGCGGCGGCACGACGGCGATTCTCGATTCGCTCGATTCGAACCCGTCTCGGAATCCTTCGTTTGTAAGAACGACTCCCTGTTGCCTGGTGGTACTGCTTGCTAAGCATGCTTATGATATTTTCGGCTGGCACGAACGGCCGCCGACCAGAGGAGGAACATCATGGGACTAGGCGACAAGATCGAAAACACCGCAGAGAAGGCCGGCGGTAAGGGCAAGGAAGCAGCCGGAGCGACCACGGGCGATGACAGCCTGAAGGCCGAAGGCCAGGCCGATCAGGCCAAAGGTGACTTGAAGCAGGCTGGCGAGAAGGTCAAGGACACCTTCAAAAAGGACTGATCTGACGCGAGCAAGGATGCATCTCCCCCAGAGGTGCACCCTTTCGCTTGGCCTCGATCAGGCTATGGCGATCAAGGATTGCGGCAAGATCATCTGTCGCGACGCGAAGAGTCAACGGGTCGCGATTGCGCGTGTTGGTCTGTTAGCCGCTCGGGAGGTGCCCAAGTGGAGGCAGATTCTTGAACTCTCCCGGTGTGGTCGGGTGTATGTTCCGTTCACAAGTCGCAGTTCTAGGTTGCGGTGAACTGATCTGACAGCGCACGCGGCCAGGAGGACCTCCCGGCCCTAATTACCGTCAGCGGCCGTGGTCCTTGTGCCCACGGAACGGGAACCGTAGCTTTGGGACCAGCGGGAGAGAGCTCCGGCGCCGCCGCAGAACCGCCATTCTGAGCTGCGATTTAACCGCCATTCTGTCCCTCGGTGCAGTCGGGAAACGCGCTGCGGCGTTTGAGGGCTGCAGGGTCAGCGGTTGCTAACCCTTCGGGTCAGTTCTGGCGAAGGGTGATCGGCCCCTGGTCGGTCGTACAGACCGTCTGGGTGACGCCCGAGAAGATGGAGCGCCCGTCCGATAAGGGCTGTCAGTTTCAGAGGTCGTCTGCACCAGCGGGTGCTGCCGATTGCGGTCGCCGCTCAGCTTGCACACCACACCGTGTTCAGGCCCTGAAAATCACCGAGACGGTTCTGCTTGCGGGATGCTCGCTCATGCCGAGGACCAAATGTGCGAGGGATCCCCAAATCAGGACGCAACGCCTGGAGGCCGCTCTGAGCCTCGAACGAGGCTACGGTTAAAAGGTGCGGCCCATTCCATTAGAAGGAGCGCACAATCATGATCCTCCCGAAGGTTCAGGACCTTCGCTTCATCACGCTCCGTCGCGGTGGGACCCTCACTGATTGGGATCACCATCTCCTAGCTCTTTGGGCGGCCTCGTGCGCGGAGCACGTCCTTCACCTGTTCGAGTCTGTTCAGCCTGAGGACCCACGACCACGGGAAGCGATCGAGCACGCCCGCGCCTGGGTGCGCGGTGAGGTCAAGATGATGCAGGCTCGCGCGGCAGGTGGCCATTCAATGGGCGCGGCCAGAAACCTGCGTGGGGCAGCAAGGCATGCCGCGTATGCTGCTGGCCAGGCAGGGGCCGTCGCACACGTCGCCGCGCACGAACTCGGCGCGGCCGCCTACGCGATCAAAGCCGCACGTGCTGCCGCGCCCGAGGGCGAGAGCGATGCCGCAGGGCGACTCGAGTGCCGATGGCAGCGTGACCATCTCCCGGAGGCGATTCGCGAGCTCGCGCTCGACGACCAGCGGTTGCGGAACGACCCCTGCTGGTCGGTGTTTGACTGCTGAACGGCCGTGGGGCTGAGAGCCCCAGCAGTCCTCAGAGACTGCCGCGATCCGCGCACACGAAACAGACCGGTCCGCGTGTCTAAGAATCAGGGGCCGACGGCTCGTGTCTAGGGTCAAGGCATGGAAAGGGACACATCCGGGGAACTGAAAGGGCAGAGCTCGATCAACGAGCTGCTCGACGACCCAGTCGGCTCCGCTCCCGTCCAGCTGGCACTGCCCATCCTGATTCAGGTGAAGCCCGGTTACTTCCGGCGCCTGTCCTGACACAACATCGCCGTCCGTTTGCCGCTGATCGCTGCTGCTTGAAGACCGGACACGAACTGACGGTCGGTCCTGCCACAGCTCGGTCGCTCCCGGGCTGGAAGGGTGCCATGCTTCCACCGCCCGATTTGAAAAAGTAAGCCTGCTTTCTATTAGTTTGGTTTCAGCTTCTCCGCTTGTCCCCCCATCAGGCGGAGTGGTTGCCAGGGAAGCCCCGCAATACCGACTGGTGCTGCGGGGCTTTTCTCTGCCTGCGCCTGGTGCAGCAGCTGTCAGTAACCCGAAACAGCAGAAGGAGTTAGGCAATGGCTCAGGGTGACATTGAGACCTACTACGAAGACGTTGCATGGAAGAACAAGCCTGAAGGCGCCAAGCGGGGCGTTCGGAGCCGGCTACAGCACCAAGGACGAAGCAGCCGCCGTTGGTCGTGACACGGCTAAAGCGGACAACGTGGAGCACGTCATCAAGAACCAGGACGGCCAGGTTTCCGGGAAGAACAGTAACGGCAATGATCCCAGGAACATCCCCGGCTGACGGTCGAAAAGGCCAAGGGGTGGTCGAAAGGCAAACGGCACAATGTCTCCAACACCAGTAAACGCATCTGCTAACACAGCACGCCGCCGGGGAGCATCCCGACTGTGTCGTTGCTTACCTTCGGGACAAAGTTGAAGAAAGTCCCGGGTGGGCATGGAAACCTAAAGGATGCACCGCCGATGGGTCGAACACCCATTTGGAGGATCATGTGACCCATCGACGCAGAACTGCCTGCACGGACAAAGCTGGAAAAAATGACGAAAACTGGCAACCAAGACACTGAAGAACCAGCCGAGAAGGCCACCCAAACCAAGAAGGGCCTCGGTCTGAGCCTTATCCAGCTCATCGCCGGCGGGGGCGCCGCCGCAGTGGCTTCCGTCATTGGCGGGCACCTCGGCCTGGCTGGAACCGTGGTCGGTGCCTTTATCCTCAGCGTTGTATCGGCCATAGCAGTGCCGCTGTTTCACGCCTCCCTGGAAAAGAGCCACCAGCAGATCAAGCGCGTTGTGCCCAGACGCGTCACGGATGCCGCCCGGACAACGCGCCCACAGATGGCCGCGGACACCGCCAGCATCGACCGGGCCGCCTCCAGCAAGGCCTCCGCTACGGCCTTGCCGCTGGAGCAGCCTTGGGAGGGCATGGCCGATGCCCAGCATGCCCCCCACAAGTCATCCAGGGGCCGGAAGGCCCGGATGGCTATCGGTGGAACAGCCACCATCTTCGTCATTGGAGTGGGGTCGATTCTTGGCATCCAGTCAGCCACAGGTGTTGCCCTATCGAATGGAACCAGCACTCTCCAGGAGAGCATTTCCCAGGTCGTGTCATATGCCAGGGACAGCACGGACACTCCCGCCACGGACCCGAAACCCAGCGCCCCGGCAGTTGAGCCGAGTACCGTGGCCACGGACCCGGCCACAGACCCGACCGAACAGCCGACGGTGACACCCACCCTCACAAGCGAGCCGACACCAAGTGCGGAACCCACGGCGCCAGCCGGTGCGGACAACCCGGTACCGCCGAGCACGCCCGATCCCGCCACTGGAACATCGGACGGAAGCAGCGGTGCGGACGGAGCCGACAACCACGCCCAGCCCAGCGCCGAAACATCCGCCGGTGGCACCCCCACCAAGTAATTCATCTGACTCCAACCCTCACCCGCTGTAGTCATGCATGCCGGCCCCCTCCGATGTACGCCAGATACGGCAAGGAACAGCCACCGTTGAGAACATCAACCGTGGCTGTTCCCGTGACTCGAGAACATTTCCAGTCGAACAAAAGATTCTCCCGGCATCCCTTCACAGGACCCCGAGGACCGTCGGCGACGGCGGATTGGCTTCCCTGGAAACTTCTTCAGCTTCGGGAACCAGGTGCGCTGCCCGCCATAGGGCCAGGCGACCGGGCCATGGGCACCGTACCGTCTGCTAGAAACCACCAGAGCTTCCTGGTTGTACCGCTCCGCCTCATCCGTGCCTGTCCCCTGTCCCCTGTCCCCTGTCCCCTGCGGAGGTTGTACTGCCAGAACGGCTGCAGCCCCCGGAAGAGCAGTCCCTTGAACTAGGTAGCGTGGCAATTCGTGCCGGGTCCGCATCAGCGCACAGCCTGTAGAGAGGTCGAAGTCGTGCTGCAACGGCGCACCCAGCTCCGCGCCATGCCGATCACATTTCGGCGGTCCGCGCCTCGGACCATCAGGACTATTCGGGGGGCCGACGACCAGCTGGGGGTGTGCCTGGTCTCAGAGGCACTCAGTCGCCGGCCCCGTTTCATACCGGACGTTCCCGTCCGGAAATCACCTGTTACCGGCGACATGAGTCACCGCCAGGGCCTCAACAGTACTACCGCCCTACTGATAGTTAACACCTTGTTAGCGCCTATGGATACGGATAATCGATACCTGTCTTTCGGTTCATGTGACTACGCATCTGCGCAGGCAGGGCAGTGGCGGACACTCTTTTCCTCACGGCCGGTTCGTTACCGTGGGTGGGCCCGCCCGTTGCTGTGCAGAGACAGCATCCTGGTGCCCAGGGCCGGCGCTACCTGATGGGAGTGCAGCCGAATCCGCCTGTCGTGCTCCGCGGAACGGCGTCCAGCAACCGCTCCTTTGGGACAACTCCGTTCCTCAATCCTGCTCCGTAAGGGACTGACCGTGCCCGCTCTCGAACCCGATTACCTGACCTTCCGGTACAGCTGCAAGTGGGTAGGCATCCCCGGAGCCGAGCACGACCCGTCCGATTTTTCAATGGACTCGACCGTGACCCTACAGGGTGCCGACTGGAACGACGAGGAAGGCGACGGCGAAGATGTGCTCCGAGACGCCTTCTTCAGGATTGTTCCTGATGCCGGCACCATCGATTTGCTTTGACACCATGGATGCGGTCGACTCGGAGATGATGGGCATCGCAGAGATGCTCGCCCACGAGAGGCCCGACCTTATGGAATCCGGCATGGATCTAGGCGAAACGGTCCATGCCCAGGCGAAGACGTTCGGACCACTTGTCCAGACGCCGTCCGGACAAGTGCGCTCAGCGCGCAAATGGTTCCATTCACGCAAGGCCTTCTGGGAAACCCCCAGAGGCATTTCGGCTGGGCGGCGCACGGGCGGTCGACGTTTGCTGCCGCCCATCCCGGCTTATTGCCGGCGGCACTCAGAGGCTAGCGAGGCTAGTCCTTCAGGTCGAAGTCCAGGTCGGGGTCCTCGAGATTGGCCAACTCCCGCCATGTGGACCCGACCACGCGGTACCGAGTGTCGCGGCAATCGGTATCCGGTTCACGGCAATCAGTTGGGCCAGGTCCAGGCCGGTCAGTTCGGCGATACCCGGTCTCCGAGCTCGTCAAGGGCTCCAGTTTTGGCCGCCTGGAGCCAGAAGTTCCAGGCGGCACGATCATGCACTACGCCGGCGTGCCGGAGATGGCCCGCTGGGGCAGGTAGTCAGCATTGTGCCGTGGCTGGTCAGTCGCGCTGTCCAGCCACGGCACTCACCACTTAGAGCGACCGCTTAGAGCGGGCTGATGTTTTCCGCCTGCGGGCCCTTGGGCCCCTGGGTGACGTCGAACTGAACCTTCTGGTTCTCCTCCAGTGAGCGGTAACCGCTGGAGGTGATTGCCGAATAGTGTGCGAACACGTCAGCGCTTCCGTCGTCGGGGGCGATGAAACCGAAGCCCTTTTCGGCGTTGAACCACTTGACCGTACCTGTTGCCATCTGCTGTTTCCTTCACGGGTCGCCGGTCGGTTCCGCTACTCGGAATACCGTCCCCGCCACCCACAGGGTTGAGCCTATGTGCCGGGCTTGACCCAGGCAACCACCAGCCGACTGCCCGCACCCCGACTGCGACGTTTAGACGGCCTGACGTTTGTGCTGGTCAACGGCGGTTCAGCGGGATGGCGGCCGCTCCTTCTGCGCTGATTGCCGCGACCGGAGCATGGGCGAGCGTTTCACGCTCCAGCTCAGGAAGCGTGCACCTCGATGACCTCGGCGAGGCCAGCCAGGTCGAGGGGAACGTCAGATTCCTCTGCACCGCGGTTGCCAGTGGGGCAGCACAGTCCCTCACTTCATTGTTCAGTGTGTCCGGCACCAACCACCATTCCTAGCTGTGAATTGATCACCGTTCTCAACCAACAATCACAGGTTTGAACATTGCTCCTTGCCGGTCCTGCTCGATGCCGCGGTACCGGCTTCTTGCCGACGGCACTCAGAGAATAGTCCTCCAGGTCGAAGTCCAGGTCGAGGTCCTCGACGGCACCCAACTCCCTCCATGTGGACCCGACCCGTGCGGTACCGAGTGTCGCGGCGATGGGCTTCCGGAGAAAATTCGACTAACGAAATTGCGCAAATACCCGGATGGGTGCCGGGCTGAAGTTCGACCCCTCGGTGAACCCCATCGCTTCATAGAAGGCCCGTTGCCCTGGTTCATCGTCAGTGATGAGCACAGTCTGTCGGACATGCTGGTATCTCGCGAGGACATGCTCCAGCAGTGCCCGACCTACCCCTTCCTTCTGGAACGCCGGCCGCACCAGGATGTCCTGCAGGAAGCAGATAGTCGCATCGTCGGAGACTACCCGTGCGAGGCCAACAAGCCCACCGCCATCGTTCCGGGCCGTGACGACGAACGAGGAGCTTCGGATCGCCCTGATGAGCAGTTCCCGGTCCCGGGTATAAGCGGACCAGCCTACAGACTCGTACAGAGACAGAACTTCGGCATCGGAGAACTCGCTGGAAGTGAAGGTGATGAACCCGGACATCGGACTAGTGTCGCATGACTGCTCATCATGACCGCGCACCCTGCGCTGCCGGGACGATCGATACTCCAGGCAGCCTCGGTCAGGTGGCTGGTCATGCGTCCTCCAACCGTTCCAGTTCCGCGTCGTTGGTCGGTACGGACTGGAATCCGGCCGCGAGGTCGGCCTGGCGATCGTCATCCTCGGCGGCGACCATCACGCAGCTGCCTGGTTCTCTCGGCGGATGCGGGCGCCGCCCTGTGCGCCAGTCTCACCGTTCCACCAACCCATTGCTTGTCCGGCCCCTGTGGCCGGTCTCCGGCCTGTAGATGATCAAGGGAAAGTGCAGTGCAAAGTTGCCCACATGACCTCTAAGTGTCGAACCCACAGGAAAGCCGCGCCACGTGGGAGCGTGGCGCGGCTTTCTGGGTTTCTGCAGCAGGCAGGGAGCGGGCGGCTACCAGGGCCGTGTCTCAGCCGGTGGCGGCGTGACGAAGATCTGCAGGTGCCGCCGCCGAGAGCTCGTGGAGCAGCGCGGTCGATGTGGCCACCCATCCGAAGAGTGTCTCGATAGAGAGCAACGATGCCTCGTGATTGGTGCGATCAGCCGCAGCGCCGATGGGCTCGGCAGTGCAGTCTTCAAGCAGGAGGCAGCGGAAGTCCCGGAACATCGCATCTCTGAGCGTCGACTCGACGCAGATGCTCGTCGTGCAGCCCGTAAAGATGATATCCCGGACCGCCTGACTCCGAAGCAGCCCTTCGAGGTCGGTCTGGAAGAAGCCACTGAAGCGGTGCTTGTAAATAACGTGATCCCCGGGGGCCGGCGCCAACTCATCGACGATGTCGGTGTTCCAGGTGTCGCGGACAAGCAGGCGACTGGGGGTGCCGTCCGGCGCCACGACCGGTTGACCTGCGCCCATGAACAGGTGACGCTGGCGGTTGGTCGCATGATCTGGCCCGAGGTCGGAGAGATCGGGCCGGAACGCCATCTTCAGATAAACGATGGGATCCCCGCCTTACGCGCCGCGTCCACGACGCGAACGATTGGCCCGACGGCTGCTCGGATCGGGGCGATGTCGATGCCGGCCCGTTCGAACATGCCACCCGTCGATCCGAAGTCGTTCGTCATGTCGACGACAATCACCGCCGCGTGGCCGAGATCGAGACCGAAAGGCCCGGGCCGAGCCTCGACCGTCACCATGTCTTGCTGTGCCATGTGCGCCCTCCTGTGACGAGGACACCTGACAGCGCCCGCCGCGATAGTGGGAAGAAGTTTGCGCTATGTCAGCATTTTAAGTCTGGCATCCTAGTGAGGCAACAGGCCGTCAAACCCCATCCACACTGCTCGCAAGGTGGGGCAACCCCGTTATCCAGAACTAATCCAACTTGGTGGTGCTTGGCGTAGGGCTGGTGACCGCCGGAGCGGTGAGTCCGGCCATGCTGGCTGCGGTGTTTATTTCCAATGTTCCCGAAGGACTCTCCAGCACCGCGGGCGTGAAGTGGGCCGGGCGCAGCGCCAAGTGTACCAGATCGGCGGATGAAGCGGTCAATGACTGAAGCGGCCCCCAATGGCACGAATCAACGTGCAACGCCAACTGGCGATCTTCGAAGTCGCCCGGAATGCGGGCGACAAGAGCATGGCCGAGATCCGGCAGATGCTCAGGGCCGCCTTTACCCGCCGCGGGCTTACCTCCCGGCCCATTCCCTGGCTCGAAGCGATGGCGTCAGAAGCCTTTTACGGCAAGCCCTACATTGTGGACATGCCGGGGCACCCTTTGACCCTGATCACGGGACCACTGGCGTGAAAGAACCGGAACTTCGACGGGCCAGCTTCCTGAAGCCGCGGGGGCATGGCAGGCAATGCAGGCGTTAAGGATTCGTTAAGAATGAGCCCTCACAAGAATCCTCGTATGTCCCTTCTGCTAGGTTCTTGCGGTGATGACGCGGCCCGAAGCGCGCAGCGGAAAGGACCTCATGACACTTTGAGCACACCGGCATCAGGGCGCCCAGCGGCCAAACCGGACAACATTGCCCGCAAAGCGGTCGTGGCCTTCACCCTTATCGCCGACCTCTCCCGCGGTATCCGCAACGTCGCCGCCGAAGCCGAAGAGATCGCCGAATGACATCCGACAGCCAAGCCCAAAAAGACCTGAGAAACCGCAGCACCCGCGGACTCCCGGATCGCTCCGGGATCCGGGACAAGGCAGACAGCGTCAGGCGGACGCTCCTGCATCCCGTCCGCTCCGTGCCGCTGGCGTTTCTTGCCGTCATCCTGCTCGGCGCGGGGTTGCTGCTGCTGCCGGCAGCACGCACCGCAGTCGACACTGACCCCATGCTGCCGGCCCTGTTCACAGCGGTTTCGGCCGTATGCGTCACCGGCCTGGCCACGGTCGACACCGCCACGTTCTGGACACCCTTCGGGCAGGGGGTGATTCTCGGACTCATCCAGGTCGGAGGCTTCGGCATCATGACCCTGGCAACACTGCTGGCCCTCCTGGTCCGGAAGACCATCGGCCTGCGGGGCCAGCTTGTCGCACAATCCGAAACCCATACACTGAACTTCGGGGACGTCCGCTCCGTCCTTTTCAGTGTCGCCCGGCTCATGGTCCTGTTCGAAGCCGTCACCGCCGCAATCCTCGCCGTCCGCTTCTGGAGTGCCTACGACGACAACCCGGCCACAGCGCTCTGGCACGGGGCATTCCACGCCATCTCAGCTTTCAACAACGCTGGCTTCGCCCTCTACAGCGACAACCTCATCAGCTTCGCAGACGACCCTTGGATCATCATCCCCATCTGCGCTGCCGTGATCACCGGCGGGCTCGGATTCCCCGTGCTCATCACCCTGCTCAGGGGCGGGCTCAGGCGAAAGAACTGGACCGTCCACCTGCGCCTAACAATCTACGGCACCCTGTTTCTGCTGGCCGCCGGCGCAGTGCTATTCGCAGCTTTCGAGTGGAACAGAGAGCAGACCCTGGCCCCGCTGTCATTCGGCGGGAAACTCCTGGCGACGCTGGCAGGCACCGTCTTCCCCCGTACCGCAGGGTTCAACAGCATCGACTACGGTTCGGCCGCACCCGAAACCCTGATGGTTACCAACATCCTCATGTTCATCGGCGGGGGCAGCGCCGGAACCGCCGGCGGCATCAAAATCACCACCTTCCTCGTCCTGGGCTTCGCGATCTGGAACGAAATCCGCGGCCGTGACCAGGTCACTATCGCCCACCGCTCCATCAGCTCCTCGGCGCAGCGCCAGGCCCTGACCGTGGCACTCCTGGGCGTCGCCGCGGTCATCACCGGCACACTGCTGCTGCTCATGTTCACAGACCACAGCCTAGACAAAGTACTCTTCGAATCTATCTCGGCCTTCGCCACCGTAGGCCTGAGCACCGGCATCACCTACCACTTGCCATCCAGCGCGCAATGGGTTCTCATGGCGCTCATGTTCACCGGGCGTATTGGAACCATCACGGTCGGCTCCGCCCTCGCACTGTCCTCACGGCCACGTCTTTACCAACTCCCCGAAGAACGACCAGTGATCGGATAACCGCTCCCAACACTCCCGGGTAAAGCTCCTCGGGTCGTCGCCCGATCAGGTCGCCCCCGGCGAAGTGTCATTCGGCTGATGGTCAGCAGTTGGCATTCTTTGGGCTCCAAGGACGAGCTGCCGGTATATACAGAAAACCACCCGCCTCCCGCCGGGCCGGAAAGTGCTGCTGCAAATCATGAGCTGACCGACGGGGAGAGGCACTCTGTGTGGACCCCAACAAGGGCTCTTCGAATGCGCGATGCCACCTGCGTCCACGCTGCAGACCCGCGTAGCTCCGAGTATGGAACCACCCACGAGCTCCTGCAATGCCTCGCCAGGGTTCGGGGTGCCAGCCTCTCGACGGTGGCTGTCAGCCGTTAAAAGCTGCCGGCGACTATCGCTGCCAAAGCCTGGTCAGGCAGCTGGCCCGGCGGCGGTAGCTACGCCTAGTCCTCCAGGTCGAAGTCCAGGTCGAGGTCCTCAACGTCGCTCAGCTTCCGCCAGGTGGATCCCACCGGGGCGGCTCCGATGGTCGCAGCGATAGGCATCCGGTCCACGGCGACCAACTGGTCCAGGTCCAGGCCGGTCAGCTCGGCGATGTCCCTGATCGGGGCCTGGAACGTCCGGAACGGGCCAAGCGGCGGGACGTCCTCAACTGCCCCGGGCCGCGGCACCTCGGGCATCTCGGCCAGTTGCGGGGTCTGGTCCACCACGTACCCGGTCGCCGCGAGTTCGCCCTCGTGGATGAAGACGGCGACCTTGAAGAACCGCAGCGGGATGTCCGCGCCCCGGTACACCGGATCGTGCACGCTGAAGACCGGGCCCGTGAAGACGACGATCCGGCTGCGGTACTGGGCCGCGTGTTCCTGAAGGTAGTCCTCGATGCCCAGCCACAGTTCCAGGCCCTGGTTGAACTTCGCGGCCTGCGGGGCGGCGTTGGTGTAGTGGAACGTGTCTTCATTGGCCAGCTCGGCCTCCGCCACCGTGTCACCCCAGACGGCCGAGGACCGGCGCACCAGGTGGCCGCGGTCTATGTCGTTCCGGGCGTAGACCCGCTCCCCCGTCTGCTGGTCCAAGGGGAGCCGCGGATCCAGCTTCCAAGGGATGCCCGCCCGGTCCAGGTCCATCAGCTTACTGCCGTCAATGTCCACGCCTGTGACGGCCGCCAGGCGCTTATCAGTGCGCATCAGCACCGAGAAGTTCGCGTACGGCAGCAGGACTGTCTCCACGCCTGGCAGGCCGGGCAGGGGCACGCGCTGGTCCAGGAAGTTCTCGTCGAAGCCTTTCCTGCCGGCATAATCTTTGGCGCTTCTGGTTGCGGTCAGGTCGGTCAGCAGTTCGTCCATGACCGGACCCTACCAGTGCAGTGTTACTGAAAGGTGAAAGGAACCTGCATGCAAACGGACGCCCGCTGATGGGAAAGCAGCCGGTCCCGGCGTCCTGGACGAAAGCTGACGGGCCCGGCTGCCTGTCCCGCGGGCTGGAAGGCGCCGGCCCCCCCGGAACCGATGCATTCTGACCGCCGCGCCTTGAAGACATGGATGAGCGACTTAGGGAACTGGAATTCCGTCGCTTCCGCCCCGCCGGGACGTGATTGTCCCCCTGTTAGCTTCGGCGAGAGTCGGGGCCACGGCGCAGTTCCCGCCCGCGCTGGATGTCGTACTCCTCCTGCTCATGAAGTTTGTCGCTCTTCTTCGTGCCGCGGTGCGGCAGCCGAAGTGAGCTGTCCCAACAAGCCAGCGGGGGTGGGGCTGCTATGACCTGCGGGTGGGATCCGGATTCGGCGGTCCGGGGTCTGGAACGGGCAGCGGTCCTGGTGCCGGATCAGGATCTGGCTGCGGCGAAGTCGGGTCGGGGGAACCAGGTCCCTGCGGTCCAGGTTCAGGAGGAAATGGATCCGGTTCAGGCAACGGTGGAATAGTCATAAGGTGCTCCTTGTGTGTCTGGGGAAGGATCCGGATACCCGGACGCCGGGATCAGGATACGTCCGGGCCGGCGCGGAGAACAGAGTGCCCGTCGAGCCCGCTTTCGGGTCGCCGACTGGCCCGGCGGTGGTGGACCAGCACGTCGCCCCTTAGCCGCTCTATCCCCGCCGGTCCCCCTTACGGCCACAGTGTCCGGTGAATACGTGGCATCGGCTGGCGGCTCGAGGCCGCTGGCAGCCAGGCTGCAGTGCGAAGGTATGGGGGTTTGCGGGCCGGTGGCGCGGTGCCGGACGTTACCGGCGGCGTCGGCTTGCCGTTCAGGGGGACCTCCGGGCACAGATCGGTAATGTGTCCCGTTCCGGCGTACGCGCGCACTGCCTCGATGCCAGCCACTGCTGCCTGCTTGTCGGGAAAGGAACGGGAAACGGCCATCACCGTTCCATCCGGAGCCGTGATCCTAAATCTGACCCCCATGTCCTCATCGTCACTGAAGAGTTCATACATTCCAGCCATGGATCTCCTCCCCAGGGCGGCCGATACGCTTGCCCGTGCAGTTCCGGCGTCGGGTCCGAAACACTGCCCTGTGTTCCGGACCCTACGGTCTGCTGACTTGTCGGCGGTCCTCCCGGAAAGGGTGGGAGCCGCAGGGTAATCAACAAAACGCAAGGGCAGCCAAAGTCTGAATCAGGCCACACGCCCGCGGCTTAACCTACCTCGAAAATTCCACGCCGGCCAGTAAACCAGCCACCGCGTGATGCTCCGCAGGGCAGGGACTAATCCAGCAGCGAGGCTTTCCCGGCCAAGAGATTCGCCGCGGCCGGCGACCGTATCGTCCCGTCCCGCCCGATAGCTGCAAAGCTCAGAATCGGCGGGACGGCGCGGAGCCGAACAAGGATGGAGTACGTTAGGCCCGCCACGCAACCGGCAGCGGGCCGGACAAACAGCGAGACGTGCGGGCGCCGCCCCATACCCCTTGTTCAGGGTAAACCCCGGCTTTTTCCAAGCTCCATGAATGACACTCGCATATGTCCCGGTGTTCAAGTCGGAGCGCCCGGCACTACCGGGACGCCGGGTCCGGAGCACTCCCCCAAGTTTTCTCCGGACCCGGCTACCCGACACCCTCTGCCCAATGCCAGCCCGGCGAAGGCACACGCTGGCCCAGGAAGGTCATGTCGAAGCCTTCCCGCCGGCGTAGTCTTGGGCGGCCGCGGCCGCGGCAGTCGCCGTCAGCCGTTCGCCCATACCGGACCCTTCCAGCGCACACTGGCAGCCGGGAATGGCAGGTAACGGTTTTCATCTTCAGTCCAGCAGTGACCGCGGTGGATGGCCAAGTGAGTAAGCACCCCTGCTTTCTTGCGCGAGGGTGTGCCTAACTTGATGGCGAACGAGGGTTTCTACCTCGGAGACGCCTCCCCGCCTCCGAATTTTTGCCGGTCCTAAACATGTTCCCGGCTATTGTTCGGGGGCCCTTCCCTAGTCCGGTTCCGTGCAGAAGCTTTTAGGGTCGTCCGCGCCGGGCAAGTCTGGTGGAACTCAGTGACGTCCATCGGTCAGTCCGCAAATGGGTTATGCCGTGGCTGCGTTTGGAGTAATTTGGGTAGCCACCGGGCGGCGGCGTCCGAGCCCAGCCCCCTGTTGCACACGAGGGATGTCATGGCCAAGAAACCCACCAGCAGCGCAGCGAAACTGTACCGGCCGATCGGGCTGGCCTCGGGACTGATTGGCGGCGTCATCGCCGGCCAAATCTTCAAACAGGTGTGGAAGCACGCCGCCCCAGGCGACCGTGACCAGGCCCCCACCGCCCTGGCCAGCGACTACGCCCTGAAAGAGATCCTGATCGCCGCCGCCATCCAGGGTGCTATTTTCGCGGTGATAAAGACGATCCTCGACCGCGGCGGCGCGCGGCTCTTCGAGCGCTGGACCGGAGAATGGCCCGGCAACTGACCACCGACCTATGGCTTGCAGCCATGGTATAAAACGAGGATCCGGGTGCCGAAAAGAGCAGCGGGGCACCTTCTCGTATGGGTTGTAATAACCTCTGGGGCGTGGTCACCGTCTAGGGTCTTCGGCGTCCGTGCCTGTACCGCGGGATTCGATGAATTCCTTAAACCTGAGCATATCTGCCCTGACCTGCATGTTATCGAATCCCAAGGCTGCCCCGGTTTTCTCTGCCAGGTTTTCCGGGGACCATTCCAGCCGGACCCAGACACGGGGAGCGCGCGGGCCCAATTGCGTGAACGACACGGCTCCAGCGTGGGAGACGCCGTCGGTGCTGCGCCACGCAATTCGCTCGTCCTCGCGGTCTTCTATTGTCTCGGCATCAAATTCCCGTTCGGCCCCGCCGACGTTTGTCACCCAGTGGGTGATCCTGTCACTGACCCGCGTCACCGATTCCACGCCGGACATGAACTGCGGAAAGAATTCAAACTGCGACCACTGCTCGTATACGGTGCGCACGGGAACATCCACCTCGATGGTCTCTTCGACAGTCTGCATTGTTCCTCCTCCTTCATTCATGACCCAGCGCTGCCTGTGCCCACCGCTCCGAACCCGACCAGGGCGACCTCGAAAATGACTGTCAAGGGAGCGGCAGCGACGTATCCGTCCTTTCACGGTGTACGTACCCAGCCCTGGCCAGCTGAATCGGAAATGCCCGGGCGGACCGATATTGGTGGCCGTCCTTGGCACTTGGCGCTGCTCAAGATCGGGCAGGCGGCTCTCTGGGGCAGTCGCCTGGTCGCAGAGAGTCAGGGCTGCTCGTGCTGGGCGGGCAGCTCGCGCTCCGCGGTGAGGATTCTCCGAACGAAGATGATGCACTGGTCATCGCTGAGGCTGAAGGCGCTGGCGACTGCCTGGCCTCGTTCGGCATCATGCACCGTCTCCATTGCTGCCTGCAGATCAAAGTTGAAGGGCCAAAATCGTGGGCGGCAGTTCCGACTCGGGGGCGACCTGTTCCGCCAGGCCGCTGTACTGGTAGGCGTCCGCGAGTCGCTGTTGGATGCGCTCCGGCCCGGTTGCCAGGGTGTCAATCGCGTGTTCGATTACGGAGAGCATGTGCTGCGCCCGCATGTGTTCCATCGGTTGCTTCCTGGTCGGCGCCAAGGTCGTCTGCGAGTCCGGGCAGTGCTGTCAGGGCTTCTTCGGTGGCGGTGGTCTCGGCGAGCTGGCGTTCCTCATCGACGGACTTGTCGTGGGGCAGACGGGCCCAGCGGACCACTGCCGGAAGCAGCGGACCCTGGATAACCAGGGTTACGACGATGACTCCGGAGGTCACAAAAATGATCATGTCCCGTCCGGGGAACAGGGCTCCAGAAGCCAGTATCTCAGGGACAGCCAGTGCCGCGGCGAGCGACACGGCCCCGCGGAAACCTGCGACTCCGCTGACTACCCGGGCACGGTTGCTGACCCTGCGCAGGCGCTGCTCAGGCCGCCTGCCGATGAGCCGGATCGCATAGGTGGTGACGAACAGGAAGAGGAAGCGGATGCCGACCACCACTGCCGAGACTGCCGCCACAGCCAGCAGTCCGGTCGCGAGGCCTACGCTGCTCAGCCCCCGGACAGCGGACGGCAGCTCCAGGCCAACCAGGACGAAGAGGGCGCCGTTGAGCAGGAACGCTGTCAGGGACCAGAAGGATTCGCCTTGCCGACGGGCTCCGGCCCGGATCACCCGGGGACCGATCTGGCTCATGAACAGTCCGGCCACGACGACGGCCAGGACCCCTGAGGCGCGGACGGTCTCGGCGAGCAGGAAGGCGGTGAAAGGGGTCAGGATGGAGACGACGTTGGCCAGCAGACGGTCCTCCAGGCGGCGGTGGATCTGCATTCCAACCCATGCAGTCATAGCCCCGGCCACTGCTCTGCGCCGTAGGCTAGCAGGAACAGCCCCGAGATGTGGGGAACGTCGAAGTGCTCCTCGCCGACCGTGATGCCCACGGCCAGGCCGTAAATCACCACGGCGGTTCCGTCATTGATGAGGCTCTCGGCACGCAGCACAGTGACGTTACGGCGGGGAAGCGCACGGGGCGAGTACCCCGAAAGCGGTCGCATCGGTGGGGGCGACGGCGGCGCCCAGAACCCAAGCGGGCCCCCAGGGCAGGCCGAGTGCGTGAGCGACCAGGGCCACGCCCCCGGCGGTAGCGATTACCAGCGCCGTACTCATCAACACGATACCGCGCAGGTTGTTCCGGATTTCCCGCAGGGACGTGGTCAGACTTTCCCAATACAGCAAGGCCGGCAAGACAGGAGCAGCACGGTTTCCGGAGGCAGATGAACCTCACGCAGTGTGGGAATGAAACCCAACAGGACACCGCTGGCCGGCAGCAGTACCGGGGCGGCGACCCGGACGCGGCGCGCCGCGATGTTGCACACCAGGACCACCACGCCCAGAATCACGACCAGTTCAAGTCCAAGCACGAATACCGCCTTTCACGTGGTCGGTTGCTCCGCTTCGCCGATGATCCCCAAGCCTTCCTCATCCATTACTAGCTTGCAGCCAATAGGCAATCGGACGGCGTCAATGTCCTCCGGGACGCACCCCTGGCGGGTGCCGCCGTAAAAGTCCCGAGCCGACGACGCCTGCGTAGGGGGATGATGGCATCCATCCGGCCGGTGGGGGTTGCCGCGTGAAGGACGAGTCGTGTTCGTCGTGGAGGCGGCCGAGGGGGCGTTCCGGCCACGTCCTTCCGAGGATCCGGTGATGAAGATGCGGGATAGTCGAGGACCTCCTTCCAGGTGTTCGGGTGTCAGTTCTGGTCGATGAGAGCGCCGCGGCGGGTCAGGACCCAGACGAGGAGCGCGACGATGACGATGCCCAGGGCGGTGGCGGTGATGGTAGGCCACCCGCCGGCGGCCCACAACGGCCCGGCGAGGGCGGAGCCAATCGCGCCGCCCAG
Source organism: Arthrobacter sp. ISL-65 (assembly GCF_018613795.1). Lineage (GTDB taxonomy): Bacteria > Actinomycetota > Actinomycetes > Actinomycetales > Micrococcaceae > Arthrobacter. The sequence continues at coordinate 22,847 of NZ_JAGGPN010000044.1, forward strand.
GAAGTTGCTGACGACGAACGCGGTGTTCAGGCAGCTCCGGTTCTGACCGGGCAGGGACAGCAGCCGGGTTTGGCCGAGCACGAGGGTGGCCTGCGCGGCGAGATCCAACACGATCACGATCACGATCAGGGCGATGACGGAGGACTGTGCTAGCCAGGCGCCGACAAAGGCGACGGCCAGGAGGCTGAGCGCGACTCCGGAGGCTGGCACTGACCAGCCGCGGTCGTGGAACATTCCGGCGCGCCGCGCGGCGACTGCACCTACGAGGCCCGCGAGGCCGAACAGGCCAATCTGGCCAACGCTGAAGGAGAACGGCGGCGCCGACAGCAGGTCAGCGAGGTCCAAAACAGGGAGAACACGGAGAACACGGCGGCGCTGATGAGGATTGTCGGCGCGGCGGCGCGGTGCTGGGCTACGGTGGTGAACACGGACCCGAGCAGACGGAAAGTAGTTCGTGGCCGGGCGCTGTTCCAGCCGCGGGATCATAAACGACAGCACGACGGCGAGTGCGACGGTGAGGATGGCGGCGAGGACGTAGATGGCGCGCCAGCCGACGAATTCCGCTACAGCTCCGCTGATAGTGCGGGACAGAAGCACGCCGATGAGTGCTCCGGAGGCGATCGTGCCCAGCACACGCCCGCGCTGTTCGGGAGCCGCCAGCTCACGGCCAGCGGGGTCAGCAACTGCGCCGAAACGGTGGTCAGTCCCACTCCGCCGAGCGCGGCGAGCGCCTGGAGGAGCTAGAGAGGGGGCAACGGCTCCGCCCATACCAAAGGGACCGTTCCCAGCACCCTTGAGGCATGCGAAGGTAGCTCTGGGCTGAGTTTCTCCGAATTGCGTTCCTGTCGCGTCAATCGGTTCCCTGCGAGTGGGAGTGCGCAAGCAGGTCATGCCGCTGTTGCGGGTGCTTATCGATCGCCCGCTACCGGCAGAACCATGCAAGCATCCGAGTGAGGGCAGGACCTCACTGTTCACGGGAACGGACTCCTCGCACTTGCTGGCTCATCCATTGGCAGGTCAGTTCTACTTACCCCCAGATCCTCGATGTGCGGCTACCGGGTGCCGCCAATCGAATCGTCGAGCGGCGCGGGAGGGTACTTCTCGGTCCCCCAGCGATGGTGTTGAACATGGCCCTGATTCTGTGGGCCGGCCGTCAGGACTTTCTTCTTCTCTGCCTTGGAGCGTCCGGGGAAGCATTCCACTGACGGCACGAGTATTCCGATTCAACCTGTGATGAGTCCTGCACTGCCCCTGCAGTTCAGTGTCGAAGGGGCAGTGCAGGGCAGGGTTTACGCTAGGCCTGAGGCGCGGTGAGGGGCGATTTCGCCGGGTGTGCTGACATCGGAACCGACGCTTTGGCTGCTGTGATCCGTCCTAGAAGCAGCGCCAACACTAGAGCGATGATCACAGGTACGCATACCGAGAGAACGATGATGCTGGTGTCCACGCCGAGTCCGATGAGGACGCCGCCGAAGATCGGGCCGACAACAGATCCGAGTCGGCCCAGTGAGGCCGCCCAGCCGACGCCGGCGGTCACCGTTGCTTGGGGGTACAGCGTCACTGCCACCGCGGCCTGGCCGATCATGCCGGCCTGAAGTCCGAGGCCGACGCCACCGAAGACCAGCAGCAGCAGCGCTTTGTCCGGGCCGAGGAAGGCAGAGATGACAAGGAACGCGATCGCTGCTGCCGAGGTTCCAGCCAGGACCGACGTCATCCGGTATCGACGAGATCCGAGGATTAGTACGCAGGCACCGATGATGCTTCCTACGCCCAGGGCCGCCGACCCCAGCGGTGCTAGACCGGTACTGAAGCCGTAACTGGTGAGCAGGGTCGGCAACCACGACGAGAACACGTAGAACACGGCAAAGATGAGGAACGAAAAAGCCCACAGGAGAAGCGTTCTGCTTCGTACGGAGGCATCGAACAGACGCGCAACCGACGCATGGTGCTTGGCCTCGGCCGCGTCGATGGGCGTGCTCGATACGTAGCTACCGGACAGCCCGAACCACAGGAACGGCAGAAGTACAGCAGAAGCGATGGCTCCAGCAATGAACACCCATTCCCACCCAAGTGCGCCCACGATACCGCTCCCGGCCAGCCCGGCGATGAGAGCCCCGACAGAGATGCCAGTCATCACGACCACCGCAATCGATTGACGCAAACGACCGGGATTGACTGCGGTCGCATGGGAGACGGCGGCTGGCAGCACGGCACCCAGTCCCAGGCCGGTCACGAAACGTACAATCGTCAGCTGCAGAATCGAATCCGACCACGCTGTCAGCAACGATCCCAGGGTGAACACCACGACCGCCGAAAAAATGACGTTTCTGGTGCCCATTTTGGCCACGAGGCGCCCTACCGCCAGATACCCCAGAGCCACTCCAGCGCTGGTCAGCGCAAGCGCAGGAGTGAAGTGCGAGGGTGCAACACCCCAGTCCTTTGCAATCGCCGGGATGGACACGCCCAGCGCGACCGTGTCGTATCCATCGAGCACTATGGCCGCACATGCGAGACAAAGTACCCACCAATTCGGTTTCGTCTTTTCCTGCTTTTTAGGTTCGCTCATCGTGTCCATTGGACATCCTTACGGTTGTGAGGGCTTCGAATACAGTCTCGAAGCGGGGGCATGCCACCATCGGCGGTCCGCGAGTCAGGCCGTGGACGAGGCACCGGCGTCGCAGCTGTGTCATGGCGGTTTCTCCGTTCACGCACGACATGTGCTCTCTCGGCCGTCGGCCCGCCACATTGCGGGCTGGCGAGGTTCTCAAGTGTGGTGAAGATCATGGCACTGCGTTAGTTCTATCTCCTTAGCGCTGAAAGATCAAGACCCTACTGCCTTGACACAAAGTATCTTAGTACTGTTATTCTTTGGCATGACCTAGTTCACATTCCGGTCGCTTCCGCGAGTGCGTGCTAGGCGGCGAACAGCGTGGACGGCAACCTGAGTGACTATAAAGATTGGTGGACCCTGAGGATGACAACGCAGAGCAGCGCGGGCATCGTGGACCGGCCCGCGGGTACTGACTCCGAAGGATTTATCCCCTTCCGGGGCTTTGAACCGGGCGTGGACACGCTGAATGAGATTTATGTTGGCGGGGTCTGGGCCCGGGGGGCGGGGGCACTGATTGAGTCCGTTAACCCCGCAACTTCTGAGGTCTTCGCAACGCTCCATGGTGCCACCATTGACGATGTTGATCTAGCGGTCGCAGCCGGCCTGGCGGCCATTGAAGAGTCCGGTTGGGCCCGTAAGTTACCGCACGAACGCGCTGCTGTTTTGCACAGGATCGGTTCGGCTATTGAAGCCAATGCAGACCGGATCGCTTTTCTGCAGACCCAGGACACCGGTAAAACGCTCAAGGAGACACGGGCGTTGGCCATGAGCGCTGCGGCCACGTTCCGTTTCACCGCATCGGCCCTTGAGACCATGGAGGATGCGCTAACCCCGCCGCGGGGTGACTACTTGAGTATCTCCACCTATGAGCACATCGGTGTCGTGGCTGCCATTACACCGTGGAACTCCCCCATTGCCAGCGACGCGCAAAAGGTTGCTCCGGCCCTTGCCGCGGGCAACGCCGTCATTATCAAACCGCCGGTCTGGGCACCCTGGGTGTCGCTGCTGCTGGCAAGGATATGTGACGAGGCTGGACTGCCTTCGGGCCTGCTTTCGGTCCTTCCCGGGCCGGGAAGGACCGTCGGGGACGCTCTGGCACGGCACAGGGGTGTCGGCAAGGTTTCCTTCACCGGCGGCACCTTAACCGGTCGGCAGCTGGGCCGCATCGCAGCCGAGAAAATCATGCCGATCACGTTGGAACTGGGCGGAAAATCGCCAACCATCATCTTTTCGGACGCGGATCAGGATCAGGCCGTTGCCGGGGTGCTTTACGGAATCTTTTCCTCCAGCGGCCAAAGCTGCATCGCCGGTTCGCGGGTATTCATCCAGCGGGCCATCTATGACACCGTGCTGGCACGCTTAGTCGAAGGAGCCACAGCCCTGCGGGTGGGTCCAGGCACCGACCCTGGCACACAGGTGGCACCTCTTGTTGCCCATGCCCACAGGGACTCCGTTGAAAAAATGGTTGAGGATGCGAGGGCAGCCGGAGCGCAGATCCTGTGCGGCGGAGCACGGCCAGCGGAGCCGGAACTGCAGCAGGGCGCATATTATCTGCCCACCATCATTGCCGGCGTGGCCAACTCCGATCTGATCTGCCAGGAGGAGATTTTCGGTCCCGTGGCTGTGGTTCTTCCCTTTGATGATGAAACTGACCTGCTGGCCCAGGCCAACGACAGTGTGTTTGGTCTGGCCTGCGGCATCTGGACGGCTGACTACCGGCGGGCCTGGCGCATCGCGCGCGCCGTTGCTGCGGGCACCGTCTGGATCAACACGTACAAACAGTTCAGCATTGCCACCCCCTTCAGCGGCATCAAAGAAAGCGGGCTGGGCACCGAAAAAGGCAGGGACGGTATCCGCTCCTACATGCGCCAAAAGAGCATATACGTCGATCTTTCCGGTGCCCCATTGCCTTGGGCCGGCGCATGAGATCCGCAGCACATTCCAATCCATCCCCAATGAAAGGCAAGTCAGTGAGTGCTCACCCCTACAGTCCGGCATACCAGGCCGGGGGTTTCGGCTTCGTGTCCGGGGCGTTGTCCGTTGACGAAAACTACATCCCCGTTAGTGGCCGAATCGAGGCCATCGAGGCCGCTGCAACCAGGCTCTCGGAACGGTTGGCGACCATCGGCATGTCTATGCAGGACATCGTCAAGACTACCTACTTCGTCACGGACCTGACCTTGCGCGAAGAAGCGAACAGCCACTATGAGCAGTTCTTCAGCGCTCCCCGGCCGGCAAGGACGTTCGTGGAAGTTTCTGCCCTGCCGTACGGTGCCACGGTGGAAATTGAAGCCATTGCCCACCGGGGCCAGGAGTGAATCATGACTACCGTCACTTTGCACACACGGGGACCGGAAGAATCTCCCCAGGAGAATCCGGTCACTGACCGGGCAACGACCGGGGAGCCCACCGCACGGACCCTGAGGGTCCAGCAAAAAGCGTGGGAATCGGACGGGGTAACCAGCGTGACCTTCGCTGACCCGTCCGGAGCGCAGCTGCCCCAATGGCAACCCGGTTCCCACTTGAGCCTTCACCTGCCCAACGGGCTCATACGCGAGTACTCGCTATGCTCGGACCCGCTGGATTCGACCAGCTGGACGGTAGCTGTGCTCCGGACCCCTGATTCATGCGGAGGCAGCCAACACGTCCATGAGGGTCTACCGGTGGGAGCACTCCTTAAGGTTGAAGGCCCGCGTAATAACTTCGCGCTCGAAGACGCCGGACGCTACGTGCTGGTCGCAGGCGGGATCGGCATCACCCCGATCATCTCCATGGCGCGGCAACTGCACGCAGCAGGCGCGGACTGGTCGCTGCTCTACACCGGCCGGTCCCGCGCCACTATGGCCTTTCTTCCCGAGATCGTGGCCCTGCCCCAGGACCGGATCACCATCCACGCCGACGACGAAGCCAACGGCAGCTACCCTGACCTGGCGGCCGCTGTCGGAGACCTGAGCCCGGATGCGCTGGTTTACGCCTGTGGTCCGGAACCGCTGCTGAAGGCTGTTGCCGGGGCCATGGAGGACGAAGCGCAGCTTCGAATCGAGCGGTTCAAGGCACCAGAAAAAGTTGTCGTCCCGGCGCAGAGCGAGTCGGCGTTTGACGTGGTGTGCAACAGCACCGGCCAACGGATCCCCGTGGCCCCAGATGTGTCTGTGCTTGATGCCCTCAACAACGCCGGCATCGACGTTCCCAGCTCCTGCGCGGAAGGAATCTGCGGCACCTGCGAAACACGCGTCATCAGCGGCGACGTGGAGCACCGTGATTTTCTCCTCACCCAGGCCGAGCAGGCGGCAAACAAATCCATGTTCGTATGCGTCTCGCGTTGCCGCTCGGCCGAACTGATTCTTGATCTCTAACCCTCGAAAAGTAAGAAGGTAGCCCCATGAATTTCTTTGCCGCAGAGCCTGTCTGTAAGTTGCGATCTCTTCGGTCGGTGTCCCTGAAAGTGCCGGAAACGGCACGTGCCAAGGATTTCTACCACGAGGTCTGGGGCCTTTCCACCGTCGAGGAGGACAGCGACCGCTTCTGGCTCCGCGGAACCGGCTCCGAGCACCACATTCTAAAGCTGGAAAAAGGCCAGCAGAACGCGCTTGGCGGCGTGGCCTTCGCCCTCGCAACGCCCCAAGAGGTGGACCAGGCCGCCCTTAAGCTCGCTGCTTTGGGTATTCCCCTCTTCCGTGAACCCGGCCCACTGGACGACGCTGCCGGCGGATACGGCCTGCAGCTGGTTGACCCCGAGGGCAGGCTCGTAGAGCTGTCCGCGGACGTTCACGCCGTCGTTAGCCAGGAGCCGTCCGGACGCCGGGCAATCCCGCGCAAAATTGCCCACGTCGTGTTGAACACGATTGACATTGACCGGGCCACAGCCTTCTATACCCAGGTCCTGGGCATGCGGGTCTCGGACTGGTCCGAGCACCAGATGTCCTTCCTTCGGTGCAATTCCGAGCACCATGTCATTGCCTTCAACCAGGCCCCGTGGACAGCAGTCAACCACGTGGCGTACGAAATGCAGAGCATCGACCACTTCATGCGCGGTATTGGGTCCCTCAAAACCCACGGTATTGCGCCGCAGTGGGGACCGGGACGCCACGGTCCCGGGGATAACACCTTCTCCTACTTCACCGACCCTGCAGGCCTGGTTTGTGAGTACACCTCGGAAGTGGCGCAGGTAGATGAAGACAGCTGGCTGTGCCGCACGTGGAAGCGGACCCCGGAACTGTCGGACCAGTGGGGAACCGCCGGGCCCCCCACAGTTAACGTTCGCACGGCTATGGCCGGAATCCCCGATGACGGCTACCGCTCCCTCGTTGTCCCGGGCAGCGCCGACTACTTCACTGTTCCGTCGGCAGATTCGGCAAGTCATGCAGCTGCCCACTGAGGCAGCTCCGGCCACCCGAAGCCTGGGCAGCCGTATCTCCCTCCACGGTGTATCGCTGGTGGTCCGTGGTGAAGGAGCGCCCGTCTTCCTGATGCACGGCATCGGGGGTAATGCCTCATCCTGCGGGGCGCTGGCACAGCTGCTCAGCGAGGCCGGCTACCGCACGTTCTGCTGGGATGCGCCAGGGTACGGGGAGTCCGGGGATCCGCTGGGGCCGGTCGACCATCCCGGGCTCGTCCTGCAAATTCTGGCTTCCCTCACCCTTGGACCCGCACACCTGATCGGGACCTCGTGGGGAGGAGTTATCGCCACCCGAGCGGCAGCGCAGGCACCGGGTGCTGTGCGCTCCCTGGTGCTAGCGGACAGCACCCGAGGTTCGGCCGTTACCGGGGAGTCAGCGCACCGGATGCTTGCACGCGTCCCCGAACTGGCCGAACTGGGGCCAGAAGCCTTTGCCGACCGGCGGGCTTCCAGGCTGCTCTCGCCAGCAGCGGATGCTGCGACAGCCGCGGCAGTCAGGTCCGAAATGGCCGCGGTCCGACTGCCCGGTTACACAGCCGCAGCGACCATGATGGCAGCTACCGACACATCGAATGTGCTGCCGTCTCTGCAGGTACCATCACTGGTCCTGGTCGGCGAAGACGATGTAGTCACCGGCGTTGATGAATCCAGGATCCTCGCCGAATCCATAACAGACGCCTCATTCAAGATCATTCCCCGAGCAGGCCATGCCGCAGTGCAGGAGAAGCCGGCAGAGATGGCGACATCGATTCTAGAGTTTTGGAAGAGGCTTACGTGACACGGTTGATAGTAGTCACCGGCTCTGGACGTGGACTCGGATTCAGTATCGCTGAACGGCTGGCAGCCGGAGGCGACCGCATCGTCATCGCTGAGAAAAACGCCGACATCGCAGAACGCGCAGCAGCCACGCTGCGGGAACGCGGCTTCGATGCCACGGCAATCATCACCGATATTGCCGACAAAGACTCCGTTGCGGCTTTGGCCGATGCCGTCCGGGAACTGGGCGGGGCAGATGGCCTGGTCAACAATGCAGCTCTTGCCGACGGCGTTGGCGGGGACACCTTCTGGGACCTTGAAGCGGACTTCTTCCAGCGGGTCATGACTGTGAACGCCTTCGGTACCTGGCTGGTGAGCAAGTACCTCTATCCACAGCTGGCACAAAAGCAGACTGCCGCCATCGTCAACGTCGCTTCCGACGCCGCGCTGTACGGCTCACCGCGCCTGGTCCACTATGTCAGCTCCAAAGGCGCAGTCCTGGCAATGACCCGGACCATGGCCCGGGATGCGGGAGCAGCCGGGGTCCGTGTAAATGCCGTATCCCCGGGCCTTACCAGGGTCGAGGCAACCGAGTCCGTGCCGGCCTCCCGCTACCGGCTCTACGAAGAGACCAGGGTGTTGGAAAGGGACCAGGTGCCCGAGGATATCTCCGGGGTCGTCCAGTTCCTGCTCTCGGACGCGGCCACGTACATCACCGGCCAAAACATCATCGTGGACGGCGGCTTCGTCATGGGGCACTGAGCCACCTAACACCACCCACAACATCGCCCATTCTCGAAAATTACCCCCAGGACGCCGGGCTCCGGCTGATGATCAAGGAGACCACCAGATGGATCTGCAATTAAAGGACCGTACCGTCGTTGTGACGGGAGCGAGTTCCGGCGTCGGCCTGGCGACCGCCCGTTACCTCCTCGCGGAAGGCGCCAAGGTAGCTGCCTGCGCCCGTGATGCCAGGCGCCTCGCGGCGGCTTTCGATCAGTTTGCGTGGGCTGATAAAAACTCCATCTACCTGGCCACCTGCGATGTGACCGACCGCAAAGCCACCGACGCGTTCGTTGCCGGGACTTTGGAGAGCTTCGGGGCTGTTGACGGGCTGGTGTGCAATGCCGGCCGCTCCCTCATGGCTACCCTGGATGAGACATCTGACGAGCAGTTCCGCGAAGAATTCGACCTCAAGATTTTCGGGGTGTTGAATATCGTACGCTCGGCGCGGGCTGCGCTGGCCGCGTCACCGCACAGCTCAGTGGTCAACGTCAATGCGATCCTGTCACGCCAACCTGAGCTGCGCCTGGCCGCTACTTCAGCCGCGCGTGCCGGGTTGTTGAACCTGAGCCACTCATTGTCCGAAGATCTCGCCGCGGACGGTACACGGGTCAACTCGGTGCTGCTCGGCCTGGTCGACACCGGCCAGTGGCGTCGGCGATTCGAGCAGTCAGGCAGCCGCCTGGACTTCACGGAGTGGAGCGCCGAGATCACCAAGGACCGGGGGGTAAAGCTGGGGCGCTTCGGAACTGCCGAAGAAGTCGCCTTCCACATTCTTACCCTTCTATCCCCGCTAAGCGGCTACACCACAGGAGCCACGATCGACGTCGGCGGCGGTGTAGGCCGCTATGTGTAAGGCACCTGCCATCGGGCTAACGCTCAACGGCATGCCCGGCCCTGATCTACGAAAGAGATAAGACATGTCCATGGAACAAGGAACGAAAATGCCCCAAAACCCAACCGGCGGTGACATCCTCGTCCGGGTAATGCGCAGGCACGGCATTGACACCGCCTTCGGTGTCATCAGCATCCACAATCTTCCCCTCATCGAGGCCGTGGACCGGGAACTGAACTTCGTCGCCGTCCGCCACGAAGCCGCGGCAGTAAACGCGGCGGACGCCTACGCGCGCGCTTCGGGCAAGTTCGGAGTCGCCCTCACCAGCACCGGAACGGGTGCCGGCAATGCTGCCGGGTCCATGGTGGAGGCGCTGACCGCAGGCAGCCGCGTGCTGCATATCACCGGCCAAATTGACAGTGAATTCCTCGGAAGCAACCGCGGAGTGATCCATGAGGTCCCACGACAGCTGCAGATGCTTCACGCAGTATCGGGCTACGCGCGGACCATCTTCAACGCCAAAGATGCCGAAGCAGATCTGGAAGAAGCTATCGCGCACCTGCTGACCGTCCCTCATACACCGGCCAGCCTGGAATGGCCCATCGACCTGCAATACCTGGCCCTGCCCGAGGAGCAGCGCCCGGCGGACTCCCCCGGGCAGCCCGAAGCCTCCATCGACGAGGAAGCTGTGGCCAAAGCCGTTGAACTGCTCTCGCAGGCCAAAAGGCCCCTCATCTGGGCAGGCGGTGGAGCCGCGGGTGCCGGTACAGCCCTGGCTGAGCTGCTGCACCGCCTCGGCGCCGGGCTGCTGACCAGCAATTCCGGCAGAGGCGTCGTACCCGAAGATGATGATCAGGTGATCGGAAACTTCGCTACCACCCCTGAGGCTGCGGCACTCCTCGCAGACGCGGACGTGCTGCTGAGTGTTGGAACACACTTCCGTTCCAACGAAACGAAGCACTACTCCATGGCGCTGCCCAGCACACACATCCAGCTTGACATCGACCCTGCAGCCATCGGCCGGGTCTACCCGGCCGATGTCGGGCTGGGGGGTGATTCCCGGATCCTGCTCGAGCAGATCGTCGCGAAACTCCCCGCCCCCAGCGTCGAGGCGGGCTGGACCGAACGGGTACGCGCGACCCGCCGCAGCGTCCGCGCCGCCCTTACCAAATACATCGGCGGATATGCCGAGATCTGCGAAAGCCTTCGCAGACGGCTGGACCGCGAATCGGTGATCGCCCGTGACGTAACGATCCCCTCCAGCCAGTGGGGCAACCGGCTGCTGGAAATCTACTCGCGGGAAACGAATATTTTCCCGCTCGGTGGTGGCATCGGCCAGGGACTTGCGATGGGCATCGGCGCCGCCTGCGCCCGTCCCGGAATCCCGACGGCGGTAATCGTCGGGGACGGCGGACTGGCGGTCCATCTCGGTGAACTTGCCTCACTGGGCGGCTCGGGCGCCTGGTGCGTAGTGCTGGTCTTCAACGACAGCGGATACGGAGTCCTCCGGAACATGCAAAAAGCCAACGGCTTCGCCGAAGCCGGCGTGAACCTTTACACACCGGACTTTGACCTGTTGGCCCAATCACTGCACCTACCGTTCTGGCGGGTCCGCGGCTCCGGACAATTCGATCAGGCCCTGGCAGAAGCGCTGGCGGTCCGGGGACCGGCCGTCATCGAAATCGACGTCACAGCTCTGGACCCGGCGCCGGGACCGTTTGTGCCGCCGGTGCATATCCCCAGCCGGAACCACTAGAGGGACGAGGAAAAAAATGGCACTGACAGAACCGCTGATTTTGGACAGTCCACAACCGGACACAGGGCAAACCCGGCATCGGGTCGTCTGCCTTCACAATGGCACCGGATCCGGCGACTGGTACAGCCGGCAGGTGGCTGCCTACGATGCACAAATTTGGGAAAAGTTCGACGGCGCCTTTCTCCGCGCCACCGTCACGGAAGACCAGCTTGAAGAGTGGGTCTCAGGTGCTGCGGCAGCGCTCCGGGACGGCGGGGTCACCCCGGTGCACCTGGTGGCCTCCGGCCGTGCCGCCTACGGCACCATCGTGCTCGCCGGCCGTTATCCCGAGCTGGTCAAAAGCCTGATTCTTGGAGACCCGGAGGTTGACACCTCCATCGAGGGCTATGCCCATTCGCTCCAGCTCGTTCAGGCACCATCGCTGGTTATCGCCGCCGTGCCGCAGGCAGACACCGACATAGCCGAGCCGCAAAGCATCGCCGGAGGAATCGACAACGGCGTCTTCGTCATCATCGAAAACACCGCCGTCCCCGCACACCGAACACGGGCTGACTCTTTCAACGAGTGGGCCACATCATTCATGAACATCGCCGAAGGCCTGCACACCTTCGCCGAACCAGAGGAGGACTTCCATGCCTGAACAGTACCTAGAACCGAATCAGGCCTTGACCAGGCCTGCAACTCCCTACGAGAAGAAACTCGCCGGGGCACTGAGCGAGGTCTTCGCGGGCGGCACAAAAGATCTGCCAGGGGTGGTTGCAGGTCTGAACGGCCTTGGTCTCAATGCTCCGGATGGCACCCCGTGGGACGAAGCCCGTTTCCGCGCCGAAATGCGACGACTGGGAGAATAAGAAATGACAACTACAACACAAACCGCACGTCCGACCAGCGGGAAGAGCAAGACAAAAAACGTCGTCGGCGTCCGCCACGAAGTCAATGCCAAAGAACTGGCAGCCATGGGGCTGCGGGACCGCTGGTACCCCATCTACCCCTCCCGCTTCGTCGGCGTTGGGGACATGGTCAAGGTTAAGCGCCTGGATGTGGACTGGCTGCTGTTCCGCGACGCCACCGGACGTATTCGCATGCTCGAGGACCGCTGCCCCCACCGCAGTGCCCCCCTCTCCGTCGGTCAGCACCTCGGAGACCGTGTTGCCTGCAAATATCACGGAGTACAGGTCAACGGAAACGGTACGGTAGTCTCCGTTCCCGGCATGCCCGGATGTGCCCTCGAAGGCCGAACCGTTACCACCTCGCTGGCAGTTGCAGAAGCAGCCGACACCATCTTCGCGTTCATGCCACTGACAGCTGACTCCGAGGTAACGGAGTTCAAGCTGCCGGACCGCCTGGACAATCCGGACGTTTCCTGGTTCTCGAACTTCGCCGAATGGAAGGGGCCCTGGCGCTTCTACATGGACAACGTCCTGGATCCGATGCACGGCGCTTTCCTCCACCGCGACTCGCACTCAATGTTCGGCGGAGACACCAGCGCCCGCTTCCGCATCCGCGAAACTGACCGAGGCTTCTTCTTTGAGAAGACGGACCAGCGCGGCGTGAACTTCGACTGGGTCGAATACTGCCGCGAAGCCATGGACTACGTCGATCTGGAAATCCCCTATGCCGAGTCCGCAGGACCCGGCGGGACTTTTGGCATCGTCGGCATGGCCACTCCCATTGATGCGAACAACTCCGCGATTTTCCACTGGCGCACCCGCACCGTCTCCGACTGGGAGCGCGACGTCTGGCGATTCATGTACAAGACGACCCTTGAAGAAAAGCACTGGGCAGTCCTGGAACAGGACCGGGAAGTGCTCGAAGCGCTCGCCGCCGACGCTGACAAAGATGAACACCTCTACCAGCACGACCTCGGCGTCGCACGGATCAGGCGCGTATACGAAGCCGACGCAGAAAAGCAGGCCGCTATCCTCAGAGGTGAAGGGCTGTAATGGATGACTCCATGCTGCTGACAGTCTTTCTGCGGCATGATCAGTCCCAGCACCTGGAACAGATTCAAGCCGGGCTGGATGAACGGGACTGGTGGAACGGCTTCCCGCCTGAAGGTTGCGAGATCGTCTCTTGGGTAGTCGCCATGGGTGTCGGCCAAATAGTTACTCTGCAGCTTCCGGCTCGTCTGCTGAATACCGTCAACGTCGAGCTGGAACGGCGGGCCTGGGGTGTCTTTTCCACCGAGTTCTATCCGACGTATGACTTCCTGCCAGTGCGCGAACGCCTGCGCCGGGAGTCCAACGAAAGGGTAAGTCGTTGACCAGGGTGAAAGCGGCGACAGTTCCCGAGCCTCCGCGCGACAAGATGTTCAGTAACGCACGGTTGCAGGGGCAGCACTTTTTCCTGTCCGGCATGCATGCCGGCGGTAGTGGCGGCATTGTCGGTGGAAGCGATACGTATCGTCAGGCGCGAGAGACCTTCCGACGGATCAAAGAGCTTACCGAAGCATGCGGGGGCACAGTCGATGACATCATCACACTGCGCATCTACCTCACCGACATCTCCGATAAAGCGCTGGTCGGCAAGGCCAGATCCGAAATCTTCTCGGGCGACTTTCCGTGCTCCACCCTGGTGGAGGTTAGCCGTCTCGTCGAAGATGGGCTGACGGTGGAAATCGAAGCACAAGGCATTATCGGGGCTGCCCACCAGGATTAGGGCCAGATGCCCTGGTGACACGGGCTGGGTGGATACGTCCTCCCCCGTTCTGACCCTCCGAAAGTCGGATTGTTGTCAGCAATCCGGCTTTTGGAGGGAACCACTTTCCCTCCCCCCAAGCGCTGAGTAGCGCGTGAAAATCACCCGGTAGTTCAGCGTGGTATTCGAATGAGCACAAGTGCCTTCGAGCGTGATGAAAATATTTACCTCACTGCGCTTCGTAAACCACCTGCGCGAGCGGAGCCAACTACCTAATCAAGACTCGAAGGACATCATGAAGTCAGCGCGCACCCGCCGTGTCGGAGTTATCGGTTACGGCGCCATTGGAGTGCCCGTCGTCGCTGGGATCACTGCGGGACGGGTCGCAGGGGCTGTCCTGGAAGGAATTATCTCCCGGAGCCCGCTCAGTAATGTTCCGGTGAAACAGTTGGACCTGGCGGAGGCTCTGGAATGCTGCGACCTACTGGTCGAATGTGCAGGTCAGGAAGCACTCGTCGAGCATGCTGAGGATGTGCTCCGGGCGGGTGTTGACCTGCTCGTGACCTCTATTGGCGCCCTGGCAGATAGAGAATTCTCAAAACAGCTTCACGCCGCCGGGCCAGGCCGGCTCTTCCTGACATCCGGCGCAGTTGGCGGCCTTGACCTTTTATCCTCCGGCGCCCGTGCGGAAGGCTATGAAAAAGTCACGATTACGACGACGAAGTTGCCGGGCTCCCTTATCCAGCCCTGGATGAACGAGGCTTTGGTTGAGGAGATACGCAATGCTCGTGGTCCACTGGACGTTTATGAAGGATCGGCCGCTGAAGCCGCGCTGTTGTTCCCTAAGTCCCTAAACGCAGGCGCCGCCGTTGCTATCGCTGTTAACAACTGGGACGCTGTGACGGTCAGAGTAAGGGCAGACCCCGCAGCGGAACTGACCAGCCACGTCATTGAAGCTTCTGGAAACATCGGGGAATACCGGTTCGAAATCCGCAACAAGCCCTCTGAGGACAATCCGAGGACGAGTGGAGTAGTACCGTTCGCCGTACTACGATCCCTGGAATCCATTATCGGTGGCCGAGGCGGATTGATATGAGCGCAGCAACAGCCCTGAACTGCTGACCCCGGCGTCGCATCGGGCACTAAGCCTCCCCCGCCATCCGCGGATTCCTCCCGGTTAGAACCGCGCCAGGAGCACCGGCAGGTCAAACTCTGTTACAACTTATGCCCCGATGAGAAAAGACGCAGGAGTTTCAGGAGTTTTGGCCAGCCGCCTCCAGTGCATTGACATCAGATGCGACCACCGATGCCTCTGCCTTCTTGAGTAGCGCTGCTAGTTGATCCAGCTCCGATGATGTCAGACCGCTCAACATCTGACGTTGCTTGTCTAAATGCTTACCGAATGCCTCATCGATAACAGCTTTTCCGTGAGTGGTCAGCTGGGCGTAGACAACCCGTCGGTCTTCGCGTGTCCGGACTCGCTCGATGAGGTTTTGCTCCTCCATCCTGTCCAACCGGAAAGTGATACCACCGGTCGTGAGCATGGAGGATGTCGCGAGTTCCCCGGCAGTCTTCCTGTGTGGTGGGCCAGAGCGGCGCAGGTTGGCCAGGACGTCGAAGGACGCAAGTGTCAGCCCGTATTCATCAAAATAGGAACTTTCGACAGCGCGGACCTGATTAGCCAGCCGCAAGAGCCGCCCAAGGACGCCAATCGAGCTCGCATCCAGATCCGGCCGTTCGCGCAGCCAATCCGCCAGAATGAGGTCAATAGCGTCAGCTTCAGTTGTTTCGTCAGGCATGGCCCTGTCCTTTAGATGTAGATAGTGCATCTTAACACTGAGCTTTCCGGCGATCAATAACTCAGGTCGATTCCATTCAAGGTCTTGTTACTTAGTGGAATCTACCTTAGTGTTGAGATAGTTAGAGTTGAGGGAGTTACTCCTTAGCTTTGCTACGTTTTCTTGGTTTACATCGCCCCAGTTCGAGAGGTTTAACAATGAGCGAAACCGTAAGTGCACCAACAACAGATCTTGAAGAGCTCATCGATTCGTCCATAGCGTCCCGTGAGAGCCGCGTCGTTGACTTCGACACTCTGAAGTTTCAGACGAAAATGGGAGACAAATTCCGGCGTGGCCAGGTCCGCTACATCGGCTCCGGAGCCACCGGGGACCACTCGGATGACAACAACATCCTCCAGGCCGAACACTTCACGTTCTCCAACATGGTTCTGCCTGCCGGCTGCGTAGGACCTGAGCACACTCACCCTGACGTCGAAGAAGTATTCTTCGTCCTCGAAGGACAGGTGGAGTTCAGCGTCCACGATGTCGAGGACGGCACCAAGAAGGCCAGCCGTGTTTTGGGCTACCGCGACCTCATTCGTGTTCCTGCAGGCGTGCCGCGAAGCCTTCGCACTGTCAGCGAAGAAGACGCGCTGATCTGCGTAATCATCGGTGCGAAAAAGCCGGAGATTCCTTTCTACCCGCCGACCTCCGAGATGCACGGAGTCACTCGCTAGAAGTGTTCCTCCAAGAAGCGTGGGTACCAGCTAGAGCTGGTACCCACGCTTCCTGGTGCAGCTGTGGGTACCAGCAGAAGACATTGTTTTTCATTTGTGAAATTGAGTAGCAGCATCAGCTGCATGACGATGGAGTCGACAACATTGGCCAAGCCAGTTCCCCCATTCCACCCAGCACACAACCTAGGGAGGGCAATCGCCGTCCTAGCGATCAAGGCGGTGAGCAAGTGACCGCGGCAGTGGGAACCGTCCGAGCCAGCCAGCCAGGCATACCCACAAATCAGCTGACACGTCATTGTTGATTCGCTTGTCGCACATGGCATCAGGCGGGCACACGTTGTCCCCGGCGAGAGCTTCCTGGATGTACTTGACGGGCTTCACGACTCAACGATCGAGACCATTGTCTGGCGCCGCGAGGGTGGGGCCACCTACATAGCCGAGGCCGACGGCAAGATGAACCAGATGCCTGGCATTGCCATGGTTACCCGTGGCCCGGGTGCGGCCAACGCTCACGTCGGACTGCACACGGCGTGCAAGATTCGACTCCGATGGTGCTGTTCGTGGGGCTGATTCCGTTCGCGCACGGTGACCGTGAAGCTTTCCAGGAATTCGACATTAAAGCCTGGTTCGACACCGGAGCTAAGCGGGTCATGGTCCTGGACCACGCGGACAGTGCCTCCGAGATCGTCGCCGAGGCCATGTTCTCTGCAATGAACGGCCGGCCCGGCCCCGTCGCAAGCCGTTGTTCGTCACCGGTGGAAATGACTGGACGCAGGAGGGGGCCGACCAGCTCACCGCCTGGCTGGAAAAGCATCACATTCCCGCAGCGGCGGAATGGCGGACGCAGGGGACCGTTCCGTTCAGTTCCCCGTCCTACGTCGGCCCTATCGGTTACGGTCGCCCGCGTCCCACTTATGACCTGCTCGGACAGACGGACCTGCTGATCTTTGTCGGTACTATCCCGGGTGACGTCATCACGGACGGGTTCCTGTGCCGTCAGGACTGGTCCAAGAAAAACTTCCTCGTCACCATCGACCCCTCCCTCCGAGGCAGGTCAGGGGCCAGTCTCCTACCAGATCGTTGCCAAACCGGACGTGTTCATCCGCGACCTCGCCAAGATCGAACTCCCGGTCAAGGACGAATGGAAAGCCTGGACGGCACGGATGCGCACTGAGCAGGAATCCTTCGCCGCGCTCCCCCAAGCGAAGCCTACCCTCGGCCAATGCGAAATCCTGTTTAGTCCCGTGACTTTCGTGAACTGCCGGGCGGGCACGCCTGCGCAGCTCTTCTCCATGGTCAGCTTTCGGGTAAGTGCCCGGCCAGTCCCTGGACCGACGGTTCGCGTCCGAGCTCCACGTGCGCGAAGGCTAGCGCCGCTGCAAGGTCCTCCTTGCCGTCATAAATGGCCTTGCACAGGCTCAGGTGCTCGGCACACTGAACCTGCGGGTCGCGATGCCCGGTCAAGGTGAAGAGCCACTGCATCCTGCCAAGCAGGGGCTTCATTGAGTACTCCAGTAGAGAGTTACCGCCCATAGCTACGATCTCTGCATGCAGGGCCGTGTTGCTGATCGGTATCTGTTGATGGTCGCGGCGAAGGGTTGCTTCTTCTGCCTGATCCATCATTTGCTGCAGACGGGACGAGGACTGACCTCTTGCCGCGGCCCTGGCAGCGAGGCGTGCGGCGAGGACTTCCAGGCTGAGCCGAAGATCAAAGAGTTCGTTTACGTCGCGGAGGGTGATCTGTTTGACGGTGGCGCCACGCCGGGGGGAAGCGTCGATGAAGCCTTCGGCTTCAAGCTGCTGGAGGGCTTCCCGGACAGGCACACGGGAAACGTTGAGCGTCTGGGACAGGTCACGTTCCCGGAGCCGGGTCCCTGGCGCGAAGTCACCTGAGATGATCAGTTCCCGAATCCGTGCCCGGGCAGTGTCAGCCGAGGACGCGGGAGATACCGCTTGAACCGTCATTAGTACCTCCGTTAGTAACTCGACGGGCAACTTTCCCCAGCGTCTCAGTTATTAAGCGCCACGTGCGTGCCTACCCCCTGCGTGAGCGCAGCGTCGTACAGGAGCCGGCCGATGGCAAGATCCTGCAGGCCGATACCCACCGAGTTAAACAAGGTTACGTCCTCGTCACTGAGGCGGCCTGCCCGCGTCCGCGCCGCCACGTCGCCAAGCTCGGCTTCCACGTCCTCAAAGCTCATTAGACCTTCGGCCACCGGCATGATCAGCCCGCCGGATTTGGCCATGGCCGTGGCGAGGCTATCCACGAAGACCCTGGCCCGCACCATACCCGCCGAATCTATCTCCCGGTGATCCGCCCGGGGACGGGATCCGACGGCATTCACGTGCAGTCCAGGCTTGAACCACCCGCCCTCTACCAGGGGCTCAACGGCGGGTGTGAGGGTGCACAGCACATCGGAGGCCTCCACGACTTCCCGGACGCTGGACGCCCGACTGATGTTCAGGCCGTGATGGGAAATCTCGCCGCAGAAGGCAGTGACGGTGTCCGCGGAACGGGACCACACCACCACGTTCTCGATCGGCAGGACGGCCAGCATGGCCTCAACGTGTGCCACGGCCAAGGCGCCCGCGCCTACCAGCCCCAGTGTGGTGCTGCCGGGCCTCGCGAGCAGCTTTGTCGCTACAGCGCTGGCCGCGGCAGTGCGGACCCGGGTGGGGACTTTTCCGTCCAAAATGGCCAGGGTTTCGCCGGTCAGCTGGGAGACAAGCATGATGGTGGACCGTTGCGTGGGCAGGCTCGACTCCCGGTTAGCCGGGATGTCCGCCAGCAGTTTCACGGATGCCAGCTCCTCGTCGCCGGACAGTGCTGCCATGGGCAGGAACCTTGCGTCTGAAGACGGGAGGACGAGGGAATCAGGGGCCGGCTGAATGGCGGTGCCTTGGCTGAGGCCGGCGAAGACGCGTTCGACGGCGGCGATGGTCCCAGGCATATCGGCCAGGGCCTGGAGCTCGGAGGCCTTAAGAATCAGGGTCATGGGAGGCTTTCTGCATGGAAGTCAGGTTTCGCTCGGACGGGGAGATGAGGGGAAGGGGGACAGCGTCGCGCTATCCATGACGACGCATCAGAGGTCGTTCCGTACAAGGACCCCTTGCGCCACCACGGCGCTGATTTCCTCCAGGGCGGATGCACTGTTCAAAGGATCAGAGTCCACGATGACGGCGTCTGCAAAGGAACCTCGCACCAGTCGTCCTGCCCTGTCACTCCAGCCGAGCAGCGCGGCGGCGTTTACTGTCGCGGCCCTTAGCGCGTCCATTGGTGAAAGCCCGGCCTCGGCAAGCAGGCGCGCTTCGGTGCCTATCGGGGTCACGTTGGATCCGAAGGAGTCGGTCCCTGCGACTACGGTGACGCCGGCTTCATGGGCAGCCCTTACTGCTGCCTTGATGATTGGCGTGTATTCCGTGCCGCGGGCGGCAAGGATGGGGTTGGAAGAGCGCGCCATGCTGGTGATGGCGTCCATTGTGGGCGTGAAGTAAGTGCCGCGGCTGGCCATCCGTGAGATGGTTTCTTCGCTGACGAAGACGCCGTGCTCGATGCTGCGCACGCCGGCCCTGACGGCGCCGTCAATTCCCTCTGCGCTGTATGCGTGGCACAGCACGCCTGCTTTGCCTGATGCCTTGACCACCGCTGAGAGCTGTTCGTAGTTGTAGACGAGTTCGCGGGGGTCTTGTTCCGCCAGGCCCGCTCGGGGGTTGGCGCGGGTTTTGATCACCCGGGCACCGCGTTTCAGGTTGACGCGGGCGAGGTAGGCAAGGTCCGTCGGTTCAGTGACTCCCCTGGACAGGGACGCGAGCGGTGCAAGATCCGGGTCCGCGAGAAGCGAGTCACCGAGTTCGGGTGAAATGAACAGTCCGGCGGGGCTCATCCGGGCCGAAGCGCCGGGGGCCCAGGCCGGCAGGGCGGCGAGGGCGACGTCCTGGTAGAAGCTGGTCGAGCCGCTCCTGACGCTGGTCGCCCCGCCTTGCAGGATGGCCCGCGCATCGGAAAGTGCATTCGCATGGACGTGCACGTCGATGAGGCCCGGAAGGACCCAGCGCCCGGAGGCATCCACGGTGCGTGCCCGCCCGCTAAGCGCGGACACTGCCCGCCGTGTTTCCTCCCGGCTGCCGACGGCGGTTACCTTGCCTCCTTCCAGCACCAGCACCCCGTCTTCCAGTGCATTCCCCGTCTTGGGGTCCACGATGGTGCCGCCCTCGATGATCATCGGCGGGGGTGAAGCGGGGCGGTTCGGGTAACTGGGGCTTGACGTGTTGTCCTCCGCCCGTGCGGCCGGGGCACTTCCAAGCTGCGCAGCGAGGCTTGCCACTGAGATTCCAGCCAGCGCGGCCGCCCCGGCCAGGATGCCGCGGCGTGGGAGAGCGGCGGGAGGCAGGGCAGCGGGGGTGTGATCGTGCAGGCACATTGTTTTCTCCAATGGGGAGGGCCCTGCCGGAGGAGCGAGGGTCCGGTGACAAAAGGGTCAAAATCGTGGTTTGGGCGGGGACGGATGAGCTCCCAACCGGGGAGCGGCTATCCCTCGTGCGTGCTCTCACTTTAGCTCGCTTGGTATACCAAACCAAGATTAAGGATGGGAAGATTCTTTATGGAACAGCAATGGGGTCGGCGATATCCGCGCGCGGATAAGTGGGCGGGAACAGCACGTCGGGCTCCCGGAGCTGGGCGTCCCGTTCGGAGTAGGCTGCCCGCATCTTGGCGAACAGCCGCTGCGCCTCTGCCCGGAGCGCATCGAGATCGATGCCGGGCAGGACGCCGCCGGCAACAACGGGGCGTCCTGCCACAAACGTGTCGGTCACCTGGCGTGCAGTACCGTTCAGCACGAGCGTGCGCAGCGGGTCTTCGATGACACCGTCGCCGAAGCTGCCCAGGGAAACCACCGTAATGTCGGCCTGCATGCCGGGGCTCAGCCTCCCCAGATCGGCGCGTCCGAGGGCCCGTGCGCCGCCGAGGGTGGCGGCGTCAAAGTAGTCGGCCAGGGCACCGGCGTCCGGCCTCCCCTCAGCCATCCGGGTCAGGTGCATGCCCAGATCCATGCCGCGCACAAGGTCCGGCGGGAAGGAGTCAGTACCCAGGCACAGGTTGATGCCTGCCTCGCGGAAACGGTCGAACGAAACAAGCTGCTTCTGGTAGCGGAAGGACGTCAGAGGGCAATGCACAATGCTGACGCCGTGCCGCGCCAGCAGGTCCAGCGGGCCGCCCGGCGCCGACGACGCGGGGTCCTTGGCGTTGATCACCACACCGTGCGGGATCAGGAGGCGGGTGCTGAAAAGGCCGGTTGATCCAAGCAGTTCCAAGACGCCCCGTCCGGCGGAACGCTGCAGGAACTCGTCCTCGAGCGGGGACTGGAGGCAGTGGAGCCGGACGAGCGCATCCCGCTCCCTGGCGATACGCGCCGTCTCCCGCATGAGGTCTTCGGACAGCGTCTCAATGCGGCACGGCAGCAAGACCCCGGTGACTAGCGGGTCTGTGCGCCCGGCGGCATAGTCCATGAAACGCTCTGCATCACGCAGGCCAGCCAGCCCCTTGTCCTCGTCGAAGTGGACCTCGCGGTCGCCTGCGGCAGTGATGACATGGACCCCAGATCGGTAGGCCGGTCCGAGGTAGCCGCGTAGCCCGATCCGCCGGCTGATCTCCGCCACGTCCACGAGTTCGTCGAGTCCTTCAGCCCATGAACTGTGGATCTCGGAGCCGATCGGCATGTAGGTCGTAATGCCGTGCAGGGCCAGCTGCGCCAAGGCAAACTCGCGGACCGTTGCACGCTCCGATGGCGTGAACACGTCGCGGCGGCGGTTGGCGAAGTAGTCGTCCGACCACAGGTGGCCGGCTGCGACATCGGGCGAGGGCCACGAGTCCAGGATGAGGTGATCGATGTCGGCCAGGGCATCGAGGTCTATCAGGCCAGGCATCACCAGGCTCTGGCCATAGTCGCGGTCCTCATCGACCGGGCCCTGGTAGTTGCGCCCCACGAAGACGATGGAATCCCCCTCGAAGACGACCTCGCCGTCCTCGATGAGCGTGTGCCGTGTTCCGTCGAAGCCCAGAACGTACCGGGCCGAGATTTTTTTGTACAACGTGCCTCCCTAGCGGACTGCGACAAATGTGACTTGCCTCTCAATGGGTACGAGTATACAGTCCCTTGGTATACCAAAAGTGAGATTGGGTCCTGCCGGTATCCCTGATCTATTCCCCCGCTCCCCTTCGAAGTTCTATTCCCCGCTCCCCCTCGAAAGGCCTGCGTCATGCGCAATGAAGCGAAGACCACCGGCGGCTCGGCGTCCGTTCTAGTGGACGCTCCGCCCTCCAGTTTTTTCCGTGCCCGTCCGGCCATGTGGCTCGCAATGATCGCGATCTCCACCGCCGTCTGTGCGGTAGCCATCATGATCGGTACCCATAAGTTCCACCTCGGCCCGGCTGCCATCGTCCTGATGCCCATCCTGTGGACCGTGCTCATCGGCGGGTTCCTTGGAGTCCAGAAATGGAAACCGATCGGAGGGCGTGCCCGTGCAGTGTCCACGCACCTTATGGACGTGTCCATCGTTTTCTTCCTGGCAGGCCTCGGCACCCAAATCGGCCCGTCCCTGACGAAGTTCACAAACATCGGCCCCGCTATCCTCCTGCAGGAGGTCGGCCACGTCGTCGGCACGGTCATCCTCGCCCTGCCCGTCGCCGTTGCGCTCGGTCTGGGCCGCACGGCGATTGGTGCCACCTGGTCGATCGACCGCGAGTCCTACCTTGCCTTCGCGATCCAGCGCTTCGGTGTCCGCTCCCCGGAGTACCGCGGCGTGTTCGCCGTCTGGGTGCTGGGCAGCGTCTTTGGCGCCGTGTTCATCTCCCTCCTGGCCGGTCTTCTCGGCGGACTCGATTTCTTTGATCCCCGGGCACTCGCATTGGGCCTTGGGCTGGGTTCGGCCTCCATGATGCTCGGGGGCGTGGGCGCCCTTTCCATCCTGTATCCCGAAATGGCAGGGGAAATCATGGCCCTTGCTGCCCTTTCCAACCTCGTCACCAACATCGTCGGCTTCTACGCCGGCGTCTTTATCGCGCTGCCGATGTGCCAGAAGCTCTACAAGATGTGGTCCCGTATTTTCAGGCGGGACGACCTCGGCCGCCGTGTCCGCCGCGGCGCGCTCATTGGCGCTGCAGTTGGGACCCAGCCGGGCAGCCCGCGCTCCGCGCGCCCGGGCGAGGCAGCAATCGAGTCCGCTGAGGCGTCGGCCATGGACACCGTGGACGTCAACGGAATCCAAGAGGACCCCACAGTTGTCCGGACACCCAAGACGTGGCTCACTGCGTTCGCCGCGACCGGAGTGGCAGGCATCCTGCTGAACGCCCTCGGCACTGGCTCATTGCAGCCTCTGGACGTCGTCGGCGTGCTTATCCTCCTGGTCCTCACGGCCATTGCGCTGGTGCTCGCGAAGCTCGTCCCGGTAGTCCCTTCCAGCATCTGGGTCCTGGCCCTGGCAACCCTTGCCTCCGCGACGTTCCTGCCCGTGGGCCCCTTCATCGCCTCCGCCACGCAGCACATCAACGTCCTCTTCGCGGGCTTGCCCATGATCGCCCTGATCGGCATGTCGCTGGGCCGCGACGTCAAGGCGCTGCGCTCACTGAGCTGGAAGATCGTCATCGTCGCCCTCATAACGTTCACCGCGAGCTTCCTCGCCGCGGCCGTCATCGCCGAAGTTGCCTTCCAGTTCTAGGACATGCTGCTGTGGGACGGCGGCGCTCCCACGAGATCGGTGCCTGCCCGCCGTCAGCCCCGGCCGAACACGGAACAGCCGAAAGGAAGTGCCATGCTCATCACCAACGTCCGCCCTTGGGGCGGGGACACCGTGGACCTCGAGGTTCGCGAAGGACGGATTGCGGCCATTCACCCGGCGGGGACCGCCATCGCAGTCGACGACCGGGCAGTCGACGGACGGGGCCGGATCGCCCTGCCCGCATTCACCGACGTTCACGTCCATCTCGATTCCACCCGAATCGGCCTGCCTTTCCGGGAGCACACCGGCTCGCCCGGCGTCTGGAACATGATGTGCAACGACCGGGAGAACTGGCGCGACACCCCCATCCCCTACAAAGACGTCGTGGCGGGAACGCTGGAGCGAATGATTGCGCGAGGCACCACACGCGTCCGTTCTTATGCCCAGATCGATGTGGACTGCAAGCTTGAGCGCTTCGAGGCAGTCATGGCTGCGAAGGAGCGCTTCGCCCACGCCGCCGACGTGCAGGTCATGGCTTTCCCCCAGGCGGGCCTTCTGATCGAGGACGGCACTGTCCCGCTTCTTGAGGAGGCGCTCCGTGCGGGGGCGACGACCATCGGCGGCATTGACCCCTGCCAGCTGGACCGCGACCCGGTCCGCCACCTGGACATCGTCTTCGGCTTGGCTGAGAAGTACGGGGTCGATGTCGATATCCACCTGCACGAGCCTGGCCACCTGGGGGTCTTCAGCGCGGAACTTGTCTTCGAACGCACCCGGTCGCTGGGCATGCAGGGACGCGTTTCGCTGTCCCACGCCTACGATCTGGCCAATGTCCATCCCGACGTCACCGCCCGGCTCGTGGAGCAGATGGCGGAGCTCGATGTTGCGTGGGCAACCGTCGCCCCGGCTAGCTGCGGTACGCAGTTCGATCTGGCCCGGATGACCGGGGCCGGGATCCGGGTGGGCTTGGGTGAGGACGGCCAGCGGGACTACTGGAGCCCATACGGCAATTGCGACATGCTCGACCGCACCTGGCAGCTGGCGTTCACCCACCGGCTGCGCAAGGATCGGCTGATTGAGCACTGCGCGGCGATCGCCACCATCGGAGGCGCTTCGATCATGGACCGCACCGTCCAGCGGCTCGCTAGTGCCGACGACCGGCCAGGCCTGAGGCCAGGAGATCGGGCCGACATCGTCCTGGTTGACGGCGAAACCGTCACCAGCACGGTCATGGACCGCGGCACCGACCGCACCGTCATCCATGACGGAAGGGTGGTCGCCGACAGGCTCGTCGTTCTGCCGGGCCCGACCGCGTAACTAATCCAAGCAGTTTCCTACCGGGCGGAGGCGGCCGCAGGGGTTCACCTTAGCGTGCGAGTCCGTCGCGTTCCAGTGTCTTGCCTTTGCCGCTCTGCTTGGCCAGACGCGTTGTCTTTGCCAGTGAAGGCTTCTGTGCGACGGCTGCGGTCGCCGGCGTGCCTTCTCCGGTGAGAACTCCACCCCTCCCCACGGAGACCCCGTGGGCGGCTCCGCCGGCCAGGACTAAACGGCTCCGGGACCGTCCCCCGGTCCAAGACCTACCGCGCCCCATTCCGCCGAGACACCCTAGCTGGCTCTTGCCAGCCAAGACTACACATCGTGGGGGGAGGCTCGGTTGCAGTGCAGGCCGGCACCCTGTTGGGTGCCGGCCTTCGCGCATTTCAGTGCAAGGGTGGTCAGTCTTCCTGTGCGACCTCCCTTCCGGGATCTGGCCCGAGGCAATACGGGCGTGCCACCGTAGCTCAGGCTGACCCGGAGGTACTGGAGGGTGAGCAGCTGACTGCACCGGGCGGGACTCGGGCGAAGGGTTCCGGGTCCTAGGCATCCTTCTCCTGCTCTGCTGATCACGTAACACCCCGCACTTCGGGGATCGCCCTCGACCGAGGCCCGGTCGAGGGCGATCCTCTGTCCGGCCAACGCCAGCACTGGGCTTGAGGACCTTGACGACAAACCCAAAGTGAGTCGCGGGCACCCTTAAACTTCACAACACTGGGACCAGGCGTAGTGCGGTGGGCCCTCATATCCGGTTGAACCACACCCAACCGGACGTCAGGTGATTGGCTCGGAGCCGTCAGAATAGGGCTCGTTTCTTCCTGCTCTGACGGAGGCTCGTAAGGCTCTTCGACCCCATCCTGACACTTTCGATCCGCCTGTAGGGGCGGAATCGGCTTATGGGTTCGCTCCTGTGCAGACCGTAGGAGCGCGGTCGCGCTCGTATAGCTGCTGCCCGCGCCAGCTGCGCCTACGTGCCGCCGATTCCGCCGTATCTGCCTAACGGCGATAACGGCGCATATGTGAGCCCCGATCTACGGACCCGTGCCGTCACCGGCGGCGGATCGGCCCATACGGTTATGTCTGGGTTCTGGCGTTGCCAGGCCCTGACCGGGCTGGTCGTGGATGGGCGGGGCATGCCGATGAGCGAGCTCCATACTCCCGGCCCGGACGGTGACAACCCGGCCAGGGCCGGACTTCGAGTGGAACTTGCCCAGGGTCCCCGAATACTGCCGGGCCATCCGGGCGAGGAAGGGCCATCCTTCCTAAACCTGGTGTCGTCGATGACCCACGCCTGTGGACCGACCAGCTCCACGGCCCTGGTTACCAGCACCCCGCCGGACCGGCTCGACCGGCCACGGCGAGGAGGAAACGAACCGTTGCAGCTGCTGGTAATCGATGCCGAGCCCGTTCGCCCATGGGCTGCATCGACGACTTCAGCCGGCCGTCCAGCATCAGCCCCTGCAAGGTACAGCCCGCCCTTGCCGCGCTGATCCTTCCGGGACAGCGACGCGAACACCTCTTGCACGAACTCCTCCAGCAGACCGCGGACTCCGGTGATCTCATCGGTATGCATCCAGCGAAGTTAACGGATCCCCGCCCGGATGAAAGGACCTAACCAAGTACAACTAGGCGCCGTCCGTATGTCGCGGCATCAAACCCGGTACGGTTCACACCACCGCCATCGGGCCGGTGGTTAGGCTGGGTGGATGGCGACAGTTATTCTCGTGCGGCACGGCCGCACCACAGCCAATGCCACTGGACTGCTGGCCGGTCGGGCCGTCGGCGTCAGCCTGGACCAGATCGGGCACGACCAGGCGGCTCCGGAGACCGGCTCGCAGCCGTGCCCGTAGTCGGGGTGGTCTCGAGCCCTCTTGAGCGTTGTCAGCAGACCACCCAGCTCATCCTTGATCGCCAGGCTGGCACCCCGTACGCGCCGGTCGATCTCGATCTCACCGAGTGCGATTACGGCCAGTGGCAGGGCCGCACGCTCAGTGATCTCGCGACCGAGGACTTGTGGTCGGTTGTGCAGTCGCAACCGTCCGCCGTCATCTTTCCCGGCGGTGAATCCATGGCCGCGATGCAGGCTCGGTCGGTGGCAGCGATTCGACGCCACGATGCAGCCTTCGAAGCCGAGTACGGGCCAGAGGCCGTGTGGGTGGCGGTGAGTCACGGTGACATCATCAAGTCAATCCTCGCCGACGCGCTCGGCATGCACCTTGACCTGTTCCAGCGCATTAACGTGGGCCCCGCCTCCGTATCGATCGTGCGCTACGGCGCTAGTCCGCCGAGCGTCTATGCGACCAACACCGACGCGGGGGATCTGTCGTGGCTGTCGAACAGCATCCACTCTGGCGATGCGCCGGTGGGCGGCGGTGCAGGGCAAAAGGCGCCATGAACCTCATGTGCCTAAAATACTGACATGCCTACACGTGTTCACGAGTTTGCCTGGCCTGATCGGGTCGTCGTTGGCACCATTGGCCTTCCGGGGGCGCGCACGTTCTACCTGCAGGTGCGCGCAGGGACGCAGATCGTGAGTATTGCCCTGGAGAAGCAGCAGTCGGCCCTGCTCGCCGAGAAGATCGACGAAATTCTCGACCAGCTCATCACCGTCGAGGGCAACCCCTTCAGCGTTCCCACCAGTACTCCCATTGAACTTGTCGACAATGACCAGCTCGAGGCCGTTCAGGAGCAGTTTCGGACCGGCGCCATGAGCTTAGGTTGGGACCCAACGACGGCGCAGGTCGTTATAGAGGCCTACCCCATCACCGATGTCGATGCTGATGACAACGACGAATCCGGTGATGAGGACGGCGGTAACGAGCCCGAAATGCTGCTGGTGCGAATGCCGGTCGGCACCGCCCGGGCATTCGCCGAGCGCGCCCGTG
>NZ_JAGGPN010000045.1 GCF_018613795.1 Arthrobacter sp. ISL-65
GGGACCCTGCTGCCCCACTCTGCGGGCCCCCTCCGGGCAGGCGTTTCGTTGTTCTACACGCGGACGAAGTAACGTTAAGGGGTGTGGAAAACAGCCCTCCAGCCCCGGTGGATCGCAGGCCTGGTCTTTGCGATCGCCGTTTCGGGTGTCTTTGTGCTCCTTAGCCAATGGCAGTTCGGCCGTTCCACGCAGCCAGAAGTGCCGGTCAGCCCCACCACGGAGCAGGTCCAGGCCCTGACCAAGACTCTGCAGCCCGGCGACTTCTTCCGCGGCTCGGTGGCGGATCAGATGGTCACAGCATTCGGCACCTACGATCCGGAAAAGCAGGTCCTGGTGCCGGGCCGCCTTAAGGACGGCAAGACCGGATACTGGGTGGTCACGGCCTTCGCGGTGGCAGACGCCCCGGTACTCAAAGGTGCGGCAGCCTCGCCGAAAACCTACATACCGGTGGCCCGCGGCTGGGTTGCCGATCCCGCCGACGCCAGCGCCCCGCCGTCGGGCGTCATCCGGTTGACCGGACGGCTCCTGCCGTCCGAGGCCCCGGTTCCCAACACGGCCCCTGGGCCCGGCCGGGCGACGGCAGTCTCTGTGGCCGAACTCATCAACGCCTGGAACGTCAGCAGTTACCCCGCCTTCGTTTCCGCCACGGCGGAAAAGTCAGGAACGGCCGACGTCGGTGCTGCTGCCGGCAGCGGCCTGGAGCCGCTCAGCATCGCCGCCCAGCCCCCGGCCGCGAAGGTCAACTGGCTGAACCTGTTCTACTCGGTGGAGTGGATCGTTTTCGCCGGCTTCGCCCTGTTCATCTGGTGGCGGCTGGTCAAGGACGACTACCGCAGAAGCCTCGAGGACGCCGAGGATGACGCCGGTGGCCGCGGCGGACCAGAACCTACCCAACCCAACGAGATCCAACAAAAGGTACAGCCATGATCGAACCCAAGCCGGCCATCCAGCCTTCGAACCCTTCCGGGGCGGCGAAGAAGCGACGCTTTGGCGGCACGGAGGCGCAGATCCGCTCCGCCCTGAAGTTCTACAAGGTCATGGCCTACCTCACGGGTGCCATGCTGCTGCTGCTGTGCGCGGAGCTGGTGGCCCGCTACGGCTTCGGCCAGTACCTCTTCGCCGGCGGTACGGACGCTTTGACCGGCCAGCCGTTCGGCTTCGGCTTCACCCAGGCGGAACCGAAGGGCGTCCTCGGCGGATTCAACGTGTCCGTGACCGTGCTCATCGTCCACGGCTGGATGTATGTCGTGTACCTGATGTCCAACTTCCGCCTGTGGACGCTGATGCGTTGGCCGTTCGCCAAGATGATCCTGCTGGCACTCGGCGGCGTGGTCCCTTTGCTGTCCTTCATCGTGGAGAAGAAGTTCCACGCCGAGGTTGAGGCTGAGCTGGCCGCCAACCCCCAGGCCGCCAGCCGCTACTGATCCGCGTTCCGTGCGTCACAGCGGGCCCGCTCAAGATGCGTCGGGGCAAGCGCGCAAAGTAGGCTAGTACGGTGACTACTCCCACTGCATCCCAGACTTCCCAGAAGCCGGTGCTGGTTGTTGACTACGGTGCCCAGTACGCGCAGCTGATTGCCCGCCGCGTCCGGGAAGCGAATGTGTATTCGGAAGTGGTTCCGCATACCCACAGCACTGAGCAGCTCCTGGCCAAGAACCCTGCCGCCATCATCCTCTCCGGCGGCCCCGCCAGCGTGTACGCGGACGGCGCCCCAAGCGTCGGCGCCGACCTATTCGAGGCCGGCGTCCCGGTCTTCGGCATCTGCTACGGCTTCCAGGCCATGGCCAACGCCCTCGGCGGCAAGGTGGACAAGACCGGCCTGCGGGAGTACGGCTCCACCCAGACCACCATCCTCGGCGAAGGCCGTTCCGTCCTCGAAGGAATGCCCCAGCACCAGAACACCTGGATGAGCCACGGCGACTCCGTCCACGAGGCTCCCGAGGGCTTCGAGGTGCTGGCCACTACGGCAGGTGCGGAAGTTGCCGCTTTCGCCAACGAGGAGAAGTGCCTGTACGGCGTGCAGTGGCACCCCGAGGTGAAGCACTCCGCCTACGGCCAGCAAGTGCTGGAGAACTTCCTCTTCAAGGGCGCCAAGCTGGAACCGAACTGGACCACGGGCAACATCCTTGAGGAGCAGGTCGATCGCATCCGCAAGCAGGTCGGCGATGCCCGGGTCATCTGCGGCCTCTCCGGCGGCGTGGATTCGGCCGTTGCCGCAGCCCTCGTCCAGCGTGCCGTCGGCGACCAGCTGACCTGTGTCTTCGTCGACCACGGACTGCTGCGCGAAGGCGAGGCCGAGCAGGTGGAGCGCGACTTCGTTGCCGCCACCGGCGTGAACCTCTATGTGGCCAACGAGCAGGAGCGTTTCCAGGCGGCGCTGGCAGGCGTCAGTGACCCCGAAACCAAGCGCAAGATCATCGGCCGCGAGTTCATCCGGGCCTTCGAAGAGGCCGAGCGCGCGATCATCGCCGACGCCGCCGCGCATGGCGAAAAGATCAAGTTCCTCGTGCAGGGCACCCTGTACCCGGACGTCGTCGAATCCGGCGGCGGCGAGGGTGCAGCCAACATCAAGAGCCACCACAACGTGGGCGGTCTGCCGGAGGACCTGCAGTTCGAGCTCGTCGAACCGTTGCGCGCGCTGTTCAAGGACGAGGTGCGTGCCGTGGGCGCCCAGCTCGGCCTGCCGCAGGAAATCGTCGGCCGCCAGCCTTTCCCCGGTCCCGGTCTGGGAATCCGCATCGTCGGTGAAGTCACCAAGGAACGCCTGGACCTGCTGCGCAAGGCAGACGCCATCGCCCGCGCTGAACTGACCGCTGCCGGACTCGACAACGACGTCTGGCAGATGCCCGTGGTGCTGCTGGCGGACGTCCGCAGCGTCGGCGTCCAGGGTGACGGCCGCACGTACGGCCACCCGATCGTGCTGCGCCCCGTCTCCTCCGAGGACGCCATGACGGCGGACTGGTCGCGGCTTCCGTACGATCTGCTGGCCCGGATCTCCAACCGGATCACCAACGAGGTGGACGGTGTCAACCGGGTGGTGCTTGACGTCACCAGCAAGCCGCCGGGAACCATCGAGTGGGAATAGCGTTGTGAAAATGGCCGGCCTCCGCAGGGAGTCCGGCCATTTTGCGCTCCGGGGTAGCGTGTCCGGCATGGCCGGCAACGGTGCGAAATGCGCCGCAACTTGGGCCGTCCCAGTGTTGCGGTCTCTCAACCGCGGCGGTTTCCGGCTACGCTCGAAACTATGCCCGTATGGTCCAAGGTGTCACGCGCAAGCACAGAAAAGAAGGCAGCAGTGTCAGTAGGTCAGGTCGACTCCGAGGGTTCGGAGGAGCTCAGGAAGTGGCTGTCCGGGCTCAAGCCCGTTACGGGGGCAGACACCATGCTGCGCTTCACCAAGACGCCCGAGGGTTCCATCGACCTCACACACGCGCATCCTTCGGGCCTGGCGCAGCTCATGGCCGGGCGCCGGACGCGGCTCTCCACGCTGATCCGTGACCAGCAGCAGTACGTCGTCGCCGCCCGGGCCTGCCGGAACCTGCGCTCCAAGATCTTCGAACTGGCCAATGACCGCGGCATCGAGGCAGGGTACTTCTCGGCCGGCACCGTCGTGTGGACCTCCGCCGTCGGGGGCAAACCGCAGCGTGTCTCGGCGCCGGTGATGCTGACCGCCATGTCGCTCACCATCCGGCCCGGGGAAGACGACTACGAACTTCAACTTACGGAGCAGGCGCGCATCAATCCGGCCCTGATCCGTCACCTGAAGACCATCCACGGGATCGTGTTCGACGTCAATGCCGTGACGCGGATGGCGTACAGCACTGCGCGGTTCGACCCCCTGCCCGTGCTGGACCGGATCAGCACCCTGGTCAAGCCGATCCACGGTGCCGACGTGGAGCACAACCTGCTGGTCTCGACCTTCGCGGACCTTTCCGGCAACCTCGACGATCCGTGGATCAACGGCCAGAACGAACTGGTGGCCTCGCTGGCCAAGGCAGCGTCGGGTGAGATCGTCGACGTGCCCGCGCTCCAGCCCGGGCGCTTCCCCAGCGTGGACGAGCGGGACCCGGCGGAAGAGCTGCTGCTCCTCGACGCCGACGCCGACCAGCAGTATGTGATTGACACCGTCCGTGCAGGGGATTCGCTGGTGGTGAGCAGCCCGCCCGGCACCGGCCAGACGCAGACGGCCATCAACACCATCGGTGCGCTCGTGGACGAAGGCAAGAGCGTCCTGGTGGTGGGGGACCGGCGAGCCAGCCTCAACGAGGTGGCCGGACGCCTTGAAAACCTGGGCCTGGACTCCATCCTTTTCCAGCTGTCCGGAAACGCAACACCGCAGCAGCTCAAAGGGCAGCTGGTGCGCTCCATCGTGCGCAATGAGAAGGCCCAAGAGCCGCAGCTCGGCAGCCTGCACAAGACCCTCACCGAGCACCGCCATGCGCTTCTTGACCACGTCGCGTCGCTGCACAACGTGCGGCAGCGGTGGGGCTGCTCGCCGTACCAGGCCATGCAGTCTCTCGCCGAGCTGACGTCCATCCAGCCCGCCCCGGCCACCACCGTCCGCCTCAAGCGCAGTGTCCTGGACAGCATCCGGGACCGCGAGGAGCTGGCCGGCCGGCTCAAGCGCGCCGCCGAACTCGGTGCGTTCAGCAGGGCATCGACCACCAGTCCCTGGCACGGTGCGCGGCTGGTGACCCGCAAGGAAACCGAGGAAGCGCAGGAGCTTGCGCGTGCGGTGGCGAAGAAGCTGCCGCTGCTGCAGGAACGGATGAAGGACGTGGCCAGCCACGCGGAAATCCGCCTGGGCACCACCTTCGCCGAATGGGGCTCCCAGCTCAAGCTCCTGGTGGCCGTCCGCGAAAGCCTGGACAAGTTCACGCCCGACATTTTCGACCGGCCCGTGACTGACCTGATTTCGGCGACGGCGTCCTCGTCCTGGCGCAGGGAGCGAGGCATCGACATGGCCTCGATGCAGCGGTCCCGCCTGCGACGGGTGGCCAAGGAGTACGTCCGTCCGGGTGTGCACATTGCCGATCTGCACAGTTCTCTGGTGCTGGTCCAGGAACAGCGTGTCCAGTGGGCCGGGTACGCCACCACGCAGCGGCATCCGGCGGTGCCGTCCGGCCTGGCGGAGATCAGCGTCATGCACCGCGGTCTGACCCGCGAGATGAAGATGCTCGGCGACGCTCTGCGGCATACGGCTGCCGGCGGTTCGCTCGAAAACATTCCGTACCCGGAGCTCATGGAGCGACTGGAACGGCTGGTGGCGGACACGCAGACGCTGCAGACCCTGCCCGAGCGCACGCTGCTCATCGAGAACATGCGCGAGCACGGGCTGGGGGAGCTGCTGGCGGACCTCTCGGAACGCGAGGTCGGGGCCGGGTCGGTCGCTGCCGAACTTGACCTGGCCTGGTGGCAGTCTGCGCTCGAAGCGATGATCAGCGGAGACGACTACCTTGCCATGTCCGACGGCGACGCGCTGCGCCAGCTTGAGGCGGAGTACCGGCTCGCGGACAACGCGCACATCGTCAGCGGCGCCGGGCGGCTGCGATGGAAGCTGGCCGAGCGCTGGCGCGCGGGCATCGAGGAGCATCCCCGCCAGGCGGACCTGCTCCGGAGCCTGCTGAAGGACGGGCGCGTCACGCTGGCTGCGCTTACGGCGCACGCGCCCGGGCTGGTTCCCATGCTGGTGCCCGTCTGGTCGGTCAGCCCTTACCTCATGACCGGACTCCTCCCGGCCGAGCAAAAGTTTGACGCCGTGGTGATCCTGGACGCCGAGGCGACGTCGCTGCAGGCGGTGCTTCCGGCCGTCGCCCGTGCCCGGCAGGTGATCGTCTTCGGCGACGACAGGATCGCCAGCCCCCGCACCTTTACGGTCGCGGTGGAGCGGCTCGCCGCCGGCGAACAGTCGCACCATAGTGTCGAAAGCGCGTTCACCGCACTTTCGGCGGTGCTGCCGACGGCGCCGCTGCGCTCTGTCTACCGCGCGGTGGACGAGGACCTGGTGCTGCAGCTGAGCAAGAACTTCTACGACGGCGGCCTCCGCCGCCTGCCGGAGGGACAGTCGGCAACCGGGCTGGACCGTGCGCTGACGGTGGAGTACCTGCCCGACGGCACCGGCCTGCCCAGCGCGGACCATGAGGGCGTCGAATCGGTGGTGGCCGAAGTCAAGCGGGTGGTTGAACTCGTGTTCGAACACGCACGGCTCCGGCCCCGGACCTCGCTGGCTGTGGTGACCGCCAGCCTCCGGCACGCGGCACGCATCGGCGAGTCCATCCGGCAGCAGCTGCCCAACCATCCCTCGCTGTCCGGATTCTTCACGGCAGGCGACGAATCTTTCCGGGTTGTGGACCTGGAACGCGCCCAGGGGCTGGTTCGCGACCGTGTGATCTTCTCGCCGGGCTACGGGCGGACGCCGCACGGCCGGGCCCTGCACAGCTTCGGTCCGCTGTCCGCCGAGGGCGGCCGGGCCAAGTTCGCCCTGGCCATGACCCGGGCACGGCAGTCGCTGCACGTCCTGACGTGCTTCAAGCCGGAGGACCTTGACCGGACGCGACTGGCCCACGGCGCCGTCGACCTTTTCGAACTTCTGGACCGTGAGATCTCCGGCAACACCGACCTGGGGACTCCTGCATCCCGGGCAGCGGCCAGCGAGCAGGCCCTCGGGGCCGATCCGCTGGTTGCCGATCTCGGCGACCGGCTGCGGGCCCGCGGTGCCCGCGTGTGGCACCAGTACGACGGCGCCATCGATGTGGTGGCCGCGGCGGATCCGCTCAGCACCATAGGCCAGGACGACGCCGATATTCCCCGGCCGGTAGCCATCGAATCGGACGGCACCGAGCAGTACCGGCAGATGACGGTCCGGGAACGGAGCCGGCTGCGCCCCCAGTTGCTGGAGCGGCTCGGCTGGCGGTACATGCCGCTGTGGACCATCGAGGTCTTCACCGATCCCTCGGCGTGCGCCGACAGGATCGGCGGCTACCTCGGGCTTGAGAAGCCTTCGCCTTCGGTTCGCTCGGTTGGCGCACCGGGATTTTTCCTGGATGACGACGTCAGTACCCTCGCGGTGGGCGACCTCGAGCCTGAGCCTGGGCAGGAGACCGCGTACGAGAACCTCGATGACCGTTTCGGCGACGAGCTGAGCCGTGACGATGCTGACGAGCGGGACGCTGATCAGGGGGACGTTGATCAGCCGGAGGCGGATCAGACAGACGCTGAACAGACAGACGCTGATCGGAGGGAAGTTGATCAGACTGGCACCGATCAGGCGGACGGTGACCAGGCGGATCACGACACTTCCGATTCCAACGCCGCGGGCGCCGGAGTAGGCTTCGGTTCTGAGGCTAGCCTGAACGGGCCGGCCACGGAACGGAAGGAGGGCCCGCTGTGACACCCGACGGCGGGGCCGAACGCAAAGACGGGACCGAGCGCACAGATGAGCAGGCCGCGGCCGGGGAGAAGCCCGCAAAGGTGCGCCGCGCGAAAGCCGGCGCGCAGCAGCGGACAGGCGTCGTTCCCAATAGGG
Organism: Arthrobacter sp. ISL-65; assembly: GCF_018613795.1. Classification (GTDB taxonomy): domain Bacteria; phylum Actinomycetota; class Actinomycetes; order Actinomycetales; family Micrococcaceae; genus Arthrobacter. Next base: position 7,526 of record NZ_JAGGPN010000045.1, read on the forward strand.
CTGCCGAGGACGATCCGCGCGCCTGGGGCGACGCGGAATCCGGCAACGACCACGACGCGTGGCTGAAGGAGCAGAAGCCCCCGCACTGGGGCTGAGCAACCGGGCAAACACCCTGCGGATTTGCACGGACCAGAGGATTCGCATGGACCGGCGGATTCGGGCAGACCAGAGGGTTCGCCCGGGTAGAGGACTCGCACGGGCGGGTTCATCGGGCACCGGATCCCACCAGAACGAAAAACAGCTTTCCCTGGGTTGACGCGCCCGCCAGGGCACTGGCCTGGGCAGGGGTGGCGGCCACTACCAGCAGCCCGTCCGAATCCCCGGCAGCAAGCCACTGGCCGCTTTGGCCTTCCTGGCCGGAGGTCCACAGGACGGGCACTGACTGGGCGAGTACCTTCGAGGCTGATGCCTGCTCATAGCCGTTGCCGCTTGTCAGGACCACGTTCACGAGTTGTCCGGGGGATACCAGCTGGATGGATGACGGGTCTGCCATTCGCAGCGGCACCGCAGCGGACCCGGGCGGCGCTCCCGTCAGCAGGCCTGGACCCACCAGTTGCGCATCGGTGAGGAGCTGGCCCTTGCGGAGCGGCGCTGCGAGCTGCCTGCCGTCCACTCCGGAGCTGTCAGCGAAAGTCCCGTCCGGCACCATGGCAGGCGGAACGCTGACGGTCCTGACATCACTGCCGTTCAGGTTCGCTCCGGCCGGAAGGTCGCGGGCAGCGGCCAGGATGCTCACGGTCTGGGCAGGGGCAGGAGTCAACTGGTGAACGGCGATTCCCGCGGCCGCGCAGAGGAGCAGTGCCACGGCAAGGCGCCGGTTACGGTTCAGCCATCCCGAGAAGCGCCGTCCGCGCGGACGCGGACGGGTGGCAGAACCGGGCAAAGCGTTGCGGCGCCCGGGACGGACGGCCGGGCGGGATGCCCTTGCAGGGAAAATACCGGTAGCTGGCATGCCGTCACGCTACGGGCCCCTGCTGGCCGGGCGACAGGCACCGGGAGCCGTATGTGGAAAAGCCGGCCCCGAAACGTATCAAAGGACTGCCCTGCAGGCGCGAACGGACATTAGGGTCCCAGGAGTACCCGCGCGAAGAAAAAAAGAGTCCGGCCAGGTAAACCTGGCCGGACTCTCAGAGTTTGAAGGCGGCAGGTGCCGCAGGGACTCGCCTAGCTCGCGGCTGCGGCTGCCGGGGCAGGCGACGAGGAGGCGGCGGGGGCAGCCGGTGCTGACGCAGCGGGGGAGGGCGAGACGGTGCTTCCCTTGGAATCGCGCGAATCAGTCCGATAAAAGCCGGAGCCTTTGAAGACCACGCCGACGCTGTTGAACTTCTTACGAAGCGTGCCCTGGCATTCGGGGCAGGACGTCAGAGTGCTGTCGGTGAAAGACTGCACGATGTCGAAGGCATGGCTGCAATCTTTGCAGGCATAGGCATACGTGGGCACTGTAGATCCTCCTCTTGGACAAACGACAGGTCCCGTGCTGCCTGGCTTCATTTCCCGGATTCTCCTTGACGGATCACCGCGGCGGAAATGACTCCATTAGCAGTCGCAGGGCCTGAGTGCCAATTCTATCACCCCGCTCGGGCGAGGTCACGCGAAGGCTACCAGTCCGGAGGGCATGAGCACTGCCTCGACGGGGCGGTCGAAGTCTTCAGCCGGAATGGTCTGTGCGGGCAGGAGCTCGGAGTCGTAAATGATGGCGGCCTTCGGAAGGTGCAGGCCGCCGGCGTTGGCTGCAGCCAGGAACTTGTCGTAGTAGCCGCCGCCCTGTCCGATCCTGTTTCCGCTACGGTCCACGGCGGTCGCCGGCATGAACATCCCGGCCGCAGCCCGCACCGTGTCCAGGCCGTGGCGCTCACCGGCCGGTTCCTGGATGGGCGCATACCGGCTGCGGACGAACTCGCTGTCCGGGGTCCAGAAGACCCAGCTGAGCTCGCGGTCCGGCTCGCAGACCGGGAGCAGGATACTGTGGCCTGCCTCATGCAGGGCGTGCAGCAGGGGAAGGGTTGGCGGTTCGAAATCGACGCCGAGGTAGGCGGTGAACGTGGCCGGGTTGCCGGCAGCGATAGCCTCGGCCCAGGGCAGGCCATGGGAGGCGATGCCCTCGCCGGCGTTTGAGAGGTCCGCCGGCGTCATCATGGCCCGGATTTGCCGGTGCCGGGAGCGGATGACGTCCTTCGAAGGCATGGTCCCTGTTGGCATGGGTGTCTTCCTTTGTCGCAGCGGCACGCTGCCGGCCGCTGCCGGAAGCATTTACCGTATGAATGTTCCCTCGGATAGATTAGAACAGTGACTTCCACTAATTGTTCAGTCCGCAAGGCCGTAATCCCCGCTGCTGGGCTCGGCACCAGGTTCCTGCCAGCCACCAAGGCCATGCCCAAGGAGATGCTGCCGGTGGTCGACAAGCCGGCCATCCAGTACGTCGTCGAGGAGGCCGTCAAGGTAGGCCTGAGCGACGTCTTGATGATCACCGGCCGTAACAAGCGCGCGCTCGAGGACCACTTCGACCGCGTTCCGACCCTGGAAGCGACGCTTGAGGCCAAGGGCGACACCGCCAAGCTGGAGTCGATCCAGGCCGCGAGCAACCTGGGTGACATCCACTACGTCCGCCAGGGTGACCCCAAGGGCCTTGGCCACGCGGTGCTGCGTGCACGCCAGCACGTGGGCCATGAGCCGTTTGCCGTTCTCCTCGGTGACGACCTCATCGATGCCCGCGACGAGCTCCTCAGCATCATGATCGACGTGCAGGCGAAGACCGGGGGTTCGGTCGTGGCTCTCATCGAGGTGGAACCGTCCCAGATCAGTGCCTATGGCTGCGCGGACATCTCCGAAATTGATGGCGAAGCCTTCGTCAAGATCAACAAGCTGGTGGAGAAGCCGGACGTCGAAGACGCGCCCTCAAACCTGGCCGTCATCGGCCGCTACGTGCTCCACCCCGATGTCTTCGATGTGCTGGAAAAGACCGAACCCGGCCGCGGCGGCGAAATTCAGCTGACGGATGCCCTCCAGGAACTGGCCAGCAGGGACGGTGAAGGCGGCGGTGTGTACGGCGTGGTCTTCCGCGGCCGCCGTTACGACACCGGGGACAAGCTCAGTTACCTCAAGGCCTGCGTGGAGCTCGCCATCGACAGCGATGACCTCGGACCTGGTCTGCGTGAGTGGCTTCCGCAAATTGCCGCCCGTTTGTCCGAGTAACCTTTCATGAGGGTCAGCCACATCTGGCCGGTCACGCTCGAGTGCGGGGACATTGTCCTGCGGCCCATCAGGTACCGGGACCGGAAGGAATGGACCGAGGTCCGATCGCGAAACAGCGACTGGCTGGCACCCTGGGAGGCCTCCAACCCGCTCCCGGGCGGGGCTCTGCCCGATTACCGGCAGATGGTCAGGTCCCTTAATACCCAAGCGGCCCAGGCCACGGCGCTGCCGTTTGTGATCGCGGAGTGGACACCCGGATTCCGTGACCCGGTCATCGTGGGGCAGCTGACGGTCTCCTCCATTGTGTGGGGATCCGCCCTGATGGCGACCCTCGGCTACTGGGTGGACCAGGCCCGGGCCGGACATGGGATCGCTCCGACGGCGGTGGCGATGGCAACCGACCATTGTTTCCGGACGCTTGGCCTGCACCGGATGGAAATCAACATCCGTCCCGAAAACGGCCCAAGCCTGCGAGTCGTGGAGAAGCTCGGCTTCAGGGACGAGGGCTACCGCCCGCGTTTCCTGCACATCAACGGGGAATGGGCCGACCACCGCTCCTTCGCGCTGACGTCAGAGGAAATACCCGAAGGCCTCCTCAGCCGCTGGCTGCGGGGCAGGCCCGCCTGACCCGCAGACCGCAGAGCTGCTGGTCAGTGCCGGGTTCCACGGATAAGTCCATTGATTTGAAGCTCGGCCGCGACACACCGAGACGAATGCCACAAGAGCCCCCACATTCCTCATACGGTTTTGTGTGTGGACTTCCCCCTTAGCAGCTCAGTCATCCTTGTGGCTGCTGTTGCGCTCTGGATCGTTTGGGTTGCCCCTTACGTGCTCCGCAACGGCCGGCATCAGTTCCAGGCTGCCGGTGACCTGACGCTGGAGAGCGTCGACGCCGAAACTGCAAACCCGCAAGCCGGAACGGTTGTGTATATGACCGCCCAGCAGGAGAAACGCATGGACACCAGGAAGAGCAGCGAACCAGCAACAGGCTTTACCCCGGCTCCGTCCGGCAGCAGGCCCGCCGCCAAGGGGGCCGGTGCTTTTCGGGTCCGGTACGGACGGACGGCAATCGCGTTCGTTGGGCTGCTGTCCTTCCTGACGGCGATTGTGGCCGGAGCCCTGCGCCTCTTTGGGCTCGGCAACCCCTGGGTTCCTGCCATGGCGTTTCTGACCGGTGTTGCCGCCGTCGTGGTTTTGCGGCGCCTCGCCGTCCGTGACCGCCGCAGGAAAGTCAGCGCCGCCTTCAGAGCGGCCATGGGCTCGCCCGCCAGCCGGGAGTCCGCCGCCGAGCGCCCCGCGGAGGCGGCATCAGCCCCGGAGCCTGTGCAGCTCCGGGAGAGTGCACTCTTCGACGCCGAGGCGGAAGCGCCGAAGCCCAAACCCCTCACCGCAATCGAACTTCGCGAGGCTGCACTGGCAGTTGCCCTTGCGGCCGGCGATGAAAGCGCCGCGGCCCCGGTGCAGGGCCCAGCCTCGCCTGAATCCAGCTGGGAGCCGGTGGAAGTTCCCAAGCCGACATACGTTGAAGCGGCCAAGGCCGAGCGTCCGGCACCTGAGCCGCTGGCGCTTCCCGAGGCTCCGAAGTCCGTGGGCAAGCCGTCACTCAAGCAGGGTCCGGCCGCCGCACCTCCTGTAGCCTCCCCGAATGCCGCGCCAGCCATGCCGCTGACCAAGGCCCAGAGCGCGCTGAGCAACCTTGATGACGTCCTGCAGCGCCGGCGCGCGTAGCCGGGATTCGATTCAGCACCGGGCGCCACAGTAGTGGTCCGGATCTGCGTTGCCGGCGGCACCGGCCAGGCCGGCCGTGAAGTGGTGCGCCAGGCACTTGTGCTGGGGCACGCCGTCGCCGTTTTGAGCCGGAACCCGCCGCCCCCGGGCGCCCGGGAGGGTTACGACGGCGCCGCCTACTTCTGCGCGGACGTCACCACCGGAGAAGGGTTGCCGGAAGCGCTGGCGGGTGCCGACGTCGTCGTCGATTGCCTCGAAGCGCGGACCGGCAAAGCACTCAGGCGCTATGCGGCCGGCGGCGCCCTGCTGCTGGGCGAAGCCGCGGCGGCAGGCGTGGCCCGGGCCGTACAGCTTTCCATCGTCAACTGCGACCAGAGCGCCCTCGCGTATTACCGATCAAAGGCGGACAAGGAGCGTGTGTATGCGAGGTCGACGCTCGAAACCCGCACGGTGCGGGCCACGCAGTTCCACAGCCTGGTGGCAGGGGTTTTCGACGCGGGTTCCCACGTCGGCCTGGTGCCGGTGATCAAAGGTGCCCGGTTCCAGACGATCTCCCCGGCCGACGTGGCGTCGGCGCTGCTGGAAGCCGCACTGGGGCCGCCGTCCGGTGAATCGCACGCGCTGCAGACGGTCGGAGGGCCGGAGGTGCTGAGCATGGGCTCGCTGGCCGGCGCGTGGAAGCGGATAACCGGCGCCCGGGGCCTCGTGACCGAACTGCCGCTGCCCGGATCGACAGGCAGATTTCTGCGTGAAGGAAAGAACCTGGCGCCCGAACAGCGTTACGGACACGCGACATTTGAGGCCTGGTTGGCAAACCGGCTCGAAAATTTGTAGCCTAGGGAAACCGGCGTTGGAGTTCCTCCGGGAAACGGCGCCACGGGGTTATAGCTCAGTTGGTAGAGCGCTTCGTTCGCATCGAAGAGGTCAGGGGTTCGAATCCCCTTAACTCCACAAATTGCAAGGGACTATGCGTCTGCGCAACCCCTGAGTAAACACTTTGGTAACACTTTGCCGCTGAGACGGCCCTGGTTGAACTAATCATGGGTCTGATTGTAGTGAGACCTGCAAGCGGTGAAGGGTCGGCTCCCGCCCCAGGGGCACAGCATCTTGGCCCGCAACATGCCAGAGCGGGCGTCCGGCATGGCGGTCGCCCAGTTCCTTATCGCTTCCCTGGCCGTCATGCAGATCGGATCCGAATACGGCACCCGCATGATCTCCACTACCCTCGTCGTGCCCCGCAGGATCACCGCCGTTCTGGCCACGCCTCGTCATCGCCGGGACATCCTTCATCGTCGACGCCGCCGCGGCGCTCATCTCGTACCTGGTAGTCCAGCCCTTGCTCGAACCCAAGGGTCTGAAATACGCGATCACCGCGGACGGGCCTGCTGCTGGTCGTGCCGGTGGTGCTGGCCATCCTGTCCGGCCACAATGAGCTGTTCATGGACATCAGCCGCTACCTGCCATCCTCCGTCGGCATGGACTTTGTCGCCATCAAGACCCTGCGCGAGCACCCCACGCAGGGAGAGACCGGCCTTGTGATGCTCGGATGGTCGGCCGCCGTCCTGGCCGGTGCACTCGTGACTGTGAAACGCCGGGACACCTAGGACGCTGAGGGGCCGGCGAGACTCGTCCCGTCGGCCCCTAATACCGCTGACACTAGAGTTGATTGGGCAGCCTGAGGATGACTGCCAGCTGGATTTCATGGGGGACAGATGCCAAACACCGACGATCAGGTCCGAGCCGAGCATGAACAGGCGATGGCGCGGGGAGAAAAGCGTGTGCTGAGCCGAACCGTGGACGGCCAGCTTCACAGCTACGGCAAAGACGAGATCGGCATCGTCAACGCAAGCTCTCGGCCCCAGGTGCGGTCGGCTACCGGCTTCACCATCCTGGCCGTGGTCTTCGCAGCCTTGGCGGTGGGCTCAATCCTGCTGGTGGCTGCACCGACGGGCCAAGGCCAGGACCCGCTATGGGGCGCCCTTTTTCTCACGGCAGCAGGTGTCGGAGGCGTGGTCTACAGCGCACGCCTGGCCGTGACCGCAGCCAAGGCAAAGCGCCTGCGCAAGGAACGCGGCGTGCCTGAGCCCACCGCCAAGCAGTTCGACTGGTGAGGTCGCGCTCTGAGCTTAGGAGTCCCAGGCCTTGGGTGCGGAGCGGGGCTCCGGCCTGATGGCTTCGACGTCGAGCTCCAGGGCGATTTTCTCGTCCTCGGTCAGCGGCCGCACCGTGTCCTCGAATAGGTTCACACCGGCGACCCAGTTGTCCCAGCGGACGTCGCTCCTTAGCCCGCCCTCGGACGTCGCCATTGAGCGGACAGCGGCGGCAATAAGGATGGCGGTGACGACGTCGTACGGCTTCTCCTCGGTCTTGCAGAAGGTCGACATGTCCGGGTACGCCGGCGCCTTGGTTCCGCGCAGGTGGAACGTCTCGTATGCCTCGCCGGCCGCCTCGGCGGTCAGGCCGGGGAAGTAGTGGGCATAGCCCATGAGTCACTCCTCGAAGTCGACTTCAATTTACCCCTGATGCTCCAGCTGCTGGTCACACATTGCATTTCGGAGCGCTTCCTACGCATGTTGTTCTGTATGGGCATACCGCAGACGATTCAGATCTACCTTCCGCAGGGGGACCCGGCCGGCATCCGAATGGCGGAGATCACCACGCGGACCGTCCGTCTGTTCGAGGTGCCCAGGACGTTGCTGAGCGACTTCCGTGCGATGCCGGAGTCCAAGCAGGTCGGCGTCTACTTCCTTTTCGGTTCCACGCCGGAGGGCAGCGCCCTGGCCTACGTTGGTCAGTCCGGCAACGTCGGGGACCGAATCAAGGACCACGAGGGCAAGAAGGAATTTTGGGATAAGGCGCTGGTGGCGGTGTCGCTGACGAACTCGTGGACCAGCACTCACGTCAGCTACATGGAGTGGCAGGCGGTTCGGAGGGCCACCGTGTCCGGGCGTTACGAGCTGGAGAATGGCAACGGTGCCTCTAACCCTCACACTCCCGCGCCCCTTGAAGCCGACTGCCAAGAGTACCTAGAGACCATCTCGGTCCTGATCACGACGCTTGGCTACCCCCTCATGGAGCCCTTGGTGCAGCCACTCCGGCCTGGGCAGGCGGACGGGCCTGAGATGATCTTCGTCAACGTCCGAGGTGCCGAGTTGCGCGGGTATTCGACGTCCGAAGGTGTGGTGGTTTTGGCCGGCTCTTACGGACGCTCTCAGGCTGCCCCATCCGCTGCGACTTCTATCCTCAACTACCGTCAGCGGTTGCTTGATCAGGGGACAGCTGCAGTCCAGGACGGCACCTACACGCTCTTGAAGGATCATCTATTCGGCAGCCCGAGCACCGCGGCAGCAGTCATGGTCGGTGCCAGCGTGAATGGCCGTGTGACATGGAAGAACTCTTCCGGACTGACCTTCCAGCAGATGGAGGATATGAAGCTGGCGGCAGCGTCGTAACTAACGCTCCACGCACCCGGGGCCGTACGCCGTCAATCATGAAGCCGCCGTCAGGAAGGCCGAAAAGGTTCGCTGGTCCGGTTTCACTGCTGCTGAGCAGAAGCGGCTGAAGGACGCCCAGACCGCCCTTGACCTCATCCAGAATTCATCCACCACCGCTGAGCAGCGGAAGGCCCAGTACCGGCGCATCGCGAAACTTCTCGATGGCCTCACCGTCCTCACAACCCCGGTCCGCCAGTCGCTTGCTGCCTGGGTGCCGATGCTGGCGCTGGAGAGCCCGGTCGTTCCGCAGGAGACACTGTCGCACTAGCTTCCGAGGGTGGCCGCATGACGACATTAGTATGAGGTCATGTGGGACTCGGCCGCGCAAGTATCGGTGCTGGTAGCCCTGATCGGCGTTATCAGCGCACTGTCCGTCGCACTGCTTTCCAAGCGTCACCAACGGGAGCAACAGCAGCGGGAGTCCATGCTGAAACCGTCGGAAGAATTCGCCCGGAAAACTATTGAGGCTCTTGCGGCCTTGAGGTACGTCAGCCCGCCCTCCACTGACCCAGAGCCACACCAGATGCACCGGAATGAATCGCTCCTGACGGACAAAGAGGAGCGCGCAAAACGGATCGAGCGCTGCGAGGTGGCCATCGATGCGGTACGGGCCATCCGCGCCTCCATGCGGCTCGTGTTCCATCCTGAATCGGCGGTGGCGGACTCGTCCGTGTACGTGATTCGGGAACTCCGCCAGTGCCTGGAAACCGCCACCAAATATTACCGGGGCGCTGATCTGTCCGGAGCCTCAGCGCTTTGGAGGGAAGGCGACGGGAACGCCCTGCGCGAGAGGTACCTTGACCTCCGCAGAGTCATCTACGACGAAGTCGACATGCTCATCAACGATGTCGCCCGCCGGATGAGACAGCCTCTCCGCAAACATACGCGTTTCCCGCGGCAGAGGCGCCCGCCACAGTGGGTGCCTCCCCCCGGACCAGAATGAGACGGGACCCGTCCGCTCATCCTTGCGCTCTTTTGTCACACCCCGCCCGTAGCATCTGCTCCGACTGGGACCCCAACGGTCGCCAGGCGGTGGAAAGGGTACGAAATGAGCGAGTACGGCCATCCTGAGGCAACCATTCCGCCGCCGGCCTTCCCGGCCACGGCCGCCCTTCCGGCGGCACCCTCACAGCTCCCGGCGCTGACTTCAAAGGCGAAGTCGGCGCTGCGGATTTCCGCCGGGGTCATCTCCATCGCCGTCGGGTTCTGGGGCGGGAGCGCCGCCCTGGCCCTGCATTCGATGAGCTCCATGCTCGGGCCTCGGTTCGCCTGGCTGGGCTTCCTGCTCGGCTTCGCGGCGCTCTGCACCGTCCTCACAGGCTTCAGCGAAATCGTCCGGCACCGCCTCAAAGACCTGCGCGTCCCGGCCCTGTCGATCGCGTTCGCCTCCGTCAACGTCCTTGGCTACGTGGCAGTGTTCATTGCCTTCCCGATCGTCACACCCATGCTCGGCGGGCTCATCGCCGCCGCGGTGGGCATCGTCATGATCGCCTTGACGATGGTCTTCGACGCATGGCCGGCCACGGCCCCCTAAGAACATCTGGTCCGGATAAACCCGGGCCTACGCATGAGAACCAGTAAGCAGTAACGATCGACCGGAGGCGCAAGTGTTTTTCCTACCCAGCACTGATCGGACAGGACAGGACGAACTGATCCTGTCGGCCAGTGACATCGTCGCCGGCTCGGCATGCGAATTCGCTGCCGTCCGCAAGCTGGACGTCCTGCTGAACCGCCTTCCGGTGTTGCCGGTCGAGCATGACGCGATGGCCGACCTCACCGCAGCACTCGGGGACAAGCACGAAGCCAAAGTGCTGGGGCTGCTCCGGGAAGAGTTCGGCCCCTCCCGCGTCTACGAGGTGGCGCCGCCACGGACCTTCGACCGCGCCGGCCTCGAGGCCCGCCACCGGGAAACGATCCAGGCGCTGCGGGACGGCTTCGACGTCATCTTCCAGGGCAGCTTCTTCGCCGACGGCTTCCACGGCCGCGCCGACTTCCTGATCCTCCAGGAGGACGGCGCCTACGCCGTCTTCGACACCAAGCTGGCCCGCAGCGCCAAAGCCGAAGCACTGCTGCAGCTCGCGGCGTACGCCGACCAGCTCCGCAGCGCCGGCGTCCCGGTTCACCGTGACGGCCACCTGATCCTGGGCACCAACGAAACCACCAGCCACCCGCTGCCGGAGAGCGTCCCGCTGTTCTACGCGGCCCGGGACCGGCTCCGCGCCGTTCTGGAGGCACACCGCCTGGGCTCCCTGCCATCGTCGTGGGGTGACCCGCTCTGGAGCGCATGCCTGAAGTGCCCCGACTGCAAGGCCGAGATGGAGGCCGCCGATGACCTGATGCTCGTGCGCCGGATGAACAGGTCGCGCCGGGCCAAGCTCATCGAGGCCGGCATCAGGACGAAGGCCGTGTTCGCCGCGGCCGACCTGCCCGACGTCGGCATCAAGATGGACCCGCTGTGGTTCGAGCTCCAGGACCAGGCGCGGCTGCAGTGCGGGCTGGGGGACATCGACGGGACCATCAACGGCGTGTCCTACAAGGTCCTGCCGAACCCGGCCGTCATCGCCATGCCGAAACCGAGCGCCGGCGACATCTTCTTCGACTTCGAAGGGGACCCGCTCTGGCAGGACCCGGTGACGGGGGAGTGGGGCATCGAGTACCTGTTCGGCCTCGTCGAGCACTCTGCCGATGGCCACGACTTCATTGCCTTCACCGCGCACAGCCTGGAGGAAGAACGCCAGGCGCTCATCGACTTCATGGACCACGTCGCCGAACGCCGCGCTGCCTACCCGGACCTGCACATCTTCCACTACGCCCAGTACGAGGTCAGCGCCCTGCGCAAGCTGGCCCGCCGGCACGGGGTCATGGTTGATGAGGTGGAGGAGCTCGTCGAGACCGGGGTGATGTTCGACCTGTACGAAACCGTGAAGGGCTCCGTGCGGATCTCGGACCGGTCCTTCAGCATCAAGAAACTGGAGCCGCTGTACATGCCGGCCGGCCGCGTCGGCGTCACCAACGCGGTGGACTCCATGGTCCAGTACAGCGTGTACCAGGAAGCGGTGAACGCCGGGCAGCTGGAAAATGCCAAGGACATCTTCGCCGCCATCAAGGACTACAACCACTACGACTGCATCAGCACCTGGAAGCTGCGGGACTGGCTGCTCAACCTCACCCGGTAAGCAGCAGCAGCAGCAGCAGCAGCAGCAGCAGCAGCAGCCGTTCTCCTTCGTTGTTGTAATAGGTGACCCGGCTGACGGTGAGTTAGCCGGGACCCTGTGAGTCCGTGACATCGGGACCCTGGGACCCTGTGAGTCTGTCCCTGACGCCGCGCCCACCGCATCGTGCGTGGCGCGGCTTTTTCTTGCCGCCGCACACATCACCGTGATGAACCAGAACAGCGACAGCGGCGCGGCCCAAGCCGCCGAGCGCCGCAAAGACAATCTTGAGGCCGGGTTCCAGTTCGTGCTGACCCACGACGCCGAGCTGCTGCAACGTCTGGAGGACGCATGAGCCTCCATCTGACCGCAGGCGAGGCGAAGCACTTTCTGGGCCGCTACGGATTCTTCGTCCGCGACGAGGCGCTGCTGGCCTCCGCTGTCGCCCGGCCGGGCACCTCCATCATGGGCCAGGACGCCTTCGGACCCTTGGAGCTCAAGGCCGCAGTGTTGCTCGAGTCCGCCGCCCGGAACCACCCGCTCGTGGATGGGAACAAGCGCACCTCCTGGACCCTGATGGTCCTGTTCCTGTGGCTGAACGGCTACCGTCACGACTTCGACACGGAGGCGGCCCTCGACCTGGTTGTCGGCGTCGCCGAGGGCCGCCTGTCCTTGGAAGAATCGGCGGCGCGCATCGGAGCCAGCCATGATGCGCCGGGAGAGCTAAGGGCTAGTGTGCGGAACCCGCCGCAGGTCCCAGAGTCGCCACGCCTCGCTGGTCATCATGGTCGCCGCACCGACTGACCTGACCAACTCCTCAATGGTGGTGGTGAAGCTGTGAAGCTCACCGTCAGCGGTCTTTGACTTCTCGGTTTTGCGTACTGCCACCGGCCAGGCCAGGCCCGGCCATGGGCAGCGGCACTGGCAACACGCCATTCGTAAGCGAGGGCGAACCGCATCCAGTGGTCATCCGGGGAGCCGCCTGCAGTCAGGTGCGCCGCGGCCTCCTGCATCATGGTCGTGGCTTTTGCATCAATCCTCGGCAGCGACTTTCGGAGCTCTCTGATGCGGGTGACTTCGGCCGTCAGCCCGTCGGTCTGGTCATTCATCTGCTCTAAGAAGTCCTGACTGAAGTTCGCCTTGGCATACTCGTCGTTGGTGTAATCGCGCAGGAACGTCCGATGCTGTGACCGCTCGTCCTCAGCGATCGCCAGGGCCCGGGCTTGCCGGGTCACATGGTTACCGCTCAGCACCCACACTGCCTGGGAGGCCCCCAGCAGGGCTGCACGGGTAGGGGTGAAAAGCGAGGTGGGACGCATGTTCAGCTCGCCGCGCGCCAAGTCGGCCATGAGGGCCAGGTGGTCAACAGCGGACAGTAACCCCGATCAAGCGGCGGTCCGGACGTGGGCGGTGACCAGCCCTTTGTCGTCCCCGGCCAGGGAGCTGCCAGACGTCACCGGATCAGGGGCAGCCAGACGCTGCTCCCAGCTCCGGGCAGTGTCGAGACACCGTTCCAGCCTGACCAGCCACAGCGATTCACTTTCATCCATTCCCTGAACCTACAACGCCGGCGGGAGGTGATCTGACGGGGACGGCGCGCTCCTCTAGGCATGTTCCCCGGTGGAGGCACCGCGCGCCGAGCCGCTGAACGCCAATTCAGCGGGAGATGAGGCCCATGACGCGCTGAACTTTCGGGTCGTGGGTGAGTCGTTCACGGTGAGTGTCCGACAGGTCCCAGCCAGCCAGGGCGGCGGCGCGCACCAGCGGGTGGGGGTCTTCGGCGGCCCTGTCTGCTGTGCCCGCGTAACCGGTGTTCACTGCCGCGAGGCGCACGGACGGCGGCTGGTCCGCCTCGGCGAGGCGCTCCAGGACGTCATCCGGGACACGGATGCTGGAGGTCACCTCCGCGCGGACCAGCGGGTCGCTGCTTTCGGACAGTGCACGGAGCTGGTCGACGTCGGCGTCGCCTACGGACGGAAAGTCCGTGTTCGTGATGCTGAGGTCTGGCTCCATGTGGGCCGAAGCGGCGAACTGGCCGCCGCTTCGGACTCCTTTGGGTACTCGGTTTGTGGGCACTTCATGCCTCCTAGGCCGTCTTGCTGTGCTTGTTGTTGGCGATGGCCATGGCGGACTCCCACACGGTCTGGGCTACGCCTTCACCGCGGGCTTCGAAGCCTTCGAGCATGGTCACGACGCTCTCCTGGTCCTCGAATCCCCAGCTCGCCGAACGGGGCGAACAGCGCATCGGTGGCCTCTGTCGGTTCCCCGTTGGTGGACCAGTCACGGCAGGCGCCCATGATGCCGCCCTCGAGACCGTTGATGACACCGCGGTGCTTGGTGACCTGGCGCTGGGACAGCTGCCCAGGTTGGACATCGGCACCTGGGTGCCCTCGGCGATGGCGTTCCAGGCCAGGCGCTTCATCTCGGCCTTGTGGGCGGCGCCGGTTTCCTCCATGGCGCTGTGGGCACGGTCCATGTAGGAGCCGGGCTGGATGTAGTGGCCGCTCTGTTCGGGGTTCACGAGTGTTGCTCCGAGGGTCGACTCCACGCCGCCGTCTGCTCCGTGCGGGGCGTCGAGGGAACGATCAAAGGTGCGGGCGATCCGGAAGTCCTTGGAGGGCTTGTGGCGGGGGTCGTGCCACTCGTCGAGGACCTTCCGTGCCAGCTCGTCTTTTTCACGCTGCGTCATCGGGCGTTCACTCTTGGCTTCGATCGCTTCGCGCTGCGTTTCGAAGATGCGGTAGGCCTTGCGGTCTTCGGCGCGGAAGACGGTTTCGGTGGCGCGCACCGTCACGTTTGCAGCCGTCGAAGTGACCATCTGCTTGAAGTCGGTGATCTGGCGGCCCCGGTTGAGCGCTTCAAGGGTGCGGAGCATCGTCTCCTGGGCGATGTCGTCCTTGTCGACGATGACTGACTTGTCCGTCTGGTTGTAACGGCGCTGCCAGTGTGCTGCCGACGTGTAGGCGATGTCGACGAAGTCTTCTGTGTTGGTGAACTCTTCCAAGCGCTGTGAGGCGAGGCTCAGCGTGGGCTCGGCATGTGCGGTCGCTGCGAACTGGCCGCCCGTTGGGATGCCCTTCGGGACGCGGTTCAGGCCGGCTGAGGATGCGGTGTCGTTGCTCATGCCTGGTGTGTGTGCGGCAATTTCGCAAAACGCGCAGGTTTTTGGAAAAAATGTCCGGAATCACTTTTTCGGGCTTCGGATCAGCAGTGCTCCAGGATCCGATTTGCAGCCGCGGGGGCCTTTTCCGGAACAACTGTGCCGTCCCGGTCGGCGTTGCCGATGAGGGTTGCTGTGTACTCGCAAAGCTCATGTGTGCGGAGATTGACGCCGCTTTCACCGGGTGGTCCACCCGTGGTCCATACGTGGTCTTTTGGGTGGTCCATGCACTGGTCCTTTAGTGGTCCACCCGGGCGGTCCGTACTGGTCCATTGCGGCAGGTCAGATTGTCGTGGACCGGTCCTAGACTGGCATTTCGAGCGGTCCATGTGGACCACCGGTCGAGGGAGGAAGCGGACTAATGACTTCACGTATCGAGCCCGATAGCCGGACGATGGTGATGCTGTCACTGACCTTGGTTGGCGTCCTGGCGGCGGCAAGTTTCACACTGTCCTTCCTGGGCCTGATCCAGGCGGCGGCGTGGGCCGGCATTCCCGAGTACCTGCGCTGGCTGGTGCCGATCGTCGTCGACTCCACGATCCTCGTTTATGCCATTGCGGCCAGTGTTCAAAGGGCCAGGGGCGAATCCACAACCCTTTCCTGGGTGGCTGTCGGCTTCTTCACTCTCGTGTCAGTACTCGCCAACGGCGCCCACGTCCTGGCGCCCGAAGGAGTGTCGGCCGCACTCGATTCGACCGTAATTCTTGGTGCCTTCCTGGCCGCCATCATGCCCGTCAGCCTGTTCTTCGCGACGGAGACGACGGTGAACCTGGTGGTGGCTCCGCCATACGGATCGGTCGCCCAGCGGCGGAAGCGGGCACGCGATCAGCTGGTCCGCGCGGACCAGATGGACCACGTAAAGGACCAGTGGACCACTTCGGGTGGACCACTGGGTGGACCAGCAAATGGACCAGGGATGGACCACCCAAAGGACCACCTAAAGGACCACCTGCGGACCACCCCTAAAACCCGCCCTGAAGTCCACCCTCAGAAGATCCGGGAACTGGCCGGTGAGCGGCTCAGCCAGAGGGCCATTGCGCAGCGTCTGGGAGTATCCAAAACGGCAGTGGCACGGGTGCTTGCAACGACCCCTAAACCGAAACCAGTCCATTAGGTCCCCTCCACGTTCCTGTATGGTCGTCGTAAGTGCCCGTGACGTGTGGGGCCTTTTGGCTGCTGGTCCCTTGCGTGCTGGTCTTACCAGTCATCCGCTCAGGTGAATGTCGATGTTCGACTAGGCCATACCAAGGGATTTGAACCAACGTCTCTCACGTTCAAGGAATATACGCGATACCCCCTGTTCTCCTCCGGCCACAGCTCCAGCATCTCCCCATGCATGTCGATCGGGCTCGAGTCAGCGACGATCTCTTGATGTTCACCGTCTTGGCCGGGGAGATCCAGTAGCCGGACCCGTCAT
>NZ_JAGGPN010000046.1 GCF_018613795.1 Arthrobacter sp. ISL-65
GGCGGGGAGCTGGCGGGCTTCGACGCGCTCCAGCAGGGCAGCGGCTTCGGGGTTGGCGGACTGCCAGGCGGAGAAGGACTCTTCCCATTCCTTGCGGGCGTGGGCACCGCGGTCGACGACGGCGCGGGCGTGGGCCAGCACGTCCTCGTCCACCTCGAAGGACTTCTCGGGGTCGAAGCCGAGGACGTTCTTCAGTGCTGCCACTTCTTCCGAACCCAGGGCGGAGCCGTGGATCTTGCCGGTGTTCTGCTTCTTCGGTGCCGGGTAGCCGATGATGGTGCGCAGCGAGATGATGGACGGCTTGGAGGTTTCCGCCTTGGCGGCCACCAGTGCCGAGTGCAGCTCCTGGATGTCTTCCTTGTAGTCGCCGGTCTTGGTCCAGTCCACGCGCTGGGTGTGCCAGCCGTAGGCCTCGTAGCGCTTCAGGACGTCTTCGGTGAAGGCGATGTCGGTGTCGTCCTCGATGGAGATGTGGTTCTCGTCGTAGATGACAACAAGGTTGCCGAGCTCCTGGTGGCCGGCGAGGGAGGAAGCCTCAGAGGTAACACCTTCCTGGAGGTCGCCGTCGGAAGCGATGACCCAGATGGTGTGGTCGAACGGGCTGGTGCCGGGGGCGGCGTCGGCGTCGAACAGGCCGCGCTGGCGGCGCTGGGAGTACGCAAAGCCCACCGAGGAGGCCAGGCCCTGGCCCAGCGGACCGGTAGTGATCTCAACACCGGCGGTGTGCTTGTATTCCGGGTGGCCCGGGGTCAGCGAGCCCCACGTGCGGAGCGCTTCCAGGTCCTTCAGTTCCAGGCCGTAGCCGGAGAGGAACAGCTGGATGTACAGCGTCAGGGACGTGTGGCCGGGGGAGAGGACAAAACGGTCGCGGCCGATCCAGTCCGGGTTCTTGGGGTCGTGCCGCATCATCTTCTGGAAGAGAAGGTAAGCGGCCGGAGCCAGGCTCATAGCCGTGCCGGGGTGGCCGTTGCCCACCTTCTCCACGGCGTCGGCGGCCAGGACACGCACAGTGTCAACGGCACGCTGGTCGAGGTCGGTCCAAGTCAGTTCTTGCTCTTTCAAATGTGCCACGAAACCGGGCCCCTCTCTGTGTTAACGGCAAGCGGTAATGACACACAGCGGCAGGGCACAATTGGTGCCCGCTGCATTTGTGTCTACCAGCCGTTCACCATTGAAACGTTGATCTTCATTCAGTCGCCGGACGGCATGGAATGCGGTTTCTTGCCCGTCTCCCAGTGTGCGCTGATCTGCAGACAGCTTAGCTCTATTCCACACTTCGGGCGGCCAAAATCTCACCAGTTGGACGCAATTTCTCCTTTGTGAATCACTCGTGCGGTGAGGCTGCGTTAATGTGATTGAAGCAAGCACGAACGAATCATTTTCAGTGATTTGCCGTCACACACCGATGCCAGCAATCCATGCGGGACCGCGGTATGATATCGGGAGGCCACCGGCGGGCAGGGCGGGTTCTAGTGCCCACATGACAGCCCCGCCAGCCGCCGATGAAGGATCGGTCCGGACCGCGCGTCCGGGCGCACTGATCAGATAAACAGCCAGACAGAAACAGAGTGACTGCCACGTGAGCACAACAGATACGCCGCTGACCTCTTCCCGGGTCCACGGAAGAGCCGGACTAGCCCGCAAGGCGAAGGCGTACCTTGCACTCACCAAGCCCAGGGTCATTGAACTCCTGCTGGTCAGCACCCTGCCCACCATGATCTACGCACAGCGCGGCTTCCCGTCACTCGGCCTCATCATGGCCACCCTCGTAGGCGGCGCGTTCGCGGCCGGCAGCGCCGGTGCCTTTAACTGCTACATTGACCGCGACATCGACAAGCTGATGCACCGCACGGAAAAGCGCCCCCTGGTCACCGGCGAGGTCACGCCGCGCGAGGCCCTGATCTTTGCGTGGCTGCTGGGCGCCGCTGCCATCGCCATCCTCTGGTTCGGTGCGAACCCGCTCTCCGCCTGGCTCGGACTCGGCGCCATCGTCTTCTACGTCGTCATTTACACGATGATCCTCAAGCGCCGCACGGCCCAGAACATCGTCTGGGGCGGCGCCGCGGGCTGTTTCCCCGTGCTGATCGCCTGGGCCGCCGTGACCAACACGGTCGAGTGGCCGGCCATCGTCCTGTTCATGGTGATCTTCCTCTGGACCCCGCCGCACTACTGGCCGCTGTCCATGCGCTACGGCGAGGACTACCGCAACGCCAACGTGCCGATGCTCGGTGCCATCGCCGGCGCCAAGGTCGTGTCCGTCCAGGTGGTCCTGTACGCCTGGGCCATGGTCGCGTGCTCGCTGCTCATGATCCCGGCCGGCAACGCTGGCTGGGTTTACACCGCCGTTGCCGCGCTGGCCGGTGCCTGGTTCCTGTACGAGTCCCACGCCCTCTACAACCGGGCGCAGGGCGGGGACCTCTCCGACCAGGGCGCCATGAAGGTCTTCCACGGCTCCATCAGCTACCTGACTCTGCTCTTCATCGCGCTGGCCGTCGACCCGTTCGTCGGCTCCCCGATCATGGGGTAACCCTCCAGCCAGCCCCACAGCGAGCCCAGAACGCTTCCTCAGGTCCTGTGGGTTTCGACGGGACGCTTCCTCCCGTCCTGCAGGTTTCGACGGGACGCTTCCTCACGTCCTGCAGGTTCTCCCCGAACGCTTCCTCAGATAGAGGCTGCGCTGAAGTAGTAATGCTCCCTCACACATGTGAGGGAGCATTACTTGTCTGACCCGAAGCGGCGAGGCGCAAGCGCCGAATCAATTGGCGGCAGGATCTGCGGGAGCGTCGGGGACGAAGCGACGGGATCTGAGGAAGCGTCCGGGACGAAGCGACGGGATCTGAGGAGGCTTTGGGGACGAAGCGACGGGATCTGAGGAAGCGTCGGGGGAAAAGCTACCTGACGGGGCTGGAGCGGGCGATGTCGGCGGCGTTGGTTGCGGCGCTCATCAGTAGGGCCGCACCCAGCATGTGCGCGCCGACGAGGAGCGCGGGAATGCCGTTGTAGTACTGCGTAAAGCCGATGACGGCCTGGAGCACGGTGACGCCGAGGAGCATCAGCACTGCCGAGCGGAACGTCCCCGCAATGCCGCGGCGCCACACGAAATACACGGCGAGCAGCGTGCCGGCGGTGACCAGGTAGGCGGGCACGGCATGGATGTGCGAGAAGAGATCCCAGTCAAGGTTGTTGCGGGGCGCGTCGGCGTCACCTGCGTGCGGTCCGGCGCCGGTCACCACCACGCCCAGCATGACGGCGATGG
This sequence comes from Arthrobacter sp. ISL-65, assembly GCF_018613795.1. GTDB lineage: Bacteria > Actinomycetota > Actinomycetes > Actinomycetales > Micrococcaceae > Arthrobacter. The sequence goes on from NZ_JAGGPN010000046.1 coordinate 3,257, forward strand.
CGGAGAAGAGCGCGACGGCGGTCATCACCGGCCGCAGGACGCCCGGCAGGGCTGCGAGCGGATACGTCCGGAATCCGCCCGTCCTGCCGTAGGCACGGTTGACCAGCAGCGTTGCGAAAACCACCAGGGCCATGGACACCAGGAAATGCAGGCCAACCACCCAGGGGTTCAGCTGGGTCAACACGGTGATGCCGCCGATGATGGCCTGCGCCGGAATGCTCGCCAGCAGGCCCAGGGCCAGCAGGAACAGGTCCTTGCGCTCCTTGCGCAGGTTCCACAAGTAGACGAGCATGAGCGCCGCGACGGCGGCCAGTGCAAACGTCAGGAGCCGGTTCCCGAACTCGATGAAGCCGTGGATGCCCATCTCGGGGGTATTCACCAAGGAATTGTTCGTGCACCTGGGCCAGGTGGGGCAGCCAAGGCCCGAGGCGGTCAGCCGGACAGCGCCGCCGGTGACCACTAGGACCGTCTGTCCGATCAGGGACAGCACGGCGAGGCGGCGGACGGTCGAATCGACGGTTACCGGAAGCTTGGATGCCAGGCGGCCGACGAACTGGGGGAGGCGCGAAGCCGTGCTCACTTTTTCTCAATTCCATTTGAACCAGCGGATGGCTGCTGCGCCGGCGAGAACCGTCCACATCAGCAGGACAAGGACGGCATTGCCGTTGACGGCGCCGTGCAGGAATGCGTCCCGCAGCCCTTCGCCGAGGGATCCGGACGGCAGCAGGTGAACGGTGTTCTGGGCGAGTTCCGGCAGCCGCTGCATGGGGATGACGATGCCGCCCAGGGCGCCCAGCAGTATCCACAGCAGGTTCGTGATGGCAAGCGTGGCTTCGGGCCGGACAGTGCCCGCCACCAGCAGCCCCAGTGCGGTGAACGCGGCCGCGCCCAGCACCAGCAGGCAAAGCCCGGGCAGCACGCCCAGCGGATCGGGACGCCATCCGAGCGGGAAGGCGACGGCGGCGACGATGACCACCTGGATCACCAGGACGGCCAGGACCGCGAGGATCTTCCCGGCGATGAGGCCGGTACGTCCCAGCGGCGTAGTGGACAGGAACCGCAGCACGCCGTACCGGCGGTCGAAGCCGGTGGCGATGCCCTGCCCGGTGAAGGCGGTGGACATGGCGCAGAGCGCGAGGATGCCGGGGACGGCAACGTTGACCCGGCTGCCCCCGATGCCGTCGAGCAACGGGGTGACCGTCAGTCCGATCAGGGCCAGGAGGGGCAGGACCACCGCGAGGATCAGCTGCTCGCCGTTCCTGAGCATGGTCGCGGCCTCATATTTACCCTGCAGCAGGATCCGGCGGAGCAGGGGAGCGGGAGCGCTGCCCGTGGCTGTCGTCATCGGATTTCCCTTCCGGAAATGTCAAGGAATACGTCTTCGAGGCTCCGGGCCTCCATGCTCAGCGAGCCCGGCATGATGCCGTGGTGGGCCCACCAGGCCGTCAGCGCAGCGAGGTCCTCAGGGGTCAGTGCCCCGGTGGCCGCGTAGCTGCCAGAGCGCGTCTCGCGGATCTCTACCTCGGCAGCCAGGACGCCGGTGAAGTCTAGCCCTGGCAGTGCCTCGAAGCGCAGCGTCCGGACGTGGTCCTTGTGGGGCGCCTCTGGCATGTTGTGCTGCAGCAGCTGGGCAACGGTGCCCTCCGCAACATTCCTGCCGGCGTCGATGATGTACACATAGTCGGCCAGCCGCTGGGCGTCATCCATGAGATGGGTGGTGAGGATGATCCCCATCCCGCTGTCCCGGAGTTCAGAGATCAGTTCGAAGACCAGCTGGCGGGACTGCGGGTCAAGGCCGGCGCTCGGTTCGTCCAGGAACAGGACCTCCGGGTTGCCGATCAGGGCGGCGGCGAGGGCCAGCCGCTGCTTCTGCCCGCCGGACAGCCGGCGGACGTTGGTCCTGCTGAAGCTGTCGATGCCCAGCCGCTGCACCAGCTCATCCAGCGGCCTGGGATTGCGGTACATGCCGGCAATGTGCCGGAGCAGGGGAATGGGACGGGCCGACGGCGGGAGGCCGCCGTCCTGGAGCATGACGCCGACGCGGGCGCGCAGTTCCGCTCCGGCAGTGCCGGGATCGGCGCCGAGCAGCGTAATGGTTCCGCCCGTGCGCTTTTGGAGCCCCTGGGCGCATTCGATGGTGGTAGTCTTGCCGGCACCGTTCGCTCCGAGCAGTGCCGTGACCTCGCCGCGGCCAGCGACGAGTGAGACGTCGCTCACTACCCTGAGCATCTTGCCATCGAGGGTGGGGAGCGGACCGACGTCCTTGATGAGGCCGTCGATGGTCAAGACGGGGGATTTGGGGGATCGCACCCCAGCATTCTACGTGAAGTAGTACTGTCACTGGTGAGCCTGCGTAGTGCCGTCGAACTGGCGCAGCCCAGCCCGGGCACAGGTCAGCCTTGCCTTACTGGAAGGTCGCAACAAATTACGACATGATTGTGTTGTGTATTCCATGACCAGCACCACCTCCGCGCCATTGGCCGGGCAGGGCGCGCCCTCAGCTGCGCTGCGCGGTGGAAAACGTGCTGCCCTGGCCTCCGTGCCCGCCGCAGCCGACGCCGACGAGCGCACGCGTGACCGCGTCCTCAGCGCCGTCCTGGAACACGGACCTGTCAGCGCCGCCGAACTGGGCGACCTGCTCGGCTTCACCCCGGCCGCCGTCCGCCGCCACCTGGACCACCTGTCCCGCGCCGGCGTGATCGAGGTCAAGCGCGTGGCCCGCGCAGGCGCCGGCGCCGGCCGCCCCGCCCGCCGCTACGTCCTCAGCTCCCAGGGCCAGTCCTCACTGGGTGACGACTATCTGAACATTGCCAGCCTGGCGCTCAAGCAGCTCGGCGCGGTGGCGGGGGATGAAGCCGTCCGCCAGTTCGCCGTCGAGCGTTTCGCGGAGATGGAGCGCCGCTACGCCCCCGAGGTGGAAGCGGCCGGAACGGACATCACCGCCCGTGCGCAGGCCCTGTCCGCCGCCCTGTCCCGGGACGGCTTCGTCGCCTCCACGGCCTCCATTGAAGCCAAGGCGCCGCTGCCGGCTGCACTGTCCAGCGTCCAGCTGTGCCAGGGCCACTGCCCCATCCAGCAGCTGGCCACCCAGTTTCCCGTGTTCTGCGACGCCGAGACGGAAATGTTTTCGCGCCTCGTCGGTGTCGATGTCCGCAGGCTTTCCACGCTCGCTCGCGGGGGACACGTCTGCACCACCCACATACCCACAGGCCGTCCGGCCGCGACGGTGGCGGAAACCACCCGAGCCGTTACGGACAACCTGGACGAAGTATCCAACCATCTGCAAGAAAGGCCGTGATGACGGACCAACTATCAGAGAAGACGGTTGCTGAGACTGCTGCGATTTCGGAGATTCTCGAAAAGAATCCCGAGCTCCACGGAATCGGTACCTATGAGTACGGCTGGGCCGACAAGAACGATGTCGGCGCTAACGCCCGCCGCGGCCTCAACGAGGACGTGGTCCGCGACATCTCGGCCAAGAAGAGCGAGCCGGAATGGATGCTGGACCTCCGCCTCAAGGGCCTGAAGTACTTCGACCGCAAGCCCATGCCCACCTGGGGTGCAGACCTCTCCGGCATCGACTTCGACAACATCAAGTACTTCGTGCGCTCCACTGAAAAGCAGGCGGCAACCTGGGAGGACCTGCCCGAGGACATCCGCAACACGTACGAGAAGCTCGGCATCCCGGAAGCTGAGCGCAGCCGCCTGGTCTCCGGTGTGGCCGCCCAGTACGAGTCCGAGGTTGTCTACCACCAGATCCGCGAGGACCTTGAGGCCCAGGGCGTCATCTTCCTGGACACGGACACCGCGCTGCGCGAGCACCCGGAGATCTTCCAGGAGTACTTCGGCACCATCATCCCGGTGGGCGACAACAAGTTCGCCTCGCTGAACACGGCCGTATGGTCCGGCGGCTCCTTCGTGTACGTGCCCAAGGGCGTGCACGTCGACATTCCGCTGCAGGCCTACTTCCGTATCAACACGGAAAACATGGGCCAGTTCGAGCGCACGCTGATCATCGCCGACGAGGACTCCTACGTCCACTACATCGAGGGCTGCACCGCGCCGATCTACACCTCGGACTCGCTGCACTCGGCCGTCGTCGAGATCGTGGTCAAGAAGGGCGCCCGCGTCCGGTACACCACCATCCAGAACTGGTCCAACAACGTGTACAACCTCGTGACCAAGCGCGCCATCTGCGAAGAGGGCGGCACCATGGAGTGGATCGATGGCAACATCGGCTCCAAGGTCACCATGAAGTACCCGGCTGTTTACCTCACGGGCCAGTACGCCAAGGGCGAGACCCTCTCCATCGCGTTCGCGGGCGAGGGCCAGCACCAGGACACCGGCTCCAAGATGGTGCACATCGCGCCGAACACCAAGAGCTCCATCATCTCCAAGTCCGTTGCCCGCGGCGGCGGACGCGCGGCCTACCGCGGCCTGGTCCAGATCCGCGAAGGCGCCAAGCACTCGGCCAACACCGTGCGCTGCGACGCCCTGTTGGTGGACACCATCAGCCGATCGGACACCTACCCGTACATCGACATCCGCGAGGATGACGTCCAGCTGGGGCACGAGGCAACCGTCTCGCGCGTTTCCGAAGAGCAGCTCTTCTACCTCATGTCCCGCGGCATGCGCGAAGACGAAGCCATGGCCATGATCGTGCGCGGCTTCATCGAGCCGATCGCCCGTGAGCTGCCGATGGAATACGCCCTCGAGCTGAACCGCCTCATTGAACTCCAGATGGAAGGATCCGTCGGTTAATGACTGCCGAAATTACTACTGAAAAGGCCCGCATCGGAGCGCCTTCCATCGCAGGTTTCACCGAGGAAGGCGAGGGGCTGGTCTCCGCCAAGGTAGACCACAGCCACAATCACGGGGTCACCGTCATGTCCTCGCGCGCCGAGCGGCTCACGAGCTTCGACGTCGCCGACTTCGCGCTGCCCACCGGCCGTGAAGAGGAATGGCGCTTCACCCCGGTCCGTGGACTGGCCAACCTGTTTTCCGACGCAGCGACGGACGGAGACGCAGCCGCGTTCACCGTGGAAGCCCCCGAAGGCTACGTTCGCAGCGCCCTGGCACAGGGCGCCGCTCCGCGCGGCACCGTCCTGACCCCGGCCGACCGTGCCGCCGTCGTAGCCTCCGCCAACACGGATGAGGCCCTGCACGTGGTCATCCCGGCCGACGCCGAACCGGCTGAGCCGGTGCGGATCCTGGTCGACGGTGCCGGCGCCGGTCGCCGCTCCAACGCACACTACGTGCTGGAGGCCGGGGCCAACTCGCGCAGCGTCGTGATCCTGGAGCACACCGGCGCGGCGGACCACAACGGCAACCTGGAAGTCATCGTCGGCGAGGGCGCAAAGCTCACCGTCATCTCGGTGCAGCTTTGGGAAGACGACGCCAAGCACCTGGCACAGCATGACGCGCAGGTGGGCAAGGACGCTGTATACAAGCACATCGCCGTGTCCCTGGGCGGATCCATTGTGCGCCTGAACTCCAACGTCCGCTTCGCTGGTGAAGGTGCCGAGGCCGAGCTGTTGGGCCTCTACTTCGCCGATGCCGGGCAGCACCTGGAGCACCGGTCCTTCGTTGACCACAACGTGGCCAACTGCAAGTCCAACGTGCTCTACAAGGGTGCCCTGCAGGGAAAAAACGCTCACACCGTGTGGGTGGGCGACGTCCTGATTCAGAAGCAGGCCCTGGGCACCGACTCGTACGAGAAGAACCAGAACCTCGTGCTAACGGACGGCTGCCGGGCCGACTCGGTTCCTAACCTCGAGATCGAAACCGGCCTCATCGAAGGTGCCGGACACGCGAGCTCCACCGGGCGTTTTGATGACGAGCACCTGTTCTACCTCATGGCACGCGGCATCCCGGAAGAGGTGGCCCGCAGGCTCGTCGTGCGCGGATTCCTCAACGAGATCATCCAGCAGATCAAGGTCCCGGCACTCGAAGAGCGCCTGACCGAGGCTGTTGAGCGCGAACTCGCCGCGACCGAGAACTAAGCAGCCCGGAAAGTACAGGACAACGGATGACTGAACAGCCAAAGGGCGAGCTCGTCTGCAACGTGAACGAGATCCAGCCCAAGCAGGCCCTGCGGATCCTGATCGATGACTATCCCGTCGCGATCGTCAAGGACTCCATGGGAGAGATCCACGCCATCGGCGACACCTGCTCGCACGCAGACATTTCCCTCTCCGAGGGCGAGGTCGAGGGCTGCGCCATCGAATGCTGGGGCCACGGTTCGCAGTTCGATCTGCGCACCGGGGAACCTCTCCAACTGCCGGCCTACGACCCCGTGCCCGTGTTCGCGGTGGAGATCGTCGGAGACGAGGTCTACGTGGACTTCACCACCGTCCTGAACGGCGCAGAAGCACCCAACTTCAGCTAGCCCGGCCTGCTTCCGAGCCCAGCCTGCACCACAACTTACTAACTTCCAGACCAAAGACCGCACCGCCGACAGAACGGCACGGTGCAGAGGAGAACAAGACACATGTCTACTCTTGAGATCAAGGACCTGCACGTCAGCATCGACACCGAGCAGGGCACCAAGGAGATCCTGAAGGGCGTCAGCCTGACCATCCGCACCGGTGAGACCCACGCCATCATGGGCCCCAACGGCTCCGGCAAGTCCACTCTCGCGTCCACCATTGCCGGCCACCCCCGCTACAAGGTCACCGGGGGCACCATCACGCTGGACGGCGAAGACGTCCTGGCGATGAGCGTCGACGAGCGTGCACGCGCAGGCCTCTTCCTGGCCATGCAGTACCCGGTGGAGGTTCCCGGCGTCACCATGACCAACTTCCTGCGGACCGCCAAGACCGCCATCGACGGCGAAGCCCCGGCACTGCGCACCTGGACCAAGGACGTCAAAGCCGCCATGCAGCAGCTGCGCATTGACGCCGACTTCGCCCAGCGCAACGTCAACGAAGGCTTCTCCGGCGGCGAAAAGAAGCGCGTGGAGATCCTGCAGCTGGAACTCTTCAAGCCGAAGTTTGCCGTGCTTGACGAGACTGACTCCGGCCTGGACGTCGACGCCCTCAAGATCGTTTCCGAAGGCGTCAACCGCGCGCACGCCGAAGGCAACATGGGCACCATGCTCATCACGCACTACACGCGTATTCTGCGTTACATCAAGCCTGAGTTCGTCCACGTCTTCGTTGACGGCCAGATTGTTGAAGAGGGCGGCCCGGAACTCGCCGACCGCCTTGAAGAAGAAGGCTACGACCGCTACGCCAAGGGCGCGGGCGCAGCCACTATCGCTGCCGCCGCGGCACAGGCCTAGTAAGGACACGCCATGACCGAAATCGACGCAGCCCGCACCGGGCTGGAGGATGTCGAAGAGGCACTCAAGGACGTCATCGACCCCGAGCTCGGGGTTAACATCGTGGACTTGGGCCTGCTGTACGGCCTCAAGTACTCGGAGGACGACGGCGCCCTGCTGATCGACATGACGCTCACCACGGCCGCCTGTCCGCTGACCGACGTGCTCGAGGAGCAGGTTGGAAAGGCGCTTGACGGCGTAGTGGACGACTGGCGCCTGAACTGGGTATGGATGCCGCCTTGGGGTCCGGAGCGGATCACCGACGACGGCAAGGACCAGATGCGGGCCCTCGGCTTCAACATCTAAGGGAGCCTCCCAATCCCGGCTTAAAGTACGACGACGGCCGGTCACCTTCTCAGGGAAGGTGGCCGGCCGTCGTCGTACTCCCAGTTAAAGGGTCGCGGTTAAAGTGTCGGGGCGCTGAACGTGTCGCACTGGTTGATGTCGCCGGTCTTGTAGCCCTGGTAGAACCACTTCTGCCGCTGCGCACTGGACCCGTGTGTCCAGCCTTCAGGCGAGACGCGTCCTGTGGCGGCTTTCTGGATCCGGTCATCGCCCACGGCGGAGGCGGCCGAGAGTGCGTCGTTGAGGTCCTGCTGCTTCAGCGGCTCCAGGAACGGCTTGCCGGTCTTCGGGTCCTTCTGCGTGGTGGCGTACCGGGTCCAGAGTCCTGCGTAGCAGTCGGCCTGCAGCTCCACACGCACGGCGCCGGACTCGGCGCCCTGCGGATCCTGCTGCGCCTTGTCCAGGTCGCCGAGGATGTTCTGGATGTGGTGGCCGACCTCATGGGCCACCACGTATTCCTGCGCCAGCGGGCCACCCGAGGAACCGAAGCGGGTCACGAGGTCCTGGAAGAACCCGGGATCGAAGTAGGCCGTGGTGTCTGCCGGGCAGTAGAACGGGCCCACTTCGGACGTGGCCGTGCCGCAGCCGGTGCGCGTGGCGCCCTCGAACAGCACAGCCTTCGGCCGCGGGTACTTCACGTTGTAGTCGGCGAGGTAAGCCGGCCAAAATACGTTGAGGCTGTTCACGGTCCCGGCAATCCGGCAGTCGAGGTCCTTGTCTGCGTCGGAGCCCAGCTTGCACTGGTTAAGGGGTGTTCCCGTGCTCTGGGCGGGCTGTTCCTGGCCGGTGCCCAGGAGCCCCCCGAGCAGCTGCGGATTGATGCCGAAGAGGGCCGCAAGGAGCAGGACGACGCCGCCCCCGATGCCTCCGCCGATCTTTGTGCCGCGGCCAACTCCACCGCCGCGCCGGTCTTCCACCTGGGATGGGTCCAGCTCGACCCCGTCATTGAAGCTCATGTTGTCACAATAGTCGTCGCCGCAGGGCAGTGGCGGGTTCGGGCCGGTAAAGTTGGCCCGATGCCTTTCCTCAACAACCTTCAGCGGTGGGCCGATGAACGCCCCGACGACACCGCCGTCGTCGTGGCCGGAAAACGGCTCAGCTGGGCCGAACTGCGCGACGGTGCGCAGGCCGCCGCAACCCGCAGCACGGCGCCTGTCACGGTCCTCGCGCAGCCAAATTCGACCAAGTTCGCCATCGAGTTCGCCGCTGCCGTCGCCGGAGACCGCGAGTGCGCGGTCCTGGACCCCACCTGGCCCGAAGCGATGCAGGACGAGATCGTCCAGCGGCTGGGCAGCGGCGTTGACCCAGTGCCAGGGGGCTCCGGCACTGAGTTGGCGGACGGGGATCCGGCGTCCTCGTTCCTCATCGGCCTAACCTCCGGCACCACGTCCGTGCCCAAGGCGTTCACCCGTTCGCGCCGCTCCTGGCAGCAGTCCTTCGAGGCCTCGATGGAGTTCTTCGGGCTCAGCCAGCAGGACAAAACGCTTGCGCCCGGCCCGCTGGCCGCGAGCCTCAACCTCTACGCCCTGGCCGAATGCCTCTACGCCGGATCTGAGTTCCACACGCTCGAATCGTTCGACGTCGGCGACGTCCACGCCGCCATCACCCATGACGGCATCACCCGGCTGGTGCTGGTGCCAACCATGCTGCGGCTCCTGAGCGAACGCGGACTGCTGGGCTGCGTGGACGCGTCGGGTGTCCGGGCCATCATCAGTGCGGGCTCGAAGCTGGATGCGCGCACGCTGGAGGCGGCCCGCCGCTGGGCACCGCATGCCACCATCTTCGAGTACTACGGCGCGTCGGAGCTGAGTTTCGTCTCCGGGGCCGGCCTGGCCGCGGCAGAGCCGTTCGCCGCCGGAAGCACCGCGATCGGCCGTCCGTTCCCGGGCGTCGAGGTGCGGATCCTGGACGACTCAGGCAACGAGCTCCCCGACGGGTCCGCCGGCAACATCAGCGTCCAAAGCGGCATGGTCAGCAACGGCTACCTCTGGGGCGACGACGGCCAGGCGCTGCGCTGCTTTGACGGCTGGTTCACGGTGGGGGACCAGGGCTACCTGTCGGACGGTGTGCTGCACATCCTCGGCCGGCGCGCCGACATGATCATCACCGCAGGCAAAAACGTCTATCCGCACGAGGTGGAGCTGGCGCTGTCCTCCGTCCCTGGGGTGGCCTCGGCCATCGCCGCCGGCATGGACGATGACCTCCGCGGCCAGCGCGTGGTGGCCGGCATCGTTCCCTCACACGGCGGTGTCACCGCCACCCAGCTCAAGACCGGCCTCGAAGACGTCCTGGCCAAGGACAAGCGGCCGCTGCAGTACTACGCCCTGGATGAGCTTCCGGTGACGGACCGCGGAAAGGTGAGCCGGCGGCTGCTGCTCGATTGGATTGCGGCCCGTGACAGCCGGGTCCGGCACCTTGTCTAACGGGGCGTCTGGCGTGGGGCTCGTGCTTCCCGACGACCGGCAGCCGGTGATCATCGCCGCGCTGCGCACACCCGTATGCCGGGCCAACGGTGCGCTGAAGCACCTGCGCTCCCACGAGCTCCTGGCCCCGGTCCTCGCGGCGCTGCTCGCTGAAACGGGGGTTGACGCGGGCGACGTGGCGGATGTCGTCATCGGCAACGCGGTAGGTGCGGGCGGCAACGTCGCGCGGCTCGCCGCCCTCGAAGCCGGCCTGCCCGTCACCGTCCCCGGCCTCACCGTAGACCGGCAGTGCGGCTCCGGCCTCGACGCCATCGTCCTCGCGTCGCGGCTCGTCGCGGCAGGCGGCGGCACCTACCTTGCGGGCGGCGTCGAAAGCATCAGCACCGCGCCGCTGCGCGCACACCGGAACGACGACGGCGAACCCGCCTTCTTCAGCCGCGCCCAGTTTGCGCCGCACCGCCACGGCGACCCGGATATGGGCGTCGCGGCCGAGAACGTGGCCCGGGAGTACGGCATCAGCCGCGCCCGGCAGGACGAGTTTGCGCTGTGCAGCCACCGCCGGGCGGTGGCTGCACAGGCTGACGGCACGTTTGTCCGGGAGACTGTTCCGCTGCCAGGCGCATCAGGGACCGCGCCGGGCTCCAAAACAGTGACGGCCGACGACGGTCCCCGCCCCAGACTCAGCGAGGCCCTGATGGCGCGGTTCCCCGCCGCGTTCGTGGAGTCCGGGACTGTCACCGCCGGAAACTCCTGCTTCGACGCAGACGGTGCCGCCGCCGTCGTCATCACCTCGCTGGCCAGGGCCCGGAAACTGGGCGCCGCTGGCGGGCTGGCCGTGCTGGGCACGGAGACCGCCGGGGTGGAGCCGAAGCTGCTGGGCATCGGTGCCGCAGCCGCCGCCTCGCGCCTGCTGGCCGCGCAGTCGGTGGACGCAGCTGACGTGGACCTCGTGGAGTTCAACGAGGCGTTTGCCTCGCAAACCCTCGCGTGCCTGGACCACCTCGGAATCGACTCCCTTCGGGCCAACGCCGACGGCGGGGCGCTGGCTTTGGGCCATGCCTACGGGGCGTCCGGGGCCGTACTGGTCACCCGACTGATGGCGCAGGCCCGGCAGGATCCGGCGGCGGAGGCTGCCCAGGGAAAGCTTGCCCTGGCCATGATCAGCATCGCCGGCGGCATGGGCACCGCGGCGCTCTTCCGGCACATCCGGCTGTAGACCCGACGGTCAGGCAGCCGGGCACCACCGCTAGAGGGTTGCCGGGTCCGGGAACAGCTGCTGCCGGAGGTCCTTCTTGCGGATCTTCCCGCTGGCCGTGCGGGGCATCTCGTCGACGAAGACCACCGCCTTGGGGATCTTGTAGCGTGCAAGCCTGCCGTCGAGGTGGGCGTGGACCTGCTGTTCGGTGAGGCTCGCGCCGTCCCGAACCACAACAACTGCCCGCGGCACTTCCCCCCACTTTTCGTCGGGAACGCCGATCACCGCCACGCTGCCAACGGCGTCGAGCTCGGCGATGGCCTGTTCCACCTCGGCCGGGTAGATGTTCTCCCCGCCGGAGATGATCATGTCCTTGAGCCGGTCGGAAACGAAGACGAATCCGTCCTGGTCCTGGTAGCCCATGTCACCGGACTTGAACCAGCCGCCGTCGTCGTAGGAACCGGCGGTGGCGTCCGGCCGGTTCCAGTACTCGCGGATGACGTTGGGGCCCTTGATCTGGATTTCGCCCACGGTGCCCTGCTGTACCGGCCCGCCCACGGGATCGGCGATCCGCACCTCGGTGAAAAAGTGCGGCAGACCCGAGGAGCCTGCCTTGTCCCTGGACCGGGAGGCGGGCAGGGTGGTTGCGCCCGGGGCTGTTTCCGTCATGCCGTAGCCGTTGGAAAAACGCAGTCCCCGGGCCTCGTAGGCTTCCAGGACCCGCGGGGGGACGGCCGATCCGCCGCAGGTGAGCTTGTTCAGGGAGGTGATGTCCGACGTCGGCCACTCCGGATGCTCGCAGAGCATTTGGTAGGTGGTGGGGACCCCGCTGATGGTGGTCACGCGGTGGCGTTCGATGAGCTGCAGGGTCCGCTGCGGATCGAACCTGGGCTCGAGAATCACTGTTCCGCCCTTCAGCAAGGTGGGCAGGACCCCCATGTCCAGCGAGGCCACATGGAACATCGGGGAGATCATCAGGGCCACGTCGGTGGAGCAGAAGTCGAAGTCGGTGATGACGTTGATGCAGTTCCAGGTGATGTTTCCGTGCGTGAGCAGGGCGCCTTTGGGGTTGCCGGTGGTTCCGGAGGTGTAGAGGATCATGGCGCCGTCGTCCAGGGTGACCGGTTCATCGACCGGCTCGGTGCTGCCCGATGCCACGACGTCCTCGTAGTCCTCGACTTCGGGCGCCTTTTCGTTGTCATCCGTACCGCCGTCAAACACAGTGCCGTGGCCGACGGCGATGAGTCGCGCCAGCGTCGTCCCCGCGGCGGCAGCCTGCGCCACGTTGCCGAGGTCCCCCGCGTAGATCAGTGCCGCGGCGGAGCAGTGGTCCAGCTGGAATCGAATTTCCGGCGGAGCGAGCCGCGTGTTCAGGGGAACGAAGATCGCGCCCAGCTGGCCGCAGGCGAAGAGCGTCTCCAGGAAGGCGGGGTGGTTCTCCCCGAGGTAGGCCACCCTGTCGCCTTTGGCCACGCCGCGGTCCCGCAGGGCGTTGGCCAGCCGGCAGCTGCGGTCGGCGAACTGTTCATAGCTGAGTTCCCGGTCCCCGGCGATGAGCGCCGTCTTGTTCCCGGATTTCGGGCGGCGCCGTTGCAGCCACGACCCGATGCCAAAATTTTCCATCGAGCATCCTTTCTTGTCTCAAACTAGTCCTTGTGCGGCTTCTCAGGGCCGGGTGGACTCCAAATCGTTGTTCTTCGGTTCCCTGGTGAGCAGGATGAAGACGATGGACACCACGGACATCCCGGCCAGGTACAGGGCCACGGAGCTGGTGTTCTGGCCCGAGTCCTTGAAGATCTGCGCCACGATGCCGGGCGTGAAGCCGGCGCCCAGGAGCGTTGCAAGCTGGTAGCCCAGGGAAGCGCCGGTGTACCGGGAGGTGGTGGCGAACTGTTCGGAGACGAACGCCGCCATGGGGCCGAAGAGGGTGGAATGGATCATCAGTCCGATGGTGAAAGCCACGAAGATCAGGAAGATGTTGTTCGAGGACAGGAGCTGGAACATCGGCATCAGGTACAGGATGAAGAGGACCAGACCACCGATCATCACCGGCCTCCGGCCTAGCCGGTCCGAGAGCCTGCCGCCCAGGACCACGAACGCAATGGAGATGAGGGAGGCCGCGGCGAAGGCGTACAGCACGCCCTGCCTGTCGGCGCCCTTGGAGACGGCGAAGGTGACCGAGAAGGTTGCCATCACCACCTGCAGCGCGAACCCGGCGGCTCCGGCGAGCATGGTGAAGACTAGGGTGCGGGGTCGGCGCAGGACCTGCAGCAGGGGAATGTCGCGGCGGGCAGGGACGGGCCCGCCCGCAGCGGGCGCCGCGTCCTTTGGGGCAGCAACTGTCCGTTCGCGCTTTTCCTGCTCGATGGCGGCCTTGAAGATGGGGCTCTCGGAAACCTTGAGCCGGACGAACAGCCCGACGATCAACAGGACGAAGGAGAGCAGGAACGGCACGCGCCAGCCCCAGGAGAGGAACTGCTCGTTGGGCAGGGCTGCGAAGGCGCCCATGATGAGGGTGCCCAGTACGGCGCCCGAGGGTGCGCCCGCGTTGACGAAGGAGGCCGCGAAGCCGCGCCGTCCGGACTCGGAATGCTCCAGCGCCATCAGCGCCGCTCCGCCCCATTCGCCGCCCACCGCAATGCCCTGGAAGACGCGCAGCAGGACGAGCAGGACGGCGCCCCACGGGCCGGCCACGGAGGCGTCGGGGATGATGCCGATCAGCGTGGAGGCCACGCCCATGACCGCCATGGAAACGATCAGCATTCCCTTGCGGCCCACCCTGTCGCCGAAGTGGCCGAAGATGATGCCGCCGAGCGGCCGGGCCACGTAGCCGGCGGCAAAGGTGCCGTATGCGGCCACAACGCCCACCCAGTCGTCGAGTCCGGAGAAGAACACTTTCGGGAAGACCACTGCGGCAGCGGTGGCGTAGAGGAGGAAGTCGTAGTACTCGATGGTGCTGCCCAGGTAGCTGGAGGCTATGACGGTGCGCGCTTCCTTGCGGCGGGCGGTCACATCCATGGTCTGAAGCTGCGAAGTTTGGGACATCGTTGTTCCTTACTGCACGTGCGGATGGGGGAGGGTTAAGGAAGCGGGCTCATTTGTAGAAGCGGGCGAGGAACTCGGCCACGACGGCGGGCCGTTCCTGGCCTTCGATCTCGATGGTGTTGGAGACCTTGATCTGGGCGCCGCCCTTGACCTCGGTGACCTCGGCGATGGTGGCCTGCATGCGGATCCGGGAACCCACCTTGACCGGTGACGTGAACCGCACCTTGTCGAGGCCGTAGTTGACCTTGGTGGTGACGCCGTCGACGTCGAACAGCTCGCCCCAGAACGGGATGATGAGCGAGAGCGTGAGGAAGCCGTGGGCGATCGGGGCACCGAACGGGCCGTCCTTGGCGCGCTCGGGGTCCACGTGGATCCACTGGTCGTCGCCGGTGGCATCGGCGAATTTGTTGACCTGTTCCTGGGTGATTTCGCGGTACTCGGTGACGCCGAGATCGGTACCGGCGAGGGTGAGCAGTTTGTCGAAGTCGACGACGAGATTGGGCATGTGGTGCCTCCTGCGGTGGTGTTTTGGTTCGGAAATTTGGGTTTGCTGAAGTACGACGGCGGGGCGGTGCTGCCGCCGTCGGGCTTGGGTTGGTGGTGCTTCAGTCAGCGGGTGAAGGCGCTTTCGCCGGTGAGGGCGCGGCCGATGATGAGGGCGTTGATGTCGTGGGTGCCTTCGTAGGAGTAGACGGCTTCGGCGTCGGCGTGGAAGCGCGCGACGTCGGCGGCGAGGATGATGCCGTTGCCGCCCACCACTTCGCGGGCCAGCGCGACGGTGTCGCGCATGAACAGGCTGGTCTGCATCTTGGCCAGCGCCGAGTCCTGGTCCCGGTAGATGCCCTTCGCCTGCTGTTCGGTCAGCCGGACAACTAACGACAGCGATGCGGTGATGTTGCCGAGCATCCGGGCGAGCTTTTCCTGGACCAGCTGGAAGGAGCCGAGCTGGCGGCCGAACTGGGTGCGTTCGGTGACGTACCGGAGGGCCGCCTCGAATGCCCCGGCCTGGATGCCGGTGGCGATCCACGCCACGTCCGAGCGCATGGCCCGCAGCATCGCGGCGACGTCGCGGAACGAGTTCACGTTGTGCAGCCGCATCGTCTCCGGAACCCGCACGCCGTCGAGCGTGAGGTGGGCGTTCTGCATCATCCGCAGCGAGGTCTTGCCGTGGATTTTCTCCAGCGTGACGCCGTCGGCCTTCCGGTCGACCAGGAATGCCTTGACCTGCCCGTCAGTCACATCGCGGGCGAACACGGCGAGCACGTCCGCCGTGGCCGCGCCGCCGATCCAGCGTTTGGCGCCGTCGATGATCCAGCTGCCGTCGCTTTGCCTGCGTGCGGTGGTGGCCAGGCCGCCGGCGATGTCCGAACCGGAGCCCGGCTCAGTCAGCGAGAACACGCCCTTGAGCGAGAAGTCGATGACGTTCGGCATCCACTCCGCCTGCTGCTCCGGTGAGGCGCCGACGCGGATGGCGGTGCGGAAGAGGCCGGCCTGGGCGGTGTACCAGGTGGCCAGCGAGGCATCGGTCCGTGCGAGTTCAAAGATCCGGAAGCCCTGGTAGATCCCGCGGGCGGGCGCCTCAGCCGTGAGCTCGGCGGGCTCCATCAGGTCCAGATCGATCAGCGGGCGCGCCAGCTGCTCCGGGAACTCGCCGCGCTCCCAGTAGTCGGCGAGCAGCGGCTTCGCTTCATGGTCCAGGAAACCCCGGAGCCGGCCGAGGACCCGCCGCTCGTCCTCGGTGAGGAGGGCTTCGGCGTCGTACCAGTCCGCCACAGAGTAGAGCCGGTCCTGGAGTGTTGTCCCGCCGTCCTGCGCCGCGCCCTCCTGTTTTGGGGCACCCACGGCGGGTTCCGCCGTCGTCGTTGTCATTCA
Source organism: Arthrobacter sp. ISL-65 (assembly GCF_018613795.1). Lineage (GTDB taxonomy): Bacteria > Actinomycetota > Actinomycetes > Actinomycetales > Micrococcaceae > Arthrobacter. The sequence continues at coordinate 19,458 of NZ_JAGGPN010000046.1, forward strand.
GGCCCCAGACCGAGAAGCCGGACGGCGTTGTGCTTGAGGATTTTCGGCCGCACCTCGTCCTTCAGCGGCAGGTCGGCGAAGGCACCCAGCCATTTCTGGGGCGTGATCAGCGGGAAGTCGGTGCCGAAGAGGACTTTGTCCTGCAGGTAGGAGCCTGAGGCCTTCACCAGCGACTCCGGGAAGTACTTGGGCGACCAGCCGGAGAGGTCGATGAACACGTTGGCCTTGTGCGTGGCGATGGAGTTGGCCTCGTCCTGCCAGGGCACCGAGGGGTGGGCCATGATGATCTGCAGCCCGGGGAAGTCTGCGGCAACGGCGTCAAGCAGCAGCGGGTTGGAGTAGGCGAGCTTGATCCCGTACCCGCCGGGCAGGCCTGCGCCCATGCCGTTCTGTCCGGTGTGGAAAATGGCGGGCAGGCCGAGTTCCTGGAGCGTCTCCCAGAGGGGATAGAAGCGTTGGTTGGAGGGGTCGAAGCCCTGCAGGCTGGGGTGGAACTTGAATCCCCGGGCACCGAGTTCTACGGCCTGGTGCTTGGCGCCCGCGATGGCGTCCTCCCCGGTGCGGGGGTCCACGCTGCCGAAGGGGATCAGGACGTCGTTGTTCCGGACGGCGCCGGCGATGAGTTCCGGGATGCTGTTGGGCTCATGCTTGAGCTGGGTCCGCGCGTCGACAGTAAAGACGACGGCGGCCATGTTCAGTTCGCGGTACACCTCGGCGATGCGGTCAAGGGACGGGGTGCGGTCCTCAGCCTTGAAGTACTTCGCCGAGGCCTCGGTCAGTGCCTCTGGGAGGGAACCGTGGCCGCAGCTGTCCACCTCGAGGTGGACGTGCATGTCAATGGCGTCGATCCTGGCAGCGTCGATGCCCAGTTCGTAGCGGGTGGTGGCCATGTCAGCGCACCTGCGCCGGTTCGGGCTGGGCCGGTTCGGGTGTTGCGGGCCGGGCTTCAGGCTGCAGCTCTGCCGGCAGCGGGAGGAACTCCTCGCCGTAACCCTGCAGCGTGTCGGAGTTGAAGAGGGTCGTGGCGTTCTCGCGCAGTGCCTCGTAGCTCCAGCCGCCGTCGCGGTATTCGGTGGCGGATGCCGTCGGGTGCGTCCAGACCTGCAGGCGGTCCCCGCCGGCGCCGATAGCCTGGCCGGTGATGCTGGCTGCCTCGTCGGAGGCGAGGAAGGCAATCAGGCCGGCGACGTCGTCGGCCGTCCCGAAGCCGAGGTCGTGGCGGAAGAAGGACGGCATGGCCTCGCCGCGCTCGTCCGCCTCCACGGCCTTCTGGAAGTAGGGGACGGTCTTGGTCATGGCGGTGGCGGCCACCGGGATGACGGCGTTGGCGGTGACGCCGGCCTTCTTCATCTCCAGGGCCCAGGTGCGGACCATGCCGACGATGCCGGCCTTGGCTGCCGCATAGTTGGTCTGGCCGAAGTTGCCGCGCTGGCCGGTGGGGGAGCCGATGGTGATGATGCGTCCCTGAATGTTGTTTGCCTTGAAGTAGGCGAAGGCCTCGCGGACGCAGGTGAAGGTGCCGCGGAGGTGGACGTTGATGACGGCGTCAAAGTCCTCGTCGGTCATCTTCAGCAGGCTCTTGTCCCGCAGGATGCCGGCGTTGGTGACCAAAATGTCGAGGCGGCCGAAGGTGCTGACCGCTGCCTGGACCAGTTGCTGCGCAACTTCCGTGCTGCCGACGGGAGCGACGACGGCGGCGGCCTTACCGCCGTCGGCCTCGATGGTCCGGACTGCTTCCGCGGCGACGTCGGCGTCAACGTCATTGATGACGACGGCGGCCCCCTGGCGGGCGAGTTCGCGGGCGTAGGCCAGGCCCAGACCGCGGCCGCTTCCCGTGACGATTGCTACTTTGCCTGACAGGCTCATTGCTGCTCCTTTGCTAGCGGATCGTGCATCCTGCGCTCCGGCATGGGATGCTGTTCTGTATCCATGAAAATCTGGATAGTTGAAAAAGTCAATGATTATTTTTGATCACTATTGGAGGGTCATGACTGAGACCGGGACGGGGCAGCTCGCCCCAGCGGCGGACAAGCTGGTTCCTGCCTCCATCAGCAGCGATGCGGGCTTCCTCCTGGCCAAGCTCCACGCCGCCGGATCGGTGGTTAACAACCGGGCGCTGGAGGCGTTCGACCTCAAGGAGCGCTCGTACTCCGTGCTGGCCCTGGCCGCGAGCGGCCTTGAACCGAGCCAGCGCGAGATGGCTGATTTCCTCAGCCTGGACCCGAGCCAGATCGTCTCCCTGGTGGATGACCTGGAGAAGCGGGGCCTGGTGCTGAGGGCGCCCGGCAAGCAGGACCGGCGGGCCAAGATTGTCACGGCAACTGCTGACGGGCAGCGGCTGTTTAGCGCGGCCACCAAAGCGACCCGTCAGGCCGAGTCGGAGGCGCTGGACCGGCTGAACCGGGAGGAAGTGGCCGAGCTGAAACGCCTGCTCCGCAAGGCCCTGTGGCCAGGCCTGGACGGTTAGCGGAACAGGCGTTCACCGGCGCTTAGTGGGCTGGCGTCCAGGTCCGGTCGTTGATGAATTCGTCCGGGCGGAAGTCCACGTAGTTGGCGCCATCCAGTTTCAGCGACGTTGCGGCGTGCTGCAGGTTGGCGGTTGTGGCTACCGATCCCCAGCGCCCGGTCTCAAGCCGCTGATCCATGGCTTCGATGGCGGCAATGTTCTCCGCCACGGTGAAGTTGCAGTGCCCTGCGCGGTCGACGAAGGCCTGGCGGAACAGCGAGTTCTTGCCCGCCTGGCGAACAGTTTCTGCGTACTCTTCCTGGAATTCGACCGGGGCCAGGAGATCCACGGTGGTGTGCGTGGCCAGCAGCGGCACCTGAAGCTCGCCGGTGGGCGTGGAGGTCTTGAGCATCCACTGGAGGCCCCGGTTGCTGGGCTCAATGTCGGCATTGGCGGTGAGCGTGGAAAGGTCACCATTCAGGTTACGGCCGGCCTCGGAATACAGGTGCTCCACCAGTTGGCGCTGGGCTGACGACCCAAGGAGTTTTGCGTAATCGACGCCCGCGGTCCAGCCACTGTCGCCGCCCGCGGCATTGACAACCGTGTAGCGCCGCTCGATCACCGTGGGGAGCGTGTCGAGGACCAGCTTCGCCTGGGCCGCCGCCAGCGCCTCCGGGTTGTCCGCGTCAACCCCGTCGAGCTCGGTCGGGGTGTTCAGCAGCGCGGCCACCAGTGCGAGCCGGGCTCGGCCTTCCGCCGATGTGCCGGCCTGCTGCAAAGCTGCCTTCAGTGCGGCAATGGTCTCAGCAGACTCCGCCTGCGTGGTGAAGCCGGTGAGGCGGACGTCCTGCCCGGGAAGGAGCAGTTCCGCCGCCGAATAGGCCGCATCGAGCTGGTAGTTGTTCAAGGAAACGCCGCCGCCCACCAGGCCGCAGGTGCTGACGGCGCCGTCGATGCCGGAGCCCGGGATTTCGGCCATCATGCTCGTCACGAGGCCTCCCATGGACCGTCCCACGGCGATGACCCGGCTTGCCGCGCCGAAGCGGTCCTGGAAGGCCGTCAAGGTGTCGAGCTGGTCTTGGGCAGCGGTTCCGAGTGCCCAGCCGGTGGTGGCGTAGGACGAGGAAGCGACGGCGTAGCCGCCGGCCACAAGCGCGCTGGCCGTGGGGGCGAATCCGGCGTCCCAGGCGGGGTTGGCCGGTCCGGCACGGAAGCCGTGGGCGAAGAGGACCAGCTTTCCGTTCCAAGCAGCAGGCACCTCGGCGCGCCATGCGGCCCCGGCGAGGGTGCCGGTGGCAACCGTCGGCGATGCGGTTGATGCCGCCGGCGCGGCTGCGGCCGGGGCTGGAGCGTCTGAGGCAGGCTGGGCGGCGAGGGCCGCGGGTGATGCGACGGCCGTGGCTAATATGGCTGCAAAGGCTGATGTTGAAGCAATCGTGCGGCAGCTTCGGCGCAGTATACGGGTCATTCGGGTAACCTCAGTCAGTCGAAGAAACTTGAAGCGGACAACTAATGTTTATTTAAACGATTGAACTTGTCAACGGTTCGGCTTCGACTGGCTGCTCTCGTGATTCGCGGCCTGACGACTTGCTGCACCTGGTCCGCCCAAATCGGTTCGTCATACTTCAGAGGCATGCCAATCCTGTGGGGTGGTCCGGACGGCGATTATTGCTGCGTGCGGCCGATTTTCCGATTCAGTGCGGGCGTGGACTTCTTGAACTTCAAAACCTGCGGTGACCAGGTGCTGACTCATGGCGTCCACGGACCAGTAGTACGCGGTCGTGACCGCGTGCGGGAACGGTTCGCCGGCGGACCCCTCGAAGAATCCGAGAAGAACGCTGCCTCCTGGGCTGATGCAGCGGGCAAACTCGCTGAGCACCACTGGCAATTCGGTCGGCTCGAAATGGATCAACGAATACCAAGCGAGGATGCCGGCCAGATGTCCGTCCGGAACTCCCAACGCTCGGAGCGTCGCCACGCGAAACCGTGGTGCCGCAAATCGCCGTCGCGCCTGTTCAATAAAGAGGGGAACCAGATCGATTCCCTCAACCTCAATGCCGTGGTTCGCGAGAAATGCCGTCCAGTGCCCTGGACCGCAGCCTGCATCGATGGCCGGACCGCGCAGTGATTGTGCCCAGTGCGACATAAGCCGCTGATCCGACCCGTGGGCCTTGTCGGCAGATCCAAACAGCGCCGTGTACTCCGCCGCCCGAGCGGCATAGGCGTCCTGAACCGGTATGTCCGTCATCGTGCGAGCCTACCGACCCCGGTCAAGACTGTCAGTCGCGCGCGCGTCCTCGGCCTGTGGCCAAAACGTCGCCACACCCAGGATCAAGGAGGTGTGGCGAGCCGCGCTAACCTCCAGGGAGTGGCGGGTGCTTAAAAGGCGGCTGAAATGACCACTGCAAGAACTGCAAGAACTCCGACGGCGATCGCGGGCCTGTTCCATGTAGACGTGACTCCATCCTGACCGGGGGCGATTCCGCCGGAGCGGGCACGATCCCAGGCGCCCACGATGGCGTCGCGTCCGGTTTTCGCCTCAGGCTGGCTGATCCGCTCGCTCGGGAGGATGGTGTAGGGGCGGCTCTTCAAATCGCTGAGATGCTGGAAGCCGGCCCCAGACGCCGTCGGCGGCGTCGGAGCGCCCCAACTGACGTACTTCTTGCCCGCTGCCCGGATGACCGTGGTTAGCGAACCTCGATGTCTTCCATTGCCCCGAACGGTATCCGGTGATCGCGCAACCCGTTGATCACTTCGAACCCATAGCCGTCAACGTGCAGGCACGGCCGCCACAGGGCGACGTAGGCGAACCAGGACATAAGGATCAGCCAGGGCGCTGCGTCGGCTGCCGCTCTGGAGGCACCGGTGGCCAGCAGCCACGCGAGCGTGCCGCCAGCCAACAGCCACAGGACTGCGGCGAGCGGGCGAGCCGATGCAGTCCGGTGCGTTACAGTCGCGCGTTCCTCCGCCTTAGCAACGCTATGGCCGTCAAGCCTCATCGGTTCCCCCAGATTCCCAAACTGACGCTTGCACCGACCCTACCGCTGCCAGGGTCCATCTCGTAGCCTTTGTTGAATGACTGGGGAGAATGCCGGCCGGGTAAAAGTCAGCGGGGCGGAAATCTATTGGGAGACGTCGGGGAACCCCGCGGGGATTCCCGTGCTGTTCCTCCACGGCGGCCCCGGCGCTTCTCCCGGCCAGGGCTACCGGACTCGCCATGATGCTTCAAGATTTTGGACCGTCGGGTTGCATCAGCGCGGCTGTGGGAAGAGCGCGCCGACCATTCAGGACGACTTGAGCTCCTTGTCCGCAAACACAACCCAATCCTTGATCGAGGACATCGAAGCCGTGCGCAAGTATCTCGGTATAGGGAAGTGGATTGTCACAGGCGTGTCGTGGGGTAGCACGCTCGCTCTGGCATATGCCCTTGAGCACCGGGACCGTGTGCACGGGCTCGCCCTGATGGCGGTAACCACGACGAGCCGCGGCGAGGTCCAGTGGATCACCGAGGGCGTGGGGCGGATCTTCCCGGAAGCGTGGGCGGAGTTCTTGAGCGCTGCCAAATGCAGGCCTGGGGAACGGGTGGTGGATGCGTACGCCCGCCGGCTCGCCGGCGTGAATCGGGGCGACGCCGAGGCGGCAGCCCGCGCATGGGACCGATGGGAATCCACGCACATTTCGCTGGATCCGCTGTGGCAGCCGGGCGCGATGTTCGACGACGACCGCGAGCGCATGACCTTCGCTCTTCTCGTCACCCACTACTGGTCCCATGACGGCTTCCTCACTGGCGGGCAGTCCATCATGGCACGGGTCCACCAACTCAACGGAATTCCCGGCTACCTCATCCACGGCCGCAGAGACGTGAGTGGCCCCGTCATCACGCCCTGGAAGCTTCATCAGCGCTGGGAGGACAGCCGTCTCCTCGTCTTCGAGAACGAAGGGCATGGAGGCCCTGAATCAATGGCCGCGCTTGTCGAGGCCGTTGAAGAAATTGCAGCTGGTCTGCCCCGAACGGACTGAAAGCACACAACAGGAACGGACATTGTGATTTAGGCTTACTCCACATCTCGCGTCTGCCCGTCGCGAGTTGAATAAAGAGAGGCAGAGCCAATGCAGCCCGACCTTGGCCAGCGCGCCGCGAACGAGCACGCCGACGTAGCTCGGTCCCTTCTTTCCGCCGCCGAGCAAGCCCTATCAGGTGCCGATGTCGACGCCGAACTGCAGATCAGGCTGGCCCAGGCGCATGCCACCCTTGCCCTCGCCCTTGAAACGCGCGCCGCTGCCTATGACACCCGGACTGCCGCGTACGTCGCATATCTGGCGACGCTGAAATCGGATGGCCGTTCGGACAACAAGCAGCACGCCGCCGTCGTCGCGAAGCTTGTCCGCGACCGCCTCGGCTTCGAATCGGAGTAACCGGCCGCCCGCCCCCGACCGGCTGTCAGCTCCGACCGTAGTGCCACGGGAATAGAGAGCCCAATTCACTGCCCAGGAGACCAGCACGAGCGCGACGGCAGCCGGGACCTGGTGTCCGGGCGCAAAAAAGTAAATGGCGGCTGCCGGCCCCCAGACAAGAACCGAATCGGTTAGGAGTGCGAAAAGCAGCGAAGGCCAATTCACTGGTGAGGCCTCCGGATCGTCCATCCGGCGATTGTTCCATACGGGGGCCGGCAGCAGCGCTGCCCGGCGTCGCCGGGCCGTGTCAGTCGGTTAGTCGTCGATGCCCGTGCTGAGGCTCAGCTCGCGCCATTGGTCCAGCTCCGCGCGCTGCGCGTCGGCGACGGCGGCGAAGGCACCGAACGCGTCCTGGCCGAGGACCAGCAGTGACGGCGGGTTGGGGCTTTCGACGACGGCGATGATCGCCTCCGCGGCCTTGCCGGGGTCCCCGGGCTGCGTACCGTGGACGGTGTCGTGCTCCTTGCGGCGCTTGCCGGCCGTCTCCGCGTAGTCCGGAATCGCCGTCGCCGACTGCGTGAGCGATCGGCCGGCGAAGTCGGTACGGAACGCGCCGGGTTCAATAGCCGTGACACTGATGCCGAGCGGCTGGAGTTCCTTGTGCAGCGAACCCGACAGGCCCTCCAGCGCCGCCTTGGTGGCGGAGTAGTAGCCGGAACCGGCGGGCGAAATGCGCGCGCCGATGGAGGAGATGTTCAGGATCGCCCCGGCCTTGTTGGCACGCATGTCCGGGAGAACTGCTTTGATCATGTCGACGGCGCCGAAAAGGTTCGTGTCGAACAGCTGGCGGATGTCCGCGTCGTCCGCTTCTTCCACGGCGGCACGGTAGCCGTAACCGGCGTTGTTAACGAGGACGTCGACGCCGCCGAACCGGGCCTGCGCCTGCTGCACCGCCGAGCTGATCTGTTCCTTGTCAGTCACGTCGAGGGGGAGGGCAAGCGCGGTGTCGGGGAAATCGGCCGCGATGTCCTTCACCGCGTTGATGTTCCGTGCGGTGACCACGGCGTTGTGGCCGTGGGCGAGCACGGTTTGGGCGAGGGCCCGGCCGAGTCCGGTGGAGCAGCCCGTGATGAGCCATGTAGTCATTGGATTTTCCTTCTATTGGGCGGGTCGAAGTGTCACGCCTTCAGAAAACCGCACTTCAGGCAGCAGTGGGAGTGGCTGTCGATACAGGTAACGGCAGTGCCTCCCATGGCCAAGCACCGCCTTCTAGTGTCGAGGAAGTTGCGCCCATGGCCGGCGTGCTAGCGGAGACGGACATTCAGGACTGGCCCAGCACAGTCAGGAAGATTAGTACGCAGTTCAGGCCGACGATGAGCGTGGCGCTGGTCCAGCCCGCGATTTTCAACGGCATGGAATCAGTGTGGATGCCCATGACCTCGCGCTTCCCGGTGAGGCGGATCAGCGGAATCAGGGCGAACGGGATGCCGAAGCTGAGGAGCACCTGGCTCAGGACCAGGGCCAGTGTCGGTTCGATGCCGGCACCGAGGATCACCAGGGCCGGAATCAGCGTGATCACCCGCCGGGTGAGCAGAGGTATACGGACCTTCAACAGGCCGCCCATGATGGTGGCGCCGGCGTAGCAGCCCACGGAGGTGGACGCCAGACCCGAGGCAAGCAGGCCGATGGCGAACACGACGCCGATCGCCGGGCCCAGTGCCGACGTCACCGCCGCGTGCGCGCCGGCGATGGTGTCGGTCCCTTCCACGCCACGCAGGCTGGAGGCTGCCAGCAGCAGCATGGCGATATTAACGACGCCGGCCAGCAACAGGGCACCCGCAACGTCGAACCGGGTGGCCCGGATCAGGCGGGTCCTCACGGCAGGGTTCTCGGAGAAGCCGTGCCGGTCCCGGGCGAGGGCGGAATGCAGGTAGATGGCGTGCGGCATCACCGTGGCGCCGAGCATGCTCGCGGCGAGCAGGATGGTGTCCGTTCCTTCGAAGCGCGGCACCAGTCCGGTCAGTGCGCTGCCGGCATCCGGCGGATTGACGAACAGGCCGGACACGAACCCGACGGCTATCACGCCGAGCAGGATCAGAATGGCCACTTCAAAAGACTTCTGGCTCCGGTTCGACTGCAGCGACAGCAGCAGCATCGACGCGAGTCCGATGATGACCCCGCCGGCCAGCAGCGGAAGCCCGAACAGCAGGTTCAGTGCGACGGCCCCGCCGATCACCTCAGCCATGTCGGTGGCTCCGGCCACGATCTCCGCCTGCGCCCAGTATGCCCGCCGGCGGCGGGTCCCCAGGCGCTTGCCCAGAATCTCGGGCAGGCTCATGCCGGTGGCCAGGCCCAGCTTGGCGGACTGGTACTGCACCAGCACAGCCATGGCATTGGCCGCCACCAGCACCCAGACCAGCAGGTAGCCATAGCTCGCCCCGGCGGTCAGGTTCGCTGCCACGTTGCCCGGGTCGACATAGGCGATGGCCGCCACAAACGCCGGACCCAGCAAGAGCAGGCGCGACCAGACCCGGCCCGGTGCGGTGCGCTCTGAAAGGGTCGAAACAGCCATCATCCATCCTCGTCATTGGGGGTACCGATAAGACGAGGATACCGAAATTTAGGTATACCGAAAAGTAGCTATTAGGCCTACCGGTCTGGCCCTGTTGTGAGCAGCTGGTTCGGGGCCATAATGACGGTGTGGCTTCCTACCTGGGGTATCGGGGATTCGCGGCCGTTGCTTGGGCCGGCGCAATGGTGGTGATTGCCGCTGCCGGCTGCGCTCCCTCCTCTGCTGGGGAACCGCCCTGCTTTCCGCCGCCATATTCCGTGAGGCCTTCAGAAGCCAGCCCGGGGGAGCGGGTGACCGTCGCAGCAAAGGACGCCGACTGCGATCCCCGCTACGGTGCGAACGCCCGGATCCAGATCAGCGTTACCGATTCCTCGGGGGCGAAAGTCGTCAACACTACTTCCGCAATGAACGACGGCGGTGGCTTTTCGTACACTTTCGTCGTCCCCACTGGGACGGTTGCCGGCGGGGCCGCGGTGACGGCGCTGCCGTACAACGTTGACTGGTGCGACGACACCGGAAGAAACAACCGGGTGGCGGGCGCCCCCGTCGTTCAGCTGCAGCGGGCATCGTGTGTATTGCCGGTGAAGCCCCTGACCATCCGCCGGTAGCGTTCCGTCGCCGGAGTTCGTAGGAAGCCCACATCACACGCTGGGTAAATTATGGCTTTACGCGCGTTTGCCGGTCGATGCCCCTGCCGCTTTGCACTTCTCCCTGATGAAGGACTGCTCGTCCGCCGACAGCTGGTGTTCGCCGTGCTGGTCCTGGGCGAAGTGACCGCCTGAGACCTGATGAACCACGTTTGCCACGGTCCGCGGAAGAACCACGCAACCGGGATTCTCAACGAGCCACTTCCTTGTGGGCTCATCAAGCTCATTCCACCACTGAACAATCGGCCTTTGGCCCATGACGTGCTCCTCGGATTTGAGACCCTACGTTGATTGACAGCGGCCGCCGGATCTAGGCCTCACGGCGCCGCAGAACGTGCAGAAATCGCCAAAACACACATCGCTAGGTACTCATGCCCACCTGCCCCCGTCGTGGCGCTGGTCCGTCAACACCCCGCTGCTCCGTCAACACCCCGCTGCTCCGTTCCGGCCACTGCGCCGTCTCTGAGGTGTCGACAAAATTCACAAATCTCTAAATTGGTAGTCAGTAACGAGTGTGGTCCCGATGCCGGGAGCGGTCAAGAGGCACCGGTAACGTCGCGCAACCCGTCGGCGAGGGCCCCCTTTTAGTCGCCAGACTATATACGGGGGAAGTGGCAGTGCAGTACTTTTTACACGCCCGGATGGCCGCGCGGCGTCCGCCAGCCACATACACAGCGTCCTGCCACGAGGAGCCTCGGATGACACGAAGGACAACCAGCCCCCTCGCTGGTTTCGGCAGCGGAGACCTTGCGGCCGCCGGCGGCAAGGGCTCGGCACTGGGTGAACTGCTGCGGCATGGGTTTCCGGTGCCCCCGGGCTTCGTTGTCACTACTGACGCCTACCGTTTGCTCCTTGCCGAGACGGGCCTGGGAGCGGCCCTGGACAGCCTCGCTGATGAAAACACGGACGACGGCGGCGCTCTCCGCACGCTGTTCGCACACTTTGGCATGCCCTCCGCGTTGAGGGCGGAGATCGGCGAGGCGTACGCGGCCCTGGGCGGCGGCGCCGTGGCAGTCCGTTCCAGCGCCACCGCGGAAGACCTGCCCGGGGCGGCGTTCGCCGGCCAGCAGGACACCTTCCTGAACGTCGTCGGCGAAGAGGCGGTGGCCAAGGCCGTCACTGACTGCTGGGCGTCCCTCTGGACCGACCGGGCCATTGCCTACCGGCGGCGGCAGGGGATCGACCCCCGGGAGGTGGCGATCGCCGTCGTCGTTCAAGAGATGGTGCCGGCCGACGCAGCAGGCGTCATGTTCACGGCGAACCCCGTCACGGGTGAGCGCGGTGAGATCGTCGTGGACGCCAGCCCGGGTTTGGGGGAGGCGGTGGTTTCGGGGAGGGTGACGCCGGAGCGCTATCTGCTGGGCCGCACGGGGAAGATCCGCAGCTTCGTTCCCGGCGGCGGCGAGGTGGTGATCAGCCCCGATGCAGGCGGCGGGACGCGGGAGCAGCCCGGCAGCCGCAGCTCGGTTCCCTCCCTGGCCGGCGGCCAACTGGCGGAGTTGGCGGGCCTGGCCGGCAGGGCGCAAAAACACTTCGGCCGGCCGCAGGATATTGAATGGGCGCTGGCCGGCGGCCGGATTCATGTCCTGCAGTCGCGGCCCATGACGGCGCTGCCGCCCCAGCCGCTCCGGCTCAACGCGATCCAGCGGCGGGTGGGGCCGTTCTTCGTCGAAATGTTCCAGGAGCGGCCCTACCCGCTGGATGTGTCCGGCTGGATGACGGAGGGGATCCTGGCCATGCTGCATCGGATGGCCGGAAGCGTCGGAGTGCGGTTCCCCACGGTCGAGGAACTGCTGCCCGAGGAGGACGGCGTTGTGGTGCAGCTGGTACCCCCGGTTCCGCGCCTTACGGTCCGCGCCCTGGCTGCACCGCTGACCCTGGCCCGCCGCGCGAAGCAGTTCAGAATGGCCGACTGGAAGAGCGATTCCCGGTTCATCACCTTCCTGGAGCAGGTGGAGCGGCTGAACGGACGGGACCCGGAAGGATTGCGTTGGGCGGAGGTTGTCGGCCTTGCGCGGGAGTGCTTCGCCACGATGCGGGGTGTTACCGACCTGCGCAGCTCCTACCTGCCCGGCATCTTCCTGCCCATGCTTCGGCTGCGCCTGATGCTGGTGCTGCTGGGTCGTTTGAAGCTGGCGTCCGCCCTGATCGCGGGCGCGGAAACCAGGACGAGCCAGGCGAACCGTGCCCTGGAGCAGCTGGCCGCGATGGTCGGTGCGGATCCGGGGCTGGCCGGCGCCTTTGCGTCATCCGGCGCGCCCGCCTTGCTGCAGCTTGTGGAGCAGGACCCGGCGCACGCCGCCTTCCGCGAGGCGTTCGCCCGGTTCCTGCGCGAATACGGAAACCGTGAAACCGTCAGCGTGGTGCTGAGCAGTTCACCCACCTGGTCTGACGCCCCCGAGGTGGTGCTGGGGCTGGTCAAGGCGCTCCTGGGCCAGCGGCCCCGCACTGCCGACCAGACCGGCGCGGCGCTGACGGAGCTGAAGCGGCATCCGCTCCTTCACTTCGGGCCCGTCCGGCGGCAGGTGCTCGCCGCCGTCGACGCGGCCCGGGCAGGCATGGCGTTCCGCGAGGACAGCCACTTCTACGCCACCAAGGTCATCCCGCCCATGCGCCGCGCGTACTCTGAGCTGGGCCGGCGCCTCGTTGCCGCTAACGTGATTGACGACCCCAAGGACGTCTACCACCTGCGGTTCGAGGAACTGGAGGCATTAACGGACGACGGCGGCGCGCTGCCGCCTTCCGTCCGGCAGCGTTACCGGCCGCTGGTGCAGGCCAGAGCGGCCAAGCGACGTGAACTCGAGGGCATTCCGCTGCTGGACACGGCGCTGCTGTTCAAGAACCGCCGTCGCGCATCCGGCGTTCTTGTCTCCGGCACGCCGGCCAGCCGCGGCCGCGCCGAGGGGCCGGTGAGGATCATCAGGGGACCGGAGGAGTTTGGCCGGCTGCGCAGCGGCGACGTCCTCGTCTGCCCGTACACCAATCCTTCCTGGACGCCGCTGTTCCAGCGAGCAGCCGCCGTCGTGGTGGACATGGGAGGCCTTGGCTCCCACGCGGCGATTGTGGCGAGGGAGTACGGAATCCCGGCCGTCATGGGGACCGGCACAGGCACGGGCATCCTGGCCGAGGGGCAGCGCGTCGTTGTGGACGGTGGTGCGGGTACGGTCTTTCCGGCTGGCGCGGACGAATAAGGGCCGGTGGTGAGTGCCGGCGCTGTCATACTTTCGCTATGAGGGTGACGGGGTGGCTTTCGCCGGACGAATTCTGGGGTGAGTACGAGCGCATGGAGGAACTCGTTCGGGAGTCCTTCGGCGAGTTGCCCTGTTACGGACTCGACAAGTGGTCCGGGCCAATCGCAATAGGTGAGTGGGATCTTGGCAGCCGCCCACCCGCGGCGGTGGGCGTTGTTTTTGGCTCTGGAGACACGGGTCCCACGATCCAGGTCACCACCACCAGCCAGGATCCGCGGCTGAGCATTGCCCACCGTCGGCTGATTCTCGACGGGCCTCCGCTCAGCGGAGAGGACCTGTCACGCCGTTTGCGGGTGCTCACCTCGTCGCGGAGCGAGGCAGTGTCGGTACCGGTCGACGGGGCGGAGGAACCCTTCGACGTATGGCGGGGCACCGACCGTTGGTGGGCCGCTGGCCAGCATGATGGCAACGGCCTGATGCTGGAAGGGACGACGGGACTAGACGTAAGGGCACTGTCACTGCGTCGTGTTTCCGACATTGAGCCCTATTTGCAAGGCCGCCGCGCACAGATCCGCGCGGTCCGCGGAGAGCTGTAGCTGGCTGGGCTGTTCCTTGGGTGGCTGTGGAGCCGGCTCGGGACTAGGGCTCGCGTCTGAGTCTTCCTGAAGCTTGTCCTCATGAGTTGCCGTCAGCGACAAGGTCCAGAACGGATCGCAATGCTTGCCAAGGATCTTTAGGGCAGACTGGTGGCGTGAGCGGAATCCGGTGGGTGCTGCACGTCGATCTCGACCAGTTCATCGCGGCCGTCGAAGTGCTCCGGCGGCCGGAGCTGGCGGGCAAGCCGATCATTGTCGGCGGTCGGGGCGACCCCACCGAACGAGCTGTGGTGTCGACCGCGTCCTACGAAGCAAGGGCGTTCGGCGTGGGTTCCGGAATGCCCTTACGCATTGCGGCCCGGAAAGTGCCAGACGCTGTGATCCTGCCTGTCGACCAGGAGGCTTACCTCGCGGCGTCTGAAACGGTCATGGCTACCCTGCGCGCGCAGCCCCAAGCCACCGTGCAGGTGCTGGGTTGGGATGAAGCCTTTGTGGGCACTGAGACAGAGAATCCGGAAGCCTACGCCCGGCAGGTGCAGGCCGCTGTCCTGGAGCGAACCCAGCTGCATTGCAGCGTGGGCATCGGCGACACCCTGGTCCGTGCCAAGGTCGCCACCGGTTTCGGCAAGCCCGCCGGCGTCTTCCGTCTCACTTCCGGGAACTGGCTCGACGTCATGGGCAGTCGGCCCACCAAGGACCTGTGGGGCGTCGGAACCAAAGTGGCGGGCCGGCTGGCCAAACTCGGCATCAACACAGTCGCCGAGCTCGCCGCATCCGACCCTCAAGACCTGGTCCCGGAGTTCGGCCCCAAGATGGGTCCGTGGTACGCGGAGCTCGGACGAGGGGACGGCGCCAGCGTTGTAGACGACACCCCGTGGGTTGCCCGCGGGCATAGCCGGGAGACCACCTTCCAGCGCGACCTGACCGAGCCTGGCCAAGTGGACGACGCACTGAGGGAGCTGACAGCGCGTGTCCTTGAGGATGTTGTGGCCGAAGGACGGCCGGTGGTTGGGCTGACCCTCAAGGTTCGGTACGCGCCGTTCTTCACCAAGACCCACGCGAGAAAGATTCCCGGGACATTCGACCGGAACGAAATCCTCGCGCGGGTCCTGGACCTCGCAGCCGAAATCGAAGCGGCCCGTCCAATCCGGCTCCTGGGCCTGCGGGCCGAAATGGCAATGCCCGACGATGCCCGAAAAGGACATACGCCGACGCGCGGCGGTTGGTGACGGCGTCGCTCCCTTCCTTACCAGCGCTCATGAATTGCCTCGCCCCGGCTGGCCAACGGTTCGCCACCAGCACAAGATGCCGTGGGCTTAACGGCCCGCGGCATCTTCGGCGTCTTGGGAGAATGGAATCATGGAATTCAACCGGCTGCTGCAGATCCGGCGCATCTATGCGCAAAGTGCTGCACTGGAGCTGCCCAGGGGCCAGGAGATCGTCGAACGCTGGCCGGATGCCGACGTCGTGCTTGTCGACAACCACTGGAACATCCCGGAGGTGCACGGTGATGAAACGAACGTGCCTCGCTGGTCCCGGATCAAAACGGAGGCGCTGGTCCTAGGCGTAAAGAAAGCGCTGACCGTCAAGCCGAACGGCCGGTCCGCGGACTTCATTGCCCCCTCGACCGCGAACGGCTGCGCCATGGCATGCGCCTACTGCTACGTGCCCCGGCACAAGGGGTATAGCAACCCGGTCACTGTGTTCGCGAACATCGACCAGATTGCGGGGGCGCTTGAACGTCACGCCACACGCCAGGGCCTGAAGCTGGAACCCAACCAGTGCGACCCTGAACTCTGGGTCTACGACATCGGTGAAAACAGCGACTGCTCCGTCGACGCGCTGATCAGCGACAACGTGGAGGACCTCGTCACCCTCTTCCGCGACCTGCCCACTGCCAAGCTGTCCTTCGCCACCAAGTACGTGAACCCGGCAATGCTCGGCTGGGACCACGGCGGTCACACCAGGATCCGCTTTTCCCTCATGCCCGCGGACTTGGCAAAGTCGGTTGACGTTCGGACCTCGCCGGTTGCCGAACGCATGGCTGCAATCAACGACTTCGTGGATGCCGGCTACGAAGTGCACGTGAACTTCTCGCCTGTCATCATCACGGACACCTGGCTCAGCGATTGGGAGCAGTTGCTGCGACAACTCGATGCCACCCTGTCAGCCGCCGCGAAGGCCCAACTCGCAGCAGAAGTCATCTTCTTGACCCACAACGAGCGGCTCCACGAGGTCAACCTAGGGTGGCATCCGCAGGCCGAGAACGTGCTGTGGCGTCCGGACCTCCAGGAATCGAAGGTCTCGTCCAATGGCTTCACTAACGTCCGCTACCGTTCAGGAACCAAGGCGGGCTATGTGCGGCAACTGACCGCGCTTATAGAGAAGATCGCGCCTTACTGCCGCATCCGCTACGCGTTCTGAGTTTCGAGGTTGCTGACGGCGTCGCTACATCGTCGGGACCGCCGAGATCTTTGCGCGGCGCGGTGGCATCGGCGAGGATGAACTCGATCCCCCTTGCTGCGATGAAGGAGTCGACGCGATGACCAAGTATCTGATCTCGTTTCCGAGTGCCGCCATGGTCTTCCCTGACGAAGACCTGCAGGCCGTTTCGGATGCGTCGCATGCGGTCGTTCAGGAGGCGAAGGACGCCGGCGTCTGGGTGTTCGGTGGCGGCATCGATGAGAGCATCCCGCCCGTCATGGTCGACGGCGCTGGGACCGTGAGCGAGGGCACCTACCCGCAGACGACGCGGCTCGAAGGCGGCTACTCGGTGCTGGAGCTGCCCTCGTACGATGCGGCCTTGGAGTGGGCCGCGAAGATCGCGGTCGCATGCCGTTGCGCGCAGGAAGTGCGCGCTTTCCAATACGACCCCGCCAGCTAGGTCTCGGCTGGGTGATCGTCGTCGCTGTATTCGCGGGCGACATATTAAGCGCGCGGATTTGTCGCGCTCGACATCGGCCTCTGTCACCGATCGCGGTAAGAGCTTCCGGGCAAGGCCTTCAGGAAGGGCCAGCCGCGTCGCCCCACCAAGGCTCTGTTACTACGATGTCGACAGCATCGCCCAGGTTAATGCGCAATTGGCGCAGCGGGCCCACTCCCTCGGCGAGCCATTCAGCATTGCCGGGACCGTCGAGTGGAAGCCTGTCCTCTTCATATTGCGAGTTCCACAACCGGACCCGCGGCCGCTCCTCTTGTTCGCTACTCCGCGAAACGAGCATGCATCAGAACACCGATGCCGCCCTCAAATGTGGTCGTGTGGAACCGTGGGCAAATTCCAAAGATGGGTCTTACCCCATCCGACAATGGATCCTTCAGCAACGGCCACCACGATGTGTCGATGAGCGTCGATGACTGCGTCTCTAATTGTTGAGGGATTCGCGGCGGTTCGACCGGCTTTTTCTTTGATCGCAGTTATGCCGTTGAGCCGGCGCAGGCGGGTCACGAAGCCTGATGGAGTGACGTATTGACCACCCGCCGGGGAACCCACTACGGACGATTACGGCCTCTAGGCCACGAAGAGAAATGAGTGGGGGCGGTGGTGCGTCCTGTCTGGCCTTCTTCGCCGCTTCACCAGAAGTGCTCCCAAGGCTAAGGTGACGAAATGATAGCTCCCCGAAAAGGACAAGTCTCCAAGGCCAGTCCAATGGCGGGAAGGCAGACTTTTTCTCGGACGTCTAATGTCAGCACCAGATGTTCGCTGTCACCGTGGCCCCCTAGCCGCCAGCGCCCGAAGACCAAAGCCGCGCGAAGGGCCGCCTCGATGCTTGTTGCCGTGGTGGCCCTTTTTGGGCCTATGTCATGCAGCGCCGGAAATCCTCCGCCGGGAGGAAGCCAACGCCCGTCGGTTACTCCATCGGCAGCGCCGCCGGACAAAACAAGCCCATCCATCCATGCCATCACGCCACATTCGAACCGGCTCATAACAGACAGCTCGCCCGCTACGGGCGAGACAGTTCCATGGACTCTGGTGAGAATCGACAACGAGACAAGCCGCATCTACCTGTCAGCCGAACAGGTTGGCTGTGCTGTGCCGTCTGTGGTGCATCTCCGGGAAACGCCGACGGAGATCGTCATCACCGTCACTGGCGCGCCCTCCTCGGCACCGTTCGGTAGCCCGTGCACCGCGCAGAAAGTGAGCCTCGTCGGTTACGTTCAGCTCGTTGAGCCAGTCGACGACCGCCGAATTGTGGGAAACACCGCCTAGGACTCTGTGGCCGTGATGCGTCACCCCAAGTCTCTTTGGCGAACCCCCACCGCGAAGTTTTTCGAGAGGGCCCAGCCCATGAGCCGCCGCATTTAGCCAGTTGTCGTGCATTGCCTGACCTATTGGGAGCCGCAAGTGACGACGGCACGGCCTTGATGAACTTCGTCAGCGGGGACGGCTGGAAATCTTTCGCGGAGACAACGGCTGCAGCGATCTCATCCCGGCCAAACGGGTAGGCCCACCCTTTGGGTAGTTTGTCACGGTCATAGCGCCGACATGGTCCCTCAGCCCTGCATCCTGGGGTTACGTGCGCCGGCGCTGCCTGGTTTGAAGGCGCTGAGCGTACCCGGCAACCATGACCTTTACCGGACGGTCTCTCGACGCTCGGGACTGACAATACTGGCCGATTGGGCGATGCGGTTCGGGCGTCAGTCTTTCTTCAGTTCCTCGGCGAGCATAACGAGGATCCCGCTGGGACCGCGGAGGTACGTGAGCTTATAGAGGTCGGCGTAGGTCGCCACGCCGCGTAGCGGATAGCATCCGTGCTTTGCAGCTACCTCAAGGGCCTTATCGATGTCGTCTACCGAGAAGGCCACGCGGTGCATGCCAATGTCGTTGGGACGCGTCGGGTTCGACTCGATCGCTTCGGGATGGATGTATTCGAAGAGCTCAAGTCGACCATGACCGTCTGGGGTCTGGAGCATTGCAATGTTGGCATGGTTTCCATCAAGTCCAACGGCAGTATCGGTCCACTCCCCGCTGACCGTGTCACGGCCGATGACCGTAAGGCCGAGATCGGTGAAAAAGGCGATTGCTGCTTCGATGTCGCGAACAGCGATACCCACATTCTCAAGTTTGATGGCCATGCGTTGAAAGTACCAAGGCGGAGCGATTAGCTCCAGTGGCGAGGCGCCATTGTCTGTTCGTTGGCCGATCCCTCACCGGACGCTTGCAAGCCGGCTCTGTAGTGGTTGCGGCCCGCCTGCCGGTTGGGTGTCCTACAAGGTAGGTCCCGAGCCAACCGCAAAAGGCGACCTAACTCAGAGCGCCCAAAGGCGACTTGACGAGATTTCAGAGAGTAGTTATATTTTTTCCCGTAAGAAAAAGAGAACGGAAGTTCCCCCCGCTTAAAGTAGCTGTAGTTGCCTGTTTAGGGGGAAGCACCGTTGCAGTAACACCTGGT
>NZ_JAGGPN010000047.1 GCF_018613795.1 Arthrobacter sp. ISL-65
GGTCGTCCTGGAGGCCGGGCAAACCCCCGCCCGGGTCCTGATCCTCGGCGGAGAACCGCTCGGTGAACAGATCGTGATGTGGTGGAACTTCGTCGGACGCACCCACGACGAGATCGTCGCCTATCGCGCCGCCTGGCAGGCCGAGATCGGCGCCGAACCGGCCGACCCTCCCACCGGCAACACCTACCCGGACGGTGCCCCATACCCCCGCTTCGGACCCTACCCGGAACGGTACCCGGCACCGCTGCCAGCCCCGGCCCTGCCCAACGCCCAGCTACGCCCCCGCGGCTGACCAACAACCCCAGGAGACCTCCATGGAAAACCAAGCGACCATCACCGTCCGGAACACACCGGAACGCCACCGCTACGAAATCCTCGACGGCGACGCCATCATCGGCAAAGCCCACTACCTGCCCCACGACGGCAATAAAGGGCGTGAGCGGATTTTCTACCACACCACCGTCAGCGAGGACTACGCCGGGCAGGGCCTCGCCGCACGCCTCGTACAGGAAGCGCTGGACGATACCCTCGCGGCCGGAATCGCCGTCGTGCCCGTCTGCCCCTACGTGAAGGTCTGGCTGCGCAAGCACCCGGACTACCAGCCGCTCATGACCCCGGTCCACCCAGAGCACCTGACCGCCGTCGAAAACGCCGCCCGGTAGAAACAGCAGGCCCTGGCCTGCCACCGCCGGCACGGCAGAGGCGGTGCGGGCACTTTCTGCCTGCACCGCCCCCTAAAGGCGACAGCTAGTCAGGACCCAGCCGTCCCGTGCTATTTGCTGGTCTCCGGGTCCTGGTCGCCGATGTGGCCGGGCGCGTTCGCGGCCAGAACGCGCTCGACGAAGGCGCAGTATTCATCCATGTAGTGCCTCAGGAATGCCTCCGCGGATTCGTCCTTGACTTCGCCGTCGGCACCGAACGCCGCGGCATCGAACTTCAGGTAAACCTCGGGTGCGTTCAGCTGCGGGGCATCCAAAAAGCTCAGCACCGCACGCATCGAGGACTGCATCACGGCCGTGCCGATGTTTCCCGGCGAGGCTCCGATGATGCGGTGGGTTTGCGGGCAAAGGAATTCGTGCCCCACGGCCGGGACCCCCAGTCGATAGCATTTTTGAGGGCGCCGGGAATGGACCGGTTGTACTCGGGGGAGACGAACAAGATGCCGTCGGAGGCCTCGACCGCGTCCTTCAGGGCACGGCCCTGAGGCGGGAAGTCGGCGTCATAATCGTAGCTGTAGAGCGGCAGATCCCCGATCGGGATCTCGGTGAACTCGAGTTCCTCGGGGGCCAGCCTGATCAGGCCTGGGAAAGCGTGCGGTTGATCGATTCCTTGCGAGACTGCCGACGAAATAACCGATCTTGTACGTGGCCATAGCAGTGTTCCTTCCCGATACGGAGCGGATCGCCCTTGAGTGGCTACGTGAGGCGGTGCCGGGACGGTGGCTACCCTCCCGGCGCAGTCCAGCACTGATCAGCCGGTGACACCAGAGCCATTAAAGGCAAAGGGCAGGTGTAAGACGGCGGGAGGAACAGGCCTGGTTGAGGATCATTCCGGCCTGATTGGCGTTTCCGGCGCGAGGGTCAGCGCACTTGCTGCGGGCCCGTGCCCCTTGGTCCGGGCAGGGCGTGCGGAACAACAAATCCGGCCGATGACGGCGGCGGGTGCCGAGCTGATGTCCGGCATCAGGACTCCGGTGAAGGCGAAGGTCAGCAGCATGGCTGTCCAGCCGCCGGTGGCCGAGAACAAGGTCCCGCCCTGCAGCAGGCCCAGGGTCCCAAAGAGGTAGCCGGCGCCCATCTCGAATCCTGCGATTGCCGCGGAGCCCGCCGCCGTGCGGGTGCGGCGGTTGCACGTCGCGATGGCCAGCGGGAAGTCCCCGCCGCCAAGACCGATAATGAACACCCACACTCGACCGTTGCCGGGCGCGGTGAGCAGTCAGCGCCAGCCGAGCTGCGGCGCCACGTGCTTCAGGATCGACTCGATGACGTGGGCGTTGTAGTCCACACCGAGCTGGTTCGGGACCGTGAGCAGCAGGGTGTCTGCCGCGGCGATCGCCTCGTCCTCGGCCAGCTTCGCGGCCAGCGCGTCCGGGGCATCCGCGTAGGACCGGCCAAAGACCGCTCGCGTTTTCTCGTCGATGTTGCCCACCTGGTCGGCGCTGTGGCGGTCGCGGCCGAAGTATTTCCAGTCGCGCTCGTCCGTCAGTGCGAAGATGCTGCGGCTGACCGAGACGCGCGGCTCCCGCTCGTGCCCCGCCTCCTTCCAGGCCTGCCGGTAGAGCTCGATCTGCTCGGCCTGCTGGACGTGGAAGGGCTTGCCGCTCTCGTCGTCCTTGAGCGTGGAGCTCTGCAGGTTCATGCCGAGCTTCGCCGCCCAGATGGCCGTGGCGTTCGAGCCCGAACCCCACCAGATGCGCTCACGCAGGCCCTCCGAGTACGGCTCCACGCGCAGCAGGCCCGGAGGGTTCGGGAACATCGGGCGCGGGCTCGGCGCCGCGAAACCCTCGCCAGTGAGCACCTCGAGCAGACGCTCGGTATGCCTGCGGCCCATGTCGGCGTCCGACTCGCCCTCGGCGGGGGCGAAGCCGAAGTGGCGCCACCCGTCGATGACCTGCTCGGGTGAACCCCTGCTGATACCCAGCTGCAGCCGACCGCCCGAGATCAGGTCGGCCGCGCCTGCTTCCTCCGCCATGTAGAGCGGGTTCTCGTAGCGCATGTCGATGACGCCGGTACCGATCTCTATGCGGCTGGTCCGTGCCCCGATCGCAGCGAGCAGCGGGAACGGGGATGCATATTGCTGCGCGAAGTGGTGGACGCGGAAGTAGGCGCCGTCCGCCCCCAGCTCCTCGGCCGCGACCGCGAGGTCGATCGCCTGCAACAGCGCGTCCGACGCGTTGCGCGTGCCGGACCCCGGGTGGTCGGTCCAATGGCCAAAGGACAGGAATCCGATGTTTTTCACACCAAAAGCCAACATGGTGGCGGCCGGTCATATTCCCCGCGGGGCCTCGGCCCCGCACCCTCTCGCAGCACGGGCCGCATCCGCCACGGCCGGAGATTCGGCACGTCCGTCGCCTCCCTGGCGGGTTGCCGACCCCGACCGCGCGGGCTGAGGGTTTGAGACCGCTGCCCTCACGGATAAGAGCAAGAAACTGCACTCCGGCAGGCGAAACTGTCGATACATCGAAGGCACTCCTTAAACGGGTGTTGCTTCGACCAACATGATCCGGGGGCCCTACATACTGGAGTCAAAAACGACCGTTTTGAGCGTGTTACTTCACGCACGTCTCACGTTGTGGCCTGTCGGCGATCGGCTGGCCACATATCAGAGCTCAGTGCCGCTGCTAGCGACCCTAGGAATTTCTTCATACACGCAAGAATTCCGCTCGGCAGGTGGCGCCACAAATAAAGCAATCAGGGCTGAAATCCGTTTAGATGACAGCCGTGATTGCTTTTTTGGATCTGAAGTTTTTAGTGCGCGGCGTTGTACTTCTCTACTACCTCGGCTTGGATGCGACCGCGAGTATTTACTGCGATGCCGTTATCCGCGGCCCACATTCGGATAGCGCGAGAGTCATTGCCGCCAGTCGAGGCTTTACGGCTGTTGGGTCGTCCGCGGCCGCCAGAAATCTTACGGGCAGCGTTGGTATAACGGCTTAAAGCCTGGCGGAGTTCTGTGGCGTGGGCCTCATTGAGATCAATCTCATATTCGGCGCCGTCGACGGCGAATTGAACTGTCTCGCTGGCTTCGGAGCCATCGAGGTCATCCTCAAGTACCACTATTGTTTTACGCATGAGACAAGGCTATCAGTCTTATTTCGGGAAGGGTATTTTGATTGCCGACTTCTCTTCCAGTTCTCTAGCCGCACGCATCAGCGGATCGGATATTCGGGGACTGAGGCGGTAGCCGCCAGACTTTTCGATGAGGTACTCAATCGCCGCGTTGTGACGTTTGATATCGGAAGTCGCCGCCAGCCACGCCGGCGTTTTGCGAAGCTCGCCGCCGAGCTCTTCCAGCTTTGGTTTGAGCAATAGTTCGGTTTGTAGGACATGACTATCAACCTTGTGGCAGGCTCGATTGACTGCTTGTCGGACGGCTTCATAATCTGTCTCACCACGGTTGGCCAAGATAGCGAAGCCGACGGAACTGCGCTGCCTCTGCGTCGCTTGGCGGAAGTCGGGGGAGTCGACCAGGGAAGCAATAATCTCGTCAGTCGCCGACGTTTCGACCTGGGCGCGGGTGGCGGATGCCAGCTTTGTCTCCAGCTCAGCTCTCGCAATATCGGCACTGAGCTTCTCCCGCCAATCGGCCCCCACGCTCCACTCATAGGTGAGACCCTGGGCAGCCCATTGCAGGTTGAGGCATTCAAGCTGGCCCTGATATTTGCGTGCCCGCTTGATGAGGTCATCTGGAAGTTCCTCGCCGTCTAGCAAAGCTTCGGCGTCGAACTCTTCCCGCTCCAGGGAGATGAACGGCGCTCCGGTTAGGGCCGCGACTTCAACGGCTCCCTCGATCCCCACACCTTCATCCAGAAGGACGTCGGGGATATTGGCGTAATGGGCGTTGATGAGGCGAAGGCTGTGTGCCGCAACCAGTCCAGGCACTTGAGCCGCCATGGCAGTCAGGTCTACCGAAGTCGTGGGTTTCATTCGTTGAGCATAATAGGATTACGGGTTGCCTTTTAGAATGACCACTATGCATCCAGTGCCTCTCGCCTTTTTCAAGTAGCAGCCACCGCAATTCCCACCTCGCTTGTGGCGGTAGCTGTGGACGGGTTCTGAACATTTTCGGAGCCGGTTTCATCCAAACGCCTCAGCGGCTAGCTTCCGGTTCACCCCGAGGCCTACTGTCGCAACGACGAGCGTCCACTACGAGAACTGGATCCGTTGGGATATCTGCTGGTCCAGCTTTGCTCGCTGCTCGAGTACCCAATATTGAGGGAAACTTCGTCACCCCAGTCAACGCGCTCACCGCCGACTTTGTGCAGTGCCTTCCTAATCCGGGCAATTCCCTCCGTGGCCGGCTCGGGAACTTGATGTTCCAACCACTTCTTCCTCATGTCCAACATCCAACCAGAATTTTCCTCTTGAGTGGCGCGCCATTCAAAAATGACCGTTTCTGAGTGTGCTTTTGGGCAGCAATGGGGGAGCGTCTGATTTCGTCCCCATTTTCCAGCTGTTCGGAGGCTGATTTGGGGTAAGTCGATAACGACCGATTCTGAGCTGCAGACGGCCAGCCTCCAAAAAAGTGAATCGCAGGGCTATTTGGCGGATAACGGCGTTATGTCAGACTGCAAACATGGGGCAGCCATCGGACAAGTGGGGTTGGGAGCAAACGGGGCCGGTATGGGGTGCACGAGCTTTCGCGCCGCGCGGGGGCCAGGACCACTTGGGGCTGGGCTCGGTAAGCTCGGACCGGATCCTGCCGCTGCTGGCTCCGGGCATCAATGTGCTGACAATTCATCCGCGCTACTGGTCGTTCTACTCATGGGTCCTAGACACCTTCTGGGCCGCTGAGTTGCCGCGTACACGGGCAGCGTTCCGCGAGTTTTATCGGCCCCGTGAGGCTCTCTTCGCGATGGCCTGTCACGTCTGCGACGCGCCCGAGCACGCCAACCTGGCCGGCAACATTGTAGGGTCGATGCGTGTCCGAGGCCTGGCTGCCCGCGACGAGTTCGATCCGCAGTTCGACTACATTAAGGAACCGCTCGGCGGATATGGGCTGTACTACCGTTCCACCATGGAGATGATGGGCGCCGTAGTCGTGGCCGGTCCAGCCAACGGTTTCCCGTTTGACGCGCCGACCCCGGTGGGCAAGGCGCTGGCTGCGGCCTTCGGCCGGGCAGTCGACGGCACAACCGTGGGCCGGCGCATGGTGGACGATAGCTTGGAAGCCGCGGTCCTCCGTGATGACATGGTCGCGTTCGCCCGAGGGGCCTGCTTGTGCCAACTGCGTGGCACAGACCAGTTCGAATTGCCGCTCCTGCAGGACCTGTTCCTCCACGCCGGCGCGCCCGTGGAGTCCGTAGCTCGCCGGAACACGCTGCGGCTGATCCTCGACCTGAGTCAGACCAGCCCGGATGTGGGGATCGGCCGAACTCAGTTCCGCGAACTCATCTACTTCCGCACCCTTGAAGGTGGGATCTATGAGCCTCAGCCCGACTTGGCGGTCACGGCCCGCAGGTGGCGGATCTACCAGGCCCGAGAGTACTTCTCCTTCGCCTTCAACCGGCTCTTCGGCTGGGTCGTGCGTCGAGGTCTTCAGGAGTCCGCCGACGGCCTCAGTCTGGTTCCCGTAGCCCGCCTGTGGGACCTGATCGACGATGCTCTCGACAACAACGAATTCGCCACAGATCGCTACCTTGGAGACCAAGCGGCCGTCCGCGCCAGGACGCCTGTGGCCGTGTTCGTCGATGCGATCTCTTCGATCGTCGATCTCACACCTGGCCTCGACGCTCCGTGGCCACGGGCCAAGCTGCTTGATGAGCACGCACTGTACGACTCTTGCCACAACGTCGTCGACGACGACGAGTCTGTGGTCGCAATGCTCGCGTTGCTGCTGTTGTTGTATCGACGGTTCGGTATCCCAATCCGAGTGGCCGAGCTGGCCACTGATCAGGACCTGGTAGCCGAAGGCGGGTCGCTTCGCATCGGTATGGCTCGATTCTTCACGTTGATGCACCGAAAGGTCATGGCGGGTGCCACGATGTCCGAGCTCGCGCGGTGGGTGATCAAGGACTTCGTGATTGTGCAGCACGAACGCGTCGCCACGAGCAAGCTCCCCGAGGACACCTTCCGTTTCCGACGAGTCGGAGACCACATTCGGTTCTTCGTGCAGGAGGCACCTGCGCAATTCAACGACAGCCGCTTCGACGCCCTGAGTACGACCGTCCACGAGCTCGGTCTGGTCTCCGCGCTCCGCGACCCCGCGCGCAAGTTGACGCCGACGGGCCGTCGACTCCTCGAAGACGGAGATCTATCGACCGGTGCACTGGCGAAGGCAGTGAGCGACCTCCCATCTCAGCCGGAGCGGGCACCATGAACGACGGCACACCGAAGCCCACACTGGTCCTACCCGAGCTCCTCCAAGGCCAGTGGTCGAGCGCGGTGATCCTCACATACGGCGCTGACCTCGGTTTCTTCGAACAACGCTTGGCTGGCCAACTGGCCCGAGTGCCGCTGCGGTTGGTGCTGGGCGACGGTCGACGGTTGGGGGAGAAACTCGCCGAAGCTGCCACGACCGGGCAGCGGCTAAAGATGGCCAACCGGTCTTACCTGGCAGCGCCGATTCGTCACTCCAGAGCGGCACATGCCAAGCTCATCCTGCTCCTGGGGCCACGCGAGGGTGTTCTCGTGGTTGGGTCGGGGAACCTTGGACACGACGGCTACGCGTCGCCCGGTGAGCTGTGGCACGTGTTCCGCTACCACGACGAGCAGCCTCAACATCTTGATGAATTCGCCGCCGCGCGGACTCTCATTGAAGGTCTGGCCATTCGGGAGCTACTGGATCCACCGACGATCGACCTGCTTCAGACGCTCTGGGGCACCGCTCCTTGGCTTCCCACCGCACCTACGGCATCCGCTGCCGTGCGCCACAACCTCGACCAGCCGCTGATCGACCAGCTTGCCGCTGCAGCTGACTGGCCGGTCCGAGAGATGATCACCCACGCACCCTTCCACGACCCGGACTGCGCGGCACTGGAGCGCCTGATGGAATTGTTCACACCCGAGCGGCTCAGGGTCCTAGTCAGCAGGGATACCTCCGTCGACCCTGAGCGGCTGGCATCGGCACTATCGAAGACCATGAATGCGGCATTGGAGATCATCGAGGTCACCTCCGACCCAGCGACCTACATCCACGCCAAGTGGATCCATCTCAAGGGCGACACCAGAGAGGCCATCCTGACTGGCTCCGCCAACCTCTCACGATCCGCACTGTTACGTACAGCTGCCGATGGGAATGTCGAAGCCGGGATCATCACCATCGCAGACCCGGGCGGCTTCGCAGCGATGTACGACCACCTGCGGCGCAGCGACGTCAAAGACGCCGCTGTGATCGGCCTGACCTATCGCTCGACTGAAGAGACAGTGGAAGCGCCAGCACATCCGGTCGTGCTGTGGAGCCGACTCGACGGACGCCTCCTCACGATCATGTTTGACCGCACCATTGACGATGAACTCGAACTCGTGATCTCCGCTTTCAACGCGGGCGTCATGTGGACCACAAAGCGCATGCGCGGCCACATCGTCGAGCTCGACCTCAACGATGAGTCCGCCACGATGGTCGCCGACGGTGGCCCCCTCACCATCCAAATGGGGAAGGACGAATCCATGCCCAGTTACAGCTGGCCCTACCAACTCGCGGCTATTCGCGGACGCCTACAGAAGGCCGGCGGCCGGGACCAGCTGCACCGCATCGCCGACCTGCCCGATCGTGATGCAGACCTCTATGCGCTCCTCCAGGAATTGGAGAGCAGCCTAGTCTTCGACCCCGTCTCCGCTTGGCGCGTTGCCCAACCGGGAAACCATCCACCGCCCTCGAGCGACGGCGGCGAAGTCATCAGCTGGGAAGACCTCGACTGGAGCAGGGTCCGCCGCGATCCGCGCTTCATTGGATATTTCACCCACGGGCGATCCGCCGGTGCACCACCCACCGACATCCAACTCATCCTCGCCGCCATCGCCGGACGTCTCGGGGACCTCGGCGTGGAGCAAACCACATTGGGGACCGGAGCGGATGACGAATCGGAACTCGCCGACGAAGGAAGCCAAGACGCTTCGGATACCGCCGAGGACAGCGAGAACGAACTTGACGACGAGCTCACACGCCGCACATTGGACGTGACCACCCGAACCCGCCTGGCCTTCACCCGCTTCGTGAAGCGGTACGCGGCTGCAACCCTGGACCAGGCCTTCACCGACGAGCTCGGCCCCATTGTGTCTGCGAAGAACTCGGTGATTTTCAACCACCTCCTCGCCCGACTTCTGGAACGCGGCGGCGTCGACCCCAACCACGCTGTCAAAGCCCAGGTCGCCATCTGGCGACTCCTCTGGGGAACGCGTGACGCACCGGGCCTTCTGACGAACCTCGAGGCCGACGAACGGACCCAGGTCGATAAGCTCCTCGAGGAAACAAATGTTCGGGCGACGACCCTGCACGCGATCGCACGAAGCAGCGGCCTCGACCTGGACCGGAATACCCGCATAGCGGTGCGCGACCAAGTGCGCCACCTCATCGTCGATGATGACTTCGACCTCAGTAAGAACCTCCTCACAATCGCCGAGCCACGACCGGAGCTCGCTCAAGCGCTCGTGACTGTCGTGACCGACCTCGCGGCGGAGTCGAGCCCCGGTGAACTCATCGATTTTGTCCTCGCCCCCCTTGGGCTGAGGAACAGGTCAG
This sequence comes from Arthrobacter sp. ISL-65, assembly GCF_018613795.1. Lineage (GTDB taxonomy): Bacteria > Actinomycetota > Actinomycetes > Actinomycetales > Micrococcaceae > Arthrobacter. Next base: position 9,400 of record NZ_JAGGPN010000047.1, read on the forward strand.
CTGAATGGCAACAACGCAGCGTTAGGCGACGAGCCGGGGCACGAACCGTCGATTATCGATCTGGCGTGCTCGAAGTCTTGGCGCCGGTTTCGTCCCTCACTCACGACATGGCGCGCCATGCGTTGGAGCGGCTCGCAGTCGCAACCTTCCTCGGCGGGCTGGACGGGTCCTACCTGCGAATCCGTTTCGTCGGTAACGGCTCAGACGTCGCCTACTGGGACTGGCAAGCCGAGGACGGAGTCGTGATGGTGCAGCAGGATGATCGCAAGATTGACACTCTCGACCCGCCATGGCCTGACTGGCTAATCAAACTCAAACAAATCTCAGACGCGATCAGAGTTAGCACAACAAGTGGTGCGGCGTAGGCGTCCCTCGTGCGAAGCAGACGTATTCGGAGGAGGACAACTGCCTACGTCAATAACGACGGTTATCGAATGCGGCATTGTCAAAACTGAACATGAAGGGGTTTTTGACTCGCTTTGCGGATGAGTCGGGGCTCTGGACTGTGGCCCTCAGGGATAAATGGCCGCCCGGAGGTTGCCTTCCAGGCGGCCAATTCTCGTTCAGTTGGGGCTACGGGGCGGAGTTCACTACGGATGTCTGCACGGAGGTCCACGACGTGGCTGTCCCGGCGGGGAAATCAGCGGTGGCCTTCAGCGAAACGTCCCGTTCTCCGATCATCAGCCCCGTGACCGGGTCGATGATGATTTCCTGCCGGGCGCCTCCATCCGGTGACTGGATTCCTATGGCTGTTCCGGTCTTGCCATTGAGTGTTGCCTGCTTGTCCACGACAGTGACACCGGGGATGAGAGCTGCGGCCTTGTACAGGGCAGCGCGTAGGTCGGCGGGGATGACCCCGGTGCGCAGGGCATCTGCGATGGTGATCAATGCTTCCATCTCAGGCGACGGGCCGGCGCCTTTTGTGCGTTCCTGGATGATGTTCAGGAGGGCTCGTGGATCCCTGGGCAGGCTGCCGGCTTCGGTGAGGGGCGTGCCGATAATGGCTGTTGGTTTGTTGCCGTAAAAGGCACCTCCGGGGGCACGCAGAATCCCGACGATCGAGGGTTGCCCTTTAGGCCGTCCCTGATCTGCTTTCCGTATTTCGGCTGCGGCAGCTTTGGCGGCTTTGCTGGAGGACTCAAGGGGGACACGTTCTTCGCGGTTCCAGACCCATTCCCGCTTCCGGTCTGCCGGCACGTAGACCTGGCCTCCGGTCTTATCCAGCCACGAAGTCTGGGTTCCGTCGGCGGCGACTGAGCCGGCGCTGTAGACAGCCGTGGTTTCGATTTTCAGGTACTGGCCCGGTCCCACCACCGGGTCGGAGGTTTGAATGGTGGCTGCCGCGGCGTTGTTTAAGACCTCGGCCGCTTCGGCGGTTGCTCCGGATTGGCCCGGCAGGACAACGTCGGCCGCTACGATTCCGCCCACGAGCAGGGCGGCGGCTGCCGAGGCCATCAGGACGCGGCGCCGGATCCGGATGGGACTCACCTTGGCTGGAGCGTGCGTACGGGTCGTTGCCTCGGGACGGGAAGTGGAGCCGATCTTGGACATGAGGTTGTTGCGGCCGCGGGCCAGGGTGGCCGGCGGGGCGGAGCCGATATCGCTACGCATTTCGCGGAGCAGCTGCAAGTCGTCCATGGTCGTTCTCCGTTTCATCAAGTAGTCCGAGGTTAAGTTGGGTCCGCAGGGTCCGGCGGGCGCGATTCAGGCGGGACCGTACGGTTCCGACCGGAACGTCCATGGCGGAGGCGATGCCCTCATAGGTCAGGTCTGCCCAGGCGTAGAGCAGCAGTGTTTCCCGATCGATGGCGGCCATAGCTTTCAGGCTGATGGCGATGCGCCCGATCGCCACAACGGCGTCGACTTGGGCGGCAACCCGGTCCGAATCGTCGCCGACTGCCTCTCGTGATGCGGCTTTAGACGCCGCTTTCAGCATCTTGGCTTCGGCGCGGTGATGCCGGCGGAGCAGATTGGTGGCGATGCCGAACAGCCAGGGCCGGGCATCATTCCGGTCGAGGTCGTAGGCCTCCAGCTGTTCCCAGGCCACCAGGAAGGTTTCTGACGTGACGTCGTCTGCGGCGAAGTCGCCCGCCCGTCCGGCGGCGTATCTGTAGATGACTGAGGCGTGTCTGTCGTACAACTCCCCGAAAGCTGCGGGACTGTCCCGGGACCGCCTGATGATGTCGCTGTCTGTGCTCACACTATGTATTGCCCGCTGGCCACAAAAGGGTTCACGGAGCGTCCCCTTCTTCGCGCCCAGTGGATCTCCCTCGAAGCGTACCGGTGGACGACGGGCGGACAGCTCGGCCGTTCCGACTCTGGCCCATTTCTGTCCACAGCTTGTGTCAAAAATGACGGTTTCTGACGTCGTCCTTGTCCAGCGGTGGGGGAGGGGATCGTTAAGGCGGCGATTTTCCTCTACTAGACATCAGCGGAGAACATATCAATAGGGCCCGTTTCTGGGTGCCTCGTTCGCAGTGATGAGGGAGCACTGCGTGGCCTAGAGCGCTTGAGTAGCCGAGGGCAAAGCACTGCAGGCCGAGAAGCCGGCGGGGTTCTGCGGTTGAGCCCGCCTTTTATGGTGCTCCTCGCTCGAGCACATCAGGTCCCCGTATCGGGCTAAAGGAGGAGCGCCCGGCTGACGCCTGCGAGGGCGAGCAGGAGCGTAGCGTTTTCCGGCAGTGTAATGCTTGAGTGAAAGTTGTTGAACTAAACGATCACGTAGGCCGGAACAGGAAGTCATCTATATGCAGGGCATTATCGAGGAGTATTGGTCAGGGGTCACTCGGCGTTTGCAGATCGAGATCAACGTCTTGAACTCTTTAGTTGAGCACAACGGTGAGAAAGGGCGTGCGAACGAGATTTCCCTAGCTCAGCTACTCACCAGCCTCCTGCCTTCTTCGCTTGGTGTTGGGACCGGCATAATCTTTGATCGAACGGGGCAACGTTCCGCACAGACCGACATCATTCTCTTTGACGAAGCAAAGCAACCTCAGCTGCTCGCGCAGACTAGCCAGCTGCTATTCCCTGTTGAGACAGCCGTTATGGCCATCGAAGTCAAGACAACCGTGGATAGCGAAGCAATTAATGACTTTAAGAGTAAAAAGGTGAAGCTAAACGCGCTTCAGGATTCACGATCGAACACCGCTCCGCCGATGTTTGTACTGTTTGGATTCAGCGTCAAGGGTGCGACGGCCTCCATTGTCGAAGCCATCGCGAATCTTCCAAAAGCGGAGCGCCCTGATCTGACGTGCATCATTTCCCCCGGATTGGTGGGCAGTGCCACCTCAGCAAGTCCCTACGTTCCTGAATTGGTTCCACTTCATAAGACCGACCCGGATACCAAAGAGAAGCTCTCCAAGCAGTGGGAGGAGTTACCTCCGCGGATTCCCGGGGGGCCGCAAGTCGAGATGTCCCGAGTCATCGATCAAGTGGTCTATCCTGCAACTGCCCTGCAAGCCTATGGCAGAAAGCATCTGCTAGGGGACCCCGCCCGCGCGCTGCTCCTGTTCTGCGAGCTACTCCTTGCCGATCTTGCGGGTCGAGGAATAACCGACGAAACCTGGCTTGCAAATTACCTGCCTAGCACCACCAAGGAGACTCAGGTATTCGACTATTAGATTTAGGCAGCCAAATGTTGAGCTAGTCCTTCACCGATCATGTAGTCCTCAAGCGTTTTGACCGATATGCCGAACTTTGGGGCTACGGTCGCTAGCGTGTCCCGATCGGGTAGGCTGAGCGGCTCTTCGGAAATAATTGTCGCGCTATGTCCTTGACTCTTTAGACTGAGGGCGAGAGCGAGGACATCGACCGGGGTTGCATTCACGTCTTTACGTGCCTTCGGATCTTGCTCGTCCGGCATTAGCTCTGGATGGTTGGCCATGACGAGCCCGATCTCAGAGTCCGGAGCCGCGTGCTCCTGCCGATGCCCACTGCAGGCATGCGCCCACATATACCCGGTCCCATTGGAGTCGAAGTGATGGCAATGTTTTACGACCCGATCCGGGAACGTGAGGAGGCCCGCCTGCACGTTTGTGGTCATTGTAATCAGGCAGGCCCGCACATCCCGTTCGGATGCACACCGGGATTCGAGTGCGACCAGGGCGTAAGCGTCCACTACGTAAACGTCCATCCCTATGCCCCACTATTGAGGACAGTAGCGAGCTCTCGAAGCTGCGGTCCGTCAGCTCGCAGGTACCTTGCTGCATCTAGAGCGCTCAGCCGGCCATGTTCCATCGCGTCGATAAGAAGCCGCGGATAGGTTGCGCCAAACTCGGCCCGCCTCTTAACTGGGACGGTTTGTCTGACTGTAGAAAATGCAGATTTCTTCTCCAGAAACTCACCACGCGTCTGTTCGACGAGATCAATGAGCTGCTGAGTTGCCAGGCCCAACGATTTCAACCTAATAGCCACCGCTGCCCAACTAGCGCCGTAGCGGTTGGAAATTAGGCGTACCGCCTCCAAATTTCCGTCGAGCGAGGTGAATTTTTTGCTCTTAAGGTACGTCCTTAGATGACTCTCTGGCATAAGGACGGCAGCAGCGAACCTGTTGCACCACGCTTCCACCTCGCCGTCGTTGTCATGGCAGACCGCTTCCTCATCTCGAATCAGATGGGCCACCTCATGTAGCAAGGTGAAGGTACGCAACGTCGCAAGGTCGTACGCGGCATTGATGTAGATCAGCGGCACACGGCCGTGGGGCAGCGAGAACCCCCGGAAGTTATTTGATCCAGCGTTTCTAAGCAGAACGACAATTCCGAGATTCTCGACTTGCTGGCGAAAGTCTCGGAATACAGCAGACTTGCTGGATGCGCCAACTTGATCGGAAGGCGTGTAGTGAAGCGATTCCCTGAAGTCACGAGCGGTTCTTTCAGGAGAGCTATAGCGCCGGGTCAAGTGGGCGTGAACATCGCTTTCCTGCGCTGCCCAGTCCGCGACCTTCTGGACGGATCGAGCATGGCGAAGTTCTTTCAGCTCCTCGACAGGCTGAACTGCCTGATCTTCGATGGACTTACGAAATTTTGCGACGATTGGGACTGTTTCAGGTGGTTTTGCCCGAAAGAAGAAGTAGGGATTGCGCCCGAGTAGCTTCGCGATCTTGTCCAGGTCGCCCTTATGAGGCTTGGTAGTTCCTTCCAGCCAATTTTCTACGACATCGGAGGATCGCTTGGTGGCGTCCGCCAAGGCTTCGGCATCGTAGCCGGCGTCGTTAACGGCCCAACGCAGAACTGCTGGATTGACGGACTTCACTTCCATAGCAGGAAGTCTATGGGTAGGAGACTCGTCGTCTGTTCAGTACTGGCTGTGGTTCGGCAACGCCAGCGATCCGGAACTCTGGCACTAGGGTCAAAAATGACCGTTTCTGACGGCACCTGGCATCTGGCTTGGACAGTGTCCTTGATTGACCACCTCCGACTCGGGGACGCGCCGGCATTTGGTCAGCCGGCGTTCGAGGATGCAGCCCGGCTGCATGAGCTGCACCTCCCTCGCGGTGCCGTGGAAGTGCCCGGGGACCGTGATCCCCGAGCCCTCCACGCGGTCCCTCCCCCAACGCGGACGCGTGCATCCGGAGGACCATGTGCGCTGAAATCCGTGCCTCATCTCGCAGGTGGGCCAGAACAGCGCGTCCTTCATCATTTTAGAACTTGATGAAAAACTCAATTCACCGGCAGGTAGTGGTTACTCTGTGACGAAAGACATTTCATCGGGGGGACCACTAGGGATGCAACCAGCTCAGTTCGCTGCTGTGCGGTGTAACGTCTCCGCAGACGTGATCAGTGACGGGATCATCAGGATCGCCCTGCGACCAGGTGCCCGAATGACAGCCGGGGACTGGGCCCTCGCCAGGGAGAATTTACTTGCCCTGGCAGGAGGCAGGCCATCCGTGGTACTGCTTCAGGTCACTGGGGTCGGTTCTGTCAGCAGGGAGGCGGTCAGCTTCTACAGTGAGGTGAGTACTGTTCGGGCCTTCGCCATCCTTGGTTCGTCCCCGGTAGACCGGGTCATCGCCCATCGAATGCTTGGGCTCCACCGGCCCCAATGCCCTACCCAGTTTTTCACGGATGCCCAAGAAGCCATGAGCTGGCTGTACGGGCAAACCCCGAGGCACGAATAGTTCCCGTCCGCTCAGTCCTGCTGTCAGATGACGGGGCGGAGCCGGGCAGAGCGGGAACTGATTCGGGGCGACGGCCCCCCTCAAGCACCGGCGTTGGATCGACTATGCACGGGATCTCGTGTCAGGACTCCCGGAGCACCTCACACCTCAGTGGTTGCAGCGGAGACCAGAGGACCGCAGCCACAAAGGTACGCGTGCAGCCGACCCGACTGGGCAGACCACTCCAAGGGGTCAAAAACAACGGTCCTACCGGGGCCAAATATGGTTGACATATTCAGTGGACTTGCGGCGTCAGGGCAAGAAGCTGCAGGAAATCGCTGGGACTCTCAGCGTCAGCATGTCCAGGACCCTCGGGCCGGGAACATGTAAGCCGGCTACGTAACCTGAGGCCCTGCGGCTACGGCCGGTTATGGTTGCGGGCTCTGGTTGAGGAAGCTGCGGATTGCCTTCAGCGCAGAGAGAGCCCGAGCATTTACCGTGCCGGCCGGAATGTTTAGCTGCGCGGCCACCTCGCTCACCGGGGACCTGCGGTAAGGCAGGGCCACCAGGACATCCCGTTGTTCCCTGTCGAGCCTTGTCAGCGGCTTCCTCGATGAGGGCCCGTTTGAAGGCTCCTTCGACTTGCCCGGCCCCGTTTTCGGGTCTTTGTGCCGGTATCCGTTTCTCCACTTCGAGCCCGTCTTCCGTCCGATTCGCAGAGTGCGGCATGACTCTGCACTAGAATCCACCCTGTCACTACTGTCCTGAATCAAACTGCCTCTTCATGTAGGCTCTGATCTCTCCTGGGGGGCGCCAGCCCTCCTGATGTACTCTTCGACGGCGTTTTCAGGAATGCGGTAGGAGTTTCCGAAGCGCACCGAGGCCAGGGCGTGGGGCCCGGGCCAGTCGATAGACGGTCATCTTTGACACACGCAGTATCGTGGCTACTTCGGCGATGGTCAGGTATTGGGTGGGCACGTTTGCAATGGACATCTCACTCAGGCTCTCGCGGATTCGGATCAGATGGCTGGGTACGTTTAGAAGACGTTGTCTGTGGTCTGCAGCCCAATGAACGTGCCTTTTTTGACGGCCACGAGGCCTTCCCTGCGGCCGTTGAAGGGGTCATCACCGGCGACTACCTCACCGAGCTTGTAGGGAACAGCTGCCGCGCGGGCACGGGCCAGGGCTTGATGGACGAACATGGACAGTCGCCGGGTTCGCGTGGCAGATGCTGACACGCGGCGTGGATTTCCCCCAATGGATTCTCCTTCGCAGTGCTACGACCCGTGATACACCGATCTGTGCTGGCCGGTGGCTGCGGACGCTGGTCTCTGCGGCATGGCCAACACCATATGCAACACACTAACTGCAAGTCTCATTAGTAATAATAGATAACACTTGCCTCATGGGCCACTCTTTGATAATGACTCTTCCGTGAGCGGCGGGGGGTGTTGTTCGGGGATGGCCCGGCGGAGAACCACTGTTCAAGCCGCAGTTTCGGCGGTTCGCGTTGACGGGACGGTGACGTTGGCCCCAGAGGGACTTCCTATCGGACTTGACTTGAACGAGGTTCGTGCCCGAGGATCTGCGCGTCCTTCTTCGCCGCCTCGCGGAGGCTGGACATGCCCTAAATGCATTGCCGCATCGGAGGAAGACTCAGGATTGAGCCTTGCGTTTCCTGCCGGTCCGCCATCCCGGTACCGTCGCGTTGAGCGACTGTGCCCTTGCAGGAGTGAGTTTGCCGCTGCGCTGCCTCATCCGCTGGGCGTGCAGCCAGACGCCCAGCTGATGCTCCTCGCTGCCGGCTTTGGCCTTGGACCGTGGCCAGTCCCGCCCTGCGGCCCGGTAGGTGGCCACGGCCGCCAAGCGGTCCTGCCATCTGGCTTCGTCCGCCGTCGATCCGCGTTTCCTGCCGGTCCGCCACCCCGGCACCGCCGCGTCCAGTGCCGCAGCTTTCCGGGGGTCGAGCTCGCCGCGGCGCAGCTCGAATCGCTGGCCGTGCAGCCAGACGCCGAGCTGATGCTCTTCTCCGGTTGTTCTCTGGTGCAGGGGCCAATCCTTTCCTGCGGCGCGGTAGGCCGTCAGGGCTGCCAGCCTGTCCTGCCATCTGGTTTGGAAGACGATTGTGCGGGGAGTGCCCTCCCAGTCCGGCAGGACGCTGAGTCCCTCGCGGTAGGCAGGGGCGAGGGTCGCTGGCGGACTGGGAGGGATATCGGCCCGTTTCCTGCACTGCCGCGATCAGTTCTTTCATCCGGTCCAGCCCCTGATAGGTGACCCGGCTTGTTTTCGGCGCGGCTACCTTTTCGTGTGCGGCGCGGAGTGCCGGGTCCGCGGCCCTGGCCGCCCTGAGGTGGTAGCTCACCGTGGACGGCGAGCTGCCGGTCAGTTCGGCGATGCGGCCGCGGGAAAGACCGGCCCGGTACATCAGTACCCACTCCGGATTCGGAACAGCATCACCTCTTACAGCGGCCACAATTCATCTTTGCATTGCCGCCTCCGGCGCGGAGGGATCCTCCCCCATAAACAGGTCCGGTCCATGCCACTGGGTGAACATCGAAGTTGAACTACGCTTCTCGACTGAAAAGCGGATCCCTGTTCGTCGGCGGGGCCATCCAACTGAGATTTTTTTGAGATCTTTTCGGTGCCGGGTCTGATTCAACAGCCCGCAGGCTTGGGGTGGTTAGGCGCTGTGACCTGCGCGAACACCTCAGTTACGCTGAGCCGGGGCCAATCTAACTCCGGCGAGGAGTGTCCCACGAGCCGTGATCCAGCTTCTCCCCCTTGACTGCTAAGTATGCTGATCTTTATGTTTAAGTTATCTACATCACACCCAACACCGATGTAAACCACGTCGCATCCCAACATTGATGCGACCCGCATCGCACCCAACATTGATGCACCCCAAACATTGATGGCATCCACATCGCACCCCAATATTGATGTGATCCAAATCACGTCGTCAACAAGGAGTTAACCATGCGTGCTTTTACCAAAGCCACAGCAGGAGCAGTCTTCGCCGGATCATTGCTCTTCGCGGGCGGAATGGCCCCCGCCACCGCCGCACCGCCGATTGTGGTCCAGGACGGACTAGTGAACGTATCGGTCGGGGACATTTCGATTCTGAATGACGCCCGCATCGGGGTAGCAGCCCAGGTCGCGGCGACCATCTGCGGCGTGAAGGTCGGCCCCGTCGCCGTCCTCGCCACACAGGTTGATCGTTCGGGAGCCACCGCGACCGTATGTACAACGGACCAAGGCCCCGTCACCATTTCACAGAACTAACAGCACGGAATTATGCGCCCTCCCTATAGCGGGGGCGCATTTTCCGTATCCGCGCCCGACTGAAACTCATGACGGGTTAAAGGTTTCCCCAAGAATCGTCGGCCATGCTGGCCTTTGCTGGCCGGGAGAGCTCTCCGGGGCCGGCAGCCCGCCGGACCCGGTCTGATCAACCAGCTGGGCCGGGACCGGCGGCCCGGGCGTAAACTGACAGCAGGCCGGCGGCGGACAGAGATACAGGTTCCCCCCATGCCTGATACTCGACCCAGCCCGCCGTCGGTCCCAACCATTCATGGCCCGCGCCGCGCCGGTGCCCAGCCACAACCGGGTACCGGGCGGACCCCAGAAACAGGTAGGAATTACTCGTGCCCCGGCGTCCCGCTCAGGGTTGACTGAGGGCATGGCAGCACCCGGACGGGCTGACCCGGCCGGGGCCCCTACGATTTTCCGGAGGCAACATCCGGAACAGAGACGGGGCCGGCGACGACGAGAGCCCTCAGAGACAGGGAACTCTCACCCCCAGCCGTCGTCGGCCCCCCGTCCCGCCTCAGTCCGGCCAACCAGGCCGAGGACTTCCTCAGGAATCCGTGATTACTGAATGGAGCGTCCTGCCCGGAGCCAGGCCGGGAAGGGCACACGCTTCGCCCGGGCAACCGGCCCTCGCTGAGGTGGACTGAGGGTTCAGCTTTTGGCTGGGTCCGCCGGGTCCGGCGTTGACTTGGGGGGTGCGCTGCCGGGCCCGGCGGGCTGGTCGAGCCATTCAGAGATCCACTTTCCGATCAGATAACCAGAGCCTGACAGATGCGCCTTGGGAAAAGCCCGCTGGACCCTATGAAGCTGGGCCGCTCACCCATAAATGTCCGGGGCTATCTGCGGAGGCGAGCTACCCCGTTCTGCGCTCAGTCGCTCCAGGGACTTTCATGCCCCGCCAAAGAGCACTGTCGCCGCGCCAGGATCGTCGATAAACTTCCATACACGCTAGTCGGGCGCACTGCTTGCAGGAAGGATCCGCCATGTCGGAGAACAACGAGACCGATGCCCCGAAACGCCACATCAGCACGCCAAATCCTGCCGTAGAAGGTGAGGGCGCCCAATACGCAACCGGTGACGCCGGAATCGTGGACACCGGCGCTGGCGCCGAGGGAGGCGGCGAGTACGCCGAAGGCGACTACGGTGACGCCGGAACGGTGGACACCGGCGCTGACCCCAGGGGAGCCGGCGGGTACGCCGAAGGCGACTACGGTGACGCCGGAACGGTGGACACCGGCGCTGACCCCAGAGGAGCCGGCGGGTACGCCGAAGGCGACTACGGTGACGCCGGAACGGTGGACACCGGCGCTGACCCCAGGGGAGCCGGCGAGTACGGCGAGGGTGACTACGGTGATGCCGGAACGGTGCACCAGGGCGGAACTACAGCCGGCCAGCGCAACGGTGTTCCAGAGGACGAGGATGCCGTGCCGGGCCGCACCGATGACGACACGGAAGGCAGAACCCGCCGCGACTAAGTTTCGGCCGGCTTCACGGCCGATCTTCAGTATTTCCGGTGTTATGCCGGCGTAGTTCACCGCCATGCGTGGCCGCATCGTCTGGCGCGGACACTTGGTAGCCTGCGCGGTTTTAGCGGTGTCTGCTCACTGCTAATCGTTCAGGTTAAAGTTCAGATCGAGGTCTTCCGGTGAGCGGAGGCGCCGCCAGGTGGGGGCCGGGCGGGCTGCTGGCTGTGCCGCTGCGATCGGCATACGGTCTGCCGCGGTCAGTTGCGTGAGGTCCAGTCCGGTGAGGGCAGCGATGTCCCGGATCAGTACTTGGAAGGTTCTGAACGGGCCGAGCGGGGGAGGCCCTTCCTGAAGTTCTGGCCGTGTCAGGTCGGGCAGCACTGGTGTCTGGTCCACGATGTACCCGGTTGCTGCCAGTGTGGCGTTGTGAATGAACGCGGCGATCTTGAAGAACCGTAAGGGGATCTGAACGTCCCGGTACACGGGGTCGCTGTCGCTGAAGACGGGCCCGGTGAAGACGACGAGCCGCCGGCGGTAATCGGCTGCGTTATTCAGCAGGTAGGTTTCCAGACCCAGCCAGAGTTCCATGCCCTGGTTGAACTTTGCTGCCTGCGGTGCAGCGTTTGTGTAGTGGAAGGTGTCTTCATTGGCCTGGGCGGCTTCGGCCCGTGTATCACCCCAGACGGCTGAGGCCCGCCGTACGAGGTGGCCCCGGTCGATGTTGAAGGCGGCGAGCTGGCCGAGGAACATCAGAAGCGCGGCACCGAGGGTACCGGCATAGACAGGTGGAAGACCAGAATCGAGGAGTCTTGCATTCAATGCCCGCCGGGCGGTTGTTGGCTGGGATCCTCTGCACGGACCGGTGCCGGCGATCCACCGGCGATCAGGGGTTCGGGTGGCCTGGGCGGTAGGTGCCGGTAAAGGCTCGATCGGGCGTTCCCTGTTTTCTCTACGAACTTGGGGATGGTCAGTCCGGTGTCCCGGAGGTCAAATTTGGTTGGGTGGACAACTGAGGGCCTTCCTTTACTGCCGGCGACGGCCCGGGCGTGTGCGGCGCGTTCGATGGCGTCCCGCTCACGTACGTAGTCCAGGGTGCCGCGATGCATGGGTTTTGTCCGGTCCTTGTCTTCTGCGCAGATGCGGAGTGGCTGAGATGAAAAACAGGTATCGTCCACCCGTGCCGTGCACACCCGGAGGGTGTTGACTGGAGATGGGCGGCAGTAAATGTTGAGGCCCATGTGGTGGCCCAGGTCTCCCGCATCAGTGTGGTTTCCGGCACGCTTGTCCGGACTGAGGCGGGGCCGGCGACGTGAGTGCCCTCTTGAGACGGGGTATCGCCCCGCCGTCGTCGGCCGTCAGCGGTTGCCGTCAAAAGGACGGCGGAACCCTAGACCGTGCGGATGTTTTCTGCCACGGGCCCCTTCGGGCCGTGAGCGACATCGAATTGGACTTTCTGGTTCTGGTCCAGTCGGTAGCCGCTGCTGGAGACGGCGGAGTAGTGTGCGAATATTTCACCCGACCCGTCATCCGGGGTGATGAAGCCGAAGCCTTTTTCTGCGTTGAACCACTTCACTGTCCCTGTTGCCACGTCCGCTCCTTTGCGTCGTTCTGCTCCCCCTGGGCGATCGGCGCCCGGCGATCGCGGTGTCATCCACCGCCCCTAACCTATGGGGATTGGCAGCGCACTGGCAAGAATCCCCGGAACTGCGTCATTCAAGGGCGGCCCTCTCGTTGCTTCCCCGCGGGATCCGGGCGGGCCGCATGCCCCGGTCGTCCTGTCGTCTGCCCGGGGTAGATGCGGGCGGGGCGGCGGTATGCTGAACGAACCTTTAGGCAGAGGGGGGTCTGCTCCCTGACGGGCTAGGACCGGGTGTTGCGGACCGGTCGGTGGTTGTTGAATGGAGGCCCCGATGCCCGGCGAGGAATTTGCCGTTGAAACGTTCGGTGATGTTGCCCGGTACCTGCAGGACCTTGTGCTGGACAGCCCCGACGTTGGGCAGTTCCTTGAAGACCTGGCAGTGTTCTCCGCATCTCGGCTCAGCAGCCCCGCCCATGAGGTGTTCTGCGGGATTACCCTGATCCGCCGGAAGAAAGCATCGACCGTGGCCAGCGGTAACCCCTGCGCCAGGCTCATGAACGAAACCGAGAACAGCTAGGGCGACGGGCCCTGCGAGGCTGCGATGCGGGACCTGGTCGCCGTGCACGTCCCGGACCTGATGAGCGATGAGCGTTGGCCCGGATACACCGGCGCCGTGGCCGGTCAGGGGGGAGGTCCATCCTGTCCGTTCCGCTCCAGCTCGAAGGTGAAACGCGCGGCGCCCTGAACTTCTACAGCCATGATCCCGGGGATTCAGCGGCGCGACCATTGCCAGCGCAGAAGCCTACGCAGGGCAGGCATCGAAGTCCTTGCAGCTGGCCCTGCGGATGGCCCAACTCCGTGACGCCAGGGACGACCTGAGCGCCGCAATGCAGTCCCGCACAGTTATCGACCTGGCTACCGGAGCGATCATGGCCCAGAACCGGTGCGGGCAGGAAGCCGCCTTCGACATTCTCCGGAAAGCCTCCATGAGCCGGAACGTGAAGCTGCATGAAGTCGCGGCCTGCGTCGTCGCAGCCTTGGCCAATGACGGCCTGCCCGTCCGCACCCATTACCATGACTAACCATCACCGGATGCCCTGGGCGTCCGTCGCCCTATCGGAGGGACCGTGAGGCTTGAAACTTCTCATGGAACGGGGCTCAGGATCGGCCGGCACCTGCCCTCGTGGGCGTTGGCCAGTGACGCGTGCTGGTTCATCACAGCCACTCCTTGGCCCACCTTCCTGAGCGTAGACCGGGAATATACCGACGGCGGTGGAGTCCCCTGTGCCCGCGCAGGCGGCCCGCCCAGCCCTCTGGCTGCCCTGACACACCGACCGTTGATGGCACCCACGTGGCGTGCCCGTGGAGGCCAGGCTTTGGTTTCTGTCGTTCCACGCTGGCCGGGCGTAACCTAGGCTGACCAGCCGGGACGGCGGTTTCCGGCGCTCAAGTGAAGCCCGTGGGGAAAGGCGCATTCATCAAGATGTACATCAGGGAGCTATGGGACAGGCTCGATTCCGCGACGCAGAAGTGGCTCACGGACAACCCGGGATGTCAGATCCTGCCCCGCGCCATGTCCGCGAAGATCAGCACCGCGGCCGGCGGGAGAAACATCGAACGTGACAGTCACGGCCAGATGGTGCTCTCTGCGGAGGACCTCGACTTCATGAGAGCCAAGGCGACTGCCCAGGCTTCTTCCGTGGAAGCCCGGATCTTCGACGCGACAGAAACCTAGGCAAAGGATTTCGCTGCCACTGTGGCTGATTGCTGCTGCCGCCGTTCACCAGTGGAGGTGGACATCCAGTCCGGCGCCGGTCCCAAGACTTCCGGCTCAGGGCGCCGTGGGCTGGCTGGCTGCGTATTTTTTGTGAAAGGGTCGTGCCCCAGCGGCGCGTCGTCACGTCAGGAGCCACTTCTTCGTGTCCGGATCGAGCCGGTCCCAGTGATCCTTGACGGTCATGTCAACCGAGGCTTCCTTTCGTGGCGGACGCACAGCGGCGTGTCGTTGGCGTGCGCTCAGGCTACGCGCCGGCGGGTAGGGAAAAACAGCAGTCTGGGCGCGGGGTGCAGCATGCGGGAGGTTACTCAAGGGCATTGGCGGAGAAGATCTACCGCGCTGAGGCGCCTTCTGGCGAGTCGTGAGGACGGCGCAGTGCTGATGAATGGCCTGTACCAGATCCGTGAGGGACGAGGTGCCCAGCCGGGGGTTGGCCGTTATTTCTCGGTGTCGCCTTATGGATCGATCTGAAGGTCTGGACACAGGTAGGCGGCGGATTTACCGTGCAGGCGTGGCGGTTGCCGGGTCACGCAGAACGGCGGCCGCTGCCAGCCCCATTCGAAACATCTGAGGAGAACGCCATGACGACAGTACGTGACATCATGACCGGCAGTGCTGAGTGCATCGGTGAAAACGAAACCCTGGAAGCAGCCGCCCGGAAGATGAAAGAGCTGGATGTCGGCGCCCTGCCAATTTGCGGAGAGGACAACCGGCTCAAGGGCATGATCACAGACCGCGACATTGTCATCAAATGCTTCGCGGAGGGTGGTGACCCGCGGACGGCAAAGGCCGGGGAGTTTGGCCAGGGCAAGCCGGTGACCATCGGCGCTGATGATTCCATTGAGGACGCGATCAGGACGATGGGGGAGCACCAGGTGCGGAGGTTGCCTGTCATCGATGGCCATGACCTGGTCGGCATGCTCAGCCAGGCCGACATCGCCCGGAACTATCCTGAGGACAGGGTTGGGGAGCTCGTCGAGCTCATCTCCTTCTACTGAATCGATCCCTGAATCCAGGACGGGCGTAGAGTAGTGCTTCCTCCGCTAGAGGAAAGGGAGGCCGGGCATGCAGCACCGGCCTCCCTTTCTTTTGGCCTGACGCTCTCCTCCATCCCCCCGGACAAATCAAAAACGACCGTTTTTGACCAGTCTCCGGAACGGCTTCAAATAAGTCGTGTGACTTTTGGCGATAAATGGCGGTGTTCTGTGATCGCTAAATGTCGCACCCCTGGGCGACCAACTGGCTCATATGGCTAGCAATTCGAGGCACCTGGGTTATGAGTAGACACATCGCTTCGGAATAGTGAGAAAGATTCGACTGCCCGTACGGGAACCAGTCCGATTCCCTCTGCCCAGTTTTAAACGGCGTCCGACTCAGGACAAACTTGATCCAATCTTGAGGAACAGAAGAGACCATGAAGGCCGCCCGTTAAGCAGTTGCGGGGCTTGGCCTGTGTGGAACCTTCTGTAGCAGAACGGGAGCCAGCCAAGGGTCCGGGTGGTACGCCGCCGGCCGCAGTAAGCCTGCGACGCCGGCGGCGCACTTCCGCTCCACAATCACCGCCCCCCGACGGCGTATGCGGTCTGCATAACCAATCAGCGTACGAGGCCGCGTACCTGTTTCCGGTACCGCTAGCGGCCCCACCTTGAGGCCCTACCAACGTTGATGCATGCGCCGTCAATGACCCGCCCGTAAGCGGATCGATTAACGGGCGCCCCAGGAGCCCTCCCCTGTAGCCGCCAGTCGTCCTTGCAAAGATTTGTCCATTCTGCTGGGGATGAAGATTGCGCAGGGTGGTTTGATGGTGGGACGAAAAGTGCCCGGAAAGCGTGGCGCTCCCGTGAGAGGACGCAATGAAAGACAAGCTGCACCTGACTCCCGCTGACCCCTTCCCTGAGGAGCTCACTGCCATACCAAATGAAAAGCTGCAGGTACTCGACAGCCAGGTCCAGCGGCAGCTGGACCGCGAAATAGTCCTTGACGGAGAGACGGACCCTGAAACGGAGTTCCGCCATTATGAACTTGATGACGAGTTCGAAAGCCGAGAGACAACCAGCGAGGTCTAGTCACGGGACCACTCCTCCCCCTAGAAGGATCAGGGCTCCGTCGCGACAACAGAGGTCCGTTTCCCCAAAGGAACCGGACCTCTGCCGTATATACGGTCCGGCAGCTTGGACCCCACGCGTTAGGTTCGCTTCAAGTTCTGCAAGCATGGCGAGGACGTTGGAAGAGCCTTTGGAGCGCCCCATCAAGGATCCTTCACCGGACGGTTGTAAGTCGGCTCTGTAGTGGCTGCGGCCCGCCTGCCGCTTGGGTGTCCTACAAGGTAGGTCCCGAGCAACCCAAAAGGCGACCTAGCTCAGAGCGCCCACAAGTGATTTGACGAGATTTCAGAGAGTGGTTATATTTTTTTCTCGTAAGAAAAAGAGAACGGAAGTTCCCCCGCTTTAAGTAGCTGTAGTTGCCTGTTTAGGGGGAAGCACCGTTGCAGTAATACCTGGTCGTCGGACAGCTTGAGACGGCCACAGCAACACCAGCAGTACCGGGCCGTCAAGCAGTAGGAGACGGATACAGCAATACCAGTAACACCTGGTCGTC
>NZ_JAGGPN010000048.1 GCF_018613795.1 Arthrobacter sp. ISL-65
CCACGAGAACCCGGCCGGCATCGTCCTGACCCGCCAGAACATCCCCACCTACGACCGTGGCGAGGGCGCGGCCGAGGGTGACACCTTCGGCTCCACCGCAGGCGTCGCCAAGGGCGGTTACGTCCTGGCCGAGGCGTCCAAGGACGGCAAGACCGTGGACGCGCAGGTCATCCTGATCGGCACCGGCTCGGAAGTCCAGCTCGCCGTCCAGGCCCGCGAAGCACTGCAGGCCGAAGGCATCGCAGCCCGCGTGGTTTCCATGCCGTGTGTCGAGTGGTTCAACAAGCAGGACGCCGCCTACCGCGAGGCAGTCCTGCCCGCAGCGGTCAAGGCCCGCGTTTCCGTTGAAGCCGGCCTGTCGCAGGGCTGGCGCGAGTTCGTCGGCGACGCCGGCCGCTCCATCAGCCTCGAGCACTACGGCGCATCCGCCGACTACAAGCGCCTGTTCCAGGAATTCGGCATCACGGCAGAGGCTGTTGCCGCCGCCGCCAAGGATTCCCTCGCCGGACTCCAGTCCTGACAGCACCCCACAGTTCAAGGAGATTAGAAATGACTAGCACTCCCACCCAGCAGCTTTCCGACGCCGGCGTTTCCATCTGGCTCGATGACCTCTCCCGGGGCCGTCTGAAGACCGGCACGCTGCAGAAGCTGATCGAAGAGAAGAACGTTGTGGGTGTCACCACGAACCCCAGCATCTTCCACGCCGCCATCACCTCCGGCACGGACTACGACGCCACCATCGCGGCCCAGGCCGCTGCCGGCGCCTCCATCGAAGAGACCATCTTCGAGATCACGACGACGGACGTCGCCGATGCCTGCGACCTCTTCGCCCCGGTCGCCGCGGCGACCAAGGGCGTGGACGGCCGCGTCTCCATCGAGGTGGACCCCCGCCTCGCCTGGGACACCGCAGGCACCATCGCCGAAGCGAAGCACCTTTACAAGAAGGTCAACCGCGACAACGTGCACATCAAGATCCCCGCCACCCTTGAGGGCCTGGAAGCCATCACGGCAACCCTGGCCGAGGGCATCAGCGTCAACGTGACCCTGATCTTCTCCCTGGAACGCTACCGCGCCGTCATCAACGCCTTCCAGACCGGCCTGGAACAGGCCAAGGACAACGGCCACGACCTGTCCAGGATCCACTCCGTCGCCTCGTTCTTCGTCTCCCGCGTGGACAGCGAAATCGACAAGCGCCTCGACGCCATCGGCACCGAGGAAGCCAAGGCTCTGAAGGGCAAGGCCGGCCTGGCCAACGCCCGCCTGGCCTACCAGGTCTACGAAGAGCAGTTCTCCACCGAGCGCTGGGCTGTCCTCGCCGAGGCCGGTGCCCGGCCGCAGCGCCCGCTCTGGGCCTCCACCGGCGTGAAGGACCCGGCGTACCCCGACACCCTCTACGTCACCGAACTCGTCGCCCCGGGCGTGGTGAACACCATGCCGGAAAAGACCCTGGACGCCACGTTCGACCACGGCGTGATCACCGGCGACACCGTCACCGGCACCTACGCCGAAGCCAACGCCACGCTCAACGCGCTGGAAGCCCTCGGGATCCCCTACAACGACGTCGTCGCCGTCCTTGAATCCGAAGGCCTGGACAAGTTCGTCGCCAGCTGGAAGGAACTGCTGGCCGACGTCGAAGGCGCCCTCGCCACCGCACGGAAGCGCATGGACTCCGCAGCACCAGGGGAAACGCCGAAATGATGCGGTCAACCAAGCGTACGGGGAACGGTGACACCAGCATTGCGGCTCCGCAGGACTGGACCTCGTTCCAGCCGGGCGACCTCATAGAGGTCATCGAACCCGGCGGATACACCTACGTGGCGCGGATCGAGACCAAGACGGAGCAATCGGACATCATCTGGATCAGAAGCTACGGCATGGGCACGCGGCACCTCCTGCACAATCTCGACGGGACCCGGCTGCAGGCAAAGACACCAGCCGAACAGCCCCGGACGCCGTAACCCGCCGACGACGGTCGCGCGCCGGGAGAAGCGTTCCCGGCACCCAACAGCAGCCCAACCATTCACGGCACGGCCCATCACCCATCCATACAACAAGCAATACGGAGAAACACATGAGCACGCCCGCCAACAGCGCCTATGACCGGACACCCCTTATCGCCGGCAACTGGAAGATGAACATGGACCATGTCCAGGGCAGCAGCCTGCTGCAACACCTGGCCGAGACCCTTTCTGAGGCAAAGCACAATTACGGGCGGGTGGAAGTTGCAGTCTTTCCGCCCTTCACCACTCTTAGCGCCGTGCAAACCCTGATCCAGGATGACGGCTTGGACCTGGTATCCGGCGGCCAGGACCTGTCCCAGTTCGACTCAGGCGCCTACACCGGTGACATCAGCGGGCAGTTCCTAGCCAAGCTCGGCTGTAAGTACGTGCTCGTCGGCCACAGTGAACGCCGCACCATCCACAGCGAAACCGACGAAACCCTCAACGCCAAGGTCCACGCGGCCTACCGCCACGCGCTCACACCGGTGCTGTGCGTCGGGGAAGGCCTGGACATCCGCCAGGCCGGCACCCACGTCCAGCACACCCTGGCCCAGCTGCGCGCCGGCGTCGACCGTCTCTCCACCCAGCAGGCCGCCGAACTCGTAGTCGCGTACGAGCCCGTGTGGGCCATCGGGACCGGGGAAGTCGCCGGCCCGGAAGACGCACAGGAGATGTGCGGCGCCATCCGCACCGAACTTGCCAGCCTCTTCGACGCGGACGTCGCCGCCAAGTCGCGGCTCCTCTACGGCGGCTCGGTCAAGGCCGGCAACGCCCCAGCCATCCTGAACGAGACCGACGTTGACGGCGTCCTGGTCGGCGGCGCCAGCCTTGATGCCGCTGAATTTGCCAACATTGCAGGTTTCGAGCGCCAACTGGCCGGCTAACCCACATTCTGTTCTCAGACGACCCATCTTGCCGACGGCCCGGGGGGTGCGGCCGCGCTTGCGGCCGCACCCCCCGGAGTCTTCACCCGATAATTCTCCTCTCGCTGCAGCCTCAACGCCTCCACTAGAAAGCACACGACCCAACCGACACGTTCAGACACCAATGTCTGTGGCCGACTCTGCCAGACGTGGAATGCTCAAAATAGATCACGTACGTGACTGCTGCCCATGACGGGCGCCGCCTATGGTCTAAATCGGCATTCTTATAGGCGGATTTCCACCTTTCCCGCCGGTTGAGGTGGTGGTACGTGCGGGAGCTTAGGATCTGCTTTCGGTGGCTCGCCCGGGATGACCTCCATAGTTCGTTAGCCGGTCCTTTACCGGGCACCCTGCCACTTTCGCTTGGGCGGTTGCTACAAGCTCTAGTTCGAATCCATCAGAGTTTACGAAGTATGCAGCGTAGTGGTCGGGCTCGCCAGCGTGCGGGTACTTGTCCTCGTACAACTGAATCCATCCGTGCCGGCGGCTCTCTTCGACAAAGACATCCACGTCTTCTTGGCTCCCGGAATGAGACGCCACGTCTGTGTCGACGTACTCAGAGCTATTGGCGTCGCTGCCGACTCGAGCGAGGATGTGCTTGCCTGCGGTGACTAACCGCCGATTTCGATCGTCTTAGATACCTTGAACTTGGTGCTGCCTGGCCCAAGACCTTCAACGTGGAGGTCCTGCAGTGCTTCGGCATCGGTGAGTGTGTAGCCATCGGCTGCTGCCAGCAGTTGGATTTGAGCGGCGCCCATAGCCAGGGCTTTTCCGTCTTCAGGTGCTGTCGGGGACTCTGTATCAACTTCGACTTCGTATTTTTTTTCCATACGGCGATTGTTCACCCGTAGGGTGTCATCCACAATGAGTGGGCGTGAGCCGACCCGGGGTAGGGAATATTCGAATGCGTGAGCATCATGTTTGATGGTTGTCCTTAATCGCCTGCGGGGGTGAAGCCTTTGTACAGCGCCGCTCTGATGATCACGCTGAGGATGACCATGTCGTAGGCCACCCATGCCACGTTCACCAGGGTCCCGGCGGGTGCTCCGACGCCGGTGAACATGCGGACCAGTCCGGTGATGGCGGCGATGATCAGTGCGGCGATGGCAATTAGCTGCGGCCGATCAGTGCCCAGGGCGTCCGCCCTTTTGCCGGGTTTTCGGGGTGATTGCGAAGCCGAGACGTTGGCGGAAGAGGACGTTGCCGGCGGCGGTAAGGCAGGCTTTGATCCACACCGGGAAGAGGGCCACGCTGTATTGCTGTCCGCGCCAGGTTTTCCGGCCCCGCGCAGCGACGAAGAACAGCAGCTGGTTCAGCACCAGGAACGGGATCAGGCGGGCGAAGAAGTCGACACTGAATGCGCCCACGGGCAGCACTCCGAAGCACAGGAACATGATCGGGGCGATGAGGTAGATGACGCTGGCGAAGCCGGAGAGGTAGCTCCACATGGTGGAGAAGTACATCAGCCGCTGCCCCGCGCTGAGACCCTTTTGCAGGAGCGGGTTCTCCCGCAGGAACACCTGCCGGCCTTTGTCATTTTTCAGGAGTCGTCTGCACGGAATGTCAGAAGTCGTCTGCACTGAGTGTCCGAAGTCGAGTGCACAACTATAGCTGGGCTGTGGTCCGGCTTCGGGATAGTCCCGCTACTCGGCGGCGCCGGTCACTACGGGGAAAGTTAGGGACGGCGAAGACGGCCAGGGCCACGAACGCGGACACCGCCAGGGCCATCAGCCCCAGAGGGTGCGGTGCGCCGATCACGCTGGTGCCGCTGGCCGTGGTAGCTACTGCTCGAGGCGGATGTCGATCTCGCGCTCGACGAAAGTCCATTCCTCGGTCGCTCGGAGCATGGTGACCAGTTCGTCGAACCCAGCTTCCTCGGCAGGGGCGAACTCGAACCACGTCAGGAAATCGAACGGCTCTCCGAGGTCCCGGCTGTGGTGGAGCCGGCGTGCCACGGCTGGCAGGTACTTCAAGCCGATGGCAATGTGCTGGGAGTGGTCCTCGACGATCGCCCGCCGCTCGTCTTGTGAAAGCGCCCACCACGCCTGCGATTTCTTGAGCGGGATGAGGGCGGCGCGGGTCGCCTCTCGCCGCCCGAGGCGCGGCGAACGGGACACCAATTCGTCGTGCTCCCGCTTCGTGACGTATCTCTCGTGGCTGACCACGCCGTGCAGCGCCCAGGTAGCTGCTTCAGGAGCGGCCCGCTCGCCTTCGAGGACCGCGACCCGCTCGACCATCGGAAGAGGCGCCCCCTGGACTGCGGAGATACCGCGCACGCGCCAGGCGCCCTCGTGGCCTCCTGCGAACACAACCGGGAGAATTGGCATGCCTCATAGTAGGGGCAAGCGGCCGTCGACACCCAAACAGCTGCGGCGGCCGGTGGTGCACACCCTCTTAGAAACGCGTATTTTCCGCGAATGATCAAGCAGCCCCGAAGCGTGTCCGATTCACCCCTGGTCCGCTCCGCTACCGTTCAGCCTCGCGTCGTCCACAGGCGGCGGTGGGCGTTCTTACAAACGAAGGATTCCGAGAGGGCAACGAATCGAGAATCGGAGGGGTGTGGATTTGATCGCTCTATGGCGGCGTTTTGTAATGGCTGTTTGTCGCACCAGCGCCCGTAAGCCGAGCCTTTACCGGGCGGCCCGCGTGCACCAGTAAAAAGTCCCGCCGCTGATCTGCAGGGACCAGCGGCGGGACTCCAGGCTTTGCCTGGCCCGGAAAAACGAGCAAGGCCCGCTCCGGAGTTGCCGCACTCTGCTACACGACTCCCCTAATAGTCGCTTCTGCTCCTTAAGGTCTGTCAAATTTTAAGGTCTGTCAAAATTTCACAGACAGAAAACCTAAGATGTCCCACAACGCGGCCTCATTAGTCCTCGGAAGGACCGGCAGGACTCAAGAGAAGGATGGAAAAGGCCGAACGGAAAGCGGGCTGCCGTTAGGCGAGTGCTAGTCCACATCCCTTAACGGGCGGGCTTTGCAGACGGCTTCGGGCACTCCGTGGAGTCTCGACTTCGGAAACTGACAGATCCGACACTGTCAGACACCGGTAGCGCTCATTGCCCGTAGCCGTCTTCGCGTTCCGTACCAGCGTCTGGCCGCAGGCCAAACATCCCCCCAAGATATGCAGGCACCCCAGACACCCTAAGCTCCAAGAGCTTAGGGATCCGGGAATTCGCCCTCCAACGCCGGGAGGCAAACCACGCCCATACACACGTTTGTCCTATAACCCGTTCAATTGCCGGCGACCTTTTATTTCACTCTTGTAGGGCTTGAGCGTTGATGTGATCGAGTAGTTCCTGCAGGTGCTGGAGCGCTTCGGGGCTGCCGCCTCCAAAGTTCTTGAGGGCACGCCCGATAGGCAAGGAGGCCATCATCTTGGCCATATCCATTCCGAGGTCGTCGCCGCCTTGGAGGGTGGGCATGACCGGGGCGAAGGTAGCGCCGAGGGCTTCAGCGGCGGCTGGGTGGGCCATGAGTTCACCGATAGTTGATTCGAGGTCGAACGGAAGCTGGATGCTGTTCCCCTCGATACTGAGGGTTTGCTCCAACCGAGGGTCCCTGCTCGACGCGCCAGCCGTGATGCGGTAATCGCCGCCTTCGACGACCCAGCGTTCAAGCTGGTCGTGCCAGTAGGCAAGATCCCGACGCTCAATTCGTATCCTGACTTCCGCTGATTTGCCTGGAGCGAGGTTGATCGTGCCGAAGCCCACGAGCTCGCGCGGTGCGCGGCTGATAACGGACCCAGGCATGGACGCGTAGAGCTGGACGATCTCGCGCCCCTCGCGGGTCCCTGTGTTCCGGACTGTCACGCATGCGACCAAGTCCGGGCCGTCGGCTGTCAGAGTGAGGGCTTCGTAGGCGAAGGAGGTGTATGACAGGCCATGTCCGAAGGGGTAAAGCACCTCCTGGTCGCGCACGTCGTAGCCCCGATACCCGACGAAGATTCCTTCTCCGTACCGGACGCGTGAGTGTTCGCCGGGGAAGTGCGGGAAGCTTGGCGCGTCCTGCAGTCGGAGGGGTATGGTTTCGGCAAGGCGCCCGGATGGGTTGATCGCGCCGAAGAGTACGTCAGCGATGGCTCCCCCGGCCGCCTGGCCGAGCAGGGCGCCGTTCAGGATTGCCGGTGCTGCTGCATGGACCGGGGAAAGGCGAAGCACTCCGCCCGAAGACAGCACGACAACTGTGTTTGGCTGTACCGCTACGACTGCCTCG
The DNA here is from genome assembly GCF_018613795.1 of Arthrobacter sp. ISL-65. Lineage (GTDB taxonomy): Bacteria > Actinomycetota > Actinomycetes > Actinomycetales > Micrococcaceae > Arthrobacter. The sequence goes on from NZ_JAGGPN010000048.1 coordinate 7,136, forward strand.
AGCAGGGATACTTGTTCGACGGGCAGTTCGATGTGGTCGCGGTCGAAACCTTCTGACTCCTGGTTCGCAGCCAGGCCGAGGAATAGGATCGCGACGTCGGTTCCGGCGGCGGCTTGTACCGCTTCAGTGTGGAGGATTTCTGTGGGTCCGAAACCGTCGGTAGTGAAACCTTTAGCGTGCACTATCCTTGCGGTTGGAGCGGCTGAGCGGATCTCCTCCAGCGGGCTGTCGATGCGTGTTGGGTTCACGTGGGAGCTTCCGCCGCCTTGGAAGCGTGGCTCTGTCGCGAAGGAACCCAACACGGCTATGCTTCCGGATGGCGTCAGCGGCAGCAGGTCATTGTCATTTTTTAGCAGGACGATACTGCGCCCTGCCACCTCGCGCGCCAGCGCATGGTGGGCTTCGACGTCATATGTCACGTTTCGCCGGCCGTTCCGGGCGAGCAGGGCCGTCCGCGCTACGGCCCGCGCTGCCCGATCCACCGCTGATGGATCGAGCATTCCGTTCTCCACGGCGGTTACGACCGCGTCGTCATCCACTGAAGTGTCGCCTGGCATCTGCAGATCCAGGCCCGCGGCGACCGCCGCGACGCGGTCAGCCACCGCGCCCCAGTCGCTCACCACGGCTCCTTCAAACCCCCACTCGTCACGAAGGACGTCCGTGAGCAGCCAGTGGTTTTGAGAGGCGAGGACGCCATTGATGCGGTTGTAGGAGCACATAACCGTCCATGGCCGGGCGTCGCGAACGACGCGTTCGAACGCGCGCAGATAGATCTCGCGAAGCGGCCTGGCGTCAATCTCGGAGCTGGAGCGCATCCGGTCGTGTTCAGTATTGTTCGCCGCGAAGTGTTTGAGGGAGGCGCCGACTCCTCCGGACTGCAAACCCCTCACCCACGCTGCTCCCAGCACTCCGGTGAGTAGCGGGTCCTCGCTGAAGTATTCAAAGTTCCGCCCACACCGGGGGTCGCGTTTGATATTAATGCCCGGGCCGAGGAGAACGCCGACACCAGCGGATTGGGCCTCGTCGGCGAGAGCGGCACCCACCCGGCTGCCAAGTTCTGGATCCCAGCTCTGGGCCAGGCCAACTGCGGGCGGGAAACAGGTTGCCGGGTCACTGCCGGAGATGCCGAGGTGGTCGGAGGCGCCGCTCTGGAAACGGACCCCATGGGGACCGTCGGTAAGGACGGCACTGGGAATGTCGGAGACTTCTTTGGTCTGCCAGAAGGAGGCGCCGCCGCCGAGAGCGGCTTTCTGCGCCAGGCTTAGCGCCCTAACGGCTTCGGTGGTCATGTCCTCCACCGAGGCGGTTGTGGGCTCGAGGATATCGGTCATGGCTGTAGGTCCTAACGTACGGATCGGATGGGCAGGACGGCGAGGGCGCCGAGGATGCTGAGAATGATGCCCACCGGGAAGAGCCCGGCGAAACCGAACGCAAGGACGATGGCACCGGCGACGGCGGGTGCAACGGTTTGCGGGAGGGTAGCTGCGATATTGACCACGCCAAGGTCCTTGGCGTAGGCGTCCTTGCTCGGGAGGACCTGTGACACAAGTGCGGTGTCGACGGCCTGGAAGGCACCGAACCCAAGGCCTGAGATAACGGAGTAGAGCAGCATTCCTTCAAAGGTCGGCCACACCAAGGGAACCATCATTGCTGTTCCGACCAATACACTCGAAACCACCACGAACGGCTTGCGACGGCCAATCTTGTCCGAGAGCGGACCGGCCACGGCGATGGAGACGATGATGGCCGGCAGGCCGATCGCGGAGACCATCGGAACAACCGCGATGGCATGGTCACCGAGGCCGATGTAGTCCTGCAGGATGTACAGCTGATAGCCCGCGACAGCGAAGTAGCCCGTGTAGAGGAGCAGCCGACCGGTGAAAGCCCAAAAGAAGTCGGGATGTGCGACGGGATTTACCCAGAAGGTCGAAAGGAAGTCGCGCACCTTGAAAGGCGGCCGCGGTTCCGACCTGTTGTCCTCGTCCCGGTTAAAGAGGACGAACAGCGTGAGCGAGATGACTGCGATCCCGGCCAGGCTCATGTAACCGGAGGGGATGTTGGCGGCAAGCGTTGCCGCCAAGGCGGACCCGCCGAGGGCGCCGACCATGGTCATCGCGCCAATGATCGCGGCGAAGGACCCGCGCACTGGCGCCGGTACCCTGTCCGGCATGATGGCGCTGAACGGGCCCTGAACTGCATTGAAGGAAGCCTGCACGAGCGTCCAGCAGACCGCTATCAGCAGGATGGAGTTCGATAGTCCGAGCGCCACGAGGGACAGGCCGCCGAGGAGGGCACCACCGACGATGAAAGGCGCCCGACGCCCGAACCTGCTCCGGGTTCGGTCACTGATGGTGCCGAATATCGGCTGGGCGAGCATCGCGGCCAGGGCGCCGACTGTGGTGACGATCGCGAGGTTCGCGACCTTATTGGCCGGGTCTATGCCTTGAACCTGAAGGGGAAGAAGAATGCCCGGGATTGCACCCCACAGGAGATAGATGCCGAGCGTGCTGGGAATGAACCAGAGGAGCAGCTTGCGCAGCGGCCCCCGGATGCGGACCTTCTCCGCGGTTAGAGCAGCGGTCGGCGAATCTTGGTCGAGGGGAGATTCAGAGACAGGGCCGGTGGACGTCGATGTCATGACGGGACCTTTCGTTGGCGCAACGGTGCGCATATTCGGCAGCGCAACGGCGCGCTACCGAATACCGTATAGCATGCGGTTTTGGTGCGCAAGAGGGTAATATGGGTAACCATGAGCGCCAGGGGTCCGTATGCCAAGGGAGTCGCGAAGCGGCTTGAGATTCTCGACGCGGCGCTTCGCGTGATCGCCGAGCATGGCTACTCCGGTGCGACGGTTAAGCAGCTTGCGGATGAAGTGGGCCTGAGTCAGAACGGGTTACTGCACCACTTTGGCTCTAAGGACGCATTGCTTGTAGAGGTCTTGAGGCACAGGGACGAAGCAGATTCGTTCTTGCTCACGGGCACCAAGGCAACGCCCGTTTGGGGGAATCTCCCCAATGGTCTTGAGGAGTTAAGGAACCTGATGGTCGCAGCCGTCCGGCATAACGCCGCGGTCCCCGGTCTGGTGCATTTGTTCGCTCAGTTCACCGCCGATGCTTCAGAGGCTTCGCATCCGGCGCACAACTTCTTCGCTGATCGGTACGAGACAGCACGCAGCTTCGGCGAACGCGCCATTGAAGCACTCCAGGAAAGGGGCCAAGTCCGTACGGACGTCAACCCCCGGCAAGCGACGGTCATGCTGTTCGCCCTCATCGACGGACTCCAGAACCAGTGGATGTACAAAGACTCCATCGACATGGGCGAGCACATCGGCGCCTTCCTCGATACTCTCGGACCATCCTCCGATTCCCGCACCTAAAGTCCAGAATGCTGCACTGGCGGGACCCGAACAGCTCGAGCAGCCGCATCGGTTGATGATGCAGATCCTCATTCGCGCCGCGGCTCGGCCCTGCCGACGCTTACCGCCGTGAAATCGACTGCCTCGTCAACAACCGGCAAAACGCACCCTACCTGCGGTCAGATCATCGACAAGGTTCTTTCGTTCCCCGAATACTTCGGCCCGTACCAGCGACAGCTGTTCGGTCTCGACTTCGGCGGCATCCCTGAAGCCATAATTCACGACGAAATAGACCTCTTGAGCGAGGAGATCCTCCCGGTCCTCCGCCGCGAGATGTCAGTCGCCCCAACGGCCGCCGCAGCCTCCGCCTGAACCGAAGAGACAATTAAGCGCACGGCAGCGAAACCTAGGAGATGGCGACCGGCGCTTCCACTGTCACAAACGACCGTTCCCGCTACAACCGGCCAGCTCCTGGATGAGATTCGATGAACCCCCAAATTTTGTAGCGAAACACAGTGCCCGTTTCGATGTGCCGGTTCTTCCCGTGACTGACGGGTATTGGCACCTTCAGGTGCATGGGACATCTGCTGGCTATGCATGGGTATCAACCGTGGACCAGAACGCCTCGGTGCAACAGGACGCGCTGAGAGCGGCGGGCTGCTACCCCACCTTCGCGGCCACGGCCTCCGAGTCCCTCAAGGCCGGCCGGAACTGACGAAGGCCCTGGACCAACTCCGAGAAAGACCATCTCTGTGCGATCGCCAAGGCGTCGCGTATACGGGTCGGCGGATTCAGGCGGTCAT
>NZ_JAGGPN010000004.1:0-40237 GCF_018613795.1 Arthrobacter sp. ISL-65
ACAGGCCTGCCAATCCCGGGCACCAAAACCCTCCCTCACATCCCGCAGCCGTTTCACCGACGCTCCCTCACCTCCTGCAGCTTTCCCCCAACCCTTCCGCAGCTCCTGCCGCCTTTCGTCAACGCTCCGGCAGTCCCCCGCCAACGGTGAGTAAGCGTACGGGTCGAGGCGACGGGACGTGAGGAAGCGTCCGGGTTGAGGCGACGGGATGTGAGGAAGCGTCGGGGTTGACGCGACGGGATGTGAGGGAAGATCCGGCTGGAAGGCGCCCAAACCTGCGGGAGGATCCGGTCCGGAGGCCGCATTGGGCTGGAAATCCTTGAAATACCGGTGATTTAGGTCAAAAAGTCGCGGAAACACGCGGAATTTATCCCCCTCATGGGTGCAAGCTGGTAAGTTTTCGAACAGTGGCTTGCACGCACGCCGCATGCAGGCTCAAGAATCAAGAGCGTCCAGGAGGACATACATGGCTAAGAACCGTAGTGAACTTGTTGCAGAGGTAGCAGGCAAGGCCGGCACCAGCCAGGCAGCCGTCAACTCCGTGCTCGATGCACTGTTCGAGGTTTTCGAATCTTCTGTCGCCTCCGGCGAGAAGATCACCATCCCGGGCTGGCTCGCAGTTGAGCGCACCGACCGCGCAGCCCGCACTGGCCGCAACCCGCAGACCGGCGAGACCATCCAGATTGCAGCCGGCCACAGCGTCAAGTTGACCGCTGGCTCCAAGCTGAAGGCCGCTGTCTCCAAGAAGTAGTCTTTTCGCAGCTCAAGAGGAGCGGCAACCCACGGGGTTGCCGCTCCTCTTGCTTTTAACCCTCGCTTGGCCGAACCTCCGATTCGCCGCCGTGGCGACGGTAGCGGACAATGGATAGGTGCCTTCAGCAGCAAAACCCCTTACTCCGCAACCCGCGCCCGATTCGGGCACCCGGGCCACTGACGCTGCCTTCGGCATTCAGCGGGCCTGGCAGCTGGCCGGGCTCGGGGCCCTCTTCCTGGGGCTGGTGGCCGCGCTGCTGTTCTCCGGCGCGGCAGCCGCCCGTGAAGTTTCAGACCCCGGCGCGCTGGTACGTTGGGGGCTGCCTGTCAGCAAGGCCATCCACAACGTTTCCCTGGCCGGAGTAATCGGCGGGCTCATCTTTGCCGCAGGAATCCTGCCGCACAAGCTCGGTGGTGCGCGGTCGAAAGACAATGACGCACCCGAGCACCCGGCCTTTACCAGTGCCCTTGCCATCGCGGCTGCCGCGGGCGTGGCGTGGACGCTGTCCGCTATCGCAGTGCTGGTGCTGACGTACTCCGACGTGGCGGGGCAGGGCATCTCGGGGGATGCCGAATTCACCCGTGCCCTCGTGTACTACATGACGGACATCGAAACCGGGCGAGCCTGGCTGGCCGTGACGATCATCGCCGCCGTAGTGACAACCGCCCTCTTCGGGGTGCGATCGCTGACCGGCCTGGCGTTTACGTTGCTGCTGGCACTGATCGGCCTGGTTCCCACAGCCCTGATCGGCCACTCCGCCAGCTCCAACGACCACGAGGGTGCCATCAACTCGCTGGGCCTGCACCTGGTGGGGGTCAGCGTCTGGGTGGGCGGCATCATCCTGCTGGCCCTGCTCTCCGGCATCCTCGCCCCGCGCAACCAGGCCCGCAGCGGCCAGGTGTCCCGGCCGGGAGGCGACGACATCACCGAACCGGTCCTGCGGCGGTTCTCCTCGCTCGCAGGTTTCGCATTTGCGCTGGTCTTCGCGTCGGGTGTCGTCAACGCCAGCATCCGGGTGACCAGCTGGGGTGACCTCTTCGGCTCGGCCTACGGCCAGCTGATCCTCGCGAAGTCCGCCGCCACACTGGTACTGGGCGGAATCGGCTTCATGCACCGGCAGTGGGTCATCCCGCAGCTGGGGCGTGCAGGAGCGGCCATGTCTGCGCGGCGCGTGCTCTGGCAGCTGATTCTCATGGAACTCCTCATCATGGGCGCCACGTCCGGCATCGCCGTCGCCCTGGGCCGCTCAGCGCCGCCGGAACCCACGTCGTACGCCCCGGACGCCTCACCGGCATTCATCCTCTCCGGCTATGAACTGCCCCCTGAGCTGACGCCGCAGCGCTGGCTCACAGAGTGGCGTTTGGACTGGCTCTGGATTGCCGTGGCGGTCTTCGGGCTGGTGTCCTACCTCCTGGGCGTGGCCAAGGTCCGCGCACGCGGGGACAAGTGGTCCTGGTTCCGCACCGCAAACTGGATCATCGGCCTGCTGGTGCTGACCTACATCACGTCGGGACCGCCGTCGGTATACGGCCGCGTACTGTTCTCCGCGCACATGGTGGACCACATGGCCCTCACCATGGTGGCTCCGATCTTCCTGGTGCTCGGCGCCCCTGTGACGCTTGCGCTCCGGGCCCTTCCGGCACGGAGGGACGGGTCCCGCGGCCTCCGGGAATGGCTCCTGCTGTTCGTCCACTCGAAGTTCTCGCAGGTGGTCACCCATCCGTTGTTCGCCGCCGCGAACTTCGCGGGCTCCATCGTGCTGTTCTACTACTCGGACGCCTTCAGCCTGGCGATGCGGGAGCACGTGGGCCACGAGCTGATGAACCTGCACTTTGCGCTGACGGGCTACATCTTCGTACTCAGCATGATCGGCACAGACCCGCTGCCGCGCCGCGCGCCGTACCCGCTGCGTCTGCTGCTCCTGCTGGCCACCATGGGCTTCCACGCCTTCTTCGGCGTGGCCATCATGGGCGGCACCAACCTGCTGGCCGCCGACTACTTCGGCAACCTCGGCCGCAGCTGGGGAGGTTCGGCCCTCCTGGACCAGCAAATGGGCGGCGCCGTGGCCTGGGGCATCGGCGAAATTCCCACCGTGCTGGTGGCGATCGGCGTCGCCATCATGTGGTCCCGATCAGATGAACGCGAAACCCGGCGCACCGACCGGGCGGCGGACAGGAATAACGACGCCGATCTCACCGCTTACAACGATATGTTTGCCAAATTGGCTGAACGCGACGCCAAGCTGGCTGAACGCAACTCAAAGCTGGAAGGACGCTGATGAGCGAAACCGTACGCACCCACCTCCGGGTCCGCGCCTCTGAACTGGTGGGCCGCAACTGGCTGAACACCGGCGGCAAGTCTTTGGACCTGGAAGCCCTGCGCGGCAAGATCGTGCTCCTGGACTTCTGGACCTTCTGCTGCATCAACTGCCTGCACGTGCTGGACGAGCTCCGGCCGCTGGAGGAAAAGTACTCCGACGTCCTGGTCACAGTGGGCGTGCACTCCCCGAAGTTCGAGCACGAGGCCGATCCTGTGGCGCTGGCCGCCGCCGTGGAGCGCTACGAGATCCACCACCCGGTCCTGGACGACCCCGAGCTGGAAACCTGGAAGGCCTACACAGCGCGCGCCTGGCCCACACTGGTGGTCATTGACCCCGAGGGCTACATCGTGGCGCACCTATCGGGCGAAGGCCACGCCGACGGCCTGGGCGTGCTCATTCCCGAGCTGATCGCCGAGCACGAGGCCCGTGGCACCCTGCACCGCGGCAACGGCCCCTACGTGGCTCCGGAGCCGACGTCGGGTACCCTTCGCTTCCCGGGCAAGGCCCTCTACCTTCCGGCCGGCCGGGGTTCCGCGCACGACGCCGGTGCTGCCGCCGGCACCGCTGACGCCGGCACCTGGCTGGTCACCGATACCGGCCACCACCGCGTTCTGGAGCTCGGCACCGACTTCCACACCGTGCTGAACACGTACGGTTCCGGGGAGAAGGGCCACGCCGACGGCGCCGCCGACACCGCCCGGTTCAACGAACCGCAGGGTCTTGTCCTGCTGCCGGTAGACGTGGCAGCGAAGACGGGCTACGACGTCGTAATTGCCGACTCCGTCAACCACCGCCTGCGGGGACTGTCGCTCGCTGACGGAACCGTCACCACGCTCGTTGGAAGCGGCGTGCAGCGGCTCCTCGAGACCGGGCCCGCCCGCGTGGACGAGGACGCGGCAGGCTTCACCGGACGCCTGGGAGACCACCCCCTGGACGTGGCCCTCAGCTCGCCGTGGGACGTCGTCTGGTCCGGCAAGCTGAACGCCGTGGTGATCGCCATGGCCGGTGTGCACCAGATCTTCAGCTACGAGCCGCTCACCGGGGACGTCTCGATCGTCGCCGGCAATGGACTGGAAGGCCTGCTGGACGGGCCCGCCCACGAGGCCTGGTTCGCGCAGCCCTCAGGTGTGGCCGAGGACGCCGACGGAAACATCTGGGTGGCCGACTCTGAGACCTCAGCCCTGCGCAAGCTGGTGATCGACGACGACGGAACCGTCACCGTTGAATCGGCAGTGGGCAAGGGTCTCTTCGACTTCGGCTTCCGCGACGGCGGGGCGTCCGAGGCGCGCCTGCAGCACCCCCTGGGCGTCACCGTGCTGCCGGACGGTTCCGTGGCGATCGCCGACACCTACAACGGTGCGGTGCGCCGCTACGACCCGGCCGCCGGCACCGTGTCCACGCTGGCGCGGGGCCTGGCCGAGCCGTCCGACGTGATCGTCGACCACACCCAGGTGGCGGGCTCCGAGCCGCTGCTGGTGGTGGTCGAGGCGAACAAGCACCAGCTCGTGTACGTACCCATCCCCAAGGAAGCGCAGCAGGTGGACGAGGGCGCCTCACAGACGCACCGGCCCAAGAGCCCTGTGGCGCCCGGCCTGCTGGAGCTCACGGTCCGCTTCACGGCGCCCACCGGCCAGAAGCTCGATGACCGCTGGGGCGACCCCACCCAGCTGAAGATCTCCTCCACCCCGCCGGAGCTGCTCGTGTCCGGCGGCGGGACCTCCGTGGGCCTGCTCCGCACTCTCGAGCTGGCCTCCGACGTTCCAGAGGGCGTGCTGCACATTACGGCCCGCGCTGCCGCCTGCGACGGCCCGGAAACCGAGGACGGCGAGATCCCGGACCACGCGGCCTGCCACCTCTACCAGCAGGACTGGGGCATCCCGGTGGTGCTGCAGGCCGACGGCGACACCGACCTGGTGCTGGACCTGCGCGGCATGGACTAAGGTCCCTTGCAGCACTGACTGAAGTGGCCCGGTTTCCCGCCCTCGCGGCGCGGAACCGGGCCACTGCCGTTTGTGGGGGGGCAAAGCTGGGCCAGCCCGGCAGCGCCGTAAGCGGGCCGGTTGTCCACATGGCCGAGATTCTGCCTGCCGTGCGTGGGCTCCTCGCCGTTCCCGGCGCCGATCCCGAGTTGGTGGCGGCCGGACATTCCCGTGGGCTCCTGACCTGTGTGTCCGCTGCTCCGCGATTCAAACTATGGCAGCTCCGTCCAGCGCCGCAGCCTCACAACTGGCACAGCAACGGTCGTGCACTTGATGGGTGTGTCAGCCATCGTCTTGCCCTCACACAACCCAAGCGCCATGGAACCATCGCCGCGCTGCCGGATGTTCTGCTCCAAGCGCTGCTCTGCCTGCCCTCGGTGGAATCCCTGGTGATGGTGGAGTGCGCCTACAACCGAGGAGACATTGACCCCGCCTTTCTTACGTGGACACCTGACTCGCAACCGGTGCGGGAAAGCGCGGGACGTTCTGGCAAGAGTGGAACGTGGCGCCGATTCGCTGCTGGAGACGCTGGCCCGGGTTCTGTTCCGCGAAGCGGGGATAGCAACTGCAACCCAGGTGTGTGGCTCGACGGGATCGGGACGGTGGACTTCGAATCCGGCGTCAAAGTTGGGCCGGTCCGGCTCAGCGACCTGAGGGGGCTCCTAGAAGGTGAGAAGCGGCGTGACCTTGATGGTGTCGCCGTCGATGTCCAGACGCGTCGTGAAGCTGAAATCGTGCTGCACGTCCAGGGGCGAGACGGCCCCGCTGAACAGGTCGATCTGCTGGGCAGTGAGCTTTGCCTTGCCGTCCAGCGGCGCCACCACCCACTTGCCGTCAAATGGCTCGATGGTGATCTTTGGGTACTCGGTGATGCTCCACTTGATGGTCCCGAGCACCACGCGGTTGTTGGTGACGTGGTAGAACGGGCAGTCGGGCTGGAGCCGTTGCTGCTGGCCGGCTTCGGCCGCGCACTTGTCGAGGAATTCCTTGACCCGTGCGGACACCGCCTGGTTCAGCTCGTCCGTGGCATGCGTGAGCAGGTTAAGCGGGGCGGCGGGAGCCTCCCGTCCGGAGACCGTGGCCCGCGTGGGCGGGGCGGCGAAGTATTGGCCGTTGAGGGACGCCTCGTACTCGCCCGGATAGAACACCGCGAAGCTGTTGTGGCCGCCGGGCATGTTCACCGGCACGCCGTTGAACGTTGCCTCACTGGAGTTCACCACCGTCACGTCAACGGTGGGCAGCGTGGTCGGCACGAAGGACCACTTGTGGAAGAACAGCCATTCTGTGCCGGTGCTCTCCAGCAGGAACTCGGTGTGCAGCTGGCTGCCGTCGATGGTGTAGTCCATCGGCACCATCACCCGGTTGCCGCCGCGTCCTACTGCGGCGCCGAGCTTCACGTTCGTGATGCGCGAGGCCGACGTCTGCAGCGCCGTGCCGTCGAGCATGGCGGGGTCGGCGTCCGGCACCGACGCACGGAGCAGGCCCAGTGCCCGCTCGCCTTCGCCGTGCTGCAGGGCCTCCAGGTATTCGCGCACGGGTTGCTGCGGACTGGCCACCGAGGAGTTGACCAGGTTGACCGAAACGATGGCGCCAACGATGGCAAGCATGAGGCCCAGCAGCCATCCGGCCGCCGTCTTCACCAACGCTTGACTCATTTGCACCCACCCCACGTTACCTGCAACGCCAGGCAACTCTGGAGTAGCGGCGGTCCCCGTGACGCTCGGCCGGCGCGCGGGAACGCCCGACGGCGGGTCACAGCCGCCGTTGTCGGCGCTGCTTTCCGCTAGCGGCGGCGCCGGGACGAGGTGCCGAAAACGCCCCGCAGGAGTTCCCGGCCCAGCTGCGTTCCCATGGACCGGGCCATGCTTTTCAGGCCGCTGCCAAGGGCCCCGCCTAGGGCGCCGGTGATGTCCCCCATCATGCCGCCGGACTGGGGAGCCTGGCGTCTGGCCGGGGGCAGGGAAACTGGCCCGCCGCCGGCGCCACCGCTGCCAGGCTGCCTGCTGCTTGGACGGCCAAGGATCTCCTCCTCGATGCGGCGGGCTTCGTCGTCGACGGCCGTTGGGTCGGGACTGCCGGGGACGAACACCTCGGGCGAGGGCGCCGGCGGCTGCCCGGCTGCCGCAGCGCCGGTGGGCGCTCCGGCCTTGCCGGTCAGCTTCTCGTAGGCGGAGACGTTGTCCACCGCAGTGCCGTACTTCGCGAGCAGCGCTGACCCTGCCACGCTGCTCCGGACCAGTTCGCCGGTGCTGGGGCCCATGACGGACTCCGGTGCCCGGAGGCGGGTCAGGGCAACCGGCGTCGGTGCGCCTCTCTCGTTCATGACCGTGATGACGGCCTCGCCGATGCCCGCGGACGTCAGGGTCTCCTCGAGGTCATAGTCGCTCACAGGAAACGTGGAGACGGTGGCCTTGAGCGCCTTCGCATCCTCCGGCGTGAAAGCCCTGAGCGCGTGCTGGACGCGGTTGGCCAGCTGCCCGAGGACGTCCGCAGGGACATCCTTCGGAGTCTGCGTGACGAAGAAGATGCCCACTCCCTTGGAGCGGATCAGGCGGACCGTGGTGGTGATGGCTTCCAGGAAGGCCTTCGAGGCGTCATTGAAGAGCAGGTGCGCCTCGTCGAGAAAAAACACGAGCTTGGGTTTGTCGAGGTCACCGGCTTCGGGCAGGTCCTCGAACAGATCCGCGAGAAGCCACATCAGGAACGTGGAGAAAACCATCGGCTTGGTCTGCAGGGTGGGCAGCTCCAGGCAGCTGATGACGCCGCGCCCGTCCGGCGCCGTGCGGAGCAGCTCGGCGGTGTCGAACTCCGGCTCGCCGAAAAAACGCTCCATGCCCTGCGCCTCGAGAGCCACCAGCTCGCGCAGGATGACGCCGGCAGTGGCTTTGGACAGGCCGCCCAGTTCCTTGAGCGCTTCCTTGCCCTCGTCGGCGGTAAGGAACTGGATGACGGCGCGCAGGTCCTTCAGATCCACCAGCTCGAGGTTGTTCTTGTCCGCAAAATGGAACACGAGCTGGAGGCTGGATTCCTGGGTGTCATTGAGCTCCAGGACACGGGAGAGCAGGATGGGCCCGAACGACGTGATCGTGGCGCGGACCGGGATGCCGTCACCGTCCCCGCCGAGGGCCAGGAACTCCACCGGAAACGTCTTCCCGGACCATACCTGCCCGATGCTCTCGGTCCGCTTCGCCAGCTTGTCGCTCCCGGCGGCCGCCGTGGCAAGCCCGGAAAGGTCGCCCTTAATATCTGCCAGGAACACGGGCACCCCGGCGGTCGAGAGCTGTTCCGCCATCATGTGCAGAGTTACGGTCTTGCCCGTGCCGGTGGCGCCGGCCACGAGCCCGTGCCGGTTCATCATGGACAGCGGCAGCCGGACCGGAGCGTCCTTGTGCAGTTCGCCGTCGACGATGGCGGCGCCCAGCTCGATGGTGGCACCCTCCAGGGCATAGCCCTTTTGGATGGTGGCTACTTTATCTGCGGTGGACTTGTTGGCCATGCCGCCAGCATAGCGGCAGGCGCATGGACGGGATATGTGGACAGCGTCACCGGGCCAGAGAGAAATAACCCGGGTGCCGACGTCGTTGTTCCCAATGTGCCGGACCACCGCTGGGCCGGCAGCTGCGCAACCCCCTACGAAAGGCCGTCCTGCCGTGACTGTTCCCCTCTCCATCCTCGACCTGGCAACCATCGGCAAGGGCCAGACGGCGGCGGAGAGCTTTGCCGGGAGTGTCGCCATGGCACAGCAGGCCGAAAAACTCGGGTACCGGCGCGTCTGGTACGCCGAGCACCACAACATGTCTTCCATCGCGTCGTCGGCCACGTCCGTGCTGATCGCCCACGTCGCCGCGCACACCGAGAGCATCAGGCTCGGGGCAGGCGGCGTGATGCTGCCCAACCATTCTCCGCTCACCATCGCCGAGCAGTTCGGCACCCTGGAGACCCTGCATCCCGGCCGGATCGACCTGGGCCTGGGACGTGCGCCCGGCAGCGACCAGAACACCATGCGGGCGCTGCGCCGTGACCCGCATTCGGCCGATACCTTCCCGCAGGACGTCCTGGAACTGCAGGGTTACCTGACAGGTCCCACCCGTGTGCAGGGGGTGGAGGCAACACCAGGCAGGGGAACCAACGTGCCCCTGTACATTTTGGGCTCCTCCCTCTTCGGAGCACGGCTGGCGGCCCAGCTGGGGCTGCCGTACGCCTTCGCCTCCCACTTTGCCCCGAATGCGCTGCAGGAAGCCGTCGCCGTGTACCGCCGGGAGTTCAAGCCGTCGGGGCAGCTGTCCGCCCCGCACGTCATCGCCGGCGTCAACGTGGTGGCCGCCGATGCTGCCTCGGACGCCCAGGAGATGCTGCGCGCCACGATGCGGGCCCGCGTCTCGCTGTTCTTCGGTGGCGGGCGGCAATTCACCGACGACGAAGCGGACATGATCCTGGACTCGCCGCAGGGACAGCACGTCTCGCAGATGATGAAGTACTCGGCTGTGGGCACCCCGGACGTCGTACTGGACTACTTGGACGGCTTCGCCCGGCACGCCGACGCCGACGAGCTGATCGTGGCGCACCAGAGCACCGGCACCGCAGAGCGGCTGCGCTCGGTGGAGCTCCTGGCGGAGGTTGCCGGACTGGTGAGCGTCTGAGCCTGCGGCAACGAGACATTTGGCGGCCCTGTCCCCGCCCGTACTTTGACTAAACCCGCAGGTCAAAGCACGTGCGGGGGATAGCGGCCTCCTGATTGAACATTCAGGGCTCCGTTATTCAACCAATATCTTTTGACTTGGACCGGTGCGGAACCTAGCTTTGAGTGCGCAAGGTCTCATTTTAAACACTCGTTGCCGGCTGGGTGGAATGTAGCGGTCTCAAAGTCACTACACGCCGTGGCCTCGATCCGGAATGCCCTGGGTTGAGGCAATTCGGCGCGTCTGTTCCGGGGTTCACTGGGTCTGGATTCAGCGGGCGGAACGCAGGGCGCTTTACGGATGGGACATTGCTCTGCCATAAAGCTGTGCCCCGCCATTAAGCATTTCCCGCCATTGATCAGATGCAGGTAAAAATATGAAGATCAAGTCTACGGCCGCCGCCATTCTCATGACCTTCCTCATGGTCAGCGGGTTTATTGCCGGAGCTGCTGTTCCGGCGTCCGCCGCGGGCACCACGTACTATGTCAGCGCCGCCGGCAGTGACAGCAACTCGGGCACGGCCAGCACATCGGCATGGAAGACGCTGTCCAAGGTCAACCTGGCGGTGCTCAAGCCGGGAGACACCGTCAGTTTCCGCAGGGGCGACACCTTCAGCGGCGGCATCGTCACGGCACAGAGCGGAACCTCCACCGCCCCCATCACGCTGAACAGCTATGGCACGGGCAACGCTCCGATAGTCACAGGCGGAAAATCCGGAAACTGCATCAGGGTCAACGGCAACTACACCACCGTTGACGGCCTCCGTGCACTCGCCTGCGGCTACGCCGGAATCAGCGTCACCGGCGACCGCAATGCCGTGAGGAACTCCAGCGCCTCCAACAATGCGGTCGGCCTTAAAATTGGCACCGGCTCTGACTTCGGTAAATACACGGGCAATTCGCTGACCGGCAACAATGTGATGAACGTGAATACGCTGGGCACCAATTGCGGGACCGCAACCGCCGCGAACTGCAGCGACGACTCGGGTGCCTTTGGCGTGCTGATTAACGGCAGCGACAACGAGTTTTCCAACAACACCGTCAGCGGGTCTACCGGCAAGTCCTATGACTACAACCAGGACGGCGGCGCGTTCGAAATCTACAACGGCAACCGCAACAACATTCACCACAACGTGTCACTGGACAACAACAGCTTCTCCGAACTTGGAAAGTCCTCAGGAACTGCAGACGGCAACACGTTCCGCTACAACCTCATCCGCTCAACCTGCGGCGCCAACTGTTCCGAGGCCAAGGGCCTGATTGCCCGTGGAAACGGAACGTCGTACGGCCCCACCAATGGCACCGTCTTTGAGTTCAACACTGTCTACCTGACCGGCACCCAGTCCCAGGCGGTCGTGTGCCACGCGACCTGCCCCGCCTCAACGGTGATCCGCGCCAACATCCTGGTGGGTGTCAAGAACTCGCTATGGATCAACGGTTCGGGTTGGACCGAGAAGCAGAACGTCCTGAACGGTCCCGTCAACATCACCCCGAACAGCACGTCGACGACGGCGCCCGCCCGGTTCGCGAATGCTCCGGCGGACCTCCGCCTGACGGGCACGAGTCCCGCCATCGACAGGGCCGGCACCACGCCCTACACGGTGGACCTCATGAGCGCCCCCTCCGTGCAGAACGGGGACTGCGCCGGAACGGCCGCTGCTGATGCCGGAGCCTACGAGTACGATTCGCCCAACTGCTGATGCTCGGCAGGACCGGAGGCCACGAAGTTACACGAACGCAATAACCGGGATATTCAGGGGAAACGGCCGCGGCGGATGCTTTAAGTGTCCAAGACCGATTGGGGATGATCCGAAGGATTGCCGCGCATGCCTACTCCGCTTAACCAGACGGTGGCCGATTCCGCACTGCTGACCAAATCCCTTCCGCTGGGCCTGCTGCGGGCCTTCGTCCAGTCCGAGGCGGGCGACGACGGACTGACACCCCAACTGCTCGGCGAACTGAAGATCCTGGCGCGGACGCCGGGACTGCTCGTCGCCTGCAATTACGGGGGAACCCTGTGTGCCGCCGAAGGCATCTCCACGGAAACACTGCCGCTCGGCAGCGCGGCCATCGCCCTCCGGGCCCTGGCCGCCCTGCCCAACACGCACGCCGCCGTCATCTCCGGACGGTCCCTGCGTGACTTGGCTGCGGTTTCCAGGCTTCCCGCAGAGGTCCACCTGGTGGGCTCGCACGGCGCCGAGTTCGACATGGGATTCGCCCACGGACTGTCCCTGGCCACCGAGTCGGTGCTGCAGCAGGCAAACCAGGCGCTGCTCGAAGCGGTGGGTGCCTACAAGGGAATCAGCATCGAACGGAAGCCCGTCGCGGTCTCTGTCCACACCAGGTCCGCCGCCCCGGACGTCGTGGCCAAGTCTGCCAGGAAGGCGGAGGAGGTTGCCCGGGCCCTGGGACTGTTCTTCATTGTGGACGGCTCCGTCCTGGACCTGTCCGTGGTGCAGCCCTCCAAGGCCGATGCCCTGGACCACCTGCGCGCACGGCTGGGTGTGAGCGCCGCGCTGTACGCGGGCGATGCCATGAGCGACGAACTGGCCATGAACACGCTCCGCGGCCCGGACATGGGTCTGTGGGTGGGGGACCTGCCCGGGTCGGCCCAACACCGGCTGAAGGATCCGGAATCCTTCGCGCGCGTGCTCGGAATCCTCTTCGAACTGCGCCGCGCCTGGCTTTTCGGCGAGGACGCCGTCGGCCTGGAGCGGCACTCCATGATCGGGAACGGCTCCTCCACCGCGCTGGTGACGCCCGAGGCCAAGATCTGCTGGATGAGCCACCCCCTGCCGGATTCTGGCTCCCTCTTTGCCCACATCCTGGGCGGCGACGCCGCCGGTCACTTCTCCGTGGAACCGGTCAAGGCGTCGCGGGTGCTGGGGCAGCGGTACGTGGACAGCACCATGATCGTGGAAACGCGGTGGGCGGACGTCACCGTGACGGACTATCTTGAACCGGCCCCGGATGGCATCACCAGCCTGGTCCGGGTGCTGTCCGGAACCGGGGCGGCCCGGATCGTTTTCGCGCCCCGGCCGGACTACGCCAATGCGCCGTTCAGCATGGAGGCCCGAGGCGGCGAGCTTCACGTCGTCGGCACGTCCGACCCCATCATCCTGCTGGCGCCGGACGTTAGCTTCGCCATCACCTCGGACGGGCGGCACGCAACAGCCACCGCCGAGGTTAACCTGCGGCACGGACCGGTTGTCCTCAACCTCCGGTGCGGCGATACGGAGCCCCAGCACCCGGACGGGACGGACGAAGCGGACCGGAGGGCCGCCGTCGCGCATCATTCCAACCGCTGGGTAAAGGGCCTGACGCTGCCGTCCGTCAAGCCGTCCCTGGTTCGGCGTTCGGCTCTGGTGCTGCGCGCACTGGTCCATGAGCCCACCGGCGCCGTGCTCGCGGCCCCCACCACGTCCCTTCCGGAGGGCATCGGCGGCACCCGCAACTGGGATTACCGCTACTGCTGGCTGCGTGACGGTTCCATGACTGTCAACGCCCTGGTGGACCTGGGGTCAACAGTGGAGGCGGACGGTTTCCTCAGGTGGCTGACCGGCATCCTGGCGAACGCCCCGGGGCCGGAGTGGCTGCATCCGCTGTATTCCGTGACGGGCGCGCCGCTGTCAACGGAGGCCATCATCGAGAGCCTCCCCGGATATGCGGGATCGCGTCCCGTGCGGATCGGCAACGCCGCGGACCACCAGGTCCAGCTGGATGTGTTTGGCCCGATTGCGGAGCTGATCCACGGGCTGAGTGAGTCCCGGGGATTTCTGGCGGACGGGCACTGGGAGCTGCTGGTCCAGATGGCCAGCGCCGTGCTGGCACGGTGGCATGAGGCGGACCACGGCATCTGGGAGGCGCGCCGCGCACCCAGGCACCACATCTACACCAAGGTGATGTGCTGGGTCACCCTGGACCGGGCCCTCCGCACCGCTGCCCGCCACGGCCGCAGCCCCCAGCCGGCCTGGGCGGACACGGCCGCCACCATCCGGGACGAGGTGCTCCGCGAGGGATGGGACCACAGCGCCGCGTCCTACACCGTCGCCTACGACAGCCCCGACCTCGACGCAGCGGTGCTGCACATCGGGCTGTCCGGCCTGCTCGACGCCAGCGACCAGCGGTTCCTGGACACCGTCACGGCCGTGGAGCGGGAACTGCGGGTGGGACCCACGGTCTTCCGGTACAAGTACGACGACGGCCTGCCGGGCCTGGAGGGCGGCTTCCACATCTGCACCACCTGGCTGATCGAGGCGTACGTGGCGGTGGGCCGGATCGCCGACGCCTGGGACCTCTTCGACCAGCTGGTGAATTTGTTCGGACCCACCGGGCTGCTCCCGGAGGAGTACGATCCGGGCACCGAGACTCATCTGGGGAACCATCCGCAGGCGTACTCGCACCTTGGGTTCATCCGCTGCGCCCGGCTCCTGGACCGGCACCAGCGCGGTTAGCCGGGGCGGGAGTTATCCGGAAGCTTGCGTTTAAGCTCGGGAGGCCGCGAAGATCGCCGGCGCGGGGCCCTCTCCGGTGGCAAGATCCGCGAGGATCCGGCCCACCACCGGTGTGAACTTGAAGCCGTGGCCGGCGAAGCCCGCCCCGATGACCACGGGCCCGATCCGGTCCAGCACGAAGTTGTGGTCCGGGGCGGTGGTGTAGGTGCAGCTGATGTCGGTCATCGCGTCGGCGTCCACGCCGGGAAGCCAGTCCCTCGCGTACTGCTGCAGCGCTGCGCGCTGGCGCGGTTCGGGCAGGTAGGATCTCCGGTCCGGGTCCACCACGGGCCCCACGCCGTGCCAGCCCGCCTTGACGCCCTCGCCGGGGGTCAGCATTCCGTACACGGGGGAGTACCAGCCGGCGTAGTCCCCGCCCTCGCCGGGGAAGTGGTTGAACCCGGGCCAGGTGGCGCCGTCGTCGGCGATGCGGAAATGGGCCGGCTGCTCCTGAGTCACGGTCAGGCGCGGTGTGGCGATTGATCCTGCCAGCAGCTTGGAGGTCCAGCCGCCCGCGGTGACCACCGCCTGCCGGGCGGTGAGCACTTCCGTCCGGCCGCCGTCGTCCACGGTCAGCCGGACGCCGTCGTCGAGGATTTCCAGCCCCACAACCTTCACGCCGTGCCGGACAGCCGCGCCGTTCCGTGCCGCGAGCCGCTGGAACGCCGGAAGGGCGGCCTCCGGGTTGAGCTGGCCGCCGTCGGGCATGTGGAGAACCTGCTGGTCGAAGCGGATGCCGCCCCAGCGCTCGCCGGCTTCAGCGAGCGGAACGAAGTCCGCCCGGAGGCCGGCGCTGTTCAGTGCTGCGTGGATCTCGCCGAGGCGCGGGTCGGGGCCGTGGTTGACGACGCCGGTGCGCGCCAGCAGCCGTTCGCCGCTCTCGTCCTCGAGCTCACTCCAGAGCCTCAGCGTTTCCGCGAGCATGGCGACGTACTCGGGCTCAGCGTAGGCAAGGCTCAGGTTCCGGGTGGCGCCGTGCGATGCACCTATGAGGTGGCCGGGCGTGAACTGCTCGAGCAGGGTCACGTCTCGCCCCCGGGCGGCCAGCGCCCAGGCGGCAGCGGACCCCATGGCTCCGCCTCCGATGATCACGGTGTCCAGGGTGGTGTTCAAGGTTTCCTCCAGTTCGGGCGGCAGTCGCGGAGCGGTCGGGGACGGGCGGCAGCTAAGCCAGAAGCAGAGCCACGCCGATCATCGCAGGCACCGCGACGATGGTGGTGATCAGGACGGTGTCCTTCGCGACCGCGAGCCCGGCCTTGTACCTGCTGGCGGCAACGAACACATTCTGCGCGGTGGGTAGGGCGGACGTGACCACCACAGCGAACAGCGCCGGGCCGTCCAGCCCGAGGGCGAAGCGCGCAAAGAGGTAGGCGATGGCCGGGTGCACGAACAGCTTGAAGCCGCTGGCCAGCAGGGCATCGGTTCTCCGGCCGGCGGCTGCCTGCAGGGGCTTCGAGCCGTTCAGGCTCATGCCGAAGGCCATCAGCATGGCCGGAATTGCGGCGCCGCCGATCAGGTGGATGGGCTCCAGAAGCAGCGGCGGGAGCTGCCAGCCCGTTCCGGCGACCAGCAGCCCAAGGGCGGAGCCGACGATCATGGGGTTCTTCAGGATCAGCATGATGAACCGGAGCGGCGTGGTCCGGTGCGAGCTGGTGGTGGCATCGAGGGCCATGAGGAACATCGGTGTGAAAAACGCCAGCTGGAAGATCAGCAGGGGAGCGACGTGGCTGGCATCCCCGAGGACGTACACGGCAATGGGGATGCCCAGGTTGGCGGAGTTGGCCAGTGAGGCGCTCATGGAGGACATCAGTGATTCCGGAACGGTGCGCTTGAGCAGGAACCTGACGATGACGAAGAACAGGGCGGCGGTGGTGGCAGCGCCCACGGCCGCCACCAGCAGCGGCGCGGCGAACACTTCGCGCAGGCTCGCCCGGCTCAGCGTCTCGAACAGCAGGGCGGGGCTGGCCACGAAGAAGGTCAGCCCGCTGAGGACCTGGCGCGCGTTATCGCCGAGGATGTTGCGCCTGCCCACGAACATGCCCACCAGAATGATGGACCAGACCACGAAAAAGCCTGCGAGAACGCCTAGCACGGGGTTGCCGCCAAGGGCAGGCTAGGGCAGGGGGCGGCATCCACCATCCCAGCCTAATCAGATTTATTCAGCCGCGGTTCACGTTGTGGCAGGGATCTCGCTGTTGGGTTGCCTTACCCGGTACCCAAAGGCGCTGGTGCTAGCTCAGCGCGGCGTTGTTGAGTGCGAACGGCGGCCGCAGCAGACCCGGGGTGAGGCCCTCGGCGGGGTCGTTGCCCAACTGGATGATGCGGTTGTCCTTGTCCACGTGGACAACCTTGGGCTCGTAGGCCTTGGCTTCCTCGGTGGTCATCGCCGCGTAGGTGATCAGAATGACAGTGTCGTTCTCCTGCACCAGGTGGGCCGCCGGGCCGTTGATTCCGATGACGCCGGAACCGCGCTCCCCGGCGATGGTGTACGTCTCGAGCCGGGCGCCGTTGGTGACGTCCACGATGGCCACGAGCTCGCCGGGCAGGATGTCGGCAGCATCGAGCAGGTCAAGGTCAACGGTGACCGAACCCACGTAGTGCAGGTCCGCGTGCGTGACGGTGGCCCGGTGGATCTTGGACTTAAACATTGTGCGATTCATAACGTCAACAGTCTAACGCCGGGGTCAACGCTTGGCTGTGAGCCAGGGAACATCCGTTACACCGCTTTTCCGCCTTCTTTGGCGGCTGCTGCTCCTTCTGCTGTTGCCTCTGCCGCGGCGGCTGCTGCTCCCGCGGGGGCGCCCGAGGCGTCTGCTCCGGTGTCGATTTCCTGGGCCGCCGCAATGGAGGCGGCAGTGGAGGCAAGGATTTCACGGGCGGCGAGGATGGCGGGCCGCTGCGCGCCGGAGCGCCGCACGGAGGTGAAGACCGTCCGCCTGGGCTTGCCGGGAAGGTCCAGTAGTTGGGCCGTTGTGCCCCGGCCCGTCCACACCAGGTCCGGCATCAGGGCGACGGCGTTCCCCGACTCGATCAGGCGGATCTGGGCCTGGAGGTCTGCTGTTTCAAAGCGGACGTCGGGCTCGAAGCCTGCACTCCGGCAGGCCTGCTCGGCCCAATGCCGAGATGCCGCACCGCGCGGTTCCATCACCCAGGGCATCTCGGCCGTGTCCGCGAGCGAGCCGACGTTCTCCCTGCCCTCGGCGGCCGGCGGCACCGCGAGGCGGATGGCGTCACTCGTGAGGCGCACACGGTCCAGCTCGGGGTAGCGGGGCGCGGCGTGGCCGGGGTACTGCTCGGCGATGACCAGGTCGAAGTCACGGGCCCATGTCTCATGCAACGCCGTCTCGGGCTCGCGCTGTGTCATTTCGATCCGGACCTCGGGATAGGTCGCGGCGAGGCGGGTCAGCGCGTCCGGCATGAGTGCCAGTGCCGCGGACTGGAAGACGGCGATCCGCACGGTGCCCGAGACAGTGGTCAGGGACGCGGCCAGGTCAGCCTCGGCCTGCTCCAGGGTTTCCAGCAAGTGTGCCGTATGCGCCACCAGAACCTCAGCCTGCGGGGTCAGCTGCACGCGGCGGCCTGTTTTTCTCAACAGTTCCACGCCCACTTCCTTCTCAAGCAGGGCCAATTGTTGGGAGACTGAGGATGGACTGTACTGCAGGGCTGCTGCCACCTCGGCGAGCGTGCCCCGGATCTTCAGCTCGCGGAGCAGCCTCAACCGGCGAACGTCAAGCATGGGCTGTTCCTTGGGTTGCGCAAATGAATAGTTGGACTAATGAATACTGGTTAGAAGTATGCACTTTATCTAATGCAAGACTGCTTGCATACTAAACAGATTGAGTTATCCCCATCACAGGGCGAAATGGTGGGGCCGCACCTACGCAGGAGTCCCGATGAGTACAACAGATCCATCGCAGTCAATCTTGAGGCGAAAGCCCATTGACGACATCGAAGTAGAGAACAAGCACAGCGGGCTATTTAAGTCCCTCGGATTGTGGCAGTTGACCGCCATCGGCGTCGGCGGCATCATCGGCGTAGGCATCTTTTCACTGGCCGGACTTGTGGCGCACGGCAGTGCTGACACGCCCGGCGTCGGGCCTGCGGTGTTGTTTTCCTTCCTGATCGCAGGCCTAGCCTCGGCTGCCGCGGCGCTCTCCTATGCAGAGTTCGCCGGCATGATCCCGCGCGCCGGCTCGGCGTACACCTACGGCTACGTGGCCCTAGGCGAAATCATTGGCTGGTTCATCGGCTGGGACCTGCTGCTGGAGTACATCGCCATTGTGGCCGTGGTGGCCATTGGCATCTCCGGCTACTTTGACGCGTTCCTGTCCGGCATCGGGATTCATATGCCGGTCTGGATGACGTCGACGCCGGACGAGGGCAAGGGTGGCATCATCAACCTTCCCGCCATCCTTGTCTGCCTGCTGGTTACCTGGATCCTCTCCCGCGGCACCAAGACTTTCGGCCGGTTCGAACTGATTGCCGTTGCCGTCAAGGTTGTTCTGATCCTGTTCATCATCGGGTTGGGTGTCTTCTACATCAACACCGAGAACTTCAACCCGTTCATGCCCAGCGGCTTCGGACCCGTCCTGGCAGGATCGGCCACTGTGTTCTTCGCCGTGTTCGGGTATGACGCCATGAGCACCGCGGCCGAAGAGGCAACCGACGGCAAGAAGCACATGCCCAAGGCGATCATCCTGTCCCTCATCATCGCCATGCTGCTCTACGTTGCCGCCACCCTCGTGCTCACCGGCATGCAGAACTACAAGGACATCGATCCCGCCGCTGGCTTTGCGTCGGCGTTCCAGGGCGTGGGCCTTCCCGTCATCGCCACCATCATCTCGGTCTTCGCCGTACTGTCCATCCTCACCGTCATGCTCACCTTCCTCCTCGGCGTCACCCGCGTGTGGTTCTCCATGAGCCGCGACGGCCTTCTCCCCGGCTGGTTCTCCAAGACGGACCGGCACGGAACGCCGCAGCGCGTGACCTGGATCGGCGGCATTGCGTCGGCGCTGCTGGCCGGTGTGTTCCCCATCAAGGCCGTCGCCGACCTCACCAACATCGGCATCCTTGCCGCGTTCGTGGTGGTGTGCGTTTCCGTGATCATCTTCCGCTACACCAAGCCGGAGGCCCCGCGGACGTTCCGCCTGCCGCTGATGCCGGTGGTCCCCGCGTTCGGCGTCCTGGCCTCCGCCTTCCTGATGTTCCAGTTGCACTGGGAAACCTGGCTGCGTTTCTTCGTCTGGCTGGTGATCGGCCTGGTCATCTACTTCGCCTACGGCAAGCGCCACTCGCTGATGAACCCGAACAGCCCAAGACACGACGAGGCAGTGGAGATGCACACGCAGGTGTAGCCCATTCGCTTCTGACGCGTTACCGATGAGCCCTCCCGCACCTCAGGTGCGGGAGGGTTCATCTTTTAGCGACGAAAGCTGAGGAAGGGTTTGGGTTTCCCCGACGCTTCCTCAGGTCCTGCAGGAATTCCGCGACGCTTCCTCAGGTCCTGCAGGAATTCCGCGACGCTTCCTCACGTCCTGCAGGGGTTTCCCAGATGCTTCCTCACGTCCTGCAGGGGTTTCCGCGACGCTTCCTCACCTCTCTGGTCGGGCCCCGAGGGGCGCCGTCATCGGGCATCTGGCGGACGTGCAGAACGATCGGTATTTCTAACGTGTATTGCTTAGGAAAGATCGCTTTATCTTAAGGTACACGAGGCTCATACTGATGAATAAGACGATCCAAACGCACTGAAAGAACGAGGAAAGCCATGACCAACACCGCAACGGATCACCGCGTGCAGGCAGGCAAGGACGCCGCTGTAGCCGGCGCCGTCGCCACCCCCTCGGCAGGGTCTGACGTCGCCGAAGCGACGGCTCTGGCCACCGACGCAATCGCCCTCGTCCGCCGCTGGCTGACCGAAGCCGCGAAGATGCCCGTCGACGCTTCTGCAGAGCAGCTCGCCGGCGTCCTCAAGGACCCGAACGGGCTGGACTTCACCGTGGGCTTCGTGGACGGCGTGGTCCGTCCCGAGGACCTGCACGTCGCTGCCCGCAACCTCGCCGCCCTCGCCCCGAAGGTTCCCGCCTTCCTGCCCTGGTACATGCGCAGCGCTGTCCAGATGGGCGGCCTCATGGCCCCGGTCCTGCCGCAGGTTGTCATTCCCGTGGCCCGCAAGGTCCTCCGCGAGATGGTGGGCCACCTCATCGTTGACGCCACCGACTCCAAGCTGGGCCCGGCTATCGCCAAGATCCGCAAGGACGGCATCAAGCTCAACGTGAACCTGCTCGGCGAAGCTGTGCTGGGCGAGCACGAGGCCTCCCGCAGGCTCGAGGGAACGCACACGCTGCTGGCCCGCCCGGATGTGGACTACGTTTCCATCAAGGTGTCCTCCACCGTGGCCCCGCACTCGGCCTGGGCCTTCGACGAGGCCGTGGAGCACGTCGTCGAGAAGCTCACCCCGCTGTTCGCCCGCGCCGCTTCCTTCCCGAAAGCCAAGTTCATCAACCTGGACATGGAGGAGTACAAGGACCTGGACATGACCATCGCGGTCTTCACCCGGATCCTGGACAAGCCCGAGTTCAAGAACCTGGAAGCCGGCATTGTGCTCCAGGCCTACCTTCCGGATGCGCTGGCCGCCATGATCCGGCTGCAGGAATGGGCAGCCGCCCGGCGTGCTGACGGGGGTGCCGCCATCAAGGTCCGCGTGGTCAAGGGCGCCAACCTTCCCATGGAGCAGGTGGAGTCCTCGCTGCACGACTGGCCCCTGGCCACTTGGGGCACCAAGCTGGACTCGGACATCAACTACAAGCGCGTCATCAACTACGCGCTGCACCCTGACCGGATCGGCAACATCCGCATCGGCGTGGCCGGCCACAACCTGTTCGACATCGCCTTCGCCTGGCTGCTGGCCAAGCAGCGCGGCGTCCAGTCGGGCATCGAATTCGAGATGCTGCTGGGCATGGCGCAGGGCCAGGCCGAGGCCGTCAAGAAGGATGTAGGCTCCCTTCTGCTCTACACACCGGTGGTGCACCCGGCCGAATTCGACGTCGCCATCGCCTACCTGATCCGCCGCCTCGAAGAGGGCGCCAGCCAGGAAAACTTTATGTCCGCCGTCTTCGAGCTCAGCGAAAACGAGGGATTGTTCGAGCGCGAAAAGCAGCGCTTCCTGTCCTCCCTGGAAGAGCTCGATGACGAGGTCCCGCCGCCCAACCGCTTGCAGAACCGCAGCCTCCCGGCAGAGCTGATGCCCCGCACCGGCTTCCAGAACACCCCGGACACGGACCCGTCCCTGCCCGCCAACCGCGACTGGGGCCGGGCCATCCTGGACCGCGTCCCGACGTCCACCCTGGGCAACGCCTCCGTTGAGGCCGCCACTATCACGGACGCGGACACCCTCAACACCGTGATTGCCACGGCCGTCGAGAAGGGCAAGGCCTGGGGTGCGCTGTCCGGTGCCGAGCGTGCCGAAATCCTGCACCGCGCCGGTGACGTCCTCGAGGCCCGCCGCGCCGACCTGCTCGAGGTCATGGCCAGCGAGACCGGCAAGACCATCGACCAGGGCGACCCAGAAATCAGCGAGGCCGTGGACTTCGCCCACTACTACGCCGAGTCTGCCCGCAAGCTGGACCAGGTCGACGGCGCCACCTTCGTTCCGGCGAAGCTCACCGTGGTCACCCCGCCGTGGAACTTCCCGGTGGCCATCCCCGCCGGTTCCACTCTCGCGGCACTCGCCGCCGGCTCCGCCGTCGTCATTAAGCCTGCCAAGCAGGCCCGCCGCAGCGGTGCCGTGATGATCGAGGCGCTGTGGGAGGCCGGCGTTCCGCGTGACGTGCTCACCATGGTGCAGCTGGGTGAACGCGAGCTCGGCCAGCAGCTGATCTCCCACCCGGCCGTGGACCGCGTGATCCTGACCGGCGGCTACGAAACCGCCGAGCTGTTCCGCTCCTTCCGCAAGGACCTGCCGCTGCTCGCGGAGACCAGCGGCAAGAACGCCATCATCGTCACCCCCAGCGCAGACCTGGACCTCGCCGCGAAGGACGTTGCCTACTCGGCCTTCGGCCATGCAGGACAGAAGTGCTCCGCCGCCTCGCTGGTGATCCTGGTGGGCTCCGTGGCCAAGTCCAAGCGCTTCCACAACCAGCTGATCGACGCCGTCACCTCCCTGAAGGTGGGCTACCCGCAGGACCCCACCAGCCAGATGGGCCCGATCATTGAACCGGCGAAGGGCAAGCTCCTCAACGCGCTGACCACCCTCGGCGCCGGTGAGAACTGGGCCGTTGAGCCCCGCAAGCTCGACGAGACGGGCCGGCTCTGGAGCCCGGGCGTGCGCCATGGCGTCAAGCGCGGATCCTACTTCCACCTGACCGAGTTCTTTGGTCCCGTCCTCGGCGTCATGACCGCGGACACCCTGGAAGAGGCCATCGCCATCCAGAACCAGATCGAGTACGGCCTCACCGCCGGGCTGCACTCCCTCAACACCGACGAGCTGGGTCTGTGGCTGGACACCATCCAGGCAGGCAACCTCTACATCAACCGCGGCATCACCGGTGCCATCGTGCAGCGCCAGCCGTTCGGCGGCTGGAAGAAGTCGGCGGTCGGCGCCGGCACCAAGGCGGGCGGCCCCAACTACCTCGCCGGTCTTGGCGGCTGGACCAGCACCGAGAGCGCCCAGGGCGCTTCGGCGGGCATCGCCAACCGCAGGGTGCAGCGGCTTGTGGATGCAGTGAAGGACGAACTCAGCGCTGCCGACCTGGAGGCCCTGCAGCGGTCGCTCGGCTCCGACGCCCTCGCCTGGGCGGACGAATTCGGCACCGCCAAGGATGTCTCGGGCCTGAGCGCCGAGCGGAACATTTTCCGCTACCGTGCTCTGCCGGTCACCGTCCGGCTGTCCGACGGCGGATCCCTCCGGGCGCTCGTCCGGACAGTAGCCGCCGGCGTACTGGCCGCTGCCCCGCTCACCGTCTCCTCCGGCGTCGAACTTCCCGCCCAGTTGCGTTCGGTGCTCACCGGGCTGGACATCCCCGTGACGGTGGAGAACGACGCCGAGTGGCTGGCATCCGCGGGACGTCTCGCAGCGGCGGACAAGCTGTCCGGCGGACGCATCCGCCTGATCGGCGGCTCCGCAGCTGACCTAGCCGAAGCGACCGGCGGCCGTCCGGACCTGGCCATCTACGCCCACGAGGTGACGGAGGCCGGCCGTATTGAAATGCTGCCGTTCCTGCACGAGCAGGCCGTCAGCATCACCGCGCACCGGTTCGGCACGCCCAACCACCTCTCCGACTCCCTGATCTAGGGGCTCGCTGATCTAGGGGCTCGCTGATCCAGCGAGACTGATATGGCAATGGAACGGGCGGGCACCCACAAGGTGCCCGCCCGTTCTGTTTCCTGATGCTGCTTAGCCCAGATACCAGCCGGGTGGAGCCCACGATGCGGGAACGCTGTGTGCGGAGAAGTCCTCGCAGCGGGTGCAGGTATACGCGACTTCGCCCAGTTTCCGGACGGTGCCGTCCTGACGGTGCTTGGGCGGCACGAAGGACTCAAGGTAGATGAACTCGTCTGTTCCGCATTTTTCGCAGTTGGGCTGGCCGACGTATTCGGCGTCCACGGTCATGGAGTGGCGGGTATAGCGGGGGTTTGCGGCTGTGGTCACGGCGTACCTATCCCGAACACACGGGCATCATTACCAAGCATGTTCGTTATCGAAACCTGTGCATATTAGCGGCCGCTGCATGACCGCAACAGTCACAGCATAGGACAGCTGCGAACCGTTATCAATCATTTTGCTGCCCTACCCCCGTCACGACCGGCTCAAACAGGCTTCTTGAGGGTTCTTCCCATGATGGCCTGGGTCAGGGCGTCGATCACCTCGGCGTTCGCCAGTGGGTTCCTGATCAGCGTGAAATCCACATCCCCTACCGGCGGCAGCTCGAAGCGGCGGGTGATGATTTTCAGGTCCTCGGGAACCAGCGAGGACGGCATCACGGCCACCCCGATGCCGGCGCGGACTGCCGCCAGCACGCCGCTGATCTGCTTGGTGGTGCATGTGATGCGCCAGGTCCGGCCCACGGACTCGAGCGCGTCGATGGCAAGCTTGCGGCTCAGGCTGGGCGCGGGATAGGCGATCAGCGGCACCGGATGGCCGGGTTCCAGCGCTGTCTGTTCGAGGCCCACCCAGGAAAAGGTGTCGTGCTGGACCACCGTGCCGTCCTTGGCGCCAGCCACCCACTTCACGAAGACGAGGTCCAGCTGGCCGGAATTCAGGCGCTTGTACAGCTGGTCGCTCTGGCCGACGGTGAGCTCGAGGTTGATCTGCGGGTAGATCTGCCGGAACTCGCGCAGGATGCGTGGCAGGCCGGTGATGGCGAGGTCGTCGGCGGTGCCGAAGCGCAGGCGCCCGCGCATGGCCGAGCCTGAAAAATAGCGGGCCGCGGCATCATGGGCCGCAAGAATGCTCCGTGCGAAGCCGGCCATGGCATCGCCGTTGTCCGTCAGCCGGACGTCCCTCGTGTCACGGCTGATGAGCGTCCGCTTGGCCGCGGCCTCAAGCTTGCGCACGTGCTGGCTGACCGTCGGCTGGGCCAGGCCCAAGCGTTCTGCTGCCTTGGTGAAGCTCAGCGTTTCGGCGACGGCCAGGAAGGACCTGAGCTGGGCCGGTTCGAACATGCGACGTCCTTCCACCGGGCGATCATTACGTTCGGCAATGATAGTTATAGGAGCAATAGTCTTCCACAATTGAAGGTGCGCGCCATAGCGTTGAGGATGTCCCCGCCGGCCCGCTCACCTGAGGAACCCCTGTGACACCCCCACCGCCGCCACTGGCCACCGTCACCCAGCCCGTCGCCGTCGTCAGTGAACGCCTTCCGTGGCGGCACACCTTCATCTCGCTGCGGGTTCCCAACTTCCGGCTCTTTGCCACGGGCCACTTCATTGCCGTCATCGCCATCTGGATGCAGCGGATCGCCCAGGACTGGCTGGTGCTCCAGCTCTCCGGCTCCGTCACCGCCGTCGGCTTCACAGTGGCGCTGCAGTTCCTGCCATCACTTCTGCTGGGACCGTGGGGCGGAATGGTCGCGGACCGGTTCTCCAAGCGCAAAATCCTCATTCTGTGCCAGTCGGCCGCGGCTGTCCTCGCCGCTGCGCTTGCCGCCCTGGCGCTCAGCGGGAGGATCGAGGTCTGGCACGTGTACGTCATCGCGCTGGTGCTTGGCCTGGTCACCGTGCTGGACCAGCCGGCCCGGCAGGTGTTCGTCCATGAGTTGGTGGGACCCCGGTATCTGCGCAACGCCATCAGCGTGAACTCGACGACGTTCCAGCTGGGCGGCCTGATCGGTCCGGCGATCGCCGGGGTGCTGCTGACCGCCGTCGGCGCCGGCTGGGCCTTCGCTGCCAACGCCGCGGCCTGCTGCTCCACCGTGGCCATGCTCCTGCTGCTGCGCCGCGACCAGTTGGTCGTCAGCTTGCCGGCGCCCAAGTCCAAGGGCATGCTGCGCGAGGGGCTGCGGTACGCGCTGAGCAAGCCCACCATCTATTGGCCGTGGCTCATGGTGGGCTTCATCTCCGTGTTCGCCATGAGCCTGCCGGTGCTGCTCGCCGCGTTCGCGGACCGCGTGTACGGAATCGGCGCGGGCGGCTACGGGATGCTGAATGCGCTCGTGGCACTCGGGGCGCTGGCCGGGGCGGTCGCGTCTACCCGGCGGCGGCAGCTCCGGCTGCGGTCGGTGGTCCTGGCGGCCGGCATGTACGGGCTGATGCTGTGCCTTTCCGCCGCCGTCCCGACCCTGCCGCTGTTCGGCGCCGCCTTGGTGTTGTCCGGGTTCTGGTGCCTGATGTTCCTCACCGCGTCCAACCAGCTGGTGCAGACCAGCTCCAACATGGGCATCCGCGGCAGGGTAATGAGCCTGTACATCATGGTGCTGATCGGCGGCCAGGCACTCGGCGGACCCATGATCGGGTTCATCGCCGAGCATGTGGATCCGCACGCCGGGCTGCTGGTGGCGGGAGGGGTGCCGGCGCTCGCGGCGGCGACTGTCGCCGTCGTGCTTGCCCGCAAAGGTGAGCTGACGCTGAAGGTGGACCTGCGGAACCGGCGGGGACTGCTGCGGGTGGTGCGTCGGGCGGCGTGACGCCGGGTGCCGCGCAATTAAGGGGTGAGTTGGAGCGGCTGACGGGAATCGAACCCGCGTATCAAGCTTGGGAAGCTAGCGCTCTACCATTGAGCTACAGCCGCAGTCGCACCGGAAGCTGCCCGGGGCAGAACCTAGCTTAGCGCAGTTGTGCGGCGACGCCGGCCAACTGGATCCCGAGTCATCGCGTCGGCAAACCGGGCCGGGAAGACTCCCGTAACTGTTCGGTAAAGGCCCGGGTGGTGCGCGGCCGCGCACCGGCGCAGGTGACTATCCTGAATCTCGTTAGCTGCAGTACAGGGGAACGGGCTACGCAAGGCAGGCCCGACGTCGGAAAAGGATCCCCATGGCAGGTGCAGAACACGAGGTCCTCGTTGCGTGCGACGCCATGACGGTGTACTCATTCCTCCTGGACGGCGCGAATCTACCGAGATGGCAGACCGACGTCCGGAGCGTGGGGCTCAGTTCGGGCAGCGCCGGCAGCGTGGGGGCCAGGTACCAGGTGACCATGGACAGTCCCCGGGGCTGTCCGGTGGCGCGCGATTACGAGATCACCCAGGCGCGGCCCGGCGCCGAAATCCAGTTCCAGGTGGTGGCCGGTCCGTCCCTCCTCCGCGGCGGTTTCTATCTCAGCACCGAGAGCGCCGGAACCCGGGTGCGGTTCGCGCTGGAGGCGCCGTCCAAAAGTTTCTGGAGCTTTGTCCGTCCGGCATATCGGGGCCGGCTCCGCGCGGCGGTCGGGCAGCTTGAGAAGCTGCCCGGCGTAATCGAAGGACGGACGACGGCGGACTGAGACCCGCTCGGCCTGGGCCGCAGTCCTGTTCAAAATGTCCCAGCTCTATTTCTGGCCGTGTGATGTGAGACCGCCGGCCGGATTGCTCACGCAACACAGCGGCAGGGCACAGCGGAGGCAATGGTATTTTTGAGGGTGTGCTGATCTCTGACCGCGACATTCGTGCCGAAATTGATTCCGAACGGATCGTCCTCGATCCGTACGATGCCGCGATGGTCCAGCCGTCCTCGGTGGATGTCCGGATCGACCGCTTTTTCCGGCTCTTCGACAACCACAAATACGCTCACATCGACCCCGCCGAGGATCAGCCCGACCTGACCCGGCTGGTGGAGGTAGAGGAGGGTGAAGCGTTCATCCTGCATCCCGGCGAGTTTGTGCTCGGCTCCACGTACGAGACCGTTACGCTGCCGGACGACATCGCCGCACGCCTCGAGGGCAAGTCCTCGCTGGGCCGCCTCGGCCTGCTGACGCACTCCACGGCCGGCTTCATCGACCCCGGCTTTTCCGGACACGTCACGCTGGAGCTGTCCAACATGGCCACGCTGCCCATCAAGCTCTGGCCCGGCATGAAAATCGGTCAGCTCTGTTTCTTCCGGCTGACGTCCGCTGCCGAGTACCCCTACGGCTCCGGCGAGTACGGCAACCGCTACCAGGGCCAGCGCGGGCCCACCGCAAGCCGCAGCCACCTGAACTTCCACCGCACGGACATCTAGCGCGGTTTTTCCGTCCGCCCTGCGCCGGATCTTAGGCCGGGACCGGCTCCGGCCGCGCCGGGCGGGAGAACTTCTTGACGAGTGGCTCGATGTAGCGGGCGGCCAACGGGCCGATGACCGCCATGATCAGGACGTAGGCCGTGGCCAGCGCGGCGAGTTCGGCCTGAACTACCCCGGAGGTCACGGCGAGGCCGGCGATGACAATGGAGAACTCGCCGCGGGCTATCAGCGCGGCTCCGGCGCGGAAGCGACCCGGACGTGCGATGCCTGCGCGCTTCGCGGCCCAGACTCCGGTGATGATCTTTGTAGCGGCGGTGAGAACCGCAAGGACAAGCGCCCACGCCAGCACCGGCGGGATGGAAGCGGGGTCGGTGTTGAGCCCGAACGCCACGAAGAAGATGGCGGCGAAGAGGTCACGCAGCGGCTCGAGGATCCGCGTTGCGCTGTGGGCCGTGGCGCCGGAAATGGCGATGCCGAGCATGAAGGCGCCCACCGCGGCGGACACCTGCAGCGCGGCCGCCACACCGGACACGAGCAGGGCTGCGCCGAGCAGGTTGAGCAGGAAGACCTCGGAATTCTCACTGTGCACGGCTTTGGAGACGTGGTGTCCGTGCCGCAGGGCTACCAGCAGCACCACGGTGACAACAGCCAGCGACACGCCAACGGTCTGCAGGCCGCCAAGGAAGCTGACCCCGGCGAGCGTGGCGGTGAGGATCGGCAGGTAGATCGCCATCGCCAGATCCTCGAAAACCAGGATCGAGAGCACTACCGGGGTTTCCCTGTTACCGATACGGCCAAGGTCCGTAATGACCTTGGCCGCAATGCCCGATGACGATATGTACGTAACTCCGCCCATGACCATGGCGCCGACAACTCCCCAGCCGAGCAGGGCAGCCAAGGCAGCCCCGGGGACGAAATTCAGGACGAAGTCGAGGATTCCGGCCTTCCACGATCTGCGCAGACCCGTCACCAGCTCCGTCGCCGTATATTCCAGACCGAGCATAAGCAGCAGCAGGATCACACCGATCTCGCCTGCCAGATGGGAGAACTCCTTCATGCCGCTCAGCTCCACCAGCCCGCCCGCACCGAAGCACAATCCGCCCACCAGGTACAGCGGAATGGGCGACATCCCGATCCGCCCCGCCAGCCTCGCCAGCAGGCCGAGGCAGAACACGACTGCCCCCAGTTCGATGAGCGTCAGGGCCACGCGGTCCATGACGGTCAGCCGTTGCGCAGGATGTCGGCCGCAGCGTCCAGACCTTCTTGCGTGCCGACAGCGACCAGCAGGTCGCCGGGGTGAAGGAGGACGTCGGGACCTGGTGAGGGAACCACCTCACCTTCACGCATGATCGCCACAATCGAAACACCGCACCGGGTGCGGATGCAGGCCTTGCCCATGGGCTGGTTCTGGAACGGGGAATCCACGGCGATGGAGAACTGCCTCGTGGTGATCCCCGGAACTTCCCGGTGCGCCTCCGTCAGCTTCATCGCGAGGTGCTGGCCGCCGAGCAGATTCCCCAGCGTTGCCGCCTCATCGCCGGTCAGCGGTATCGAGGCTTGGCAGGTGTCCGGGTCATCCCACGTGGAGACGAACAGTTCGGTCTGGCCCTCGCGGAGTTCCACCACCCCGATGCGCCGGCCGGATGCCGTCATGAAGTCCTTGCGCCGGCCCAAACCTGGGAGGTCCGTCTCTTCCACGTTCATAACATCAGCCTAGTCTGCGAACTCGCGATTTCGGCTGAAACTGTGCGCCCTGCCGAATGCTTAAATGTCCGTGCGCGCTCGCTGCAGGGGCGGGCTAGGACGGGGGGACGACGGCGATCTCGGCGTCGTTCGGGGTCTTGACCGGCAGGAGGACCAGCAGCCCGGCGAGCAGCACCACCATGATGCCCAAAATGCCCCAGCGCTGCGCGTCCCCCTCAGCCACCAAGGGAGTGGCAACGGTGATGCACAGCGTAAACAGGGCCGGGGCGAGGAAGCTGACGGCGCGGCCGGTGGTCGCGTACAGGCCGAAGAGCTCACCGGATTCGCCCTGCGGGGCCAGCCGGGCCAGATATGCGCGGGACGAGGACTGCGCCGGCCCAACAAACAGGCAAAGGAACAGGCCGAAAACCCAGAACGTCGTGGCCCCTGACCAGGGCATCCCGAAGAGCATGTGGTTGTCGTTGCCCAGCACCAGGATGACTGTCCCGGCGACCAGCAGGCCGGTGAGGGAGCCGATGATCACGGCCTTGGGCCCCACCCTGTCGTCCAGGAAACCGCCGATGACCGCGCCTACGGCCGCAACGACGTTGCCGAAAATGGCGAAGAAGATGACCTGCGGCAGTTCGAAGCCGAAGGTGCCGGCCGCGATGATCCCGCCGAAGGTGAAGACTGCCGCCAGCCCGTCCCGGAAGATGGCGCTGGCCAGCAGGAAGAAGATGGTGTGCGGGCTGGTCCGGTAGATCGCCTTGATCCTGCGCGCCAGCAGCCCGTAGGAGGCCAGGAAGCCGAGGCTTCCGGCGCGCTTCGGCTTGGGCAGTTCAGGGACCGCGAACATGACCGGCAGCGCAAAGATGACGAACCACAGCGCTGAGAACACGGCCACCAGCCGGATGTTGAGGCTGTCCTGCGTGGAGGCGCCGAACCACTCGAAGCGCGGCTGCACGAAAAGCTGGAGCACGATGAGCAGGGCCACGATGCCGCCCAGGTAGCCCATGCCCCAGCCGAACCCGCTGACCTTGCCGATGTTCCGGGGCGTGGAAATCTGCGCCAGCATGGCGTTGTAGTTCACGCCCGCGAACTCGAAGAACACGTTGGCCAGGGCGATCAGGGACACTCCGAGCAGGAGGAATTCGGGCCGGGGAAAGACGAAGAAGCACAGTGCTGTCAGGACTGCGACGGCGGCCGTGTTGACTCCCAGCCAGAGCTTGCGGCGGCCCCCGGTATCGGACCGCTGGCCCGTGACGGGCGCGAGCAGGGCAATGGCCGCGCCCGCAATGGCCAGGGCTCCACCGAGCACCGCCGAGGCACGGGCTTCACCGCCGAATGCCTGGGACGTGAGGTAGACGGTGAAGACGAACGTCGTCATGACCGCGTTGAACGCCGCGGACCCCCAGTCCCAGGCTGCCCAGGCCAGAACGCGGCCCTTGCTGGACGCCTGCGGCCCTGCTTCAAGTTCCGACGACGGCTGCGTTGCCTCGGATGCGGCTGCGGAGTTCATAGGCCGATGCTATCCGGCCGTGGCGAACAGGGACCCAACAACCCTCCTGTGAACTGGCGAAACTTACCCTGGGCCCGGCTTCGCGGGAAAACTGTCAGTGCCCCGTTGATAAACTGTTGGAACCGAACCCAACGAATGACCGCCAGCTCCAACTTTTGATAACCGAATTCTGACTTTGCGGAGATACCAGTGATCACAGTCCTTGCCGTGCACTTCGCGGTGGCCGCTGTGGCGCCGTTCGTCTTCCGGAGGTTCGGCCGCAACTCGTTTTATGCGCTGGCCGCGGTGCCGGCCGGTTCGTTTGTGTGGTTGTTGTTCCAGCATGCCGCGGTCTATGGCGCCAACGCCCACACAGAAACCGGCGCACCCGCCGAAACCGTCCCGTGGATTCCAAGCCTCGGCATCGAATTCGCCTTCCGCATGGACGCCCTGGCGTGGGTCATGTCGCTGCTGGTCCTCGGTGTGGGCGCCCTGGTGCTGGTCTACTGCGCACGGTATTTCAAGGACAAAGACAGCTACCTCGGCGGGTTCGGCGCGCAGCTGCTGGCGTTCGCCGGGGCCATGTTCGGCCTGGTCACCGCGGATGACCTGCTCATGATGTTCATTTTTTGGGAACTCACCACGGTCCTGTCCTACCTCCTGATCGGCTATGCACGGACACGGCTCGCGGCCCGCCGCTCCGCGCTGCAGGCCCTCATGGTCACCACCGCCGGCGGTCTGGCCATGCTCGTTGGCCTGATTATGCTCGGTGCCAGCGCCGGCACGTACCGGATCTCCGGCATTCTCGAACAGGCACCGGGGCTGGTTTCCGGGCCGGCAGCGGGAGCCGTGGCCGCCGCCGTCGTCCTCATCCTGGTCGGTGCGGTGACCAAATCCGCGCTGGTCCCTTTCCACTTCTGGCTTCCGGGTGCCATGGCAGCACCAACTCCCGTGAGCGCGTACCTGCACGCCGCCGCCATGGTGAAGGCCGGCGTGTACATCGTGGCACGCCTCGCCCCGGGCTACACCGACACTGCCTACTGGCTGCCGATCGTCCTCGGGCTCGGCCTGGCCACCATGCTGGTGGGCGGCTACCGGGCCCTGCGCCAGACGGACATCAAGCTCATCCTGGCCTACGGCACCGTAAGCCAGCTCGGGTTCATCACCATGGTGGTGGGTCTCGGAAAGCCTGACGCCGCCCTCGCCGGCCTCGCCATGCTGCTCGCGCACGGGCTCTTCAAGGCGACGCTCTTCCTCGTGGTTGGCATCATCGACCACCAGTCCGGCACGCGTGACATCCGCAAGCTCTCGGGCGTTTTCCGCTCCTCCCGTGCCCTCGGCATCGTGGCCGGCATCGGCGCCGCATCCATGGCCGGCATCCCGCTGCTGGGCGGCTTCGTCGCCAAGGAATCGGTACTCGAGGCGTTCGTGCACTTCAATGCAGCGCCCGGTCACGGCCCCTGGGGCGCAGTGGTCCTGACGGGCGTGGTGCTCGGCTCCGTATTGACCTTCGCCTACAGCGCGCGCTTCATGTGGGGCGCCTTCGCCGTGAAGCCGGGCGTCGAGCGCACCCCGTTCGAGGCCATTCGCCCCTCCTTCCTGGCAGCCCCCGCAGCCCTGAGCGTCCTCACCATCCTGTACGGCCTGTGGCCGGCGCCTGTGGACGCTTGGATCCAGCCGTACGCGGCCCTCTTTACCGAGGGATCGCAGCTCACGGAAGGAACGTCCGACGCCGGCAGCGCGGCAGGTGCCGCCGGGCACCTTGCGCTGTGGCACGGACTGACCCCAGCCCTGGGACTGACTGCCATCACGTTCGCCGCCGGCGCGGCGATGTTCTACGGACGCGGGCTGGTGGACAGGATCCAGAGCGCCATTCCGCCCTGGTTCGACGCCGACCGCGGCTACCAGCTGACCATCGGTGCCCTGGACGACGTCGCCGTATGGATCACCGGACGCACGCAGCGCGGTTCGCTGTATTTCTACCTGGCTGTGATCCTCAGCGTCGCCTTCGTCCTGCCCCTGTCCGCCCTGATAGCCGCGAACAAGCCGCTTCCCGAAGGGCTGTATTTCGTCGACCCCAACTCGCCCCTGCAGCTGGTGGCAGGCGCCGGGATCGTGATCGGGGCGCTCGCCGCCGTCCGGGCCAACAAGCGGTTCCTTGCCGTGCTCATGGTTTCCGTCACCGGCTACGGCATCGCCCTGATGTTCGCGCTGCAGGGCGCCCCGGACCTGGCCCTGACGCAGATGCTCGTGGAAACGATCATCCTCGTGGCGTTCGTGCTGGCCATGCGCAGCCTCCCGGCGGAGCTGCGCGACCGCACCGGGGGCAAGTACCGGGTGGTCCGCGTGATCATCGGCCTGTCCTTCGGCGCCACCATGGTCTTCGCCGCCATCCACGCCATGGGCGCCCGCATCGCCACGCCCGTCTCCCTCGAATTCCCCAAGCTGGCCTACGAGGGCGGCGGCGGGCTCAACATCGTCAACGTCACCCTGGTGGACATCCGCGCGTGGGACACCTTCGGTGAGATCTCCGTGCTGGCACTGGCCGCGACCGGTGTGGCGAGCCTCATCTTCGTCCGGGGCCGCGGGGACCGGCTGCGCACAGCGTCGGCCGTGGCTGAGGGGACCGTCGGCCGCCGCCACGGCGTGGACAAATCATCGCGGGACGGTGCCGCCCTGGCGCTGACCCGCAAGTTTGCCGTGGTTGCGCGGGACCCGTGGCTCGTTGCCGGGCGCACGCTGGCACCGGAACGCCGCTCCATCATCTTCGAAGTGGTCACCCGGCTGGTCTTCCACTCGATGATCATTTTCTCGCTCTACCTGTTGCTGGCCGGGCACAACCTCCCAGGCGGCGGCTTCGCGGGCGGACTCATGGCCGGGCTGGCCCTCACGCTGCGCTACCTGGCGGGCGGCCGCTTCGAACTGCACGAAGCCACCCCCATCAGCGCCGGCACCCTGCTTGGGATCGGCCTGGCCACCGCCGCGTTGTCCGGTGCCGCGCCAGTGCTGCTGGGCGGCCAGGTGTTCCAGAGCGCCATTATTGAGTTCTGGCTTCCGGTCTTTGGCGACATCAAGTTTGTCACGTCCACGATTTTCGACACCGGCGTGTACATCGTCGTTGTGGGACTGGTGCTGGATGTGCTCCGCAGTCTTGGCGCCGAGATCGACGAACATTTTGAAGAACGTCCCCTGCAGTTGGACGCGCAGGAGGACGGCGAGCAGGAGGGCAGCGATTCGGTGCCCGCCGGCATTCCGGCCGGATCAACCCTAGGCGGCACGTCATGACCGTTAACCTGACCCTGCTGACCGTCATGGGCGCCCTCTACGCCTGCGGCATCTACCTGATCCTGGAACGCAGCCTCACGCGCGTGCTGCTGGGGCTGATGCTGCTGGCCAACGCCACCAACCTGCTGATCCTTGCCACCGGGGGCTATGCCGGCATGGCTCCCTTCTTCAGCAAGGACACGGACCCCGCGTCCTACAGCGACCCCCTGCCGCAGGCACTGATTCTGACGTCCATCGTTATTTCCTTCGCTGTCACGGCCTTCATGCTGGGCATCATCTACCGGACCTGGCTGCTTGCCCGGCAGGACGACATCCAGGACGACATCGAGGACCGCCGCGTGGCCGAAACCCCCAGCTTCGACGCGGAGGACGACGCCGTCATCCCCGTGGAAACCTCCGAGTTCCCGTTGCCCATGCGGGGCTCGGACAGTTCCGCCGCGCCGGAGTCGACGGCGACTGTCGAGGCGGGCGGCCGGACCCTTCTGGCGGAGCATGCCGCGCAGGAGGAGAAGCCGGGATCCGGCAATAGCGCCCCTGTCACAGACACAGGCGTAAACACAGAAAAAGGCACGGACACGGATGGAGGGGCGAAGTGAACCTTGCAAGCCTTGCCCCGCTCGCCGTCGTACTTCCCATCCTGGGGGCGGCGCTGACGTTCCTGCTGATCCGGCATTCCCGCGCGCAGCGCGCGGTGAGCATTGCCCTGCTCTCGCTCACCCTGCTGCTGGAGTGCCTGCTCCTGGCGTCCGTCTGGAACGGCGGCACTGCAGCGGTGAACATCGGCGGCTGGGTGCCGCCGTGGGGGATTGTCCTGGTGGTGGACCAGTTCTCATCGCTCATGCTCGTGGTGTCCTCCGCGGTGAGCCTCGCCGTCCTCGTGTATGCCACCGGGCAGGGCATGGCCGACGGAGACCAGGACGCCCCGGTGTCGATCTTCCACCCCACCTACCTGATCCTCGTGGCCGGCGTCTCCAACGCGTTCCTCTCCGGGGACCTGTTCAACCTGTACGTCGGCTTCGAGATCCTGCTGACGGCCAGCTATGTGCTGATGACCCTCGGCGGCACGGGCCCGCGCATCCGGGCAGGCGTCACGTACGTGGTGGTCTCGGTGGTGTCGTCGGTGCTGTTCCTGATTGCCATCGCGATGGTCTACGGCGCAACGGGCACCATCAACATGGCGGACCTGGCCATCAAGCTCTCGGAGCTGGACCAGGGAACCAAGACGCTCCTGCACGTCATGCTGCTGGTGGCTTTCGGCATCAAGGCCGCCGTGTTCCCCCTGTCCTTTTGGCTGCCGGACTCGTACCCCACCGCGCCGGCTCCGGTCACGGCCGTGTTCGCCGGCCTGCTGACCAAGGTGGGCGTGTACGCCATGGTCCGCACGGAAACCCTGCTGTTCCCCGGGGACAGCCTCAACACGCCCCTGATGGTGGTGGCGCTGCTGACGATGGTTGTCGGCATCCTGGGTGCCCTGGCGCAGAGCGACATCAAGCGTCTGCTGTCCTTCACCCTGGTCAGCCACATCGGCTACATGGTGTTCGGCCTGGCGATGTCCTCCGTGGCAGGCCTGGCGGCGGCCGTGTTCTACGTGGCGCACCACATCACCATCCAGACCAGCCTTTTCCTGGTCACCGGGCTGATTGAGCGCCGCGGCGGCAGCTCCTCGGTGGACCGGCTGGCCGGGCTGGCCAAACTGTCCCCGCTGCTGGCCCTCCTGTTCTTCGTTCCGGCCATGAACCTGGCCGGCATCCCGCCGTTCTCGGGCTTCCTGGGCAAGCTCGGCCTGATGCAGGCCGGCATCGGCCTGGGAACCCCGCTGGCCTACGCCCTGGTGATCGGCGGCGTGCTGACGAGCCTCCTGACCCTCCTGGCCGTCGCCAGGGTGTGGAACCGCGCGTTCTGGCGCAAGGCCGAGGACGCCGAGCACCCAGACCCGGTGCTCCTGGCGGTTCCCGTCCCGGAGGGCGGCGCGACGGCGGTGCGCCTGCTGCCGCGGACTATGGTGGGGTCCACGCTGGGCCTCGTGGTGCTGGGTGTGGCGCTCACCCTCTTCGCCGGGCCGCTCTTCCGCGTGGCGGACCAGTCCGCCGCAGCCATGCTGGACAGGTCTGCCTACATCCAGGCGGTGCTCGGTGACGGCACACCCGTCCCCGCTGCGGCGCTGAGCGGAGGCGGAAAGTGAGCCGGCGAAGGGTGTCCATGCGGCAGGAATTGCCGCTGCTGATCTGGCTGGTCATCGTCTGGGGAGCACTCTGGCAGGACTTCAGCCCCGGCAACCTGCTCTTCGGCGCCCTGCTGGCGGTTGCGGTGGCGCGCCTGTTCTACCTGCCGCCGGTGGAGCTGAGCGGACGCTTCAACGCGCTGAGGGCCGTTCCGTTCGCGGTGGTGTTCCTCGGCCGGGTGGTGGCCGCCAGCTGCCAGGTGTTTTACCTGGCGGTGGCTCAGGGGCCCAAGGTGACCAACGCCGTCGTCGCGGTTCCGTTGCGCAGCCATTCGGACCTGATGGTGACGGCGACCGGCCACGTGATCTCCCTGATTCCGGGGTCACTGGTGGTGGAGGTGGACAGGTCCACCTCCACGCTCTACATCCACGGACTGAACGTACGGAACGGGGAGGACGTCCTCAAACTGCGCAAGGAAGTCCGCGACACCGAGGCGGGGCTCATCCGGATCATGGGAACGAAGGAAGAGCTTGCCGCCCTGAAGCAGGAGGTTGGCGCATGATGGAGCTTGTCCTCTCCGTCACGGCTGTGGCGCTGGCCTTCGCTGCCGCGGGCGCGATCATCCGCATCGCCCGCGGCCCGTCGCTCCTGGACCGGGTCCTCGCGGCGGACGTGCTGCTGGCCATCCTCGGCGCGGCGCTGTGCATCGACATGGCCGTGAACCGGCACCTGAACAACCTGATGCTGGTGGTGGCTGTGTCCGTCATCGGTTTTATCGGCTCGGTGACGGTGGCCCGCTTCGTGGCCGACAGGCGGGAGCAGCCCAGTGAGTCCTGAACAGAATGCGGTGGACACGGTGATCGATGCAGTTTCGGCGGTGTTCATGGTGGTGGGCGCCCTGATGTCCCTCGCCGCCGCCATAGGCCTGCTGCGCTTCCCCGACCTGATGAGCCGCATGCACGCCGCCACCAAGCCCCAGGTGCTCGGGCTGTTCCTCCTGCTCGCGGCGGTGGGGCTGCAACTGCGTACATGGTGGGTGTGGCCGGTGCTGCTGGTGGCCTGGATCCTCCAGCTGCTCACTGTGCCGGTATCTGCCCACATGGTGGGCCGCGCCGGCTACCGCACCAAGCACCTCCACAAGGAGCTGCTCAGCACCGATGAGCTGGAAGCCGTGGTGGTGAAGGCCGCCAAGGCGGCCCGTGACTTGGAAGATGACGACGGCGGCAACCGCACCGCTGGCTGAGCTCGCTGGTTGAGCCCGTCGAAACCGACGAACGACCATCCGCCGCGAGCGATTGAAATCGATAGTAAACCAGCGATACTCGTGCTCACCGCCTGGGTCCTCCTGCTCGGCGTGTTCATTTGCATCGTGCTGAACGCGGATGATCCCGGGGTGCCGATGTTGATGATGCTGATGCTGGTTGGCGAGTGGGTCGAGGACTGAACAACATCCTTAAACGGGTCAGGCCCCGTCTGCTGTGCAGACGGGGCCTGACCCGTAGTGGCGGATCGCTGGATCTACCGGGTGGCGAGCACTCCGGTGGCGGTTCCGCCGCGGCTGGACTGGACCAGGACGCTGGTGATCTGCCGGTTTGGTCCGGGCTTGGTCTTGTAGGACCAGGCGCCGAGGGTGTCCACCTGTGCGGTGCCGATCTTGGTGACGGCGCGGCCG
The DNA here is from genome assembly GCF_018613795.1 of Arthrobacter sp. ISL-65. GTDB lineage: Bacteria > Actinomycetota > Actinomycetes > Actinomycetales > Micrococcaceae > Arthrobacter. The sequence goes on from NZ_JAGGPN010000004.1 coordinate 38,150, forward strand.
GGGGTGGCGTCGTAGATGACCACGGTGGTGGCCGGGACCAGGACGGCGGTGTTGCCGGCCAGTGTGGACGTGCCCGCGATCAGCAGCTCTTTGTTGAGACGGTGGCGGGAGCCGGCGACGGCGACCGTGTCCGTCTGGACAGTGAGGCTTACTGATGCCGGGGCGCTGCCGATGCCGTTCTTGTCCGTGACGATCAGCTGGAGCTGGATCGGGTCGTTGGACTTGGCCGTGAGGGGTGCTGTGTCCGTGGTCTTGGCGTAGTACGGGACGGTAACAGTGGGCTTGGCGGCGGTGTCGCTGGAGATGGTGGCGGTGGGTCCGCTGACCTGGGTCCATTTGTAGGTGGCGGCGCCGGTGGAGGCGCTGCCGTCCAGCTGGACGGTTCCGCCGCGGGTGATGGCGGTTGAGGCGGCGGTGGCTACCGCGGTCGTCGGCTGTGTTTCGCCGGGGACGGAGCCGCTGCCGGTGTCGACGACGGGACCGGGGTCCGGGGCCGGGGTGACCGGGGCCAGCCCGACCGGGGTTGCTGTGCCGCCGGAGATGGTCACGGGCATTGAGACTGAGCCGCCGGTTGCGGTTTTCACGGTAACGCTAGCGGGGGGAGCCTTGACCGGGAACGACTTTTCAGACGGGGTGCCGGCAGCCGGTTCCTCCAGGGTGCCCAGGCCGGTGACCGTCAGGGGGTAGCCGACAGTGGAGAGGGCGCCGACGGTCAGGTTCGTGCCGTCGTAAATAGCCTTGGTGATGCTGACGCCACTGGGCTTGCTGACGCTGATCTGGCTGCTGCTGGCGGGCTTGTCGCCGATGTTGGTGACCTTCACGCTGGCGGGTGCGGACCCGGTGAACTGGATCCGGGCGTAGTAGCGGCCGGTGTCCGGGTCACTGAGCATGGGGGTGGTTTCGAAGGCCCCTGCCTGCCCGTCGACCTGAAGCTGCGCGCCGTTCCCGCTGCTGGCGAACACGTCGATCATGTTGCCGTTCAGGACGGCGCTGTCACCGTTGACCCCCTGGTTGGTGGAGATTTTGCCCTGCACGGTGAACTGGTCGGTTTCGAGGGTGAGGCCGCCGCCGTTGACCGAGAACTTGTTGTAGCCGGTGGGGCTTCCGGTGACGGTGTGGTCCTGGCCCGGATCTCCGAGGTAACCCTCGGGGGCTGCCGGGGCCGTGGCCGGATCCCATTTCAGGAACGGGCCGATGTTGCTCTTCAGTGCGGTGGTGAAGTTGCCGACGGCGGGTGAGATGTCTTCGACGAGCTTGCCGTCGCCGGCGCCGTCGGTGTCGATGGTGATGGTGCCGTAGGGGTGCTGGAAGGTCAGGGTGCTGTTGGCGGGGGCGCCCTTGACCACGATGCGCTGGCGGCCGAAGACCACCTGGTCTCCGTCGGTGACGGTGTTGGCGAAGGCGGCTTCCAGGCCAAGGACCAGGACGGCCCTACCGCCGCCGGGAAGGGCCAGTTCGGAGCCGGCGAGCATGTAGAACGCCTCGTCCGGGAAGTTGCCCGGGAACGAAATGGGGGCAGTTTCGTCAGGGATATCCCCGGGCAGGAATCCGCAGAGCGGGTTCTCCGCGTCCAGGCACAGCTCAACGCGGGTTTTGCTGCTGTCCTCGTACCAGGACGGGAAGCCGTACTCGGTGTTCACCGGGCCGACGGCGTTCATCCCGCCCGGGTTCTTGACGGTTACCTGCGTGGCTGCCAGCGAGGCTCCGGTTCCGGTGGCGGCCAAAAGCAGGGCCGTTGCCGCAGCAACACTGCGGCGGCGGGTGGCAAGCAGTGGTGATGAAAACAGCTGGGCCAGGCGTTCGGGTGCCGGGCCTCGTGGCGTGGATACCATTTCTTGTCTCCTTTGAAAGGGGGCCATGGCATCCACTAGAGGCGGCGCGGGTTGGAAAAACGTTCGGGTTCCGGGTTGGAAAAACCTTGGGAGCCGCCGCATCGGGCCGTTAGTGAGGGGGCCCGGCAGTCTCACCCGGCGCAACGGGCACAGCGGCTGTCGCAAGTAAAGCATTGACCCGGTACGCTGCCGGCGTACGGCGCTCGCCGTTACCTGACAGGGCGGCCCTTTATGACCGTGCACATGAACGGACCCG
>NZ_JAGGPN010000004.1:40292-206451 GCF_018613795.1 Arthrobacter sp. ISL-65
ACGGTTGCGGCGCCGGGTCCGAATGTTGCGAGCCCGGCCGAGGTCATCAGCACTGCCAGGTTCAGAACAGGTACAGATTGCCCTGTCGGGCTTGGAGGAACCCGGTCAGCAGGTGGAACCGGCGGTGGCGGACCCACCCCATGTGGGGGAGCCCAGGCCGCGTTGAGGGGTGCAGGGACTAGACGATGTCCTGGGTCTTGGCGAAGCGGGTGATGGCCCGCTGGGTGCCGCGGTTGGCCAGGACCTGGATGACCGCGCTCACAGATGCGGAGATAAGGGCGAACGTCAGGGCCGTGCGCAGCGTGGTGGGGACGTCGTCCTTGTCCCCCTTGGGGGGCTTCCGGCCCGTGATTTTTTCCCAGATGGTGTCGACGGCCTTGGTGCCGGCGAACCCTGCCAGCAGGCTGATGCCTGTGCCAAGCAGTTTGATGAAGAAACTCATTGCGGAACTCCTCGCGTGATGAACACTGGTCTTTCCTTAGCCTAGCCGCATAGACCGGTGGATCTCCCGCAACGCCTGCACCACGAGGTCGTGGTCCGCCTTTTGCGGCAGCCCGGACACGGTGACCACAGCCACCGCCCCCACGTCCCGCACATAGACGGGAAAAGCTCCGCCGTGGGCAGCATAGGTGGATTGGTCGAACCACGCATTGTCCTCGATGCGGCCTCCGCCAACCCTGCCGCGCAGGCCCACCAGCAGCGACGGCTCCTCGTAGCGCACGGCAGTCCGCTGCTTTGCCCGCACCCAGCCCTCGTTATCCGGGGTGGCACCCTCGAGCGCCACATGGAAGAGAACCTGTTCCCCCTTGGTGATGTCGATGGCGATTGGCATGTTTTCTTCCTTGCCGCGTTCCACCAGCTCGAGGCCCAGGGCGAGGGCATCGTCCTTGCTGAACCTCGGGAACTGCAGTTCGGCTATTTCGCCCTCGATTTGCCCGATCAGGGCTTCCAAGGATCCCGCCGGCTGAGCCTCGGCGGAATCGGGGTCGAAGGCGGGCAGGGCAGCGCTGCCGGAGTCCTGTTGCGTCATGGCCCCAATGTACTCCGGACGGCTGTTCCGACGGCGCAGGGAGACTCCCGGATTGTGACGCTGGCCCCGGGTTTGCGGGCCCGCCGAGGTGTAAACTGGACCAGCCCACAAGGGCAGATTTATCACGACAGGGGAGCGCCGCCGTCGGGATGCAAAGGCAACTGCCAGCGCAACCGCGGATGGGCGCTGAGAGTGCGGACCGCCGCAGACCCTCGAACCTGATCCGGCTAGTACCGGCGCAAGGGAGTCGAGTTCTCAGAGCGCCCGGCAGCAAGTGGCCCAGCCACCGGCACCGGGGGAACGCTTTCCCCTCCTGTTCCTCAGGAGGACCATCATGACAACTGCAGCAATCAAGAAGACCGGCTACAACTGGCGCGTGGCGGACATCGTGGTGGCGGCGCTCATCGCCGTTGCCGGCGGCGTCATCTTCTGGGCCTGGTCCCAGGGCGCCAACCTCATCTCCACCCCCATCAACGCCGTCTACCCGCCGCTGACCGGTCTCTACGCCGGCGGCTGGATGATTCCGGCGGTCCTGGGCATGCTCATCATCCGCAAGCCCGGCGCGGCACTGTTCTGCGAAACGGTGGCCGCCACCGGCGAGCTGCTCATGGGCTCGCAGTACGGCACCACGGTGCTCATCTCCGGTGTCCTCCAGGGCCTGGGCGCGGAGCTCGTGTTCGCCGCCCTGGTGTACCGGAAGTTCAACCTTCCGGCTTCGCTGCTCGCGGGTGCCGGCGCCGGGCTGTTCTGCGGGCTCAACGACTCCTTCGCCCCCTGGGGCTGGAACATCGCCTACGCGGCGGGTGACAAGCTCGCCTACATCGTGTTCTGCGCCATCTCCGGCGCGGTCATCGCCGGTGCTCTGTCCTGGATCGCCACCCGCGGCCTGGCCAAGACCGGAGTGCTGAGCTCCTTCGCCTCCCGCAAGGCAGCCACGGAGCCCGTCTTCAGCTGATGCCCGCACTTCACGACGGCGGCGTCCGCCCCGCCGCGGTCACCGCCCGCGGCTGGGGCTGGCGCCATGCCGGCCGCACCAAACCAGCGGTCCACGCCCTTGACCTGGAAATTCGACCCGGCGAGCGGGTCCTGCTGCTGGGCCCCTCCGGTGCCGGCAAGTCCACGCTGCTCCACGCCCTGGCCGGTGTGCTGGGGGACAGCGACGCGGGTGCCAGTTCCGCTGGGGGGAGTTCCGCGGACGACGCCGGGACTCCCGACGCCGGGACACGGGCCAGCGACGACGCGGACGAGAGCGGAGAGCTGCTCATCGACGGCGCGCCGCCCCGTTCCCGGCGCGGCCGCGCCGGGCTCATGCAACAGGACCCGGAAACCCAGGTTGTGCTGTCGCGCCTCGGTGACGACGTCGCCTTCGGTGCCGAGAACCTGTCGGTGCCCCGCGACGAGATCTGGCGCCGCGTGCATGAGGCGCTGGAGGACGTCGGGCTGGCGCACCTTCCGCTGAACCACCCGACGTCGTCCCTGTCCGGCGGCCAGAAGCAGCGCCTCGCGCTCGCTGGCATCCTGGCGATGCGGCCGGGACTCATCCTGCTGGACGAGCCGACCGCGAACCTCGACCCCGCCGGCGTCCTGGAAGTCCGCGACGCCGTGGGCCGCTGCCTCGACAAGACCGGGGCCACCCTGGTGGTGGTGGAGCACCGGGTCGCGGCCTGGAAAGACCTGGTGGACCGGATCGTCGTGCTGCAGCCGGGGTCCGCCGCGGACGGCGCGGTGCTGATCGACGGCACCCCGGACGAGGTCCTCGAACAGGCCCGCGGGATGCTCACAGCCGCCGGCGTCTGGGTCCCCGGCTACGTTCCCGAAACCCGGCGCCGTTCAAGTGCCGGTGTTCCGCCCTCCTCTGGACACAACACCGGCCAGCTACTGCTGGCGGCCGAAAAGCTTGCCGTGTCGCGGGAACGTTTCCGGCGCCGCGGCTTCCGCTCGGTGCCTCCGGAACCGGTGCTGCGGGACGTCACGGTACAGGTCCGGGCGGGCGAAGCGCTCACCGTCACAGGTCCCAACGGCGTCGGCAAATCCACGTTTGCGCTGACCCTCGCCGGGCTGCTCCCGCCGGTGGCCGGCAAGGTGTCCGCGACTATCGAGCTGAGCGGCGGAGCCGGTATCGACCCCTACAAGTGGAGGGCGGAGCAGCTGATCGCCCGGATCGGTACGGTGTTCCAGGAGCCCGAGCACCAGTTCGTCACCGGCCGCGTCCTGGACGAGCTGCAGTTCGGCCCCCGCCATCTGGGCCACGGCGAAGAGCGCGTCGACGAGCTGCTGGAGCGGCTGCGCCTCACGCATCTCGTGGACGCCAACCCTTACACCCTCTCCGGCGGGGAGAAACGCAGGCTGTCCGTGGCCACCGTCTTGGCGGCGCACCCGCAGGTGCTGGTGCTGGACGAGCCCACCTTCGGCCAGGACGCCAACACCTGGGCGGAGCTTGCCTCATTCCTTTCCGAACTCCTTGACGCCGGCACGGCCGTGGTGTCCGTGACCCACGACGAGGAGTTCACCCATGTGCTCGGCGGCACCGAGCTGCGGCTGGGCCCCGGGCTGGGCATCAACGCGCCCAGACCCGCTGAACCAACGTCAGAACAGACGGTGACATGAGGGAGGCACTGACACTTGCCGGAAACCGGTCGGTACTGACGCGCGCCAATCCATTGGCGAAATTTGCCGCGGTCTTCCTGGTCACCCTCGTCCTGGCGCTGTCCATCGACTGGATGTCGGCGTCGGTGGCGCTCGTGTGTGAGCTGCTGGTCTTCCCCTTGGCCGGCCTGACTTTCTCGCTGCTGTGGCAGCGCGGCTGGCCCCTGATCCTCGCGGCCGCCGTCGGCGGCTGGAGCACCTCCATCCTGTCGCCGGACAGCGGGAGGATACTGCTCGACGTCGGACTCTGGTCCATGAGCGAGGGTTCCCTTCAGCTGGGGCTGGCTTTTCTGCTGCGGGGCCTGGCGATTGCCCTGCCTGCGGTGCTGCTGATGAGCTGCACCGATCCCACCGACCTGGCGGACGCCCTGGCGCAAAAGGCGCGGCTGCCCCACCGCTTCGTGCTCGGGACCCTGGCCGCGATGAGGCTGGTCGGACTGATGGCCGAGGAATGGCAGACCATCGGCATGGCCAGGCGCGCCCGCGGCGTCGGATCGCGCGGCAACCCGTGGCAACGGATGCGGGCCACCCTGGGGCAGAGCTTCGGCCTCCTGGTCCAGGCCATCCGCCGCGCCACCCGGCTTGCCGTGACGATGGAGGCCCGCGGGTTCGGCGGGGCCAGCCGGACCTGGGCGCGCGTGTCCACCTACAGCGTGCTGGACGTCTGGGTGGTGCTCGGCGGAGTGCTGATCGCTGCCGGCGCCGTGGCTGCCGCGCTGTGGGCCGGCACGTGGAACATGGTGTGGCTGCAGGGCTCCTAACCCGCCGGGCGTGCCAACCCCGCCGGCCGCGCCATCCGGACCTCGGCCAGCCCCTCCCAGTCTTCGATCGTGTCCCTGGCGCCGGTGAAGACGAAGCCGTGGCGCTGGTAGAAGGCCTGGGCGCGCGGGTTGTCCTCGGCGACCCACAGCGCAGCCGCCTCGCTCCCGATCGCAGCCTCGAGCAGTGCCTGGCCGAGTCCCCTGCCATGGTGGGAGGCCAGGAGGTAGATGCCCCAGAGCTCGGCCTGCTCCCTCAGCCCTTCCTCGGGCGGAAGCGAGCCGGCAAACCCCACCAGCTTCCCGGCGTCGTTCGCTACGTACTGTCGGCCCGCGTGCGGGCCGGCCAGAAGGTGCCGCCACATGGCCAGCCGCTCTTCCACGCCTTGCCTGGCCATGAAGCCCGGTGAAAGCAGGTGAGTGTAGGTTTCGCGCCAGCATTCCAAGTGGAGCCGGGCCAGGGCCTCGGCGTCCTCGGGGGCGGCCTGGCGGACGCTGCAGGTGTGATCCATGGGCCGAGTCTAAATGTTCGCGGCGTGCGTCAGACGCAGGAGTGGTTGTAGTCGAAGCCTCCGGCCACGAACTGGGTGAGGACTACTTTGCCGCCTGCGGTGAGGGACGCCGCGGAGCACATGCTCCTGGCGTCGGCGGCAGCGTGCGCCCCGGCAATCCAGCTTGGCAGGTCGTAGAGGCTGCTGGCCGAACCTACCTCGCCGACGATCTGTCCCCACTGCCGCGCCGAGGAGTAGATGCCCACCCTGGCCCCGATGCTGTGGAAAAAATCGGTCATGCCCTCGAGGTCCGCCCGGTTGGCCGTCCTGTCGCCTGACCAGCTGTTGCCCGTCTCGACATCCAGCCACCAGAGGTACGTCTCAGGGTCGGAGATGGTGCGAAGGTATGCGTCGTCGAAGGCTTTTGCGTACCCGTACATGTAGGCGCACGCCGCATCCTCCTTGCCCTGGCAGGTGCCGTACGGGTTGGCCACGGCCTTGCCGCCGTACTCGTTGTTCACCGGCCACCAGGAGCCGCGCAGCCCGGGATTCGCGGTGTTCACATAAAGCGCAAGGCGGGGCTGGCCGGTCCCGCCAGCTGCGTCCTCCCCCCAGTCAAGCTGCTGGTGGAGGCAGGGGTTGGTGGTGTTGGCGCGCCCGTTGTTGACTCCGACAATCGCGAACTTAGGGTCGTCGGGCAGGCCGCCGCTGCACTGCGGCCAGGAGACATCGTTGCCCAAGGGGGCCCTGCCGGACTCTGACGGCTGTACGGGCTGACGGGCCACCGGCCGCGGGGATTGCGGGGACGCGGGCGGCTGCGCCTGCGCGGCGCCGCTGGAAGTGGCAGACGCCTTGGGCGACGCCTGGGTGACGGCTGATTCGGGTGCCGGCGGCGCGCCGTCGTCCAGCCTCGGTCCCGGAATGAAGCCCACGGTTGTAGCCACCACGAAGGACAGCAGCGCTGAAGCCGGACGCCCAATGGGGTACTTCCTGCCCAGCACGGGGGAGCTGAAAATGGACACGGCGGCCTCCCATTCCCTTGTGGCCGCAACAGGTACCGCTAGCTTGCTCCCGGATGCGCGCCCGGGTCAAGGCCAGTGCACGGTCCTTGACTGAGGCTGCGGAGGCCGTCACAGGTTCTGTCACACTACTGTAGCCCGTTATTGAATGCTTATGCGCATAACGGGTATATCACGGGCTGGACGCCCCTGAAGAGGTGGACTGATGCGACGAAATAACTCATAGCTGATATATTTTTCCCATGACACAACAGACTGTTGAACATGTTGGTCTTCTGCTCCGCGACGCCCGCGGCCAGAAGGGATGGACCCAGGGCCAGTTGGCCGCGGAACTAGGCACCAGCCAAAGTGCCGTGGCCCGCATGGAACAGGGCAAGCAGAACATGAGCCTGAAAATGATCCAGCGCCTGGAGGCTATCTTCGGCCGCAGCTTCGTCCAGCTCGGCAAATCCCAGATGACCCACCTCCGCGTAGAGGGCGGCAGGACGCTTTCGGGCTCCGTCGACGTCAACACCAGCAAGAACGCCGGCGTCGCTCTTCTATGCGCCAGCCTCATCAACCGCGGCACCACGACGCTGCGCCGGCTGGCCCGCATCGAGGAGGTCAACCGCATCGTCGAGGTTCTGAGCAGCATCGGCGTCGAATGCACGTGGCTCAACGACAACGACCTCCGCCTCCGCCGGCCAGCGGACCTTGACCTGGCGTCCATGGACGCCGAGGCTGCGCGCCGGACCCGCAGCGTCATCATGCTGCTGGGCCCGCTGCTTGATGTGACCGATGAATACCGGCTGCCCTACGCCGGGGGCTGCGACCTGGGCATCCGCACCGTGGAGCCGCACATGCAGGCACTGCGGCAGTTCGGTCTGTCCGTGGAGGCCAGTTCAGGCTTCTACAGCGTGCAGGCACCTCCCACCGACGAACTGGACAGGTCCTTCGTGCTGACCGAGCGCGGCGACACCGTTACGGAGAACGCCATCATGGCCGCCGCGCACCGCTGCGGCACCACGGTCATCCGCAACGCCAGCCCCAACTACATGGTCCAGGACCTCTGCTTCTACCTGCAGCGGCTGGGCGTCGAGATCGACGGCGTTGGAACCACCACGCTGAAGATCACCGGCAAAGCGACCATCGACGTCGACATCGAGTACTTCCCCTCGGAAGACCCCATCGAGGCGATGAGCCTCATCACCGCCGGCATTGTCACCAACTCGGAGGTGACCATCCGCCGCGTGCCCATCGAATTCATGGAGATCGAGCTGGCCACCCTGGAGCAGATGGGCCAGCAGCTGGAGGTCTCCGGCGAGTACATGGCCCGCAACGGACGCACCCGGCTGGTGGATGTGACCACCAAGCCCTCGGAGCTGCGCGCGCCGGAGGACAAGATCCACCCGATGCCGTTCCCCGGGCTGAATATCGACAACCTGCCGTTCTTCGCGGTGATCGCGGGCAACGCCGAGGGCCAGACCATGATCCACGACTGGGTCTACGAGAACCGCGCGATCTACTTGACGGAGCTGAACAAGCTGGGCGCCCGGATACAGTTGCTGGACCCGCACCGCATCTACGTCAACGGCCCCACGCGCTGGCGTGCCGCGGAGGTGGGCTGCCCGCCCGCGCTGCGTCCCGCTGCCTGCCTCCTGCTGGCGATGCTGGCGGCCCGCGGAGTTTCCGAGCTGCGCAACATCTACGTCATCGAGCGCGGCTACGAGGACCTCGCGGAGCGGCTCAACACCATCGGCGCCAAGATCGAGTACTTCCAGGACTGACGTTAACCAAGCGCGAACGGACAGTTAAGCCCCTTTTGGCGCGCCGGTTTGGGGCCACAAGTGTCCGTTCGCGCTTCGTCATGTCGGGGACGTTTTCGCTGGTCTGGCGCACAATGAAGGCATGCGGACTTTTGGCGTGGAGGAAGAGCTCCTGATCGTTGATCCGGTCAGCGGGGAGCCGCTGGCGCTCGCCGATGCGCTGCTGGCCGGCCGCAAACTCGCCGCCGACGACGCTCCGGGCAGGCCCCGGCTGCTCAAGAAAAAGGCCGAAGCCAAGTGCGACGACGACGAAATGGGCCTGAGTGCAGAACTCAAGCTCGAGCAGATCGAGACGCAGACACGCCCGTGCCTGGACCATGCGGAGCTGCTGCGCCAGATCCGCGCCGGCAGGGCACTTGCCGACGAAGCCGCTCAGGGTCACGGTGCGCGGATTGCCGCCCTGGCCACCTCGCCGCTGGCCCTCTCCAGCCACACGACGCCGGATCCGCGCTACGCCAGGATGCTGGAACGGTTCGGCCTGACCGCCCAGGAGCAGCTCACCTGCGGCTTCCACGTCCACACCTACATCGAATCTCCGGACGAGGGCGTGGCTGTGCTGGACAGGATCAGGGACAAGCTGGCCGTCCTGATCGCGCTCAGCGCCAACTCCCCGTTCTGGAACGGCGTGGAAACCGGGTTCGAGAGCTACCGGACGCAGGCGTGGAACCGCTGGCCGTCGTCGGGCCCGTCTGCCATCTACGGCAGCCTGTCCTCCTACCGGCGCGTGGTGACCCGGCTGCTGGACAGCGGCGTGGTGCTGGACGAGGGCATGATCTATTTCGACGCACGCCTGTCCCGGAACCATCCCACCGTGGAAGTGCGGGTGGCGGACGTCTGCCTCCGCGCCGAGGACGCAGCGCTGATCGCCGTCCTGGTCCGTGCGCTCGTGGAATCGGCATGCCGGGAATGGCGCGAGGGTGTGGAGCCCGCGCCCGTGCCTACGGTGCTGCTGCGGATGGCAGCATGGCAGGCCAGCAACTTCGGCCTGCGCGGCGAGCTGCTGGATTTCGGCAGCTTCCGGCCCGTGCCGGCCGAGGACGTGGTGAACTCGCTGGTCGACTTCCTGGAGCCGGTGCTGACCGAGAACGGCGAAATTGAACTGGCCCGGCGGGGCATAGAGGAGCTCTTCGCGCGCGGCACCGGCGCTGCTGAGCAGCGTAATGTCCGGCAGTTGGTTCTGGACAAAGCAGGGCCCGACGACGGCGGGCTGGGTGCCGTCGTCGCCCACGCCGTGCGCGCCACCCATAAGGGAGCCGACGGGTACGTCGGCCCCGACGCCGAGCCCGCTCCGGAACTGCTGCGCGTCCGCCAACTCTGACCCCGCACACTCTGACTCGCGCATCCCAAGAGTAGAACGGACAGTTAAGCCCCTCGCGCTGGTGGGGCGGGGATGTTTCCGGTGGTCATTTTCCGGTAAACCGCCTGAAATGTCGGCTGGCTAGGGTGGAAGCACAAGACCCGCCAGGGGAAGGAATGGACCATGCGCGTAGGAATCATCAGGGCTTTGACCACCACCGACCGGCGCCTGCTTAACTCGCACGGAAAGCTGCTCCGGGAGACCTTCGGCTTCGACGTGACAACGCGGTGCGTTCCGGACCAGCCCTCCGGGGTTTATGACGCAGAGTCTTTGCAGCGTGCGGTGCCCAAGGTGGTGGAACTCGCGCGGGACATGGCGCCGGACGTCGACGCGCTGGTCATCAGCTGCGCTGCCGACCCCGGATTGCCGGAGGTGCGGGCCCTGCTGGATATCCCGGTGATCGGTGCAGGCTCCGCAGCGGCTGCGGCAGCCCTCTCGTTCGGTGGCCGGGTGGGAGTGCTTGGCCTCAAGCAGTCGGTGCCCGGTCCCATTTCAGACGCCCTGGGCGACCGCATGCTCCTGATCGACGGCCCCGAAAGCGTGGAGACGCCCGACGGCTTCCTGCTTCCCACCGGCATCTTCGACGCGCTCGCAGCCGCCCACATGCTGGTGGACGCCGGAGCGGACGTGATCCTGGAGGCCAGTACGGGCCTGACGAGCATCGGCATGGCGGACGTCCTGCGGCGCAGACTGGGACTTCCGGTCATCGACCCCGTCACGGCCGCCGGCTCCATGCTTGTCTCCGCCCTGGCGTCGCGCGAGCTTCAGGCCGTCTGAGCCTAGGCGGTTTGAGCTCAGGCCGCCCGATTCAGGAGCTGTGGGCCTTGGGCATGTTGAGCCGGCGGCGGAGCGTGCCCAAGCTGCTCCGGCTCAACAGCCCCATGACGCGAGTGCACAGGGCCCAGTAAGCAATCCCGGCCGCCAGGGACGCCGCCACGGCAAGGGCCGGGCTGGTTGCGGCCAGCAGCGGGTAGACCAGCCAGTGCACGAGGTACGCGTAGAGGGAAGCGCTGGCCAGAAGCACCGTCAGGCGCTGCAGCCCCCTGGGCACGGGGAGGGTGGGCAACCAGGTGAGCAGCAGGATTCCGGCAACAAGCGTCAGCTCACGGTTCGCATCCCCAAAGAAGCACCCGGGGACCGTGAGGATCGCGAGGACTGACACCGCACACCGCTGAATCACCGTCCGGGTCCGGGCAATGGCCCAGCCCAAGACAAACAGCCACAGGGTCGGCGAGGGGTGGGGAATGCCGGGATCCACGATGTCGTAGCGCGAGAGCAGCGCTAGGCCAGTAAGGGCAAGCGGAAAGAGCAGCGGGAACCGCCGCTCGGCGCGGTCCGCCCAGGGTATGGCCAACAGGGCCGTCAGGCCCAGAAGGATGTAGACCAGCACCTCGATGAACCAGAAGTGCCACTGCGTGGTCACAGCTTCGGGCCCGACCACGGAGTTCAGGAGCAGGACATTGGCCAGCGTATACCGGTCGGTGATCAGGTAGGCCACGCCGATGAACGCCATGCTGGGCAGCGCCACCCTGGCGACGCTGGTGAGCTGGCGCCTGAACCGGGGAAGCCGTTCCCCGCTGAGCTGGAAACGGGCGAAGTTGTAGCCGGCCACTGCCATGAGCACGTGGGCCATCCCCGGCCATTTCATCAGCCCCACGTGCGTGCTGACAATGAGCACAATGGCCACGGCCCTCAACACGATGCTGGTCTCGATCGGGGCAAAGAACCGCCGCATCTTACCGGCAGGCTTTGTCCCCGGGTGCTGCTCCAGGTCGCAGACCGGCCGCACGTGCCAATCCGACGGGAGATGGCCCAGCAACTGCTCCAGGCGGACAGACGTGGCCACATAGGACAGCGAGTCGCCGCCGAGCGAGACGAACGTATCGCCGTGGCCGATGTCGGTGCGCTCCAGGGTGTCGCGGAAGATCCCCCGAACGGTTTCCGGTCGGTCCGGCCCCGCACCGGCCGGCGCTGGCTCTGACGGCGCCGGGGTTGAGAGCGCAAGGACCGCCGGGTAGTCCACCTTTCCGGTGGCCAGGCGGGGGAGATGCTCGACGGCGTGCAGCTCCAGGGCCGTACGGGGCAGCCCGATGCCCTGGGCGAGGACCTTGGCCAGCAGTTGCGTGTCGTGGCTGCCCTCGACGGCGACCACGAGTCCCTGGTCGGTGCCGGCGCTCGCCGCTTCAATGCCGAGGTCGGCCAGGATGCGCTCGACCTGGCCGAGGTCAACCCGGAGGCCAACGATCTTGACGAACCGGCTGCGCCGCCCCACGACTTCATAGACACCGGCGGGGTGTTTCCGGGCCAGATCGCCGGTGCGGAGTTCGTGAATCGCGCGGCCCGCGCCGAGATCTTCGGGTGTCTCCGCGTAGCCGAGCATGACATTGGGCCCGGTGTAAACGAGTTCGCCGTGCTCGAGGCCGGGAACCGGCTCGATGCGGAAGGCGCCGCCCGGCACAGGGATGCCGATGGCGCCGGGGTGTTCGGCGGCCAGCGCGGGCGGAAGGTAGGCCATCCGGGCGGTGGCTTCTGTCTGGCCGTACATCACGAACAGCTCCCAGCCCTTCCGGCGGCCGAGCTCGGCGTAGCTCTGCACACGATCGGGGGCGAGCCGGCCTCCTGCCTGCGTGACATAGCGCAGGCCGGGGAGGTCCATGCCGGCAAAGCCCACCCGCTCCAGCAGTTCGAAGGTGTACGGCACCGCCGCGAACGACGTCGCCCCGCCGGAACGGAAAAGCTCCCAGAAGCACGGGTCAACAACGGACAGGTCAGTGAGCACCAGGCCCGCACCCCGCAGCAGGTGGCTGTTGATCACGGACAGCCCGTAGCAGTAGGACATCGGCAGAGTGGTTGCGGCGCGGTCTGCCGGGCCGATGTCCAGGTACTCGGCAATCGACTCCGCATTGGCCTGCAGGTTGGCGGAGGACAGCCGCACAAGCTTGGGCGAACCCGTGGAACCGGAGGTGCTGAGCAGCAGCGCGAGGTCCGGATGGAGTTCGTGCCTGGTTCCGGGCCTGCGCTCCTCAAGCACCGTCGCTCCGTTGGCAGAGCGCAGCACGACGTCGGGGTCGTATGCGGCCACCAGGGACTCGAGCGCCGCCGGCTTGTCCTCCGGCAGCAGGATCAGCGGGTGGCCGCCGACCAGGGCAGCGAGATACGCGACCAGCGAGTCGACGTCGTTCGCCGCAGCCAGTGCCACAAGGCGCCGCTGGCTGCCCAGCCGGAGGGCGAGGGCATCAACCCTGCGTGCCAAGTCCCGGTAGGTGAGAGTGAAATTGTCGGTGAGAATGGCGGGCCTGTCCCCGTGGCACGCCAGATCGGCGGCAAAGGGCACCCGCGCGAAATCAAGCTGCGTGGTCACCGGAAGAGGATATTAGTTAAGGCTTACCTAAGTAAAACCGCCCACGTGCCTGTTACGCCGTGCGATACCCAAGCCATGACGCCGTCGCACGAGGCCAAGGCGGCCTTATGGCACTGTCCGGAAGATTCCGGCCGGCATTTCATTACGTCCGTCAGCCGCTGAGGAGCAGGTTGCGACGGCGGCTAAGCCACTCCGGTCCATCGGGCCGGCCCGGCAGGTGCCGCCGGCCTGCACAGCGGCGAACCGGGAGCCTCTGACGACGTACGCTTCTTGCCGAATCCCTGCCTGCGGTGGTCGACCCGTGCCGGGAGAACCTGGGCAGACGCAGTCGCAGGGGCCGAAACGGCCGTCTGAACCGGATCGGATTCTGTCATCGGAGCTGCCGCCGGCGAGAGGTCCGTGATGAGCCCCGTCCCGGCGCATTCGCGTACGTCGGCGATTCCGGCCGCAGCCGCGCGCTTGTCCTCGAAGGGTGCGGAGACAGCCAGCACGGATCCATCGGGGGCTTTCAGCCGGAACCGGAACTGGGACTCTGCGTCAACAAAAACTTCGAATACTCCGGCCATGGCTGTCCTTCCGGTCAGGGAGGCTGCGCGCAGCGTCTTCGCGGCCGCGGCCCCGAACGCATCGCTGCGTCTGTCCTTGGGTGGGGTGCTGAACCGACAGGGTTTGATCGGTTCATCGGTGTCATTAGAGTCTGCCCAGTGCACACGGAGCCTAACAAGACCATCCGTGTAAACCCTGGGTAAACCCTGCTGGTCCACCCACTAAACCGTGCCGCACCCGCGTTCTCAAGGACGCCAGAAATGAAGGGACGTGCAGCGCAACCCAGATTCACACCCCGCCATTGAAGGATGAAACAGCCGGCCCGTAAGAGCCAGATCTAAAAAGGTCAGATCTGCTTGAGCGCCTGCTCCAGGTCCGCCACGAGGTCATCCGCGTCCTCCAGGCCTACGGACAGCCGCACCACTCCATCGCTCAGCCCGATCGCGGCGCGTCCTTCCGGCCCCATGGCCCGGTGCGTCGTGGTGGCGGGATGGGTGATCAGCGACTTCGCGTCGCCCAAATTGTTGGAGATGTCGATGATCTTCAGGGCGTCCAGCAGCGCGAAGGCGGCTTCCTTGCCCGACTGGCCGGCCGTCGTCGCAAGCTCCAGCGTGAGGACGGTGCCGCCGGCCTTCATCTGCTTGGCCGCCAGTTCGAACTGCGGGTGCGACTTGAGCAGAGGGTACTTCACCCAGCTAACGGCGGGCTGGGCCTCCAGCCATTCGGCCAGGCGCAGCGCCGTGGCGGACGAGTGGTTCACGCGCAGCGCCATGGTCTCCAGTCCCTTGGTGAGGACCCAGGCATTGAACGAGGAGAGCGCCGGACCAGTGTGGCGCATGAGCTGCTTGACCGGGCCGTCGATGAATTCCTTGGTGCCCAGGATGGCTCCGCCCATCACCCGGCCCTGGCCGTCGATGTGCTTGGTGCCGGAGTAGACCACCACGTCCGCGCCGAGGTCTCCGCAGCGCTGCAGCAGCGGGGTGGCGAAGACGTTGTCCGCCACAACCTTGGCGCCGGCGGCGTGGGCGAGTTCGCTGACCGCCGCGATGTCCACGATTTCCTGCATGGGATTGGACGGGGATTCGAAGAAGACGGCCGTGGTGGGCACCGAGAGGGCCGCGCGCCACTGTTCGAGGTCCGGACCGTCCACGAACACCGTCTCCACACCCCAGCGCGGCAGGATTTCGTTGAGGATCACGAAGCAGGAGCCGAACAAGGAACGGCTGGCGACCACGCGGTCCCCGGCCCCGAGCAGGGCGCCCAGGGCGGTGAACACGGCGGACATTCCGGACGCCGTCGCAAAGCACGCCTCGGTGCCTTCGAGGAGGCGGAGCCGTTCCTGGAAGGTGGCCACCGACGGGTTGCCGTAGCGCGAGTAGACGAAGCGTTCGTCCTCGCCGGTGAAGGCGCGCTCGGCGGCTGCGGCGGACTCGTAGACGAACCCGGAGTTGAGGAAAACGGGCTCGGTGGTCTCTTGGAAATTGGTGCGGTCAAGCCCGCCGCGGACGGCCTGGGTATCGGGGCTCCAGCCGGCGGCGTCGTGATTAAAGGTCAACTTAGTTCTTTCCCAGGTTCGTCGGCAGGCCGCGGTTCTTCCAGCCGTTCACGGTGCGCTCACCGTAGCGGTCGGGTTCGCCCTCGAAGCCTTCGAGCACGTTGTAGGCGGTGAAACCCGCCTGGGTGGCGGCTATTGCCGCCGCGATGGAGCGCTGGCCGGAGCGGCACAGGAAAATCAGCTCCACGCCCGTGTCCTCCGGCGCCTGCTGCTTCAGCTGCTCGACGAAGTCGGGGTTGGGAATGCCGCCGGGGAAGGTCCACTGGATGAACAGGGGATCGTTGTCCGTCGCCTTAGTGTCCGGAACGCCGATGTGCGCCCATTCGCCCTCGGTGCGGACATCCACCAGGACGGCGCCCTGTTCGAGCTTGGCCCAGGCGTCCTGCGGGGTGAGGTCTCCGGCGTAGCTCATGCGTGGCCCTCGTAAGCTTCTTCGGCGAGGTCCTCGTCGGAGTCCAGCCGGTCCACAGCGGTGGCGACGGCGGCGTCAGCGGTGGCGATGGCGGCGGGCAGGATCAGGGCCTGGGCCACGATGACGGCGGTGCCGTTGAAGGTGGCGGCAGGGCTGCCGTGCAGCACGTACCCCTCCGCGAGGGCGGCCGAGATGCGCTCACAGAACGCACGGTCGTCCGGTCCCGTGATCAGGCGGTAGGACAGCTTTTCCTCGGGTTTATCCTGCTGGGATGGCAGCGTTGCAACGGCGGGGGCGTCTGACACGACGGATCTCCTTTTCTCACGCTTGCAGCTCGAAGTGGTCGATATGCCGAGTATTCACCTGAGGCACCCCGCCGTGGAAGGAGGGTTGCCGACCGGCCAGTCAGGGCTTAACACCGGTACTCATTACTCCCCAAAAACGTAACACTCACGACGGCGGCGCGCACCGCCGCCGTCGTCATCTTGCGTAACGCATCAAACAGCAACGTGGGCCCACGCCCGCCGGATTCCCTGGCCGAGCCTGCGAGGGAAGGGAGCGGGTGCGGAGGGTCACTTACGGCCCAATCGGGGCTGCGGAAGCGACCGTAAGTGACCCCGCGTTGCGGTTACAAAGCAGGTGGCCGGGAGGATAATGACGGGAGATGAACCGCCGTAACGCCGGATGAAACCAGGCCGCAGTGAATGATTCGACCCCGAATACAGTGACTCCCATGCTGCACTTTGGATGGTTTGTGGGCCATGGCTTCGGGGTCCAGGGCTGGGGGACGCCCGGCTACGGAATAGGCTACGACTGGAGGAAGCCCGCCCCCTACCAGCATGCGGTCCGCGAGTTTGAGCGGGCGGGACTGGACCTGTTCATCATCGAGGACTCCCTCACCGTCCCCGACACCTACGGCGGCAGCGCGGAGGTTTCGCTGGCACAGGCGTCCTTTGCGCCGAAGCACGATCCGCTGGCACTGGTGCCGTACCTGCTCTCCGCCACGGAGCACCTGGGCATTGTGCCCACCATCAGCGCCTCCTTCTACCCGCCGTTCACCGCGGCCCGGCTGCTGGCCACGCTGCAGCACTTCTCCAACGGGCAGCTGGGCTGGAACGTGGTGACCTCCGGCAGCGATCTTGCCGCGCAGAACTACGGACTGGACCAGCAGATCGAGCACGACCTCCGCTACGAGAAGGCCGAGGAGTTCGTGGACGTCGTGCGCAAGCTCTGGCGCAGCTGGGAACCGGACGCCATCCGGGAGGACACCCGGGCAGGGATCTTCGCGGACCACACCAAGGTCCGGCCGATCCACCACGAGGGGGAGTTCTTCAGGGTCCGGGGACCGCTGAACACGGCCCCGCTGCCGGAGGAGCCGGTGCTGGTGCAGGCCGGGGCATCCCCGCGGGGCAAGGCCTTCGCCGGTGCCAACGCGGATGTTGCGATCGCCCTGGCCCGCGGCGCCGACGGCATGAAGGCGTACCGGGACTCCATCCGCGCCGAGGCCGCCGCGGCCGGCCGGAACCCCGGCGACGTCAAGGTGCTGTTCGTCCTCAAACCCACCGTGACCGGTTCCAGGGCCGAAGCGGAGGAGCTGCGGGCCGCGCGCCGGGAGCTCACCCAGCGGGACATCGACAGCCAGCTCAACTCAATCTCCTACCTGTCCGTCATCGACTTCAAGCAGTTCGATCTGGACGCGCCGCTCCCGCAGCTCAGCACCAACAGCAACCAGGGCACACTGGAGCACTTCTCCAAGGCTGCGCCCCCGGGATCCACCCTGCGGCAGATCCTGCAGGCGCGGAGCGGCGGGGCCGGGGACAGCATCATCGGCACTGCCGAGGAGATCGCCGACCACCTCGAGGAAACCGGGGCCGCAGTGGGCGGGGACGGGTTCCTCTTCTCCGGCTTCGTGGATCCGGCGACCATTCACGGGGTGCTGGACAGGCTGGCGCCCGTACTGCGCCGGCGGGGGCTGCTGCGGACGAGCTACGGCAACGGCGGCTTCCGCCGCAACCTGCTGGACTTCTAACGCCATGGCCGGGGCTGGTGCAATGGCCGGGACCGGGGGACACGACGGACTGATGCCGGGTGTCCGCCGCGGCAGGTTCCTGATCGGCACGGCCCACATCCGTGCCGACGACGTGGCTGCCGCGGCGGCCGATCCCGCGGTGGAGGTGGTCCTCAGCGCCGACGCCCTCGAGCTCGTGGGCCTGTCCCGCGAGGTGGTGCAGGCGGCCATCGATTCCGGCCACCGGGTCTACGGCCTGAACACCCTGCTCGGCTCCGGCCGGGACACGGCCGTGGGCCAGGAATCCATCCTCGACTTCCAGCTGCAGGTGGTGCGCTACCACCACAGCGGCGTCGGCGCGCTGCTGGACCGGGATGAAGTCCGGGCCCTGATCCTGGCCAGGCTCATCGGATTCACGCGGGGCGGCTCGGGGGTGCGGCCGGAAACTGTGCGGTTTTATGCCGAACTGCTCAACAGGGGCGTGGTGCCGGCTGTTCCGTCCGAGGGGTCCGTCGGCTCGTCGGACCTCACCCAGCTGGCGGCGGTTGCCGCCGTCGCCATCGGGGAGGGCCAGGCGCTTGCTCCCGACGGCGGCCTGCAGGACGGCGCGGAGGTGCTCGCGGCTGCCGGGCTGGAACCTCTGGTCCTGGCGCCGGGCGAGGCACTGGCGCTGGTCAGCGCCAACTCCTATTCGATCGGTGCCGGCGCGCTGGAACTCCGCCGCATCCAGTGGCTCGCCGATTTGGCGGACACCGCGCTGGCGCTCTCGCTTGAGGCCACAGCAAGGTACGACGGCGGCGGGAACCTCAGCCCGTTTTCGCTGGCCGTGCAGTCGGCCAAGGCCGTTGACGGCCAGCGTGTCTCGGCGGCCAATGTCAGGCGCCTG
Source organism: Arthrobacter sp. ISL-65 (assembly GCF_018613795.1). Lineage (GTDB taxonomy): Bacteria > Actinomycetota > Actinomycetes > Actinomycetales > Micrococcaceae > Arthrobacter. The sequence goes on from NZ_JAGGPN010000004.1 coordinate 58,167, forward strand.
GTCCGGGGCGGCTGGCTGGGGGACCCGCGGCGGCAGGTGTCGGTCCAGGATGCGCTGTCCTTCCGCGCCGCGCCGCAGACGCACGGTGCGTTCCGGGGCCAGGTGACCGCCCTGGCTGACGCGCTCGAGGTGGAACTCAACGGCCGGGGCGACAACCCGCTGACGGATGTGGCCTCGGGCCGGATGGTGTCTGGCGGAAACTTCCAGCCCATGCAGCTGGCCCTGGCGTTCGAGGCGCTGCGGCTGGGACTGGCCCATGTCGGAATCAGCAGTGAGCGGCGGATCGCCAAGCTCTATCCGCCGCAGCGCCTGATCCGGCAGCTCAACCTCGAGGCAGCGCGGGCCGGGACGCAGCTCGCGTCCGAGGACCTGCCGGGACTGCTCTGGTACTCGGCCGCTGGCCTGCTGGCGGAGCTGAAGTTCCTGGCGGCACCTGCCACGCTGGGTGCACCCACCCTGTCCGCGGACGTGGAGGACCACTCCACGCTGGCCCCGCTGGCCCTCCAGCAGCTGCAGCGCTCGGTGGAGGCCGCGGCCAAACTCCTCACCATCGAGGCGTTGACGGCCTCCTACCTTTTGGCGGAGGCACAGGGTACGGCTCTGCGGGAGGCGGAAATCCGGGAGCTCGGATCAGGCACCGGCGTCGTCGTGGCGCGGCTGTCGGGCCTGCTGGCCGGGCAGCTGCCGGCAGCGGTGCTGGTTGACAGTGCTCGTGCTGCGCTCGCGGACCTGCTGGCACGACTGCCCGAATTGCGGACACCTGACCCAGACGGTCCGAATGACGGGGGGCCGAATGGCGGCGGTCCGGACGATGGGGGAGGAACGTCATGACCACTGTGACGGGAAGCGGCCGCCAGCCAAGGCATGTGGCGCCGATCGTGGATGCGGGCGTGGACGCTGGCGCTGTGCTGGCGCGGGTGGGGAACACTCCGCTGGTGCCGCTGAACGTGCTGAGCCGCGGGCTGGGGAGCACCGTCTTCGTCAAGCTCGAATCGGAGAACCCTGGCGGTTCCATCAAGGACCGGACCGCGCTGAGCATGGTCCGCGCGGCCGAGCGGAGCGGCGAGCTGCAGCCCGGCGGGACCATCGTGGAAAGCACCTCCGGAAACACCGGAATCGGGCTCGCCCTGATCGGGGCGCTGACCGGGCATCCGGTGGTGGTGGTCACCGGTGATTCCATCTCCTCCGAAAAGCTGGAGGCCCTCAACAGGTACGGGGCGCGGGTGGTGTTTACGGACTGGAGCGCACCCTCGGATTCGCCGGAAAATGCGCGGGCGGTCGCGGCCCGGATCACGGCCGAAATTCCCGGCGCGTGGCGTCCGCTGCAGTTCGACAACCCGGCCAATCCGCGGGCGCACTACGAGGGGACGGCGCCGGAAATCTGGGAGCAGACGGCCGGCCGGGTGACGCATTTCGTCGCAGGCGTCGGCACCGGCGGCACCATCACCGGGAACGGACGGTACCTCAAGGAGAAGTCCGGCGGGCATGTGGAGGTGATCGGCGCGGACCCGTACGGTTCGGTCTACAGCGGCGGGCACCCGGGCCAGATCCTGGTGGACGGTGTGGGCAACTCCTGGCCCAAGCCCGACTGGCCGAAGGTCTTCGACCGCGGACTGCTGGACCGGTTCCTGCGGATCCCGAATGACGAGGTGTACACCATGCTGCACCGGCTGCTCAACGACGAAGGCCTGTCCCTCGGGCCGTCGTCGGGACTGACGGTGGCGGCAGCTGTCCGGGTGGCCAGGGCGGCACCGCACGGGTCAGTGGTGGTGGCGATCGCCCCGGACACCGGCAGCAACTACCAGAGCAAGGCCTTCAACCCGGTGTGGCTGGCGGACAACCACATCCGCCTCGCCGCCGATCTTGCGGAGGACTAGCGCCAAAAACTGCCGGCTCGCCGTCGGGAAACCCCTCAGGAAGTGAAACCCGTCAGGAGGCCGGGCCGCTGGCGGCCGTCTCGCTCTCCGAGCGGATCCAGGCATTCCAGTCCAGCGGGTGGACGGAGGGCCGGCCCAGCAGGTAGCCCTGCGCAGCCGTCATGCCAAGTTCGGTCACGGCCTCGAGTTCCCCGGGAGTCTCGACGCCCTGGGCGCCGATGACGGCGTCAATGTGACGGGCGAGTTCATTCATGGCGGCGGCCCTCAGGCGCTGGCCCGGGGAGTCCTCGATGCCCGCGATGAAGCTCCGGTCCAGCTTGATGATGTCCGGGTGCAGTTCCAGGACCTGGTCCATCGACGTGAAGCCGACCTCGGCACCGTTCACGGCGATCCGCAGCCCACGGCGCCGCAGCGGAGCGATGGCGGCCGTCAGCGGCGCGTACTGCTCAAGGGGGACGGGGCCATTCAGGTCGATGACGATCCGGTCCATGGCCAGCTGGGAATGTTCCAGCAGCCCCGGGATCCTTGGGTCCGCGCACGTTGCCGGAGTCAGGTTCAGGCCGATGAACATGTGATCGGGCACGGCCTGCGCCGCAGCAAGGGCCCGGTGCAGCGCCGCGAGTTCAAGCTCGGTGCCCAGCCCCACGGATTCGGCCTCATTGAACCAGTGATCCGCGCTGGCACCGTCGTCGGTGACGAACCGGGTCAGGGCCTCGACACCGATCACGTGACCCTCCGGAAGCCGGCGGATCGGCTGGAACGCGGTCATCAGCATCTTGTCGGCAAGGATGGCTTCAATCCGGTTCCTGCTGCGCCGGGTGAAGGGCACGGGCTCGGGCGCGGCCAGGTTCTGGGCGGAGACGCTCACCGGGATGGCGCCGTTTTCGGCGTTAACCAGCTCCGTGGTGGCGGTGAGGTGCTCAAGCAGCACGTGTTCGGGATTATCCGGATGGGCTTCGAACAGGGCGCGCAACTGGGTTCGCGGCCATTCGCTCGCCGGATCTGTTTCGGCGAGCAGTTCGGTAATGATCTGGTGGGCTTGCCAGCGCACAGTAATTTCCCCCATGTCCCCCGGCAGCGCTGCCTGGGCCCCCCAGCCCGTGGGTAGTGAGTTTGTCAATGCGTGCAGGGAGTTGTCATCCCAAGACATCGGCTATTCCTTTATACGTACTCATTCCGGCTGAGCCCGGAACCAAGCCACGTGCCATCACCGCCGCGGGGCGTGGGCAAGTGGCCGTGGAAGAAGACTACAACGCAGGGCACCGGCTTGTCCCACATTTTTTCGAACGGTGCCTTTTCGTTATGCGGGACGTCCGGGTTACTCGATTCCGGCGAACAGTTCGTTCAGCTCGGCTGTCAGCTGCTTGCGGAGTGCCGGCGTGCCGATTTCGCGGCCGTCGATGTGATTGACCGGGGCCAGGAGGCGGATGCTGGAAATCAGCCAGACGGCGTCGGCGTCGGCCAGGTCCTGTGGCTTCAGCGGGCCGTAGCCCAGTTCCCAGCCGGCGGCCTTGGCGGCGGCGAAGAGGGCGCCCTGCGACGTTCCGGGGAGAATGCCGCTGTCCAGCTGCGGTGTTACGAGGCGCTTGACTGTTGTTCCGGCGTCGTTCTTCTCCACGTTCGCCAGCAGCACGGTGGACGTGGGGCCCTCCAGTACGCGGCCGTCCGAGGACGTAAAGATGACGTCATCCGCCCCTTGCTTGTGGGCATGGCGCAGCGCGGCCATGTTCACCGCGTAGGACAGGGTCTTGGCGCCGAGCAGCAGCCACGGGGCGCGCTCGGCAGCGTCGCTGTCATAGCCGCGGTCAAGGAGGATCACGTCGATGCCGGTCTCGCGCTGGCGCCGTCCGGCCACGGCCACGGGGGAGACCTGAACCCAGCAGGTGGGGGCGGCGGCGCCCTCGACGCCGCGGGTGACAATAAGCTTGACCACGGCCTCGTCCAGCTCCGGGGAGGGCGCCGGGTTGTCGGAGCGGAACGCCGCGACGCCCGTCCCGACTGCACGGCGCCAGTCGTCCGGCCCCGGAATCCCAAGGTCCAATGCCTGCGCCGAGCGGGCCAGCCGGTCCAGGTGGGCCTGAATCTTCCGCGTGTGGCCGGCGACGGCGAGCATGGACTCAAACACCCCGTCACCGCGGGTGGCGCCCAAATCAGTGGCCATCAGCTGCGGCTTTTCGGGATCGGCAATCCGGCCGTTCTCATAGTCCGGATCCAGGAACACCAGCACTGTGTGGGAGGTACGAGACGTCATGCCTCAAGCTTAGTGCGGCCGGTGCCCGATAGGCTGGCTTCACCGCTCCATACGGAATGGCTGCGAGGGTAAGAAATAACGGGGGTTTCAACTGTGTTGTGGCCGTTTCCGCTGGCAGAATCACTGCCGGCCTGGCTGATCCTGCTGCTCAGCGGCGTGGATCTGGTCATCAGGGTCCTGGCCGTCGGCATTATCCCTGGCAACCGGCGGCCCACCACGGCCATGGCCTGGCTGCTCGGCATCTTCTTCGTGCCGGCTTTGGGGCTGATCCTCTTCCTGCTCTTCGGCAACTTCAAGCTGTCGCGCCGCCGCACTGAGCAGCAGCAGCTGGTCAACGAGCGGGTCCGTGCCGGCAGCGCGGCGCTTTCCGACGTCGCCAGTGAGTATTCCGGCCCCGAATGGGTCCAGTCCGCGGCCGAACTCAACCGCCGGCTCGGGTCGATCCCGCTGGTGGACGGCAACCAGGTGGAGCTGATACCCGGCTACCCGGACTCCATCGGGGCCATGACCGAGGCCGTGCGGAAAGCCAAGCGCTTCGTCAACGCCGAGTTCTACATCATGAGCACGGACCATGTCACGGACGACCTCCTCACGGCCCTCGAGGAGGCGGCGGACCGCGGCGTCCAGGTCCGCGTGCTGTTCGACCACATCGGAACCCTGCGCGTGAAGGGGTACAACAAGCTGCTGAAACGCCTCAAGGCGAGCCGCATCCAGTGGCGGCGGATGCTGCCGCTGCTGCCCATCCACGGCCAGTGGCGCAGGCCGGACCTGCGCAACCACCGCAAGATCATGGTGATCGACGGCGAAGTCGCGTTCACGGGGTCGCAGAACCTGATCGAGCCCTCCTACAACAACCCCAAGCACCGCAAGGCCGGCCGGGAATGGATCGAGCTGATGGCCTGCCTGCGGGGTCCGATCGTTCCTACGCTCAATGTTGTTTTTGCCACCGACTGGCTCAGCGAGACCGACGAGTCACTCGAAGACCAGCTACAGCTGACTGCCGAGCCGTCGCCGGGCGGCGTCTCGGCCCAGGTGGTGCCCAGCGGCCCCGGCTTCACCACCGAGAACAACCTCCGGCTCTTCAACACGCTGATCTACTCGGCGCAGCACCGGATTTCCGTTTGCAGCCCCTACTTCGTGCCGGATGATTCCCTGCTCTACGCCATCACCACCGCGGCCCAGCGCGGGGTGGACGTGGAACTGTTCGTCTCCGAGAAGGGCGACCAGTTCCTGGTCCACCACGCCCAGCAGTCCTACTACGAGGCCCTGCTGCGGGCCGGCGTGCGGATCTACCTCTACAAGGCGCCGTTCGTGCTCCATGCCAAGCACTTCACCATCGACGACGAAGTGGCGGTCCTGGGCTCCAGCAACATGGACATGCGGTCCTTCTCGCTCAACCTGGAGGTTTCGGTGATGCTGCTGGGTGCAGACGCCGTCAACAGCATGCGCGCGGTGGAGGACACCTATCGCGACATCTCCCATGAGCTCCGGCTCGAGGACTGGATGCGCCGGCCTCTCGCGGCAAGGTACGTGGACAACGTCGCCCGCCTCACGGCCACCGTCCAATAGGTCCGGAGTTTTTGTCCACGTGTCACGACTTAGAGGCCCATTAGCTCGCGAAATCTGGACAGAAACTCACTCCGGGAAGGTGGAACCCAGGGTGGACAGCACGCCGTAGGCCTTGGTGCGGATCTCCTCGTACTCGTCCTGCGGCACGGAATCGGCGGTGATGGCGCCGCCAACACCGAGACTGAGCCGGACCTTTTCGCCTTGGCCGCCGTCCTGCACCACCAGGGTGCGGATGGCCACGGCCAGATCGGTGGCACCGTTCAGCGAGAAGTACCCGATAGCGCCGGAATAGACACCGCGCGGTCCCTCCTCGAGCCGGTCCAGGATGGCCATGGTGCTGATTTTCGGCGCCCCGGTCATCGAGCCGGCCGGGAAGCAGGCAGCCACCGCCTCGGCCCGCGGCGACCCCGGCAGGAGAAAGGCGTCGATGGTGCTCACCAGCTGGTGCACCGTGGCGTAGCTTTCGATCTCGCACAGCCGGCTGACAGTCACCGACCCCGGCTCGGCGAAATGGCTGAGATCGTTCCGGAGCAGATCCACGATCATGATGTTCTCCGCCCGGTCCTTGAGGGACGTGGCCAGATCGTGGCGGAGGGCGGCGTCGGTGTCCGGGTCGGCAGCCCGGCGGCGGGTGCCCTTGATCGGCTCGGCACGCATGCCGCCGTCGGACGCTATCCGCAGGAAGCGCTCCGGCGACGTGCTGGCCACCGTGAGCCCGCCAAACCGCAGGTAGCTTGCGAACGGTGCCGGGTTCCGCCGGCGCAGGGCAAGGTACGCGGCCCACGGATCGAGCGCCGACACCTCCGCCGCGAGGGTGGTGGTGAGGCAGATCTCGTAGGAGTTACCCTCGGCTATCTGGTGCTGCGCTTCGGCGATCTTGCGCTTGTAGCCCACCTCACTGTCGCGGCCGGCAAATGCCGGCGGAGTGGCACCGGCTGGCAGTGCGGCAGTTGCCGCCGGAAGTACGACGTCGTTGCTGCCGCCGGCTTCCGGTGCGGCGGTCACCGCATCACGGGCTTGGGCAAGCCAGTCCGCGGCATCCGGCGCGTCGAGGGCGAGCAGCCACACCGTGTTGTCCGTGTGGTCCAGGACCACGCCCCGGCCGGCGAAGATCAGCCCCGCATCAGGCGTGTCCGCGGGGACGTCCCGTCCGCCGGTTTCCCGCTTCAGCTCGTAGCCGAGGTAGCCCAGCCAGCCGAGCGCGAACTCGCACGGGTAATCCTCCGGGCCGCGCACCGCCCTCCGTCCCCACACCGTCTCCAGCCAGCGGAAGAACGGGCCGGACACGCTGGCCGTGGCGCACCCGGCGGTGACCCGGGTGACGCCGGAACTGTGCAGGACAGACTGGCCGAACGTGCCGCCGTCGTCCGCCAGAATACTGAAACGGCTGCGTTCTGCGGCGGGAGTCTCCCTGCCCGCGCCGGCCGGGCGCAGGGAGGAGTCCAGCCAGACCGCATTGGCGGACGTGCCGTACAGCGCCCGGAAGAGTTCGGCGGGATCCGGGCTGGCCTCGATGCGTTCGGACAGCAGGCGTAGGCCGCGCCGCGAGGAGAGCTCGGGAACCAATGCCGTGGTGAGCGCTGGGAGGTAGGTCAGTGCCTGCAGGGCGCCCGCGGGGGCGGTGCCGTCCGCACGGTTGAGGACCCGGACATGGGCATGCTGCGGGATGTCGTCCGCGGCCAGGAGCTCGGCCTCCTGGCCGGCCCACTGGTCCCAGAACGGCCCGTACGTCTCGCCGTCACGTGCCAGCGCGCGGGTGCGGCGCTCGCCGTCGGGGGAGTCCGCCCAGATGACGGCGTCCAGAAGCGGCCTGGCGGCGGCCGCGGCTGCGCCAACGCCCTCGACGATCACGATCTCGGCGGGAAGGGTGACCCGCGGGTCGCCGTCGGTATGGTTTTCCCAGTCCCAGCTGACCCACGTGGCCGCTTCGCCGCGGCTCAGGGGCGCCAGCACCGTGGTGACGTAGCGTTCGATGCCGGCGGACAGTCCGTCCCAGCCGGGATAGATGTCCTCCAGGTGGAACATCGAGACCTTGTGGTGGTTCCGCAGCGTGGCCGCGAGCTCGATGGCCAGTGTGGTTTTTCCTGCGCCGGACCGCCCGTCAATGGCGATGATCACAGGTGCGGGGGTCATGAAATAGAGCGTACCTGCTGGCTGTCCTGAACCTGGACGTTGTGAAGCGGGCTGTCGCCGGCCGGGTGGCTGTGACGCTTGCCGTTGCGTGCCCGGTGCTCGTCTATCCGGACCGGGGCCGCCTCGGTGCCGGCATCGTTGCCGCCGTTCGCGACCGCATCCTGCGCGATAACGTCCTGAACGTAGCGGACGATGCCCGGAACCGCCGCCTGGACCTGGTCCCACACGGCCTCGAAGTCAGCGTGGCCGCCGTACCAGGGGTCCTCGATGCCCTGCTCCAGGGGATCGCCGTCCGCCAAGGCGGGGTCGAAGCTGCGGAGCATGCGGATCCGGGACAGCGTCTGGTCATCGGGGGCGGAGGCCCGGAGCCAACCGTAGTGGTCCACGTCCAGCGCCAGTATCAGGTGCCGCTCGGTGTACCACTCGGAGCGCCATTCCCGTGCAACGTGCCGGTCCGACAAGAGGTTGTGGGTGGTAAGTTTCCGTGCCGCCCGCGGGTCGATGGGGCGTCCGGCCTCGTAGGCCGTGGTGCCTGCGGAATCGACGATCACGAGGTCGGCGAGCCCGGCTTCAGCGAACGCGGCGCTCAGCATCAGCTCGGCCATGGGCGAACGGCAGATGTTGCCCGTGCAGACGGCGATGACGCGGTATGGGCTCGTCGTTGAGTTCATGGGCTAAGCATGGAGGATGCCAGCCCCGCTTGGCTAGTAAGTGACCTTATTATCGACAAGCCGCGTAAAGTTTGCCGGTCTTACTGTCACAAAATTGCCATGGAGCCGGCAGGGCTTAGTGGATGAGCGCCAGCAACACGCCCACCGCGACGAACAGGACGCCGAAAATCCTGTTGAGCAGGGTTTGGCCATGGGCGTTGTGGGTAAAGCGCTGGAAGGATTTTGCTGCCGCTGCGAAGAAGAACCACATGACGAGGACGTCGATGAGGACCACAGTTGCCGCAAGCACGGAGTACTGGGGCAGGAGCGGGCTGGCGGGCCGGATGAACTGCGGCATGAAGGCCAGGAAGAACACGATGGCCTTGGGGTTGAGCAGGTTGACCCACAGGCCCCGGCGGAACATGGACCAGGCAGGCTCGTTGCGGAGTGCCGCGACTTTCTCCTGGTCCAGGTCCGGTTTCCGCAGGAACTGCCTGATGCCGAGGTACACCAGGTAAGCGGCCCCGGCGTATCGGATGGCATTGAAGGCAACGGGGGAACCGGCGACCAGAACGCCGACGCCCAGGGCCACCACGATGACGTGCAGAATCAGGGCGGCCTGCTGCCCGAGGATGCCCCAGATGGAGCGCTTGAACCCCGCGGTCAGCGAGTTGCTCATGGTGTTGATGGCGCCTGCGCCCGGAGTGAAGCTGATGAGGGTGCCGGCACCCGCGAGGGCCAGCCAAAGGGAGAATTGCACCCATCAAGTTTAGTAGGTCTGCGGGGCGGGCTGTGCCGCCCCGCGATTTACCAAAAGTGGCCGCTCCGGCGGGTGGCCGGGCCGCCACTTTTGGCTAAAGGATGACGCCTTTGGCGCAAGGACGACGCCGGTGCCCGTGTTGCGCGGCGAGCGCGCGTTTGCCCGGGCTGCTTAGGCCCGGGCGATAACCTCTCCGTTGGGAATGAGGAACCAGCCGTCGTCGGTGGAGCCCCAGCGGTGCCATCCGGCTGAGATGCGCGTGAGGTCGGCCTCCTGCGCGAAGCCGTACTCGAGGGCCTGCTCCGCGAACGCCGAATGCAGCACCCGTTCGCCCCACACCCTGGCCTGCCAGCGGCGCTGCTGCCCGGTGGCGTAGAGCCAGTTGCTGCTGGACGGCGCAACGTCCGTGAAGCCGGCAGCCTGGGCCCACGAGACTAGCCTGCGGCCGGCGTCGGGCTCGGCACCGTTCCGGCGCGCGATCCGCTGGTAGAGCTCCATCCACTCGTCGAGCTCGGGAATGGCGGGATACCAGCTCATGCCGTGGAAGTCCGCGTCGCGGACAGCAACGATGCCGCCGGGCCTTGCCACCCGCCGCATTTCCCGCAGCGCCTCCACCGGATCGGTCAGGTGCTGCAGCACCTGGTGGGCGTGGACCACATCGAAGGTGTCGTCCTCGAAGTCAAGGTCGTAGATGTTGCCCGCCACGAACTCCACGTTCTCCACGCCGCGGTCGGCCGCCAGCTCTCGGGCGTGGGTGATCACGTCGGGAGAGCGGTCCATCCCTGTCACTGTCCCGGGCGCCACCAGAAGCGCGAAGTCGCATGTGATGCTGCCGGGCCCGCACCCGACGTCGAGCGCTGATACTCCCTGGGTGAGGTGCGGGATGACGAACGCGGCCGAATTTTCCGCCGTTCGCGAGGCATGGGCCCGGACCACGGACTCGTGGTGGCCGTGAGTGTAGACATCTTCCGGCTGCGTGCTCATAGGGAAACGCTACTCCTTCTGCGCATTTCGGGTAGGTAGCAGGAGCCCCGGAGCCTAGGGCGTGCCGGAGGCCTAACCCGGCCATGGCCCGGGGAACTGAGGTTCAGCTCCTTCCGCAGGGTTCCCTGAGCTGCACCTGCCGCCGGTCCTGGCCTTCGCGGACGCGGACCATGGCGGCGAGGGCGTTGCTGTTCCGGCCCCTGTTGCTGCCCGCGCCGGCTGAGTAGACTGCCACTGCGCCCGGACCAGGCGCGCCCAGTCCTTTCGAAGGAGTGATCAACCGATGACCGAAAACAGTGAGTCCGGCGCCGCAGGAAAGGCCCACACCGGTTCCAAAAATCCGGCGCTCGAGGGGGACAGCGGACAGTACGTTGAGGGGGATTACGGCGATGCCGGTGTGGCAGGGGATGAGGCAGCCACCGAGCCCCAGGGGGAATATTCGGTGGGGGATTACGGCGACGCAGGGGTGGTTGAGCCGTCCGCCCCGGTGGACGAAGGCGAATATCCGGAAGGCGACTACGGCCGGGCCGGAGCCGTCGGCCAGGAGCTGCCCGGGGATGAAGAGGGCGACTACCCGGAAGGCAACTACGGTGCTGCCGGAACCGCCCCCGAAGGCGGCGCTGCCGAAGAACTGAAGGAGGACGACGGCGGCACCTCCTCGGGGGGCTAGGCGCACGTTCACGCTGGGCGAAATCAGGCTGCTTCAGCTCATCAAACCCCCGGTTCTCCGCGGAATTCCACCGAGCACCGGGGGTTTCCTGCGTCCAGAGGGCTTCAGGCGAACCAAAGTTGAGCGTGGTGGACTCAAGTTTGGATTGACTTAAATTCCGTGCTGGGTAAAGTTGAGTGCAGATCGCTCAAGGAGTGGGCGAACCCCAAGTTTCCACGGAAAGAAGGAAGCAACACATGTCACGTGCAGTAGGTATCGACCTCGGAACCACCAACTCCGTCGTCTCCGTTCTCGAAGGTGGCGAGCCCACCGTTATTGCCAACGCCGAGGGTGGCCGCACCACGCCGTCGGTCGTTGCATTCTCCAAGTCCGGCGAGGTCCTGGTCGGCGAAATCGCCAAGCGCCAGGCCGTCAACAACATCGACCGCACCATCGCCTCCGTCAAGCGCCACATGGGCACCGACTGGTCCGTGGGTATCGACGACAAGAAGTACACCGCGCAGGAAATCTCCGCCCGTGTCCTCATGAAGCTGAAGAACGACGCCGAGTCCTACCTCGGTGAAAAGGTCACCGACGCTGTGATCACCGTTCCGGCCTACTTCAACGACGCCGAGCGCCAGGCTACCAAGGAAGCCGGCGAAATCGCCGGCCTGAACGTCCTCCGCATCGTCAACGAGCCCACCGCGGCCGCCCTGGCCTACGGCCTGGACAAGGGCAAGGAAGACGAACTCATCCTGGTCTTCGACCTCGGTGGCGGAACGTTCGACGTCTCCCTGCTGGAAGTCGGCAAGGACGAAGATGACTTCTCCACCATCCAGGTTCGCGCCACCGCCGGTGACAACCGCCTCGGCGGCGACGACTGGGACAACCGCGTCGTCGAGTTCCTGCTGAACCAGCTCAAGGTCAAGGGCATTGACCTGTCCAAGGACAAGATCGCCCTGCAGCGCCTCCGCGAAGCTGCCGAGCAGGCCAAGAAGGAACTCTCCTCCTCCACCAGCACCAACGTCTCGCTCCAGTACCTCTCCGTCACCCCGGACGGCCCGGTCCACCTGGACGAGCAGCTGACCCGCGCCAAGTTCCAGGACCTGACCAAGGACCTGCTCGAGCGCACCAAGAAGCCGTTCCACGACGTCATCAAGGAAGCCGGCATCAAGCTTTCCGACATCGACCACATCGTGCTCGTCGGCGGCTCCACCCGTATGCCCGCCGTCTCCGAGCTCGTGAAGGAACTGGCCGGCGGCAAGGAGCCCAACAAGGGCGTCAACCCGGACGAGGTCGTGGCCGTTGGCGCAGCCCTGCAGGCCGGCGTGCTGAAGGGTGAGCGCAAGGACGTTCTCCTGATCGACGTCACCCCGTTGTCCCTGGGCATCGAAACCAAGGGCGGTGTCATGACGCACCTGATCGAGCGCAACACCGCCATCCCCACCAAGCGGTCCGAGACCTTCACCACGGCCGACGACAACCAGCCGTCCGTGGCCATCCAGGTCTTCCAGGGCGAGCGTGAGTTCACCCGCGACAACAAGCCGCTGGGCACGTTCGAGCTGACCGGCATCGCACCGGCCCCGCGCGGCGTCCCGCAGGTCGAGGTCACCTTCGACATCGATGCCAACGGCATCGTGCACGTTTCGGCGAAGGACAAGGGCACGGGCAAGGAACAGTCCATGACCATCACCGGCGGCACCGCGCTCTCCAAGGAAGACATCGACCGCATGGTCAAGGACGCCGAGGAGCACGCAGCCGACGACAAGGCCCGCCGCGAAGCCACCGACACGCGCAACACCGCCGAGCAGCTCGCCTACTCCGTGGACAAGCTGATCGCCGACAACGCCGACAAGCTGCCTGAAGAGGTCAAGACCGAGGTCCAGGCCGACGTCGACGACCTCAAGAAGGCCCTCGAAGGCACCGACGACGCCGCCGTCAAGACCGCGTTTGAGAAGCTGCAGGCTTCCCAGACCAAGCTCGGCGAGGCCATCTACGCCCAGGCCGGTTCCCCGGACGGCGCCACCGGCGCTGCAGGTGCCGAAGGCGCCGCTGGTGGTGCCGCAGGCGGAGACAAGGCCGACGAAGACATCGTCGACGCCGAGATCGTCGACGAAGAAGAGAAGAAGTAACCATGCCGCATCACGGTAACGAAGAAGAGCACGACTCTTCCCGAGACCAGGGCAGCAACCGCGACGAGCCGATCATCCGGGACCACCGCAAGGTGGACCCGGTGACCGGGGAGGCCCGGCACCCGGAAGGCGGACAGTCCTCTGCCTCGGAAGCCGGCGCTTCTCCGGATTCCGACGGCGACGCCCTCGCCCAGGCTGAGGAAATCCTCAACCAGGTTGAGGTGCCGGCCGAGGATTCCGTGGCGCAGGGTACCGAGGCCGCCGCGGCGGCGGAGCTGAAGAACGACCTGCTCCGACTGCAGGCCGAGTACGTCAACTACCGCAAGCGCGTTGAACGCGACCGCGCCGTGGCAGGGGAGATGGCCGTCATCGGCGTCCTGAACTCCCTGCTGCCGGTGCTGGACGACGTCGACGCCGCCCGCCAGCACGGTGACCTCGCGGACGGCCCGTTCGCCGCGATCGCCACCAAGCTGGAGAACGCGCTGAAGACGTACGGCCTGACCCGCATCGATGAGACCGGAGTGGAGTTCGATCCGACCATCCACGAGGCCCTCATCCAGCAGCCCGGCGATGACATCGAGGTTGACACCGTCAGCCAGGTCCTCCGCTCTGGCTACAAGTCAGGTGAGCGGGTCCTCCGCGCGGCCCAGGTGATTGTGGCCGTTCCGGCTTAGCATTACCCCTATCGAGATGACAGTTCGCGGCAGTGTTGGGCAACCACATTGCTGTGAACTGTCATCTCGACACAGATTTTTGAAAGGAAACGCCATTGGCTAGCCAGGACTGGGTGGACAAGGACTTCTATAAGATCCTTGGTATTGCCAAGGACGCTTCCGACGCTGACATCAAGAAGGCTTACCGGAAGCTCGCCCGGCAGTACCACCCTGATACGAACTCCGGGGATACTACTGCGGAGAAGAAGTTCAAGGACATCTCCGAGGCGTACTCCGTTCTGTCGGATCCTGATGAGCGGCAGCAGTATGACGCCATCCGGGCCATGGGCGGCGGCGCGCGCTTTGCCCCGCACGGCGCGGGCAGCACCGCGAACGGCGGCTTCGAGGACCTCTTCGGCGGCCTGTTCACCGGCGGTGGCCGCCAGTCCGGCGGGTTCAGCCCCGCTGGCGGCGTCCCGCCCGAGTTCGCCGACCTGTTCGGCGGCGGTTTCGGTGGCGGCCCGGCCGGCTACCAGCGCGCCCCGCAGAAGGGTGCCGACCGGACGGCCAGCACCAGCATCTCCTTCGCCGGGTCCATCCGCGGCACCACCATCGGGCTGCGTGAACCGGACGGCGAGGTGATCGACGTCCGGGTGCCCGCGGGCATCAAGGACGGCCAGAAGGTGCGCGTCCGCGGCAAGGGCCAGTACGGCCCGGCGGGCAACGGCGACCTGCTGGTCACCGTCAACGTCAAGAGCCATGACTTTTACTCGCGCGACGGCGACAACCTCCGGATCCATGTGCCCGTCAGCTTCCCGGAGGCTGCTTTGGGTGCCGACATCGAGGTTCCCACGATCGACGGCGAACACGTCCGGGTCCGCGTTCCCGCCGGCACTCCGTCGGGGCGCACACTCCGGGTGAAGGGCCGCGGCGTAAAGACGTCGAAGGCTACCGGTGACCTGCTGGTGACCATCGACGTCGCCGTACCGCAAAACCTGAGCAAGGAAGCCGAGGAGGCCGTGAAAGCATTTGCGGCCGCCACCACCGGAGCGGACGTCCGCCAGGGCCTGGCAGCCAAGGCCCGGCTTTAGCGACGGGTGCTGGCCGTGGACATCAACTTCGATCAGCCGATCTTCGTCATCTCGGTGGCCGCCGAGCTCGCCGAGATGCACCCGCAGACGCTCCGCCAGTACGACCGGCTGGGCATCGTTTCGCCCAGCCGGGCGCCGGGGAAGTCCCGCCGCTACTCCCAGCGGGACGTGAACCGGCTCCGTGAGGTGCAGCGGCTATCCCATGAGGGCGTCTCGCTCGAGGGGATCAAACGCATCCTGGAGCTCGAAAACCAGGTGGCTGCCCTGCAGCACCGGGTGGCCGAACTGACCGAGGAACTGGCCCGCCGTCGTGAGCCACTGGAATCCCGGATCTTCGCCGCGGGCACCGCCGGCGACGTCGTGAGCCTGGCGCGCGGCCAGCGGCCCCGGCCCCGTTCGCAGGCCGTGGTGGTGTGGCGGCCGCGCGGCGACATCTAGCCAGCTCCCCTGTGTAGCCATTCCCGCTGGCCTTCCCCATTGCCAGAAGCACGTGCAGTGCCAAAAATAGGGTGCAGCGCCGGAATGGGGTCACCAGCCGCAATGCCGCGGTCCCGGCTCCCGGGCAGAAGGGACGCGGGGTCATGACCTACATCAAGGACTTTGACCAGCTGGGACGCAGTGATTTGGACGAGGCAGGCGGCAAGGGTGCCAACCTCGGCGAGCTGGCCCGGGCCGGGTTCCCGGTGCCGCCGGGTTTCGTACTCACCACGCCGGCCTACCAGGACTTCGTCAACGCCAACGGGATCGCCGGCCGCATCCTCGAGCTCGCCGCCCTTCCCGCCGGCGCTTCGAACGACGACTACGAGGCCGCCGCGCGGCAGATCCGCTCCCTGTTCACCGAGAGCACGATGCCCGAGGAGATTGGCGCCGAACTCCGCGCGGCCTACGGCCGGCTGAGCCACCAGGCGGCGGCCCTAGGCGAAGAGACCGGTGCAGAGTCCAGCGGCGACCACGTCGTGCGGGTGGCGGTGCGTTCCTCGGCCACAGCGGAGGACCTCGCCTCGGCCAGCTTCGCCGGCCAGCAGGACACGTACCTGAACGTCGCCGGGCCAGACGCCGTCGCCGCCGCCGTCATCAACTGCTGGGCGTCGCTGTGGAATGCCCGCGCCATGGCGTACCGCGCACGGAACGGCTTTGATCCGTCCAAGGTGCGCCTAGCTGTGGTGATCCAGGAGATGGTCGACGCCGGGGCCGCCGGCGTGCTGTTCACCGCCAACCCAGCCACCGGCCGCCGCGACGAGGTAGTGATCAGCGCCGCCTGGGGGCTGGGTGAATCCGTGGTCAGCGGGGCCGTCACCACGGACGACGTCATAGTGGATGCCCCGACGGGCCGGGTAGGGCAGCGCCGGACAGCGGACAAAGACGTCATGACGGTCTACGACGGAACAGGCACCAAGGAGCAGCCGGTGCCTGAAGGTAAACGCAGAGCGCCCGTGCTCGGGGACGACGCGGCGGCCGTGCTGGCCCGGCAGGGAACGGCCATTGCGCAGCACTTCGGGGTGCCCCAGGACATTGAGTGGGCGCAGGCGGCAGGGGACTTCTTCATCCTGCAGGCCCGTCCCATCACCGCGCTGCCGGAGCCCTCGGCCGAGGCGCCGACTGAATGGCCGCTGCCCTATCCGAACGGGATGTACTTCCGGGCCAGCATCGTCGAGCAGCTGCCGGACCCGTTGTCGCCCCTCTTCGCCGACCTCATCGACGGCGCCGTGGTGCGGTCCCTGAACGCCCTGATGGCCGAGGCTGTTGGCAAGGACGTGGTGCGGCCCGGAGACGTCTCACTGCCCACCATCAACGGGTACGCGTACTACTACTACAACAACGCCGGTATGCGCCGCGTGCTGGGCAAAACGCCGAGGGCCATGCTCGCACTGGTCCAAGGCAAGGCCCACATGGGGATCAAGGGCTGGCGCGACCACTCGCACCCGACGTACCGCGGACTCGTGAAGTTCTGGGCGGCCAAACAGCCAGCAGACCGTCCTGCCCCTGAATTGCTGGCGGGCATTTCTGCGCTGCTGGACGCAGGCGCGGCGTATTACACCGCTGTGCAGTCCATCATCCCCATCGCCGCAACCAGCGAGATCATGTTCCGGAGCTACTACGACAAGCTTGTCCGGCGGCCCGGCGACCCGTCCGCGGAGGTCTTCCTCCTTGGCTACGACAGCGAGCCCATCCGCGCGGAGAAATCCCTGTATGACCTGGCGGGGTGGACCCGCGAAAGGCCGCAGCTTGCCTCGGCCATCACGGAGGGATCAGCGGCCGGCATTGCCGAAGCTCTCCGCAGCGGCACGCCTCCCTCAGGGCCCCGCGGAGGCGCGGGCGTGGATCAGGACCAGTGGGACGAGTGGCGTTCCCGCCTCCAGCGGCACCTGGACCGCTACGGGCACGCCGTCTACAACCTGGACTTCGTCAACCCAGTGCCGGCCGATGACCCCTCCGCCCTCCTCGAGACCCTGAGGTACTTCGTGCGGGGGCAGGGAAAGGATCCGCATGAGCGCCAGCGGCGGTCTGCCGACCGGCGGGAGGAGCAGGGCCGGCTGATCAGCGCCAGGCTGGGGACGCGCCGCCGCGCCGTCTTCCGCAGGTTGCTGCGCTGGGCGCAGAAGGCGGCGCCCGTCCGTGAGGACGCACTGGCCGACGTCGGACTGGCCTGGCCGCTGATGCGCCGAATGTTGCTGGAACTAGGGGAGCGGCTCACGGCCTCGAGCGTCATCGCCGCTCCGTCCGATATCTTCTGGCTACGCGTCGACGAGCTCCGCAACGCCATCGACTTCGGCCTGGCCGCGCCGGGCGCGGCCATCACCGGCACGGACCGGCCCGTGCGGGCAGAGGCCGGTGAGCAGCGCAAGATGCTATGGCGGGGGCAGCGGAAAGCCGCGGCCCCGCAACTGCTGCCCGAAAGCCGCTGGATGGAGCGTGCGTTTGGCAGCATGATGCCCGCACGAACCCAGCAACTGGCGGGGGACGTCATTACCGGTGTCGGCGCCAGCTCCGGACACGTGAGCGCACCGGCCCGGCTGCTGCACGGCCCCGACGACTTTGCCAGCATGCAGCCGGGCGAGGTGCTGGTGGCGCGAATGACCACCCCCGCCTGGACACCGCTGTTTGCGATGGCGGCCGGCGTGGTCACGGACGTTGGCGGCCCACTGAGCCACAGCTCGATCGTCGCCCGGGAGTACGGCATCCCCGCCGTCCTTGGAACGGGCGTGGCCACGCAGCGCGTGTCCAGCGGACAGCAGGTGACGGTCGACGGCGACGCCGGCACCGTCACGCTCGACAGTTCCGGGACCGCCGAGCGTGACGGTGCGCTTGAAGGTACGGGCAACCGGCCAAGTAGGTAGCACTTCAGGGCGTTCCCAAGGCTGGGAACGCCCTGAGCTGCTACCCACTCTTCGTTGTCTCCGAGCCAGCAGTCTCCTACGGCGCCAGCACCCGGATCGGGGAACCGTCCAGCCACGCCGTGACGTCATCGAGCGCGCCGCCAAAGAAGGCCCGGTAACTGGCGTCGGTCACATATCCCAGGTGCGGGGCCAGCAGGGTCCGCGGTGCGTCGAGGAGCCGATGGCCGGCTGGCAACGGCTCCTGGTCGAACACGTCGAGTGCCGCCCCGCGGATCCACCCCTCATGCAGTGCCGTGACCAGCGCCTGCTGGTCCACCAGGGGACCGCGGGCGGTATTCACCAGCACGCCGTCCGGGCCGAGCAGCCGCAGTTCACGTTCACCGACTATTCCCTCCGAACGCGCCGACAGCCGCAGATGCAGGGACACGACGTCGGACTCCCGGAACAACTCGTCTTTGCCGACCTTCCGGGCGCCTGCCGCCGCGGCGGCCTCTTCGGTCAGGTTCTGGCTCCAGGCCAGCACCTCCATCCCGAAGGCCAGGCCGTAGCTGGCGATCCGCTTCCCGATTTTCCCCAGCCCTACAATCCCGAGGGTCTTGCCGGCCAGTTCGAAGCCGACGCCGGTCTGCCAGCGCCCCTCGCGCAGGGCGGCTTCCTCCTGTGTCAGGTCGCGGGCAAACGCCAGCAGCAGCGCCCATGTCAGTTCGGGCGCAGCCGTGGGGGAGCCGCCCGTTCCGCAGACGGTGATCCCCAGCCGTGCAGCTGCCTCCACATCGATCGAGGCATTGGCGGCGCCGGTGGTGACCAGCAGTTTCAGCCGCGGCAGCTGTTCGAGGATCCGGCCGGGAAAGGGCGTTCGCTCCCGCATGGCAACTATGATGCTGGCGTCCTGCAGCGTTTCCACAACCTCCGCTTCAGTGGCGAGGTGCTGGTTGAACACGGTGACGTCCACGCCACGCTGTTCGAGGGAGCCCCAATCGGCGAAGCTGTGGGCCACGCGCTGGTAGTCATCGAGAATCGCGAGCTGCTGCATGCTGTCCTTCTGCCTTAAGACCAAAGAGGCAGGAACCCGCCGGGAGCGGGCCCCTACCTCTTGAGGCTAGTCGAGCGGTGCCTGGTTATGGGACTAGCTGGCCTTGACGGCCAGCACCGGGCAGGATGCCTCCAGCAGGATCTGCTGCGCAGCACTGCCCATGATCAGCTTGCCTACGGGAGTGCGGCGCCGGAGGCCGATCACAATAAGATCAGCCGGGTACTTCTCCGCCGCCTCCAGCACCTCGTTGGCCGCATCGTTGCCGCGCACCGGCTGCAGGACCAGATGCTCAATCCCTTCCCGGTCCAGCCGCTCCGTCAAAGCGGAGATGTCCTCAGCCTGGGCGTAGCGCTTGTCAACGATGGCGTCTCCCCGGGAGGAGTTGATGATGACCAGCCGGCTCTGGCTCTTCTGCGCCTCGGTGATGGCCCGGTCCAGGGCTGCGATGCCCTCGGCCGTGGGGATGTAGCCGACAATGATGCTCACGATTTCTCCTGTCCGTGGTTGGCATGGGTGGCATCCGCGCGGCGGTGGCCTGCCTCAGGCCCCCGATCAGCGGGTGCCTCAACAGCAGGCCCCTCCACGGCAGGCGACTCGACTGAGGGCGCGGCAGCGGGTCCAGCGGCGGGTCCGTCAACAGCAGGTCCGCCGGCCATGACGAGTCCGCCCGTCCGGGGACGCCGGGCGCGCCAGAGCCGTGCCGCCAGCGGCCAGAGGAGTACCAGTGCCACGATGATGTAGACCACGACGGCGATCGGTTCGTTCCAGAGGCCGGACACGTCGCCCGCGCTCAGCTGCAGCGCCTGGCGGAGCTGCTTTTCGAGGCGAGGTCCCAGGATCACGCCGAGGATGAGCGGCAGGACAGGCAGCCCGTAGCGGCGCATCATGAAGCCAAGGGCGCCCAGGACCAGCAGGAGCATCAGGTCGAACGCCTGCAGGTTCACCGAGTAGGCGCCCAGCGTGGCGAAGAAGAGGATGCCGGCGTACAAGTAGGGGCGCGGCAGCCGGAGCAGCTTCGCCCAGACCGGGGCCAGGGGGAGGTTGACAAGCAGCAGCAGGAAGTTGCCGATGAACAAACTGGCGATCAGCGCCCATACCAGCGGACCCTCGTTTTGGAACAGCAGCGGCCCCGGCTGGATGCCGAACTGGGTGAACGCGGCCAGCATGACGGCGGCGGTGGCGTTGGTCGGCAGGCCAAGGGCCAGCATCGGGGTCAGGGTGCCGGCTGCGGCCGCGTTGTTGGCCGCCTCGGGCCCGGCGACGCCTTCGATGGCGCCCTTGCCGAACTCCTCGGGGTGCTTGGAGAGCCGCTTTTCGGTCACATAGGAGAGGAAAGTGGGGATCTCGGCGCCGCCGGCGGGCAGCGCGCCGAAGGGGAAACCGAGGGCAGTGCCGCGCAGCCACGGCTTCCAGGACCGCTTCCAGTCCTCCTTGCCCATCCACGGCCTGCCGACCGGGATGATCTGCAGCGGGGTGCGGCGCAGGTGCGCCGCCACCCACAGGGCTTCACCGACGGCGAAGATCGCCACGGCGATCACAACGACGTCGAGGCCGTCGGAGAGCAGCGGCAAGCCGAAGGTGAGACGGGCCTGGCCGGAGACGAAGTCGAGGCCGACGAGGCCGATTGCCAGACCGAGTCCAAGGGACGCGAAGCCGCGCAGCTTGGACGTGCCCAGGACGGCGGTGACGGCGAGCAGGGCCAGGACCATGATGGCGAAGTAGCTTGGAGCGCCAAGGCTCACGGCGAACTGCACGACGATCGGCGCGAAGACCACAAGGAGCGAGGTGCCGATGGCGCCGGCGACGAACGAGCCGATGGCCGCCGTCGCCAATGCCTGGGCAGCCCTGCCGGCCTTTGCCATCAGGTTGCCCTCGATGGCGGTGATCACCGAGGACGATTCGCCGGGGGTGTTAAGCAGGATCGAGGTGGTGGAACCGCCGAACATGCCGCCGTAGTAGATGCCGGCAAACATAATGAACGCGCTGGTCGGTTCAAGGACGGTGGCCACCGGGAGCAGCAGTGCCACGGTCATGGCCGGGCCGATGCCGGGCAGGACGCCGACGGCGGTGCCCAGGATGACGCCGATCAGGGCGTACAGGAGGTTCATGGGGGTCAGCGCGGTCGCGAACCCGTCCATGAGTGAGGACAGGACGTCCATCTAGAGAATCCCTTCAAGGAGCCCGGCTGGCAGGGCGATGCCCAGGCCGAGGTAGAAGCCGTAGAAGGTCAGGAGCGCCAGTGCCAGGGAGATCAGTCCGTCGCGGACGTAGTGGCGGCTTCCGAGCGCCCAAACGCTGCCCCAGAAGAGCACCGTTCCGGAGATGACCCAGCCGGCCCAGTCGATCAGCAGGATGTTGGCGATGAAGGCGCCAGCCAGAGGTAGGACGGTCTTCCAGTCGCTCGGGTGGGTCAGGTCGACGTCCTCGCCGGCCTCGGCCTCACCGCTTCCGCCCCGGAGAACGTTCACTGCCAGCAATACGGCGCAGATGAGCAGGAGTCCTCCCACGATCATCGGCAGGGCCTTGGGGCCTACCGGATCCGACTGGGAGTACGGCACAACCAGGCGCGCTGCGTCAATGAGGACCAGGGCGCCGACCGCCCCGAGCAGGGCTGCGACACCCAGCTCGGAGCGGCCTTTGAGGCGGGAGGCCAAGGAGGTCACGCCAGGCCGAGCTTCGTCAGGACGTCGGCAACGCGCTTGTCCTGGTCGGTGAGGAAGGACTTGAATTCGTCACCCGTGACGAAGGCGTCGGTCCAGCCGCGCGTCTTCAGCGTCTCCTTCCAGGATGCTGATTCATGCATCTTCTCCAGGGTGGCGATCAGGGCGTCGCGGTCGGCGTCGCTGATGCCGGGAGGGGCCACGATGCCGCGCCAGTTGGTGAAGACCAGGTCGATGTTGGATTCCTTGAGCGTGGGGGCGTCCACTCCCTCAAGCCGGTTCTCGCCGCTGGTTGCCAGGACCCGGATATCGCCGGCCTTGATCTGCTGGATGTATTCACCGGCGCCGGAAGCCGCGAAGCCCAGCTTGTTGCCGATAATGGCCGGAAGCAGGTCGCCGCCACCGTCGTAGGAAACGAAGTTAACCTTCTTGGCGTCGATGCCGACGGCACCGGCGAGCTGCATCGGCAGGAGGTGGTCCGGGCCGCCGGCTGAGGAGCCGCCGCCGACGCTGACCTTGGACGGGTCCTTCTTCCACGCCGTCACCAGATCGTCGATGGTCTTGTACGGCGAGTCCTTGGAGACCATGATGGCGCCGGGCTCTTCGATGAGCCGGGCCAGCGGGGTGGTGTCGGTCAGCTTCGACTGGGACTTGTTGGTGTAGCTTGCGCCGACGACGCCAAGGCCCATGAGCATGGCGAGGTCGCCGTTGCCCTTTTCGTTGACGATGCGGGCCAGGCCAACGGTGCCGCCGGCGCCGGCCAGGTTGAAGACCTCGGGGTTGGTGGCAAGCTTCTCGTCCTCGAGAACCTTCGCCGCGGCGCGCGCCGTGGTGTCGTAGCCGCCGCCGGGCGTGTTCGGCACCATGATGCGAAGCCCGGCAAGGGGTGCGGTGCTTGCTCCGCTCGTGGAGGGGCCGGCGGCAGTCTTGCCGGTTGCTCCGCAGCCGGACGCCATCAGGGCGATGCCTGCGGCTACTGCGGCCACGCGCAGTGCGCTCATTCCGCGCATGTTGTTCCTCTTCTCGTTTTGATCCGTTTGATCGGGTGCTTCCGATGCTAGGGCCGAACGTGACGGGGCTCACGCTTGTGTAAGCAGAGAAAGTTAAGTTCATTTCGTTCACGTTTCCGGCTCCCAACCAAGTTGCCCGCCGAGGCGTCCCGTGCGGGGTTCAGGCGCTGCGGACTAGCGGAACACAGCGCCCAAAGTCCGGTAGCGTGTCCCGTATAGTCACCCCCACCCGCGAACCCACAGGAAGAACAGCAGCACATGACTCGACGGCGAGGAATGTCCCTTGCGGGGCAGTATCTTCGGCTGCAGCTCCTGATTGTGCTGGCCGTGCTGGTGGCCGTGGTGGCGATTTCGCTGGCCCAGTCGGCGGCAGCTTTTGAACGGGTCGAGGGCCGACGGGCGCTTTCTGCTGCGGAGACGCTGGCGGCTACCCCCGCAGTGCGAAGCCTCCTGCCGGATGCCCAGCCGCAAAGCGGATCGGTGCTTCCCTCAGTGTCCGAAGCGGTGCGCACGATTTCGGGGTCCTCCCAGGTTGCGCTGGCCCGGTCCGACCGGACGATGGTGACGTCGTCGGATCCGTCTCTGGTGGGCCACCAGCTGGAACTCGGCGACAGTGCCGTGATGTCCGGGCGGGCATGGACCGGGGTGGTCGGAACCGGGGCAGAGGAGGCCGTGGTGGCCCACGTGCCGGTGCTGGACGACGCCGGCAAGATGGTGGGGATCGCCGTCGTCGGTAGGAGCTACCCCTCGGTGCTCGAGCGGCTGGGCGATGCCGTCCCGAACCTGCTGACCTACCTGGGAGTGGCGAGTGTCCTGGGCGTGGCAGGCTCGCTCCTGCTGGCCCGCCGCGTCAAACGCCAGACGCTGGGTATGGAGCCGGACGAGATCACCGGCCTCGTGGAGAACCGGGAAGCGATGCTGCACGGGCTCAAGGAAGGCGTGGTGGCGCTGGACCCCCAGCAGCGGATCACAGTAGTGAACGACAGTGCGCGGAGCCTGCTGGGTCTGCCGCACGACTGCGTCGGGAAGAACCTGGCCGCTCTAGAGGTGCCGCCGGCGCTGCGCGAAGTCCTCACCCAGGACCAGCCCGGCCCGGACCGGCTGGTCCTGGTGGGGGAAAAGCTGGTGGTCCTGAACCGGATGCCGATGCGCTCGCACGGACGCGTAATTGGCTCCGTCACCACCCTCCGCGACCGGACGGAGCTGGCTTCGCTGGAACGCGAGCTGGGCACGACGCGGACGGCGACGGACACCCTCCGGGCGCAGGCACACGAGTTCGCCAACCAGCTGCACACGATCTCGGGCCTGATCCAGATCGGCGAGTATGACGCCGTCGTCCAGTTCGTCAACGGCACTACGTCGAACCGGACCCGCCTGAACGACGACGTGACCAGCAGGATCGAGGACCCCGCCCTCGCCGCGCTGCTGATTGCCAAATCGAGCCTTGCCGCGGAGCGCGGTGTGTCCCTGCAGCTCGCCGAGGAATCCCGGCTGGGCACGGTGGATGAGGAACTGTCCCGCGACCTGACCACCGTGGTGGGCAACCTGGTGGACAACGCACTCGATGCGGTCACCAACACCGCCGAAGCGAACGTCGAGGTACTGATCGGAGAGAACGACGGCGGCGTGCGGGTTGACGTCCGGGACTCGGGGCCGGGGGTCCCGGTGGAGGTCATGGACGACATTTTCAGGCAGGGGTTCAGTACCAAGAATTCGCCTGACGGCGGCCGCGGCTACGGCCTGGCGCTCGCCAGGGTGGTTTGCCAGCGGCGCGGCGGCCGGCTCGCCGTGCGGAACGACCGCGGTGCGGTGTTTACGGCACTGCTGAGGCGCAAAACTGCCGATGCTTAGGGAGGAGCGGCCTTGATCAAGGTACTTATCGTCGACGACGACTTCATGGTGGCCAAAGTCCACGCGGGCTTTATCCAGCGTACGCCGGGGTTTGCCGTCGTCGGGGTGGCACACACCGGCGCGCAGGCGGTGCTGGAGACCGAACGGCTGCAGCCGGACTTGGTGCTGCTGGACATCCACCTGCCCGACGTCAACGGCCTGGACCTGATGCACCAGTTGCGTGAAGTGGCGCCCGAGCTGGACGTGCTGGTGATCAGCGCCGCGCGTGAGGTGGAGACGGTGCGGAAGGCCCTCCGCGGCGGGATCGTGCACTACCTGATCAAGCCGTTTTCCCAGACCGACCTGCAGGAGCGGCTGGAGCACTACCGCACCACTTACCAGAGCCTCGATTCGTCCAAAGATGTGGCGGAGCAGTCGGACGTCAACCGCGTTTTCGGGCTGGAACGCGCGGACCGGCCGCTGCCGAAGGGCTGCAGCGCCGAGACGCTCCAGGTGGTGGAGAAGGCGCTGCGCGCCGGTGGCGGCGACGTGTCGGCCGCAGAACTGGCTGTGCAGGTGGGGACGTCGCGCGTCAGTGCGCGCCGCTACCTGGAGTACCTCAACGACGAGGGGCTGGTGGACGTGACACTCAAGTACGGCGTCGGACGCCCCGAGCGGAGGTACGTGTGGAAGGCGGGGTGAACGGCCCGCTGTTCAGGGCTGTGTCTAGGGTGTTCAGGGCTGCGCCCTGACGGCTTCGATGCCCTGCAGTGCGCTCACGGTGACCGCGTCCATGTCCGCCGTGCCGTCGACGCTGACCAGGAGGCTGCGCCGGCCGTAGCGGGCGATGACGGGTTCCGTTTCCCGCCGGTACAGTTCCAGCCGGTGGCGGATGACGTCCTCAGTGTCATCGCTCCGCCCCTCGGCCTGGGAGCGGAGCAGCAGCCGCCGGACGATCTCGTCGTCGTCGGCGGTGATTTCCACCACGGCATCGAGCCTGGTCCCGGTGGCGTCCAGGATGCCGTCGAGGTCGTCCATCTGGCTCACGGTGCGCGGGAAACCGTCCAGGAGGAAGCCGTTCCTCGCGTCCCGTTCCTGCAGCCGGTCCCGCAGCATGGCGGTGGTGAGATTATCCGGGACGAGGTTGCCGGCGTCGAGGAATTCCTTGATTTCCCGGCCCAAGGGCGAACCGTTGGCCAGATGGCTGCGGAACATGTCGCCGGTGGAAATCTCCGGGATGTGCAGCTGCCCGCTGAGCCGGTGGGCCTGGGTGCCCTTGCCTGAGCCGGGCGGGCCGATGAGCAGGATGTGGGTCATGCTTTTGGTCCGATCTGCCGAGAAAGCACGCTAGGGCCATTCTTCCGCCCGCCCGCTCCGCCTGCAATGGGTGGGTGCTCATGTGCCGGGTGTTCCCAAGGGCGGTGGCGGCTCCTACGCTGGGACCCACCATCAAGGAGCTCATTATGACCATGCCGAGACCCTCATGACCACGCTGCCGGACCGGCCCCACACCGCCCTGATGGTGCTTGACATGCAGAAGGGGGTGGTGGCCGAAGCGCACCAGCGGGACGCCGTGGTGTCCAACATCGCCGCACTGGTGGACAGGGCACGCGAAGCCGGGGTTCCGGTCGTCTGGGTCCAGCATTCCGATGACCGGCTGGAGAAGGGGAGCGAGGCCTGGGAGTATGTGCCCGAACTGGGGTGCCGCGAGCAGGAACCGGTGGTGCACAAGTCATTCAGCGACGCCTTTGATGACACCGGGCTGGAGCAGGTGCTGGCCGCCGCGGCGGTGGGCCGGCTGGTGGTCGCCGGGGCTCAGACGGACGAATGCATCAGGTCCACAATCCACGGGGCGTTCGTCCGCGGCTACGACGTGACGCTGGTCAGCGACGCCCACACCACCGAGGACCTGACCGAATGGGGCGCCCCACCGCCGGACCAGGTCATTGCCTTCACGAACCTCTACTGGAAATACCACGAAGGGCCGGGCCGGACCGCCGCCGTGGAAGAGACCAAGGACGTCACCTTCAGCGGCTGAACCGGACTGAGCCGGCCCGAGCGGGGGTGGTGCCGGACTGAGCCGGGGGGGTGCCGGTGCCGGATGCCGGGTGGCGGACCGGTGCCGGTGCCGGATGCCGGTCAGGTGCCGGGTGCCGGCAATATGCCGGCGGCGCGCTCCTCCAGAAGCTCCCGCGTGCGCTGGTTCCTGGCCAGTCCGGCCGCCGTCATGAACTCGGAGCGCGCCTCCCCGGCCCTCCCGAGCCGGACCAGCAGTTCCCCGCGGACGCTGGGCAGCAGGTGCGTTCCGCGCAGCGCCCCTGCGGAGGCGAGGCCGTCCACGATGGCCAGCGCGGCCGCCGGTCCGGTGGCCATGGATACCGCGACTGCCCTGTTCAGTTCCACCACGGGGCTGGGAGCGATCCTGCCCAGCGCCTCATAGAGCAGCACGATCCGCTGCCAGTCAGTGTCATCGACGCTGGGTGCCATCGAGTGGCATTCGGCAATGGCGGCCTGCAGCGAGTAGTTGCCGCGGCCCCGTCCCAGCGCGTCGCAGCGGCGCAGGGCGGCACGGCCCCGGCCGATCTGCGCCCGGTCCCACCGGGTCCGGTCCTGGTCCGCCAGCAGGACCGGAGACCCGTCCGGTGTGGTGCGGGCGGCGAAGCGGGACGCCTGGAACTCCATCAGGGCCACCAGCCCGTGGGCCTCGGGTTCGCGGGGGACCAGCCCGGCCAGCATGCGCCCGATCCGCAGGGCCTCGCGCGCCAGGTCGGGCCTGATCCATGCATCTCCTGTGGTGGCGGCGTACCCTTCCGTGAACATGAGATAGACGACGCCGAGGACAGCTCCCAGCCGGGCCCCCCACTCGTTGGGCTCGGGAACCTCGAAGGGCACCCGGGCCGCCGCGAGCGTTTTCTTCGCCCGCACTATGCGCTGCTGCGCGGTGGCGACGGGAACCAGGAACAGCCGTGCAATCTCCTCGGTGGTGAGGCCGCCCACCACCCGCAGCGTCAGGGCCATCTGGGCCTCCCGGGAGAGGACGGGGTGGCACGCGGTGAACACGAGCCTGAGCACGTCGTCCTCCAGCGGAACCCAGGCCACGCCGTCGTCGTCTTCCATGTCCCGGGCAATGGCCCGGTACCGCTCCTCCAGCCGCTCGGACCGTCGCCACGCGTCGATGGCCTTGCGCTTGGCGACGGCGGTGAGCCAGGCGGCAGGATTATCAGGAGTTCCGGATTCCGGCCATTGGACCAAGGCCTCGGCCAGGGCTTCCTGGGCCAGGTCCTCGGCGAAACCAACGTCCCGGGTGGCGCGGGCGAGGACCGCGACGATGTGGGCGCCCTCGATGCGCCACAGGGCATCAAGCCGCCGCCGTATGGCGGCCCCCGCCTGTTGGTTCACCGACTCCTCGCTCACCGCCTCCTCCATTCCTGCCGGGCCTTCACCCGGATCCCGCCGTTGTCCGCCTGCCTGCTCAGGGCTGGTTCAGCTCCTGGCGCCACACCGCTTCCTTCTGGATGTACTCGTTGTCCGCGAAGTCAGCGAAGTCGTCCGCTTCAGCTATCCGGCGGACCTCAAGCTTCGATCCTGGACCAAGCGGGCAGCGGCTGGCCCACTCCTTCGCCTCTTCCTTGGAGGCCACCTGGACAATCCAAAAGCCGTTGAACAGCTCATGCGTTTCGCCGTATGGGCCATCCGTCACCACCGGCGGTTCCTCATCAAAGTTGACCACGAAGGCCGAGCCTTCGGACAGGTCGGTCAGGCCCTCGCCGGCGAGCATGACGCCAGCCTTGATGAGCTGTTCGTTGTAGGCGCCCATCTGGTTGAGGATCTCCTCGAACGGAACCTGCTTCGACGCTTCGATGGCTTCGTCCGTGGCGCGCATGATGAACATGTACTTCATGGTCTTCTCCTTGCCTTGACGTGGACGCCGTGTGCGTCCGTCTACTATCCCGTCGAACGGGTCTTGCAGAAATCGACAGGCTGGCCTGGATTTTTTTGGCTGGCCGGGTTTTGCAGCGCGGGACGGGTTCAGGCCGCAGTTCAGGCAGTGCCGAAGGGGTTGTCGATGGCGAACTTCCAACCCTCGCGTCCTTTGCGCAGGACGTCGGCCGTCCTGCCTTGGAGGTCCACATCGCTGCCGTCGGCCGCAGTGCCCTTGATGGTCCATTCGGCGATGGCGAGGGCAATATCGCCGAGGACGTAGACATGGCGAGTGGTCATCCTGATGGGCAGTCCCGCCTGCAGGAATCCCATCATCGCGTTGACGCTGTCCTCGCCGGTTGTGGGCACTCCCGGCTGGGGAACAAACACCGCATCCGGCTCGAAGAACTCAAGCATTCCGTCAACGTCCCTGGCATTGAAGCGCGCGGCCCACGCCATGTGCAGCGCATGCGGATCGGGTATTCCCACGGTGCCCTCCCCAGGACTCCTGCCGGTCTGAGGTGGGCAATCTATCAGCAGCCGGGTGCGGAAGCTAGAGGGAAACTGCGCGCTCCCGGACAGCGACTGCTAGCCGCGCCGGCGGACCTCAATCTGGCCCCCGTTCACCCTGGCTTCATAGCTTGGCTGGGGCGTGGTTGCCGGCCCGCGGACTATGTGGCCGTCCTCAAGCCGGAACGTGCTGCCGTGCCAGGGGCAGGCAACGCAGCCGTCGGTGATCTCTCCCTCCTCGAGCGGACCTCCCATGTGGCTGCACACGCTGTCCAGGGCCAGGATCCGGGACCCGGAGCGGTACAGCAGAACCGAGACTTTGCCCGCGTCCATTTTCCGGGACTCCCCGTCCAACAGTTCGGACTCCGCCAGTACGCGCTTCCACTCCCGGGGGCCCGTCCTGCCTGCTGTCTTGTTGACGTTGACCGCGTTGCCGTAGCTGAGGTGGCCGCCGAGGAAGCCGCCAAACATCAGGACGCCGAAACCGGCCAGCCCAAAAGCCTTACCGACGGTCCGGCTGCCGGAAGCCCGCGCGACGGCCGAGGACGAGAACAGGCACAGCGCCGTTCCGTTGGCGACCGCGTGGACCAGCCCCACCCGCCGTGACTTTCCCTGCGTGTCGGACCAGTCGTTGAGGCCGGCGGCTGCGGTTGGAATGGCCGTTGCTATTCCCACGGCAACCAGGATGTCCGCGGCCGGCTCGGAGGCGGGCCCTCCCACCGTGTCCAGGACAGTTGCCATGCTCCAGGCGCCGATGGGGAAGTCTGTCAGTACGGGGTGCAGTGGATGGCCCAGCGGCGTGCCGCTGAGGGTGTTGCGGACCGGCCGCGGCTGTACAGCTTTCCCAACGGCCTTGGAGATGGCGGACGCCACCCCGTCCAGCCGGTCGAAGTGTTCAATGGCATCAACTAACGCGTGCAACGGGTTCAAGGGCTACTCCTTCGGCCTGGCGGTCAGGACAGGTGGTGCACCAGTCTGCATCGCCGGGGACACGATGACAAGGTGCCGGCAGGCCAGTCTCCGGTAACGTACCTTCACATGCCGCTGTCTTCCCCCCGAATATCCCGCGACCCCGCTGCCTCCGTTTCCGAGGGGCTGGTAAGGCCGGTCATGGCGGGCATCGTGACGGCGCTTGTCGGCTTCACTTCGACCTTCGCCGTGGTCCTCTCCGGCCTCCGTGCCGTGGGGGCGAACCCGCAGCAGGCGTCGAGCGGCCTCCTGGCCCTCTGCCTGGTGGTGGGCGCCGGCGTCGTGCTCCTGGCCTGGCGGAGCCGGATCCCGGTGACCCTGGCCTGGTCAACGCCGGGGGCCGCCCTGCTGGCCGTCGCGGGAGTTCCCGACGGCGGGTGGCCGGCCGCCGTCGGCGCCTTTCTGGTGACCGGGGTTCTGATCGCTGTGACCGGGCTCGTCCGCCCTTTGGGGCGGTTGATCAGCAGCATCCCGACACCCCTGGCGCAAGCAATGCTGGCCGGGGTTCTCCTGCCGTTGTGCCTTGCCCCGGTGGAGGGCCTGCAGAGCGCTCCGCTGCTGGTGGTACCGGTGCTGCTCTGCTGGCTGGTGCTGTCACGGTTCGCGCCCCGCTGGTCGGTTCCCGGCGCGCTGGCCGTCGCGCTCGCCGGCATTGTGGTCCAGTTGGTTGTTGAAGGACGGGCCGTGCCGGCGGCGGGCCTGCTGCCGGCGATGGAGTGGACCATGCCGTCCTGGTCCTTGGGCGCGGTGGCTGGCATCGCCCTGCCGCTATACATCGTCACCATGGCGTCCCAGAATGTGCCTGGGGTGGCAGTGCTGGGGTCCTTCGGTTACCAGGCGCCGTGGCGGGCCTCCATGCTGGTCACCGGTGCCGGCACGCTGCTGGCCGCGCCGTTCGGCGGCCACGCCGTCAACCTTGCCGCGCTCAGCGCTGCGCTGGCAGCCGGGGAGGAAGCAGGCGCAGACCGCGGTCGGCGCTGGGTGGCAGGTTTCGTATCGGGTCTGGCCTACCTGCTCCTGGGAGCTTTCTCCGCCGGGCTCGCCGCCGTCGTGGTTGCGGCTCCTCCGGGGGTGCTGGAAGCCGTCGCCGGACTCGCGCTGTTGGGCACACTCGCGGGGTCTGCCGCCTCGGCGCTGGCAGAGCCGGGCGAGCGGACGGGCGCCGTGGTGACCTTCCTCGTGGCCGCTTCGGGGCTGAGCTTCATGGGCATCGGGGCAGCGTTCTGGGCCCTGCTGGCGGGGCTCCTGGTCCGCGAGGTCCTCAAGGTCCGGAACAGGCCGCAGGGCAAAACTGCGGGTTAGTTGCTGGCCACCCGCTGTGTTCTGTGTTCGGCGGCCGGGTAGACACCAAGGATCCACACCTCGGTGGTGAAGAAGTCGAGTTCCTCCAGGGCGCGGCTGAGGGGCAGGTCCTCGGGGTGGCCTTCGACATCTGCCATGAACATGGTCGCGGCAAACTCGTTGCCCACCATGTAGCTTTCCAGCCGGGTCATGTTCACGCCGTTCGTGGCGAAGCCGCCCAGGGCCTTGTAGAGCGCAGACGGAACGTTCCGGACACGGAACACGAAGCTGGTGACCGCCGGTCCGGGCAACGCTTCCCGGGCCGGCAGTTCCGTCTCCCGGGCCAGGACCACAAAGCGGGTGGTGTTGGAGGGGTCGTCCTCGACCGCCGAGGCCAGAACTTCAAGGCCGTAGAGCTCGGCAGCCAGCGGCGGCGCGAGGGACAGCTTGGTGGGATCGTTCCACTCGCGCACCTCGCGGGCTGACCCGGCGGTATCGCCGGCGATCACAGGTTTGAGGCCGGCCTCGCGGATCAGCTTCCGGCACTGGCCCAGGGCGTGGATGTGGCTGTGAACCTCGGTGGCCGCCTCGATGGTGCTGCCCGGGATGCCGAGCAGGTCGAAGTGGATGGGCAGGAAGAACTCTCCCACGATCCGCAGGCCCGAGTGCGGCAGTAACAGGTGGATGTCCGCCACCCGGCCCGCAATGGAGTTCTCGATCGGGATCATGGCCAGATCCGTCTCGCCGCTGGACACCAGCTCGAAGGCGTCCTCGAAGCTGGCGCACGGAACGCTCTCCAGCCCCGGGAACATCTGCTTGCAGGCAATATCTGAGTTGGCGCCGGGCTCACCCTGGAACGCAATTTTCTGGGCCATGCTCCGTATGATGTCACGCCCGGCGCCGGCTAATCCAAACGGCGCTGCTCACCTCTTCGCGTAGTCAGTAAACCCCTGCCAGTCGATTACCACGCAGGCTTCATCGCCAACGGTCCAGGCATCATGTCCGGGCTGCATGATGGCGAAATCGCCCGGCCCGTACTCCATCTCCTCGCCGTCGTCCATGACCACCTTCATCCGGCCGGAGATGAAGTATCCCATGTGGGCAGCCTGGCAACTTTCCGTTTGCGCGATCGGTTTCACGTGCTCCGACCACCGCCAGCCCGGCTCGAACGTGGCCCTGCCAACGCCGCCGCCCTCCAGGTTCACTAGTTGGAGCTGGCCCTTGCCGCCCTCAAACGGCCGGGTTTCCTCTGGGGAGTCGAAACTCTTGCGGATTAGACCTGGCATCTTGACCTCCTGTTGTAGATATTCCTGTTGTGGGGATGAAGGCTTGGATCGCAGATGCTGCTGCCTGTTATGCCACGTTCTAGGCCCGGCCGGCCCGCATGTCAATAACGGGAAATATAGGTCTAGGTACGGGCGAGCCGCTCGATGTCCTCCCTGAATTCATTGACCATGGCTTCGGTAACTGTGGCCTTGGTCTGACTGACAGCCTTGAGGTAGCTTTCCGTGGTCAGCGAGTCCTCGGCAGGCCGTCCGGCGCCTTCCGGTGCATCCCGTACTGCGCATTGCAACGCGCGCTGTGAGGCCTTCCGCGCCGCGAATTCGATGTCTGCGGGGGAGAAGCGTTCCGTTTGCCGGGCCAGGGCCTGAACATTCACGTGCCGGGCGGCTGCCTCCGGAATGTACTTGGTCCAGATGGCTTCCCGGGCCGCGGGATCGGGCAGCCCTATCGGAATCACGTAGTCGAACCGCCCATGCCGCAGGAACGCGGTGTCCAAAGCCCGGATGAAGTTTGTGGCACAGATAAGGATCCGGCCTTCCTGCTCACGGAAGGCGGGAATGATCTTCAGCAGTTCATTCGTAACCCCCTGAAGGGGCGAGGGCGGCTTCCCGCCACGCTGGGCCGCAATCTCCTCCACCTCATCGATGAAGACAACGGCATGGTCGAGGTGCGAGATGTCCTGGAAGGTCTGTCGCAGCGCTGCGGCCAGGCCCCGCGGGTCGGAGGCGAGGCGGGAAGGGGAGACCTCGACGAACGGCCATTCCAGCCGGGAAGCCACTGCCTTCGCAAAGGTGGTCTTCCCGGTCCCCGGCGGGCCGAACAGCATGACGGCGCGCGGCGGAACGACGCCGAGTGAGGCGGCGAGATCGGTCCTCGCGAGGGGGAGAATCAGCCGCTGCTCAATGAGTTCCTTCTCCTTGTGCATGCCGGCCATCGACTCCCACAGCCCGCGGGGCAGAACGCGGCCGCCCAGCTGGCTCAATGGTCCTATCTCCTGGCGCTGGACCGGGACCACGCGTTCAAAATACAGGAGGCCGTCCTCGACACCGTATTTGCTGTTTGAGAAGGCCTTGACGGGCGATTCGGTTGAGCGCACCAGCGCGGATATCCTCAGCACTCCGCGGGCCATGAGCCGTGACTCCAGACCGGTAAGAAGTGCGCTGCCCAGACCCTGGTCACGCCAGTCCGCAGCCTGGGCGAGCATGATCACCCAGGCGCGGTCCTCTTCGATGGTGGCAGCGGCGGCCCCGATCAGCCGGTCCCCGGCGACCGCGACGACGGCCTGCTGGTCCGTGCAGGCGGAAAGGACCTCGGAGAGGCTGTAGACCGCAGGCTTGCCCGTATTCCGGGACTCCTGCCAGACCTCTACCAGTTGGTCCAGGTCCTCGGGGTGGAACTCGCGGAGACGCCAGGGTTTCATATGCGCTGCCCCGGGTGCAGGGGCCGGGACTGGAGGGCCATCAGTCGGTCTCCGGCCCGTCGCAGTAAAAGCAGTAGGCGGCGTCGTCGCAGACGTCATCTACTTCGGCATCTTTGCGTGGATTCGTACGGTAAGCAGTTGCGGTGCTGGTCATGGCAGTCTCGTTCTCTTCTGGGGGGCCGACACCAAAAGTATGAGCCCGGAAATCACATAAGATAAAGCGATCTTTTCCACGTAATACGAGTTAGAAAAACTGTTTCTTCAAACCCTGCAGCCAACCGGCAGGTAGCGAAGAGTTACGGGGCCTGTGCGCCCTGGTCAAGCAACCGGCGGAGGGTCCTCAGGGCTGCGAGGGCGCGGCGGCTAACCAGGGCGGGGGAAATTCCGAACTGCATTGCCACCTCGGCGACCGTAAGCCGCCCGTAATGCAAGGCCAGCAGGACGTCCCGCTGCTCCATGTCGAGCATCATCAGGGCCTCGCTGACGCGGGAGCCCGCCGGCTCGCTCTGGGCATTGACCATGGAGACAACTTACGTCGCGGCCTTCGAGATTTCCTAGGGGGGCACCCCCGGATTGGGCAGCATCACGCGCCCTACTGGGCGGCGTCGAACCCCGCGAGCAGCCGCCGGGTGGCAGTCTGCATGTGTGAACGCATGGTCGCGGTGACGGCAGCGGGATCGTGGGCTTCGAGGGCGGTGAAGATTTCGCGGTGTTCCTTCAGCGCCGCGGCCGCATGGCCTTCATCGGTCAGTGCCCGGTCCACCCAAATGCGGAGCAGCGAGCGGATGCTTTGCAGCAGCTCGCGGAGCACCTGGTTGCCCGAACTGACAGCGATCTCCCGGTGGAACGCGGCGTCTGCCTCGACGAAGGCGGCCAGGTCCTCGAGGTTGTCTTCCATTGTCTGCAGGTTGGTGCGCATGCGGTCCAGCGCCGCATCGTCGATGCGTTCAGCCGCCAGCTGCGCGGCCTGCACCTCGAGCCCGCTCCTAAGCTCCACCAGCTCGCGGGTGCGGGGGGCGCCCAGCATGAGGCCCCAGCTCAGGGTCCGGGGCAGCAGCTCCGAGACGCCGTCCCGCAGATACGTGCCGGAGCCCGGCCGCACGATCACGATGCCCAGGATCTCCAGGGCTGCCAATGCTTCGCGGACTGCGGACCGGCCAACGCCGAGGGATGCGGCAAGCGTCCGTTCGGCAGGAAGCCTGGTGCCGGCCGCTATGTCTCCGCTGGTGAAGTAGGCAAGCAGGCGCTCCGCGACCTCGGACACCACCGACCCGTGTTCCATGGGGCCAAGGGCGGCGCTGATCTTGGCCGTGGCGGCTGCGGAGTTGGCGGACATCTTCAAAGGGTAGCAACCGGCTGACCAATTTCGGGGGCTCCCCGGCAAGCGCTCAAGAAATCCGTCAACCGGTTGACCAATTTGCTTTACCGGTCGTATGGTTGATCTCACAACGCGTAGCCAATGCCGGTCTCCTGCCGGCGGAGGGCATTGAGACAACCCCCAAGCATCCAGAGCAGGACGCGGCCGGGGATACCAATATCTAGGAGTCAATGTGGACACCACACAATCGGTGGTCGAAAGATCTGCAATCAGGAAAGTGGCAATCCGGCTGGTGCCGTTCGTCGCTTTGATGTTCTTCATCAACTACCTGGACCGCACGGCCATCTCCTTTGCTGGCCCCAACGGCATGAACACGGACCTCGCCCTCTCTGCGGCACAGTTCGGCTTCGCTTCCGGCGTCTTCTTCATCGGCTACATCCTGCTCGAGGTCCCCAGCAACCTGGCCCTGCACAAGTTCGGCGCCCGGCGCTGGCTGGCCCGCATCATGGTCAGCTGGGGCATCGTTTCGCTCCTGTTCACCTGGGTTGGGAACGTTGAGCAGCTGTACATCCTGCGCTTCATCCTCGGTGTGGCCGAGGCCGGCTTCTTTCCGGGTGCCATCCTCTTCCTGAGCCTTTGGGTTCCGGCCCGGCACCGCAGCAAGATCCTTGCCCTCTTCTACCTGGCCCAGCCGCTGACCACCGTCATAGGTGCCCCGCTCGCCGGCCTCCTCATCCAGCAGCACGGCCTCTTCGGCCTCGCAGGCTGGCGGGTCATGTTCTTCGGCGTTGCCGTCCCCGCGATCATCATCGGCATCATTGCCTGGTTCTACCTGGCAGACTCCCCGGCGAAGGCCAAGTGGCTCACCGCCGAAGAAAAGACCTGGCTGACCGGTGCACTGGAGAAGGAAAAGAAGGAAACCGCTGCCAGCAACAAGCACGTCAGCGTCCGCACCGTCTTCGGCAACGGCCGCGTCTGGATGCTCTCCGCAATCTACTTCGGCTTCATCTACGGCCTGTACGCCCTCGGCTTCTTCCTGCCCACCATCATCGCGGGCTTTGAAGGCATCTACGGCACCAAGTTCGATGTCTTCCAGAAGGGCCTGATCACCGCGATCCCGTACCTGCCGGCCGCCTTTGCGCTGTACTTCTGGTCCAAGGACGCCACCAAGCGCGGCGTCAAGACCTGGCACATCGCCGTTCCGGCCCTCATCGGCGGCCTGAGCATCCCCCTGGCCCTGTTCGCAGGTTCGCCGGCAGCCACCATCGCCGTCATCACCGTCACGGCCATGTCCATCTTCGCGGCACTGCCCAACTTCTGGACCGTTCCCACGCAGTTCCTCACCGGCGCAGCCGCCGCTGCCGGCATCGCCCTGATCAACACGGTCGGCAACCTGGCAGGCTTCAGCGCCGGCTACGTCACCGGCTGGCTGAAGGACCTGACCGGAAACTACACGGTGCCGATGTTCGTCGTCGGCGGCTTCATGCTCCTGTCCTGCATCCTCATGGTGGCCCTGAGCCGCTCGGGCAAAATCAGCGAGGGAGTGCCCGCCGAGGCGCTGGATCCCGCCGGCGCCGGACACCACTCCGAGCCCTAGCAAGCCAGATGCCCAAAGCCGGTTGCGCCCTCCGCCAAGGAGGGCGCAACCACACCAGACCGATTTCGTCCCCAACCGCCCCCTAATCCTCGCAAGCTCGGTTAGGGAACCCAGCGGTCGGGGGCCCAGCGCCCAATCACCGGCCAACAGCCACTTCAGGAGAAACCGCAATGACCCGCCTGTTCAATGAACCCGCAGCGTTCGCTGATGAGATGATCGAGGGCTTTGTTGCCTCCCACGGCCGGTGGGTGCGGCGTGTTTCCGGCGGCGTGGCCCGCAGCACGAAGAGCACCGCGGATACGGTGGCGCTGGTGATCGGCGGCGGCTCCGGGCACTATCCGGCGTTCGCCGGGTTGGTGGGCCAGGGTCTGGCCCACGGTGCCGCGATGGGTAACCTCTTCGCATCCCCTTCGGCGCAGCAGGTCTACAGCGTGGCCAAGGCCGCCAACAACGGTGCCGGCGTCCTGCTGGGTTACGGCAACTACGCCGGCGACGTCCTGCACTTCACCCAGGCACAGGAGCGCCTCCGCCGTGAGGGCATCGACTGCCGCAGCATCGCCGTCACGGACGACGTTTCTTCCGCCCCGCTGGAGGAGCGCGCCAAGCGGCGCGGCATCGCCGGGGACCTGACGGTCTTCAAGGTCGCGGCCGCCGCAGCCGAGGCCGGCTACAGCATGGACGCCACGGTGGAAATCGCCGAGCGCGCCAACGACCGCACCCGGTCCTTCGGCGTCGCGTTCACCGGTTGCACCCTACCCGGGGCCGAGAACCCGCTGTTTACCGTCCCGGAGGGCCGGATGGCCGTGGGCATGGGCATTCACGGTGAACCCGGCATCGATGAAACGGGTATCCCGACGGCGGATGAGCTCGCCGTACTGCTTGTTACCAAGCTCCTCACCGAGGTCCCGGACGGGCTCGAGTCACCGCCTGAGACCAACAAGCGTGCACGCGTAGTCCCGATCCTCAACGGTCTCGGCAGCGTCAAGTACGAGGAACTGTTCGTGGTTTACCGCCGCGTCGCCCAGCTCCTGGCCGCGGCCGGCCTGGAAGCCGTTGACCCGCAGGTCGGCGAGCTGGTCACCAGCTTCGACATGGCCGGCACCTCGCTGACCCTCTTCTGGCTCGATGAGGAACTCGAGACCCTCTGGAACGCACCCGCAGACACCCCGGCGTTCCGCCGCGGTGCCGTCACGGCACAGGCCCTGAACGCCGACGAACTGTCCGCGGAAACGGCAGAAGACGTGGTGATCCCGGAAGCCACGGACGAGTCGCGTGCAGCTGCAGTCCGCGTCCTGGCCGCGCTCGGCGCCGCGAAGGACGTCGTTGACGCCAACGTCGAGGAACTGGGCCGCATCGATGCGGTCGCCGGCGACGGCGACCACGGCATCGGCATGGAGCGCGGTGTCCGGGCCGCGGTCGAGGCCGCAACGGACGCCGTCGAACGCGGTGCCGGTGCGGCCACCACCCTGCACCTGGCCGCCGACGCCTGGGCCGACCGGGCCGGCGGCACCTCCGGTGCGCTCTGGGGCATGGCCCTGCGGGCAGTCGGGGACGCGATCGGGGACAGCCACACGCCCGACGGCGGCGCTGTGGCTGCCGGAGTGGCTGGCGCCGCCGCCTCGATCGTGGGCTTTGGCAAGGCAAAGGTGGGCGACAAGACCCTTGTGGACGTGCTGGTTCCGTTCCGCGACGCCCTGTCCGCCGCCGTCGGCTCCGGGCAGTCCCTCACCGACGCCTGGGGTGCGGCAGCCACCGTGGCCCAGCAGGCCGCCGAGGAAACCGCCAACCTGCTGCCCCTCATGGGCAGGGCACGCCCGCACGCCGAAAAAAGTCTGGGCACCCCGGACGCCGGCGCTGTATCCATGGCGCTGATTGTCCGCGCAATCCACAACACCTTCGCCGAGGCGAAAGCTGCAGCAACCACCACTAAGGAGAACGCATGAGCGCCAAACTGCGCCTGATCGTCGGTTCCGACGACGCCGGATTCGAGTACAAGGAAGCCCTGAAGGCGGACCTGGAGGCCAGCGAACTGGTCGAGTCCGTGCAGGACGTCGGAGTGGACGCCACCAGCCACACCCCGTACCCGTCCGTGGCCATCGCCGCCGCCGAACTCATCGCCGCCGGCAAGGCCGACCGCGCCCTGCTGGTCTGCGGCACGGGCCTGGGCGTCGCGATCGCCGCGAACAAGGTCCCCGGCGTCCGAGCCGTCACCGCGCACGACAGCTTCTCCGTTGAGCGCTCCATCCTGAGCAACAACGCCCAGGTCCTCACCTTCGGCCAGCGCGTCGTCGGCCTGGAACTGGCACGCCGCCTGGCCAAGGAATGGCTCACCTACACCTTTGACGAGTCTTCAGCCTCCGCCGAGAAAGTCACCCTGATTAAGGACTACGAGGGTGTCACTTCCTGCTAATTCCCCCACCACAGGCAAGATAGGTGCGGCCCGGCCGGGGGCCATCATCGGCGTCAGCCTGAAGATGTACTTCGGCTATGAGCGCACCCTGGGCTGGTGCCGGGACATGGCTGAAATCGCCTCGGCCCATCCGGCCGTCCGCAGCGGCGACATCGAACTGTTTGCCCTGCCGGCGCACCCGGTCCTGCCCGAGTGCGCGCGGATCCTGTCCGCCGCCGGGGCGGCGGCCGGCGCCCAGGACATTTTCTGGGAGGACGAAGGCGCCTTCACCGGCGAGGTCAGCGGCAAGATGGTGGCCGAAACCGGCGGCCGGTACGCCGAGGTGGGCCACGCCGAACGGCGCCGCATCTTCGGTGAGGACGACGACGTGATCGGGCTGAAGACCGCCGCGGCCTACCGCAACGGCCTCACCCCGGTGCTGTGCGTGGGCGAGCCCGGCAGCGGCACCGCGACGGACGCCATCAGGCACTGCATCCGCGAAATCGACGGCGTCCTGAACCGTGCCGGAAGCCTCGGCAGCACCGGGCGCACCATCGTGGCCTACGAACCGCAGTGGGCCATCGGTGCAGCCGAACCGGCGTCGCCTGAGTTCATCAGCGAAGTCATCACCGGGCTGGACGCCCACCTGCGCACCCGCGCGGGCCAGGAGGACAGCCGGGTGATCTACGGCGGCAGCGCCGGCCCCGGCCTCATCAGCCAGCTCGGCCCCGCCGTCGCCGGGCTGTTCCTGGGCCGCTTCGCCCACAACCCGGCAGCCGTCAGGGACATCCTGGACGAGGCCGCCGAGCGCCTTGGACTCATGAAACCCGGTCTGCTGGAACCGGCACTACTGCAAACCGTCGGGG
Organism: Arthrobacter sp. ISL-65; assembly: GCF_018613795.1. GTDB lineage: Bacteria > Actinomycetota > Actinomycetes > Actinomycetales > Micrococcaceae > Arthrobacter. The sequence continues at coordinate 98,342 of NZ_JAGGPN010000004.1, forward strand.
GCCGGGCATGAACGCCACTGGCGGCCAGGGTTCAAGGATCGGACTGAGCAGCTACGCGTTTTTCTGGCAGCTTTCGGACCGGGTTTCCCGTCCGCTGAGCATCCACGAGGCGCTCGAGCGGACCGCGGCGCTGCGTGTGGACCTGTTCCAGATCTGCGACTACGCGCCGCTGGACACCATGACCGACGATGAACTGCAGGCCGTGCGGGCCACCGCCGACTCGCTCGGGATCAGCCTGGAGCTGGGCACCAAGGGCATCCGGCCGGAGCACCTGCGCCGGTTCCTGCACATCGCCAAGATCCTGGGGGCACCGCTGCTGCGGACCATGTTCAACGTCCCGGGCCACACCCCGACGGCGGACGAGGCGGTGGAGATCTTCACCGAGATCCTGCCCGAGTTCAAGGCAGCCGGGGTGCGGATCGCGCTGGAGACCTACGAACAGGTCCCCACGTCCCGGATCCTGGAGGTCGTGGAGCGCGTCGGAAGCCTGTACCTGGGCGTGTGCAGCGACCCGGCCAACACCGTGGCGGCCCTGGAGTCGCCGCGTGAGGTGATTGACGCCGTCGCACCGCACGTCCTGAACATGCATATCAAAGACTTTGCGTTCAGCCGCAAGGAGGGGTGGGTCGGGTTCACATACTCCGGCGCGCCGCTCGGCGAAGGCCTTCTGGACTATGACTACATGGCCCGGAAGCTTCAGCCCAAAGAAAGAAACATCAACCAGATCGTCGAACACTGGCTGCCGTGGCAGGACTCCGAGGACGAAACCATCCGCCTCGAAAACCAGTGGACCCAGCAAAGCCTCGATTTCCTAAGGAGCAAATGAAATGTCTGCAGAACAGTTGACCGTCGCCGTTATCGGAGCCGGAGGCAAGATGGGGATGCGCGTTTCCCGCAACCTCCAGAAGTCCAGCCACACCGTGTTCTACTCCGAGAACTCACCCGGCGGCCAGGACCGCGTCCGCGCCGAAGGCCGTGAAATCACCGCCACCGACGAGGCCGTCAAGGGTGCCGACGTCGTGATCCTCGCCGTTCCGGACACCGTCCTGGGCGTCGTGTCCGAAGGCGTCGTCCCGCAGATGAAGGCCGGCGCGATCCTGCTCACCCTGGACCCGGCCGCCGCCTACGCCGGCCTGCTCGCCCAGCGCGAGGACGTCGTCCAGGCCGTGGCCCACCCCTGCCACCCGTCCGTGTTCCTGGAGCGCACCACCAAGGAGGAATGGGCCGATACCTTCGGCGGCGAGGGCGCCCCGCAGAACGTCGTCGCCGCGATCGACGAGGACGCCCCCGAGGACACCAAGGCTGCCGCCGAGGCCACCATCCGCGTCATCTACGCCCCCGTGATCGACGTCCACTGGGTCACCGTGAAGCAGCTCGCCATCCTCGAGCCCACCCTCGTGGAGACCGTGGCCTGCATGATCGGCACCCTGCTCAACGAGGCCCTGCACGAGACCGTCCACACCGCCGGCGTGCCCGAGGAAGCAGCCAAGGCCATGCTGTTTGGCCACGTGCAGATCGCCCTCACCAACGCGCTCCGTGGCTCCAACCCGTTCTCCGAGGCCTGCGAAATCGCCATCCAGTACGGCAAGGACACCATCATCAAGGACGACTGGAAGAAGATCTTCGACGACTCCGAGCTCGATAGCGTCATCGCCAAGATGCTGAAGCTGGACGCCGTCAAGCGCTAAACCGTCAGCCGCAAACCGGCGTTAGGCAAAGGATCCATCCCCGGGATGGATCCTTTGCCGTTTAAACGCTGCCGCCAAAGATTTCCGGCACGTTAAATCTTTGCCGGCTGATCCGCCGTCGCGCATGTCCGGCCTCAATGTGACTTGAACGGCGGCCGGTTTTCCTCCTCAGCGGGGACCCCTTGCGGCATGGGGAACTGCCTCAATGGAAGCAGCGTGGCCTTTATGCAAACGAATGGATTAGTGCACTAGTTTTCGCATTATGTCCGGTCTGACCTCGTGTTTCTTCTCACGGGCCGTATCCTTGCGGCCGGCATCCGGGCGTCAATAGCGTGGGTAAGGACCCTTCGAACGAGCTAAGGACTTATATGCCCTCGCCAGCCGCCACGGATCCACAACCCATCCATCCCGGCAGGAGCCGGATACCAGTCCTGGCACGCCTCACATCGGGCCTCCGCTGGGACCTGCCGGCGTCCCTCGTGGTGTTCCTCGTTGCGGTTCCGCTGTCCCTCGGCATCGCCGCGGCGTCGGGCGCGCCGGTCATGGCGGGACTGATCGCGGCCGCAGTGGGAGGCATCGTCGCCGGCAGCCTGGGCGGCTCCCCGCTGCAGGTCAGCGGCCCGGCAGCGGGCCTGACCGTCATCGTCGCAGGGCTCATCGAGCAGTTCGGCTGGCCCGTCACCTGCGCCATCACTGTGGCCGCCGGCGTCCTCCAGGTGCTGCTTGGCATGGCCAAGGTGGGGCGTGTGGCGCTTGCCATCGCGCCGGTGGTGGTGCACGCGATGCTTGCCGGGATCGGCATCATCATCGTCCTGCAGCAGCTGCATGTGATGCTTGGCAGCGAAACCGGCGAAGCGGCGCTGCACAACATTGTGGCACTGCCGGACAGCCTGGCCGCCCTCGATCCGCAGGCCGCGTTCCTGGGAGCTGTGGTGATCGCGCTGCTGGCCGGCTGGAAGCACATGCCGGCAGCCGTCCGCCGCGTCCCCGGCCCGCTGGTGGCCGTGGTGGCCGCGACGCTGCTGTCCCTCCCGTTCAATTCCGACGTCGACCGAATCACCTTTGATGGTTCGCTGCTGGACGCCCTCTCACTTCCGCACCTGCCGCAGGGGGAGTGGACCGCCATCGCGGTCGGCGTCGTCACCATCGCCCTGGTGGCGAGCGTGGAGTCGCTGCTGTCCGCCGTCGCCGTCGACAAGATGCACCACGGCGAGCGTACAAATTTCAACCGTGAACTGCTCGGCCAGGGCGCTGCCAACGTGACGTCAGGCATGCTGGGCGGCCTGCCCGTCACCGGCGTGATCGTCCGCAGTGCCACCAACGTCGAGGCCGGGGCGCGCACCCGCAAGTCCGCCGTCCTCCACGGCATCTGGGTTCTGGTCTTTTCCCTGCTGCTGGCGGGAGTCATTCAGCAGGTGCCCCAGGCCGTGCTTGCCGGGCTGCTCATCATGATCGGCATCCGCCTCGTGAAGGTGGCCGATTTCCAGACGGCACGCGTCACCGGTGACCTGACCGTCTATGCCGCCACGCTGCTCACGGTGGTGTTCGTCAACCTCCTGGCCGGGGTGCTGATCGGGCTCGCGCTGGCAGTGCTGCTGGTCCTGTGGCGTGTGGTCCGGGCCAGCATCCACGCGGAGCCCCTCGGCGGAACAGCCGAAGGCCGCTGGCGCGTGGTCATCGACGGCTCCTGCACGTTCCTGTCGCTTCCCCGCCTGAGCAAGGTGCTGGCCGCGGTGCCGCCGGCGGCGCATGTCACGGTGGAGCTCGACGTCGACTACCTCGACCACCCGGTGCATGACACCCTGGAGGCCTGGCGTGTGCGGCACGTGAACAACGGCGGCAGTGTCGAGATCGAGGAAACCGGCACCGCCACGCTTCACGCTGCCCAGGCGGGAACTCCCGCACGCGGCTCGTCGCGCTCCGCACTGCGCGGCGGCTTCGCGCCCTGGCGGAGCTGGCAGCGAAACGCTGTGCCGCTGGCCGCAGAGGCAGCCGGACACGTCCCGGCCCCGGTACGCTCGGTGCTCAACGGCGTGGACAGCTACCACCGCCGCCACGCCCACCTGCTGCGTCCGCACGTCCAGGAACTGTCCACCTTCCAGGACCCCGACACGCTTTTCATCACCTGCGCCGACTCCCGGCTGGTGCCCAACCTGATCACCAGCAGCGGCCCGGGGGACCTGTTCACGGTCCGGAACGTGGGCAACGTGGTGGGGAGCGACCGCCTCGAACCGTCGGTTGAGGCATCCCTGAAGTTCGCCCTCGACGAGCTGTCGGTGACCTCAGTGGTGGTCTGTGGCCACTCCGGCTGCGGCGCCATGACCGCCCTGCTCGCTGGACCTGCCCCAGACCACAAGGCCTCAGACCACAAGGCCTCAGACCACAAGGCCTCAGACCAGAGGCCCGAATTGCAGGAGGAACGTTGCCCCATTGAGTCCTGGCTGGACCACGGACGGCCGAGCCTCGAGTCATTCCATGCGGGCCATCCGGTCCAGGTTGCGGCTGAGAAAGCCGGGTACGGCGCGGTGGACCAGCTGGCCATGGTCAACGTTGCCGTCCAGCTCGAGCGGCTGCAGCAGCATGCCAGGCTGCAGGACACCGTCCGTAGCGGTGACGTCCATGTGACGGGCCTGTTCTATGACATCGCCACGGCCCAGGTCCTGCAGATCACACCCACGGGCATCAGCCACCTGGACCCGCTGCCGCGGGCCGATGAGCTGACCCCGGCCTGACGGGCCCTAATTCACATCTGAATGGAGTACGCAGTTCGGCGGCCAGTCAAAGACCGGCCGCCGAACTGCGTACCGCTGTGTAGAGGCGAGTGATGCTGGCGGCAAAGACGGGTAGCCGACCCCCGTGACTCAAGGTGGACGGGCGCCGTTGAATGGTCTGACACACACAGAGGGGTACAGGAAGCAGTGCAAGCGACGGAGGAGACGGCATGGAAGGGTGCAGGCCATGAGTTCCGGGCTGGCGTCAGCGGTACAGTTCGCCGGGTCCCTGTCGGGGTCCATCCTGCTCACGCTGGGACAGGCCGTGGTGGTGGTGTGCGCCTGTTCCGACATGGTCCGTCTGCTCTCAGTGCCGCGCTCCCACCGGCGGTACCTGGCCAACTCGGTCTTCCGCACCCTGGTCCCGGCGGCGATCCTGGCCACCGCGCTCAAGGCGCTGCTCGACGCGGCCTCCGGCGTCTGGCCGAACGTCACCGCCGGGATGTTTGTGCTGGTGGTCCTGATCTACCGGTGGCGCACCGACACGGACGAGGACAGTTGGTGGAAGGGCAAGGGCAAGGCGCTTGGGCGGTGGTTCAGTAAGCGGACTTCATTCGGGTTGCGCCCCGCCCCGGCCGCGGTCATGTCCCTCGACAGACGGCCATGCGGGCGTCAGCCGGGAACGTGCCCCGTAGTATCCGTCAGTCGTTGAAGAGCCCCGCCAGATCGTCCGCGGTGAGCGCGCCGCCGGAGAGCGCATCGCCCTCCATCACGTCGGCGAAAAGCTGGGACTTCTTGGCCTTGAGCGCCATGACCTTTTCCTCGATGGTGTCCTTGGCCACCAGCCGGTAGACCATGACGTTCCTGGCCTGGCCAATGCGGTGCGTGCGGTCCACCGCCTGCGCCTCTGACGCGGGATTCCACCATGGATCGAGCAGGAATACGTAGTCGGCCTCGGTCAGGTTGAGGCCGAACCCTCCGGCCTTGAGGCTGATCAGGAACACGGGCGCCGTGCCGTTCTTGAACTCATTGACGACGTCGGTACGGTTCCGGGTGCCGCCGTCGAGATAGCAGAACTCGATGTTCTCCTCGCGGAGGCGCTCGCGGACCTTGCCCAGGAAGCCGGTGAACTGGCTGAAAATCAGGGCGCGGTGGCCTTCGGCCACGAGGTCCTCCAGCTGTTCAAACAGCACGTCCAGCTTGCTTGACCGCACGCCGGACAGCGACTCGTCCACCAGTGAGGCGTCCAGGCTGAGCTGGCGCAGCAGCGTCAGCGACTGGAAGATGGTGAAGCGGTTCTTGTTCACGTCCTCGATGAGGCCCAGGATCTTCTGCCGCTCGCGCTGCAGGTGTGTCTGGTAAACCTTCTGGTGCCGCGGGTTGAGCACCACCTCAAGGATCTGCTCCTGCTTGGGCGGCAGATCCTTGATGACCTGCTCCTTGGTCCGGCGCATCATGAGCGGACGGACCCGGCGGCGGAGCTTGTCCAGCTGCCCCTTGTCACCGTTCTTCTCCACCGGCTTCTGGTAGTACTCGGCGAACCGCGAAGGGCTCGCGAACAGCCCCGGCGCCACGATGGAGGTCAGGGCCCAGAACTCCATGAGGTTGTTCTCCAGCGGCGTGCCGGTAATGGCCAGCTTGAACGCCGCCGGAAGCTTGCGGGCGCACTGGTAGGCCTTGGACTGGTGGTTCTTGACGAACTGCGCCTCGTCCAGCACCAGCCCGGCCCAATGACGTCCCGCGTAGGACTCGTAGTCGATCCGGAACAGCGCGTAGGACGTGATGACGATGTCCGCCCCGGCCAAGGCCTCGGCGGGGTCGGCGCCGCTCTTGGCAAATGTCTCGCCGACGGCACGGACCGTGAGGCCGGGCGCGAAGCGGGCTGCCTCGGCCTCCCAGTTGCCCACGACGCTGGTGGGTGCCACCACCAAAAAGGGCGTGCCGCCGTCGTCCGCTGTTGTGGCGTCTTCCTTAAAGTCCGCGGCAGAAGCGGCGTGTTCCTTGGCCGCGCACATCAGGGCCAGCGCCTGCACGGTCTTTCCCAGGCCCATGTCGTCGGCGAGCACACCGCCGAGGCTGTGGCGGTACAGGAAGCTCAGCCAGTTGTAGCCCTCCAGCTGGTACGGGCGCAGCTCGGCGTTGAGCGTGGCCGGCAGCGGCAGGCCCTGGACGCCGCCCTCCAGCAGCCCGCCCACGGCTGTGCGCCAGGCGGACGCCTGCTCATCCACGATCCCAAGCTGGGCAAGTTCATCCCACAGGCCGGCCTGGAAGCGGCTGATCTGCAGAGGAGCGTTCTTGTCGCCCGAGTTGTCCTGCAGCGCGCGGGCCTCGTCGATCAGGGCCCGCAGCTGGTGCAGCTCCGGAAGGTCGAGGGAGAAGTAGGCGCCGCTGGGCAGGAGCATGCGTGTCTGCCCCGCAGCGAGGGCGGAGAAAAGGGCCGCGAAGGACACCGGCTGGCCCTCGAGGGTGATCACGATGCCAAGGTCGAACCAGTCGCGCTGGTCGGTCGCCTTGGTGGAGATAGCCACCACCGGCGCCTCTTCGGCCTCCCGGTAGTCGGCGATGTCGCCCGAGGTGTCCACATCGACGCCGGGCGTGTTCCGCAGCCGGGGGAGCACCTCCTCCGTGAAGGCGAGCGTGTCCAGCCCGCTCAGCTCCGCAGCGGCTGCAAGGCGCGGCGTGCCCCAGCCGCCGGTGGCCGATTCACCCAGCTTGGGCACCACGTCCCACGGCTGGCCTACTGCCTCCAGGATCCGGGCTTCCGCCGGATCGTCACGGTAGCCGTGGTCGCCGGGATGGCGCCAAAGCGGCTGTGCCGTGACGATGGTGCCCGACTTGTAGTGCCATTCCCAGTGCAGGCGCACACGGTGGTCGGCGCCGTAATTGGCCAGCAGCGAGAGAGTCGGGAGGGCGAGCTCGGGCAGCTCTACGGACTCGTCCGCCGCGGTCACGCGCGCGGTCTGCTTGAGCTTGGGGTAGAAGCCGGTGAGGAAGCGTCCTTCATCCCGGGCCGGGATGTGCAGCGTGCTGCCCGCCGTGACGAAGGCCAGCAGCTCCTCGCTAAGTCCGCTCTCGAGCGGGGCGAGGGTGATGATCTCGTCCGCGGCGACCCCCGGGAGCGCGTCCCCGCTTGAGGTAAGGAAAATGCCGTGCGCCGGGCGTCCGATGGTGCCCACCGACGCAGGATCAACCTCGGTGCAGTCGACCGTGATGGTGGACGCGAGCTCCAGGCCGCCTTCCTGCCCGTCGCTTCCGTAGCGGCCCAGGTTAAGCCCGACCGCGGCGGGTGCCGCCGCCACCTTCACCAGTTCCTGGCCGCGGTTGTGCACCAGCGCCACGCCGATCTGCCGCGCTTCCTCCAGCAGGCCCCACAGGTTCTTGCCGGCGAAGGTGTTCAGCCCCAGCCAGAGGGACGACGACGAGTAAGACCGGTTCGCGCCGCCGGTGTGCGCGGCGAGGAAGGTCTGCAGCCACTCCACATGGGCCTGGTTGCACTCGCGCTTGAAGTTCAGGTAGCTCAGCGTGTTCCACGAGACGTCGCCGCGGATCCATTTGCCCTTGGCACCCATGATCACCGGGCGGGCCTTGAGCTGGCGGACGCTGCGGAGCGGGTCGCGGCGGCCGGTGTAGGAGAAGTGCGGGGCCGGTTCCTCCACCTCGAACTGCAGGGCCAGGGGAGTGCCACCGATTTGCTGGGCGGGGCCGGCCTGCGAGATCAGGGGGCTGAGCGCCTGCTCCCAGTCCGAGAGCGCCGGCACGGACGTTTCCCGCGACACCCGCGAGACGTCGGCGGGGGACAGGAGCTGCACCCTCACGGCCGGGTTGTCTTCGGCCGCGAACAACAGCGCGGCCACGTGCTTGCAGTCCTTGCGGACCGGGCAGCTGCAGACGCCCACCGTGCAGCTCCAGCCGCCGCCCTTCCGGACCAGCTTGGCCGTGGTGGAGTAAGGCACCTCGGAGCCGCCGCGGACCTTGCCGAGCATCAGGCCGGTGGCGGAGTCGAACGAGATCCCGGACACACGGCCGCCCATGGCATAGGCGAGCCCGGCCGCGAGGGAACGGTCGTTGATCGCGGGGGTCTGGATTGCCAGTGCCGCACTGTCGTCCGGTTGGGAAGGCATGGGTGCGCGCTACTTTCGGCAGGTCGAAAATCTGCAGGTTATCTGATCCATCTTAGTCGGGCTGGAGGGGCCCTCAAATTTGCCTCCGCCCGCCGTCGGGCTCTCCGGTTTTTGTCCTGTCGGTGTCCCTCCGCTGATGCGGCGCAAACTTCGCCTGACGTTCACTTCGCCCTAAACCTGCGGGCGCCGGTGGCGCGTACGTTGAGAGGGTCCTGAGCACCACCGGCTTTCTGCAGTGAGGATTTCCCATGACATCCAGCGAATACCCCGTTGTCCTGACCGTCGAAGGCGCCGCAGGCGGCGGCAGTGCCAGTGATGCAGAGGTCGTTGATTCCAACGTTGCCGTGGTGAACGCCATGTATCAGGAGCTCCTCGGCCCGGGGGAGATCGCGCCCAACGCCCTGCGCAGCTACTTCGTGGACTTTTACCTGACGCAATCCCTCGGCGGCGGCTTCGCGCAGTATGTCTTCACCGCCCCGGACCGTGAGGAGCTTGACGCCTACATCCGGGAGGGCCTGGAAGGCATGGGCGCCGCCGGGCATGTCGACCTCTTTGACCGCACCGCGGAGGCATTCGACGCCCTGTCCGAGGAGGAAGCCGACATCTACCTGGACGGCGAGGCCGACGCCGAGCAGGACGGCGACCTCCCGGAACGCGTACAGGCCATGGAGGACCTCGACGCAGAATTCGAATCGCTCCTCGAAACGGAGGGCATCGTAGCCCTCAACGCCGCGTGGCTGCGCGGTCAGGAAGGCCTGCTGGTCCTGGCAGACGACGAGCTCACCGCACACATCGCCAAGCGCGTGGCGGCGCTGCCGGACCTCGAAGAGCGGCGCGCCGAGGCCGAGGAAGAGGCCCTGGAGAACGCCCCCGAATTCGAGCTCATTATCCGCGAGCTGTGCGACATCGCCGGGTACGAGCTGCGGAAGATCACCATGGGCGACCCGAACTACAACCACAACGGTGAGCCGGTGCTGGCGTGGCACTTCAGCACCGACCACGGCGACTTCCTGATGATTGAGGACGACGACGAGGCCTTCATGCTCAACCCGGATACCAAGGAAATCGTGGCCGCCGTCGAGTTCGAAGAACTGGGCGGAGACCTGGACGAGGACCTCGTGGAGGCGTAGCGCCACGGTTCTGCGGGACCCCTCGGTGAGGGGTCCCGCAGCTTTTGGTTAAAGGTTTCCCCAACGTGGCGTCCAGATACTGGCATCCTCTTCAGATCATGGACCTGAAGAGGATCACCTCGCTGGGTCTCGGCCGGGTGAAGTCTGGGGCCTTTGAGGGGAGCTTTCCATGAAACCTGCAAGAAATCGTCCGCGTCTGGCAGCCGCCATCACGGCTGGCGCGCTGGTGGCGCTGGCCGTTCCGACCGCGGTTGTTCCGGCTTTCGCCGTCATCAGCGACCCGGGTACACACATCATCACCGTTTTCCCGGAACGGGACATGGTCTCAGCCGAAGGGTACGCAGCGGGCGATCATCCCACGATCCAGGTGCTTCGCGGCGGCGCAGTAATCGGCACGTCGTCGGTCCTGACTCCTGCGGCCGGCATCGTGGAAGTCAACCACCCCGGCGGAGGATGCTGGGAAGGCACCACCCCGGACATCCGCCCGGGTGATGTGGTTCGTGTTCTGACAGCCCCCGACGTCGGCGACCAGACGTCCGTGGGGAACGTCACCGTCACGCAGCCGGCCACGAAGATCAACGCCAGCACCGTGGTGATGAAGGGTACCGCTGTTGCGACCGGCGGCGGGCAGCTTCCGGCGGACCAGCTGGAGGCCCGGGTCGTGGCAGCCAACCAGTCGTTCGCACTGAACGGGCGGCGAACGCTGCGTGCCGGTGCCCCGGGGTCTGGCGCGGACGGCGTCGTTGTTTACGACGGACCGGGCGTCACCACCTGGACGGCAACCTGGACCGGCCTCACCGGAGTTGGCGCGGACGGCGTGTCCGACGCAGACCGCGCATCATCAACCACCACCTCCGAAAGCCGGGGCATGTGGCTGGGACGGGCCGCCGCGATCGGCAATGAAGTCACGATCTTCGAATACGCGGCGATCGGCGGACCCGCCGCTCCGTGCACGGCGCCCCTAGCCAAGGGACCGAGCACACCTGACCTGACGGCCGCCACCGACACTGGCCGCTTCAATACGGACAACATCACGCGCAGCACCACCCCCGGCTTCACCGGTGCCGTTGCATTGCCGGACGCCGCCAGCGTCAACCTCTACATTGACGGGGTAGCCAGCGGCTCGGCATCGGTGGCCGCGAACGGCAGCTACTCGATCACGTCCAACCGGGCGCTGGCCAACGGGCGGCACACCGTAACTGCCGGGGAGGTCAGCCCTGCAGGCATCGAAACACGCTCCGCCGCGTCCCTGGCCGTCACCGTCGACACCGTGGCGCCCTCGGTGACAGCCAAGGCGCCGGCCGTCAACTCGCTGATGGTCAGCCAGACGGCCAACGTCACGGCAACCTTCAGTGAACCGATGGCCGGCATAGGATTCGCGTCCTTCAATTTGAAGAACTCCGCAGGGGCGGTGATCGCGGCTCCCGTCACGTGGAACGCCACGACCCGTGTGGCCACTGCCAACCCTAACGTAACGCTCACTGCCGACCGGAAGCACACGGTAACCCTGACTTCAGGCATCACTGACATCGCCGGCAACCCGATTGCCGCGAACTCCTGGGCGTTCACCACGGGACCGCGGCCTGTCGTGACCGCCAAGTCCCCGGCAACGAATGCCACAGCCGTCAGCCGTACGGCCAACGTCACTGCGACCATCAGTGAGAACGTGACCGGCGTCAGCAACGGAACGTTTGCCCTCCGGAACGCCGCCACCGGCGCCCTGGTGAGCTACGCCGTCAGCTACAACGCCACCAGCCACGTGGCAACGCTGAACCCGAATGTGACGCTGGCGGCCAACACGAAGTACACGGCCACCATTTCCACCAGCATCAAGGATGGCGGCGGGAACCCGCTCAGCGGCCTCTCCTGGAGCTTCACCACAGGACGGTAAACGAGCAGTTACACAGGACCTCCGGCCCGGTGCCGCCCGAAAGGGCAGAGCCGGGCCGGACCCATGCCCACTGGTTGAGCCTGGGGCCACGCCCGCGCGGTTCCCTGTCCGAGCTGGCGAGGTTAGGGAGCGGGTTGGGGAGTGACGCTTGACACATGCAAAACGTTTTGTGTACTCTCATTCACACCGAACCAAAACGTTTTGTAAAGGAAGTCGATGACGACGCGAGTAGGGATACGCGAAGTGGCCAAGGCCGCCGGAGTCTCAGTGACCACTGTGTCCCACGCACTCAATGACGCCACCAGCTCCCGGGTCAAAGCGGAAACCCAGCAGCACGTCCGGGACGTGGCCAGGAACCTCGGCTACGCCCCCAACCGGCTCGCCAGCGGGCTGCGCAACCAGCGCTCCCAGATCCTGGGCCTGGTCAGTGACGAGATCACCACCACGCCCTTCGCCGGAGCGATGATCCGCGGAGCGCAGGACGCGGCCTACGAGCGGGGCTACGTGGTCATGGTGGTGAACTCGGGCCTGGACAGCGAGCTCGAACACCGCGAAATCACCATGCTTCAGCAGCACCAGGTGGACGGCGTGGTGTACGCCCGGATGTACCACCAGGGAGTGGAGCTGCCGTCTTCGCTCGCCGGGTTCCCCACCGTGCTGTTGGACGCCGTCACCGGGGACCCCACGGTCTCCTCCATCGTTCCGGACGAGGTCAACGCCGCCGAAACCGCCGTCGAAGCCCTCATCAGGGCCGGGCACAAGCGGATCGGAATGATCAACAACGTGGACGACATTCCCGCAACGCACGGCCGGCTGGAAGGTTTCCACAACGCCCTGCGCCGCCACGGCATCGAGCACGATCCGCGGCACCTCGTCATCGCCGCGCCGGAGACCTCGGGTGGCCGCGAGGCGGCACTGGCTCTCCTCGGCCAGCCGGACAGGCCAACGGCCCTGTTCTGCTTCAGCGACCGGGTGGCCATGGGCGCGTACCAGGGGGCCGCAGCTTTGGGGCTGACCGTCCCGGAGGACATTTCGATCGTCGGCATCGACAATCTGGAGCTCATTGCGGACTCGCTGTGGCCGGGACTGACCACGGTGGCCCTGCCGCACTACGACATGGGGCGATGGGCGGTCAACCGCGTTCTTGACGACATTGAGAACCCGGCGGCGCCGCCGGAACAGGTGCGGCTCGCCTGTCCCCTGATCGAGCGGGGATCCGTAGGACCGCCCCGGACCTGACGGCATTTTTCAGAAACCAACACCACCCGGTGTCCGCCAGAAAAAGGGACGCAGCCGTTGCAGCGGCCGCGCCCCTTCCGGATCCGGGGCCAATCATCCACGCGCAAAATCAGCAGAAAGACTGGACCTTCATGAACAAGCGATTCACACGGATCCTGGCCACCAGCATAACCGCGGCTGCACTCGTGGGCGGTCTCGCTGCCTGCGGCAAGGGCAGCGCGTCCGCCACATCCCAGGACGGCAACGAGATCACCATGTGGACCCACAACGCGGGCAACCCAGACGAGCTCGCGGCCATCGAGTCCATCGTCGACAAGTACAACAAGAGTGGCGCCGCCAAGGCCCAGATCAAGGTGCAGGCATTCCCGCAGGACTCGTACAACGACTCGGTGGTCTCGGCCGCCGCTGCCGGGAAGCTCCCGTGCATCGTGGACATCGACGGGCCCAACGTGCCCAACTGGGCCTGGGCCAAGTACCTGACCCCGCTGAAGCTCTCAACAGACCTGTCCAAGAACCTCCCCAGCACCGTCGCCAAGTGGGAGGGTGAAACGTACGCGGTGGGCTACTACGACGTCGCCCTCGCCATGCTGGCCCGCGCCTCGGACCTCAAGGCAGCCGGCGTCCGCGCGGCCACGGTAGAGAAGCCGTGGACCAAGGAGGAATTCCAGGACGCGCTGACCAAGCTCAAGGCTCTCGGCAAGTGGCAGTATCCCCTCGACATGGGGACTGCCGGCACCGGTGAATGGCTGCCCTACGCGTACTCGCCGCTGCTGCAGTCCTTCGGCGGAGACCTCGTCAACCGCGACGGATTCCAGTCGGCCGACGGTGCCCTCAACGGCGACAAAGCCGTCGAGTGGGCCGCGTGGTTCCGCGGACTCGCCGACCAGGGCTTCATGGCCAAGAAGAGCGGCAAGGACTCCACCCAGGACTTCCTGAACAATAAGAGCGGCCTCGTCTACACCGGCTCGTGGGCCGCGGACAAGGCGCGCAAGGCGCTCGGCAAGGACCTGACGGTCATGCCGTCCGTGGACCTCGGCAACGGACCGAAGATCGGCGGCGCCTCGTGGCAGTGGGGCGTGACCAGCGGCTGCAAGAACTCCGAGGCCGCGATGGACTACCTCTCCTACTCGCTGAAGCCGGAAAACATCGCCGCCGTGGCCACGGCCACCGGAACCATTCCGGCCACCGATGAAGCCGCGGCCCTGATCCCTGCCTTCGCCGAGGGCGGCGAGAACCGGGTGTTCATGGAACTCTCCCGCCAGCAGGCCGTCATGCGCCCCGAAACGCCTGCGTACCCGTTCATCGCTACGGAGTACGGCAAGGCCGTCCAGGACATCCTGGCCGGCGCAGACCCCAAGACCGTCCTGGACAAGGCGGTCAAGGCGATTGACGCCAACATCAAGTCCAACGGCGGCTACAAAAACTAGCCAGCCGCCGGACGGGAGGACGACGGCGGGCGGCACCTGCCGCCGTCGTCCTCCAGCCGGCACTGACTGTCAACGGAGACTCCCATGACAACCACCCAGCTTCCCTCCCGCCGCTCCGCCGCTCCGGCAACGGGCGGAACCCCCACCACAGCAGCCCGCCGCAAGCGTCCGGGCCGCCTGCGCGAACAGCTCAGCGGCTGGGGGATGATCGCGCCGGCCGCCGTCCTCCTGCTCGCCTTCGTCTTCCTGCCGGCGATCCTCGGCTTCGGCCTGGCCTTCACGAACGCCCGCCTCATCTCCCCGCGGCCGGTGGAGTTCGTCGGAGTGGACAACTTTGCCCGGCTCTTCACCGACCCCACGTTCTGGCGCGCGCTCCTGAACGTCAGCTACTTCGCCGTGGTGGTAGTGCCGGTGCAGTCCGGCCTCGCCCTGGCCATGGCCCTGCTGATCAACAAGAAGTTCCGCGGCGTGAACTTCTTCCGCACCGTGTACTTCCTGCCCGTGGTCACGTCCATGGTGGTGGTGTCGCTGCTCTGGCTCTTCATGTACCGCAAGGACGGCCTGATCAACGAGCTGCTGTCCACGTTCAGCTTCGGCCTCATCCAGGGCGCGGACTGGCTGAACGACCCCGCCACCGCCATGCCGGCCATCATCGCGCTGTCCATCTGGCAGGCCGCAGGCTTCCACATGATCATCTGGCTCGCCGGGCTGCAGAGCATTTCCGGCGAGCTGTACGAGGCCGCGCAGCTGGACGGGGCCAGCCGCTGGCACCAGTTCCGGTACGTGACGTGGCCGGGCCTGAAGCACACCCGCAGCCTGGTCCTGGTGACCATCACCATCCAGGCCCTCGGCCTCTTCGACCAGGTGAGCGTCATGACTCAGGGCGGCCCGCTCGACTCGACGACCACCATCATCTATGAGGCGGTCCGCTCCGGTTTCAAGCAGCAGGAGACCTCCTACGCTTCCGCCATCTCGCTCGTATTCTTCGTCCTGGTACTGCTGATCTCCGCGGTCCAGCGTTACCTGACCCGAGAGAAGGACTGAGTGAAAAACGTGCTCCGCCTCAATTCGATCGGCGCCATGGCCGTGCGCATCCTGTTCGCCGCCGCCGCCGCCTTCCCCATCGTGTTCATGCTTGTGTCCTCGCTCAAGCCGGACCAGCAGATCTTCGGTGACATGTCCTCTGTGGCGGCGTTCCTGCCCATCGGCAACATCTCGCTGGACAATTACACCGCCGTCTTTGACCGGGTTCCGGCCGCCCGCTTCCTGATCAACTCGGTCGGTGTCTCCGCCGTGACAGTGGTGCTGGGAATCTTCATCAACAGCCTGTGCGCCTTCGCGCTGTCCCGCATGCAGGTCCGCGGCAAGCGCGTGGTGTTCACCGCGATCCTGGCAACCCTCATCGTGCCGTTCCAGACGCTCGCCCTGCCGCTGGTGTGGTGGGTGAACCAGCTGCCCTACTTCGAACTCAACGGCTTCAGCCTGGAGATCTCGAAGGGCTGGCTGGACACGTACCAGGTGCAGATCATCCCGTTCATCGCCAACGCGTTCTCCATCTACCTGTACCACCAGTACTTCGAGTCCATCCCCAAGGAACTTGACGAAGCAGCCCGGATCGACGGCGCCGGTTGGTTCAAGATCTACCGCCAGGTGGTCATGCCGCTCGCCGGTCCCGCCACAGCCACCGTGGCCATCCTGACCTTCCTGCCCGCCTGGAACTCCTACCTGTGGCCGCTCATGGTGGTCCAGTCCGAGGAGCTTCGCCCGGTGATGATCGGCATCCAGTACTTCTTCCAGCTGAATGTCTCCTGGGGTGAGGTCATGGCCTACGCCTCGCTGATCACGGTTCCCGTGGTGGTCCTCTTCATCGCGTTCCAGCGCTCCTTCATCAACAGCATCGCCTCCAGCGGTGTCAAAGGCTGATCCAGCCCCTCTTCCTAGTTCGAAAGCGAACCATGACTTCCCTGAATGCAACGCCTGCGCTCGACTGCCGTTACCGGCCCAAATGGCACTACGCCGCCGAGCGCAACTGGCTTAACGACCCCAACGGGCTGGTGTACTCCAACGGGGTCTACCACCTCTTCTACCAGCACAACCCGCTCGGCGACGTGTGGGGCAACATGTCCTGGGGCCACGCCACCTCGGCGGACCTGCTGAACTGGGACGAGCAGCCCGTGGCCATCCCGTGTGATGAACACGAGGCCATCTTCTCCGGTTCAGCCGTGGTGGACCCGCTGAACACAAGCGGTTTCGGCGTTGGGGGAGTGGCGCCGCTGGTGGCGGTCTACACCAGTGCCTACTCCCCGGCGTCGCCGCTTGCTGGCCGGCAGGCGCAGTCGCTCGCGTACAGCACTGACGACGGCGCAACCTGGACCAAGTACGCGGGGAACCCGGTGCTTGACCGGGCGTCCGCTGACTTCCGCGACCCTAAGGTCTTCTGGTACGACGGCGACGCCGGCAGCTACTGGGTGATGGCCGCCGTCGAGGCCGTCCGGCATGAGGTGGTGCTCTACAAGTCCGACGACCTCAAGTCGTGGGAGCATCTGAGCACCTTCGGTCCTGCCAACGCGACGGACGGGGTCTGGGAATGCCCGGACCTGTTCGAACTGCCCGTGGACGGCGATCCCGGGAACACCCGGTGGGTCCTCGTGGTGAACCTGAGCCCGGGCGGGATCGCCGGCGGTTCGGCGGGCCAGTACTTCCTGGGAACGTTCGACGGCGTGACGTTCCGTTCCGAAACCACCGTCACCGAGGGCATGCAAACCGACGACAGCCGGATGCCCGACTACGGATGGCTCGACTGGGGGCGGGACTACTACGCCGCCGTCTCGTTCAGCAACGCTCCCGGCGGCCGGCGCCTCATGATCGGCTGGATGAACAACTGGCAGTACGCCGCCAGCACCCCGTCGCAGGGCTGGCGCAGCGCCATGTCGCTGGTCCGCGAGGTCCGGCTGGAGACCCGCGCCGGGCGTCCTGCGCTGGTTCAGGCTGCGGTGGATCCGTTCGCGGCTTCCGGGACGGAGCTGTTCGCCGCGGGTCCGGCGCCGCTTGCGGACGGGGTGCGGTGGCTGCCCGTGGAGGCATCCGGGGATGTGCTGCGGATCGACGCCGAGTTCCGGCCAGGTTCCGCAGGCAAGGTCGGGCTGGTGCTGCGTGCCGGCGAGGCGGACGGCGTGCAGGAGCGCACAGTGCTGGCCTACTCCTCAGTTTCCGGGGAGTCCCTGTCCGGCGAGCTCAGCCTGGACCGGACGGCCTCCGGGCACGTCGGGTTCCATGCCGACTTCCCGTCCGTGGAGCGCGTTCCGGTCTCTTTGGACGGCAGCGGCAAGCTGCGGCTGACGATCTTCCTGGACCGCTGCTCTGTGGAGGTCTTCGCCCAGGACGGCCTGGTGACCCTTACGGACCAGATCTTCCCCGCGGAGTCCAGCACCGCCGTCGGACTGCTGGCGGAAGGCGACGGCGCCACCCTGGTAAGCCTCAGCGTCACGGGCTGAGCCTGTCGAAACCCGAGGGCCTGCCTGTCAGCGTCGTTTCGCCAAATGTGGCCGCTCGCCGAGGGGTTCAGGCGGCCATTTTTGGTAAAACGTCGGCCTGGAGCGGCGTCAGCTTGACCGCCTTGAGGCGCTCCCCCATTGGCGCCTCAAGGCGGAGAATTACATCCACTGCTGTGCGGTTCGCCCGGGTCACCTGCGCGAACTTCCGGCGGCTGCTGTGCAGCGAGACGTAGCCTTTGCGCATCTGGATTTCTACGCCCGGATGGGCTGCGGCCCACGCCAGGAGGGTGTTGGCAATGGGCCGCAGGTTCGGATGGTCACTGTACTGGCCATCAAGGAGTTCGTCGGCGTCCCGCAGCATAAACTCGGGATAGCCGAACATCTCCCAGGACACGGCGTATTGGGCGTAGCCGGTGATTCCGTGCTCGGTTCGCATCCATTCGCGCAGCTCGGCGTCGCTCTTCACCCCGGCGGAGCGTCCCCGCTCCGCCCACCAATGGACGTCGTGTCCTGACCTCCGCAGCAGCAGTGCCTGTTGCTGTCCACCATGGACTTCCAGGTTCTTGCCGCTGATTTCAATTGTGTGGATCCGCCATGCTCCGATGGTAGTGCCGGCACCTCCGGAGAGGCGCCGGCCCCAAACCTGCAGGTTTACTTCATCATCGTCCCGTCGGGTGCCACGAGGTACCAAACGTTGCCCACGCCCTGGCCGGTGATGTCACCGGGGGCCTTGTCCTTCTCCCACAGGTAGACGGGCATGCCATTGACCGTCACCTGCTTCTTGCCGTCCGGCGTATCAATGGTGCCGACCGTGCCCGTCACACCCTCGACCGTGGGGGTGTCCGTGGCAGCAAACACCGGAGGCCACTTCACGAGGCAGTCGCCTGTGCAGTTGCTCTTGCCGGAGTCCTTGACGTCCTTCGTGAAGTAGTAGACGCTCATGCCCTTGCCGTCCACCACGATGTCACCCTTGCTCGAGGACGCCGTCTTGAGGTCCACCGTGGCGCTGTCGCTGGCGGATGCCGTGGCCGACGCGCTGGCGGTGGCCGCTGGCGGCTCGCTGGCCGGGGCGGCCGCCGAGGTGGTGGTTGTTGTGCCGGATCCGCCGCCACAGGCCGTCAGTGAGGCGGCAAGGGCCATAACTGCGAGGCCAACGCTCAGTTGCTTCTTCATGTGCTGCTCCTTGGCTCGGGCCGGCAGACTGAGAGACCGGCGCTATCTGGAATGACGCACAAAGGTGAAGAATGGTTCAAAGGATCTGACGCTGGCAGGAATTGAACTTATCGCCGGCTGCCGACGTCGTATTTGCCAGGAAGGCCGGCCCGCTCGGAACGGCTTCACAGGTCATTGCAGGGAGGCCGAACGTGCCGCTGGATGAGGATTTGGTTGCAGCGATCTACCGCGAGCACGGGACGGCGCTGCGCCGGTTTGTGCTCAGTGCCTCCCGCGACCCGCACCTCGCCGACGACATAGTCCAGGAAACAGTGCTTCGCGTCTGGCAGCAGGCGCCCACGGTTACGGGCAGCATGCGCAGTTACCTTTTCCGGACTGCCCGCAACATCATGATCGACAACTACCGGAAAGCCCAGCGCCGGCCGGTGGAAGCCGAGGACCGGGACTTCGCGGATCCGGAGGAAGCGACGGGGCGGGTTGACGACCTGCTGAACAAGGTACTGATGGAGGAGGCGCTGCTCCGGCTGAGCGCGGAGCACCGTGATGTCCTGGTGGCACTCCACTACCGGCGGTTCACGGTGGGCGAGGCCGCGGTCCAGTTGAACATTCCGAGCGGAACGGTGAAATCCAGGGCTTTCTACGCGGTGAAGGCCCTGCGGACGATTCTTGATGAAATGGGTGTGGAACGGTGAACGGCAAGGAAGTCCATGAGCTGCTGGGGGCATACCTGCTGGGAGGGCTCGACGACGCAGAGAGGCTGCGTTTCGAGGACCACCTCAAGCAGTGCGCCACCTGCCGCAGTGAACTGTCGGACCTGGAATCCCTGCCTGGACTGCTGGAAGCCGTGCCGGTCCCGGACGCCGTGGCGCTCGCCGTCCCGGCGGCAAGCCGTCCCGGCTCCGATGCCGGCTTACCTGCCCCGTCCCCGGTCCCCCAGCCGATACTGGACCAACTGGCGGCCCGCCGTCGTAATTCCCGACGGCGGCTGACGGCCCTTGTGGGTGTGGTGGCCGCGGCCTGCCTCGCCCTGGGATTTTCGGCGGCGCCGTTCTTTGATCCCGCAGACAAGCCCGATGCCAGCTACTCGGTCAAGGCCGATACCGGCATGCAGGTCACGGTGGGAATGGTCAAGAAAACCTGGGGTACCGAACTGGCCGTCGACGCGCGGAGCCTGCCCAAGAACGGCCGGCTTTCACTGTGGGTGAAGGACCGCGCCGGGGTTGCGGACCGGGCCTGCGCGTGGATGGCGACACCGAGCGGAAGGGTCCGGGTCACCAGCGCGACGCCGCTGCAGTACACGAGCATTGCCAGCGTTGAAGTGCGGAACGACCGGCAGCAGACCATTGCCGTCATTGCCGTGCCGGGCACCTGAACCGTACCGACGCCTCTGCCATCCCGACGACTCACATCCTGGCGAGCCGCGCCCGCACCACCGTGAAGACCCCGTAGCAGATCAGTCCGGCGCCCACCGCGGCCAGCACGTACACACCGTAGGGCTGTTCCCGCAGAGCGCGGAGCCCGCCGTCGAGACCTGTCGACTGCTCGGGATGGACGGTGACCGTGGCGATGACCACCAGCAGGCCCGTCACAAACAGGGCAACGCCCTTGGCCACATAGCCCACCATCCCAAGGGCGGTGATGGCTTTGCGCCCGTCCGGCGAAGACGGCAGATTGATGTGCTTTTCAAACGACTTCTTGAACCCGCGGACCGCGTAGATGATCCCAACGACGGTCACCCCCGCACCGATCAGCACCAGGAGCAGGACACCGCCCGGCGCCTTTATGAGGTTGACCGTGAGGTCGCTGGTTGATTCCCGGTTGTCCTTGCCGGCGCCGCGCGCGAAGGTGGCCAGCGTGAATGCCAGCCCGGCATACACGACAGCCTGTGCTGCGGCCTGCAGTTTCTTGCCGGCCTTGTGCTTAGTGGGCAACCGCTCAAAATCGAAAATCGCATCACCGGCCTGCCACAGGGCCAGCGCCACACATCCGGCAAAGCTGCACCACAGAAGCACCGGCCCGGCCGGCTGGCTGGCAAGTTCGGCGACGGCGCCGCTCACATCCGCGCGGCCGCCACGGCCCCGGGCGAGCCCGAAGGCAATGAGCCCCACCAAAATGTGGAGCACGCCGCTAACGGCGAATCCGCCGCGTGCCAGCATTTCGAGGGGCTTCGAGTTCGTGACGTCCTCGGCCCTGCCGGCTGCGCTTCTCATTTCTCGTTTGATGATCGTTCCTCCGCGCCGGCAGCTGCTGTGGCACTCCGCCACACGCTTATCGTGCCACGGCGTGGCGCCGGGGAACAGATGCCCGGACGGGGTTAAACCCGCCGGTAGCAGAGGTCGAAAATCATCCGGCCGGCTTCGTGCGCCTTGCTCTCGAAGCTGGTGCGTATGCGGCCCTCGAACCGGGGCGCCCAGCCGCCTCTTTCGTCGATGCCCTCGTTAGGCCCCGTATGTTCCGTACTCACGGGCGCCCGTCCCTCCTTGACCGGCGCGCCGCCCACCAGCGACTCCACGCCGGTCTGCCACACGTGGGTCAGGGGACTCTCGGGACCGCTGCGCTCGCCGTGGTGAAGGTTTTCGAACGCCTCCGACCCGGCGAGGACGTCGCGGACGTGCACGGCGTAGTTGGACCAGTCTGTGGCGATGCGCCAAAGGCCGCCCGGCTTCAGCGCCTTCGCGGCGAGCTCGGCGAATTCGGGCTGGATCAGGCGGCGCTTGTGGTGCCGGGACTTGTGCCAGGGGTCGGGAAAGAAGACCCACAGCTCACTGACCGAGCCGGCCGGGAGCATGGTGGCCAGGACCTCGGGAGCGTTCGCCTCCACGACCCGCACGTTGGTCAAGCCACGGCTGTTGATCTTGATCATGGTGTTGGCCAGGCCGGGGGTATAGACCTCCACGGCGAGGAAGTCCGTGTCCGGGTTTTCCTCCGCGGCATGGCAGACGGCATCGCCCAGGCCTGAGCCGATCTCCACGATCAGCGGTGCCTTGCGCCCGAATTCGGCTTCGGCATCAAACGTGTAGTCGGGGTGGACCGAGGTGTTGGCAATATGGCGCGGCACGTCGATGGCCCAGCGGCCGGAGTGCTCCTCCCAGGCCGTCTGGCGGCGCCCCTGCAGCCGGGTTCCGCGGCGAACGAAGCTGACCGGCCGTCCACCGTAGGTTCCATAGGATGCCTGGCTTCCCGGCGTGACCGGCCGGGGCTGGTTCGGATTTGCCGGCGGCTGCGGGGATTCGGGAGATTCGCTCATCCCTTCCAGAATAGTGGAGCCGATGGGACGTGGCTTTCACGTGGGCTGCCGGTTCGCTAGTATCCGCGCGGGATCGAAGGCAAGAGTATGCAGACGGCCTCCAAGCCCGCGAGTACGAGGCCGACAGCGCCGGTTCTGAATCCCGTGGAACGCCGAGGGGCTCGTCCCAGGGCGACGAGCCCAAAAATCAGGGAGAGCAATGTAAGGATCACTGGCGCCGTAAAGAAAACAGTGCTTGCGACCCATTCCCTGCCGCTTCGTCCCCTGTCCGGTCGCGTGAACCACGAAACGAGCGAAGCAGGAAACATCGTCACCATCATGCTGGGCACGACCAGCGCACCACACACGAGGCTGGCCACACCCATGCCCGAATCGTCAGGCGGCCGGTGGCCAAGACGGCGCCCCGGCAGCTGACCTCCGGACTCCGGTGTTTCTTGAAAGCTCATGGTTCTCCTCGCGGACTCGGACCGCTGGCGGATTAGATCCGCACTTACCGCCCAGACTATTGCCCCCCCGGATACAGGAGATCCGTCCTGGGCCGGTATGTGGATAACCACACGTGGGGAGGCGCCGTCCGGGGATGGCTCGATCGCACAGGCCCACACAGCGCAACTGCAAGAATGGGCGGGTGATCGATGCCCAGAATTCACGCAGACACAGCAGCCGGCCGCAGCGCCCAGCCGTTAACACGGACACACTCGTGGATGCAGAAGCCGACGACGTTCCGGCCGCCGAACCCACTCGTGTGACCGGCCTCCGGGCCTTGGCGTACCTGGGCCTGTGCCTGGTGCTGATCGGGCTGAACCTGAGGACAGTGTTCTCCAGTTTTTCGGCTGTTCTCCCCGAGGTGACGTCCGACGCCGTCCTGCCCGGCTGGGCGGTGGTGGTGCTGACCACGGTGCCGGTCACCCTGCTCGGCGTCTTCGCGCCGCTGGCTCCGGTCCTGGCCCGCCGGTTCGGCGCCGAACGGGTGCTGCTGGGCGCCATGGCCGTCCTGACGGCCGGTCTGCTCCTGCGGCCGGCCGAGATCCCGGGCGCCGGGCACCTGCCGGCGCTGTTCGCCGGGACGGCCGCGTGCGGTGCCGCGATTGCACTGTGCAACGTCCTGCTTCCCGGGCTGGTGAAGCGGGACTTTCCACACCGGCTCGGCCTGATGGGCGGGCTATACACCACGGCCATCTGCGCCTCCGCCGCCCTGGGTGCCGGCTTCACCTACCCCGTTTTCAGCGCTACCGGCCAGTGGACGTCGGCGCTGTGGTTCTGGGCGGTACCGGCCGCCGTCGTACTTCTGCTCCTCCTGCCGGTGGCCGTGCGGCAGCGGCACGGGCAGCACAAAGCGGTGCGGGACGGCGTGAACGTGTGGCGCTCGGCCGTGGCCTGGCAGGTCACGATCTTCATGGTGCTGCAGGCGATGATGTCATTCAGCGTCTTCGCCTGGCTCGCGCCGATCCTGCGCGAGCGCGGCGTGGACGGCGGAACGGCCGGGCTGATTGTGTCCGTGTCCATCGTGCTGCAGATGCTCGGCTCGCTGTTCGCTCCGGCACTCGCCGCCCGGTTTCGCGACCAGCGGGTTATCAACACCGTGGTGGCGCTCATGACTGGCGGCGGTTTTGCCCTCAGCATCTTCGGCCCGCTTGAGCTGATCTGGGTGTGGACGGGCTTGCTGGGGCTGGGCCAGGGGAGCCTCACCGCCGTTGCCCTGACGATGATCATGCTCCGGACCCGCGACGGGCACACTGCAGCCCACCTCTCCGGCATGATGCAGGGGGTGGGCTACGGGCTCGGCTCCACCGGCACGCTGCTGGTGGGTCAGCTGCACCAGGGCACCGGATCCTTTGCTGCGGCGGGGCTCCTGTTCCTGGCCGTGGGTACGCTGGCCGCGGTGTTCGGCTACCGGGCCGGGCGGGACAGGTTCGTCGGCGGCTAGCGGCCCCATGTAGGTAGCAGCAGAGGGCGTTCTGATCGCTCAGAACGCCCTCTGCTGCTACCTGGTTGGGTGGGTTAGTGAGTCAGGTCTTTGCCCTTGGTCTCGGGGATGGTGAAGATGAACGCCACACTGATGGCCAGCAGTACCACCGCGTAGACGTTGAACAGGTCCGGCATGTGGATGGTGGTGCCCAGCCACTGCTGCAGGTAGGGCGCCGTCCCGCCGAACACTGCAACGCAGATGGAGTACGGCACGCCCACGCCCACGGTGCGGATGCTCGTGGGGAACAGCTCGGCGTATACGGCCGGAACGATGGCGGCGCTCGCGGCGATGAAGATGAGCATCACGGACATGCTCACGGCCAGCTGCCAGGCGGAATCCTTCAGCAGCCACGTCATCGGGAAGTGCATCACGGCCGAACCGATCGCGCCGGCCCACAGCACCTTCTTGCGGCCGATCCGGTCCGACAGCTTGCCCCAGAACGGCAGGGCGGCAATGAACACGATGTTGCCGACGACGCCGGCCCAGAGTGCCTCGCCGCGGTCGATCTTCAGCGCCGTGGTGGCATAGCTGGGGGCCACCACGCCCCAGATGTAGTAGATCACCGTGAGGCCCACGGTCAGGCCGATCACCTGCAGCGCCTGCTTGCGGTACCGGACAATCTGCGGCCAGAGCGGGGCGCGCTTCTCCTTTGTGGTTTCGCCTTCGAACACGTCCGTCTCATGGAGCTTCGACCGCATGATCAGTGCGTACAGACCCATCGCGGCCCCGATCAGGAACGGGATGCGCCAGCCCCAGGCGTTCATGACCTCCGTGGTCAGTGCCATGTTAAGGACGGCGCCCAGCAGCGTGCCAAACAGGATCCCCACCGTGCCGGAGGTGTAGATCAGCGTGGCCCAGAAGCCGCGGTGTTCCCTGGGTGCCATTTCAGAAAGATAGGTCTGCGACGACGGCAGCTCGCCGCCGTGGGCCAGGCCCTGGACCAGCCGGGCCACCAGCAGCATCAGCGACGCGAAGGCGCCGACGCTGGCGAACGTGGGGGCGATGCCGATCATGAGGCTGCCCAGCGACGCCAGGCCGACGGCGAGCGTCATGGACGCCTTGCGGCCCACCCGGTCACCGATCCAGCCGAACAGGAAACCGCCGAACGGACGGGCAACGAACCCGACGGCGAAGATCGCCAGCGTGGACAGCACTGCTGAAGCGGGGTCGGACTTGCTGAACAGCTGGCTGGCGATGAAGGGGGTGAAAGTGGCGTAGATGGCCCAGTCGTACCATTCGACGGCGTTTCCGATGCCGGTGCCGATGATGGTCTTGCGGGTCGTGATCCGGGCCTTGCGCTGGGCGTTGATGATGGCGGTCATGGTTGTCTCCCTGAAATGGGCGGGCTAGAGAGCCGGAATGGAAGCGGGGACCCGGGCGCCGGCGGCGGCCAGAGCATCCAGGCGGGTGATGGCGAGTTCCGCGTAGAGCGCGGCCCCGTCAGCCAGCACGCCGTCGTCGAACGTTGCGTACGGCGAGTGGTTGAACGGTGAGGTGGCGTGGTCCGCATCCTGCGGCACGGCGCTCAGCCCGACAAACGTGCCGGGCACCTCGGCCAGGACCCGGGAGAAATCCTCGGAGCCGCTGAGCGGCGTGGCCCACCGCGAGAGCCGCGAGTCGCCGAACAGTTCGGTGATGACCTTTTCAGCGGTGTGTGTCTCGTCCTGGTCGGTGATGGTGAGGGGGTATTCCTGCTGGTGGTCCACGTCGACGTCGAGGCCGTGTGCCGCTGCGATGCCCTTGAGCAACCGTGGGACGGCATCCATCATCCGCTGCCGGTTCTCCTCGGAGAACGTCCGGATAGTGGCCTCGATGCGGGCCGTTTCCGGGATGACGTTGCGCTTGGTGCCCGCGTGGAGGACGCCGACGGAGAGGACCACGGGATCGAACATGTTGAACTGGCGCGTGACCATCACCTGCAGCGCCGTCACCATCTCGGCTGCGGCCGTCACCGGATCCTTGGCTGAATGCGGGGCGGAGCCGTGACCGCCCGCGCCGAGCACGGTGACCACCAGGCCGTCGGAGGCGCTGAGCATCACGCCGGGCTTGGTGCAGAACGTTCCGTGCGGCTCGAGGGAAGAGAAAACGTGCATGCCGTAGGCCGCGTCCACCCGCCGGCCGGGCGCGTCCAGGACACCTTCGCGGATCATGTAGCTCGCGCCGTCGAAGCCTTCCTCGCCGGGCTGGAACATCAGGACGACGTCGCCCGCCAGCCGGTGCCGCCGCTCGGCGAGGAGGGTGGCCGCGCCGGTGAGCATCGAGGTGTGGAGGTCGTGGCCGCAGGCGTGCATCGCGCCGTCGATGGTGGAGCTGTATCCGACGCCGGTCTTCTCCTGCACGGGCAGCCCGTCCATGTCCGCCCGGAGCAGCACGGCGGGCGCGGTACCTGACGATCCGTCAGCACGGACGGCCCCGCCGCGCAGAACTGCGGTGACCGACGTCGTCTCCTTGCCGAGGGTGATTTCGTACGGCAGGCCCTCCAGTGCCTTCAGTACCTTTTCCTGCGTCCGCGGCAGCTGCAGTCCGATTTCGGGTTCCCGGTGCAGGCTGTGGCGGAACCGGGCAAGGTCTTCCTGCATGTGGCGGGCGTCTGCGGCAATCGGCACGTGTTCTCCTCGTTGGTGGTCCGGTGCTGTGGGTCTATTCTGGAGTGGCCTGCTTCACATTCGGCCGAAGTGCTGGAAAGATGCAAAAGCCCGGGCCAATATGCAGGATTCGTGCACTGCCCTACAGAAGGGAAGACCGCTGGACGTCACGGAGGAGGACCTCGCGCTGATCAACGCCCTGCAGATCGCACCGCGGCTGAGCTGGGCGGAGGCCGCGGAGGTCCTGGGCGTGCACGCCACCACCCTGGCCGCGCGGTGGGAGCGCCTCACCGCCGCCGGTGCCGCCTGGGTCACGGCTCATCCGATGGGGGACCCCCAGAAGATGTGCCTCGCCTTCGTTGACGTCGAATGCGAACTCCACCGCCGGGCGGAGGTCACCAAGGCTCTGGCGGCGGTGCCCGAGATCGTCACCGTGGAGGAGGCAGCGAGCAACCGGGACCTGATGCTGACGGTCATCACCGGCTCCCTGCAGCACTTCACCGCTGTGGCGTCGAAGCTGCACGCCATCGAGGGGCTGGTCAAATACAAGACCTCACTGGCCACCCGGCTGCACACCGGGGCCTACGCCTGGCGCATCAACGTCCTTAACCGCAGCCAGCTCCAGGCGCTCCGGGCACTCGCCGGTCCCGAGGCCGCAGCGTCGGCACCCTCGGCGGCGGTGGGGGAGCCGCTGCCCGCCAGCCACCTGGCGATCCTGCCGTTCCTGTCGACGGACGGCCGGGCGACGGCGGCGGAAATCGCCAGGGCGCTGGGCCGGCATCCGGCCACCGTGCAGCGCCAGCTGAACAGGGTGCTTGCCAGCGGCGTCCTCTCCTTCCGCTGCGAGATTGCACAGCGGTATTC
Source organism: Arthrobacter sp. ISL-65 (assembly GCF_018613795.1). GTDB lineage: Bacteria > Actinomycetota > Actinomycetes > Actinomycetales > Micrococcaceae > Arthrobacter. Next base: position 125,881 of record NZ_JAGGPN010000004.1, read on the forward strand.
GGGCTTCCCGGTCACCTGCCACTGGTTCGCCAACGTCCCGCCCGGCCAGCATGAAGCGGCGGCCGAGGAGCTCCGCAGCTTCCGGAACGTGCGGCTGAGCGCCTCCACCACCGGGCGCACCAACTTCGTCATCATCATGTGGCTGCAGTCGCTCGCTGATGTCATGACCGCTGAGCTGGCCCTTCAGCAGCGCATCCCGGGCATCGAGCTGGTGGAGAGCGTGGTCATGCTGAGGACGGTCAAGCGTGTGGGCTGGATGCTCAACCCTGATTCGACGGCCAGCGGCGACGTCGTCGCAGTGACCACCGGCGCCCCCGAGCTGGTGGGCTGACCATGCGCGACTCTGCCGTATCCGCCCCTCCCGGCGCGGGGATCCTGCAGCGGCCCTACGTGCTGGTGACGGTGGGGGCCTGCGCCCTGGTGTTTCTCGCCGCGTTCGAGTCCCTCGCCGTCACCACCGTCATGCCCGTGGTGAGCCGGGAGCTGGGCGGGGCCGGCCTGTACGCGCTCGCCTTCGCGGGCCCGCTGGCCACCGGCGTGATCGGCATGGTGGGCGCCGGGAACTGGTCCGACAGGCGCGGGCCCGTCGGCCCGCTGCTCGCCTCCGTGGCGGTCTTCGCACTGGGCCTGCTCGTCGCGGGCACGGCCGGCACCATGTGGGCGGTGGTCGCAGGCCGGCTGGTGCAGGGGCTGGGCGGCGGCGCCATGACAGTGGCCCTGTACGTCGTGGTGGCCAGGGTCTATCCGGCCGTCCTGCACCCCAAGATCTTCGCCGCCTTCTCCGCCGCGTGGGTCATCCCGTCCCTCGTAGGGCCGTTCGCCGCCGGGCTTGTGGCCCAGCTGGCGAGCTGGCACTGGGTGTTCCTCGGAGTCGTCGTGCTGGTACTCCCCGCCCTGGCGATGCTCCTTCCCGCGCTGCGCGGCGTCCGGTCCGGCAACGCGAACGGGAACGGCAACGCGAACGGGAACGGTGCAGATGCGGCGGGCGGGCCGGTGCCCTGGGCGCTGGGGCGGCTGGCCTGGGCGGCCCTGGCAGCGCTTGCGGTGCTGGGCCTGAACCTGTCCTCCGGGCTTCCGGTGGCCGGACCGCTCGTGGCGGGGGCCGCCGTCGTGATTGCACTGCTGGCCGTCAGGCCGCTGGTGCCGCGCGGAACCCTGACCGCCCGCCGGGGCCTGCCCAGCGTGATCCTGATCCGCGGACTGGTTGCGGCCGGATTCTTCGGTGCCGAGGTGTACCTGCCGTACCTGCTTGTGGAGCGCTACGCCTTCTCGCCAACGTTCGCCGGCCTCACCCTGACCGGCGGGGCCCTCGCCTGGGCCGCGGCGTCAGGCGTCCAGAGCCGTCTGGGCGGGCGGCTGGGCAGCCCGGCCGCCGTGCGGATCGGCTCGGTGATGGTGCTGCTGGCGATTGCCCTGGCGCTGGTGACGACGGCGCTCGGCTGGCCGCCCGCCGTCGCGATTGCCGGCTGGGTCCTTGCCGGCGGCGGCATGGGGCTCGCGTATCCAAGGCTGAGCGTGATGACGCTGGCACTTTCCACGCCGGACACGGAAGGCTTCAACAGCTCCGCTATGTCTATTTCCGATTCCTTGGGTGGTGCCCTCGCGCTCGCCGCCACGGGAATCGTGTTCACGGCGTTTACGACGACGGCGGCCTCCTTCGCCGGCGTCTTCGTGCTGACCGCGGTGATCGCCGCCGCCGCGGTCGCCATAGCGCCCCGCGTCGCCCACTGAGGCGCAACCAGCCGGAGTTTTTGTACAGATATCGCGACTTGAACCGCCTTGAAGTCGCGATACGTGTACAAAAACTCCAATGAAGGGTCAGATGCGGGGAGGACCTTGTAGTACAGGTGGGTCACGGCATCGCCCTGGATCGCCGCGGTCTGCTCCAGCTTTACCGGGGCCGCCGCGAGGTTGTCGAAAAACCTGATGCCGCTGCCGAGGATCCACGGCGCCAGGTTCACCCTGATCTCCTCCACGAGCCCGGCGTCGATCGACTGCCGGATGATGTCCGGTCCGGCCACGGACACGTCCTTGTCCCCGGCCAGCGCGGTGGCGGTCTTGACTGCATCCGCAAACCCCGTGGTGACAAAGGTGTATGGGACGCCGTCGCGTGGCCAGCCGTCCGGGACCGAATGGCTGAGCACAACGATGGGGCAGTCGATGGGATGCCGGCCGCCCCAGCCGTCCGTCAGGTCGAAGATCCGGCGGCCCACCAGCATGGCGCCGGCTGTGGACATGGTGCGCCGCAGGTGCATGGCGCTGGCTTCAGTCACGTGCCAGGTCATGTCCGGCCTGGCCGTGGGAACCTCCACCGGGCCGTTGCCGTACCAGTCGAACAGGCCGTTGACGGAGTCGTCGGGGAGGGCGATAAAACCGTCCAGGGACATTGTCATCTCGGCGACCAACCTGGCCATCCGTGCGCTCCTCTCGATGGGCGGGGACTAGGCGGGTGGCGGCTGCAGGCGGGTGGCGCGCAGAACGGCGTCGGCGAGGACGGCCGATTGGCCGTCCGGGCCCGTGGCCTCCCGCTCCCGGCTGGCCGCAACATCCACGCGCCAACCGGGCGGCGCGATGCCGAGCTCGGCCGCGGCCTGCTCCGCCGTGAAGAACATTTCCGAACCCGCGTGGCCGCCGCCCCCGTGAGAGTGGCTGTGCTCCTCAGCGTTGCTGCCCTGGCCTTGGCTGTCCTCATTCGAAATGCTCCGCCAGGGCGGCAGGCCGTCGGGATGGTGGCCGACGACCAGCAGCGTCCCGCCCGGGCGCACCGCATCTGCGGCTACCCGGTGCGGCCGCTGCCACGGAGCCTCGGTGGAGTGCAGGAACTGCGCGGACACAAGATCGAACTGCTCCTCGGGCGCCCACGCCCCAAGGTCGCGCTGCAGCCACGTGATGCGTTTCCCGACGGCTGAATCCGCGGCGTGCTGTTCGGCCCTTTCCAGCGCGACGGCGGAGACGTCCACCGCTGTCACCGTCCAGCCCTGCTCGGCGAGCCACAGGGCGTCGGCACCCTCGCCGCAGCCCAGGTCCAGGGCAGTGCCGGGCTCCAGCCCGGTTGCCTCGGCCACCAGTTGCGGGTTGGGCCGGCCGCTCCACACTCGTGGCCGGCTCCGGTACATTTCATCCCAATGGTGCGCTGCGGCATCGGGGTCTTCAGGGCCGACGTGCCCTTCGGGGGCAGGGTGACCGGCGGTCATGGTTTCTGTCCGTTCTTGATTCGGCGCCATCCGCCGGCCCGGTTGTTGGCGATGATGGACCTGAACATCTCGGTCAGGGCCGGGCCGTTGATGGCCTCGCCTGCGTAGAAGGCCACGGTGCGGCCGGTCTTGTTTTCATGCCCGCCCGTGATGAGGTGCTCCGGGTCCGGCGTAAGCCCGCCGTCGTAGAGGAAGACGTTGACGTGGTCCTTGGCGGCCAGGAGGGCACAGACGTTGCCCTGGAGTTCAAAGTAGGGCTGGCGGGTGCGTTTGATGGTTTCCGCCACCTCCGGATCGGCGGCGTGGACAAGCTCGCGGACCTCCCGGCACACGGCCTGCTGCCATGCGGGGAGCGCCGAGATATAGGCGTCAACGCGCGGTTCGGCAGCGTAGTCCATGGGGGATACCCTGCCACAGAACGCGCCACGCAACTAGGGCGCGGCCCCCATTGCCCGTCAAAGGAGATGGAGGACGATGTTCTGCTCGCCGTCAGCGAACACCGCATAGCTGCGCAGCGAGCCGGCCCCGGTGGTGGAGCAGCCTGTCTCCAGCTCAAACGCGTGCTGGTGCAGCGGGCACATCACCACGGCCCGGTCGATGGTGCCGTCGGCGATGGGGCCGCCCTTGTGCGGGCAGACGGCGGACACCGCGCGGAGGGAACCGTCCCGGAGACGGAACACCGCGATCTGTTCGCCGGCCACGCCGTACGCGCGCCCCTCACCCACCGGGATCTGGTCCACGGGGCCGAGGACGTGCAGCCCTCCGCCGGATAGTCCGGCGCTCATCGGACCGGCACCTTGGGGAGGACCTCGAGCGGGAGCGAGGTACGGAACTGGCCCGGGGTGAGGGGATCGTTGCGCTCGGCCCAGGGGTCGGCGTAGCTGTCGACGGACCGCTGCATTGCCTCGTCGAGCCGGGCGGCTATCCCTTCGGCGTCGTCCACGATGACCGCGCGGAGGTGCTCGATCCCTACCCGCGGCACGAAGGAATACGTGCGTTCGAGCCAGTTGGCGCGTTCCCGGTAGTACTGCATGAACCGTCCGGCCAGCAGCTTCACGGTCTCGGGATCGTCCACGGTTGCCAGCAGGTCCCCCTGCCGGATGTGGGCACCCGCGGCACCGCCGACGTAGATTTCCCAGCGTCCGCCGTCGACCGCCACCACCCCCACATCCTTGACCAGCGATTCGGCGCAGTTCCGCGGGCAGCCGGACACAGCGAGCTTCAGTTTCGCCGGTGACTCGATGCCCTGGAACCGCGACTCGATCTCGATGCCCAGCTTCGTTGAGTCACCCGTGCCGAAGCGGCAGAAATCCTGCCCCACGCAGGTCTTGACGGTCCGGAAGCTCTTGCCGTACGCGTAGCCGGACGGCATGTCCAGGTCTGCCCAGACTTTCGGCAGGTCCTCCTTGGGAACACCGAGCAGGTCGATCCGCTGGCCGCCCGTCAGCTTCACCATGGGGATGTTGTATTTGTCCGCGACGTCGGCGATCCGGCGGAGCTGCTCCGGGGAGGTCACCCCGCCCTTCATCTGCGGCACCACGGAGAAGGTGCCGTCGCGCTGGATGTTGGCGTGGACACGGTCGTTGACGAACCGCGCATCGCGCTCGTCGATGTACTCACCGGCCCACATCATCTTCAGCAGTGATGCCAGCCCCATCTTCGATTTGGCGTCCTCGGCGCCGTCCGGAGCCAGCGCCGCGAACACGGCAGACACGGACCTCAGGCCCTGCTCCCGGATCGCCGTCATCAGCGCAGCCTTCTCCAGCGGCACGCCGGGAACGTAGTAGGCCGCCGCCGGATCCTCCTCCACGGCGCCGTCGGCGGCCCATTCCACCACCTGCCGGACCAGCAGCTTGCAGGAGCCGCAGCCCTTGCCGGCCCGGGTGGCGTCCATGACGCCGGACAGAGTGGTGCAGCCGCCCTTAACGGTGTCCGCGATCGCCTGCTTGCTGACGCCGTTGCAGTTGCAGACCTGGGCATCGCCGTCGAGCTCGGCCACGCCGGCTTCCTCGCCCGGTCCGCCGAGATCGAACAGCAGTGAGACCCGCTCCTCCGGCAGCGGCAGCCCGCGATCGAACGCCTGCGTCAGATAGGCCACTTTACGGCTGTCCCCGAGCAGCGTTGCGCCCACAATCTTGCTGTCGCGGATCACGATGGACTTGAACACTCCCCTGCTCGGCTCGGAAAACACCACGTGCTCGTCGGTGTCCCGTTCCGGAGCCTGCAGCCCCATGGATGCGACGTCGACGCCGGCCACCTTGAGTTTCGTGGCGGTGCGGGATCCCAGGTAGACGGCCTTCGGGTTGGCTCCGGTGACGTGGTCGGCCAGCACAGCGGCTTGCTCCCACAGCGGCGCCACCAGGCCGTACACTTCGCCGCGGTGCTGGACGCACTCACCGACGGCGTAGATCTCGTCCTCGTCCGGGACGCGCATATGGTCGTCCACCACGATGGCCCGCTCCACCGGCAGGCCGCTGGTCACGGCCACCTCCACATTGGGGCGGATTCCGGCCGCCACCACCACCATGTCGCATTCGATGTCCGGCTCGTTCCGCAATTGGACGCCGCGCACCTTGCCGCCGCCGAGGATGGCGGTGGTCCGGCTGCCCGTGCGGACCCTTATGCCGAGCGCCTCCACGCTGCGGCGCAGGACCGCACCGCCGTCGGGGCCCATCTGTGCGTTCATCAGATGCCCGCCGGAGTGGACCACCTCGACGTCGATGCCGTGGCTTTGCAGGCCGCGCGCGGCCTCCAGCCCCAGTAGCCCGCCACCGATCACCACGGCACGGTGGTGGTGGTCCTGTTGGGCGTATGACACCATGCCCGTGGTGTCGTCGATGGTACGGAAGGCGAAGATCCCGGGCAGCAGCCGCCCGCCCGGCGTGTACATGCCGTCCATCGGTGGCAGGTGCGAGCGGCTGCCGGTGGCGATGATCAGCACATCGTACGGAGTGGCCCGGCCGTCATCGGAGAACACCAGCTTGGCGAAACGGTCGATCCTCTCCACCCGGACGCCGCTGTGCAGCGTGATGTCGTTTTCCCGATACCAGGCCAGTGAATTGAGGAAGATGTTTCCGGTGTCTTCCTCGCCGGAGAGGACATGGCTGAGCATGATCCGGTTGTAATTGCCATAGGGCTCGTCGCCGAACATGGTGATTCTGTGCTGGACGGCGCCTCCGCGGGCCAGGATTTCCTCGACGGCCCGGGCGCCGGCCATCCCGTTGCCGATCACTACAAGACGGCGGCGGGTATCACCCGGCGTGCTCCGCGCGGAGCGGCTGGCGAGGGCAGTCATCAGTGTTCCACCATGCCCATGTCGATGACGACGGAGCCGCTGACCCCCGTGTCCGCCAGCAGTCTCAGCTCGATCAGCGAGCCGCCGTCGATGTCCTCCACGACGCGCAGCGGGACGTGGACGTCCCCCCTGGCAGCAATCGGGAAGTACCGCATGGGCACGCCGTCCCGCATCAGCACCACCGTGATCAGTTCGGCGGAGGAGTTGCCGCCTCGGAAGTACAGCGTCTGGTTGATCACGCCGTCCGGGACGAAATGGGAGAGCTGGCTGTGGATGGGCACGGCTTTTTCGAGCCCTGCACCGTCGAACGGGAAGATGCCCTGAAGGAAGATGTTCTTCAAGATCACGGTCGGATCCTTTCGGCGGAGGGACGCTGCGGCCGCTGCCATCAGCCCGGCATAGGTCCATCCTTCGCCGCACGTGTTACAGCGCCAGGCGCCCTGTGTAATTTCCGCTTAACACCTTCCTCACCGCTTACCGGAGCCGGACCTGGCCAAAGAAGAACAGGGCAAAGAAAAGAAAAACCGCGCCGCGGACCACCGGGGTGGCCGCAGCGCGGTTTTCTGGATGCGGGATCAGCCCGCGGGGCCAAGCCGCATGAAGGATCTAGGCCGTGCCGGAGCTGGCCGCAGGGGCGGGGACGCTGGCGCCCTCGGCCTTCCATTCCTCGATCCGGGCCTGCTGCAGCGGAGTCTGGCGGTTGAAGTACCAGGCAGCGCCCAGCAGCAGGAACCACACCGGGGCAACCACCAGCGCGAGGCGGGTGTCCTCGGCCTGGGCCAGGGCCACGAGCATGAACACGAAGAAGGCCAGGACCACGTAGGGCATAAAGGCCGAACCCGGCATCTTGAAGGCGGACGCCTCGTGGAGTTCCGGCCGGCGGCGGCGGAACGCGATGTAGCTGATGAGGATCATCGACCAGACGAACATGGTCAGCACAGAGGCCACGGAGGTGACGATGGTGAAGGCTCCGATCACGGAGTCACCCGCGTACAGCAGGACCAGGCCGGCCAGCAGGAAGATGCAGGAGAACAGGAGTGCATTCTGCGGGACTTTGCGGACGCTGAGCTTGCCGAAGGCCTTCGGGGCGTTGCCGTCCTGCGCGAGGCCGTAGACCATGCGCGAGGTGGAGTATATGCCGGAGTTGGCACTGGAGGCGGCCGAGGTGAGAACCACGAGGTTGATCACAACGGCGGCGATGCCCAGGCCGGCGAGGGTGAACATGCCGATGAACGGGCTGCTGGCGGCGTCGATGCTCCGCCACGGGTTGACGGCCATGATGACCACAAGGGCGCCCACGTAGAAGAGCAGGACACGGATCGGGATCGAGTTGATGGCCCGGGGGAGGTTCTTTTCCGGGTCCTTGGTTTCGGCGGCAGCGGTGCCCACGAGTTCGATGCCGGCGAAGGCGAAGATGGCGATCTGGAAGCCGAGGATGAAGCCGAACAGGCCGTGCGGGAACATGCCGCCGTCGTTCCACATGTTCGCCAGGTTGGCCACCGCGCCGTTCGGCGAGGTGAAGTTGGTGGCGATCATGACCACACCGGTGGCGATCAGGGCGAGGATGGCCACCACCTTGATGATCGCGAACCAGAACTCCGCCTCGCCGAAGGCCTTGACCGTGGGAAGGTTCAGCAGGATGAGGACCACGGGAGTGATCAGTGCCGGGATCCAGAGGGGAGTGCCCGGGGCCAGCTTGTCCACGTAACCGGCGATTGCCACGATATCTGCCACGCCCGTCACTACCCAGAAGAACCAGTAGGACCAGCCGGTGAAGAAGCCTGCCCAGGGGCCAAGGATGTCGCCGGCGAAGTCGCTGAAGGACTTGTAGTTCAGGTTGGAGAGCAGGATCTCGCCCATGGCCCGCATGACGAAGAACAGCATGAAGCCGATGATCATGTACACGAGGATGACGGACGGGCCGGCGAGGGAGATGGTCTTGCCGGAGCCCATGAACAGGCCGGTGCCGATGGCGCCGCCGATGGCCAGGAGCTGGATGTGGCGGTTGCCAAGTCCGCGGGCGAGGTGCGGTTCCCTGCTTTGGCCGGATTCAGCACGCTCTGTGGACGGTTGAACGGAAATGCTGGTGGTGCGTTCAGACATCAAGTCTTCTTCCTTGTCACAGGTGCCGGCACGAACAGGAAGTTGCCGTGCCGGCCGCGTCGGTCCGCCGCAGATGTGACGGAACTAACAGTTGGGATGGTGTTAAGACTATGAGCGGCGGAACGCGGCAAAGGGTGCGCCCGCTGCCCGCGCCGCCCGGTAGCGGGCGGGCGGGTCGTCCGTGCGCCGGGCGGAGTGGACTGCCGGAAAAGCGCATTCCCGCAGTCCAGCCGGTAATCAGCCCGGCCAGCAGAAAATTCGCAGTGAGCGCGAAACGCTGCAATAGTCTTCGACATATGTCCAGCATGCCAGTCCTAAATGTCGTCCATTGTTCTCAGTGAGCTGCGTCACGCATCACTGGGCGGTGCCGCGAGGAGACAAATGCCCCGGCCAGCGCTGCCGGCTGACGCCGCAAAAGGAGCCGGCAATGGGGCGGAAACGGGCCGGAGCGGGTCCGGACGGCGCGGATGGTAGACTGGTGGGACTTGATGTGCAGTGATGCCCGCTTCTGGTGGGCTTTTTTCATGTGAGAGGCACATCCTGCGTCGATGAACGCTAATGGTCCCGGCGGCCGCTGTCTGAAACTGGCAGCAGCCCGGTTGACCACCTGACTTTTCTTCGGCGACCCCCTGCGCCAACCGGCGTCGGGGGCCGATATCCGCTGGATACCGCCTGAAAGACCCTGATAAACGCATATGACTACTTTTGCTGCCCTCGGCACGCCCAAGGCACTCACCGAAACCCTGACTGCCCAGGGCATCGAATCCCCCTTCCCCATCCAGGTCAAGACCCTGCCGGATACCCTGGCCGGCCGCGACGTCCTGGGCCGTGGCCGCACAGGCTCCGGTAAGACCATCGCGTTTGCCATCCCGCTTGTAGCACGACTCGCTGAGCGGGAAGCCAAGCACTTCCGCAAGCCCGGGCGCCCCATGGGCCTGGTCCTCGCGCCGACCCGTGAGCTCGCCACTCAGATCAACGCCACCATCGAGCCGCTGGCCAAGGCCATGGGCCTGAACACCACCGTGATCTACGGCGGCATCTCCCAGGCACGCCAGGAAAAGGCCCTGCGCGCCGGCGTCGACATCGTCATCGCCTGCCCGGGCCGGCTGGAGGACCTCATCCGCCAGCGCATCCTGACCCTCGAGGCAGTGGAAATCACCGTTCTGGACGAGGCCGACCACATGGCTGACCTCGGCTTCCTGCCCGTGGTGAAGAAGCTGATGGACATGACCCCCAGCCAGGGCCAGCGCCTGCTGTTCTCCGCCACCCTGGACAACGGCGTGGACAAGATCGTCCAGCGCTACCTGTCCAACCCGCTGACCCACTCCGTGGACGACCCCCAGGCCGCGGTGACCACGATGGAGCACCACGTGCTGGTGGTCAACGACCAGACGGTCAAGAAGCAGCTGATCGTCGAGCTCGCCTCCGGCGCCGGCCGCCGCGTGCTCTTCATGCGGACCAAGCACCATGCCCGCAAGCTGGCCAAGACCCTGACCGACGCCGGAATTCCCGCCGTCGACCTGCACGGCAACCTGTCGCAGAACGCCCGCGACCGCAACCTTGCCGAGTTCTCCTCCGGTGACGTCCGCGTCCTGGTGGCCACCGACGTCGCCGCCCGCGGCGTCCACGTGGACGACGTCGAACTGGTTATCCACGTTGACCCGCCCACGGAGCACAAGGCCTACCTGCACCGCTCCGGCCGTACGGCACGCGCCGGTTCCGACGGCACCGTGGTCACGTTGACCCTCCCGGAGCAGCAGTCTGACGTCAAGAAGCTGATGAAGGCTGCCGGCGTTGAGGTCAACTTCGAGCGCGTCAGTGCCAACTCCCCGCTGGTTGCAGATCTGGTGGGCGAAATGGCTGACAAGATCGATCCGCGCACCCGCGCCGCACTGCTGGCTGCCAAGGCCGCGCAGCACGGCGGCGGCACCTCCACCGGCGCCAACGCGGAGCGGAAGCGCGCACGCCGGCAGGCATCACCCACGGCCGGTGGCCGGGGTGGCCGCGGCGGCCGCGGGCGGGTTGCCGCTGAGGCTCCGCGCACGGACCTGCCCCGCGCCGAACGCCGTGCCGCTGCCTACGAGGGCCGCGCCGCTGCCCGCGACGCTGCAGACCGCGTAGTCGAGCAGAACGAGGACCGCGCCACTGCGGCAGCTGCAGCCCGCCGCAACGCGCGTGGCCGTGGCACGGCGTCCACGCACCGCAACGACGTTCCTGCCGCTGGTGGCCGTTCATCGGCTGGCCGCGGTTCGGACGGACGTTCCGAATCCCGGTTCACCCGCAGCGATGCTCCCCGTGGCGGCACCGGCCGCCCGGCCACCGGCGGCCAGCGCAGCGGACGTCCGGCAACCGGCCAGCGCGCAGCGGCTGGCAGCAAGGCCGGCGGCAACGGTCCGGTCTGGTCCTCCACCACTGGCGGCACGTCGGGCGGCTCGTACTCGGGCGGTTCCTCTTCGGGCGGCAGCGGCCGCTCCGGTGACGGCCGTCCGGCCCGGAAGTCCCCGCGCCGCGCGTCGGCCCCGGCGTCGAACGAGCGCCGCGGCCGCTAGGAACTAAGCGCCTGAAGGCTAGCCGGTGGCTGAGCTTGGAGAAACCCGGGTTTCGACAAGCTCAACCACCGGCTTTTTGTTACCCCGGATTCACCAGCCGCGGGCGCGCCACTCCTCAAGGTGCGGGCGCTCCGCGCCGAGTGTTGTCGGCTTGCCGTGGCCCGGGTGCACCACGGTGCTGTCCGGATAGACGCCGAAGATCCGCTCGGTGACGTCGGTGAGCAGCTGGTCGAACCGCTCGGGGTCCTTCTGCGTGTTGCCCACGCCGCCTGGGAACAGGGAGTCGCCGGAGAAGATGTGGGCCGGTCCCTCCGGATCCTGGTAGACCAGCGCCACCGAGCCGGGGGTGTGGCCGCGCAGGTGGACGGCGGTGACGTCGAACCCGTCGAAGTTCCCGACGTCGCCGTGGTCCAGCAACACGTCCACCTTCACAGGCAGTTCCGGGGCGTCGTCGGTGCCGGCAGCGGTCTTGGCTCCGGTGGCCTCGACGAGGGCCGGCAGTGCGCGCACGTGGTCCCAGTGCTGGTGCGTGGTGGCGATGAGCGCCAGCCTGGGCTCGCCTGAGGTGTCCGCCGCGGCATCCGCCAGCAGGCCCTGGATGGCCGGCAGGTCATCAGCGGCGTCAATCAGCAGCTGCGCTCCGGACTCCTTTGCCGTCAGCAGATACACGTTGTTGTCCATCTCGCTGACCGAGATCCGGCGGATGGTGATATCCCGAAGTGAGTGCATGAGCGTGTCCATGAGCCCAGTCTAAAGAGGAGACCCAGTTAGGGAGCCGAATCAGCCCCGCGCTCGGTCCGGCGCTGACGGGGCCGCCCCGCCGGCAGCATCTTGAGCCCGGCCGCGCATCCCACAATGCCCGCGATGAACAGCACCTTGAGCAGGCTGAAGGGCTCGACGCCGGTGGCCATGGCCCAGCCGACCGTCAGTGCCGCGCCGATCCCCACCCAGACGGCGTAGGCGGTGCCGAGCGGGATGTGCTTCACCGCCATGCCCAGGCCCTGCATGCTGAGCGCAGCGGTCACTACGAAAACGACGGTAGGCAGTGGCCGGGTCAGCCCGTCGGACAGGCCCAGCGCCGTGGCCCAGACAGCCTCGAGGACGGCGGAGGCGAGCAGGATGATCCAGGCCGTGGCAGGTTTCGCGGGCATCACGCCACCACCTTCAGACCAACCACGCACGCGGCGATTCCGGCGAGCAGCAGGAGCCGGGCCGCCGTCGGCCGTTCTACTTTGGCGACGATCGCGTAAGCGGACGTCAGCACCACACCCACGCCGACCCACACCGCATAGGCGGTGCCGGTGGGAATGGACTGCATGGCGATGCCGAGGCCTGCGGTGCTGGCCACGACCGCCACGAGGAAGAGGGCTCCGGCCGCGAGCCGGCGCCGGCCGGAGGACTGGGACGCCCGGTGCAGCGCTGCCGCCCACACCGCCTCAAGGGCGCCGGAAAAAATGAGGATGAACCACGACATGACAGATCCTTTGGCCAGTCTTGTCGCGCACCGGGTACTGAACCGTCGTCCGGAGGCCCGGGAAAGGGGACCTTGGTTTTCACCCTAGCAACGCCCGACGGCGGCGGCCACCGTTGGTGGCAAAGCTCACCGCCAGCGGGTCCTGAGCTCCTCGGGCCAGAGGCCGCCGCCAAAGAACGCTCCGGTCAGAGGGTGCCGCCTGCTGCCTCCGGTGCTGCGGCATCGCGGCCGCCGTCGCCGATGGTTTCCCGGGCGACGAAGTTCTCGATGTCGAAGGTGTTGTCCGCCCGTTCGGCGATGTTCAGGAGGGTGGTCATCGAGGCGACTTCCTCCACCTGCTCCTTGAGGAACCAGAGCATGAACTGCTCGCCGAGGGCGTCGTCCTCGGCCCGAGCTGCGCGGAAGAGGCTTTCGATGCTGCGGGTGACTTCCTTCTCCTGCTGCAGCGCGAGTGCCAGCGGGTCCGTGACGGAGGCGAAGTCATTGCGGACGGCCGGCACGCCGGGGATGCTGACGGAAACGCCGCGGTCCACCATGTACTGCACCATCATCATGGCGTGGTTGCGTTCCTCCACCGACTGCCGGTAGAAGTACCTGGCCAGCTGGGGGAGGTCCTGGTTGGTGAACCAGACGGCCACGGCAATGTACTGCTGCGAGGCCGCGAATTCGTTGCCGATCTGCAGCAGCAGGAGGTCGCTGAATTTTGACTTGGTCATGGCATCGAGTCTAGGTTCCGGTACCGGCTGCGGACCAGAGCCGCTAGTCAGTCACCGGGTCGATGGACACCACGGCCAGGAACCCGCGGCCCAGGATCTCCGGCGTCCGGCTGTCCGAACCCACCACTGCGTCGTAGCGGCTGAGCGGAACAGGCTCAGTAACCTCACCGGCCGGCTCGCTTGTATCGGAACCTGCGGTAACCGCCGCCTGGCCCTGCAGCAGGATGCCCAGTTGGCCCTCGAACACGGGATGGGCCCGCTTCTTGGAGAGCTCCACGATGGAGGTGTACGCCTTGAAAGCGCCCTCCCGGGCGATGACGTTGAGGTTGCGGACATCGCCGGTGGGCAGGGCCGAGGAGGAGGCCGCACCGCCGGGGAACCGGAAGGGCCGGTATTTTTCGAGCGGGTGCTCGGTCCCGTCCACGGCCAGCAACAGCAGTTCGCCTTCGACCACGGTCAGCACGCGTTCCATCCCGGGAAAGGGGGAATACTCCCCGGCGCTGGTGACGTCGGCGATGCTGACCCGCCAGTCCCACGCGCCGTCGTCCGATGACGTGGCCCCAGACGAAGCGCCGTCAGACGAAGCATCTCCGCGATGGCTGGCCAGCTCGCGGGTGACACCGCCGCCGTTGCGCCAGGGCTGGGCTTTGAGGTCGGCGAAGCGGATGATCTGCATCAGCCCAGCCTATCCGCGCGTTGCCCGCACCCTCCTTCCCCGCGTAAAGTCGGCGACGGATCGCTGCGGTCGTGGGCGACGCTTTCAACAACGAGGAGCCGGTGAATGTTCGTTAAAGTCTGCGGCCTGAGCACGCCTGAATCAGTCCGGGAAGCCGTGGAAGCCGGAGCGGACGCCGTCGGCTTTGTCCTGACGGCCAGCCCCCGTGTGGTGTCGCCCGCGCAGGTCACCCAGCTCGTGAAGGCCGTGCCCGACGGTGTGGCCGCCGTCGGCGTCTTCCGTTCCGAACCGGCCGCCGACGCGGTGGCCATCGCCCGCGCCGCCGGGCTGGGCTGGATTCAGCTTCACGGTGAGCGAACACCGGATGACGTAAAAACAGTGCACGACGCCGGCATGAAGGTCATCCGCGCCGTCACCATGGGTGCCGCACCGGACGCGTTTGCCAACTGGGGCGAGGAACTGCTGCTTATCGACGCCGCAGTTCCCGGTTCCGGCGAGGCCTGGGACTACGGTTCGGTGCTTGCCAAGGGCCTTGCGGGACGGCAGTGGCTCCTGGCCGGCGGCCTCGATCCCGCCAACGTGTCCCAGGCCGCCCGTGATGCCGGCGCGTGGGGCGTGGACGTCTCCTCCGGCGTCGAACAGAGCAGGGGAGTGAAGGACCTGGCCAAGATCAGGGCCTTCGTGACGGCAGCCAAAGGCTGACCGCCCCGTGACTCCGGCGACCCCGTGACTCAGGCGACGCGCGCCCGGACGCCCGCGGCGCCCCTCTACGCTGCCGGATTCGTGACCGCGTTCGGCGCCCACAGCATTGCCGCCGGCATGGGCGCCCAGAGCGGCAGCATCGGCCTGACCCTGCTGAACCTGGGAATCCTGCTGGCCGTCTACGACATCTCCGAGGTGTTCCTCAAGCCCGTCTTTGGCGCGCTGAGCGACCGGATCGGGGCCAAGCCGGTCATTGTCGGCGGCCTCTTCGGCTTCGCCGTCCTGTCCCTGATCGGCCTGTGGGCCGCAAATCCGCTGCTGCTCGGCCTGGCCCGCCTGGGCCAGGGCGCCGCTGCCTCGGCGTTCTCGCCGGCGTCCTCGGCCATGGTGGCCCGGCTCTCGGCCGGGAAGAACGCCGGGACCTTCTTCGGCAGGTACGGGTCCTGGAAGAGCCTCGGATATGTGATCGGCCCGCTGCTCGGCGCCGGGCTGATTGCCTCCGGCGGCTTCGCGCTGTTGTTCGGGGCGCTGTCCGTGATTGCCGCGGCCACCGCCGTGTGGGTCCTTCTCGGCGTGCCGCACCTGCCGCCGCTCCCGCGCCAGCGGTACACCGTGCTGGACCTGGCCCGGCAGGTTGCGGAGCGCAGGTTCCTGGTGCCCACCCTGGTGCTGGCGGCATCGATGGCGGCCATGGGGGCGGCTATCGGTTTCCTTCCGGCCCTGGCCGTGCAGCACGGCCTCGATCCGGTGGCCGGCACGGCCGCCGTCAGTGTGCTGGCCGTCGCCTCCCTGCTGGCCCAGCCGCGGATCGGAGCGATGCGCGACATGCACCGCATCGGCGACGCGGGCGGAATGCGCACCGGCCTGTTGCTCACCGCCGCCGGGGTCGCCCTGGTGGCCGCCGCCCCGGGGCCTGCCACCATCTTTATCGCGGCGGCGGTCATTGGGGCCGGCGTCGGCGCGGCCACGCCGCTGGGCTTCGCGCATTTGGCTGACAGCACGCCGAAGGACCGGATGGGGCGGACCATGGGCTCGGCCGAGCTGGGGCGCGAACTCGGCGACGCCGGCGGCCCGCTCCTGGTGGGAGCCGTCGCCACCGCCGCCTCGCTCCCGCTGGGCCTGGGGCTCCTCGCGCTGCTGGTCGCGGCCGCCGGGGTCCCGCGCCTCAGCACAAGGGTGAAGGTGTCCAAAGACGAAAGTTCGCAGCCTGAAGGTTAAGGGTTAATTCAGGGCAGGTCTCGGGGTGCTTCAGCCTTCCGGCCCGGCAGAATGGACGGATGAAGACAATCCTGAACATCATCTGGCTGGTTTTCGGCGGCTTCTGGCTGGCGGTGGGCTACTTCGCCGCCGGCATCATCTGCTGCCTGCTCATCGTGACCATCCCCTGGGGCATCGCCTCCTTCCGGATCGCGTCCTACACCCTGTGGCCCTTCGGGCGGATGGTGGTGGATAAGCCGGGCGGAAACGGCGTGTTCTCGCTCCTCGGCAACGTGATCTGGCTGTTGGTGGCCGGCATCTGGATCGCCATCGGGCACGTGGTCACGGCGTTCGCCATGGCCGTCACCATCATCGGCATCCCACTGGCCATCGCCAACCTGAAGCTGATCCCGGTTTCCCTCATGCCACTGGGCAAGCAGATCGTGCCCACCGACAGGCCGTTCATCACGGCCTACCGCTGACCCTACGCGGCGTCCGGCCGGTGTCGGTCAGGCCGAGCACCGGTCAGGCCAGTTCGCCCTGCAGGTTCCGCCGGGCGGCCTCCAGCCACAGGCTGCGGGCCCGCTCGGTGTGGAAGAGCGGGTCCAGTGCCAGCAGCTGGCGGACGACGGCGGCCCTGCCGGCCGCAAAGTCGGCGTCGCCGATGTGTGCATAGTCTTCCCGGACTGCCGCCACGTACCGGGCGTAGGGCTCCGGTTTGCCGCCGAGAACTGACAGGTCCGCGTCGCAGAGGAGGGCGCCGTCGTCGTCCCCGGCCTCCGGCCGGTGATCCGAGGTGAGCCGGACCAGCCGCGCCACCTCTTCGACGTCGGCCGCCGGCAGTCCGGCCTGGCTGAGCCTGAGTTCGGCGAGCTGGGCGGATTCCTCCTCGTCCTGGCCCGCCACTCCCCGGTAGACGGCGTCGTGGAACCAGGCCGCCAGCAGCACGGTGCGCGGCGGCCGGGCGGGTGCGGTGAGCAGGTCCAGGGCTTCCAGCACGGCGAGCAGGTGGGTGCAGCCGTGGTACCTGCGGTGGCTCTCGCTCCAGCGGTCCAGCAGGTCCAGGAACAGGGCGTCCTGGCCCGGCATCACCATGCTCCAGCGGTTGAGCAAGGGAGTTTTCAGGGACTTCGTCCGGCTGCGGGCCGGGATCCGAAGCCCGCTGGCGATGAGTTTCCGGACGAGGACCCGCGCCTCCACCGGAATGGCGCCGGCGGCCACCAGATCGTCATAGCGGCGCTGCGGCACGTCGTAGTGGTCGCCGTCGAATGCCCGTTCCGGGATGCCCGCCGCAGCGGCGAAGGCATGCAGTTCCGCCAGGGAGGTGTCCGAAATCAGATGCGAAAACAGTGTTTCATGGGCAGGCCAAAGCGGCGGATCGAGGTAGACGGCCATGGGGGAGAGTCTAGTCCGGTGCCCTACAGGCTGCTGAATGCGCGCTGGCCATGGGGAAGTGTGGCATTGGGACTTGCCGGTTCCCAGGGATCTTAGCCCCCTATAACTGGGGCTAGCTCAAGAATTCCCAAGCTTTTTACAAGTTGGCGAGCCGACCATGTTCCGAGGGGGAGTGCACGCAAGTTGCCAGGACCGCAGCAGCAGGCGCTTCGATGTCTCCGATTCAGCCCGGAAGGTTGCTCGGAACTGGCATAGGCAAACAACTTCGATGAGTGGTGAGGCTAGTGAGCATCCCTATACAGGCCGACGTTCAACTCCGGGAAGCAACAATGCTGGGCTATGCATTCTTTCACGTGGGCAGGCGTGGCAGAGGTGGCAGGACTTCCTGGCTTGGCGTAAGGCGGGGACGTGGTCGCTCGGCTGGTCTTCGTCGCGGGTCGCGGAATCTGTGGCTCCATGCACTGCTGACAGCGCTCCTGCTTGCGCTGAGTGCCCTGGTGGTGCCGGTTACGGCGACGGCCGCTGCAGGTGATGTTGGGGTTGAGGATTTCTCGCATTCGGGAACTGGGACGCCAACAGGTACAAAGCGGCAGGAGAATGCGCTGTGGTTCAACGACGGGATCTGGTGGGGGAACCTGTGGGACACTGCCAGCTCGGACTTCCATATCTTCCGGTTCAATGCCGCGACCAACTCGTGGGTCAATACGGGTGTGACGACGGAGACGCAGGCGAACACCCATCATGACGTGTTGTGGGACGGGAAGACGTTGTTTGTGGCGAGCTATCGGTTCGTTAATGACGGCCTGCCGTTTGAGCCGAACTTCCCGTCGACAATGCGGCGTTACAGCTACAACTCGAGTACGAAGACGTACACGCTGCTGAGCTCTCAAAGGATCCACAACAACAAGGTTGAGACCATGTCCATCGACAAGGACTCGACTGGTCGGGTGTGGGCCACCTGGCAGCAGGGGAACCGGATCTTTCTGAACGTTACTGGCACCGATGGCATAACGTGGGGAACGCCGTTCGCGCATCCTGCGTCGTTGAGCAACGTGTCAGTGGACGACAATTCGGCTGTGATCGCGTTCGGACCCGGCAAGATCGGTGTGATGTGGAGCCGGCAGGTTGGTGACGCCACTGACGGCATGTACTGGAGCTACCATGTCGATACCGACCCGTCGAACACCGCCTGGACCACTCCTGTGGCGGCGGTGAAGGGGCTGCGCAGCGGTGACGACCATATGAACCTGAAGTGGCTGGACTCCACGAACCATCAGGTTTTCGCCGCTGTGAAGACGTCGAACACGTCGGCGTCCCTGCCGCTGATCCAGCTGTTGGTGTTGAATGGCACGGCGTGGACGGCGCACACGATCGCGACCGTGTCGGAGTGCCCGAACCGGGTGATCGTCATGATTGACGAGTTTGCGCAGAGGCTGCGTACCTTCGCTACCTATCCGAAACCGAGCGGCACGACGAACGCCGGTGTCTGCACCAGCTCGGGTGGTGCGATTTACGAGAAGTCCACGCCGCTGAACAACATCAGCTTCACCACCACGAAGACGGCCCGTATCGTGGACGGCGACCAGTATGTCCACAACGTAACGTCGACGAGGCAGAACCTCAACAGTAATGCTTCCGGCACGGCCAACAGCGGCCTCCTGGTGCTCGCCGATGTGAACGCCACAAGCCGGTACTGGCACTACTACGACTCCACCGGTGGTGGTGGTGGTGCGGATACGACCGCTCCGACCGTGACGGGTACGTCTCCGACTGCCGGTGCGACCGGCACAGCGGTGACGACGAATGTGACGGGAACGTTCTCCGAGGCGATGACTTCGTCGACGGTCACGTCGTCCACGTTCACGCTGACGTCGAGTACGACGACGGTGGGGGCCGCTGTGACGTACAGCGGCGGGGTTGCGACGTTGAACCCCACTGCCGACCTGGCGGCGGGGACGACCTACACGGCGACCATCAAGGGCGGTGCCAGCGGAGTGAAGGATGCTGCCGGTAACGCGATGGCGACGGACAAGACCTGGCAGTTCACCACGGCTGCCGTGGGCGGCGGCACGACGCCGCAGACCGTCACGCTGACCGCCACTGCTGACAGCTATGTGACCAGCGCGTCGCCGACGACGAACTTCGGCACGAGCACCTTGTTGGGTGTGGACAACAGCCCGGTGGAGGGCACGTACCTGAAGTTCGACCTGTCGGCCTATGCGGGTAGGACGCTGCAGAGCGCGACGTTGCAGCTGCGTAGCGCCGGGAGCGGGTCCACGGGCCAGCAGAACGTCAAGCTGGTCGCTAATGACGGCTGGTCCGAAACCGGGATCACGTACAACAACCGTCCGGCGATGGGCACCACCGCCATCGGCACGCTCGGTCCGACAGCGACCAACACCGGCTACAGCGTTCCGCTGACGGTCACCGGCCTCGCCGGTGAGCTTGGACAACAGCTCACTCTTGGTATGGACTCCAGCAGCAGCGACGGCCTGGACCTCAACTCCAGGGAGGCTGGCAGCACTCTCGCACCGAAGCTGGTGCTCACCCTGAACTAGTAGGTGGACGGTGTCGGCACGGCCGGCACCGTCCACACCAGCAACACCATCCGCCCGACACCATCCGCCCGACACCACCCAGACAGGGGACGACCATGCGCACCTTGCAGAGCAAGGCACTGCACTTCGACATCCACGGCCGCGTCACGATCCGCGTCGACGCAAAGGCCCCGGCAGCGGCCCAGCTCCAGAGCATGTTGGCGTGTTTCGCCAGCGACACCGAACGGCCGGCCGACATCGTCGTCAATGACCGGCCGGAGCCGATGCCGGATGCTGGTCTGCTTGAGCACGAGCTCGCGTACACCGAGAGCAGCGTGCGTTTTCAAGACGATCGGGTCCAGGTTGTGAGGGATGGAGAGCAGTGGCGCATTCACGGGCCGGGCGAGCTGCTGACGTCTGTGGTCCCCGTTCTCGATGCCGCCATGGTCGCTCGAGGAGCCGGCATGATCCACGCGGCAACGATGGCGTACCGGGGTCACGCGATCGCGCTTCCCGCCGCCGGAGGGACCGGTAAGACGAGCACCGTCGCCAAGCTGATGCGGCGCGAGGGGTGGTCATTCATGGGCGACGACTGGGCCTTCCTCGCCGAGGACGCCACCCTGCTCGGATACGCGAAGCCCATGTTCATCAAGCCACACCACCGGACCATCTACCCGCACCTGTTCGAAGGTGTCCGGAAACCCCTTATCCCGTCACGGCTCTCGAAGGGCGTCGGCCGTCTGACCACGGTGGTGCACCCGTACGTCATCCGTTATCCGCGCCTGGCGGACTTCTCCCGGCGATGGTCGCCGGAGCACCGCATGGTCAAGCCAGCGACCGCGTTCCCGGGGCGGCAAGTGACCACCTCGGCCCCGCTCGCGGCCGCCATCTACGTCGAGCGCTTCGAGGGCGCCCGGTCCCGGATCGTTGAGCGGACGAGCGACTGGATGGTCGACCGCATGCTCGGCAACTTCCACATCGAGATGGCGGGCTTCTCGCAACAGGTCGTAACCGGCCTGGCAGCCACGTCCGTCGTCCCGTGGCGCGAGCACTTCGCGGCGAAGGGGCTCGTGCTGAGCAAGGCGCTCGACGGACGGCCCTGCCATCTGCTGCAGGTGCCCGCCGCGTACTCGGCAGACGAGGCATCCGACGACATTGTGCGGCATCTCGAGGAGCTGCTGCCGTCGGTCCTCGACGAGCAAGCCTGAGGAGGACGCAGTGGATCACAGCACTGCCGATCTCACCGCCGTCGTTCCGGCCCGCAACGCGGAGCGCATGCTCCCGCGCTGTCTGGAGGCCCTGCGCCAATCGGGTGTTGCCGAAATCATTGTGGTGGACGGATGCTCCACCGACAGCACCGTCGCCCTCGCCCACGAGGCCGGTGCCCGGGTCCTGAGTGACGAGGGCCGCGGCCTGCCATGGGCACGAACGCTCGGTGTGCGGAACAGCAGCACCCGTTGGGTCCTGCTCGTCGACACCGACGTCGTGTTCGGGCCCACGGGGGTCGCCGACCTGCTCACGGAGCTTGTCGAAGGCGGCTATGACGCCCTTCAGGCCGGTCTGGAGAGTGTCGGTGGACCAGGCTACTGGGGGCAGGCGCTGGCACATCACCACCGCACCGGCCGCAGCCGCAACTGGTTCGGGCTCGTGGCGACTGTCGTCGACCGGGACCTGATGCTGGACGTGGGTTTCGACGACTCGTTCAAATCGGGGGAGGACATCGAGCTGCGCTGGCGGATGCGCCAGTCAGGAATGCGTACGGCGGTCTCGCGCCGGGTCGTCGTCGAACACCGTTTCGCTGCAGACGACTTTGATTTCGCGCTAGACCAGTTCCTCATGGACGGAACGGGACTGGGACGGATGATCCGCAAGCATGGCTGGCGCGGTGCGAGGTTGGCGCTGCTGCCCGCTGCCGCGGCAGTCCGGGGCAGCGCCTTGAGCCTCGCCAAGGGCCAGCCCCGGTGGCTGCGCTACTACGCCGCCTTCTGCTGGTGCAACTATGTGGGCCTGGCGAGGGGCCTGGCGTCGTGAGGGCTAAAGCGGGGACCGCTGTGCCGGACGCCTCCGCCGTCCGGCACTCCGCCCTGCGCAGCTCGCTGGGCCTCGTCGCGGGAAAGGCCGCCCAGACGGGTGCGGGCTTCGCGTTCTGGATCGTGGCCGCGCGCGCGACGTCCGACCGTGAGGTCGGGCTCACCACGGCCGCGGTCTCGGCAGTGATGATCTGCACGCAGCTCGCGGTGCTTGGCGCCGGCTCGGCCGTGATCGTCGCGGTGGGGCGAGGGGAGCCGCCCGGGAGGGTGCTGGACGCGGCGTTCGCCATCGTGGGGGTAGCCGGCACCGGGCTGGCCCTCGGCTACCTCGTGCTGCAGTCCGCCGTGATGCCGGACACGGCCACGACATCGGTTCTCTTCTGGCTCACGTTCCTCGTGGCTGCCGTCACCGGCACCCTGGTAATCGTTCTGGACCAGGCGCTCGTGGCGTTGGGACGCGGTGCCAGCGCGACCTTGAGGTACGCCTTGGGCGGCGGGGTCTCACTCGTGGCTGCAGCGCTCGTGGCCTGGCTGGCGCACGGCGCCTCCGCCGACGTGCTGATGGCCTGCTGGACCCTCGGAACCACCGTGGCGTGCGTCGTCGGTGCGGTCCAGTTGCGAAGACTGGTCGGCTACCGGCCGCGACTGACCTTGCGCCCGGCGCGCGGCCGTCCACTGCTGGCGCTGGGCATTCCGCACCAGCTCCTCACCCTCACCGAGCGCGCCCCCGGGCTGCTGCTGCCGCTCCTGCTCGCGCACATGGTGGCGCCGGAGGCCGCTGCCTACTGGTACCCCGCATGGATGATGGCCTGGGCCGCCTACTCCGCTCCGATGCTGATGGGCATCGTGCAGTTCTCCGAGAGCGTCCGCGACGCGGACCGCCTGACGTCGACGACGTGGGCGAGCCTCCGTTTGTCGCTCACCGTAGGAGGTCTGGCTGCCGCCGTCCTCGTCCTCCTCGCCCACCCGCTGCTCAGCCTGCTGGGAGAGCGGTACGCCGATTCGTCCGCCGGCGCTCTGCGGTGGTTGGCCGCCGGCCTGGTGCCGTATGCGGTTTTGCAGGCCTATAACGCCGTGTGCCGGGCCCGCGGTCGCTACACGGAGGCGATCGTGGTCGGCACGACGCTGGGCATAGCCCTCTGCGTTTCAGCGCTCTCGGCCGCCGACAGAGGCGCCACCGCCATGGCCCTTGCGTGGCTGGTGGTGCTCTCCATCGGGGCCGCGGCGGTCGGCCTCCGGCTACTCGCCGTGCTCCGGCACACCAGGAAGGACATACGATGACTGGCACACTCGAAGCGACCACCCGTACCAAGGAACGCTGGAAGTCCCGTGAGGCGTGGTGCGCTCTGGCAGGCGTCGTCTCGCTGGCGCTTGCCGTGGGGGCTGCCTCCACGGTGACCGCGCCCGTGGACAACGACCTCGGGCTCGTCGCCGTGCTGCCCTACCCGTTCTGGGCGGGGGTCCTGATTCTGAACGTCGCCTTCGTCGTGGCGCTGCGGGGGGATGCCGCCGGCCCGGCGCGCCGCCCGGTCATGATTTGGCTCGTCGTCGTGCTCGTGCTGGTGCTCTTCGGGACCGCAGCTTTCGTGACTGATATACCGCGGGGTGAGATCGCGTTCCGTCATCTCGGCATCGCCGACGCCCTCTCGCACACCCAGGGGATCGACCCGGACATCGACGGGTACTTCAACTGGCCGGGTTTCTTCGCCCTCCTGTCCACGGTGCTCCGGGCGACCGGTCTCGACCCCGTGGCCCTTGCCCTGTGGGCGCCGGTGCTCAACATGGGTCTGTGGCTCGCTGCCCTGGCCGTGCTGACGGGCTACCTGACGCGCGATCCGCGACGGCGCTATCTTGCGCTCTGGCTCTTCTGCCTCGGCAACTGGCAGGACCAGGACTACCTGTCTCCCCAGGCCTTCGGCTTCTTCCTGCACCTTGTCGTGATCGCGCTGCTCCTCGGTCCGTTGGCCGCGCGGGCCCCCCAGTTCCGCGGCTTCCGGCGCGCGGACCTGGCGGCGTGGTGGCGAGGCAGGTCGCCCGCCGAACCCCGGCCGGGGTACCGGGTAGGCGCCCTCGTGATAACCCTCTTGCTCATCACGGTCATCGTCGCGAGCCATCAGCTGACGCCTTTCATGCTGCTCATCGGCGTCACCGCTCTCACCCTGAGCGGACGTGTGTGGCCCAGCAGGCTGCCCCTGATCACCATAGTCGTGCTGACGCTCTGGCTCGCCTACCCCGCGAGTGCATACCTCCTCGGGCACCCACCCTTGGCCGACGCAGGACTGGAGGCCGCGACCGAGGCGAACGTCCTCGACCGCGTGCGCGGGACCGACGGGCACGTGCTCGTGGTGCAGGTCCGGGCCCTTCTCACCCTTGTGCTGTGGGGGCTCGCCGCCGCCGGCGCCTGGCGCGACTGGCGCAGAGGGCGTCTCGACATCCGGGTGGTACTCCTCGCCGTCACCCCACTGTTGCTCTTCCCCGCCCAGGTGTACGGCGGGGAGATGCTCATCCGCGTCTCGCTGTTCGCGCTGCCCTTCATCGCCCTGCAGGCGTGCTCGGTCCTGCTTCCTACGGACGGCAGCAAACTTTCCACGGTCGGCAGCAAACTTCCCGCCGACGGCAGCAAACGCCGCTCCTACCTTGCCGCTGACGACAGCAAACGCCGCTCCTACCTTGCCGCGGGGGGCCTTGCGCTCACCTGCGTCCTACTGGCCGTGTTGACCGTGACGGGCCGGTTCGGAAACGCCCGGTATGACGTGTTCACTCATGATGAGATTGACGCCGTCGCCGCCATGCAGCGTCTCGCGCCCCCCGGCTCGGCGATCATCTCGGCTGCCCACCCGACACCGTGGCGGAGTGAGGCCTACCTCGATCACCGGTCCCGGACGATCGAGGACCTGTGCCGGTCCGACTTGTCGACGGCGAGATGCGGCCCACTCGTCTACGACTACGCCCGGCGCAGCACAGCCGGTGCCGTCTTGCTGATCACGCGCTCGTCGGAGGCGAGCCTTGTGCTCCAGGGCGTCCGTGGCGCCGGTGGCTTCTCCGAGCTGGAGAAGTGGCTGGGCGCGCAGAACGGCGTGGAACTTGTGTTCAGCAACGTTGACGCACGCGTGTACCGGGTGACGCCATGAACATCGGAAGCATCAGCCGGCTCACCCTGGCGCTCGGTCTCTCGGCCGTCGCGCTGTCGCTAATTACGCTCGTCGGGCTGCCGACACCGCTGCAGACGATCGCCGCGATAGCCGTCCTCGTCCTGCTCCCCGGGCAGGCACTGGCCCGACTCACACAGGTGACCGACATCGCGCTGGGCGCGCTGCTCGTCCTGGCGCTCGGCCTCGCCGCGCTCACGGTCGTGTCCACTGCGATGTTCTACCTCGCTGTGTGGTCCTGGCAGGCGTGCGTCGTCTCGATGGGCGTCATCACCGTTCTAGCGTGCATGGCACGCGCCCGGCAGGAGGCAACAACATGATAATCGAACTCGCGGGACTGCTCGCGGCTGCCGGCCTGCTCATGACCCTCGTGGCGCTCGAGGTCCGACGCACAGTCCCTGATACCGGGCAGCCCACACGCAAGGGGCTCCTTAGCCGAAGGGTGAGCCGGTGGGCAGTCGCCGCCATGTGGACGATGTACCTGTTCCTCTTCCTTCCACGCGTGCTGGGACTGCTCGCGTGAGCAGCCCCGCGCGGTGGTGGCTCCTCAGCGACCTCCATCTGGGCGTGTCGGACGACGACCCGCGGAGCCCCGGCAGAGTGCTGCCCGAGTTCCTGCGCCGCGAGGTGCTCGCAGCCTCCGGTTCGCAGCAGCACGTCGCCTTCGTCGGCGACACGTTCGAGCTGGCCGGGTTCGCGGAGGACGAGAGCCTGGCCCGACTTGAGTCCATCCTCGCCCGCCACCCAGACACGTTCTCGGCGATGAAGGCGTGTGCGGCGCGCGGCGTGCAGCTGCACTTCGTGTGCGGCAACCACGACGTGGAGCTGGCCCGGCCCTCGGTCGCCGCCCGCCTGTCGGTGCTGCTGTCACCCGCCGAGCCGACGCGGGTCCGGGTATACCCGTGGTTCCTGCACGTGCCCCACGTGCTCGTGGCCGAGCACGGGCACCATCACCACGCGCTGCATCGGATACCCGAGGTGCTCCGCGCGGCAGTTAACGGCACCGACGAGCTGGACCTGCCACCGCTCGCCGCCTGGAACGCCCTTCCGTCAAGGTCGCGCCTGAGCCGCGCCGGGGCCGTTGCCCGGGCCTGCCTGGCGTCCGAGCGGGCGGAACGCCGCGTCCGGCAGCCCGCGTATGACGAGCTGTTGCAGGCCGAGTCACAGCGGCTCGCGCTCGACGGGGTGGCCGTTCGGGACCTGGCGCGCCTGTCCCGGTTCCGGACGGTGTCGGCGCTCCCGGTCGCCGCGACCCGCATGGTGCTCGCGGCTGCCGGCCGCAGAGTCACCGGCGAGGAGGCTCCCGCGGCAGCGGGCCGGTTCGCACGTACCCTCGAGGCGCACGGTTCCGGGGTGGCCTGGTACGTCTCGGGCCACACCCACCGGGCCCTCGAGTCGGCGCTCGAGGCGAGCCCCACCCGGTACGTCAATACCGGCACGTGGGGTTCGGACGTCCGCGGGCGCGGACTTGACCAGTCGGACCGTCGGGCGTTCCCGTACGCCGTGGTCGACGTCGCCGCCGACGGAGCCACCAGCGGCGGGTTGCGGTACTGGCGTCCGGACGGTGGCTGAGCCTGACCCGTGTCAGCGCACCCGCGGAGCGGGGCGAAATGCTTGAGGATTGCCGCGAGCAGCTGTCCTGCGCGAACAGCCGTCCTGGGGGATGACCAGTGGTCCCGAATCGAGGCGTTGCTGCCGACCTTAGATCCATCATGCCTGCGACGTGAACCCGACGCTGACCACAGCCAGGACCCGCCGAATCCACCGTGACCCGCCGCATCCACTGGCGGCGGGGCTGGAACGGAACATGCCCTGGTGCGGGACGGTTGGATCAATCCGGGTTACGCCGCCGGCCAGAGACCACGTGCACCGGTTGCTGCCGGTGTGCCAGGCCCAGCCGCTGGAGGCGTTGCTGGCAACAGCATCCTGAGGCGCCAGATGGCAATCAGAGCCGCGCACGCCTGGGCGGCGGACCAAAGGGCTGCGACGCCGAGGAGGCCGAATTCGCGGGCGCCCAGCGAGGCTGGCCCCACGACAAGGACGGCAGCGAAGACAGCTACGGCTGTGGCCTCGGCGAGGCGGCCTTGCGCCCGGCACAGACCGAAGTAAACCTGAGTCACGCAGCCCAGCAGCAACGCCGGCACCAGGACAGGAAGCAGGATGGCGGTCGCCGCGTACTCCGGGCCAAGGAAACCGAGAAGGTAGGGGCCAGCTATGAGCAACATGGCTCCGGCGACGGAAGTGAGGGCGAGGCTGGCCTTGAGTGCGGAGGACACCAGCCCAGGCCTTGACCTGCCTCCGGCCAACGCGGTCTGCAGGGAGAACCCGGAAGACTGAGGAAAGAAGAAGACCGCCGAAGCCATCATCCACGCCATGTACCAGGACGCGGTTGCGGCCGGGCCGAGGGTAGCGGCCACGATCAGTGGAAGGAGATACCGGGGGGCGCGGTCTGCGAGCATCAGCGCATGGTTCGGCAGGCCCGGCTTCAGCAGCCGCAGGGCCGGGCCGAGCCGGAGCCCGTGCTTCCAGTCCGGTGATACCCCGGCACGGTTGAGCTGGCGCAGCCCGAGGACCACACTGGCCAGGGCGCCGGCGCCCACCGCCGCCACCACCACTGCCACTTCCCGGATGCCGGCCGCCATGGCAAAGGCCAGCACAGCCAGTTGCACCAGGCTTTGGGTCAGGCTCCTGACCAGTGCGCGGTCAGAGCGTTCCTGCGCTACGCCCACGTGGTCCAGCTGATACGCGACCGCGGCGAACAGTGCCGTCGCGGAGAACATCCCGGTTATGACGGGATCGTTCCAGGCCAGGCCCACGCCAGACCCCAGCCAGTAGGTCACCGCCGCCACTGCACCGGACAACACGACTGTGGAAACCCCAACGGTGAGGAGGCTGCTGGCAATCAGCCGGCGGCCGCCGTCGGACTGTCCGGGGAGCAGGGTAAGCGTGGCCGGCCCGACCCCCAGCATCCCGAGATGCACGGTCAGGAGGGCGGCGGCCACCACCGCAGAACCCATGCCGAGCTGCGCGGGCGGCAGCATGATCGCCGCCATCGCCCAGAACAGGAAACCGGTGGCCATCGGGGCCACCCGGGCGGCGGTCAGCCAGGCGGCGTTCCCGCCCACGGACAGGCCGGTGCCGGGCGGCCGCAGGAGCTCGCCGAACATCGACCTGTAGTTGTACACGAGGAAGCAGGCCCAGTACGCAAGGAACCGGGGCGCATGCAGCAGCGACAGGCCGGCGCCGCGGATGGCGGCCAGCAGCGGCAGCACCACAAGCCAGCCGGCGCGGCCTGGGTGCTTGCGGACCGTGCGGGCCAGCCCGGCGCCGTCCTGGAGCCACTGGTCGCGGGCGGCGTCGAATGTGTCCATGAACCGGTGCCGCACCGCAGTGATGCTGGAGACGCCAATGCGATAGCCCGCCTCTTCGAGCCTGATCCTAAGCTCGATGTCCTCGCCGGAGCGGAAGGTCTCATCGAACGCCACGGACAGCAGCACTTTCCTTCGCATGAGGGTGGCGCACACGCCGAACCACGAGCGTACCCGGCTGTGCATGTGGTGCCAAGACAGGGCGGCACCCCAGTATCCGGGCCCGTCCGCCTCGCTGACCAGGCCGAACTGCAGCCCGTCGTAGCCGCAGGCCTTGAACTCGTCCAGGAGACCACCCAAGGCGCCCGGCGGAAGGACGACGTCGGCGTCGATCAGTGCTACCAGGTCGGAGCAGGCGTTCTCGACACCCAGCATCCGAGCTGCCGGCAACCCGCGGCCCTCGTCCGAGATGACGCGGGCGCCCATGGACCGTGCGATCTCCACTGTGTTGTCCGTGGAGCAGCCATCCACCACAATGATCTCGCGCGGCTTTTCGGCGCGGATGGATTCCAGGCATTCGCCCAGCCACCGCGCCGCATTCCGCGCGGGAACCACCACGGACACTTCGAGGTCGCTCACGTGGGCACCCAAGTCACTCCTCCAGCTTGGAGCTGATCAGGCCTGCCACATAGTCCGACGTCCGGTCGGCGGACCAGGAGGCGGGAATCCTGAGCAGGGAGCACGGCACGTCCTCAAGGGCGCGGCGTACCACGGCTGCCTTCTGGCTGAAAAACTCCTCTAGCGGAACCAGGCCCGTCGCGCCGAGGGCCTCGATCAGCCGCCGTGACACCACCGGGAGCTCGGAGTGGAAGTTCCCGACGATGCGGGAGGTCATCCACTCGCGGCTCCGTGTCTCCAGCCGGGCTTCGGAACCGTCGTAGCGCTCCAGGAAGATTGCCAGCCGGGTGAGCGCTGCCGATGAGATGCCGTCCTGCCCGAAAACCAGTTCTGGATGGACCATCCGGTGCTCCGGGGACCATCGGCGGGTGAAGGCGGCGGTCTTCGGATACCGGACGATCACCGGATGGACAGCCGTCGCAAGGTGGGCCACCGTGTTCGTCAGCCAGCCGGGAGCCAGCGGCTTACGGGCGCCGCTGAACACCTCGGGGTAGATCCTGCGGTGGTGCGGCTTGAGGAACATCGGTTTCGCATAGCCCATGAGCATGCTGTCGGCATCCAGGAAAGCCCAGTCGTCGGCCATGAACCGCACACCGGGCATGGCCGTAAGCTTCGCGACCGTGCTGGTCTTGCCGACTCCGCCCCAGGCTGGAAGCAGGACCCCCGAGCCGCGGAAGTCCACCACCGCCGCGTGGATCATGGCGGCGTTTTGCCTGATGCAGAGCCGGTCCAGCAGGGGGATGACGGCGGTCAGCAGCTCGCCCCGGCCCTGGATCGAGTAACCGTCGCGGGTTTCCTGGACCTGGACGCGGTCCGCCGGGATGTAGAGCGACTCCGGCGTGAACCGGAAGGCATCCTCGGCGTGCGACTGTTCCGCCACATCCGCCGTTTCCGCGCTGACATGCAGGCGGAGCGGTGCCCGGGACGGTCCCAGGAACGGAGCGAGCATGTCCCGCAGCTGCGCTTCGCCAGGGGTGCCGGGGGCCACTTCAATGCCCACGAGGCCGTGGACATCGAAGCTGGCGCCGGTGGACGGGAGCGAGTCCCTCAGGACGTCTTTTTCGGACTGACTCATGCTTCGGGCCCTCCAGCGGTCTCGTTGATTCGGGCAATGTTGCCCTGCGGGTACATCCGGATCATTTGACTTCCCTCCAGCTGGCGCGGGACTCGTGCGGCTCGAGGCCCCCGCCCGTGGGATCAAGGGGCAGGCGGCGTCCCCGGATGTACCCGCAAGTAGTTACGGCCAGCACGGCCAGGATGGCCATTGCCCGGCGCAGACCGGCGGGGTCCGTTCCCCGGATCCTGCCCAAAATGCCAGCGGCTACGGCACGGGGCAGCACGCTGCGGACGTACCGGCGTTCGGGCCCCAGGGCGCGCTTGTGGCCGACGATCTTGCTGACCAGAGCTTTTGATATCCCCTCAGACCAGCCGCGCCGCAGCATGTAGTTCAGCGTGCCCCGCTGCGCGGGGACGTAATGGTTCACCACGGCCGCCGGTTCGTACACCACGCGGCCACCCGGCGAACCTATGGCGGCGCGGATGCAGATTTCCGTCTCCTCGCAGCCCAAAGGCAGCGAGTTCTGCCGGCCCAGGGACGTGTTGAAACCACCCGCCACCTGGAGAACCTGGGAACGGAAAGACATATTGGCGCCGACGACGTTGCGGACCTCGGCCGCCACCTTGGGCATGCCGCGGTGCGTGCAGCCGACGATCCAGTCCAGCTCCTCGCCGAAATAGGCCGGCCGGCTTGTTTCCCATTCCGGCACGACACGTCCGCCCACGGCCAGCACATCGGGGTCGTCGTAGAGGGCCGTCAGCCGCTCCAGCCAGTCCGGGGCCGCCACTGCATCGTCATCGAGGAAGGCAACGACTCCGGCCGTTGCCGCCGCGGCCCCCGTGTTCCGTGCTCCGGAGAGGCCTTTGGGGCCGGTGTTCTCCAGGAGCACGACATCATCGACCGAAAAGATGAGCCGCTTGTACAGGTCAACGTTGTAGTCGACCACCACGATGGTCTGCTGGGGCGGCACCGTTTGGGCGCGGACGGATTCGACGGCGGCCATCAGACGGTCCCATCGGTCTTCCGTGTAGGAGCAGATCACCACCGAAACGGCCGGAAGCCCTTCAGCGTGGTTCACGTTAATCACCTGCTATCAGGCCAAGGACGGTTGCCGGATCCGTCGGAATGTGGGGGAGGGAGATGCTGGGGTACCTGTATTTCACACGTCTGAGCGACTCCGGCCGGGCGCCGGCCGTGGGTGCTTCCCAGCCCACGCATTCACGGGCCAGGGTCCTCAGTACGCGCCACCCGTCACGGAATGTATTCAGGTTGGAATTGCCGGAGATCCGGTTGAGTTCGGTGCTGGGCACCTCGGCGATCCGCAGGCCAGCCCTGGACGCGCGGACGATCAGCTCCGTCTCGATTTCGAACCCTTCCGACGCCAGTTCGAGGATCTGCAGGCATTCCCGCCGCATGGCGATGTAGCCGTAGCAGAGGTCGGAATAGTTGCTGTGGAGCACCACGTTGGCGAGGCGCGTCAGGGCCCGGTTGCCGGCGCTGCGGAGCAGCGTGATGTCCTCGGACCCGCCACCGGTGACGTACCGGGAGCCCTTGACGAAGTCGAATTCATGCTGCAGCGGGGTGACGAACCAGCCTATTTCCTGCGGATCCATGCTCCCGTCCGCATCCAGCATGACAATGATGTCTCCGGAGGCCGCAGCGAGCCCGGCCCGGACGGCGAAACCCTTGCCGGCGTGGGTTTCCGAGACCACCACCACGTCGAGGCGGAGGGCACGGGCAACGTCGACCGTGCTGTCCAGTGAACGGCCGTCGACGATCACCACTTCGTCCACGTAGGAGGGCATGCGGCGCAGAACCCACGGGAGGTTCATGGCTTCGTTCAGGGTGGGAATCACCACGCTGATGGAGGCCAGAGGAACCGGCGCCGGACTTGGTGCATGAACAGCCGAAACTTGTATGGGGATGGTCACTAGCCTCACCACTCATTGGGGTCGTATGCCTATGCCCGTCCCGAGCAGCTTCCCGGCTGGTTACGGGAAATCGAAGCGCCTGCTGCTGCGGTCCTGGCAACTTGCTTGCACTCCCCCTCGGATCATGTTCGGCTGAGCAGCCTGTAAAAAGCTTGGGATTCCTTGAAACAGCCCCAGTTTTGGGGGTCAGGGATTCCTTGGAATCCCCAAGGCCCAAATGCCATAGTTTCCCCATGGCCTCTACCCCAGCCCACGGTAACCAGCAAAAACACCGCGTATGGCGGTTCGCCGCGCTCGCCGCGGTGGCGATGCTCACCGCGTGCGCTCCCGTGGCCAAGGAAGCGCAGCGGCTGCCGTTGGACCGACTGCCCGAGACCCAACCCTCAGCGGTCGGGCCGTCTACCAAGTCACAGTCGCCGGCTACGCCCTCTCCCGCCAAGCCCTCTGCAGCGGCACCAACTGGAGCGGCACCAACTGCAGCGGCACCGTCTGCAGTGGCACGGGCGGCAGCTGAACCAACTGCAGCTGCGCCGTCCACGGCGGCACCATCGGCGGGACGGCGGCCCACCCCGGGGCAGCCGGTGCCTGCCGTCGACCCGGCGGTGCACAAGTTGCCTGTAGGCGATTTGCCCGGCTGGAAGCAGGTCTTCGTGGAGGACTTTGAAGGCGGCGACGTTCCGATTGGCGCATTTCCCGGCCCGGCCTACATTGATAAGTGGAGTGCCGGCTATAAGGACGGGTGGCCCGATTCCGCAGGCCAGACCGGCCAGCCTTCACGCTACTATCCATCCAAGGTCCTCAGTGTGAAGAACGGCATGCTGGACTGGTACCTGCACACGGAGAACGGCATCTCAATGGGGGCCGCGCCTACTCCCAAGATTCCGAATGCCACCACCAACCCTCCCCGCGCCAACAGCCTCCTCTACGGCAGGTACTCCGTCCGGTTCAAGGCAGATCCCCTGAAAGGCTTCAAGACAGCCTGGCTCCTGTGGCCGGACAGCAAGATGTGGCCCCGGGACGGAGAAATTGACTTTCCGGAAAGCGATCTGGCTACATCCTCGTTTTACGGAGCAGTGCACAAGATGGGCAAGGACCCGCGCGACACAGATGTCTTCTATGCCAATGCTTCGTTCACCTCCTGGCACGTCGCCACTATGGAGTGGACGCCGGGAAAGGTCGAGTTCTTCCTTGACGGCCACTCGCTCGGAGCAGGTACTTCCCGAGTGCCGAACACCCCCATGCATTACATACTCCAAACGGAATCCTGCATGTTCAATGTGTGCCCCAAACCTAAGACGGCAGGGCACCTCCACCTGGACTGGATCGCTATCTGGAAACGCGCCTAGAGGGGTCGTAACTGCCCGCCTATTTCCGGTCGATGCCAAAGTTGTCAGTAAAGGTGTACCCCTCCGCCGGGACAAACTTTGCTGCGAGCCGGTCAGCGGTTGCCGTCACGTCCAGCGTGCCGAGGGCGGCGTCGTGGTTGCTCCCGGACCAGGTGGCAAAGTAGCGGGATTCCGAATCCTGGTCGTTGACCTCGTAGAGCCCTTGGCCGCCGGTTCCGACTGTGGCGAAGACCGTTCCGGCGCCGTGGACCATGGTGGCCGAATCGGCGAGGCAGCCTTGGGAGAATGTGTCCGGCACCAGTGCCGGGCAGCCCTGGCCCAGCCCCAGTTGGTGGCTCCGTTGATAGACGTGGTCGTGGGCGCTCAGGACCAGGTCTGCCTTCTTGTCGATGAGCATGTCCGTGAAGTCACCTCCGGCCTGGCAATCATACTTGCCCACACTGAGACAAGGAGTGTGCATGCCCACCACGGTCCAGGGGATGTTCTTGGACCTCGCACCGTCCAAGGCGGCTGCTGTCCAGCGCCACCGCTCACTGCCCCGCGAATAGTCCAGGTTGTTTCCGTCATGGAATTTGATCCCCGGGGACACCATGATGAAACGCACCAGCGGGTTCCGTTCCGGGTAGTCGGCGTACCACTGGATTCCGTACTCGCCTTGGAGCCCCGGCAGCTTGTTGGGCAGGCAGTTGACGATGTTGGCGATGTCGCCGTCATGGCCGTCGCTCTCGTGGTTTCCGGTGACCACCTGGTAGGGAAAGTCCCCGCCCAGCTTGCCGGTGACCATGTCACAGAAATCCTGCTCGCGCCCTGCCTCGTAGGGGAAGTCCCCGAGGGCCAGGTTCAGCTCAGGACGCAGGCCGCCGATCGTGTCAAGCACCTTCCGGGCCCCCGCGCCCAGCCCGATGTCGCCTTGGGCCGTGAAGTGGACGGCGGCTGGCACTGTGGTGGAGGCGGGCCCCGCCTGCGGCGGGGGCGGACCCTGCTGGCATGCGGTGAGCAGCAGCGCCATCGAAAGTACGGCCGGAGCAACCCCGGACCATCTCCGCTGTTTGGACAGTCCAGTCATGATCCCTCACACCGCGGAACTGAGCCTGATGCCGCCGCAGGCTGGCGAACAGTAATTACTGTTAGGCCCTCAGGGTAATGCCCGCAGGGCCCCGAGACCATGCCCCGGCCCATGCGCCGGCACCGCCCCGGACGGCAGTCACACTGCGAGTAAAGGATATGACAAAACTTGTCACGGCACGTACGCTCGCAGTCGGACCTCTCGCACCTGACTCTAAGGAGCCTCACGTTGAAGATCGCCAAAATCCTGACTGCGGCCACGGCCACGGCCAGCGCGGCCCTGCTGGCACCCGTCCTCTGCGGCCCGCTGGCGCAGGCCGCCGCAGCCCGGGAGGTGCCGGTCAAAGAAGTGCCGGCCCCGGACGGTGACGGCACGTTGAGCAGGGACATCGCCGGTGGCAGCAGCACCACAGTTTCAGCCGCCCCCTTCGCGGCGCAAGTTTCCTTCGACTCAGCAGGTACCAACATGGGGTGTACCGGCAGCCAGATCGCTGCGAGCTGGGTCATTACGGCCAAGCACTGCAACTCCACGAGCCTGAGGTCGGTCCGCCTGGGCACCAGCTACCTCGGAACCGGAGGCGCCGTCCGTTCGGTTGCCGGGCGCTACGCCGCTCCAGCCGGGGACGTCCTATTGCTGAAGCTGTCCACGCCGTACTACGGCTCCTACGTGGGCCTGTCCAGTTCTTTTCCTGCCACCGGAATACCCGCGAGGGTTTATGGCTGGGGCGATCAGTCCGAGGGTTCCGGCGCCATGTCCTACTACCTCAAAGCGGTGGACGTCTCGGTGGTGTGGCAGGGCGTGGACAACTACGGCGGTCCGTCCGTCCGGACGCGGTCGGAGAGCGGCCATACGCTCAGCGGCGACTCGGGCGGGCCGCTCATCGTGAACGGCAAACTTGCAGGTGTCCTCTCCACGTCGGACCTCCTGCCGGCCCCGAACCCCTCGAATTACACCGGTTACTACAATGACCACGCCTCCGTGGTCCGCAATCTCGCCTGGATCACTAGCGTCTCGGGGGTTCGGGGCTCCTAGCGGTTTACATCCCGGGCAGATCGAGGGTCTCGTATACCTGGATGCTCGCGCCGGGCATCATGAGGTGCGGGTGTCCGTCGAGGAGGGCCAGGGCGCCGTCCATGTCCTCGGCCTGCAGGATGCCGTATCCGCCCACGCTCGCGGTCGTGTCCGAAATGCCCGACTGGCTGACCTCCTTGCCGGCACCCAGGGGCTGGCCCATGTCCACGATGCCGCTGCCGGCCCGGGACGCCCACTCCATCCAGGCCTTCATGCCCTCCTGCGCGGCCTCGGGGGAACTCTCCGCCATCTGGGATTGTGCCGACTGCGGTGCGTTGTAAAGAACTACAAACTTCTTCATTGCCGGTCCTGTCTCTGGGGTAGTGGTCTTTGGGGGTTGTGGACTGATGCTCTTTGCGGCGGCCGTCTCCGGGGCTGACCCTCGCAGCCACAGGTCGATCCTAGGGGGATTCGGCCGCTGGCGATACAGTTCAAGGGCACCGGTCACGGAAAATTCGCCGGCCCGCCAGAGGGTATTTCGCTGTGGGAAAACCTTGGCGATGAAGACGTTAAAAGCAAAGTTGAGCGTAGTACACTCAACCTAGCTAAAACGTCTTCGAAAGGAGCTCTCTTTGGACGCCAAATTCACCACCAAGAGCCAGGAGGCTCTTTCGGCTGCCGCCATGAACGCCTCCACGGCCGGGAACCCGCAGGTGGAACCCGCCCACCTGCTCAAGGCGCTGATGGATCAGCGGGAGGGCGTCGCCGTCGCACTCCTCCGCGCCACCGGAGCGGACCCGGATACTGTCAGCGTCCAGGCCAGTACCGCCATCAAGGCACTGCCCGCCACGTCCGGAAGCTCGGTCCAGCAGGCCCAGCTGTCCCGGCCTTCCCTGCAGGCGATCCAGAACGCCCAGAACGAGGCTGACAAGCTGGGGGATTCCTTCGTTTCCACGGAGCACCTGCTGCTGGGGCTCTCGGCGGGAAGCGACGGCGTGGGCAGGCTGTTGCGCGACGCCGGCGCGTCGCATGAGGCGTTGACAGCGGCCCTGCCGGGTGTCCGCGGCGACCGCAAGGTCAACTCGCCCGATCCCGAGAACACCTTCCAAGCCCTGGAAAAGTTCGGCACAGACCTCACCGCGACCGCCCGCTCCGGCAAGCTGGACCCCGTTATTGGGCGGGATGCCGAAATCCGCCGCATCATCCAGGTGCTCAGCCGCCGAACCAAGAACAACCCCGTGATCATCGGTGAGCCGGGCGTCGGCAAGACGGCCGTCGTCGAGGGCCTCGCCCAGCGCATCGTCGCGGGCGACGTGCCGGAGAGCCTTCGCGGGAAGACCCTGATCGCCCTTGACCTGGCCGCCATGGTGGCCGGCGCCAAGTACCGCGGCGAGTTTGAGGAGCGCCTCAAGGCCGTCCTTGAGGAGATCAAGAACTCGGACGGCCGGATTGTCACGTTCATCGATGAGCTGCACACCGTGGTGGGAGCCGGGGCCAGCGGCGAAAGCGCCATGGACGCCGGCAACATGCTCAAACCCATGCTGGCCCGGGGCGAGCTGCGGCTGATCGGCGCCACCACCCTCGACGAGTACCGCGAGAACATCGAGAAGGACCCCGCCCTGGAGCGGCGCTTCCAGCAGGTGTACGTCGGGGAGCCCAGCGTGGACGACACCATCGGCATCCTGCGAGGCCTGAAGGAGCGGTACGAGGCCCACCACAAGGTTGCCATCGCCGACTCCGCGCTGGTGGCTGCCGCGACGCTCTCGAACCGCTACATTTCCGGCCGGCAACTGCCGGACAAGGCGATCGACCTCGTGGACGAGGCCGCCTCCCGGCTGCGCATGGAGATCGACTCCGCCCCGGAGGAGATCGACCAGCTGCGCCGTCAGGTGGACAGGCTCACCATGGAGGAGCTGGCCCTCGCCAACGAGACGGACGCAGCCTCGGTGGAGCGCCTCGCTGCCCTGCGGGCGGACATGGCGGACAAGAAGGAGCAGCTGGCCGGCCTGAACGCCCGCTGGGAGGCCGAGAAGGCCGGCCTGAACCGCGTTGGCGACCTGAAGGCAAAGCTGGACGAGCTGCGATCCACGGCGGACAAGGCGCAGCGCGAAGGTGACCTGGAGACAGCGTCCCGGGTCCTCTACGGCGAAATTCCGGCACTGGAACGCGAACTGAATGACGCCGCAGAGGCTGAGGCCGCCGTCGCCGACAAGTCTGCCCTGATGGTGGCGGAGGACGTCACCGCCAACGACATCGCTGAGGTCATCGCGGCGTGGACCGGCATTCCGGCCGGCCGCATGCTCCAGGGCGAAAGCCAGAAGCTGCTGCACATGGAGGAGGAACTCGGCAGGCGGCTGATCGGTCAGTCCAAGGCCGTCACTGCCGTGTCCGACGCGGTGCGCCGCGCCCGGGCCGGCATCAGCGACCCCAACCGGCCCACCGGTTCTTTCCTGTTCCTCGGCCCCACCGGCGTGGGCAAAACCGAACTCGCCAAGGCTCTCGCGGACTTCCTTTTCGACGACGAACGCGCCATGGTGCGGATCGACATGTCCGAGTACAGCGAGAAGCACTCCGTGGCGCGCCTCGTCGGTGCGCCTCCCGGCTACGTCGGCTACGAGGAGGGTGGTCAGCTCACCGAGGCCGTCCGCCGCCGGCCGTACTCCGTGGTGCTGCTGGACGAGGTGGAGAAGGCCCACCCCGAGGTGTTCGACATCCTCCTGCAGGTGCTCGACGATGGCCGCCTCACCGACGGCCAGGGCCGCACCGTGGACTTCCGCAACGTGATCCTGGTGCTCACATCAAACCTGGGCAGCCAGTTCCTCGTGGACCCGACGCTGGATGCGAACGCCAAGCGCAACGCGGTGATGGCCACGGTGAACGCTTCCTTCAAGCCGGAGTTCCTGAACCGGCTGGACGAGGTAGTGCTGTTCGATCCGCTGTCAGTCGAGCAGCTCGCCCGCATCGTCGAGCTGCAGGTGGCCGAGCTGACCAAGCGCCTGCAGGAACGGCGCCTCTCGCTCGAGGTCACCGAAGGGGCCCGCTCCTGGCTGGCAATGTCGGGCTTCGACCCGGCCTACGGCGCCCGGCCGCTGCGCCGCCTCGTGCAGCGCGAAATCGGCGACCGGCTGGCCAAGGCCATCCTGGCCGGTGAAATCTCCGACGGCGACACCGTCCTGGTGGACACCGCCGCCGATCTCGGGGAACTCACCGTCGAGGGCCTGGAAGCACTGTCGGGGCCCGACGGCGGTGCTCCCCTGGGCAGCGGGCTCACGGTCCGCCGCCGGGACTAGCATTGGGTTGGCCCGCTCCCTTGGTTCCCTTGGGAGCTAGGGGAGCAGGCTTGCCTTGATGATATTGCCGGACGCGGTGACGTAGCAGTCCACGCGGCGGTCACCCTTGGCCCAGCTGGCCGTGCTCGGATACGCGAGGCGGTAGTTCAGGTTGTAGGCGTTGGATTTCTCCGTCAGTGGCGCGGCCTGGCACGTTTCCCTGGCCCTGGTCTTCATGGCGTCACGGCCCGGGTATGCGTCCCCGCCGGCGTAATGGGTGATCGCTATCAGTTGGGCGGAATGGTCGGTGGTGCACGCAACCACGGTGGACTTGGACGCTTCGGGGTCGAAGTCCTTGAAGCAGTCGCCGACCCGGAAATCCAGCGGGCTCACGCTGGCCAGGGGCAGAGTGGGCCGGGGCGACGCGGCAGTCGGGGCGGGGGGAGGATCCGCCGCTGCCGCGCCGGGCCCGTTGGCCGCCTGCATGGTGGCGCCGGCGAGGAGTGACGTCAGGAGCCACACGAGCAGGCCGCCCACCACGAGCAGCGCAGCGACAAAGCCGGACTTGAGCAGGATTTGCCGGACCTCGGGCTGCGCGAGCCGGGAGCGGAACGATCCGGCGAGGCTTCTGGGCTGGACCGCATTAGGTTGCGCTTGTTTCGGTGGGGCTGATTTGGGCTCCTCCGGCCCGGGTTGCACAGCGACGGCGCGGGCCGGCCCGCGTTCCCCGTCGTGGCTGGGATCGTTGTCATTCATATGGGGGCGGCACCCCTTCCTGGCGTTCGCTCGGCGGTGAGTATCCGGCAATATGCGTTTCCACGGTGCGGCCCGTGCGGCCAATTGCCGGATTCCCATGCCCGCTTAATTCAGTCGTTCAGGAGACTCTATCGAACAAAAAATCCCTACGAGCCCCGGATTGCCGCGGAGAAGCGGACCGCGGCTGTCTCTGGAGGCCCCCGTGGCAAGCAGATGCCGCCGAAAGCATGTAATCTAGGGATACGACAAATTGACCAAACATTCCGGGGCCTCACCGATCGCCAAAGGTGACCACCTCCGGTCCAAGTACAAAAGGGGGTCACGCCATGGGGCGCGGCCGTCAAAAGGCAAAAGCTACCAAGCAGGCTCGGGACATCAAGTACTACTCCCCGAACACTGATTATTCGGCCCTACAGCGAGAGCTCACGGGTCCGGGAAGTCGTGCCACGAGCCATTTCGCGAATGAACCGGTCGAGCCGGACTATTCAGCCTACGTGGATAAGTACGCGGACGATTTGGATGAAGACGACGACGAGGTAGACAGCCGTCGTATCGGTTAGTCGTTCCCGCTGAACTGCCTTAAGGCAGTTGGCTGCGAGCCGCCGTCGTACACCACAGCTATCAGGCCCGTTGGGCACGCCAGTATTTTGCGTGCCCAACGGGCCTTTGGCGTTGCCGCGCATGCCCCCTCGGGAACCCGCCCCTCAGGAACGCGGCCGTAGGAACCGTGCCCTTCAGGAACTAGGCTGGAAAGAATTCAGCCAACGGAAGGTTCGGACGCATGGTTCAGCGCAGCGGGTACAGCCTCGGAGAGCTTTGCTGGGCGGACGTCCAGACACCGGACGTGGCCGCCGCCAAGGCCTTTTACGCCGCCGTGTTCGGGTGGCGGTACGAGGACCTGCCCACTCCGGACGGCCGCAGCTACGCGAAGGCCTTCCTGGACGACGACGTCGTGGCGACGGTGGCACCGCAGCCGCAGCAGGGTGACACACGGCGGCCCGCGCAGTGGAACATCTACTTTGCCACGGACGACGCCCGGTCCACCGCTGCGGAAGCCGAACATGCGGGCGGCGCGGTGCAGTTCGGACCGGAGGGCATCGGGGACACCGGAACCATGGTGTTTGTGGAGCCGCCGGGCGGCGGTGCCACCGGCGTATGGCAAGCCGGAACCCATCCCGGCAGCGGGCGGCACAATGAGCCCGGCGCGTTCGCCTGGGCCGAACTGCTCACACCCGAGCCGCAGGCCGCCGTCGGGTTTTTCCAGCACCTGTTCGGTCATGAGGTGACGGAATATCCGCAGGACGACGGCGGCACCTACACCACGCTGCTGGTGAACGGCAGGGAGGTGGCGGGCATTGCCCCCGCCCCGCAAGAGGACGAGGACGAGGACGGCGAGCCCGGCAGCCGCGGCTGGCAGGTCTACTTCGGCGTCTCCAGTGTCAAGGAAGCGGTGCTGTCGGCCGTGGCGGCCGGAGCCGAGGTGCTGGTGGAGCCGGAGTTCGACGACGACGGCGGCACCATTGCCACCCTGAAGGACCCGCAGGGCGGCGTCTTCAGCGTCCTGGAGGTCTAGTCCCCACCGGCCCCCTCGCCTCGCAAGCTCGGCCAGGGAACCCTGCCGGCGTGGGCCCAACCGGCCCCTCGCCTCGCAAGCTCGGCCAGGGAACCCTGCCGGCGTGGGCCCAGGCGGCGGCTTAAACGTCGAGGGCTCCCCAACCGCCGATGTGAATAAACCGGCAGTGGGGGAGCCCTCGATAAATTAGTTACGCGTAGGCGTTGACCAGCTGGACGGCGCCGCCGTCCACGCCCTTGGCGCCCTGGACGTAGTCCGGGCCGGTCTTGGCCACGGCGTCGGAATCGGCGCTGATGGAACCCATGATCCAGGACGGCAGGCCGCGCTCGTTCAGGCGGGCCACGGCAGCGTCGGCAGCTTCGGCGGAGACCACGGCCACCATGCCGACACCGAGGTTCAGCGTGCGCTCCAGGTCGGGCAGCGGGACGCGGCCCAGCTCCGAGACAAGCTTGAAGATGGCGGGCAGCTCCCAGGTGGAGCGGTCAACGGTGGCCACGAGGCCCTGCGGCAGCACGCGCGCCAGGTTGGCGGCGAGCCCGCCGCCGGTGACGTGGCTGAAGCCGTGCACGGCCTTATCCGCGGTGACGGGGAAGGCCCGCGCCAGGTCCAGGCAGTCCGCGGCGTAGACGCGGGTGGGTTCCAGCAGTTCCTCGCCCAGCGTGCGGCCAAGTTCGGAGACCTGGCGGTCCAGGGCCCAGCCGGCGTGGTTGATGACGCGGCGGACCAGGGAGTAGCCGTTGGAGTGCAGGCCCGAGGAAGCCATGCCGATCACCACGTCGCCTTCGCGGACGCGGTCCGGTCCCAGCAGGGCGTCTGCCTCAACAACGCCGGTGGCGGCACCGGCGACGTCGTACTCGTGCTCACCCAGCAGGCCGGGGTGCTCGGCGGTTTCGCCGCCCACCAGGGCGGTGCCGGCAACCGAGCAGGCGGCTGCGATGCCGCGGACGATGTCCGCGATGCGCTCCGGAACCACCTTGCCGCAGGCGATGTAGTCGGTCATGTACAGCGGCTCGGCGCCCACCACCACGATGTCGTCTACCACCATGCCCACAAGGTCGTAGCCGATGGTGTCGTGGATGTCCATGGCCTGGGCGATGGCCACCTTGGTGCCGACGCCGTCCGTGGACGTGGCGAGCAGGGGCCTCTTGTAGGTCAGGAGCTTCGAGACATCGTACAGGCCTGCGAAACCTCCGACGCCGCCAATCACCGATGCGTTGTGGGTCGCCTTGACGGCGTCCTTCATGAGCTCGACGGCGCGGTCGCCAGCCTCGACGTCCACACCGGCGGCCGCGTAGGTGATGCCGGTGTTGTTCTGGGCAGCATTCATGTCTGCAGTGGAGGAAGCGGAAGTCATCAGGACTCTTTCTTGTCAGCGCCGACGGTCGCAGCGTCGTGGTGGACATCGGGCACGCGGTCGGCGTCGGTGAGCAGGTTCTCGAACTCGGCGTCCGGCCCCGGATCGCAGCCGGTGGCTCCCGGCTTCTCGGCAGGGTCCTCGGTGACGGGGATGCTGTCCGGATTGCCCGCTGTGGCGGTGGCCGGTTCGATGGCGGCTTCCGCGGCGGCGTCACCGGAGGCGGCCGAAGCGCCGCCGGCCGGGGTGGCCGGCACGCCGCCCAGGTCCGTGCGCTCCAACAGGTTCTTGCCCAGTTTGTCCGAGCCCGGGAGCTCGATGGGGTACTTGCCGGTGAAGCATGCCGTGCAAAGCCGTTCGCGGGGCTGCTGGGTGGCACCGATCATGCCGTCTTCGGAAATGTAGGCCAGCGAATCGGCGCCGATGGCCTGCGAGATCTCTTCGATCGTGGCGCCGTTGGCGATCAGCTCTGCGCGGGAGGCGAAGTCGATGCCGTAGAAGCACGGCCACTGGACCGGCGGGGACGAAATTTTGACGTGCACGGCGGCAGCGCCGGCTTCGCGGAGCATCCGGACAATGGCGCGCTGCGTGTTGCCGCGGACGATCGAATCATCCACCACCACCACGCGTTTGCCGCGGATCACGGA
Organism: Arthrobacter sp. ISL-65; assembly: GCF_018613795.1. Taxonomy (GTDB): domain Bacteria; phylum Actinomycetota; class Actinomycetes; order Actinomycetales; family Micrococcaceae; genus Arthrobacter. The sequence continues at coordinate 168,894 of NZ_JAGGPN010000004.1, forward strand.
CTCCAGCGCGTTGAGCTTCAGCCGGATGCCCAGCTGGCGCAGCGTCTGGGAGGGCTGGATGAACGTGCGGCCCACGTAGGAGTTCTTGACGAAGCCGTGCGCGAACGGGATGCCGGATTCTTCGGCATAGCCCACGGCTGCGGGGGTGCCGGATTCCGGGACCGGGATGACAATGTCCGCTTCCTGCGTGTTCTCGCGGGCCAGCTGGCGGCCCATCTCCACACGGGATTCGTACACGGACCGCCCGGCGATCGCGGCGTCGGGGCGCGCGAGGTAGACATATTCGAAAACGCAACCGGCCGGCGTCGGCTCCGCAAAGCGCTGGGACCGCACACCCTGCTCATCGATGGCGATGAATTCGCCGGGTTCGATTTCGCGGATGAAGCTGGCGCCCACGGTGGCCAGGGCGGACTGTTCGGACGCCACCACCCAGCCGCGTTCCAGCCGGCCCAGGCAAAGGGGGCGGATGCCGTAGGTGTCCCGCGCGGCGTACAGGGTGCCCTCGTCCATGAAGACGAAGCAGAATCCGCCCTTGATCTTGGGGAGCAGCTCGATGGCGGTCTGTTCGAGGGACTTGCCCTCTTCACCCTCCAGCAGTGCCGTTACCAGGGCGGTGTCCGAGGTGTTGCCCTGCTTCATTTCGCCGCTGAGCTGGCCGCCGTTGCGTTCCAGGATCATGGCGTTGAGCTCGGCGGTGTTGGTCAGATTGCCGTTGTGCGCCAGGGCCACCGTGCCGGTGCTGGTGGCACCGAGGGTGGGCTGGGCGTTGGCCCAGTGGCTGGCTCCAGTGGTGGAGTAGCGGCAGTGGCCGACGGCCAGGTGCCCGGTCAGGGTGTTAAGCGTGGTCTCGTCGAAGACCTGGGATACGAGGCCCATGTCCTTGTAGACGTTGATCCGCTTGCCGTCGCTGGTTGCTATGCCAGCCGACTCCTGACCGCGGTGCTGCAACGCGTACAGCCCGTAGTAGGTAAGTTTTGCTACTTCTTCACCTGGTGCCCAGACCCCGAAGACGCCGCAAGCGTCCTGTGGGCCCTTTTCGCCAGGGAGAAGATCATGAGAAAGTTTTCCATCGCCGCGTGCCACTGGTCGATTATCTCACGTCGTGAGGTAAGGAAATTCCGGCCGCCGGATTATGACCGCGGGCCGGGCTCGCCGTCGTCCGTGGTCCGCTCCGGTGCGGGGCCCGGTTCCGTTCCCGGTTCCGTTCCTGGTTCGGTGCCTTGTTCTACGGCTGGGTGCGCGGCCGGTGCCGTGGCCGGGTGCGTGCCTTCGGCAGAATGCTCCGCTTCCGGCACGGCTTCGACGACGCCGCGGCGGGCGCGGCGCACGCTGGTGCGGTCCAGCACCAGGGCGGAAATTGCGCCGAGAATCACACCGGCCGCGGCGCACGGCACCATGAAGAAGCCGTACACGGCGCCGCGGTCGTAGCTGGCATCGCCGGGGAGGGCGTACGCAATGACCGCCGCCGCGGCGAAGCCCACCAGCCCGCCCAGGATCAGGAAGGGAACATACTTGGGGGCGCGCCGGACGGTGATCTCGCGCCGTTCGGGGGTGGGTTGGTCGGAAGACATGCCATCTAGCCTACTGTCATCCCGGCCGCGGGCCTGCCCCGGCGGGTTCAGCCTGCTCAGGCCTTCGGCCCCGCCGGGACCAGCCGCTGCCGCTGCTCGCCCAGGAGTTCCCCGCCGGACATCCGCATGACGTCGCCGGCTAACAGGTACGGGAAGCGGCCGGACAGTGCCACGCCCTCCGGGGTGCCGGTGGTGATGAGGTCGCCGGGTTCGAGCACCATGTACTGCGAGAGCCGGCGCACCAGTTCTACCGGCCCGAACACCATGTCCGCCGTCGAGCTGTCCTGCCGGACCTCGTCATTGACCCAGGACGCGAGGCGGATGCCGTCCGCATCCACTCCCGCGGCGGGCACCAGCCAGGGCCCCACCGGGTTGAAGGTGGGGCAGGATTTGCCCAGCGACCACTGCGGCCCGGAGTGCTCCAGCTGGTACTCACGCTCGGAGACGTCATTGGACAGGACGTAGCCGGCGATGCAGTCGGCCGCCTCGGCGTCGGATACCAGGTAGCTGGCACGCCGGCCGATGACCACTCCCAGCTCCACCTCCCAGTCCACCCGCTGCGCCCCGGGCGGGATGACGACGTCGTCGTCCGGACCTACAACGGTGTTGGGATGCTTGAAGAAGATAATGGGGCGCTCCGGCACGGGCAAGCCGGATTCGGCGGCGTGCGCGGCGTAGTTCAGCCCCACGCCGATCACGGCGCCGGGCCTGGCGATGGGCGCGCCGACCCGTTTGCCGTCGAGGGTCACCCGGGGGAGGCCTGTCAGGTCCAGATCCGTGAGTTGGCCGGCCCAGGCCTCCAGGAAGTCCCCGTCGATGTCCTGGGTGACCGGCCGCAGGTCATAGCCCTGGCCGTCGTCGTCGATGACCACAGGTACCTCGTTGCCCGCCGGGCCAATGCGCATTAACCGCATGCTGTCTCCTTTCAGCTGCCGCGGTAGGTGGAGTAGGCGAACGGGCTCAGCAGCAGCGGCACATGGTAGTGCTCGGTGCCCGTGACCTCGAAAACCAGGTCTACCTCCGGGAAGAACGTGGTGCCGCCCTGCTGGGCATAGTAGTCGCCGGTGGCGAAGTTGAGTCGGTAGTTCCCGGGGGCCAGGACTTCCGGTCCCAGGTCCTTCGCGCGGCCGTCCGCATCGGTGGTGCCGGTGCCCAGCTGAGTCCAGCTGCCGCCGTCGTTCGCGTAAAGCACGACGGCGATACCCGCCGCCGGGCGTCCGGCGCCGGTGTCCAGAACGTGGGTTGTTACGTGGGAAACGCTCATTCGCTGATCACTCCTTCTAGGCGCAGCAGGGCGATTTCCCGCAGCTGCTGCGCGACAATGGCGTCTTCCTGCGCCGGGGTATTGGCCAGGCGCTCGTTCAGCGCTGCCAGGATTTCGGGGGCCGTGCGTCCGGCGGCCCGGATCAGGAAGACCCGGCCAAACTTTTCCTCGTAGGCACGGTTGCCGCGCACCAGGGCGTCGGCCACGTCGGTGTCCGCCGGGTCCACGCCTGCCTGCTCGGACCGGGACATGGCGGCCTCGGTGGTTTGCGCGGCGGGGCGTTCGCCGATCCTCGGGTGGTGGGCCATTGCGCCTTCCACCTCGTCCGGCGTGAACGGCGCGGCGGCGGCCCGGGCTCCGTCGAGGAGCTCCCGGCGGGAGGCGAAGGGGCGCGCAGCGGCGATCTGGTCTACCCAGCGGGGGACGTCGATGCAGGGGCGCAGGACTGCGTTGGCAGCGTCCCTGTCCGCGGCGTTGAATTCGGCAAGCTTCACGTTGTGATCCTCAAGCAGATGCTGGCATCCATGGTGACGGCTATGCGGAGGGCCGGATGCTTTCCCGGCGATCGCCAACCCCTTATCGAGGGATCGTTGAGTTCCGCATCATGGAACTGTTATTTCAGCATACGTAATAGTGAAGCCGAGTAGGTGCGCCGGTGTCAAGAGACTACAGCAGGGGCTGAGCTTGGACGGATACCCGGACGCCCGGACGTCCGGACGCTCCCTCAGCTTTTGGAGGCTTTTGGCCAACGCTTCCGCAATCGGTGCGGACGGGTTTGGGTTTTTCCTGCAGGATCTGAGGACGGGTTTGGGGGATGGAGTAGTGCTGGCGCTTATGAAGGGGGTGGCTGGGGGCCTCGAGGGGCCAAGAATTGTCAAAGCTCGAAGAAGTAGCCTGTCCAGACCGTGGCTATCCGCCGCGGCACCGTTCCGGCCGGAAGATAATCGGATATGCAGATCCTGGTGGTTGAAGATGACGAATCGGTGGCCGCCGGCGTGATGGAGGGCCTGACCAGGGCCGGCTTCCAGGCCCGGCACGTCGCCGACGGGGCAGGGGCGCTCGCCGAGGTCCGCAGCTCCAGTCCTGATTTCGTGCTCCTTGACCTGGGCCTGCCGGACATGGACGGCACGGACGTCTGCCGGTCCATCCGGTCCCTGACCATGACACCGATCATCGTTGTCAGTGCCCGCGACGAGGAAATCGACCGGGTGCTGGCCCTGGAGCTGGGGGCAGACGACTATCTGGTGAAGCCGTTTGGAATGCGGGAGCTCGTCGCGCGGATCCGGGCCGTGGCCCGGCGCACGGCCGACCCGCAGTCTGAGACCGCCCCGCCGGCCGACGGCGCGCGCGTCATCGGCACCCTGAGCATCGACCAGCGCTCGCGGCGGGTCCTGGTGGACGGGACCGAAATCCATCTCACCGCCAAGGAGTTCGAGCTCCTCTACTACCTGGCGGAGGACCCCGGCGCCGTGTGCCAGCGCAGCGACATTCTGCGCGCGGTGTGGGACGGCACCTGGTACGGAACCACCAAGACCCTGGACGCGCACGTGGCAGCCATCCGCAAGAAGCTCGGCGACCCCCGCTGGATCGAGGCGGTGCGCGGCGTAGGGTTCAGGCTGGACGTGCCCGGATGAGGTGGCGGCTGATTTCCGTGTTCATGGCCATCACGCTTCTGGTGGTGCTGGTGCAGGACATTCCGCTGGGCAGCTACCTGGTACGGGTGGAACGCGACCGGCTGGCCACCTCCCTTGAACGCGACGCCTTTTTGCTCAGCGGGCGGGCACGGCAGCTGCTCGAAACGGGCGCTTCGGAACCCGGGACCGTGGCCGCCGCCGTCCGCGATTACGGCCACGCCAGCGGGGCCCGCGTGGTGGTGGTGGACCGTTCCGGTACAGCCGTGGCAACGTCCGACGACGACCAGTCGGCTACAGGGGCCTCCTACCTTTCGCGCCCCGAAATTTCCGCCGCGCTCGCTGGCCAGATCACCTCCGGTCAGCGGCACTCGGACACGTTGGGATTCGACCTGGTCTACGTCACCGTTCCCGTCCTCAGCGGCGAGAACATCACCGGTGCAGTGCGCCTGACCTACCCGGCGTCCGTAGTGGACGACCGCGTCTCCGGCCAGCTGAGGGTGATGTGGGCGGTTGCCGGCATCACTGTCCTGCTTGCCGGGCTGCTGGCCTACCTGATGGCTGGGGCCGTGACCAGGCGGATCAAGCGGCTGCAGAAGGCCACGGAACTGCTCGCGGAAGGCAACCTCGCCACCCGCACCGAGGAGGAGCAGGGGCCGCCGGAGCTGCGCACCCTGGCCCGGTCCTTCAACCAGATGGCGGACCGGCTGGAGCACCTGCTGCAGCAGCAGCGGGGGTTCGCCAGCGATGCGTCCCACCAGCTGCGCACGCCCCTGACGGGGCTGCGGCTGCGGCTGGAGAACGCCGTGGATGCCGTCGGTAATGATCCGGACGGGGCGCGCGTCATGGTGGCAGACTCGCTGGAGGAGACGTACCGGCTGCAGCTCATCATTGACGGCCTGCTCCTCCTGAGCCGGGCGGACAGCCGCAATGTGGACCGGGAGGATGCGGACCTCAGCGAGATCGCCCGGAACCGCGTGGAGCAGTGGGAAGCGCTGGCCGAGGAAAGCGGGGTGCGGACGGTCCTGGACGCGGTTCCGGATGCCAGGGTGGTGGCCATGCCCGGCGCGGCAGAGCAGATCATCGACAACCTCATCGACAACGCCCTGGCCGTGGCGCCGCCGGACTCGGAGATCCGCCTGGTGGTCCGCCCTGACGGTACTTCGGGAGGCTACGAACTTCACGTGCTCGACGACGGCCCCGGGCTTTCCGAGGAAGACCGGCAGAAGGCCTTCAACCGCTTTTGGCGCGGCCAGTCGACGTCGGAGGGCAGCGGCCTCGGCCTGGCCATCGTCCAGCAGCTCGCCGAAGCCAGCGGCGCGGCGGCGTCCCTCGAAGCCAGGCCCGGCGCCCCGGGCCTGGACGCCCGGGTCACATTCAAGGGCGCCGCGCGCCCCTGACGGATGCACCGTAACGGGTTTCGCCATATTCTGGCCAAGTGGATACAAGCACCGTGAACTCCGGCGAACAGGTTGACAGGCAGGCGCGCATTCTTGAAGCGGCGCTGGGTCTGCTGTCACGCCACGGCATCTCAGGTGTGAATATGCGCGCTGTGGCCCGCGAAGCCGGGGTCGCACTCGGCCTCGTGAATTATTACTACGAAGACAAGTCGAGCTTGATCCGTGCGGCCTTGCACCGGATCGACGAGCAAGACCTCATGCTGGTCGCTGCCGACCCCGCTTCGCCCCCGGACGAGCAGCTCCGAACGGCCCTTCGGCGCGTTGCCGGCCCGGAACTCCTGACCACACAATATCTGTCCCTGCGCCTCCATCTTTGGGCGCTGGCGCAAGCCCATGAAGACTTTGCGCTGATCAACGCGGCTGCGTTTGAGCGGTATCTCGATGGGCTCGCGACGCTGATAGGGAATGCCAAACCCGAGCTCACCAGCGATGAATGCAGGGAGCGGGCGGCCGACATCGTCGTCGTGCAAAACGGCATGTGGCTGACGGCGCTCCTTGGCGTAGACGAGGCATCCATCCGGAGGAGCCTCGCCCGCACGGAGCAGATCGCCTTCGCCGGCTAGCGGATACAGAACCCTAGCTAAACACGCACACTCGGCCTGGGCGACCCACGCCCCAAACTTTTTGAACAGATGTCCAGTTTTAACCTTGAACACTTGTTCAAGGTGGACTACTCTGCATGTGTATGACCTACACCACACAAACCGGGCCCCGCGGAAATAAAGGCGTTTCATCGGCGACCTCCGGTTTCCGGCTCAGGGAAGAATCCACTCGGCGCAACTCCCTGGCCGTCTCGTCAAACCCCACGCCGGGCTAACGGCGATCCAGCACTGCATCTAGCAACAACTCAGAATCCACAACGTTCTCCGGGGCACGGTGTATTGCCAGCTTCCGGATGAAGGACAACCCGCCCCGGCGGGTGATCTGCACCAGGTAGAAGGAGAATTTGCATGACACAGACCAACTACGACTACGTCATCGTCGGCGGCGGAAGCGCGGGTTCCGTGCTCGCCAACCGCCTGAGCGACGGAGGCCAGAGCAGCGTCCTGGTTCTTGAAGCCGGACGGAGCGACTACCCCTGGGACCTTTTCATCCAGATGCCCGCAGCGCTGACCTTCCCCAGCGGCAACCCTCTCTATGACTGGCGCTACGAATCCGATCCCGAGCCCCACATGGGCGGCCGGCGGGTGGCACACGCCCGCGGCAAGGTCCTGGGCGGCTCCAGCTCCATCAACGGCATGATCTTCCAGCGCGGAAACCCGCTCGACTACGAGCGCTGGGGCGCCGACGCCGGCATGGAAACGTGGGACTTCGCGCACTGCCTCCCGTACTTCAACCGGATGGAAAACGCGCTTGCCGCCGATCCCGACGATGAACTGCGCGGACACTCCGGCCCGCTGGTGCTGGAGCGCGGCCCCGCCACCAATCCGCTGTTCCAGGCCTTCTTCGCCGCCGCCCAAGAGGCTGGATACCCGCTGACCGACGACGTCAACGGCTACCGCCAGGAGGGCTTCGCTGCATTCGACCGCAACGTCCACAAGGGCCAGCGGCTCTCCGCCTCCCGCGCCTACCTGCGGCCCGAATTCGGCCGGAAGAACCTGACCGTCCTGACCCGGGCCCTCGTCACCAAGGTCAACTTCAAGGGCAACGTGGCCACCGGTGTCACCTACCGCCGCAACGGCAAGACCCACCAGGTCAACGCCGGTGAAGTTATCCTGGCCGGCGGCGCCATCAACACGCCGCAGCTGCTGCAGCTCTCCGGCGTCGGCGATGCCGTCCACCTGAACTCGCTGGGCATCAACTCCGTGGTGAACCTGCCCGGCGTCGGCGAAAACCTCCAGGACCACCTCGAGGTCTACATCCAGCATGCCTGCACCCAGCCGGTCTCCATGCAGCCCAACCTGGACCTGTGGCGCTACCCGCTGATCGGGCTGCAGTGGATGCTGGGGCGTAAGGGGCCGGCCGCCACCAACCACTTCGAGGGCGGCGGCTTCGTCCGCTCCAACGACGACGTGGCCTACCCCAACCTGATGTTCCACTTCCTCCCGGTCGCCGTCCGCTACGACGGCCAGAAGGCGGACGCCAAGCACGGCTACCAGGTGCACATCGGCCCCATGTACTCCGACGCCCGCGGCAGCCTGAAGATCAAGTCCACCGATCCCACGGTGCACCCGTCCATGCTGTTCAACTATCTTTCCACCGACCAGGACCGCCGCGAGTGGGTCGAGGCGATCCGCGTTGCACGCGACATCCTTGGCCAGTCCGCCATGGGTCCCTTCAGCGGCGGCGAGCTTTCTCCCGGACAGAGCGTGCAGACCGACGCGGAGATCCTTGACTGGGTTGCCCGCGACGCCGAAACGGCGCTGCACCCGTCCTGTACCGCGAAGATGGGTCCGGACTCCGATCCCATGGCCGTGGTGAACCCGCTGGACATGAGCGTGCACGGCACCCGCGGCCTCCGCGTGGTGGACGCGTCGGCCATGCCCTACGTGACCAACGGCAACATCTACGCCCCGGTGATGATGCTCGCCGAGAAGGCTGCCGACCTGATCGCCGGCAAGGCGCCGCTCGCGCCCCAGCACGCCGAGTTCTACCGGCACGGCGTGAGCCCGCTGGAACGCGGCGGAGCCGCGCCGGTAGCAGCCACCGCGGCGGCGAAGGGCTAGGGGATCAGCATGACGATTTATACCGAACTGAAGCTCGCCCGGGGCCTGTACGTCGACGGCGCCTGGCAACCGGCGTCCGACGGCGGGACCACCACAGTGCGCTGCCCGGCGGACGGGCGCGAGGTGGCGGTAGTCGCCTCGTCGACGGTGGAGGACGCGGAGCGGGCGATCGCCAGCGCACGGGCCGCGTTCGACGACGGCCCGTGGCGCCGGCTCACGGACTTCGAGCGCGGCGCTGTCATGCTCCGCGTCGCGGACCTCCTTGAGCGGGACAAGGCCGCCTATGCGCTGGCCGAGGCCCTCGACACGGGCAAGCGGCTCGTGGAGGCCGAGTACGACATGGACGATATCGCCGCGTGCTTCCGGTACTACGGCAAGGTCGCCGGACTCGACGCCGGCCGGGTCATCGACACCGGCCGGGCGGATGCCATCAGCCGTGTGGTGTACGAGCCGCTCGGGGTCTGTGCCCTCATCGCGCCGTGGAACTACCCGCTCCTCCAGGCGGCGTGGAAGGTCGCGCCGGCGCTCGTCGCCGGGAACTCGTTCGTACTCAAGCCCAGCGAGCTTACGCCGTCGACCTCGATCCTGCTCATGGAGACGCTCGCGGAGGCCGGTGTCCCGGCCGGCGTCGCGAACCTCGTCACCGGAGCCGGGTCAAGGGTGGGCGGCCCGCTCAGCTCCGACCCGCGCGTCGACCTCGTCTCCCTGACCGGAAGCCTCGCCACGGGGCAGACGATCATGGCGGCCGCAGCGGAGACCGTGAAGCGCGTCGCGTTCGAGCTCGGCGGGAAGAACCCCAACGTCGTCTTCGCGGACGCGGACTGGGACGCCGCCGTCGACAACGCCCTGACCGCGGTGTTCCTGCACTCCGGCCAGGTCTGCTCGGCAGGGGCGCGGCTCGTCGTCGAGGAGACGATCGCCGAACGTTTTGTGGCCGAGGTGGTCCAGCGGGCCGGGAAAATCCGGATGGGCGGACCGTTCGACCCCGACGCCGAGACGGGGCCGCTCATCTCCGCCAAGCACCGCCAGCAGGTCCACGCCTACGTCCAGGCCGGGATCGCGGAAGGCGCTGAGCTCTTGTGCGGCGGCTACATTCCCGACGACGGGCCACTCGCGGACGGCTTCTTCTACCCGCCCACCGTGCTCGGCAACTGCCGCTCCGGCATGAGCGTGCTGCAGGAGGAATCGTTCGGTCCGGTGCTGACCGTCGAGACGTTCCGGACCGAAGCCGAGGCGGTCGCGATCGCGAACGACACCGAGTACGGCCTGGCCGGCGCGGTGTGGACGTCGGACGCGTCGAAGGCGCAGCGCGTCGCCGGCGCCCTCCGGCACGGAACGGTGTGGATCAACGACTACCACCCGTACGTCCCCCAGGCGGAGTGGGGCGGTTTCGGGAAGTCGGGGATCGGCCGTGAGCTCGGCCAGGCGGGCCTGGCCGAGTACCGCGAGGCCAAGCACATCTGGCAGAACATCGCCCCCGCCCCGAGCGGATGGTTCGGCTCAGCTCCCGGGGAAACGGCGGGCGCGGCCGGCTAGGCATCAGCTTTGGGGGAGACGGCCGGGCGCTGCAGCGCGGTGCCCGGCCGTCGATACACCTGCGTGCGATTTCACGTGGGTGTAGTGTTACCCGCGTCCAAAGGCGGCCGCGGGTCATCACCATCGTGCTTTTCTGACTTAGGAGTTCAGATGTTGGAACCCAGCAAGAGTACTGATTCAAGCGGCATGGACGAGTTCGGCTATGCCCAGACCTTGGACCGGAGCATCGGCAAGTTCGCCAGCTTCGCCGCAGGCGTTAGCTACATCTCCATCCTCACCGGTGTTTTTCAACTGTTCTACTTTGGTTTTTCCATGGCCGGCCCGGCCTATGCGTGGTCCTGGCCCATCGTTTTCGTCGGCCAGCTGATGGTGGCGCTGTGCTTTGCCGAACTGGCAGGCCGCTACCCCGTGGCCGGCTCCGTCTACAACTGGGCCAAGCGGCTCGCCTCCGGGACCTCGGCCTGGCTCGCTGGCTGGCTGCTGCTGCTGTCCTCCATCATGGCGCTGGGATCCGTGGCATTGGCCCTGCAGATAACCCTGCCGCAGCTCTGGTCCGGTTTCCAGATCGTCGGTGACGGCACCGGCCCCTTTGATTTCGCAATGAACGGCGTCGTGCTGGCCACCATCATGATCACCATTTCCACCCTCATCAATGCCTTCGGTGTGAAACTCATGACCATGATCAACAGCATCGGCGTGTTCGTGGAGCTCGTCGCGGCGGTGCTGCTGATCCTCGCCCTGGGCTGGCACGTGGTCCGGGGCCCCGAGGTCTTCTTCGACACCGCCGGGTTCGGCGAAGGCCACGACCTGGGATTCTTCGGCGTGTTCCTCATTGGCGCGATGGCCTCCGGCTACGTCATGTACGGCTTCGACACCGCCAGCTCCCTCGGCGAGGAAACGAAGGACCCGAAGCGTACGGCACCCAAGGCAATCCTGCGGGCCGTCACCGCCTCCTTCCTGCTGGGCGGGCTGATCCTGCTCTTCGGCATCCTGGCGGCGCCGGACCTCACCGACCCCAAGATCGGCGCGGCCGACGGCGGTCTGCAGCACATTGTGCTCTCCGTCCTTGGCGGACCCTTCGGCAAGGCCTTCCTCGTCTGCATCGTGGTGGCCGTGGTGGTCTGCACGCTGGCCGTCCACGCCGCAGCCATCCGCATGATGTTCGCCATGGCCCGGGACAACAACCTGCCCTTCAGCCGCCAGCTCAGCAAGGTGGACCCGGTCCGAAAGACCCCCACCATTGCGGCCATCGTGATCGGCGTCCTGGCCGTCATCCCGCTGCTGGTCAACGTTATGCAGCCGGCGATCTTCACCATCCTCTCCAGCATCAGCATCGTCCTGATCTACATGTCCTACCTGCTGGTTACGGTTCCCATGCTGCGCAAGCGCCTCCTGAAGAAGTGGCCGGGCGCCGGCGACCACTCCGAGGCCGGTTTCAGCATGGGCAAATGGGGGCTGCCTGTGAACATCCTCGCGGTCCTGTGGGGCGGCGCCATGACGCTGAACCTGATCTGGCCGCGCCCGGAAATCTACAACTCGGTGCCGCCGTTCGAGTGGTATCTGCAGTGGGGCGGGGTCATCTTCGTCGCTACCGTCACCGTGGGAGGTGCCCTGCTCTACCGCCTGAAGATCAGGCACCAGACCGGTGTCCTGGCCGAGCATGCGGCTGCCGTGGCGGCCCACCCGACGTCGGGTGCGGATGGCCTTGATCCGATGGAAGATGATCTTGAACCGCAACGAGTCAGTTAGATTGGCAACGGGTGCCGTTGCCTACGAGTCCCCAGGACTCAGGAAAGGAACATTAACTCATGGTTCATAAAGTCAAGGCTGTTGTTGTCAGGGCGAAGGACGCTCCGGTGTCGGTGGAGACGATCCTGGTGCCGGATCCGGGTCCGGGTGAGGCGCTGGTGGATGTCCTGACGTGCGGGGTGTGCCACACGGATCTGCATTACAAGCTGGGCGGGATTGGTGATGAGTTCCCGTATCTGCTGGGCCATGAGGCCACCGGTGTTGTTTCCGCGGTGGGTGAGGGTGTCACGGAGGTCGCCCCGGGTGACCGGGTGATCCTGAACTGGCGTGCGGTGTGCGGGCAGTGCCGGGCGTGTGCGAAGGGCCAGCCGCAGTACTGCTTCAACACCGCGAACGCGGTGCAGAAGATGACCCTGGAGGACGGCACCGAACTGTCCCCTGCGTTGGGGATCGGGGCGTTCGCGGAGAAGACCCTGGTCGCTGCCGGGCAGTGCACCAAGGTCGATGAGGACGCCGACCCGGCCGCGGTGGGGCTGCTGGGCTGCGGTGTGATGGCGGGCATCGGCGCCGCGATCAACACCGGTGAGGTCAGGCGCGGCGAGTCGGTGGCCGTGATCGGCTGCGGCGGCGTGGGCATCGCCGCGATCGCCGGTGCGAAGCTCGCCGGGGCCACCACGATCATCGCCGTGGACATCGACGAGAACAAGATCGAGATGGCCAAGACCCTGGGCGCGACGCACGGGGTGAACTCCCGCACGTCCGACCCGGTCGAGGCGATCCGGGCACTCACCGGCGGGAACGGCGCGGACGTGGTGATCGAGGCCGTCGGCCGGCCCGAAACCTACAAGCAGGCCTTCTACGCCCGCGACCTGGCCGGCCGTGTGGTCCTGGTCGGCGTGCCGACCCCGGAGATGGTCCTGGAGCTGCCGTTGCTGGATGTCTTTGGCAGGGGCGGGTCGCTGAAGTCCTCCTGGTACGGGGACTGCCTGCCCTCCCGCGACTTCCCCATGCTCGTGGCCCATTACAAGGCCGGCAACCTGGACCTGGACGCGTTCGTTTCCGAACGGATCACCATCGACCAGGTCGAGGAGGCCTTCGGCAAAATGCATGAGGGCAAGGTCCTGCGCTCAGTGGTGGAGATCCAGCCCGCAGGGGCCTCCACGGCGGCTGCTGCCGAGCCGGCGGTGGCCTCGGCATGAGCGTCACCATCGAAAACCTCGTCACCTCCGGCACGTTCTCGCTCGACGGCGGCACCTGGGACGTGGACAACAACGTCTGGATCGTGGGCAACGACACCGAGTGCGTGATCATTGATTCCCCGCACGACGCCGCCGCGATCATCAACGGCGTCCGCGGCCGGAAAGTGAAGGCGATCCTGCTCACGCACGCGCACAACGACCACATCGGCGCCGCCCGCGACGTCGCCGACGCCGTCGGCGCCCCGATCCACCTGAACCCCGAGGACCAGGTCCTCTGGGAACAGGTCTACCCCGGCACCACCCCCGACCAGGCCATCGCGGACGGGGACGAGTTCCAGATCGGCGGGGTCACGCTGCGGGCCATCCACACCCCCGGCCACTCACCCGGCTCCACCTGCTTCCACCTCGAATCCGAGAACACCGTGTTCACCGGAGACACCCTGTTCAACGGCGGACCCGGCGCCACCGGCCGCTCCTACAGCGACTACCCCACCATCCTGACCTCCATCCGCGAACGGCTCCTCACCCTCCCGCCGGAAACAACCGTCAGGACCGGACACGGCGACAACACCACCATCGCCGCCGAACGCGAAACCCTCGCCAAAGTAGCCCAGTAAGACAGGTGACACAGTAAGAAGAAAGACAAGATCGCCACACAGAAGGCGCGCCAGGAATCCCTGGCGCGCCTTCGTGGCGATCAAAACAGGCACGAAAGCAGCCGGTTAGGAAGTTGGAACAATGAAGTTCGGGAAGCAGCCCGCCCCCGCCGCGGACATCAACGAGGACAAGCTCGAAGTCCACAAGCCGAAGACCGAAGCCGCCGGCGTCAAGGCCGTGATGGTGGCGCTGGAGCGCGCCGTGGCGCAGGCCGGCGTGACCCGCACGGCGCAGTCGCTGCTGCGGCTCAACCAGCGCGGCGGTTTTGACTGTCCCGGCTGTGCGTGGCCGGAGTCGGACAAGAAGCGCAAGGCCGCCGAGTTCTGCGAGAACGGCGCCAAGGCCGTGGCCGAGGAGAACACCCTGCGGACCGTGGGGGCAGAGTTCTGGGCGAAGCATTCCATCGCCGAACTGGCGGAGAAGACCGAGTACTGGCTGGGAAACCAGGGCCGGCTCAGCGAACCGGTGGTAATCAGGGAGGGGGAGACGCACTACTCGCCGATCTCCTGGGCGGACGCCTTCGAGTTGATCGGCGAGCACATCCGCGCCAGCACCCCTGACCGCTGCGTCTTCTACACCTCGGGCCGCACGGCCAACGAGACGGCGTTCATGTACCAGCTGTTCGCCCGGTCCCTGGGCACCAACAACCTGCCGGACTGCTCCAACATGTGCCACGAGTCCTCGGGTTCCGCGCTGAACCCGACCATCGGCATCGGCAAGGGCACGGTGTCGCTGGAGGACATCCACGACTCGGAGCTCATCTTCGTGGTGGGGCAGAACCCTGGCACCAACCATCCACGCATGCTGTCCGCGCTCAAGGAGTGCAAGGATAAGGGCGGCAAGGTGGTGGCGGTGAACCCGCTGCCCGAGGCCGGCCTCTTCAACTTCAAGGACCCGCAGACCATCTCCGGCGTGGTGGGCGGCGGCACGCCGCTGGCCGACGAATACCTGCAGATCAAGGTGGGCGGGGACCTGGCACTGTTTCAGGCACTGGGCCACCTGCTGCTGCAGGCCGAGGAGCAAAACCCGGGGGCCGTCGTCGACCATTCCTTCATTGCGGCGCAGACTGACGGCTTCGACGCGTACCGGGAAGCGCGCCGGGACCTGGACTGGGAAGAGACGGAACGGGCCACCGGCCTGAGCCGGAAGCAGATCGTGGACGTGGCCGGGATGCTGGTGGCGTCCAAGGCCACCATCTTTTGCTGGGCCCTCGGTGTGACTCAGCAGCCGCACTCGGTGGACACCATCAAGGAGATGGTCAACGTCCTGCTGCTGCAGGGCAACTTCGGCAAGCCCGGTGCCGGCGCGTGCCCGGTGCGCGGACATTCCAATGTCCAGGGCGACCGGACTATGGGCATCTGGGAGAAGCCGAAGGAGTGGCTGCTGGAGGCCTTGGACAAGGAGTTCAGTATCGAGTCACCGCGGCACCACGGCCACGATGCCGTGGAGTCCATGGAGGCCTTCGAGCGCGACGAGGTGGACGTGTTCGTGTCCATGGGCGGCAACTTCTCCCTCGCGTGCTCGGACACCGAGACCCTGGAAGCCGGGATGCAGCGGATCGGCCTGACCGTGCACATCTCCACCAAGCCCAACCGGTCGCACGTGGTGCACGGCCGCACCTCGCTCATCCTTCCCACGCTGGGCCGCACGGACAAGGACGACAAGCACCCCAAGGGCGCCCAGTTCCTGTCCGTGGAGGACTCCATGTCAGTGGTCCACTCCACCCAGGGCAGGCTGCAGCCGGTGTCCGAGCACCTGCTCGCCGAACCCGTCATCGTGGCACGGATGGCCGAGGCAACGTTCGGCCCCGGCCACGCGGTGGACTGGAAGGCCATGGCCGAGGACTACGACGTGGTCCGGAACCACATCGCCCGCGTCCTGCCGGGGTTCGAGGACTTCAACGCCAGGGTCCGGACCAGGAACGGCTTCGTGCTGCCCAACCCGCCGCGGGACACCCGGTCCTTTAAGACGGACATCGGCCGCGGCCGCTTCACGGTCAGCCCGCTGGAGTACCTCACGCCGCCGAAGGGGCACCTGGTGCTGCAGACCATCCGCAGCCACGACCAGTACAACACCACGTTCTACGGCCTGGACGACCGGTACCGCGGGATCTCCGGCGGCCGCCGCGTGATCCTGGTGCACCCAGAGGACCTCGCCGAGCAGGGCTTCCAGGACCGCGACCTCGTGGACGTGGTGAGCACCTTCCAGGGCACGGATCGCCGTGCCGAGAGATTCCGGCTGGTGGTCTACCCGACCGCCAAGGGCTGCGCCGCGGCGTACTTCCCGGAAGCCAACGCTCTGGTCCACAAGGAAAACGTGGCGCGGGTGTCCAACACTCCGGGATTCAAGGCCATGTTCGTGCGCTTCGAGCCGCACGCCGGCGGGGCTGCCGCCGGCGCGGCTGGCGCGCTGGAGACGGTCTCAGCCGGCTAGCCGATTTCTGCACGGAACTGCCCCGCTTCCTTTCGGAAGCGGGGAAGTTCTGGGAAAGAACCCAAAAAAAGAAGAATCGAACCCTGTTCTGACGGCCCCTGGCCACCAGCCTGGCGTCAGGTTGGGTGTAGCTCAACCGGACGGGTTATTGCGGGAGCGGGCCGAGTCCGACCTCGACTTCGGGCGCTGGGTTCGCCGGAGTTGGACATCCTTCGTTAAAAGTTTGGTAAGGCGTGTCCGACTGGTGATATCGACCCGGGTGTCGTCGACGTTGATCGGGACTAGTGGACCCTCCAGGTTTCGTGCATCCCATGCATGTTTCCACGGCAGCCTCTGCGTCACTACGCCAACCAATCGTCCTGAGTTGCCGAGCATCCGCGTGAGCGCGCACTTGAAAAAAAGATCCTAAGCATGCTTATGATGTTCGTAGCCGAATGCGAACGGCTGCCAACCAGAGGAGGAAACACCATGGGATTGGGTGACAAGATCGAGAACGCTGCCGAGAAGGCTGGCGGCAAGGGCAAGGAAGCGGCAGGCACCGCCACGGGCGATGAGAGCCTGCGGACCGAGGGTCAGGCCGATCAGGCCAAAGGCGATTTGAAGCAGGCCGGCGAAAAGGTCAAGGACGCTTTCAAGAAGGACTGACCAGCCGGCAACGAAGGGCGCACTCAGCGAACGGGTGCGCCCTTCGCTGTGCCCGGAAGAGTAGGGAGTGTGGGAACAGGCCCGGCTACTTGCCCGCGGAGCGGCGTGTCTTCGGCCAGCGCGGACCTGCTCTCCGGTCAGAGCACGCAAGTCACAACACGGGGCGGCGGTGACGTTCGATGAGGCAGGTGGCCATCTGCTTGGCTAGTTCGGCGGCTTCACGGTCGCCCTCCATTGCGGAGATGATGGATCCCTTCAGTAAGAGGTGCCACGCCCGGGCGAGCAGTTCGCAGCGCTCCAGCCCGGCGTCTTCGGCCAGGGCCTGGACGTGTTCCCTGATCCTGGCCAGGTATTCGACGCTGGCGCGGCCGAGGGGATGGTCAGGGCCCATTTCCATGAGGACCTTTATCAGCATGTTGGACTTGTAGCCACCGCTTCCGAGCCAGTCGGCGAAGACGTCGAAGATGACCAGCAATTCCTCTTCCGGAGTAGCGCTGCGGCGCCGTGCCTCGGCAACGATTTCCGCGAACCAGACCTTGTCACGGAGGGCCAGCACTGCCAGGACCAGGTCGTCCTTTGACGGGAAGTGCCGGTAGAACGTCGACTTCGCAACCCCGGAGGTGTCGATCAGCTCGTTGACGCCGACATCCCGGATACTCCGCTGGGAGAACAGTTCGTAGGCAGTTCTGAGGATACGTTCGGTAGTTTCGACCGGGGACGGCGAGGGCTGGCCCGGAAGTGAACCGCCCTGCGGAACCCCGGCTGCGGTCATCATCCGGAACTCCTAGGTCCGCGGGGTGGATGCAGGGCTGAAGAACCTAAGCTCCGGCCCTGCTGAGGAGGCGGAGCGGGCCTTGTCCAGGATGAAGTCGCGGTCCTCCTGTGACAGCTGCGAGCCCCCGTGCAGGTCACGGTCTGCTGGTTTGCCGATCTCCTTGCAGATCATGGCGGCCATGGTCCGCGGCAGGATTGTGGATCCTGGATTGTCGATGAGCCACTGCTGCGTGGAGGGGCTGAGCTTGTCCCAGTTTTCCCCGATGTCCATCTCCATTGATGCTTCCTTCCTGGTTTGGGCGTGCCACGCCGCCCTATACAGGCGTGCGGATCGCGCCAAGCCTACGGCCGGAGAGCAGCTTGGGAGCGAGACCCGCCGGGCGGATAAAAACGAAGTGAAGGCGACGGCGCGTGTGACCCGGCGCCGGCTTGTTGACAGGACTGCGGGAGCCCAGAGCGCTCATTGCGCGTTGCCGTCCCGGCGGCATTTGCTTCTTGCGCGGTCTGGGGGTGCGGCCCCCGCGCCCCGACGATGCCGCGAAGGATATAACTGACCGTCGACCTCGAGTGGCGAACGGTCCCCGGCGCCGCGGGCGGCCGGGGACCGCCGCTGGGACGGCCCGTGCGCTGCTGCTGCATGTGCGCTACAAGCGCGGTGGCGTTTCCTTCTGGTGCCAGCCGCCCGAGGAGGCAGCGTTAGCGTGTAACGGGGGAGCCCGTCCCGGTCTGTTAGGCCGCGTTGATTTGGTGCTGCTGGCCTCCCTTGGTCTCTATTTCGATTTTCCGCGGCTTTGCTTGGGCAGCCACGGGGATTCGTAGGTTCAGGACGCCCGCGTCGTAGTTTGCCGTGATTTTATCGGTCTCCATGGCCTCCCCGAGAACGAGTTGGCGGCTGAAGACACCTCGGGGCCGCTCGGAGGCCACCATCTCGACGTCTTTTCCAGCCGTGTCCTTCCGTTCGGCGCGGACCGTCAGAACGTTTTTGTCCACGCCCAGGTCAATGGAATCAGGGTCCACGCCCGGCAGATCCAGGGCAAAGACATAGTCATCCCCTTCCCGCCATGCATCCATCGGCATGGCTGCAGGATGGGCCACAGTCCCCAGCACCTGTTCGGCGAGGCGGTCCAGCTGACGGAAAGGATCGAACATCAACATCACATACCTCCTTGATCATCTTCGATCGGATCTGTATCCGTTGACATAGATTTAATAGCACTGTCCATTGCCGTCTGCAAGAGCTTTCGCGTCAGTTCTCGCGCCAGAAAAACCCTTGCGTGCACCCTTCACCAGTGCTAATAAATCTATAGCAGCCGATACAGATTATTTGAGGGTTGTGAGCGATTGCCGGGAGGATCACATGCGTGCAGGGTAGGCCGCACCCGTAGCTCAGCCGGAAGAGCAGGGGACTTTTTAATCCTCGGGTCGTGGGGTTCGAGCCCCACCGGGTGCAACTCCGGACGGACAGTAGTGGGGATTTCCGGTCCGGGCGCGGTTCAGATGGAAGGCGGTGAATGAGACATGAACCCAGAACTCCAAAGGTTGCGGGCACTCGCGGCGGTCATGGCGGCCACCCAGACCGCCCTGGACGTGGCCCACCGAACATTGCGGGAATCCTCGGCGGCGCTGCTGCGCACCGGGGACGCGACCCTTGCTGAGGTCAGTGAAGCCACTGGTTTGGACCAAGGCGAACTGCTGGACCTGCTCAGCCGCAACACTCCCGGCCGCGAACCGGCCTGGAACCAACCGCGGATCACAGGTTTGTCCTAGCGGTCGGCGCACGTGACATGGCAGATCCAACGCCCGGCCCGCCAGGAAGAGCGAATAGGCGACCCCCTGCTGGCTTTTGGTTGACGAAGGTCATTATTGGCGTTCAGAAACAGCCACGGAGGGGACTTGGAGTCCGTCGCTGACGACTCGGCTGCATCAAGGTTCCCGCCGGGCCCGGCTTGGCGGGGGGTGCATTGCCAGGCCCGGCGGACTGGCCCGGAGGGCGCCTCGTTGGCCAGATACCCAGATCCTTTCGCTGGCGCCTTGGGGAAACCCGACGAACCCTATGAACCGATAGCCGCCCCTTGGAAAACAATGCCCATCGGAGAGCCCACCCTTGATGGCCCCACCAGAACAGAGGGTGGAAAACCCTACAGCGGTCCAATTGTCCACAGGGAATTCATCATGAAGTGATGGCAGAGTACGAGCAGTGGGGACAAGGCTAAGGAGGTGGTTCCCGTGGACGTCGAGGTGACCGGCAATGCCGCCGGCGCGGGTTCAACGGCCGGACCGGGCGGGCTTCTGCAGTTTCAGCTCACGCAGCTGATCGGCGGGATCCTCGCCCAGCAGGACCTGGACCCCGGCATACGCCTGGCCCTGCTCCGGCACCTCTCTCAGAACCCGGGGCATCCCGAGCAGGCTCTGCTCGCCCACCTCCACGACGTCCAGGCCCCGGAGGACCTGCCACCATTCAAGGACTGCCAAAAGCCCACAATGCAGACTGCCGGTTCGTAGTCCGCTCAGCGGCGGCGCCGTTGCCTTTTCCGGGCTACTTTGTCGGGGAAGACCGGCCGCAACTGCTCCCGAAGACCAACCTATTCTTCGCCATATACCCGGCGTAAAATTGGAACCGGCCGGCGGCGGACGGCCGCTGGTGTCCCCCATGCCAGCCGGCACCCAGCTCCGTCGTCGGTCCCAGCACTCCGTCACGTGTGTGTTCGAAAACCACCGAAGAAGAACCCCGCGCAACTGACTCGTGCCGCGGGGTTCTTCTTTGAAATCTGACGGCTCAAATTTCAGGCGGGTCAGGAAGGTTCTCTCGCGCCTGCGAGGAGCGCGCCTGACTTCCTCAGGCTATGTCGAGAATGGAAGTGTTTCCCGCAGCCGTCCTGACCTCTTCTTAACCAAGAACGACGGCGACACCCCGGACTCACCGGTGTGTCGCCGTCGTTCTTGGCGCAAAGGGGGTCAGGACGACTGGCTGTACCTGCCCTCCGTCGTCGAGTCCGGCAAGGACGTCACTGCCTCCGTTGAGCTGTTCCACCGGGTGAACATGCAGGACTTCGACGCGTGCGAACGCTGCCAGCCGGGCATGGCCTCCAAGGTCTACTCCAAGGGCGGCGTGCTCGTCCCGTCCGAGCACCACATCGGTGCTTTCCACGACTGGATCCAGGAAAAGGTTGGCGACGTCGAGCTGTCCGGCGAGGCACTGCTGGGCATCACCGACAGCACCCCGCCGCTGGAGGAACGGGCTGAAACCCTCGAACGCAAAGAGGCCGCACCAACCGCCGCCTCCTAAACGATCATTTCGATGACCCCGGACCCTCGGTCCGGGGTCATCGGTGTGTGTAGCCCATCTTTCCGCTGATGCTCAGGCCAGCGTCCCGGAGGCCCTGGATCAAGCCGGGCGTATTTTCGGGGTTGAAGCGGAAGGCAGGACCGGAGATGCTGACGGCCCCGATGACCGTCCCGAAGTGGTTGTAAACCGGCACGGCAACAGCGTTTAGGCCGATTTCGAATTCCTCATGAACAACGGCGTAACCGTCGCGGGAAACGTCGAGGAGCTGGTTCTCCAAGGCATCCCTGTCAGTGATGGTCCGCGGGGTGCGGGCCGGAAGGCCCGCCTCCTGGAGGATCCGGGACCGTTCTTCAGCCGGCAGGGCTGCCAGCAGTACTTTGCCGCTGGAGGTGGCGTGGAGGGGCGTGAGGCTGCCCACCCAGTCGGACGTTGCCAGCGTCGACGGGCCCATGGCCTGGTCGACGTTCACCGCGTAGCCGGAACGCAGGACGGCGAGGTTGACGGTTTCCTTGTATTGGTGTGCGAGGCTCTCCAGGGTGGGACGCGCCTCGTGGACCAGGCTCAGCCGGCCGGGAATGGAGCTCGCCAGGCGAAGGATGCCGAATCCCAGCTGATACTTGCCGCGGTCATTGTTCTGCCGCACGATCTCCCTGGACACCAGCGAGCCGAGCAGCCGCGAAACGGTGGACTTGTGAACTCCCATTTCGTCGGCGATGTCACTGACGCCTGCGTGTCCGTCCCTGGCGATGATTTCCAGGATCTGGAGGGCGCGGTCTACGGACTGGACGCCGCCTCCGCTTTGGGCGTCCGCATCCCTGTCGTTCCCTGGTTCGTCTCTCGCAGCCATCAGAGGTGCTCCCATGTTGTCGCCGTGACCAGCCGTCAGGCTTTGCACCATCCCGCCTGCTTCACACGTCTGATCCTAGACTGCGTCGGACACACCGGCGTCATCTTCCTGAACACAGCCTTTATTCCCCGGACGCAGGGAATCCCGGAAACACGGAACCCCGCCGCGGCTGTGAACGGGTCACTGTGCCGCGGCGGGGTTCCTGAAGCTGTCTGGAGTGGTCAGCCGATTTTGGGGCTCGTTAGCGCAGGAGCCGCTAGTGGGGGCGCCAGCCTTTCCTGGCCCACATACGCATTGAGGCTCTTGCCCCGGCTGAAGCCCACAAGGGTTACACCGGCGTCGGCGGCGAGGTCCGCTGCCAGGCTTGAGGGTGCGCTGACCGCAGCCAGAACCGGGATGCCGGCGAGGGCAGCCTTTTGAACGAGCTCGAATGACGCCCTGCCCGAGACCTGGAGGACGGTTCCGCGCAACGGCAGAAGCCCTTCGCGCAGCGCCCACCCGATCACCTTGTCCACGGCATTGTGCCGGCCCACGTCCTCGCGGAGGCAAAGCAGCTCCGCTTCACCCCGGTCACCGATCTTGAACAGCCCTGCTGCGTGGACGCCGCCGGTCTTGTCGAACAGCGCCTGGGCTTCGCGCAGTTGTTCGGGCAGACGTGCTATGACATCGATCGGCACGCGCAGCTGGTCCCCGTGCACGTCATAAGTGAGGGTCTTGCGGACGGCCTCGATGGATGTGCTGCCGCAGATGCCGCAGGAGCTTGACGTGTAAACGTGCCTGCCGGTGTCCGGCAGTGCCAAGCCGGGACGGAACTGCGCTTCGACCACATTGAACGTCTGCCTGCCGGTTTCGTCCTCCCCGGCGCAGAAGCGCAGCGAAACGAGATCCGCCTGGCTGGCGATGATGCCCTCCGAGACGAGAAAACCCGCAACGAGGTCAAAGTCATCGCCGGGCGTCCGCATCGTCACGGCAAAGGACAGGTTTCCGAAGCGGATTTCCAGCGGCTCCTCGGCCGCCAGCACGTCTTCGCGCAGCCGCACTGGATATTCCATGGCGGCTTCGGAGCCGTCCAGCAGGTAGCGGTGTACCTTCCGGCGCTGGGTCATGCGGGCCACGTTCTAGTCCTCCCAGATCAATTTGCCGGGAAGCGGGGGCCGCAGCTCCGGGCGCCACGGGAGCGCAAATGCCGGAACCGGCTCACCCAGCTGAACGCCGCGGGACGGAACCACCATGACGCCGTCGGCGGTGGCCAGTCCGCGCATCATCCCGGGGCCGGTGTAGTAGGCGGGAGTCGCCAGGTCCTTGACCCAGCGGAACGGCATGAGCCGGGTGGACCGCACGGTGGGCGTCGATGGTGGTGCCGCACGGCACCCGGCTGATGCCGGGCAGAGGCTGGTGACCGAGGGCGGCCAGCAGCGGACCGCCAACGGTGAAGAGCGCCATGAGGGCGGCGAGCGGGTTGCCGGGAAGCCCGACGACGAACCGGCCGTTGGGCAGTTTGCCCAGGGCGGCAGGGTGGCCGGGCCGCATGGCGATGCCGTCGACGAGGAGTCGCCCGCCGAGCGCTACCACGGCATTTCGGAAATGGTCAGCGCCCGAGCGCCCTGTGCCGCCGGTGGTCACCACGACGTCGGGCCACTGCCCCATCGGCGCTTCGGCGGCACCCAGTGCCGTGAGCCATTCCTCGTAGGAGTCCCCGATCCGGACCAGCGGCCCCGGGACACCCCCAAGCATCTGGATGACTGTGCTGAGCTGTGGCCCGAAGGCGTCCCTGACCTGTCCCGGTGCCGGGATTCTGGCCGTGACCACCTCTGAGCCGGTGACCAGCATCTTGACCAGTGGCTCGCCGCGCACTGTCAACTGGTCGAAGCCTGCGACGGCGGCCAGGGCGATATGCGCAGGGTTCAAGGCCGTCCCGGCAGGGATCAGCACCTCGCCGGCTGCCGCTTCCTCGCCCGACCTGCGGATGTGCTGGCCCGGGCGGGGTTCGCCGGGGGAAGCCCCGTCTCCCACCAGCAATATGGCCCGGCCGCCCGCGTCCTTTGCAAGCCGTCCGCTTTCAACACGGAGCACCGCCTGGGAGCCTGGCTGTATGACCCCACCTGTGACGACAGGGCTGGCCTCTCCGTTGCGGAGGGGCTTTCCCGGTTCCGTCAATGTCCAGGGGCCGTCACCGCTAACCGTCCAGCCGTCCATGGCGGATGAAGCGTAGTGGGGCATCTCCTGCAGCGCGACGACGTCGGCCGCCAGGGTTCTGCCGTTCGCCTCCCCAAGCGGGATACGCTCCGGTCCAAGGGGGCTGGCGCAGTCGAAAGCCAGACGGCGTGCTTCCGCCCAGGTGTGCTCCCCGTGAGCGGCCCGCCCGCCATCCTCGCCGGGCCTGTTGACGGTTTGAAGGGATAGAGCTACCACTGGTCGTCCCCTCGTTTGGATGGTTGCCGGGCTGTCGTCCCGCCTGGCGGCGACGTCCTAAAAGACATGCCTGCCGCTGCTGTTTCGTTTCCCGAAAGCGGTGCTCCGGCGCTTACCTCCCCAGGTATTTCAGGCCTCCGAAACACCGTTTACGGGAAACGAAACAGCTTTATGCCCTTGGCGGTGCGGGCTTGGGCGCCGCGCCGTCGCCGGTCGCCCTGATATTCAAATTATATCGTAAAGATATATCAGTGCGGAAGGGTTGCAAGCATTTGATTTTCCCCTGCCTTGACGACGCCTGCCGGTTCCAGCCGGACGACGACGGACTTGGACGTCGGGGTTCCGCTGGTGTCGGCCACGGAGTCCAGCGGCACCAGCACGTTGGTTTCCGGGTAGTAGGCGGCTGCGCACCCCTTCGGCGTCGAGTAGCCCACGATCCGGAAGTTCTCCGCCCTGCGTTCTGTGCCCCGGAACTCTGAAACCAGGTCCACCATGTCGCCGTCGGCATAGCCCAGCTCGGCGATGTCCGCCTCGCTGACCAGCACCACGCGCCGGCCGCCATGGATTCCGCGGTACCGGTCGTCCTTTCCGTAGATCGTGGTGTTGTACTGGTCGTGGGAACGCAGGGTCTGCAGGATCAGCCGGCCGGGGGGAACCCGAAGGTACTCCAGGGCATTGGACGTGAAGTGCGCCTTGCCCGACCGGGTCTTGAACTCCTTGTTGTCCCGTGGCGGGTGGGGCAGAACGAAGCCCCCGGGGTGCTGGATTCTCTCCTCGAAATTCTCGAAGCCATCGATGACGGCCTCGATGTGCTTCCTGACCAGGGAATAGTCGTCCCGGAGCGAGAGCCAGTCCGCCACCGGGGTGTTGGGACGGGGCTGGCCATTGGCGTCGGTGAACACCCTGTGCGCCAGGTTGCAGACGATGGCCACCTCGGACATGAGGTGCTCGCTGGCGGGCTTGAGCCGGCCGCGGGACGCATGAACTGCGCTCATGGAATCCTCCACGGTGACCCTCTGGTCACCGGACCGCTGGGTGTCCCTCTCGGTGCGGCCCAGCGTTGGGAGGATCAGGGCGCGCTTTCCTGTCGACAGGTGCGAATGATTCAGTTTCGTCGAGATCTGCACGGTCAGCCGGGTATTGGCCAGGGCCTTCTCGGTGGCATCCGAGTCCGGAGCCGCCCGCACGAAGTTTCCGCCCATGCCCACGAATAGCCTGACCTTGCCGTCACGCATTGCCCGGATTGCGGCGACGGTGTCGTAGCCGTGCGCCCGCGGCGAATGGAACTGGAATTCCTGGTCCAGTTGGTCGTGGAAGCTCTCGGGCATCCGTTCGAAGATGCCCATGGTCCGGTCGCCCTGGACATTGGAGTGTCCGCGAACCGGGCAGACTCCCGCTCCGGGCTTGCCGATGTTGCCCTGCAGCAGCAGGACATTGACGACGTCGCGCAGGGTGGGGACTGAGTGCTTGTGCTGCGTCAGGCCCATGGCCCAACAGACGATGGTGGAGCCTGACGCCAGGAGCCGTTCACCGGTGGCGTTGATCTGTTCCATGGTCAGGCCGGTCGCCTCGACGATGTCGTCCCACTGCACCTGTTCCAGCTGCGAAAGGTATGACTCGAGGCCCACAGTATGGTTGCTGATGAAGTCGTGATCAAAAACCGTGGACAGGCCAGGGGTGTTCCTGCCTGCACGTTCTGCGTCCAGCAGGTATTTCCCGAGGCCCTGGAAGAGTGCCTGGTCGCCGCCGGCCCTGATCTGCAGGAAGTCATCAGTCAGCTGCGTGCCCACCAGCGTACCCACGACGGTCTGCGGGTTCTCGAAGTGCAGGAGCCCGGCCTCGGGGAGCGGATTGACGGATACGATGGCGGCGCCGTTTTTCTTCGCCTTCTCCAGGGCACTGAGCATGCGCGGGTGGTTCGTGCCCGGGTTCTGGCCCGCCACGAAGATGAGGGACGCCGTCTCCAGATCCTTCAGGCTGACAGAACCCTTGCCAATGCCTATGGTCTCCACCAGTGCAGATCCGGAGGACTCGTGGCACATGTTTGAACAGTCCGGGAGGTTGTTCGTGCCCACGCCGCGGACGAGCAGCTGGTACACGAACGCTGCCTCGTTGGAAGTCCGTCCGGACGTGTAGAAAACGCTCTGGTCGGGGTGGTCCATGTCCCTGAGTTCCTGGGCGATGAGCTCCAGGGCGTCGTCCCAGTCGATGGGACTGTAGTGGGTTGCGCCCTCATCCAGGACCATCGGGTGGGTCAGCCTTCCCTGCTGCCCCAGCCAGTAGTCGTCGCGTGTCTTCAGCTCGGCGACGGAATGCGTGGCGAAAAACTCCGGGCTGACACGGCGGCGGGTAGCTTCCTCCGCCACCGCCTTCGCACCGTTCTCGCAGAATTCCGCCGCATTGCGCTTCTCATGTTCCGGCCAGGCGCAGCCCATGCAGTCAAACCCGTCGATCTGGTTGACGGCCATCAGCGTCTGGACGCTGCGCAGGGGACCCATCTGCTCCAGCGAGATTTTCAGGGCGTTCGCCACCGCGGGAATGCCCACGGCCTTGGTTTTGGGTTTGCTGACGGTCAGCCTTGACTCGTCAATGTTCTCGCGTGGGGCTTTAGACGCCATTGGCTCTTCCTTAAATCTTTTGCCGGGCAATGAGGGCGTGCGTTGACTATGGAACTTCGACCGTGATGATGTCGCCGTCCTCGCGGAAGAACATGCGACGGCCGCCCCCGAAGGCCAGAACCAGCCAGACGATGCGGCCATCCTCGGTCAGGTCGTCGATCCAGCCGCTGTGGGGAACCGCGTACGACTCCAGCACGGTGACGAAATCGCCTGGCATGAGCGCGTTCCAGTCGGCCACGACCTTGGTGCTGGTGGCCTGAGGCGCGGTGCTGCACGCCATGACTGTCTCGGTCATGGCGTGAGGACCGGCGTCCTGGCTGCACGTGACTGTTCGCGCGCCGCTTCGGAGGTGTGGAGAAGCAGCAGTGCCGTGGTGACTGAGCCGACACCGCCGGGGACGGGCGTCAGCGCGGCAGCGACCGGCCGGACACTGGCTTCGTCGACGTCGCCGGCGAGCGAGCCGTCGGAAAGCACGTTGGTTCCCACATCGATGACCACTGAATGCTCCGAAACATCCGTCCCGGTGAGCAACCCGGTGCGGCCCGCGGCAACAACCACGATGTCGGCATCCTTGGTGTACTTCCCGAGGGGGCCGGACTTCGAGTGGCAGACGGTCGTGGTGGCGTCCTTCCCCAACAGCAGCAGGGACAGCGGCTTGCCGACCACGGTGGAACGGCCAACCACCACCACGTTGCGGCCCGCCACCGGGATCTCGAAGTGGTCCAGCATTTCAACAACAGCGCGTGCCGTGGCCGGGGCGAAGGCGCGTTCCCCTACGGCGAGAAGTCCCAGGCTCAACGGGTTAGCGCCGTCGATGTCCTTTTCCGGGGCGATGTACTGGACCAGTTCCTGGGTTTTGACGCCCGGAGGCAGGGGAGTCTGCAGAATGATGCCATTGACGGAAGGCTCTGCACTGAGGTCCTTCAGCACGGAGATGAGCACCTGTTCGGTCGCGTCCTGACCGACGTCGATGACCCTGCAGCCGATGCCGGCGTTTTCCGCGGCGCGCTCTATGGAGCGCACGTACCAGTGCGTGGAGCTGTCCTCGGTCGCAACCACGACGGCGAGGGTGGGGCATGAGCCCTCTTCGGCCAGGGCCTTGGCTTCGGTCTGGGCCTTCTGCTGGATCAGTTTGGCGAGAGGCTTGCCGGAGAGCAGGGATGCCGTCATCGGAGGATCCTTTCCCGTACCTGGCGTGAAAGCGAGTCCGCCGCCAGAATGACTTTTTCTTCAAGGCCGTCGGTTTGTTCTGCCAGTGCGGCGCGCGCCGGGGCGTCCTTGATGGCTACGACGTTGATGTCGATGTTGACGCGGGCCGTGGTCGCCGCTGCCCTGGCCGCGTCCGCTGCTGCGGCAATGTCGCTGATGACGTTCGGGTTCGCAATATCCAGAAGTTCGGCCGCGAGCTCCACTACGGCCCCTGACAGCATGATCAGGCGGGCCGGCGGTTGGGCGGCCTGGCCAAGTGCGTCGTTGATGGCGGCTGCGCGCGCCTGCCGCTCAGGGTCGCTTGCGGCAGGCAGCTTGTAAGAGGCAATCACAGCTTTGAAGGCGGCTTCGTCGGCGTCGGCCAGCCCCAGTGTCTCGCCGATGAGCCGGTCGGCGGCCGCAATGATTCGGGACGTTGTCTCTGCGTGCTGCTCATATGTGCCGCCGGTGCTGAACCGTGCCACCATCGCCACCAGGGCCGCACCTTGCGCCGCGTGGAGCGCCGCGGCCGCGCCGCCACCAGGGGTGGGCTTCCGCGAGGCAAGCCTGCCGAGGTAGTCATTAATTGTTTCTGAACCGATCATTTGTTCATTCCTGGGCTGGTAGAGGCTGGAGCGGAAAGGGGGCTGCACGCAGCCCGGCCCCCGTTGCGAGGATGAGCCGGGCTGCGTGGCCCCGAAGGGCCCTGCGGTGCTTAGCCGCGGAGCCTGGTCATTTTCGGGTCGTACAACGGCTCTTCCGAAACAGTGGCCGTGATACGCCGCCCGAAGTACTCGATCTCGACGGAATCGCCCACCGAAACGGCGGCCGGGAGGTAGGCGTAGGCAATCGGCTTGGCCACGGTGTATGCGTAAGCGGCGCTGGTCACGTACCCGACTGCCTGCTCCTTGTAGAACACGGGCTCCTTGCCCAGGACAATGGACCGGCCGTCGTCGATGGTCAGGCACCGCAGCCGGCGGGCGGAGCCCTCCTCGGTCCGGCCTTCGAGTGCACCCTTGCCGATGAAGCTCTCCTTGGCCATCTTGACGGCGAATCCGAGGCCTGCTTCGAAGGGGTCATGCTCCGTGGTCATGTCCGATCCCCAGGAGCGGTAGCCCTTTTCGAGGCGCAGGGAGCTGAACGCCGCCCGCCCGGCCGCGATGACTCCGAAGGGCTGTCCTGCCTGCCACAGCGCATCCCACAGCCGCTGTCCGTTGTCCGCGCTGGTGTAGAGCTCCCAGCCGAGTTCGCCAACGTAGGACAGCCGCATGGCGGTGACCGGGACCCCGCCGATGACGACGCTCTTTGCCCGGAAGTACTTCAGGCCGTCGTTGGAGAAATCATCCTCGCTGACCTTGCTGACCAGATCGCGGGCCAGGGGACCCCAGAGGCCGATGCAGCAGGTCCCGCCCGTGGTGTCGCGCACCTGGACCCAGTCAGAAGCGGACCCGCTTTGCGTCTGATGCCGGGCAGCACGCGTGAAGTAGGCGGTGTCGATGTTGCCGTTGGCTCCGAGCTGGAAGGTGTCCTCGCTCAGGCGGGCCACTGTGATGTCGCTTCGCACGCCGCCGGCGTGGTCGAGCAGGAGGGTGTAGGTGACCGCCCCGGGCTTCTTGTCCAGGTCCGCCGTCGTCAGCTCCTGAAGCAGTTTCAAGGCTCCGGGACCGGACACTTCCAGCCGCTTCAGTGGCGTCATGTCATACATGGCGACAGCCGTGCGGGTTTTCCACGCTTCGGCGGCGGCAATGGGGGAGCTGAACATGTTGGACCATGCGTCCCGGGCCGGCGGCAGCCATTCCGCCGGCATCTCCTTGAGGAGGGCAGCGTTTGATTCGAACCAGTACGGCCGCTCCCACCCGCCGGACTCCAGGAAGGTGGCCCCCAGTTCCTTGTGCCGGGCGTGGAACGGGCTCACGCGCAGGTTGCGGGGCGACAGCTTGGGCTGGAGCGGGTGGAGGACATCGTAAATCTCCACAAAGTTCTGCTGCGAGGTCTCGCTGACGTACTCGGGGGTGAGCTGGACGTCCTCGAAGCGGGTGATGTCACACTCGCCCAGGTCGGTTTCGGACCTGCCGGTGGTCAGAAGTTCTGCCATCGCCTTGGCAACGCCTGCGGAGTGCGTTACCCAGACGGCTTCTGCGACATAGAAACCGTCGAGTTCCTTGGACTCGCCAAGGAGCGGTCCGCCATCCGGGGTGAAAGAGAAGATGCCGTTGAAGCCATCCTCGATTTCGCATTCTGCCAGTCCGGGAAGAAGCTGCTTCGAGGCCTCCCAGGCCGGCAGGAAGTCCTCCAGGGTGAAGTCCAGCCGGGAAGGCATGTTGTGTTCGCTGACGGCCTCGGGGGCATAGGTTCCCAGAGTGTCGAGGTCGACGGGCATGGGGCGGTGGGCATAGGAGCCGATGCCGTAGCGTTCGCCGTGCTCGCGGTAGTAGAGGTCCTGGTCCTGGTGGCGAAGGATCGGCAGCGTGGCTCCGTTCGGCAGCTCGTTGCGGCCGCTCAACTGGGGTACCGCAGTGGTCTTGACGTACTGGTGCGCCAGCGGAAGCAGGGGAACCGCCATGCCGATCATGGCACCGATCTTCGCGCCCCAGAAGCCGGCACACGAGATGACAATGTCGGCCGGAATGACGCCCTCGGAGGTCTCGACGCCGGTAACGCGTCGCCCGGACTGCTCGATTCCCGTCACGGTGGTGGAGCCGCGGTACTTTACGCCCGCGGCTTCAGTGCGCTTGATCAGCAGCTGCACGGCACGCGCGGCGCTTGCCAAGCCATCGCTAGGCACGTGGAGGCCGCCCAGGATGTTCTCGTCGTCGAGGAGCGGGTAGAGCTCCTTGCACTCGGCGGAGGAGAGGATCCGTCCTTCGATTCCCCAGGAGGCTGCGTAGCCCAGCTTGCGCTTGAGGTCAGCGAGTCGGGTTTCAGTGGTGGCGACTTCCAGGCCGCCCACCTGGTTGAAGCAGCTGACGCCGTCCTCTGTCAGGGACAGCAGCTTTTCCACAGTGTACTTGGCAAAAGACGCCATGGTTTTGGAGGGATTGGTCTGGAAGACCAGGCCCGGAGCGTGGGAGGTAGATCCTCCGGGCATGTTCAGCGGGCCCTGGTCCAGCACTGTGATGTTGTTCCATCCCCGGGCGACCAGTTCGTCGGCCAGGTTCGTGCCGACGATGCCAGCTCCGATGATGACGATTCGAGGCGTTGATGCCATGTGGTTCTCCTGCTGATTTAGGTAGTGGGCTTTCGCGGCCTGTACGTGGCTGCTTTAGCGGAAGACGATTGTGCTGGTCTGGTCCAGCAGTACCCGGTGTTGGCAGTGCCAGCGCACAGCGCGGGACAGGGCGAGGGCTTCGGCGTCCTGTCCGATGGTGGAGAGGGTGCCCGGTCCATGTGTGTGGTCGACCCGGATGACTTCCTGCTCGATGATCGGGCCCTCATCCAGGTCGGCGGTG
Source organism: Arthrobacter sp. ISL-65 (assembly GCF_018613795.1). Lineage (GTDB taxonomy): Bacteria > Actinomycetota > Actinomycetes > Actinomycetales > Micrococcaceae > Arthrobacter. The sequence continues at coordinate 200,279 of NZ_JAGGPN010000004.1, forward strand.
ACGTAGTGGGCGGTTGCACCCACAAGCTTGACGCCGCGGTCGTAGGCCTGGTGGTAGGGGCGTGCGCCCTTGAACCCCGGCAGGAACGAGTGGTGGATGTTGATGGCCCTGCCCTCGAGGGACCGGCACAGGTCATCGGACAGCACCTGCATGTACCGGGCCAGGACCACGAGGTCGATGTCGTACTCGTCCACGAGCTCCAGCAGACGCCGCTCGGCGTCCTGCTTGGTTTCCGGGGTCACGGGGATGTGAACGAACGGAAGGCCGGCAGCCTCGGCCATTGCCCGGTGCGTTTCGTGGTTGGAAACCACCAGGGCCAGGTCCCCGCCAAGGCTGCCGCCACGCCAGCGGAAAATCAGGTCGTTCAGGCAGTGCCCGAACTTCGACACCATGACCAGAACGCGGTGCTTGGTCTCGTCGTGGACGTTGAACTTCATGTCAAAGCGTTCCGCGATGGGGCGGAACTCCTCTTCGAGCGTCTGCAGATCGTGTTCCGTCGCACCCGAGAAGGCCGTGCGCAGGTGCAGGGTCTGGCGGAGGCCGTCGTCGAACTGCTGGTGCTCTTCGATGTTGAATCCGCGCTCGAAAAGGAACGTGGTTACTGCCTGCACGATGCCGGCACGTTCGACACACGACAGTGTGAGTACGAACTTGCCGGTTTTGGTTTCTCCGGAGGCTGCGGTGTGCGGAGCCGGCCGGGTTTCTGTGGCTGTGTCCACAACGGTCATGTCGAAATCCTTTAGATATATGGTTGATAACCTTATTGATATATCAGCAGTGATTGCCAGCGTATACTGGTGAGCGGATGAGGTCAATAGTCAGATTGTTGGCCCACAGGAGAGGCGGAGCGGTGGCGTTTGAAGCTTTGGCGGTGACGGAGGCCGGAGGTTCGAGGTCCTTGGCCGATGTGGCCTACGAACGGATCCGGGACAGCCTGCTGACTTTGGAGATCCGGCCTGGCGATCCGCTGTACGACGAGGGGCTCGCAAAGGAGCTCGGCGTCGGACGCACTCCGGTCAGGGAAGCGCTCAAACGGCTTGAAGTGGACCGGCTCGTTGTGACTTATCCAAGGCGCGGTACCTTCGCAACACGGGTGGAGGTCACGGACCTCGCGTTCATCTCGGAAATCAGGGCCCAGCTGGAGCCCCTTGCTGCCGCCCGTGCCGCCCGGGTGGCCACCGCCGCAGTGCGGGAGCGTCTCCGCCTCATCGTGGAGGAAGTGGAGTCCTTCGACGTGGACAGCGCATCAGTCGTGGAGACGTTGCGGCTGGACGCCAGGGTGCACCAGGGAATTTATGCTGCAGCAGCGAACCCGCACCTGGAAGACGTCCTGATCCGCTACGACAATCTCGCCACGCGCATCTGGTGCATGGTGCTGGACCGCCTGCCAAATCTTTCCCGGCACGTGCATGAGCACGTCGACCTGCTTGAAGCGGTGATCAAAGGGGACGAGGCCCAGGCTGCCGAACTGGCCCGCGTTCACGTCGACGGCTTTGAGAAGGCCGTGCGGACGGCCCTGTTCGCAGCCTAGCGCTTGTTGTTGCCTGGCAACGACGACGGCGGGACGTTGCCTCGCCGTCGTGAAGCGCGCCCATCCTAAAGGATGGGTGGCGCCGCCCGGTTTGGTGGTGAAACGCTACCCGGACGGGGGCACTTTGCTGTGGAGAAAGCGCGGCTAGCGCCACAATGGATTGGCGTCCTGGGAGGCGATGAGCTCCTGCGCCTCGGCTTCCGTGTCTACGCTCGGCATGGAGCCCGGCAGCGGGCGGCCGGCCGATTCACGAAGGAAATAGATGGCGATCGCACCGATGACCGACGTCGCCATCAGGTAGTAGGCCGGGGCCATGTCGTCGCCGGTGGCCGCGATCAGGCCCTGGACCAGGAATGGCGTGGTTCCGCCGAAGATCGCCACAGAGAAGTTGTAGGCGATGCCCATGCTGCTGTAGCGGCTTGAGGTGGGGAACAGCGCCGGAAGTGCTGACGCGAGGTTGGCCACGTAGAACGTGACGGGGAAGGCGACCAGGGACAGGCCCGCCAGGGTGGACCAGACGTCGCCGATTCCGATGAGCATGAACGCGGGGACGGCAAAAAGGACGGTGCTTCCGGCACCGATCCACAGCACCGGACGCCTGCCGATGCGGTCCGAAAGCTTGCCGGTGAGCGGGATGCACAGCGCCATCACCACCAGGACCGGAATGGTCAGCAGCGTGCCGTGGAGGGGGTCGTAGCCTTTGGATTCGGTCAGGTATGTCGGCATGTACGACGTCAGGGCATAACCGACGGTGTTGGCAGCGCCGGCGAGGATCATGGCCAGCACGATTTGGCGCCAGTAGGTTCTCATGATGCCCACCGGGCCGACGGCAACACTCTTATCGCTTGCGGCGGCTTGGCTGGCGGCTGACTCCTGCGCGCCGAGGGTTGCCTGGAACTGGGGGGATTCCTCGATCTTGTTCCGGAAGTAGATGGCGATCAGGCCTAACGGCCCGGCCACCAGGAAAGGCAGCCTCCAGCCCCATTCCTCCATGGCGGCCTCGCCGAGGGTGACCTGCAGGACGGAGACCGTGGCAGCGCCCAGGGCAAAGCCAATGTAGGAGCCCATGTCCAGGAAACTGGCGAAGAAGCCGCGCCGCTTATCAGGGGCATATTCACACACAAACGTGGTGGCGCCGGCATACTCGCCGCCGGTGGAGAAGCCCTGCACGAGCTTCAGGAGAACCAGCAGCGCGGCCGCCCAAACGCCTATTTGCGCGTAGCCGGGGAGGAGTCCGACGGCGAAGGTGCTGGCCGCCATCAGCATAAGGGTCGCGGCGAGCACCTTCTGGCGCCCTACTTTGTCCCCGAGCCAGCCGAACACGACGCCGCCGATCGGGCGGGCAATGAAAGTTGCCGCAAAGGTGCCGAGCAGGAACAGGGTCTGAACGGTCCTGTCCGCTTCCGGCAGGAACACCGGCCCCATGGTGGTGATCAGATAGCCGAACACGCCGACGTCGTACCACTCCATGGTGTTGCCCACGATGGTGCCACCGAGGGCCTTCTTAAGCATCCGCTGGTCCACGACATTGATGTCGGACGCCGTGAGCCGGCGGGAGTACTGTCTGTCTTTGCTGCTTTGATCGGTAGTGACATCACCTTGGATCGTCATACAGGTTCCTTACTGAATATTGGCGGGAATCCAGGCGCTGGACGCCCGTGCTGACGAAGATTGACCCTGCATGCATACGGCCGGCGCCTGCCGGGAGTGGACTCATCACCGGGCAGGGCGTGTGCAGAAAGCACCTTGTTCGTCAGGAGATGCGCAAGCACGTGGGATCCTCTCGTGTTCCGCAGTAATCAACAGGCTTCGGCTTATGCAACAGAGTGCGTCAGCTCACAGTCGTTGTCAAGAAGATGACTTGGGTCCCGCACCAGTGGGTGGCCGGCACTTTACGCCTACCCCTTTGGGTAGGTGTAACCGCCCGATGATGGCATAGCGCCCAGCCCGGCGTGCGGGGGAAGATAGAGGGCAACATATTCGGATGAGATCGGGACCGCCGGGGGCGGTGCTTCGAATGGTCCGAGATCGCTAATTTCCCTGCCTTCCAGCTCCGCCATCCTCGGCCGCTCCCGGCAACAGCTTTTCCTCCAAAGGAGTTCCGTGTCTTCAAATCCGATTCGTGTAGCTATCGTCGGCGTGGGTAACTGTGCCGCTTCGCTGGTCCAGGGTGTCCATTACTACCGGGATGCCGACCCCCAGGCCACGATTCCGGGTCTGATGCACGTGGAGTTCGGCAAGTACCACGTCAACGATGTGCAGTTCGTGGCCGCGTTCGATGTGGACGGCAAGAAGGTCGGCGTTGACCTGGCCGACGCGATCCTGGCCAGCGAAAACAACACCATCAAGCTCGCCGATGTTCCGCCCAGCGGTGTGACGGTCCAGCGCGGGCACACCCTGGATGGCCTGGGCCGGTATTACCTGGAGACCATCGAGCAGTCCCCGGCCGAGCCGGTCGACGTGGTGCAGGCGCTCAAGGACTCCCAGGCCGATGTCATGGTCTGCTACCTGCCGGTCGGGTCCCAGGAAGCCGCGGAGTTCTACGCCCAGTGCGCCATCGACGCCGGCGTGGCGTTCGTCAACGCCCTGCCGGTGTTCCTCGCGGGCACCAAGGAGTGGGCTGACAAGTTCACCGCCGCGGGTGTGCCGATCGTCGGCGATGACATCAAGAGCCAGATCGGTGCCACCATCACGCACCGTGTCATGGCCAAGCTGTTCGAGGACCGCGGTGTGACGCTGGACCGCACGTACCAGCTGAACGTGGGCGGCAACATGGACTTCAAGAACATGCTCGAGCGCGACCGGCTCGAGTCCAAGAAGATCTCCAAGACCCAGGCCGTGACCTCCAACGTCGAGGCCGAGCTCGCCGCGAAGGACGTCCACATCGGCCCGTCCGACTACGTGCAGTGGCTCGATGACCGCAAGTGGGCCTTCGTCCGCCTGGAAGGCCGCAACTTCGGCGACGCCCCGGTGTCTTTGGAGTACAAGCTGGAGGTCTGGGACTCGCCGAACTCCGCGGGTGTGATCATCGACGCGATCCGTGCGGCGAAGATCGGCCTGGACCGCGGCATCGGCGGCCCGCTGCTGTCGGCGTCGAGCTACTTCATGAAGTCCCCGCCGGAGCAGTTCAACGACGACCTCGCCCGCGACAGGTCGAGGCCTTCATCCGCGGCGACCTCGACCGCTAACCCCCGGACCCTTCCTCAGGTCCTGCAGGTTTTCACGCGATGCTCCCTCACTTTCGGGTGGGGGAGCCTCGCTGTTTAAGGGATGCGGAGGCTACCCGGCCAGGACCGTGAGACGGCCGAGGCGCTGTACCGCGGCGGCGTGGTAACTGTCGAGGGTGATGGCGGCGGTTCGTTGCCAGCCGGAGTTTGCCGCGTGGATGGCGGCGGCGGTGCCCATGTTGCGGCGGGTGGCCGGGTCGTCGTGGAGGGCTTCAAGGGCGTCGGCCCAGTCGGCGGCGTGGTGGCCGTCCACCAAAAGCCCGGTGCGGCCGTCAATGACGGCGCGGGACAGGCCACCCACCCGTGTGGCGACCACGGGGGTGCCGCAAGCATGCGCCTCCAGGGCCACAAGCCCGAACGATTCGCTGTAGGAGGGCATGACGACGACGTCGGCCGAGCGGTACCAGGAGGCCAGTTTCGGTGCTCCGACCGGCGGATGGTGAGTGACGGCGTCGTCCATTCCTTCGGCGGTAACAATCGCGTCCAGGTCGAAGTCCCGGGCGCCGCTCAGCGCGCCGAGCACGGTCAGTTTGAGGTCGATGTCGGGGCGTCGCCGGCGGAGCAGGGCGGCAGCCCTGATCAGGACCTGCGGCCCCTTGAGCCGCTGGATCCGGCCGGCGAACAGCAGGTGGAAGGTGCCCGGTGCAATGCCTTGGGCGGCGCGGGACCGGCTGCGGGAGGCGGGCGTGAAGACCGAAAGGTCAACGCCCGGGGGAGCGACATCGGTCTGTTCGGCGTCGGCGCCGTAATGCGAAACCAGCTCGGCAACCTCGGCACCGTGTTGGCGATCAGGCGCGTGGCGCCGTCGACAATGCGGTGTTCGCCTTCCTCGCGGCGCCGCGGCTCAGGCTCCTCGCCGGACTGCAGCACCAAATTCTTAGCCTTGGCCATGGTGTGCATTGTGTGAACCAGCGGAATGTCCCACCGCCAGGAGAGCTCCAGCCCGACCATGCCGGACAACCAGTAGTGGGAGTGGATGACGTCGTACCGGGCGTGCGGCTGCCGCGCGCCGATCCGCTGGATCTCGGCCACCATGCTGTGCATTAGGTCCGGCAGTTCCTCTTTGGACAGCCTGCGCGGCGGCCCGGCGGTGACGTTGTGGACGCGAACTCCCGGACCGGGATGTTCGACGGCGGGCTGGCCGGCCGAGGTGGAGCGGGTGAAGATGTCCACTTCGATGCCGGATTCGGCCAGGGCCGAGGCGAGGCCGCGGATGTAAACGTTCATGCCGCCGGCGTCCCCGGAACCGGGCTGTTCCATGGGAGAGGTGTGCAGCGACAGGAAAGCCACGCGCTTGATTGGGGTCACGGCTCATTCCTTTTGGTCTGTTAGCTCTGTTAAGGGGTACACGAACGGCCCCCGTCTCCAGGACGGGGGCCGTTCGGCTTTGGCAGTGTCTTACTGGGCTACTTTGG
>NZ_JAGGPN010000049.1 GCF_018613795.1 Arthrobacter sp. ISL-65
AATCACCACAAGAACCCAAGCAACCCTTACCGGAACGGGATGGGGCGCCCTGGGCCGAGCTTTTGACCCAGCGGTTGCAGCCGGTTGGAAAAGTCAGTTGGTTATGAAGCCGGATAGGTCGACGTGGCGAAGGCCCTGTGCAAGTTGTTCCTGTTTGCCCCCTAGGACCTGAACGCCCCAGTCCCATTCCAGGTATCGTACGGTCCGGGCGGCGATGTCCTCCATCGTTCGACCTTTGACCAGCCCGGAGATGGCGCGGTCGACCCCAGTGTCATATTCAGATTCGGGGAACCATGTGCCGCCAAATCCCAGTCCTGCAGGGTCTGTCTCAAGGAATACGCGGCGGACCACCTCTCTGAGTCTCGGAATTCTCGTGTCCATCGGATCATTCTCCTTGGGTAATCTCCATCCCCACTGCCGTGGCTACAGCATTTTCTGCTTCGGGGGTGCCCAGCTCGGGACGGCCGCCAGCAATCGGGCAGCACCAGCTAGCACTTCCTCATACTCCGACAGTGTGAAGGTAAATGTACCGAGCTCCTCAATAGGGTCAGTCAGCTTGAAGCCATCTTTCCAAGCCCAGTCGCTCCACGTGATGGTCCCTGCCTCGCGCTCGATGCGTGCTCCGATGCCGAAACAGTCCAAATCACCGCACCTGCAGATGTACATCGCGGCACGGCCGTCCTCGTACTCGGCCGCACCAATTCCTAGGAGGCGATCGATCTGTTCGTCCAGGCTGAAGTGCTCCCACTCAGGTTGAAGTCTCGTAGGCAGCCGGTCTGATCCTTTCCCCAGGACGCGTTCAATAGGGGATTTCCCGTCCATCAGGAAATCCAGAAATGGGATGGGCACCCTCCAGCTGCGGCTCTGTGAGACATAGGTTTCCATCGTCATCAGCGAAGGCTGCAGTGCGAGCTTGTGCCGGTGGGCTGAGGACGTCATGCACTTAGTATCCATGAGGTGCCGGTCCGCACAGCCGATGCCAACGGTCGCGGAAAGAGCCGTCCCTATTGGAACTATGGCATGCAGCCTGCCGGAAAAAACGAGGGGATTCCTGACAGTATCGACTGCAGTCCTCGCGTCCTGAGGTCAACCTGGACCGGGACACTTGCGCTTGGTTTTTCCCTTCCTGGCCGCAACTGCCCCCTTCACCTGTTCCGAACAGGCTGGTCGTGAGAAAGTGTGGGTCGTAGCCAAGGAAAGGCAAAGACGCAGTGAAATGGTTTGGCAAGGAACCAAGAGCAGCGGCGATTTCGTTCGAACTCGAAGCGATCGCCAATTGTTCCGTTCACCCTAAGTTCCTTGATGAGGCGGTAGTATCCGCGGCCAAGGTTGACGACATGTACCTGAATTTCTCAGATCATTTGCACGACTTCGTTGACGCTGTGGAAGAAAAGCTTGCAGCAGATGGATGCCTGGACGCTTCATTCGTACGAAGTGAGTGGGCGCAGCATGTCGGTAGGCTTCCAAAGGATTTCGTTCCTATTCGGATTGCGCAGATTCATTTCCAGCGTCTGGTCAACGTACTAGCAACGTCCTGACTCACACGGGCGCTTCCCGAGACGTTCCCAAACACGGTCGCGGACTGTAGCCTCAGCTCATGTCGGAAATGTAGGCGACCAAAGGCGAACCCTTCGTGGCACACATTGCCAGCCCCCCGGCTGCCAGGCCGACCGGAAGCGGTCCGCCCGCACATCGTCCCACTAGCCGGGTTGCTGCCGACCCCGACGCTTCTTACGTCCATACGCGGAACCTCGAGCGGTCAAGGATGCATCGCCGCACGGGGCAGGCAAAGCGGTGCCCCGCCTCCCCCTGGGAGCGGGGCACCGCTTCTCATATGGCTGTAGCTGTCACCATTGGTGGGCAACGTCAATCACGAGCCTGGATCCGTTGCCGGGACCGGCAAGGGTGAAGACCTTGAACGGCAGCCGGGCGCGGACGCCGACGCCCAGAGTGGTACGGCCCTCGAAGCTGCCAGCCCAGGCAACCTGCCGGAACGTCTGGTACTTCGAAACGTTGGTCACCTCGGAGCGGTTGGCCGGCACGAAGGTGGCCTTGCCCGTGGCGCTGTCATAGCTGGGCGAGTGGGTGGTGACCTGCAGGAATGCGCCGCCCCGCAGCTTGATGGGCAGCCCGGACCCGTCCTGTACAACCTTCGAGACGTAGCGGACGTTGTAGCCGGTTGCCTTCCCCTTGATGTCGATTACCAGGCGGTCGAAGCAGTAGTACTTTCCCGAGCGAACATTGGTTACTGATGCCGCGCTCATGGCCTGGTTGGACTTGGCAAGTGAGCCCCAAGCCAGTCCGCAGTAGGAAGGGGTTGCGGAGGCGGCCCCCGGAACCAGCAGGCCCAGCCCGAGTGTCATGATGATGGCTGTCAGCCAGGCACTTACTTTTTTCATGTGGGTACCCCTTTCGGGTGTGAGTGATTGGATGACTCCAGCGTAGGAGCGCCAAAAGCCCGACACGAGGGATGTTTCCGGTTCTTCGTGCAACCGTTAAATCGCCGGGAAACCGATCACGGAAGCGTAAATCTGGGGCGTATTTCGGGGCCGTCGAAAGACGTTTGTGACCCTTTCTCCATTTGCCAGTTATCGCCCGTAACGGTCCCATACGCGCCGGAAGGCAAGGGTAGGCGACTTCGGATCCTGCATCGGCACTTGGGCACCCTATCCGTGTACCGGAGGTCCAGTCAGGAGGCCATGATCCTGGAGGGTCCTCCGAGGACGCTGGCGGCTGGCACGATGCCTGTGACCTTCGCGGAGTGGTCGAGCGCGCCCAGCCAGTTGGTTGGTCGGATCGCAGTTTCAAGCTTCATCGTGCACGGATCTTCTCGCTTGGGCTGCGCGGGTAGGCGTGAGCGCTCATCTCGGCTGCCATGGGCGCATTTGACTCGTGGTCCGGATGCGGGAAAGGGTGTCCGCCGGGCCCGGCGCTCTGGGGGAGTGCGTTCCGGGCCCGGCGTTCTGAAGCTCGGGTGCGCGGCCACTTCAGCTTCAGGGACGAGATCAGTGTGCGCCCCTGAAGCTATGAAATTCGGGGTTCTTCCTGATAGCTGGAGTGCGTTTTTACCCCACATATGGGGGAGACAGCAGGGCGCCTTCAAGGTTTGCCCAGGCTTATGGAAGCTGCTGCGCCGTTCTCGCGCGGCTTCCTGCCCCGCTGCCGTCCGGCCTGCCAGCCCGGCAATGCCTCATCCAGCGCTTGCTCCTTGGCTCCATCCAGTTCGCCGCGGTGCAGTTTGGCCCGCTGGGAGTGCAGCCACACACCGAGGTCATGCTCCAGCCCCGCCACAGTGACCTTGTGGCGGGGCCAGTCGTTGCCGGCGTCCCGGTAGACGACCAGGGCCTCGAGCCGGTCGTGCCACCGTGCCTCGTCGGCGTCTGTCCGCGGGGGAGTCTGCCAGCCAGGAAGCACGGCCAGACCGTCGCGGCAGGCCGGGGCGAGCGTTCCGGCCCGGGCATCTTCGCGGCGCCGCTGCAGCCAAGCAGCCAGGGTCCGTTCCGCTGTGCTTTCCGCGGTCCGGGACGGATACCGGCCCCTCTCCTGGACCATGGCCATCAGCTGCCGCATCCGCTCCAGGCCCTGCGCAGACTCTCCATGGCTGGTTTTTAGGGCGGCGGCCGACTCGTGCGCGTCATGCAGCTCAGGGTCGGCGGCCCGGGCAATAGCAAGGTGGTAAGCGACGGTCTTTGGTGCTGCTCCAACCAGGTTCGCGATCTGTCCGCGGTAAGGCCGCCGCGGTACATCAGGACCCACTCCTGGTTCGGAGCACGGTTCCGTTTCGTCGCGGCCATGGCCACCATCCTGCCATTGGTGCGGAACAAACTGCGGTGAGACCAGCACAACGACTCGCCCGCCGCACAAGAGATGTGGGCTCTCGCAGGACGCCTAGATGTGCCAGGTGACGGAGCGGCGTTTCGCGCGCACTCCGGCGATGAGGATCAAAGAGACAAATGAGGCTATTCCCGCTACGCCAATTGCCATGCGAGTCCAAGATGGCAGGCCCCACAAGTCATAGGCTGGCGACAGCATCCCAAAGACCCCGGAGATCAACATATAGCCTCCTCCTGCTGCCAGAATCACTGACGAAATGATGAGCACCCACACTCTGGCCATCTGGAGCTTGGGTGCGAAGTTATCCGCGTATTGGCTTGGAGTCCCGAAGGCGGCGGTGGGGTCCTCGCCGGAGTCGGCGACAAGGCTTTGGACTTCGCGCACGATCCGTGTTGCTGCTGTTGCAGGAACACCCCGGAGTTCGAGTATTTCAGTCAGCTCTGCCGCATACTCTTCTTGCCTTGATTCAGTCACGAGCGCGGCTTCCTTTCCTTGATGTCTGTCGTGCGTCGGTCTGCGGAAACAAGCTGGCCCCCGACCTGTCAGGTGCCGCGGGCCTGCAGGGCGGCCAGCAGGTCATCGGCCAACGCCGTCATGGCCGAAGTCGGCCGTTCCGGTTCGTCTGCACCATCGCCGAACCATTTGTGCCAGACGCCGGCGACAACGTCCGGCGTGATGGCAGTGCCTCCTTTGATGAGGGTGACTAAGTCCTTCATCTCCGGGTCGTACTCGCTGTCGGGCGCACCGTGGGTCATGACGACGGCCAGGTCGTGGGCGTTCAGGATTTCGGTGACGGCCTCGCGGAGCCGGCTGTCGGTAGGGTTAGTGATGTCTATTGGCGCCATTCTAGAAGCATTCGGATCTTCAGGCGCCTGAGAGACGGGGCAATGTGCCTGGTAAATGCGACATGGGGGACACTTTGAAAATCGTGCTGTACATCATCTGGACACTGTTCGCCGCGGCTGCCGCGGCTGCCTGCATTCACGCACTGCGGAAGACGCAGGCCCAGGAACGGCGGATCGAAGGCTGGCCAAAGGTCGAAGCCACTGTCACCGGCAGCCGTACGGGCTGGACTTCAGGTGTTGGCAACGCGACCCCCAGCCTGCGCTACCGGCCGACGTACCAGTTCACCGGACCGCAGGGAGTCCTCTACGTCGGGGAATCCGAAATCACGCAGGTCAGGCGCCCCGTTCCCGGTTCGGTGCTGGAGGTGGCATACAACCCCGCCGATCCCGGCCAGTCATTCCAGGTCGATTACCCGTCCAAGCAGGTGCTTGGCTGCCTGGCCCCGTTCTTCGCGGTGTTCGCAGTGGTCTCGTTCTGGTTCATCGGGGTCTTTCCGGTCGGTTAATTTGGAGCGATCGCACCAGCATCCTTGGTGGCCGGAGGGCCCACGTGCGTAATGGGAGACCCGTGAGGGCGTCCCGCAACAAGTACGCCTGGTGAGCACGGATGGCAGCCGGCCGTGAGCCCAGAGAAGTCTTCTAGGTACTCCGTTCGCCGTTCGCCGGGAATTCTCGGAGTATCGCAGCCACGGCGCGTACAGCAGCCGGATCGTGGGCCCATGGGGTCCCCGTGCGGGTGCAGGCGTGGAAGCTCATCACCTTAGAACCCTGGGCGGCTTGCGTCAGTTCGGCCCAGGCCTCCTGCAGGTCCTCGCTCTGTGCCAGCGGGGTAGCCTCGCACGTGCCTGCGGGCTCGGGCGCCGAGATGCCTGTGGCTTTGGTCCTACGGTGAAATAGATGTTTGAGGCTCATGTCTGTCTCCCTCCTGACAGTGCCTGGTGGGTGTGACTCCGTCTAGGAGGCTGGAACCATCCAAAAGCCAGCGACGGCGGCACGGCGCTCTTCTGTGGTTGTGGGAACGAGATGAGCGAAGACCGGGCCTGTCTCCAGGTTTACGATCATGCCCCCGGTTCTTCCGCACTTCAGGGCGAGTTCGTAGTTTGTTCCTCCTCGGCGGTCAGGCTGCGCGATGAGGAGGGATGCTTCCGTGACACCTACGCATGAAGAGGTGACCATGTAGCTTCCTTTAGGTAGGCCAGACAGTGAGGTGCGGTGCCCGTCGCCACTAAGTCCACCAGAGCCGCCCAGCACAAGGTCAGAGGGCCTGGGGCCGAGGATCCGGTTCAGTTGCGTCTGGTTGCTTGCCTGTTCCCTGGCAAGGGCGGGATCGGCTGTGGGCTGGCGGGGCGGGGAGGTGCGGGATGTCGAGGCCGGCGGGGCAGTCGCAGGGCCCGCCTCGTCGTCCGTGTACGCGCAGGCACTCAAGACACCTGCCGAACCGGCAAGGACCAGCACCAATGCCATGCCGCCGGCCCGTTTCCCCCCAAGGAACCCCATGCCCGAAGCCTACCGGCATGCGCACGGGTGAGCTACCGGTGCCGGGCTGCCTGATCCCGCTCTTCTCGATGTTCGCGCTGGCCTCGCTCTGGTTCATCGGAATCTTCCCCTCCGCTAATCGGAACTGCCCCATGCCACACTGGCTTCATGGAGGAGATCATCACCTATCCCCAGCCACCTGACCTTCCCGCCGAGAAGATTCGGGCGCTGATCGACTATGCGGACCGGATGGCCGCGTCCATGGAAGCTGAAGTGGACATGATTCGCAGGGCAGGCAAGGCATCACCGGAACACGACCTGGGCGAAATCATCGAAGGCTGGCGGTTCACGTCCCTGGCGATTAGGGAAAGCTACGACGGCCGACTCTAATCGGCGCCGGACGCATGCCTGACGAGTTCGGCAGCACGCGGCGGTGGTCCTCAACACTCTCGCACCCCGGGAGGAGCTGGAGCCATGACAGCTCCAACGGTGGAGGCGGCCATCCATGAACTGATGGATCTCGCCTGGAATGTTGTTTACGACCTGCTAGCCGAGCGGGGACTGTTCGGTGACGGATTGTTCGTCGAGGAGTACACCGGCATCCACTCCTGGCTGGACGGGCCCGTCCGGTACACCGTCGTCCATTCCCGCAAGGTCGCGGTCCTGTTCGTGGACACCCGGCCGGTAGACGCGATCGTGTTCCCATCACGACCTGCTCGGCGCCGACGACCCGAAGAGCTTTTTCAGCGTTCCGGAGTAGGCCCCGGCCGGCGCTTAGGCTGGCAGCGCGGCGGAGCCTAGTAGAAGGAAATGAGTTCTACGAGTTCTCCGACGCGGTCCTCGGGGTAGTTCGGGCGATGTCTGCCTGCGTGACGATACCGACCAGGTCATGGCCATCGATGACCGGCAGCAGACGGACCTGGTGCTCGCCCATGGTCCTGATCGCCTCTTCAATGGAATCGTCCAATCATGGATGCTTGTCAGATGCTAAGCACGCTGACCATCCTCAGACTATGACCGGTGATAACCGGCCTGCAGCTAGCTGACAAGAAAGAAGCGCGCCATGGGAATCCTCGGATTTCTCATTCTGGGCCTGATCGCGGGAGCCATCGCGAAGGCCATCCTGCCCGGACGGCAGGGCGGCGGGTGGCTGGTAACCCTGCTCCTTGGCGTTGTTGGAGCGATCCTCGGCGGGTGGATCGGCTCACTCATCTTTGGCGGGGGCCTCGGAAGTTTCTTCAACCTCCGTACCTGGCTGCTGGCCATCCTGGGATCCGTCATCGCCCTGGGAATTTTCGCCGCCACAACGGGCGGAAGGCGGGGGATTTTTTCCCGGCGGAGGATCTGAACGGGCCCCACTGCGGTCCCTACAGCGAAATGGCGCCGCGGCGACACCTCGCAATAAGGGCATGGGGCAAGTGGCTTTCTGCCGGTCGGTCAGCACGGCAGTGTCCAGAGCGCCGCCTTTTACTTTGAGGTGGCCGCGGCGCAGCTTGAACCGTTGGGCGTGCAGCCAGATACCAAGGTCGTGCCTCTTCGCCGATAATTTCGTCTGACCACCCAATCGTTCCACCTGCTGGGCGGGATTCCATGCGCCACGGCGGGGCACTTTATGATTTTGGGATGGTCACTCTGAGTCAAGCCACCGTCATGGCTCTTGCCTGCGTAGTGCTCATCGCCGTTCCGGGTCCGAGCGTGCTCTTCGTGGTGGGGCGGGCCCTCAGCCACGGCCGCGCGAATGCCTTGGCCAGTGTCGTGGGCAATGCCATCGGCTGCTACCTGGTTGGGGTCGCCATTGCCTTTGGTCTCGGTCCTTTGTTGGAACGCTCGGAACTGCTCTTCCAGTCCATCAAGTGGGCAGGCATCCTCTACCTGTTCTGGCTGGGATTCCAGGCACTCCGGCACGCGGGCCCCGCATCCGACGCGCCAGAAGTCACCGCCCGGGTCGAAACTCCCTTGGCTGCGGTCCGTGCCGGCACGATCGTGGGCCTGACCAACCCCAAGAGCTTCGTCCTCTTCACCGCGATCGTCCCGCAGTTCATCGCCCCCTCGGCAGGCAACGCCACTGCCCAGATCCTTATCCTGGGTATCGTCCCGCTATTGATCGGGCTGATCACCGATACCGCGTGGGCTCTAGCCGCCGGCCGTGCTCGCAGCTGGCTCGCCAAGTCTCCGCGCCGCATGACGACCTTCGGCCGGATCGGTGGCTTGTCGATCATCGGCGTCGGGGTCTCCGCCGCAGTGACCGGCAACGGCCACTGATCCTTTGCTTCTTCGGCCCTTGACGGCGGCCCGCGCGGACGCCGTCGGCGTTTGAACGGAAGGGCGACCTTTCTAGCTTTCCGGCAGAGCAACCTCACGATTCCGACTGGAGGCAAATGATCTCGCTTGAACAGGCACGGGCCATTGCGTACGAAAGGCTCGCGCCAGGATGGGAGGCTGGTGACTGTGCGAGTACACGGTGGCCGATTACGGGTTCGAGGATGAAACTGTCTGGAGCCTCATCGATGGCGGAAGCCGCCTGGTCATCGACGGGGATTACGGCTGTGAGTCTGTCGGCAGGGGCAGCACGCTCGTGGACAAGAAAACCGGTGAGATCTACTTCGTGACCTACCTGGAAGCACCCGACTGGTTTGATGCGATGACGCCTGTGGGCAGCCACCCATCGTGAAGGGCGCTTAAGGCAGATGGACCCTTTAGGGTCTTTGCGTATGAAAGCAACATCCGACTACCGCCCGACTCGATCCGTCCAGCGCGTCGTCATCGTCCACGGGTACGAAGCCGCACCGGACGCACACTGGTTCCCTTGGCTCCAAAACGCACTCCAAGCCAAAGGCAAAGGCGTCACAGTCGTGCCTCTCCCTGCCCCGGATGCTCCTGAAACGGCAGCTTGGGAGAACGCTGTCAGTGCTGCACTTGGAGTGCCCGATGCAGGAACGGTGGTCGTGGCGCATTCCCTCGGTGCGATCACTGCACTACGCGTGTTGGCTGCGCTTCCGGAGCCATGGGAGCTAGGCGGTCTTGTGCTGGTAGCGGGCTTCACCAAACCGCTGGAAGCATTGCCGGAACTCGATGGCTACCTCGCAACTGACGTTGACGCTGAACGGGTAGCAGGGAGCATTGCTGAGCGAACAGTAATCCGCTCCGACACGGACCCCTTCGTACCACCGGCAGTTTCAGATGACCTTGCCAAGCGCCTCGACGCACAGCTGCAGGTTCACCCAGGAGCGGGACACTTCATGGCAGAAGACGGGGTGACAACCCTGCCAGCTGTGCTTGACCTGCTGCGGTCGTCCTAGGGAACGGCTATTCGTCGAAGAAAACGTCGCCACTGTTCATCGCCGATCCCTGGCCTGAGCCGCAACGAAATCTGCTGGCAGATCTCGGACCACTACCCGCCTTGGTGTTGGTTCCTGCTCCAGTGACCTGGGCGACTACGCAGATGCGGGGGTTTCAGCCTCCCGACGGGTTCTCAACCGGTGTGCCGTCCGGGTCTTCCGTAATGGGGCGGTCTTCCTCGGGTTGCGTGTTCGGGTTTTCAGCTTCAGGGTCCTTGGGCTTGCCGTGGGGCTGTCCTTCAGTTCCGGGGTTGCTCACGATGTTCCTCCTGTTGCTTTCGTGCCGTGTTCGATGACGTAATCCCACCACAAAGGGACGCATGTTCACAGGGTCGCCGAAGCCCATGCTCTGGTGGCCCGCTTCGGAGAGACTCCAGGACATTGCGCAGGGGCGAGATCGAGACGCTGGCACGACACCTCTTTTTTCAGCCCATACAAGGTACTCGCGGCCAGCGATAAACATTGTGCGATCCCATTACCCGACAGTGGGGCAATAAAGGGCCCTGACAGGGCATCTTCGCCTGCTCCGGCGTCGAATAACCGGTATGAACTACTACAGCCCGGCGGCGCAGGAACGGGCCAGAGACGCCGCATACGATGCAGTTGAAAAGGTACTTAGCAGCATGTTCGAACCGCTTAGCCGGCATGCCCTGACAGCCCGCTGGAACCAAGCCATGGAAGCCATGGCCAAACACCTCGAAGCCCAAGACAACGGCATGGAATAACTTTGACGGCGGCAGCGCCACCGGATCCCACCTGTGAACCTCCGGAACAAGAAGTCACT
The DNA here is from genome assembly GCF_018613795.1 of Arthrobacter sp. ISL-65. Taxonomy (GTDB): domain Bacteria; phylum Actinomycetota; class Actinomycetes; order Actinomycetales; family Micrococcaceae; genus Arthrobacter. Next base: position 10,278 of record NZ_JAGGPN010000049.1, read on the forward strand.
GATGGGAGAGCTCGCCAGCTGCCGCTGAACGATGGCCCCGTCATTGACCCGGAACGGGGATGAGTGGCGGGGGATGCCCCGGGCCCAGAAGACGATCATGAGACCTGCGGTGGCGGCCCCACCTTAGTACATCCACGGCGCTGCCCATGACCCTTCCGGTGCGGGGATCGCCACGGCAATACGACGGCGGCCCTGGCCAGGAGAACCTCCGCGGCCGCCTGCAGGGGCCTTGCCCGGTACTCCGGGTAGGCCAGCCGGATCAGGGGGATGACCGGCAGCAGGAACACTGTGAGGCTGAAGACCACCCAGATGATGTTGAACGTGAAGATGGCCATGCCCAGCACCAGCAAGGCCAGGAACTTCAGCAGCTGCCCAACCCTGAGCGGGTTCTACAGGGTCCACCGGCTCAGGAGCCGCCCCCACGCCGGGAGCCCGAGCAGCCAGCCGCCGCACCAGAAGCCAACGTTCGTTAGCGCCAGCGGCACGAGCAGGGCGCCGGGAAGCAGGAACGCCACGGTCTGCCGAAGGGACGGGACCATTCCGGTGGGGCCGAAGACGCATGCCCCGATCAGCAAGTAGGCGGCCACGTACCAGGGAGCAGCTGGATTATGGGATCGGCCAGGTTGAACACCAGAAGGGTCAGCGCGGGGACCATGACGCAGACCGCCGCGAACGTCCACGGGCGGCAGACGGCGGAGCCGGGCATCAAGGCAGGGAAGCGAGGATGTCGTGGGGCCACTCTTTGGTGAGCACCCCGTGCAGCTCCTCGTTTGGGCTGGCCACGCAGTAGGGCGTGTGACCCGGGTTCAAGACGGCTAGCTTCACCGGGGCGGCGAACAGGCCCCAGGGCTCGATCCTGTTGGCCAGGTAGCCGGTCAGCTTCAGGTCGCTGTACTCCGGGGCATTCCAGACCCTGCAGGCGAACTGAAGGTCGTCGGGGTGGATGGCGATCCACACCCCGAACCGGAACTCATACCCGCATTCCAGCTTGACCGGCAGGAGTGCGCGGACGAACGGGCTGATGCCCTGGATCTGCATGAGCGTCGCCTTGTTGGGATCCGGGTCGCTCAACCAGCTGTCCTCGGCGCGGTGCTGCTCCGGACTATTCAGGACCGGGTCCGGAAGCCGGAAACGCACATCGCGGTCGTGACCTGACACCCGCTGTCCGCACAGGCCACACTTATGCCGTTTCGGCCAGACCATTTCCCCTCCGTTTGTTGTCCTCGGCGCGAGTCTACGGGGTCATTGCCGCTCAGCGTTCCTCGCCAGAGTCTTTATTGACACCCGGTCGTCGCTTCGCGCTGGTAGGGTCCCGCCCATGGACGACGAACTGTTGATTGCCCCGACCGCTTCCATCGCGGACGTTGCCCGAAGGGAGGGTTTCGACGAGAACTTCCTGAGCCAGCGCGTTCCCCTGCCGGGCCTGGCCGGCGTGGAGACCGTCCTGCTGCCGTACACGCACTTCTCGGTGCTGATGCGCCTGGACAAGCGTCTGGCCGCAGTCACCGGGGTCGGCATCGACGGCGAGAAGCTCATGGACCTGGACCGGTCCGGGATCAACTGGCGGCTGGACCCGCGGCTTCCCGCGGACCAGCAGACGGGGGAGCGGGTCTACGCCCGGAACGACCTCGACCGCGGACACCTGGTCCGGCGCTCATCGGCCGTCTGGGGCGACACCGCGGCCGAGGCGGAACAGGCCAACGAGGACACCTTCCACTACACCAACGCCGCCCCGCAGGCGGCCAAGTTCAACCAGGGCATGGAACTGTGGCTGGGCATAGAGGACTACCTCCAGCAGCACGCCGCCCAGTACCGGAGCCGGGTCGTGGTCTTCACCGGTCCGATCTTCAGCGCCCTCGATCCGGTGTACCGGGGCGTGGACATCCCGCTGCGCTTCTTCAAGGTCGCCGCCTTCATCCACGAGGGCGAGTTGGCGGCCACCGGGTACGTGGTCGACCAGACCCCTGAGCTGGCCGATATACCCGAGGTGCCGCGGCCAGGGGCTGTTGAGGACCTCACGCCGCTGGGCGCGTTCCGGACGTTCCAGGCCCCGATCAGGGACATCGCCGTACTCACCGGGCTGGACTTGGACCAACTGGTCGAGGTGGACCGGATGCCCATCGCCGCCACAATCGGAGCAGCCCCAGTGGGGTCCACCTGGCGGGAGTTGGGTACCGTCGAAGATCTAGACCTGGACTTCGATCTGGAGGGCTAGAGCCGGGTCCAAGCGGGGCCTACGCAACAACCATTTGGACTGCACAACGAGACGTTCCAAGGAATTCCATAGTTCTTCCAAGGACGAATGTGGACACTTGAATCGGTCGGCGGCGGTGAACCATCGGTCCACCCTCCGGGACTTGGCTTCCTAACCCAGTCCGCCGTCGACCCCCCACACACACATTCAAGTACAGGTGTGTCCTCGGCACAGTCGAGAGCGCGCACGACCGGGAATCGCGAGCATAGGCCTGGCATGCGCAGGCGCACCAACCGTCCGTGGAGCTTCATTCGGGCCTTCGAGCAAAATGGTCGAGCAGGGTTTGGTCTTCGCGATCCTGCCAGTCGCTCAGGTGGACCAGCAGCGCCAGTTCAGGGTCTCCCGGGTGCTCGGCGAGATGCTGGAGCAGCCCGGACCGGACTGTCTCCTCGACTGCTGTATCGCCTAGGACATCGCGGATGAGACGAAGGACCTGACGTCGGATAGTGCCGTGCCCGGATTTTTCCAGCGCCGGTTTGCGGTCTGCCCGCAGTCTGGACTTCGTTGTCGACATCACGCAAAGCATCGCGCCTGATGGCACCGAGCATCTCACCTTCACTGACTGCGTCTGTCACCGCCGGTGCAGCAGTCCAGTCCTGACCGTTCGGGAGACGCCGTGGAAGCCGGATGCGTTATACCCACTCGCTGCTCGGGTGGTCCTTGCCCAAAAAACCAACGCCGGCCGCACGAAGGTGCTCCCGGTCCTCGCCTACCCCCTGCTCCCGGTCGTGAGCTTCCGGGAAAACGGCGGTGAACTTACCTCCGCCCTGGTCTCGTTCCTGCCTACATATGGCTTCCAGCTGGCCATGAGCCCCGACTATTCCGCGATCCTGGAACAGGCCGCCGAGCAAACCTCGGCCCACTGCAGGTTCACCTATACACCCAGGGCCCGTCTCGAACTCAGCATCGCCGGCGAGATCCTCCACCGTGAACAATTCGACCAGGAGAATGCCGACGACGCCGCCTGGCTTTGAACAGCAGCGTAGGCCAGCGAGATCCTCGTTATCAGCGGAGATAATCTGAAGATAACCAGCACATCCCTCGACCTTCGTCCGGCGGCCCAGCGCGGGACACTGGTCATTGGCCGCGTCTCGATCACCGTCGACGGCGCCTTGGAATATGAACCGCGTTTGACTGACGCCTAGGATTTGGCATGCCGCACGTCTAATGTCAGCCCGGCTCGGAACGCCGGAACCGTAGATTCCCACGTCCTATGCTTGCGGCATGTTGGGACGCCTGCGTTCGAGCTCGCCATCCTGGGTCTTCCTTGTACTCATGGCGATCTCCGGGGTGGTGGGCTGGTCACTGATGACCAGCGTCCTGCACGGTAGCGGAGGCTCAATCTGGCCATCTACGGGCTGACTACGGTTCTGGCCCTGCTGGCCTTTGTCGTCTTGTGCATCTCAGCCCGTCTCTTGTACCAAAGAATTCGACGCGAAGACTGACCGGACCTAGCAGGCCGGCCGCACGGCTGGTCAGCGGACCTCGGGCGTAGAATGGCGTCACGCGGCGCCGTGATGTCGAACGGCCGCGGCATGGTTCCCAAATCAAGGGCGAATTCGGACCAGCACGATTCACTGAGGGGTGACTGATGTGACAGACGCAAGACCGGACCTATCGGAAGAGGTTGACGGCGAGGACGTCGAGGCGATCCAAAACGATGAGAGCCTTACAGCTGCCGACCGCGTCGACTTGATCGCAAACCAGGTTGTGGCCGAAGACGAAACCGACGAAGCGCAGAACCAGGGCTGACGGCCCAGCGGCTTCTGACACGAATTCCCGGACGGAAGCCGGCATGGAAGCGGCTTGTTCAGCCAGTTCTACTTCGGCGGATCAACTCCCGCATCGCCGTAGTTGGACGGTTCGTCATCAAATTTTCCGACGACGGCGAGGTCGATGTAGATTCCGGTATTTGCGCCCTCCACTTCCTTGGTTTGGAGGATCCGGTAGAAGCCGTCACCCCAGCCGGAGTGGGACAGCACGACGTTCTCACCGTCCTCGGCCAGCGGCATCAGGATGTTTGCTGTACCGGGTGGATGTGGTTCGTCGGCGTCCATGAGGTCAGACCAGCAGTTGGGGTCGTCTGATTCGAAAACGTCCGGCCAGGTCATGACGTCCGTTGGCATGCACCGGGACACGGCCTCCGCGTCGAGGAGGGCCCGACATGAAGGGTTCCGCGAAAGGCGTCCGCTCACCCGCGTGCTCGGTGTAGCCGGTCACCGTCCTGCCCACGTCAGAAGACGGGTGGCGACCTAGGTTCTCTTCGCCCGCCGCCCATCCCATCAGAGCTCCCCAGCCATTCTCTGACAGCTCCGCCCAAGATGCTCACGGCTCTGCCTCCTTTACGTCACTCCACATGGCTATTCCCTTGCCGCTGCGATGTGTGCGTGACCCTGACACCCCAATGACAGGGCCACGCTGTGAGCCTGCTGAACCACAGACAGGTCGGCCGCCAGGGCTTCCATGCCGGGAATGGGCTGCCCGGGCTTTTCGGCAGGGTCGCCGAACCACTTATGCCAGACGGTGGCCACGACCTCCTGGGTGATGGGCTCACCAATGGCAATCAGCCGTACGAGGTCTTCCATCTCCGGGTTGTACTCGTCGGCGGGCGCCCCAGTTCCAGGACGCCGAGCAGGTCGTGCTTGTTCAGACAAGCCGTCACTGCCTGGCGTAGACGGGCACCGGCAGGCGTCGTGGTGTGTTCATGGCGCCGGTCTCGAAGCGTACGGGCCGGCACCGAGGTGAGAGACGGGGGAGTGGGCACCTTGTGTAGGCTCCTAATAGATGCAATTGGGGGATTCATGAAAGCCAGCTATTTTTTCCGTCCGATCTGGCGGATGTTCGATGTAAAAGGCGTGACCGGCCGGGCCGAATACTTCACGTACGCCGTGACGTCTTTCGTGGTGACGGTGATTCTGACCGTCGCGGCCTTCCTCTTCTTCAACCTCAACTGGAGCGTCATCGCCCCCCGGAGATGCTGAACGAATCCGGCAGGCTGCTGTGGGAACCGCCAGACGGCCTGATGGGCGCCTTCGCTTTCCTGTGGCTGGGACTCCAGGCCCCAATGTTCGCGCTGACGGTCCGCCGGCTCCGGGACCAGAACGCAAGCTTCTGGGCGCTGGCTTGGCTCATTTTTCCGCTCGTGGGACCGGCCGTCCTCTTCGGGTATGGGTTCGTGCCCACCTTCCATGACTACGAGGTGGAATTGCCTGACGGCACCAGAGTCATGCGGTCCCAGCAGCTCTCGGGCCGCTGGCTCCGGAACACCCTTGTCGTTGGTGCTGTCGTTGTCGGCGTGACGGCAGCCTTGGCCAGTTCCATGTCAGCGGGCGTCTCCGGAATGCAACTCGAGGGCGGCAAGAAGGTCGGGGTGAACCGGAACGCCTCCGCCTTCAAGCGAGACGGCAGCATCAACAACCGCACCAGCATCCTGGGCGGCCGCTCAGCACATACCCGCGGCGGCGGATCCGTGAGGGCATCCCGCAACAAGTACAAGTGAAAGTGAACCCCTTCCTCGCCGTGCCCGTCATTGCGGGGGTCCTCTGGCTCGTGCACGTCGGTCTGGGCACCGCCCGCCACCGGGCCTACCGCTACACCCGTTGGATCCTCTTCGGCGGGCTCTCGTTGACGGCCCTGGTGTTCTTTCTGCTTGCCGTCCAAGCGAGTAGGTCGGTGCCGCCAGAGTGGAAGGAGGACTCCCTTGACGGGGTCTTCGAGTTTGTCCTGGCACTGGAAACCCTGCTGGTGATGCTGGCTGCCGCGCTTCTGGAGGTCATCCACGTCGCGGTAACACAGACGATAGGGGATGCCCGTGCAAGGGCTGCAAGCGGGACTTCGGTCACGACCGGCAGCCTATGAGGCGCCGTGAGATCTGGGGTATCGCTCTTTTGGCTGCAGCCGGCCTGACAGCCCTTGGTGCGCATGCGGTTCTTGAAGCCGATCGCGCTGCCACCAGCCAGCGCCTGCTCCTCTACGTCGGTGTGCCAGCGTCCAACATCGGCGACGGACTCATGATCCTGGCGATCCTGACTGGGGCGGCGGGCATAATGCTCCTGCTGCCAGCATTGATTGGCAGGATTCCCCGGACGTTGCTGCGGCGCACCATCGGCTGGACCACGGGGATGGCGGCCGCGGCGGCAGTGCCCTACCTGGGCCTCGTCCTCGTCTTCGCATACCTGGGCGCTGTCGGCATTGGCGACACCGTGAAGGTCGTGGCCGCAGACGGCCAGTCCGTCCTCGTAACCCAGGACGGCTTCGACGGGGACATCGTAGACATCTACACCGAACACGACGAGTTCCACTACAAGTGGGCACGCCGCGCCCCCGAGATCTCTGGATGGCCGCGGGTGAAAGACCAGGACTGCCGACTGGACGCCACCGGGGGTGGGCTGCAGTTCGCCTGTGGGGTCACGAGGGTGGATATTGGTCCGAAGGAATTGCGGTGACAGATGGCAGGAACTCCGAACCGGGCGCGCTACCGGTAACTGCGACGGGGGGCGCCTTGAAAACCGTGATGTACGTCATTTGGGCGCTATTCGTCCTGGCCCGCGGCCGCGTGCATCCACGCTGCACGGAAGACGAAGCGCCGGGAACGGCTGATCGGCGCCTGGCCCAAAGTCGAGGCCACCATCACCGGCAGTAGGGCCGGCTGGACTCCGGCGGCGGCAATTCCACCCCAAGTCGGCGCTACTGGCCGACCTACCAGTTCACCGGACCGCAGGGCTTCCTCTATGGGGGGAATCTGAGGTCTCGTACGCCAAACCCCCTGTTCCGGGCTCGGCGCTGGAGGTGGCGTACAACCCCGCCGATCCAGGCCAGTCGCTGCAGGTGGCAGACCCGTCCAATCGGCTGCTCGAATGCCTGTTCCGCTGTCCGGACTGTTCGCGGTGGCCTCCTTTTGGTTCATCGGCGTCTTTCCTCTCAACTGATTTACCAGGTGCTAGCTTCGGTCATCGCCTCCCCAACACTCATGCCATGCAGGATCCGGGGTCGACCGCACCAGTGGACTACAGCCTGCTTTTTACACGGCTGAACAGGGCCATGGACGTGGCGATAAAAAACGCAGACGTGAGGAGGACCAGGAGAAGACCCCAATGATGAAGACGTAGGCCAGCAGGAAGGTGGACATCACCGTCAGCCCGAACCAGACCCCCGGCGCCTGAATCTGCCTCATACGTGACCCCCAATTCTGTGACTGCCTGAGTCTAATGGCAGCGGGGAGGGAACAAGTGCAGGCCTAGCTTCAGCTGGCACCAGGTTCCGCCGCTTGACCTCAGATGGCAGGAAGAGCGCGCCCATTGCTCTGGCGCCGCCAGGGACCCGAATACACGGGAACATCGGCTGCGATGTGAGCCACCGCCGGCGGCGGCCCCTAAACTGACCTGATGAGTAGGGCGCTGGATAGTCGGACGAGGTCTTCGGGGGCGGGTTTCAAGACGGTCTACCTGGGGACGCTGGTGGTCTTGGCTCCCGGAATCCTGCTTTGGCTCGTTCTGGCTGGCTTGTCTGCGCTTTCTCCGGGCGCTTCACCGAGTTACGCGTGGCTTGGTCTTCTCGGTGCGGCGGCCAGCGGTTTGTCAGTCGTGGCGTACTTGCGGATAGGGAAGAGTGCGACGAGGCGCCTGCGCTGGCTGTGGTTTTGGACGGCCATGGCGCTGGTTCTCGCCGCTTCCTACCCAGCGGTGTGGTCTCTGGGCGGCGCTGTTGCCGAGGAGTGGTGCGGGAGCCAGCCTGGAGGAAGGGGATATGCCGGTAACGAGTCCCCTGAAGATGCACCCTGGGTTTGCCGCTGATTGCCGTAGGTATAGTCCTCCCAGTTCACTTTCCGCGCAGGGCGGGGCAGGCAACCGGCCGCAAACACCCTATGATCCAAGCATGGGGAAATCAATCAGGGTCAGGACGTTCGCCGTACTCGCGGGCCTTGTGGTTGCGGCACTTTCGCTATTTCTCCCCTGGCTGAATGGGAACATCCCGTTGCCAGCTGTTCTCGGTACTTCCTTGGTTCTCGGAGTCGCGACATTCTTGGCCACGAGCAAACAGGGCGCTAAGAAATCCAGCTAGATCAGTAACTCGCAGCGCTTCCGGCCCCATTGTGCGGATGCTTAGGGAAGTCTCCCTTCGAGATCGGCTATGCACGGGAAGGGGTCCTTACCGAGCGCCGGCCTAGGCCAGCTCGATGAATTCCTTCATATCCGGGGCGTACTCGCTGTCGGGCGCACCGTGAACCATGGCGCCGGCCAGGTCGTGGCAGTTCAGGATTTCGGTGATCCAGGCACCGTGGCCGGCTAGAACACCAGCCCGTGCCGCTCGACCAGCGGCATCGTTGCCTCGAAGTCCACCTCGGCACCGTACTCGGCCGCGAGGGCGGGGTTGGGTATCCGGGGAGTATTCGCCGCCGGGCTCGGCGAGTCGGCGGAACATGGCCTCGATGCCGCCAGGAACGATTATCTCAAGCACGCGGAGTTCGTCGTCTCCGGCATTCCAGAAGGTGTGCCAGCGTCCGCGCGGCTTGGCCACCAAGTCACCCGGCGTTGCCGTGATCTCGATTCCCTGGCCGGTCAGCAAGTAGGGGCAGCTGGCGCAGGTTTCTCGAATTTGTCGCCAGCGTTCGGTGTGCTGCATCCGGCGTTACGATGTGGCCATGCCCGAGAGGATTATGTACGTCCAGCTGAAGACCGGCTACAACACGGACCACGGGCCAGCGTGGATCACGAGGTTGCAGTTTTCCAAGTCGTGGAGAACTGCCCACTTCCGGGGCCGCACGCTGGAAAGGGTGACCGGGCTGGCTCGCGCCAACTTCGACGCCAACTTCTACGACGTCGGCAACGGCGATGAGTTCTGGGTCTCCGGGCCGAAGCGCGACCGCACTGATGCGCGGTACAGCCACCAGCGGCCCGACGTGGATGAGGACGTCAAGGCAGAGTACGAAGCCTTTCTCAACGGCGCGCCGTTGCCCGGGCGCGAGAACGGCTGACGACGGCAGACATGGCCGGAGGAAGCAACGGTTCGGCCGAGGGGTTGGCTGAACTTGATGAGAGCGGCTGGGGTGCCCTGATTGGCTGGGCTGCCGGTCCGGAGAACCTCCGCCGGGGACCCCGGCAGGTTGACACCGCCAGGGGTGGCCGTGACGAGCACCGACAAGGACGGAAACGTTGTGGAGGCCGTCGAAGCCTTTACCACTGATGACCGGCAAATCGTCGAGGAGGAAGCCAACGCGTACCTGGCCGAGACCGGTGCGGAGCAGCGTCCTCCAGGTTTCCGCTGGATCGGTCAGGAGGAGGAGCACCGCAGCCTGGCTGAAATAGTCCGCCGGGTCCGGGTGCAAGGGGGGAATGCGTTCCGGACCCGGCGATCTGAAGCTCAGGTTCGCGGCTACCTGTGCTTCAGTGACAAGACCTAGCGTGCACCCGGCACATGGTGAAATGTGTGGTCTTCCTGAGAGCCGGTGCCCACTTTACCCCCTATTTGGGGGGCTGGGGGCGGCCTCCAAGGTTTTCCCAAGCTGCGGTGCCAGCGACCATCCCGCAAGCCTCCCGTCTATACGCGGCCAGAGCGTCGCCTGGGAGACCTGCCCCGGAGGGCCATACACCTGCTGGCTATGAGCCGGCTGAACTCTTCGGCTTCCGGGTCGTACTCGTCGGAAGGGGCTCCGAGGTTCAGGACGCTGAGCAGGTCGTGGCTGTTCAGACGCTCAGCGACTGCCCAGTGGAGCGCACGTGTATGGTCACTTCCATGCCACCACAGCCTGACTGCATCTTTTGCCAGATAGCCATGGGCAACGCTCCCGCTCAAGTCGTGGCAGATATCGGCGAAGCGCTCGCCTTCACGGTTCCCGATGCCGCGGCACTCGCTCCCGGTCATGTGCTTGTCATACCAAGGCGTCACTGCCTTGGAATCCATGACGCGGACTCAACCTCGCGGGATGCGGTTGGAGCCCTCTGCCAGCAGGTCAGCCAGGGGATGCTCCGTGCCCTGCCTGCAACTGGCGTCAACCTTCTCAGCGCTTGCGGGCCCGGCAGCGACCAGTCAGTTGACCACTGGCACATGCATGTCGTTCCTCGTAGGGCAGGGGACGGAATTGAAACGTGGCCCGAAGGTGGATCGACCGCCACCGGGCATTATGTTGCCGGAAAGCTACTCGTGGCCGAATTGAACAGGACCACCGCGAGTGGTGACCGGTAGGCTAAGGTCCATGACGTTTGGGGACGCGGGGGAGCGGCGTGAGCCTTCAGGCCCAGACACCGCGCCTGCACCTGCCTTGGGTGAGCAGGAGTGACGCTCTCGGCCGCGAACCACATTGTCGTGGCCATGCTGTTGACTGTGACCGCGGTCTGGCTGGTAAACGTCTGCCTGCGCCTTGCTGGCCGGAGGCTGTACTGGGTCACCTTCTGGGTGCTTTTCCTAGGACTGCCGGCCCTGGCCATCTACTTCTTATCGAACCCGTCACCGCGGGAGTCCGTCAACAGCTTCAACGATCTCCCGCGTGAATACGCCCTCGGAGTTGTCGCTCTGTTCCTCTGGCTGATCGTCCTGGTTCTGGAGCTGATTGTATTCACCGCGCTGAAGATCAGGGACCGCCGCCGAACCCGCCGATCTGCGCCGGCTTCCACCGGCCCCGAGCTCTGATGGGACGCCGCAGGATTTGTCGCAGGCCTTAGGCCCCGGGGAACCGTGACCTGACGTCACCACCGGGGCAACGGTCGGCCTCCGTACCGTCAACGGTCACCTTCGCTGACCACTCGAACTTGTCCCCGAGACCCTCCAGCTTGGCTAGCGGGTATCGGCCGCTGACCTGCTTGCCTGCGGCCACGGCTCCGTTGGTGATGTTTTCCTGCTGCCCGCTTCCGACGTCGACCAGGAAGGTAGCGATCTCCTTGCCGTCTTTGAACTTCGCTCCGAGCTGGTATTCCTTGCTGCCGGCCGCGCTCCACGCCCTCACGGAATACAAAACGGTCCCGGTGGTCGGGACGTTCGCCACTGTGTTGAAGGTGGCCAACAGCTCCGTGCCGTCGCTGAGCAGCCGAGCCTGGGCGAGGTCAACAACCTTCGACGCTGAGTCGCCCGCCTTGTCCTTGCAGATCGACTCGCCGCCCGCGGCCTTGCTCACGGCGCTAGGTTCCATGGCTGGCGTCGTTGCGGCCGACGGTTCCGGACTGGGCTGCGTGCTGGAACTGGATCCGCAACCTGTGAGCGCGAGCACTGCGACGGCCAAAATCCCGCAAGATTTCCTCATGCGCCTATCTAACCATGCGACAGTGCGACGACGAATAGCTTCGGGGACAGCGGGTCAACTTGCCTTGGAGCGTTCGCATGTGACTGCGCAAACGCGTAGCCGTATAGGCCGAAAAACAAGTAACTACCACTGCTGCTCTAAATTCTGAAGAGGTGTTAACTATGAGACGGGCGGATAACAATGTTGAAGCCCTCCGGACGGTCTGCCGGCGTCCGTCCGGGTCAGGCTAGCCGGGCTTGGCGCCACTCCCCCAGCAGGTGCCCGGCCCGGCTACCCGTCGGTGTTCCGGGGGCGCGAACACATCACGATTGGGAGACGAGGCCTGCCTGACTGGTTGCCGGACCAAACGGGATGGTGTGACCCGCCAAGGGCCGAAGCCTCCTCACGACAAGACCTTCGCCTATCCTGCCTGAAACTTTCGCCGATCTTGCCCTAACGAGGTGAGCATTAATTCGAGCCTAAGGGGGTGAACATCAATGGCTGACGACAAAGAGCTGCTGGACTGGCTGTCTCCCCGCAAGCAACGGGAAATCGACAACCAGGCCGCGTTCCTGCGCTACCTGCTGGAGCGTGAAGACGCTGCCGCTGCAGGGGCTGACAAGTCTTAGGGCACGTGCGGGACGGTGTCGGGACCGAAGCGGCAGCCTTAGCGCGCTCCGGGCGTGGTGGTGGTCAGGAAGGCGTTGATCTTGCTGGCCATGGCCGGCGCATGGGTCCAGTGCAGGTAGTGCCCGCCGGGGAGCGTCACTGTTTCGTGCTTTTGGACGTTTTGCAGACGGCTTTCGTGTAGCTCAAGGTCCGCAGGGGTCTCCTTCGCCGAGGCGAGGAAAGTGAGCACGGGGAGGTCGTCGGGGTAGCGCATTCCTTGCACCTTGCGGGCGTTCTCGGCGATCCGGTTGGTCTCGTTGAGGACGGAGGGGTTGCCGAAGTTCCAGTTGGCCATCTTGCGCATCTGGTCCCGCTCCCGGGAGGTGTAGGCTGTGCCGTCCGGTTCCACCAGGCTTGGCGCGAGCATGGTCACCCAGCGGAGCAGGCCGCCGGTCGCGATAATGCCTTCCCAGTTGATGCCGCCGGTGGGGACACCGGTCTCGTCGGCGTGGATCGTTCGGGCGGCAGGCACCGTGGGGTCGATGCCGATGACAGCCGCGACGTCGTTCCGGTACCGGTTGGCGTAAGCGAGCGTGTAGAAACCGGCAATGGAATGGCCAGCCAGCACATAGGGACTGGGCACGTCCGCATTTGCCAGGGCCTCATGCAGTTCGGAGGTGATGTTCTCGACAGTGCGCTCCACCGGGGGCTGGTCGCTGTACCCGTAGCCGAACCCTTCCACGACAACGACGTCGTAGTCCCCGAGCTCCCGGACGAGCGGTGCAAAGTCCACCGCCGGTGCCGGTGTGCCGAGGCCGCTGAGCAGCACGATTGCCTGTCCTGTCCTGCCGTTGCCTGGTGCGCGGACGACGTTCAGCGCACCGTGGCTTGTCTGCACCCTTTGACCGTACGGAGCGGTCGCGGACCGCTCAGCCTGATTCATGGCGACGTTGGCGAACGTGGAGACGAGAAGGAGGCCAGCCACGATGGCGGCCGTAAAACCGAGTGTGCGAAGCCGGCGCCGCGGAGACTTGGCGTGGCTTGACGCGGTGGCGGTCTTGATGGGTGCCGGCAGTGAATGTCGAAAGTTGATCATGGGATAAGACTGCCAACCGGTAGCAGCGCGGGGGAGTGGTAAAAATTGCCAGTATGAAAAGGATCCTGCAGACAGGGATCGGGACAGTGGCCGCGTGGGTACAGTGGCCTCATGCACCGTGTCGTTGCCCTCGCATTGCCGGACGTCGTCGCCTTTGACCTCGCCATTCCAGCCCAGGTTTTCGGCCATGAGGACGAGCGGCAACTGTACTCTTTTGCGGTCTGCGCAGCCGAACCCGGCCTGGTCCCGACCACCACCGGGTATGCCATTCACGCCGCGGAGGGGCTCGAAGCCCTTCTATCAGCCGACACCATCGTTGTGCCCGGGTTCAGCCCCCTCACGGACCCTCCGGCCAGTGTCTGCGAAGCGCTTCGTGAGGCGGCCGGGAACGGAGTCCGGGTGGTGTCCGTCTGCACAGGGGCTTTCGCGTTGGCGGCTGCCGGCCTCCTTGACGGGAAACGCGCCACGACGCACTGGAGGAACGCCCAGCGCCTGCAAACCCTGCACCCGGCGGTCGCCGTCGACGCCGGGGTGCTGTACATCGACGAGGGCCGCGTCAGCACCAGCGCCGGTGTCGCGGCCGGGATCGATTTATGCCTGCATCTGGTCCGCAGAGACTACGGCACCGAGGCAGCGAATCGCATCGCCCGGCGGATGGTCGTGGCCCCTCACCGCGAAGGCGGGCAGGCTCAGTTCATCGAGCGCCCGGTGGCCGCGCCGCTGACCCATTTCGCTGAAACGTGCGCCTGGGCCAGGCAGCATCTGGCAGAGCCACTGACCGTCATCGACATGGCTGCTCACGCCGGCTGGGCACCGAGCAGTTTCGCGCGCAAATTCCTGGCAGACGCAGGGACAACGCCTTTGCGCTGGCTGACCAGCCAGCGCATTGCCGAGGCCTGCCGTCTGCTCGAGACGACCGACCTTACCGTGCAGGCGGTTGCGGCCAGGACAGGCCTCGGAACGGCAGCCAACTTCCGGCTCCACTTCATGCGCGAACTTAACACCACACCCTCCAGCTACCGCCGCCTCTACCAGGGGCGGAACCGCAGCCTGACGCGGGAAGCCTAGTGGCCAGGAGCACGCCCGCGAGTGCAGCGCGCCGGGTGGCACAGTCCACGGATGGTAAGTACCGTCGTCGTAAGAACCAACGCGCAATCAGTCAGGGGCAGCATGAGCAAGAACGGCAGAAATCGGAACAAGCGCAGGGGTCCCGCTGGCACTGGAAGTTCCGCTGCACGCGGCTCTTCGCCCGCTTCCCTGAGCTCTTTCCGGGCCGGTCGCGCAGTCGACTCACTCGCGCCGGCATTTGTCCGGTGGTTCGACGACGGTGCTCCGGGTGCTGCTGCCACCGCCCTCGATTGCCTGGCAGCCATACAACGCGTCATGGGCCGGTACATGGACCGTGTGGCCGCTGCTGACCTGACACGCCTTGATCCGGTGATTCTGGCCGACGCTCTCGCTGCCGATCTCGCTGCCACGGCGGACGAAGACGACGACGACCGTGGTGAGTTTGTCATCGCCGCAGTGCACGGCTTCGTCGACTTTCTCGTGGACACTGACCGGTGGTCAGGCCCAGCGGAACAGCTCGCCGACGTCATCGACCTGCTCAACGCCCTCCTGGGGGGAGACAGAGGATTGGAGGCTCGTCGATGTGCCCGTTGTTTCCGACGACGACGCCCTGCGGGTTTTCTCGGAGCTCCTGCTGATCCAGCGGACCACGGCACTGCTTCAGTGGATCGGCGAGGCAAAGCCGGTGACCGGAACCGGTGCACTCCGGACGAAGGACATCGAAGCGGCGGCTGCGTGCGTCGGACTGAAAGTCAGGGGCGGCCCCAAACGGGCTGAGGTCGCGCAGGCCGGGAACGGCGGTTCGGAAAGGCCCGTGCCGACGGTCCGCAGCATGTATGAGGTGCCGCTGCTGGCGCAGGTGTGGGAGGCGCTGGCCCGCACTGAACTGATCAAGATCGGGCCGACGAAGGCGGAGCCGTCGCCAGCCTCCGCCGTCTTCCAGGCCGGCGGTACCCCGGACAGGCTGGAGGAACTGGTGTTCTTCGTCGAACAGTTCCTCTCGGCCTCCGTGCTCGGCTACGACCCTGAACAGCCGTGGGAAGTCCTCGTTGCCGCAACGGTGGCCTCGATCCTGCTGGCGGCGGCCTCGGAGGATCCTCCGCGGAGGGACACTGTGCTGGACCCCCGGACCGGTGCGTCACCAGAGGAAAGGGCGACGGTCGAGTCGCTGAAGGCCGCGGCCATGAGCCAACTGGAAGCACTCGCCGAGCAGGGGATCCTGGCGATCGACACGCATTTCCGGGTACCGCCCGCCCTGGTCCGGTGCATAGCGAAAACGTATGAGGACGCAACGGTGCTGGAGGATCTGGGCCTGCTGGACATCCCGGACCTGGATCTGGATTCCAAGGATGCCTAGGAAGACCCAAGCTTCCTGAGGCGGAAGCGGAGCTTTGATGCGCGAGCGGGGTCATCACCGAGGGCTTTCGTTTCCTCCATGTACTGGTGCCCAAATTCCTTGAGCAGAAGATCATCGACAATCCGCACGTGTCCGGCAGGAAACTTGTAGTCCATTCTTTCACGCACGAAATTCCAGTCCGCGCTGCCGACCAGGTCCATGGCTTCCTCCACGGTTGTGATATTCATGACGTTGAGCAAATTCACCAACCAGTCATATTGTTCTTTTTTACTTCGCGGATGGTCCGGGAGTTCGGCCAATAGAACCTCTGCCAACGCGTCCGAGGTAATGGGCTCGGCGCGGCTGTTTGCGTCGCCGGGAATACTCACTTCTTCCCGGGCAACAGCCTGATGGATTTTCACGAATTCATTGTCTGCCAGTTCAAGGAGGCCGGAAGCCAGCGTAAACGACGGTCGATTGCGGGCGGTATGGCACCAACAGCTTTTGTACCGGATATCGTGCTCAAATTCTGCCCAAGCGTGCTGCAGAACAGTCTTCACCTGGACCTCGAAGCGCTGGCCTATACATCCGGCACATCCAATGGGTGTGTTGTCCGCGCTGACTTCGAGAATCAGATGGTGGGCCGCCGTGAGCGAAGCGGACAGGTGCGCATGCCGTTCCGTCAACTTCGCAACGTGGGCGTTGATAGCAACACCAAATTGGGAATTACGTTCCTGTTCAGTCATGCCCGCGCCCCCATGTTCCCCCAAACCTAATTAGGCGACAGCCTATCCAGCGGGCTTGGCGCGCACTATCGGCCAAACGGGAAAATTTTTGAATAGGCCCTTCGCACCTCATGCCCATGCAAAAGCTAAGCATCAGTGCCAAGCTGGTTGCATCCGCATGAATCGGCAGCTGATGAAGGAGCGTTGGTGGCATGCCCAAGACCGGCAAGAACGATCACGCCCGCAAGGACGAGCTTCCGTCGACCCTGCAGCGTTCTGAGCAGAAAGCCCAGGACACTTTCGCCAAGACCTATGATTCAGCCCTGGAGTCCTATGACAACGACGAGAGCCGGGCTGCCCGGACAGCCTTCGCATCCATAAAGCACAGCTATGAGAAGGTGGGCGACCACTGGGAACCTAAGGAGAAGCGCGGCCCCTCTGACCAGCATGCGGCGGAGGGACTGGATTCATCGGCTCCCAGCGCAGGAGGCGTGGACGCGAACGCCTCCAAGGAGCACCTTTACAAGCGCGCCCGGGAGCTGAACATCGAGGGACGTTCGAAGATGGACAAGGACGAACTTGTCGAGGCGATCCGGAAAGCCAACGATGCCGCCACGCGGAAGGCGCGCGGGGGCTGAACTTACCCTTCTCTGGGGCGGCAGTAGGAGGACCCCGACGGCGTGCGCTCCAGCACGCCGAAATCGATCATGTAGCGGCGCAGCAGCACGACGTCGTCGGTGTAGCCCAGGAGCCGTTCGTTGACCTTTCGTTCGGAGAGTTCCTCGCCCGGCTCGAAGGTCTCGCCGGCAATCCAGGCCAGGAGCTCCCGCCGTTCCGTCTGGTTGGCCGGATACCTGTCGATCCGGCCAAGACGCATGAAGCGCGCCACTCCTGTCTGCGGCTGGCGTTTGGGCTGCTGTGTGAGGAGGTCGTGGAAGATGGACTCGGACGCCTCCAGCTCATCGCCGGCACTCCGTTCGACCAGGCCGGCGTCGAGCAGGGCGGCGATGGCCCGGTCCCGCCGTTGTCCGGCCGGGCCGGAAGATACGTCATCGGGCCTGGCTCCGAGGACAATTTGTGCGTAGGCGGTCCGCGCGTCGCGGTTGGCGAGGGCTGCCATGACCCGCCGCCAGTGCGGCCCGCTCTGCCTGGTCTTTCTGCTCACGGAATTTTCCCCCTTTTGCTCTGGTGCTCTGGACCGGTGCCCGTTGGCGTTGGCGGGTGCAACAGGCAAAATCGTAGTCCCGGGACGGGCAGGCCGAAAGGCGCCATCGGACGGCGCCCGATGATCCGAATGCTCTGGCGCCCGGCCGTCGTCGTGATGTGAAATGGTGCTGGGATGAACACCGTGAGGATGAGTCTCAGCGAGCGGGCCTGAAACGGCAGAGAACAACCTGGGCTATTGCGCTGGCCGTGTTGGGCGCATGGCTTTGTCGAAAGTCATACCAATGGTCCAGGTGGCCCGCTCACCCTGAGGGGTGCTCCGCCGCCCGGGTGGGAGGCATACTTGGGATGGTCCGCCCCCAGCAACGGAAGATTCTGATGACGACACAGCCAGCCGTACCGAATGTCACCCTGAACAACGGCGTCAAGGTCCCGCAGCTCGGCTTCGGCGTCTTCCAGGTTCCGCCGGAAGAGACGCAGCGCATCGTGGAGGACGCGCTGGAAGCCGGCTACCGCCACATCGACACGGCTGCGGCGTACCGGAACGAGGCCGCCGTCGGCGCAGCCATCGCTGCCTCGGGGATACCCCGTGAGGACATCTTCTTGACCACCAAGCTGCGCAACGGCGAGCAGGGCGTGGCCCAGGAAGCCTTCCAGAACAGCTGCCGTGAGTTGGGCGTCGACTACGTGGACCTGTACCTGATCCACTGGCCGGTGCCGTCCCGGAACCTTTTTGCCGAGGCATGGAAGGCGATGGAGAAGCTTCACGCCAGCGGCCAGATCCGCGCGATCGGTGTGTCCAACTTCCTGGCGGACCACCTGGAAGCACTCCTCCAAAGCGCCGACGTCGTTCCGGCGGTCAACCAGTTTGAGCTGCACCCGACGTTCCAGCAGTCCGAACTGGCGGCGAAGAGCCGCTCCCTGGGCATTGCCGTGGAGGCGTACAGTCCGCTGGGCCAGGGTGCCGATCTGGACGCCGGGGCTGTGACATCCATTGCCGGCAAGTACGGCGTCACCCCTGCCCAGGTGGTGCTGGCATGGCACCTCGCCCAGGGCACCATCGTCATTCCAAAGTCAGCCAACAGCGGCCGCATGCGGGACAACCTGGCCGCCGCCGGCTTCGTTCTGACGCCTGAAGAGATGGCCGGCATCACCGCCCTCGAAGCCGGTGCACGCATCGGTTCTGATCCCGCCGTCGCCGCCCACAGCCAAATGTAAACCGCCCACAGCCAGATGTAAGGGGACCCGATGAAATCCAATGAACTGTTGCTGGACGCCTTTGGTCGCGTACGGGAAATCGTGGACGTCACACTCGACGGGCTCGACGACGAAACCCTGGTCCACCGGCCCGCCGGCAACGGGAACTCCATCGCGTGGCTGATCTGGCACCTCAGCCGGATAGAGGATACGCAGGTTGCTTCCGCTGCCGGTCTGCCACAGGTCTGGACCTCGCAGGGCTTTGCCGGCCGTTTCGGCTTACCGCTTCCCGAACATGACACCGGCTACGGGCATTCGTCGGATAACGTCGACGCCGTTCGGGCCACGCGGGAGCTGCTCGCTGACTACTACGAGGCGGTCCACCGGCAGACCGTGGAGGTTCTTCGCAGCCTTGGTGACGATGGCCTTGACCGGGTCGTCGATACCCGCTGGGACCCGCCGGTCACTTTCGGCGTCCGGCTGGTCAGCACGGTTGCCGACTGTCTTCAGCACGTGGGGCAGGCCGCATACGCCAGGGGCCTGAAAGACGGCGGGCGGACCTGACGGCTCGCACACGCCCACGCGGTCCCCTTGCCTGGCCATGGGGTTCAGAGGAGGATAAGCGGCAAAAACTCCAGGAGGCCGTGATGACCCAGCTTGGCAAGTTTGAGAAGTACCTGATCGAGGAATTTTTCGACGATTACCGTGCCGGGGCCATGAGCCAGCACACCTTCACCCGCAGGGTGGCGTTCATCACCGGCAGCATGGCTGCCGCTTCCGCCGCGATGCTCCTGGTCGGCTGCACGCCGCAGGAAGTTCCGCGCAGCACCGATCCCATGCCCACTCCCACCCCGACGTCTGGCGCCGCCACAGGTACGGCCTCCGGAGGCGCCGTTCCGGGGGCGAAGAGCCCGCTGTCCGTTCCCGAGGGAACAGCCGGAATTACGACGTCGACAGTCAAGTTCCCGTCCAGCGGCACCGAGATCAGTGGTTACCTCGCCCGGCCCGAAGCCGGGAAACCCGGTCCCGCCGTCCTGGTCTGCCATGAGAACCGCGGGCTGACTCCCCACATCCAGGACGTGGCCCGGCGGTTTGCCAAGGAAGGGTATGCGGCCATGGCGATTGACCTGCTGAGCAGGGAAGGCGGCACGGCGAGCCTGGACCGGGATGCCGTTCCGGGAGCCTTGACGCAGGCCGGCGCGCAGCGGCACGTGGCGGACTTTTCGGCGGGATTCGACTACCTGCAGAAGCAGGCCTTCGTGGAGCAGGGCCGGATCGCCATGACCGGCTACTGCTTCGGCGGTGGCATCACCTGGCAATCGGCGGTCGAGATTACGGGACTTAAGGCGACGTCGGCTTTCTACGGTCCGGCGCCCGAACTGGATAAGGTGCCGTCCCTCAAGCCCGCGGTGTTCGGTGTTTACGCTGAACTGGACGACCGGATCACCGGACCCATGCCGCAACTCCGGGATGCCCTGGCGGCCACGAGCGTGCGCAACCAGCTCAAGGTCTATCCCGGCGTCGACCACGCTTTCCACAACGACACAGGCGACCGCTACAACCAGGAGCAGGCCACGGCCGCCTGGAACGACACGCTGGCGTGGTTCAAGAAGTACGTCTAGTGGCTGCCTAGCCCGCGGTGGCCTAGCTCGCGGCGTCCGGGCTCGCAGTGTCCTGGCCCGCGGTGTCCTGGCCCGCGGTGTCCTGGCCCGCGGCGTTTCCGGCGTCCGGGCCGGACGCGTCGTGGGCCAGGGCCTTCTGGCGGCGGTAGACCTGGATCGCGATGGCCGTCGGAATGACGGCCAGGGCGACGGCCCGCATCCACGGGCGGTCCAGGACGTGGCCGGTGACGGAGTCGAGGGAGACGCTGCCCGGCCCGCCAATCGTGAAGGATGCTGCCGCGAGTCCCAGGACGGCCGGGTATTCCAGGCCGCCTTCGGTGGCGAAGAAGCCGTTGGGGGCGTGCACGCTGGCCGCAACGCCCATGGTGGTGGCAGCAGCCGCGCCGGCAGCCGGAGTGCCGAGGCCCAGCGCGAGTGCCAGGCCGGAACCCGCTTCGCCGAGGCCGGCCAGGACCGCGCTGGGCTTCGCCGGCCGGAACCCCATGGCGTGCATGCCCTTGCTGGTGCCCTCGATCCCGCCGCCGCCGAACCAGCCGAAGAGCTTCTGGGTGCCGTGGGCAATGAGGACGCTGCCCAGGCCCACGCGGAAAATGGTCTGTGCAGCAGTGGCGGCGACTGGGCTGATCGTGCGGCTCATGTGAATCCTCCTGTAAACGGTTCAGCCTTCGGCTGCTCTTCAGGCGATCTTGTCCGACGATTCTACGTCCGGGGGAGGTGCCCCTGGCGTCCGGCTTCCCGAACCAGCAGCCTGATGTTTGCGTACAGCACTGCCCTGACCGCGTCGGGCTCCAGCCGCTGCCCGCGCCGGATGCGCGATTCCAGTTCCTTGCAACAGCGCTCCAGCCGCAGGGCTCCCGCCATGGCGGACGTCGCCCTCAGGCTGACGACGGCGTCAGCCGCCATCCGCGCGTCGCCGCCGGCCAGGGCGCGGAGGATCTTCGACGCCCGGTCGGGCAACATCTGCAGGTAGTCATCGATAAAGGCCTCTGCGAAAGCCGGACCCACCTCGGCGGCCAGGACCTGCAGCGGACCGGCGTCCAGGACGGGGGTGTCTTCTGTGCCGGTCACTTCGCACCGCCTGCTGTCCGTCGCATGCTGAGCCCATCGGTTCATGCCGCGACCTTGCTGCGCGGCTTACCGGTCACTTTCCCGTGAGGACCTCAAGACAGGAGAAACTTTTGCCGATGTTCGGATCAAGAATGTGGGCCCGCTAGGCCCGCTCGAGCAGCACCATCACTTCGTAGTGCGTGGTTTGCGGGAACATGTCCAGCACCCTGGCCCGTCGTGCGGTGAACGAGGGGAGTGCCGCCAGGTCGCGGGCCAGTGACCGCGCATTGCAGCTGGAGTAGACCACGTGCTTCACGGAGGACGATTCCAGCCAGCCGCACAGTTCCTTGCCGATGCCGCGCCGTGGCGGATTGACGATAACCAGTTCGGGTGCCTGGGCCGCGGCGACGGCAAAGGCCGTGGCATCGCCCGCCTGGAAGTTCATGCGCTCCAGCCCTGCCTCGTCGCCGCTGAGCTTGGCCGAAACAATGGCTTCGCGGCTGGTCTCAATCCCGGTGACCTCGCGGGAGGGATCAGCGCAGTGCAGGGCGAAGCCGCCCACGCCGCAGTACAGGTCCCAGACTGACGACGGTGCCAGTTCGTTGACCCATTCGCGCCCCTGCCGGTACAGGGCCGCCGCATGTCGCTGTTCGTCTGGAAGAAACTCTGCGGCCGGAGGTGGAGGTCGAGGTCATTGACACGCATGCGCAGCGTGGACTGCTCGGTGAGCAGGATCTCGCGCTCGCCTTCCAGGACCGCCTTGTGTTCCGGGTGCAGGTTGACGGAAACAACCTTCACCTGCGGCAGGGAGGCCAGGAGGGTGGGGAGGTGCTCCCGGATGCGCGGCACCAGCTTTTCCGAACGCAGGACCAGGCGCAGCATGATCTCGCCGTCCGGGGACTCGGTGATGATCAGGTGCTTGAGCTCGCCGCTTCGCCGTGGGACATCGTAGGGCGTCAGGTGGGCCCGGCTGATGAAGGCCGCCAGGACTGGGAAGCAGGCGAGGAGGCCGGGCGAGCAGACGCCGCACTTGCGCAGGTCAACGCCGCGGCCCTCGGCGTCAAGGATCCCGATGGTGGGGTTCTTGGCGGTTCCGCCCACCACCATCTTGGCCTTGTTGCGGAAGCCGGACTCGCGGCTCGCGACAGCCGGCAGCCACTCTGCGGACGTGTGGCCGGAGAGAAGTGTCTGGCAGTGCAGTTGCTTGCCGGCCAGCTGCTCGTCGTAGGGCTTGCCCATATGGGTGCAGGAGAGGCAGCGGGCGGCATCGAAGTAGGAACATTCCATGTCTGGTTAATTCTACTTTTTCTGCGGGCTTCCTCTGGCCGCCGGTCAGGATGGGGGCCGCTGCCGCTTGGGGAGGCTGATCCGGTCCAGATCATTGGCAGGTACGACGGCGGTCCCTCCCGACCGGGCCCGCGCCTGCTCGGCCAGGATATTCACGTCGCCGTACCGGGACGAGAAATGGGTAAGGACCAGGGTTCCGGCGCCGCCGTTGGCGGCCAGATCCCCGGCCTGCCCCGCCGTGAGGTGCGCATACTGCGCGGCCAGAGCCGCGTCGTCGTCGCTGAACGTTGATTCCGTGACAAGGAGGTCGACGCCGTCGGCGAGCCCTTCGGCGCCCTCACACGGGGCAGTGTCCATGACAAAGGCGAAGCCCTGGCCTGCGCGCGGGATGCTGACGTCCTCCAGCCGCACACCCCGCAGGACCCCCTCCCGCTGCAGACGCCCGGCGTCCGGACCCCTAATGCCCGCTGCCGCCAGCCGCTGCGGCAGCATGGTCCTGCCATCCGGCTCGGTCAGCCGGTAGCCGTAGGTTTCAACGCGGTGGCGCAAGGGCCGCACTTCGAGCCCCGGGGCGATTTCCCCGGCAGCCGAGTGCGGCTGCAGGCGAAGGTCGATCCCGGGCGAGGCCACCGAGACCAGCGCCCGGACCACGTCCTCTCCGGACGCGGGATAGTGCAGGTGCACCGGGTGCTTTACGCCGTCCAGGGCCATGCGGGAGAGCACGCCGGGAAGCCCGTAGCAATGGTCACCGTGGACATGGGTCAGGCAGATGCGGGTGATCTGGTTGGCGGAAACACCTGCATGGATCATCTGCCGCTGCGTGCCCTCGCCGGGATCGAAGAGGAGGCCCTCGCCGTCCCACCGCAGCAGGTATCCGTTGTGGTTGCGCGTCCGCGTCGGGACCTGCGATGCGGTTCCAAGGACGACGAGTTCGCGCATGACACCGAGTGTCTCACAGGCGCGGCGGTCAGCAGGCGGGTCCGGGAACGGCCGCGCTCGCAGGCATCCGCGCTCGCGGGCGTTAATACTTGGCGGCCTTCAACCCATCCACCGGGAATGCGGCAACGAATACAGATTGAACCATCCGTTTCGGTGCCCCGTGCTGGCCTCGAAATGTAGCCGCTGTAGCCAACGGCGGTGCCATGCACGCGTGCGAAAAGAGCCTACCTGTGGCTGATAAACAGTTTGACCAATTCCTCATGGAGGCCACTACCTCCGACGACGGCTCCGGATTCATCCTCGGGCCAGACCCCCTTTACGGCTTGTACACCAGTTGGTGTTATGTCACCGGCACCGTGCCACACGTGGAGGAGACCTTCTGGGAGGAAATGCAAGGGCGCCTTAACCCCGAACCGAACTTAACCCCGAACCGAACGGCCTCCGCATGAAAGGGCCGGCAGCTGCGGATTACATCCTCGCCAGCTATCCGGCGTCGGTCTGAACACGGTCCCGGGTCCCTTGCATCCAAGACCTGAACGGCAGCAAGGCCAAGTGAGCACCGAGGGTGCCCGCTCAACGCGGACACCCTCGGTGCTCACTATCGACTTCTGCGGTTTATCTACTTGTAGACGCGCACCCAGTCGACCTGCATCTGGGAAGGCGTGGTGCTGGAACCGTCAGGGAACCAGTCGAGCTGCAGCGTCTGGTGCACGCTGCCGGAGGGCTGGTGGGCCGGGGTGGTGTCGGTGAAGGTCTTGACACCGTCGATGTAGCCTGTGATGCCAGCCGCAGTCCACTCCACGGCGTAGTTGTGCCATTGGGTGGTATCCACTGCCTTGGCAGAGTAGGTCTGCTTAGTGCCGCTGCATGCATAGTGCAGGAAGAACTTCACCAGGGTCGTATCGGAGGTGCTCTCGGCGTAATCAACCTCGTCACAGGTCGACGACTTGCTGACCGGATTGAGAATGAGGACGGGGTGGTATTCGGAATCCCGCCGGTTCGTCTTCATGCGGGTCTCCCAGCGGCCGTACTTCTGGTTGGCAAACTTTGCCGACATGCCGCCGGTGGTACCGGCCGAATCTCCGCTGACAGTTGCCGCGCCGTTGGCCACCGACCAAGCCTTGGGGCTGCGGATACCGTTGCCTGCATGGCCGGAGCTGTTGTACACGCTCCACTTGGTGCGGTCCGGGGTGCCCGCGTAATTGAATTCGTCGCCGGCGACGACGGGACCCCAGCCGAGGGTGCTGGCGGCCTGCGTGCCGCTTCCTGGAGTGGTGGCTGCCGGAGTGACAGCGGCCGGAGCAGGCTGGGCGGGAGCCGGCGCCTTCGGCGCAGCGGCTATGACGGGCGCGGTTGTGCCGGCAGAAGCGACGGCAGGAGCGGCGACGGCGGGTGCCGCCTTTGCGGGAGCGGCAGCAGCAACGGCTGCCGGCGCAGCAACGGCTGCCGGCGCAGCGGCGGTTGCCGCCTTGGCCGCTGCCGTCTTGGCTGCCGCTGCCTTTGCGACGGCGGCCTTGGCCGCTGCTGCCCTGGCCGCAGCAGCCTTAGTGGCCGCGGTCTTCGCCGCAGCAGCCTTCGCAGCGGCAGCCTTGGCAGCCTGAGCCGACACGGCCTTGACGGAAGCTGTCTTGGCGGAAGCCGACTCGGAGGCCTGGCTCGTCGAAGCCGTTCCAGCGGCGGTGGCAGCCTGACCGGCAGCCTGTTCCGCGGAGGGAGCGAGGCCGCATCCGGTCAGCGAAAGTGCGCCGATGCTAATGGCAATGGCTATGTTCTTCTTAAACAAAAAGACCCCTCCGGGCAAACGGCTGCCGCGCAGAAGGCAGCCACAATCTAGGTGGTGAAAGAAAAGCACGAAGCGATTCTGGGCCCCGGTCGTCGGGGCCGGAGCAGCCGAGTTGCCGCTCTGCGCTTCCGGAGCCCAGCGGGGGCCTCCGGGGCCCCAATGGGGCCGTCCCTTGCGGAACAGGCGTCAACGTTACTTGATCGTTACCTAGGCCCGCAAAGCGCGGGGGAAGGCCGCAGGCGGCAATGCGACCGTTTCCCCGAACTGACCTGCGGGAACACTTTTATGACGGGGGCCGGAAACACTGCGTCACCCCGTCGTCGCTAATGAGGACCGGGGCCAGGAGACGGGAGTTGGACTGCCCGGCGCCCGGCGGAAAGAATGAGCGGGTGAGTGCTGCCGGCGAGTTCGTGGATGACACCCTACAGCGCGAGGCTTCGTGGTACCGGGCCGAGGAAATGCGCCACCGGTTCGGCAGCGGGATGCAGTACTACGGCGCGTCGGTGGGCGCGGTGCGCGGAACGGTCCGTGATGCCCTTCGCCGCCATTCCGGACTGACCCACGATGAGATCACCGCCCTGAGTTCCGAACTGTGGGAGGTGCCTGTTTACGAGAGGCGCCTGGCCGCCGTCGTCCTCCTGCAGTCCAAGCTGGAGCTGCTGACCAACTCCGACCTGACGCGCATGGAGGGCTTCGTGCGGGACGCGCGCATGCCGACGCTCGTGGACCCTCTCGCCGTCGACGTCGTTGGTCCGCTGGTGGAGAGGCTCGGGGGCCAGTCGCGCGTGCGTGCGGACGCGGTGCTGGACAGGTGGGCGGGGGACCCGGACGTCTGGCTCCGCCGCGCGTCGCTGATGGCGCCCCTGCGGGCACTTCGATCGGGTGACGGTGACTGGGACGGCTTCGTCCGCCGCGCCAGGATCGCCGCGGACGTACTACCGGCGATAACGACGGCGGACAGCAGCCCTGACCAGGAGGCCGTTGACGCCGTGCTGGAGGCCGTAGCGGAGCGAAGGCCGGAGCTCCGGCTCTCCTTCCGCCGCTAGGACCCAGATCCTGCGGACGCGGGAATGCTAGACGGAAGCCGGTGCGGGCTGCAGTTCCTCTGCCGCCTCGTTGAAGACGGTATTTCCCGCCGCCTGGTTACCCGGCGTGCCTGGCGGGTGAACGGCAGGAGCCACGGCGATGTGCTGGCGGAGCGGGTGGAACTGGCTGTGCCCCATGCTGCCGAATTCGTAGGCGCTCTCGGCGTGCTCGGAGCGGTCGACGCCGGCAACTTCGGCCTCATGGCTGACGCGGAAGCCGATGGTCTTGTGGATCGCGATACCGATGATTGCGGTCATCAGGCCGGAGAGCGCGAGCGTGATGAGTACGGCAACGGTCTGGGCGATGAGCTGCTGGACGCCGCCGCCGTAGAAGAGGCCGCCGCCTTCGCCGTTGACGGGGAGGGCGATGAAACCGAGGGCGAGGGTGCCGACCAGGCCGGAGCCCAGGTGCACGCCGACGACGTCCAGCGAATCGTCGAAGCCGTACTTGAACTTCAGTTCGACGAAGAGTGCTGACGCCACACCCGACACGAGGCCCAGGCCGATGGCGGCCACTGGGCTGATGTTGGCGCACGACGGCGTGATCGCCACGAGCCCGGCGACGGCGCCGGACGCTGCGCCCAGGGATGTGGGGTGGCCGTGGCGGACCTTCTCCGTGAGGAGCCAGCTCAGCATGGCGGCGCACGGCGTAACCAGGGTGTTGACCCAGATCAGTCCGGCCTGTTCTGCCGTGGTGGCGGCGCCGGCATTGAAGCCGAACCAGCCGAACCAGAGGAGGCCGGCGCCGAGCATGATGAACGGGACGTTGTGCGGGCGGTGCCCCGGGTCCTTTCCGAAACCGTGGCGCTTGCCGACGATCAGGGCCAGTACGAGGGCGGCAACGCCGGAGCTGATTTCGACGACGGCGCCGCCGGCGAAGTCGATGACTTGGCCAAAGATGGCCGTCACTGCTCCGCCCTGGCTCATGAGGCCGCCGCCCCAGATCATGAAGGCGAGCGGGCAGTACACGGCCGTGATCCAGAGCGGCACGAACAGAACCCAGGCGGTGAACTTGGCGCGGTCGGCGATCGCGCCACTGATGAGGGCCACGGTGAGGATCGCGAAGGTTCCGGCGAAGCCGACCTTGATGAGGTCGGGAGTGCCCATGAGGCCGCTCAGGCCGAAGCTGGCGAACGGGTTGCCGAACAGGCCCAGGACGCCTTCGCCGGTGCTCATGGAGTAGCCCCACAGCACCCAGACGACGCCCACGATGCCGGCGGACACAAAGCTCATCATGATCATGTTGAGGGAGGCTTTGGCGCGGGTCATGCCGCCATAGAAGAGGCCCAGTGCCGGGGTCATGAGCAGCACCAATGCCGCCGACACCATCATCCAAACGTTCGCCGCAGTGATTTCCACGCGCTTTCCCTTCCCAGGAAACTCATCCTTTCCGCGGACCGTCGATGCCGGTGCCACGCCCCTCATTGATATTGGTGGACTTATGTTTCGGGTCTGGGCGTGGCAAGTTACGCAGGAGTTTCAAAAATCGCGTCTACGTAAAGCCCGCGTGACTGCCGTGTTTCGAATTTGTTAACGGCACCTGATGGCCGGGGTGCTTTTTTTGTTGACTCTGCAGTCATTTTGGCCGGAACCGCGGGTAGAACGCCGTGCGCCCCGGTGAGGTTTGCCGCTGTTATGCCGGGTTACAAGCACATGAATGAAACATATCCATGTCCGGGTCCGCTGCGGGGCGCCGGATGGTTTCCCTGCCGGAACTGTTGACCGGGTCTGAGCAGTGCCGCCACCATGGGATATGACTGAATCTGCAGCTACCGGCGATGACTACTTCACTGAGAATCCGCACGCGGATGTTGTGGCGGAAGCGGGTGATGCCGCGGCGGAAGCGGACAGCTCCGCTACCGTCGAAGACATCGCCGGGGACGTGCGGGACGAGATCCGGCTGGGTCATGTCGAGGACGAGGTGAGCCACGTGCTTGAGGAACGGCTGGACGAAGCCGGCATCAGCATGCGGCCTGAAGACGTGGACGACCTCGCCGAAGATATCGAGCGGGACGTATCCAGCTAGGAAACCCCATGAACGACCCGCATAACCTGGAACGCTTCGTCGCCGCGCAAAATGACGGTGCCACCTACGCCCAGGCTCTGGAGGAGCTCCGCGCAGGCAGCAAGCGGAGCCACTGGATGTGGTTCGTCTTTCCGCAGATTGCCGGCCTGGGGCAAAGCGCCACCTCCAGACGGTACGCGATCGCCTCCCTTGATGAAGCCCGGGCGTACCTGCAGCATCCCGTGTTGGGGCCGCGGCTGATCGAATGTGCCACCGCGGTGGATAACGTGGGCAACCGCGGCGCGGCGGAGATTTTCGGCGGCATCGATGCCCGGAAGCTGCAGTCCTCCATGACGCTGTTCCTGCGTGCGGCGCCGGACGAACAGGTGTTCCGGCGCGTCTTGGAGCACTACTTCGGCGGGGAAGCCGACGCCGCCACCGACGGGTTGCTGGCAAGCCCAGGCACGTAAGTGGTAGCTGCCCTTCACCGGGCCAGTTGGCGGACCTAGACTGGGAGCACGAGCCAGCCTGCAGCCAGCGGGCTGGGCAGACGGAAGGACAGTGGCATGGGTCTGGACGACAAAATCGACAACGCAGCAGAAAAGCTTGGCGGCAAGGCCAAGGAAGGGGCGGGTAAGGCCGGCGACGACCCGGGCCTGGAGGCTGAGGGTAAAACTGACCAGTCCAAGGCCGATCTGAAACAGGCCGGTGAAAAGGTCAAGGACGCCTTCAAGAAGGACTGACCAAAAGGATCACCACGTCTGACTCTCCGTCTATTGCGGAGATTCGAAGGGAGTCCCGCCCGGGCAACCGTGGCAGGGCTCCCTTTCCTGTGTAGCCGGTCAGGGGCTGGTGGTGACCTCCACCAGCTGGACGTCACCTAAACTGCCATTCACGACGACGGCGGTCATGTACGTGCACACAGGTTGCCGGCGGCGGTCCGTGGGGGAGCCGGGGTTGAGGAGGCGCATCCCGCCGGGCGCCAGCGTGTCCCAGGGAATGTGCGAGTGGCCGAACACCAGGACGTCGGAATCCGGAAAAAGGGCCTCGCAGCGCTGCTCCCGGCCCTTGGCCTGACCGGTCTCGTGGATCATGCTGAAACGGACGCCGTCGAGCGTCACGCTGGCCGTCTCGGGCAGGCGCCGGCGAAGTTCGTCGCCGTCGTTGTTGCCGTAAACACCGATCAGCCGTCGGCTTCGTTGTTCGAACTCGTCGAGCAGGTCCGCGCTGACCCAGTCACCTGCGTGGAACACCACGTCAGCAGCCTCGACGGCGGCCCACACCTGCCCGGGCAGTGCCCGGGCGCGCTTGGGGACGTGGGTGTCGGCAACAAGGACCAGGCGCAGGCTCATCGAAGCATCTTCCCATGGGGCAGACTGGGACGATGGAGAAAATCGTTCCGCCCTCACCCGGTGATCCCCGCCGTCCCCTTGGCCCCCGCGACCCGGGCGATGCCTGGGTGGAGGGCGACCGCGGACGGTTCTGGGGGCGCTTCGGATCGGCCGGCCTCCTGGTCCATGATGCGGAGAAGGGCGTCCTGCTGCAGCACCGCGCCACCTGGAGCGACCACGGCGGAACCTGGGGGCTACCGGGCGGCGCGCTGCACCAGGGCGAGGACGCCGTGACCGGCGCACTGCGTGAGGCCCATGAGGAGGCGGCTGTTCCCGAACAGAACGTCAAAGTGCTCTTCACGTCCGTGTTCGACGTCGGCTACTGGTCCTACACCACCGTGGCAGTGCGGGTGCTGGAGCCCTTCGAGCCGGCCATCAGCGATCCCGAAAGCATCGAACTGCTGTGGATTCCCGTCGAAGAGGTGGCCGGCATCAACCTCCATCCTGCCTTTGCCGCCTCCTGGCCGGACCTGCGCGGCAGGCTGCTGGACGGCTCGGGTGTTGAACACTGAGAAGTTCCGGCTGCTGCTGGAAGAGGAACGGGCGAGGAAGCTGGCCCTCCTGCCGGCGCTCAGCGCAGACATCGCCTCCGCGAATGCAGCCCGGCAGAACTCCAACGTCGACGACGAGCATGACCCCGAAGGCGCAACCATCGCCTTCGAACTCTCGCAGGCGTCAGCCCTCCTGGACCAAAGCCGGTCCGGACTGGCGGAAGTGGACGCTGCCCTTGAGCGGATCGACGCGGGCACTTACGGAATATGCGCGGTGTGCGGAGAGCAGATCGCCGAAGGGCGGCTGGAGGCCCGCCCGTGGACCCCTTTCTGTATCCGCCACACAGGGGGCCGGGCCTAACCCCGTCCGGCAGCGGCCGATGCCCGGGGGCTGTTCCGCCGGAGGGAAGAGCATCGTACTCTAGGGCTGGGAGGTGATTGCCATGCAGGCAACCCAGGGAGACCGCATCATCATCCGGGGCAGGACAGTGGAGTCCTCGGATCGGCACGGTGAGATTCTGGAGGTCCGGGGCGCCAACGGAGCGCCGCCGTACCACGTCCGTTTTGACGATGGCCACGAGACCATCCTGTACCCAGGCGGCGACTTCACCGTCGAGCACCACACCACCTAGCTGCCCGGATGACCGCACCGCCACGGCCCGACCGGACCCTGATTTCAGTCCTTGCCATCATTGCCGGTCTCGTCGCCGTGGCGCTCGCTGTGGTCTTTTTCCGCGGCGCGCCGGAGCCGCTTGCCGAGAGTACGCCGGCGGGCGTGGTCCAGCGGTATGCGGCTGCCGTCCTCAGCAGTGACGGCGCGGCGGCCGCGCGCTACTCCACTGACGGACGTTTCGGGACTTCGTATCCGGACGGGCCGTGCGTGCCGGCGGACCGTCCTGCGGCGGGCACGCTCGGGTCACGCTGGCCTCCACCGTGGAGCATGCCGACACAGCGGACGTGCACGTCATACTGACCACCTCCAACGGCAGCGGTCCCTTCGGGAACGCCGAATTCGAGACCGAGGCCGTGTTTGGCCTGGAACGGGTGAACGGCAAATGGCTCGTTGCCACCGCCCCGTGGCAGCTCACCATCTGTCCCGTTCCAGCGGCAAAACCGTGAGCACCGTCAGGCCCGGCATACGCGGAGCATCATCCCCGGCGGCGCCCACGGTGCGGCGGCTGGTGGTGTTTGCACTCCTCTTTGTCCTCGTGCTGATCGGCGCGTCAGGCGTAGGCGGCCTGTTTGAGCGGCTGCTTACCTCGGGCGCAGCGCTGGCCGGGAAGGACGTCGGCAGCCTCGCCCGGTCCCTTGCATTTGCGCTGGTCGGCGGGTCCATGGCTGCGGTCCTGTGGCGGCTCGTGTGGCGCCGCCAGGGGGAGGAAGCAAAGCGCTCCTCGGTTGCCTGGGGGCTGTACGTCTCCGGCGTATACATCGTTGCCCTTATCACCGCGGTTGCGGCTGTGCTCGGCGCTGTATCGCAGCTGGTTGGGCTGCTGGCCCGTGCCGCATCCGGCGCGGCGGGTGCGGTGGTTGAGGACCTGGAATGGCGTTCGTCCCTGGCCACGGGTGCGGTGTGGGCGGCACTCTGGGCATGGCACCGGTGGATGTGGCAGCACCGCGGCAAGGGCCCGCGCCGGCTGGACGCCGTCCCGGCGCTCGCGGGGTCGGTGTTCGGTCTGCTGATAGGTGCAGGCGGGGCCGTGACTGCGCTCGGCAGTCTTCTCGATGCGGCGCTGCGGGGGCTGGCAGGTGCACAGTACGTGGGATCGCCCTGGTGGGTTTCGGTGCTGCAGTCAGTCATCTGGTCCGGCGGCGGATTCCTGGTTTGGTGGTGGCATTGGGTCCATGGCGAAGCGCGGCAGCTTTCCTCACCGCTGGCCAGCGTGGCCGCGGCGGTCTTCGGTGTGCTTGGCGGCTGCATTACGGCAATGGCCGGCGCCATCACGGCGGTGTTCGTCCTGCTGCGGCTGGTGTTGGACCGCTCCGAAGACATGATCCGGCTCGTGGAACCCCTCGGCCCCGCGCTGGCCGCGGCAGCTGTCGGGTGCCTCGTCTGGCGCTACCACTCGGTGCTGACGGCCGCGCGGTCGGAGAAGATGCGGGAGACGGGGCTGCTGCTGGCAGCCGGAGTGGCGGTGGTCGCTGCGGTCTCAGGTGTGGGACTTGTTGTCAACGCGGCCTTGGGCTTTGCCGAGACAACGCTGGCGGGAACGGGCACGCGCACACTGCTGCTGGGCGGAATCAGTGCCCTGCTTGTGGGCGGTGCAGTCTGGTGGAGGGCGTGGCAGCCGGCGGACCGCCGCGGATCGGCGAGCGCCGATAATGCAGACGGGGCAGATACCGTGCCTTCCCGCACCGCTGCCGGGCGGCGCATCTACCTCGTAGCTGTCTTCGCGATCAGTGCCGTCGTGGCCCTGATTGCCCTGCTGGTGGTCGGCTACCAGGCCTTTGAGTATCTGCTGGAGCCGGAGCGCTCTGGAAACCTGGTGGGACGGATCCGGGCGCCGCTCGGACTGCTGACCGCCACCGCGCTGGTGGCCGCCTATCACTGCGGCGTCTGGCGTAGGGAGCGTGCGGTGCTGCCGGCGGAGGCTGCCTCACTGCGGGAAACCGGCCCACTTCAGGAAGCTGGGCGGTTGCAAGACGCCGGTCCGGTAGGGACCGCGCGACGGACGATCGGCCGGGTGGTCCTGGTGACGGGCTCCGGTCACGTTCCGCTGTCACGCGCCATCCGCGAAGCCACCGGTGCCGACGTGACGGTCTGGCTGCGGTCCGGCCAAACGGCAGGGCCGGATCCGGCACAGCCGGATGCCGGAAGGCTTCTGGTCGCGCTGGAAGGGGTGAGAGCTGAGCGGGTGCTGGTCGTCGTCGGACCCGGCGCCCGGATCGATGTCATCCCCGTACAGGGCCACACCGCCTCATGACAGAAGCCTCATGACAGAAGCCTCAGGACAGACGCCTCAGAAAACGGGCTGCCCCTTGATCGGTGACCGGTCGGCGCCGTATTCGGCGGTCACCAGGATGGGCAGGTGGTCCGACTTCCCCCGGGGGAGGGTTTCCACGCTTTCGATGTCCAGGCCCAGTGACGTGGCAAAGTCGAAGTGGCCCTTGAAGACCTTGTACCGGGTGTAGGTCCTGCGGTTGCTCAGGGACAGGGCGTAGCCGGAGTTCTTCATGTGCGTGTCAAGGCTCTTGGTGAAGAACGGATAGTTGAAGTCGCCCACCATCAGCGTCATGAGGCCGGTGCCCATGCTCAGCAGCTCGGCATGCGCCGCGTGGATCTGCTTGCGCCGCAGCGAGTTTGACGCCGTGAGCGGGGCGGCGTGGAACGAACCCACCACCAGCTCATGGTCGGTTTCATTGTCCACCATCCGGGTGCCGATCAGCCGCTCATGGGCGGGTGCCATTATGCGGTCGTGCATCGACTTCTTCAGGGAAAAGGTCTGCGTATCCAGGGCCGTGAACCGGTCAGACCGGTAGTAGATGGCCAGGCCCAGCCTGTTGCCCTTCGTGTAGTCGGCCAGGTGGAGCGGGCCGAGTGTGTCAGGCAGATCGGATGAGTCACATTCCTGAAG
Source organism: Arthrobacter sp. ISL-65 (assembly GCF_018613795.1). Taxonomy (GTDB): domain Bacteria; phylum Actinomycetota; class Actinomycetes; order Actinomycetales; family Micrococcaceae; genus Arthrobacter. The sequence goes on from NZ_JAGGPN010000049.1 coordinate 44,163, forward strand.
GCAGAGGACGTCTATCCCAAAGTTGCGGGCCAGACTCATCAGTTCGCCGCTCGCCTTGTGCTTGCGGAGGTTGTAGCTAATAACTCGCATCGAACACCTCTTCGAGGGCTGCTAGAAGGACCAGTCTCCGAGTCTACCCAGATCATCATATGGAGATCCGCACATTAAGCGCGCGTCCGGCGGGGCGAAATATGCCGCGCCAAACGTATGCCGGCTTCCGCAGGCCGCTGCGGCCTCTGGCCTGAATTACCTTCCGCCGGGGCCGTGTCCCTGCGTGTACTCTCCGGCCGTGACCGTGCCGAGCTCCGTGGCACCGTCAAGGGAGCCCTCGCCCAGTCCTGACTGCACCTTCACCGTGCCTCCGGTGTACACCGTGTACTGCTTTCCTGCTTCGATGCCCGCCGCGGAAAAGACCAGCGAGCCGGTGGCTTTGATGGTCACAAACGTGGCCACGAGCTTGCCGTCGGCGTCGGCCAACTGCACAGTGGTGCCCGCCGGCACGGTCGAGGCGAAGGTGACCTGCACACCTGACTGGGTGGAGCTTGTCCCCGGGGTGACCACCATGCCGGCGCTTCCTGCCGCGGCAACCGTCCCGCCGCTGACTGACAGCTCGCCGTTGACATCCAGTGCACCGTTGCCGTTGCTTTCGGGCCCGTTGACCACCACGGTGCCGCCCGAGATGGAGGCGTTGCCGTTGGAGTCCAGGCCGTCGCCCTCGGAATTGATGGTGAGGGAGCCGCCGGAGACGTCCACGCTGTAGTCGCCCACCGATTCTCCGCCGCCGGGCCCGCCGCCCATGCCGCCACCTGACTGGGCAGCCGTTGAGGCGCCGCCGGAGGCGTTCACGCCGTCATCCGTGGCGGTCACCGATACCGTGCCGCCGCTGACCGCGATGTGCTGCGCTTCGAGGCCTTCGGAGGACTCCGTTACCGTCACGGCGCCGTTCGCGATGGCGAGCTGGTTCTGCGCCTTGACGCCGTCGTCCCCGGCGCTGACGGTGAACTTGCCGCCGTTGACCAGGAGCCGGCCGCGGCCCTCGTCGGTGTCGTTGTCCGAGTTGAAGCCGTCACCGCCGGCTGTGATCTGGTAGGTCCCGTCCAGCAGCACGGCGTAGTCCTTGCCGCGGATGCCGTCGTCGGCTGCTTTCACGGTGACGTTGCCGGCGGCCAGGACCAGGCCGTCCTTGGACACGATGCCGTCGTTGTACTGGCCGTTGACGTTCAGTGAGCCTGTCCCGGCCAGGGTGAGGTCGGCCATGGAGTAGAGCGCCGCGTTCGGGGCATCGGCGCCCTGGTCCGCGTATGTTGCGGCGTCCTTGATGGAGTTGGTGCTGCCGTCATCGAGGAACAGGATGGCCTCGTTGGCGCTGTGGATGACGAACGGCGAGCCGGTTGAGCTGGCGAGGGTCACGCCGTCGAGGATCACGCGGTCCACATCTTCTTCGCCGGCGGCGATCACCACCTTGCCCTCACTGAGGGCACAGAAAGCCGGTACGTCCCGGCGGCTGTGATGGTGAGCACCATGGAGGTGGCGTCCGTGCCGGCCAGGCCGGCCACGCGCAGGATGTCCACGACGCTGTGCTGGCCGTCGCTGTCGGCGCACACCACGTCCTGGCCGGGGAAACGGTCCAGAATGAAGCCGAATCCGGTTTTCAGAGCGGAGCCCTTGCCCCGGTTTGCCCGGTGGCTGATGACGTGGGCGCCGGCCCGGCGGGCGCCGTCGAAGATCTGCCGGTAGGCCGGTCCGCTGCCGTCATCGACGACGACGAGATTGAGGGCGGAGTCTGCCGCGCGGATCGCGCCGATCACTTCAAGGAGCTGGGCGTCCGGCTCGTACGCGGGGATCAGGATGATCATGGCGGGACCTCACTTGCCGATGCACAGGATGTCCGAGGTGCCGCGCTCGCGGTTTGCACCCACCGGATTGTTGACCAGTGCGCCGTTGAAATACATGGTGGAGGAGCCGCCGCCGTCGAGGTTGTACGCCGTTTCTGCGCCGAGATCCTTCATGATCTGTGCCATTCCCGTCATGGTCACGCCGGCTCTGTAGCCCGGGCTGCGGCCGTCGGCCACCACAAAGACCAGGTGGTTGGCGTCGATGAGCCCCGCGGCGGTACGCGGCTGCTCGCCCTGGATGGAGTGGTTCCCGAAGTTAGTGTCCACCTCGACGTCTTCGATGCCGTCCACAACCTGGCTGTCCTGGACAATTGCCGGTCCGAAGGACAGGGTGTTCCAGACGCCGTCGGCCATCAGCTGTTCTGCGGTGGTGGCTGTTTCGTCGTAGACCTTCACGGTGCCGTCCCGGTAGAACGCCAGCCCCTGCCGGGCGCCCTCGTCCCGGTACACAACACCATTGCGGATGACGATGCCGGTGTCCCGGAAGCCGTAGTAGTCGCCGTTGATGGCGAAGATGGCGTTGTGGGCTGCAGCGATTTCCGAGGTGGTCTGGGTGATGTTCTCGCCGAAACTGTCGTTGGCGAACGCGGACTTAAGCGTCGTGGCGTCGTCAAGGACGACGTCGGCAACGTAGTAGGTGACCGTGCTGTCACCGCTGCCGGTCACCACCGTGGAGATGTTGATGCTGGCGCCGTCGGCCATGTAGGAGGTGTCCGCGAGGGAGGCGGACGATCCCACCGTCGTGGCCTCGGAGGACACGTTCTGGGCTGCCTCGTAGGCGGACACATCGGTTATTTCCACGTGCTGCACCACGAACCTGTCCAGCGCCCAGGCGGTGGCACCGCCGGCCGACAGTGTCAGGGCGAGGGCTCCGGCGAGGACGGCCCGGCGAGTCGGCCTGGCCTTGCCGCCCTTGTGGGCTTTGCCGGGTTGCTGGGCTTTCCTGTGTTGGGCTTCTTCGCTGGGGGAGTTCTGCTGTGAGGTCATGCATCATTTGTATGGACCGGACTTATGCCGGCCGTGAGCCGGGCATTTGAGGAAGCTGTGAAAGCCCGCGGCCACCCGACGCGCCCCCCCCGCCACAGGAATCATTGCGGACAACCGGGTGTTGTGGAAGAAGCGAACCTGTCCTGAAGGAGGAAGCATCATGGTCAAAGCGGTCTGGAACGGCGCCGTGATCGCGGAGAGCGAGGTCACCGTGAAGGTAGAGGGGAACCACTACTTCCCCAAATCGTCAGTGCGCACCGAGTACCTGGAGGACAGCTCCCACTCCACGTACTGCCCCTGGAAGGGGGAGGCAAGCTACTACAGCCTGCGGGTTGACGGCCTGCGTAATGAGAATGCCGCCTGGTACTACGCCGACCCCTCCTCCGAGGCAGCCCGGATCAGGGATCACGTGGCCTTCTGGCACGGCGTCCGGATCGAGGCCTGAGACGGCTCCGGACGCAGGAGGCGGTAGGGTGAACCGGGATTAACCGATCACGCTTTGAAGGAGTCACCGTTGACTGCTGAACTCCCGGAACTCGCCGGCGGCGACTTCTACTACGAGGACCTGGGCGGCGGCCGCTTCCGCTCCACCATCCACGCCCAGGGGGCCTGGAACGCCCACGAACAGCACATGGCACCGGCGTCGGGGCTCCTGGCGGACCGGCTGGACCGGCACGAACCCCGGGACGGCATGCGGATGGCCAGGCTCAGCTATGAAATCCTGGGACTGATCCCCGGCGGTGAATTTGAAATCGTCACCGTGACGCTGCGCCCGGGACGCACCATCGAGCTGCTGCAGGCTGAATTGGTGGCGGCCGGCCGTGTGGCCATCAGGGCGACGGCCTGGCGCATGGTCACCAGCGACACGAGGGCTGTGGCCGCCGTCGAGGACGGCGCCATTCCCTCACCGGAAGAATGCAAGCCCTATGACGGCGCGAGCGTGTGGCCGGGAGGCTACATTCGCTCCCTGGAAATGCGGGTGGCGGAAGGTCACCGGCCCGGTGCCGGGAAAGTGTGGCTGCGCACGGACCATCCGCTGACGGACGGAAACGACAGCACGGACATGGCAAGGCTCATGGGGCTCGTGGACACCGCCAACGGTATTGCCGCGCGGGTGCCTCCGGGCAAGGACAGTTACGCCTTCCCGAACCTGGACCTCCAGATCCACATGTACCGGCGGCCGGAGGGCGAGTGGCTGGGGCTGGACAACGCCGTGTCCTTCGGTGCTGACGGCATCGGCCTCACCTCGACAGTTCTTCATGACCGATCCGGCCCGTTCGGACGGGCGGAACAGATCCTCACGCTGCGGAGGAGCTGACCGCTGGGCTGCCTAGTGGAAGACCAGCCAGCCCGCCAGCGTGGCGAGGCCGGTCAGCAGGGCGCCCCACGCCATGGCCACAACAATGAGCTGCAGCGGTCAGGTCTTGAGCGTCGCGGCGTTGGTGAGGTCGTACGATGCGTAGGCGAAGGCGCCCAGCGCCGCCCCATGGCCGACGGCGGTCAGCCAGGTGCCGCCGTCGAGCGCCGGCCGCAGGGCAAAGAAAACGATGCCCGCAATGTAAATCAAATAGAACGCCACGGCGTACCCTAGATGGGGCCGGTCGGCCAGCAACTCACCGATGTGGCTGCGGTAGAACGGGTTCATGAGCTTGAGCCACACGGCGTCGATCACGGCGAAGGCGCCGGCGACGACCAAAAATTGCGACACGACCATAAGGGAGCTTAGCAACATGCAGCAGGCCGGGGCTGATTCACGGACTCTGACCCTCGTCCGGCAGGAGCAGTCCCTCGGCGCCGTCCGCGACCTTGATTTCGGGATCGAGCTCCTCGGCAAGGCCAGGGCTGGGGACATCGGATCCACGCTTCGGCTGTACCGGCCCGCACCGACTGTTGCCTTCGGCCAGCGCGACACCCGCCTGCCCGGCTTCGGCGCTGCCGCCCAGGCCTGCCGTGACCTGGGGTTCGAACCGCTGATCCGCAAGGCGGGAGGCCGCGCAGCCGCGTATCACGAAGGTACGCTGATCATTGACCACGTGGAGCCGCACAGCGACGCGATCGCCGGAGCCAAAGGCCGTTTCGCATTTTTCGGCGAAATGCTGGCGGGGGCGCTCCAGAGCGTCGGCGTGCGCGCCGCCGTCGGCGAGATTCCGGGGGAGTACTGTCCGGGCGAATACAGCGTCCACGGCTTCGCGCCCGAGGCCCCCGCGCACCGGATCAAACTGGTGGGCACAGCCCAGCGCGTGGTGTCCGGTGCCTGGCTGTTCAGCTCCGTCGTCGTGGTGGAGAACTCGGCGCCCATCCGCGAGGTACTCACGGCCAGCTACGCGGCCCTGGGGCTGGACTGGGATCCCGCGACCGCCGGCGCGGTCAACGACCTTGTGCCCGGTCTTGACGTGCAGGCGATCGAGGACGCGGTGGTCCGCACCTACGCGGAGTACGCCTCGCTGGGGCAGACGGACTTCAGCAGTCTGCGCGCCTAGCGCTGCACTCTGCCTCCGGCGCCCGGTTTGTTCGGCCCGGTTTGTGCGGCCGGTTTAGCCGGCGCGTTCATTCGGTGGCCGGCGGGATCTGGCAGATCATGAGGACATTTCCGTCCGGGTCCCGGAAGTTGAACCATTGGTCATCGTTGACTTCGGTGAGTTGCACGCCCCGGGTTTTCATGAAGGCGTGGGCGGCCTGGATGTCGGCGGTGTTGAAGTGGAACGCAGGAACCTGGAAAACGGCGCCGGGGGAGTAGATCTTGCTGTCCAGGACGAGGCCGGCCCCCTCCATGGGAAGTATGTACAGATGGTCCAGCAGGACCTTGTCATCGGCGGGCACGCCCAGCATGCCGCAGTACCAGTCGCGGGCTTCCTCGATATCGCTGACGGGGACAAAGACGGTGCCGATCTGCGGGGAAACTGGATTCACAGCAATCCTTTGGAACGCGGGAACGAACTCGAACGGTAATGCGCTGGACTGGCCGTCGCCAGGAGCAGGGCTCGCCCGGATTTTTCGTACCCAGACCTGTCGATTTCAAATGCGCAGGAGAGGACGATTAAGGAACAGCCGCTGAAAAAGGAGGTCGGTGATGTGCTATTCATCGCGGGCGGATTTCGGCTGGGACACCCGGAAGGATGCCGTCCGAAAGCCTGAGACGCACCGGAAACCGGCGCCGCCGGAAGCTGCGCCAGGGAAACCGTTGCCTGTGGACCATCCGGAACCCCGGACCCATGCGGACGACACCAGACTGTGGGCCTTCCTGGCCCGCCGTAAGGAGCCCCGCCGCAAAGAAGCCCACGCTCGCAGGCCGGTGCAGGACCGGATCGACGAAAAGGTCTGAACCAAACAGTAAAGGCACCGGATTCCGGTGCCTTTACTGGTGAATCTTAACTGCGGCTTCAGCCCTACGCGGCGAGCCTGCTCTTGACCTCGGCTGCGGACGGGTTCGTGGCAGCGGTGCCGTCCGGGAAGAGAACGGTGGGGACGGTGCGGTTGCCGCCGTTGATCTGCTCCACGAGGTCCGCCGTGCCGTCGACCTCTTCGATGTTGATCTCGGTGTAGCCGATGCCTTGGGCGTCCAGCTGCTTCTTCAGCCGGTTGCAGTAGCCGCACCAGGTGGTCGAGAACATGGTGATGGTGCCGTCTTCGGGGGTAAAGTCCACGGGCTCTCCTCGGATTGATATGGTCCTGTCGGTTTCCTTCCCCACAACCGTAACCCGGGCACCGGTATTCCCCAGCCTCTGTTGCAATGGCATGCTGGTGCCATGTGTGGACGTTACGTCATGGCCCGGGCAGTGGGGGATCTGCTGGCCGAATTCGACGCCGAGCTTGAGAACGAAACCGAAATCCCGCCGTCGTGGAACGTTGCGCCCACAGACGGCGCGCCTATCGTCCTGGAACGGCTTATCGACGGCGATACGGTGCGCCAGCTGCACGTCGCCCGCTGGGGCCTGGTGCCGTCGTGGGCGAAAAGCCCGGGCATCGGCGCGAAGATGATCAACGCCCGGAGCGAGTCGGTCCTCGAGAAGCCGGCCTTCCGCAAGGCTGTGCAGTCGAGGCGCTGCGCCGTCCCGGCGGACGGCTACTACGAATGGAAACAGGGCGAGGGCCGCAGCAAGCAGCCCTATTACGTCCACCCCCGTGACGAGTCCGCCATGGCCTTCGCCGGACTGTACGAGTGGTGGAAGGACCCGTCCGTGCCGCCGGGTGAACCAGCCCAGTGGATGCTCTCGATGTCCATCATGACGGCGGACTCGCCGCCGGCGGGAACTGAAGGCACGGTGTTCGCCGAACTGACATCGCTCCACGACCGCGTCCCGCTGCCCATGAGCCGCGACACCATGGCGGCCTGGCTTGACCCGCAGGTTGATGACGCCGCCGGCCTGGTGGACCTCGTCCGGTCCGGAGTGAAGGACGTTGCCGCCGGCTGGCGGGTGGATTCCGTGGGCAAGGCCGTGGGCAACGTTCGCAACAACTCCCCGGAGCTCATCGAGCCCGTGGAGGCACTCTTCTGACCCTGACTTTCTGAGGCTGCGGGTGCCGGGCAGGGGAGCTGACCGGAATCAGAGCCGAGCCTGCAATCAGACGGTGACCTGGCCGCCGTCGTCCACTGTCCAGGTGGGGTTGAAGGCAATCTCCCAGCGGAAGCCGTCCGGATCGGCGAAGTATCCGGTGTAGCCGCCCCACGGTTGGGTCTTGGGAGGGGCCACGACGGTCGCGCCGGCCGACTCTGCCTGGGCTATCACCTGGTTTACCTGCTCGGCGCTGCCGACGTTGTGGCTGAGCGTAATGCAGGGGACCGCGGTGGGAGCATCAACGGTGGCCTCGGCCTGCATCTGCCCGGCATCCCAGAGGGAAAGAATCAGACCGTGGTTGGCCTGGATAAAGACCGCCTCATCGGGAACCTCACGGTGGACCGGCCAACCCAGGCCGTCCACATAAAAGCGCCGGGAGGCGGCCACGCTGCGCACTCCCAATGAAATAAAATCGACTCTGGGCTGCATGGTTCGATACTGTCATGATCATGCCCACAAATCACGGAGACGAGAAAAATGCCCAGGCTGACCGGGAACAGCTCGCCGCCGTGCGGGTTGCGGTGGACGAGGTGGACGAGCAGATCGTCCACCTGATCGCCCGCCGCGAGCGCCTGATCCGCATCGCGGGAACCCTGAAAGGGGACGACGCCGAAGTGCGGGCGCCGGGACGCGTGGAGCGGGTCATCGAGCATGTGCGCTTGGCCGCCGAGAAAAAAGAAATAGACCCGGACATCGTGGAAAGCACATACCGGGCCATGATCTCGAAGTTCATCGAGCTTGAGATGAAAATCCACAACGACAACAGCTGAACTGTTGCTTCTGGCGGCGGACGCGTTCCGTCCGCTGAAGCGTTCTGGCGGCTGACGGGTTCCCCCGCAGCCGGGTGCATCCTGCAATGGGGGCCCCGCCGCTGACGGGCGCGCCGAGGCGCGGGGCCGGCTGATCCGGGCTGCTGCCCGGTGCCGCTCACGGGGGCGCTGCCCCTCTAGAGCTTCTCCTCGACAGGCACGCCGGACTGGAATTCCCGCCCGTCGGCCTCGCTGAACGCGGACATCAGGTGGCTCTTGTCCAGCCCCAGTACCGTGCTCATGGGGAAGTTGCCCGTGATGGTGTTGCCCGAGTGCTCAACGCTGCTGAGGTCGAAGTTCTCCTCCGTGCCGTCATGGCTGAAGGAGTAGATCGAGACCGCCTCGCCGTTCATGAACTCGATTCCCAGCCTCCGTTGATGAGAATAATCCGGAGTGGCAGCCACGAGCCCCACAACAAAGGCGCCCGATGCTGGAATGTTGCCGTCGATATCGAACCTGGCCACCAATGTGCTTTCTTTGGCGGCGATGCTTACCTGCTTCAGGAGCGCGTCATTGGAACTCATGGGACCATCCTGCCCTGTGAGCCGCCGTCCGTCCACACCCATCTAGGTTTTGTCCCCGGCCCGGCGTAGACTGGAACTATTCGAATACATATTCGAATGACTGCGTATTTTCTGCAGGATGAGATTGGTATCCGGAGGCACCCATGGGAACGTTCAGCGAGTCTGTTGACGTCGTCTGCGCACCTACCGGTGAGCCAGCGGAGCTTCGGTGGGGCGGCAGGGAATACCGGGTCTGCGCCGAACCCTTGCGCTGGTATGAACGCCGCCAGTGGTGGGCCGAAGAGCGGCGTGCCCCGCTGGGAAGCGGCCCCGGGCTTGTGGACCATGAGATCTGGCGGGTGCAGGTCGTGCCTGCCGGCAGAAGCAGCCCGCCGGAAACACCGGCTGCAAAACCACTGGAACCACTAACCCTTGACTTGGTGCGGCATGCCGGCAGCGGGCGCTGGCGGCTGCTCCGTATCCACGACGCCCTCCGGACCAAAGACGCACTCCATCACAAATCAGCATGAGCTTCACTCACCTACACGTTTCCACCGCCTTCAGCGCCCACTACGGTGTCTCCTGGCCAGACCAACTTGCCCAGGCAGCAGCGGCCCAGGGGGCAACCGCCCTTGGGTGCACTGACAGGGACGGTCTCTACGGCACAGTAAAACACCTCAAGGCATGCATGGCTGCCGGGATTGACCCGGTGGTCGGCGTGGATCTGTCAGTGTTCGACGACGAGGAGGACCACGACGCCGGGTTACCTGGTGAGCAGATGGCTGGCGTCCAATTTTCCAAAACCCGGTTTTCGGCAGCCCGCGTCACCGGACGGGTTGTGGTCCTGGCACATGGCCATAACAGCGGTGCGGGGTACAAGGCACTGTGCCGGCTGATTTCCGACGCACACGCCCGCACCACGGGCAAGGCCGGCGGAGCTGTGCCCGTTGCTGTCACCAGGGCTGAACTCGCCTCACGCGTGCTGGACCCGGAAACCCTGAAGCCGGTGCTCACCGTGCTGTTGGGCCCGGATTCCGACGTCGGCCTCGCACTGGGCGGGAGGCGGTACCTCCGGCCCCGCACCCTTTTCAAAGGCTGGCTGGACGCCATGCCCGCCGGGAGCGTCGCGGCAGAGATCGTGACCCACCTCAGTGCACCGGGTGCGCCCTTGAGCACGGCCCATGCGGTCCGCATGCTCAAGCTGGCGCAGGAGTATGGCGTGCCGGCTGTGCTCACCAACGCCGTCCGTTACTGCGAGGAGGACGGGGCGGCCACCGCCGACGTCCTGGATTCGGCCCGCACGCTCAAGTCGCTGCCCGAACTCTCCGCCGAGCCGCTGCTCCAGCCCAACGGGCAGGGCTGGCTGAAATCCCCGGACCAAATGGTGGAGCTGGGCAAGGAGATCATCCATGCCGCCGGCTACGGTGCCGCCGATCTCCAGGTGCTGCTCGCGCAGACTGCGGCGCTCGCGGACCGTTGCCGCATGGATCCCGTGTCCGACATGGGCTGGAAGCAGCCGGTGGTGCCCGAGGCCGCCGTCATCGGCATTGAGGGGGATCCGCTGGCAGAACTGGCCCAGCGCTGTGAGGCCGGTATTGCGCGGCGATTCCCCGGCATCTCCGGGAAGGCGGAAGCAGACATGCGCGCCCGGCTGCAGCATGAGCTGAAGATCATCGCCCGCCTCGGCTTTGCCTCCTACTTCCTCACCGTGGCCGAGGTTTCCCGCATGATCCTTGACATGAATGTGAGGGCGGCAGCCCGGGGATCGGGCGCTTCCAGTTTGGTCAACTACCTGATCGACATCAGCCAGGTGAACCCCCTCCAGCATGACCTGATCTTCGAACGGTTCCTCTCCGGGGACCGGTCCACGCTGCCTGACATCGACATCGATGTGGAAAGCGCTGAGCGGCACAACGTCTACCGGAAAATTTTTGACCGGTTCGGCTCACAGCGCGTCACGCTGATGAGCATGCAGAACGGCTACCGCGCTCGCGGCGCGGTGCGGGACGCCGGTATGGCTTTGGGGATGGACGACGGCGATGTCGGCGAGATTGCCAAACAGCTGTGGCGCTTTTCGGCACGGAAGTTCCGGGAGGCACTGGAGGAAAAACCGGAACTTCGCGAGTTCGCCGGACGGCTGGAACAGCGGGACTTTTCTGAGAACCAGCAGCTGGACCTGTTGGTGGACCTCACCGAACGGCTGGACCGCCTTCCGCGCCACATCTCCATGCACCCCTGCGGGGTGATCCTCGGTGATGCCACCCTGCTGGACCGGACCCCGGTCCAGCCCAGCGGCCTTGGCCTGCCCATGAGCCAGTTCGACAAACACGACATGGACCCGATGGGCATGCTGAAGCTGGATGTCCTGGGCGTCAGGATGCAAAGTGCCATGGCCTTTGCCGTGCGGGAGATCATCCGGATCCACCCCTCCAAGGCTGAAGTGGTGGCAGCCGGAGCCCATCCCGCTGGACCTGGTGGCAGCGGGCCGGACTACATCGCCGAGGACGGCTTGATCGACCTCAATGCCGTTCCCCTGGATGATGAGCCGACCTATGAGCTGATCAGAAGCACGCACACCCTGGGGTGCTTCCAGATCGAATCGCCAGGCCAGCGGGAGCTGGTGGGCAAGATGGCCCCGCGCGAGTTCAACGACCTCATCATCGACATCTCACTGTTCCGCCCGGGGCCCATGAAATCGGACATGGTGCGGCCCTTCCTTGAACACCGGCACGGCTTCGCGCCGGAGACCTACCCGCACCCTGACCTGAAGCCGGTGCTGCAGGAAACCCATGGGGTGACGGTCTTCCATGAGCAGATCCTGAGGACCTTTGATGTGATGACCGGCTGCGGGCTGGCGAAAGCCGACGAGTTCCGCAGGGCGCTGAGCAACGAGGTCAAGGAAGGCCAGGTGGAGGAGTTTTTCCGCCGCGAGGCAAAGGTCAGGAACTATTCGCCGGAGGTAGTGGACAAGGTCTGGGGCACCCTAAAGTCGTTCGCCAGTTTCGGATTCTGCAAAGCCCACGGCGCCGCCTTTGCCGTGCCCACCTACCAGTCGGCCTGGCTGAAGGCCCACCATCCGGAGGCGTTCCTTGCGGGCCTGTGGGAACACGATCCGGGCATGTACCCCAAGCGTCTCCTTGTGGCCGAGGCGCGGCGCATGGGCATCCCCATTCTTCCGCTGGACATCAACCGCAGCGGTGCCGAATACCGGGTGGAGCGTGTCACGGAGGGCCATGACCGTGGAAAGCTGGGAATCAGGCTCAGCCTCAACGGCATCTTCGGGCTGTCCGGTTCTGAACTGAAGCGGATCGTTGCAGGCCAGCCCTATGACTCCCTGGCGGATCTGAGGGCACGCTCCAGGCTGAGCAAGCCCAGCATCAAGCGGCTTGCCCAACTGGGTGCCTTTGACACGCTGCACCGGGAATCCGGCGGGACAGCCAACCGGGCAGACCTTGTCCACCACCTGCAAAGCCTGCAGAGCAAGTCAGTAAAGAAAGGCGCCGAGGTCATTGAGGGGCAACTCGCGCTGCCCCTCGGAGATATCGAGTTGCGGAACGTCAAGCCCGGGCTTCCTGAGCCCACCACGGTGGAGAATGTCCGGGCGGAACTTGACCTGATGGCGGTTGATGTCAGCGAACACCTGATGTCCAGCCACCGGCCGCTCCTGGACCGGCTGGGCGTCACCACTGCGGACAAGCTGCTGGGGCTGCGAAATGGCACGGAGGTACTGGTGGCCGGTGTGAGGATCGCCACCCAGACCCCGCCCATGCGCGGCGGCCGGCGTGTGGTCTTCATCAGCATCGACGACGGTACCGGGTGCGTGGATTCCGTGTTCTTCCACGAGGCCCAGGAGCACGCGGGCCCGCTGCTGTTCGGGACCCGGCTGCTGCTGATCCGGGGAACCACCAGGCGGACCGGTCCGCGCGGCATTAGCCTCAGCGCCAGCATGGCCTGGGACCTCAGCCAGGTGGACACCCTGCCGTTCCCTGAACGGGGGAACGCTGACCCGGGAAATCGGGAACCAAGGGACGTCGGACCAGATAAACCTGAACAGGACTTCTGGCAGCCGGGGCCGCTGGATGGCATCAGCAGAAACCTGGCCATCACCGGCCTCGGAAGCTGACCGGCCCTCCCATTTCCGCTTTGCCACCGCCATGTTCCTCTTTGCCACCGCCGTGGCGCTTTGGCTCGCCACTTCCGCAACAGATAACATTGACGAGGCTGGCTGTGGTCCCCGTACGCCACAAGCTACGAAGCCTGAACTTTGAATAGGAGACACCCGTGTCAGATGCCCAGCAGATCACCCTCATCGTCGATGGCGAAGAAATGAAGGTGACTACCGGGACCACCGGCGCGGAACTCTTCTTTGAGCGCCGCGACGTCGTTGTGGCCCGTGTTGACGGCGAACTTAAGGACCTGGATCAGCCCCTTGCCGAGGGTGCCGAGGTTGAAGGCGTCACCATCGATTCCCCCGACGGGCTCAACGTGCTGCGCCACTCCACCGCCCACGTCATGGCCCAGGCCGTGCAGCAGCTGCGCCCGGACGCCAAGCTGGGCATCGGCCCCTACATCACTGACGGGTTCTACTTCGACTTCGACGTCGCTGAGCCGTTCACCCCGGAAGACCTGAAGACCCTGGAAAAGATGATGCTCAAGATCATCAACCAGAACCAGAAGTTCGTCCGCCGCGTCGTCTCCGAGGACGAGGCCCGCGAAGCCATGAAGAACGAGCCCTACAAGCTCGAGCTGCTGGGCAAGAAGAACGAGGCCGCCGATGCCGGCGAAGGCGTCAACGTCGAAGTGGGCGCCGGCGACATCACCATCTACGACAACGTGGACCGCAAGAGCGGGGACAGCGTCTGGTGCGACTTGTGCCGCGGCCCCCACCTGCCCAACACCAAGCTCATCTCCAACGCCTTTGCACTGACCCGCTCCTCGGCGGCGTACTGGCTGGGCAACCAGAACAACCAGCAGCTGCAGCGCATCTACGGCACCGCGTGGCCCACCAAGGACGCCCTGAAGGCCTACCAGGAACGCATCGCCGAGGCCGAGCGCCGCGACCACCGGAAGCTTGGCGCCGAGCTGGACCTGTTCTCCTTCCCCGACGAGCTCGGGTCGGGCCTGCCGGTCTTCCACCCCAAGGGCGGCATAATCCGCAAGGCCATGGAGGACTACTCCCGGCAGCGCCATGTGGATGCCGGCTACGAGTTCGTCTACACCCCGCACATCACCAAAGGTCACCTGTACGAGGTGTCCGGCCACCTGGACTGGTACCGGGACGGCATGTTCCCCGCGATGCACATCGACGCGGAGCACAACGAGGACGGCACCGTCCGCAAGCCCGGCCAGGACTACTACCTGAAGCCGATGAACTGCCCCATGCACAACCTCATCTTCCGCTCGCGCGGCCGGTCCTACCGCGAACTGCCGCTGCGGCTCTTCGAATTCGGTTCCGTCTACCGCTACGAGAAGTCCGGTGTGGTCCACGGCCTGACCCGCGTGCGGGGCATGACACAGGACGACGCCCACATCTACTGCACCCGCGAGCAGATGAAGGACGAGCTCACCACCACACTGAACTTCGTCCTTGGCCTGCTCAAGGACTACGGCCTGGACGACTTCTACCTCGAGCTGTCCACCAAGAACGAGGACAAGTTCGTCGGCGACGACGCCACCTGGGAGGAAGCCACCCGCACCCTGGCCGAAGTGGCCGAGGCGTCCGGGCTGGAGCTCGTTCCGGACCCGGGCGGAGCCGCGTTCTACGGCCCCAAAATTTCGGTGCAGGCGAAGGATGCCCTGGGCCGCACCTGGCAAATGTCCACGATCCAGCTCGACTTCAACCTGCCTGAGCGCTTCGAACTCGAGTTCCAGGCCGCCGACGGCACCCGCCAGCGTCCGGTCATGATCCACCGGGCCCTGTTCGGTTCGGTGGAGCGGTTCATGGGTGTCCTCACCGAGCACTATGCCGGTGCCTTCCCGGCATGGCTTGCTCCCGTGCAGGTGGTGGGCATCCCGGTGGCGGAGGCCTTCAACGACTACATGTTCGACGTCGTCGACAAGCTCAAGGCTGCCGGCATCCGCGCCGAGGTGGACATCTCCTCGGACCGCTTCCCGAAGAAGATCCGCACGGCCAGCAAGGACAAGATCCCGTTCGTGCTCATCGCCGGCGGTGAGGACGCCGAGGCTGGCGCCGTCTCCTTCCGGTTCCGGGACGGCAGCCAGGACAACGGCGTGCCCGTGGCCGAGGCTGTCCAGCGGATCGTGGACGCCGTCCGCAACCGGACCAGCTAGCCGCGGCGGAGGGGGCACACGTGCAGGAGAACACAGGGTCGGGCTATCCGGGGGACGCGGAAGCAACGGACGATTTTGGCCTCGCCGGCGTTCCTGACGCCTTCCAACGGCTGTGGACTCCGCACCGCATGGCCTACATCAAGGGCGGGCAGCACCAGTTCAAGAACGAGGACGACTGCCCGTTCTGCATCGCGCCCGCGCGCACCGATGAGGAGTCGCTCATCGTGTACCGCGGACGCACGAGCTACGTGGTGCTCAACCTGTTCCCCTACAACCCCGGCCACCTGCTGGTGTGCCCCTACCGCCACGTTCCCGATTACACGGACCTGACGGTGGAGGAAACCGCCGAATTCGCCGACCTGACGCAGACCGCCATGCGGGTGCTGCGGAAGGTGGCGAATCCCGGCGGCTTCAACCTAGGCATGAACCAAGGGGTTGTGGGCGGGGCCGGCATCGCGGGCCACCTGCACCAGCACATCGTTCCGCGCTGGGGCGGGGACGGAAACTTCTTCCCCATCATCGCCCAGACCAAGGCAATCACGCAGACGCTCGACGAGGTCCGCCAGCAGGTTGCCGACGCCTGGCCCGGGGAGACGCATGCTGAATAGGCATGCGCGCGGGTTCTTCACCGCCCTGTTTACCCCGCTTGCACGCTGGCTTCTGAAAATTGGCGTCTCGCCGGACGCCATCACCATTGTGGGAACGGCCGGCGTGGTGGTCGGGGCCCTGGTGTTCTATCCGCTGGGCCAGCTCTGGTGGGGAACGATCTTTATCACCCTCTTCATCTTCTCCGACGTCATCGACGGCATCATGGCCCGGATGCAGAACCTCGGCGGGCGCTGGGGCAACTTCCTGGACTCCAGCCTGGACCGGTTGGCTGACGGTGCCCTCTTTGCCGGCCTGGCCATATGGTTTTTCACCGGCGGTGAGGATGCCCCCATAGCCATTGCCGCCGTCGTCTGCCTTGTCCTTGGCATGGTGGTCTCCTATGTCCGGGCGAAGGCCGAATCCCTCGGCTTCCAGGCGAACGTGGGCATTGCCGAACGTGCTGAACGGCTGGTCTCCGTGCTGGTGATCACCGGCCTCACCGGCGTCGGACTGCCGCCCGTTGTGCTGCTGGCGACCCTGGTGCTGCTGGCGGCGGCTAGCCTCGTCACGGTGGTCCAGCGCGTCCTGGCTGTGCGCATCCAGTCGCTGGAAGACTCCGAGCAAACCTGATTAAGCCGGGCTGCCGCCGTGGGACTAGTATTAGAACTGCCCGGTCAATGGATCCGGTAATCCGGTGTGTGCAAAAACGGCATGTCCGTGCCTGCGCTGCCGGCGAAGGTCATCTAGCTACCCATAGGGGTTTTTGTGTCTACACCTGATGTAAGCAACGAAGCCGGCTCGTCCGCCAACAGCGTGACGGGCAGCAACCGCGTCAAGCGCGGCATGGCAGAGATGCTCAAGGGCGGCGTCATCATGGACGTCGTCAACGTCGAACAGGCCCGCATCGCCGAAGACGCCGGTGCCGTTGCCGTCATGGCGCTGGAACGCGTTCCGGCCGACATCCGCGCCCAGGGCGGCGTGTCCCGCATGTCCGATCCGGACATGATCGACAAAATCATCGACGCCGTGTCCATCCCGGTCATGGCAAAGGCCCGGATCGGTCACTTCGTCGAGGCCCAGGTCCTGCAGTCCCTCGGTGTCGACTACATTGACGAGTCCGAGGTCCTGACCCCGGCCGACTACGTCAACCACATCGACAAGTGGAACTTCACGGTTCCGTTCGTGTGTGGTGCCACCAACCTCGGTGAGGCCCTGCGGCGCATCAACGAGGGCGCGGCGATGATCCGGTCCAAGGGCGAGGCCGGCACCGGGGATGTCTCCAACGCCACCGGGCACATGCGCCAGATCCGCGCCGAGATCGCCAAGCTTGCTGCCCTGCCCGAGGACGAGCTGTACGTCGCGGCCAAGGAACTGCAGGCACCGTACGAACTGGTCAAGGAAGTTGCCGCGGCCGGCAAGCTTCCCGTGGTGCTGTTCACCGCCGGCGGTATCGCCACCCCGGCCGACGCCGCCATGATGATGCAGCTCGGCGCCGACGGCGTGTTCGTCGGCTCCGGTATCTTCAAGTCCGGCAACCCGGCCCAGCGTGCGGCCGCCGTCGTGAAGGCCACCACCTTCTTCGATGACCCGGACGTCATCGCCAAGGCCTCCCGCGGCCTGGGCGAGGCCATGGTAGGCATCAACGTGGATGAGATCCCGCAGCCGCACCGCCTCTCCGAGCGCGGCTGGTAACAGCCGCCTTGCGCTCCTAATTAGTACGACGACGACGGCCGGTCACCTTCCAAGGTGACCGGCCGTCGTCGTGCGTCTAACCCAACAAGGTAGCAGCTGTGGGCGTTTCCATCGTGGGGAACGCCCTGTGGTGCTACCTACTTTGGGGAGCGGGGCGATTACTCGAGGCCGCGGCGCTTGAGGAGGGGCTCGAGGGCGGCGTCGCGGCCGCGCAGGGTGCGGAACGACTCGAGCGGATCCCGGCTGTTGCCGCGGGAGAGCAGCTCGGCGCGGAACCGGTCGCCGTTGGCCCTGCTGAGACCGCCGTTCTCGGTGAACCAGTCCACGGTCTCGGCGTCCAGCACTTCGCTCCAGATGTAGGAGTAGTAGCCCGCAGAGTAGCCGTCGCCCGCGAAGATGTGTTGGAAATAGCCAGTGCGGTAGCGCGGCGGAATCAGCGGATGGGCAACCCCTGCCGCGGCCAGTGCCTTCGCCTCGAATTCCAGGGCGTCCTGCGGAACGCCGTCGGTGTCCAGAACGTGCCAGGCCAGATCCAGCAGCGCCGCACCGAGGTACTCCGTGGTGGCGAACCCCTCGCCCCACAGGCGGGACTCGTTGAGCCGGTCGACGACGTCCTGGGCCAGCGGCTCCCCGGTGGCATGGTGGCGGGCGTAGTTGGACAGCACCTCGGGCCACATGATCCACATTTCGTTGACTTGGGACGGGTACTCCACAAAGTCCCGCGGCACCGATGTGCCGGAGAAGCGGGGGTAGGTGACGTCGGAGAACAGCCCGTGCAGGGCGTGGCCGAACTCGTGGAACGCCGTGCGCACCTCATCGAGCGTGAGCAGCGTGGGCTCACCTGCGGGCGGCTTGGAGATGTTCAGGTTGTTGATGACCACCGGCTTGGTGCCCAGAAGTGCCGACTGGTCAACCAGCGAATTCATCCACGCCCCGCCCCGCTTGGTTTCGCGGGTGTAGTAGTCGCCGAGGAACAGCCCCAGTTCTGTTCCGTCCGCGTCCCGGACCTCCCAGATCCGGACGTCCTCGTGGTAGCCGGCAAGGTCCCTGCGCTCATGGAAGGTGATGCCGAAGAGCGAGGTCGCGGCGAAGAACACGCCATCCGTCAGTACCCGGTCCAGCTCGAAGTACGGCCTGAGGGCCTGCTCGTCCACCGTGTACCGGTCCCGCCGCACCTTGGCGGAGTAGTAGGCCCAGTCCCAGGCCTCCAGCGGGTGGCCTGCGCTCTCGGCCAGGGCGGCTGCCTCGGCGTCGGCGTTCCGGACGGCGGCGGGCGCCAGCCGGTTCAGCATGGACCGGACGGCTCCGAAGTCCGGAGCCGTCTGCCGGTCCACCACCAGTTCGGCATAGTTGGCGAACCCCAGCAGGGCGGCTTTTTCGGCGCGGAGCCGGACCAGGGAGTTCACAACGTTGAGGACGTCGAGGTCACCGCCGGTGCTGCCGCGGGCCACGGACGCTTCGAAGAGCCGCCGGCGCACGTCCCTGTTGTCCAGTGCGGCCAGGGCCGGCTGGTTGCTTGGCTGGATAAGCGTCAGGAGGAACTTGCCGTCATGCCCGGCTACCCGGGCTGCTTCCGCGGCGCTGGCGATCTCGTCTCCGGGTAGGCCAGCCAGGTCATCGGCGCTGTCCAGCAGCAGGGCGGCGGACTTCATCGCCTCCTTGACGCGCTGCCCGAATTCCGTGCCCAGCCGGGACAGTTCGGCGTTCAGCGAACGGAGCCGGTCCTGGCCGGCGTCGTCCAGCTGAATCCCGGACTGGCGGAATTCCTTGAGGTACTCCTCGACGAGCCTTCCGGCTTCGGCGTCCAGACCCGCGGTATCCACGGCGGCGAACCGCTCGTAGAGTGCCCGGTTCAGGTACACGGCATCCTGATGGGCGGCGAAGCGGGGCGACAGTTCGGTCTCCAGCTTCGTGATGGCCTCGGAGGCGTCGGCCGAAACCAGGGTGAAGAAGGAAGCCGCGGCCCGGTCCAGCAGCCGGCCGGACTTCTCCATGGCCAGTACCGTGTTGTCGAACGTGGCCGGTCCGGGGTTGTCCACGATGGCCTGGATCTCGGCCAGGTGCTCGGTGAGCCCGGCGTCAACCGCCTCGGCGTAGTGGTCGTCGTCGATGCCGGCAAACGGCGGCAGTCCGAAGGGCAGGGCGCTGGGGGAGAGGAGGGGATTGGTCATGAAGCAACCCTTTCATGCAGCTCAGCGGTGCACAATGTTTTGGCGTGGTTCTACGGGCGGGTTGCCTGCCGTCGGCGGGCCGCGGACTTACGCTGGGGTCATGGGGAACAACAACGTCTCTGGCCGTGCGTTTCAAGCGGCCGCTGCTGCACTGCTGATGGCGGGGCTGGTGTCCTGCGGCGTGGCCGCCGAGCAGGCCCGGCCGCAGCCGGCCAGTGAGTCCGGCAGCCAGTCCGGCAGCCAGCCTGCCAGTGCGGCCGGCCAGCCCTCGAGCCCGGCAGCGCAGTCCAGCGCCGGGAGCAGTGCAGCGCCCACGTCGACGGCGGACCCCACACCTAGTGCCGTTGCGACCCCAACCCCGGGTGCCGGTCCCGCGTGCGCGGCGATCCGCTGCACGTCCGTCCTGGTCACCGGTGACATGCTGGTGCACACCCAGCTGTGGCAACAGGCCCACGAAGATGCCGTAGCCGGCGGGGTCAAGGGACTGGACTTCGGTCCGCTGCTGGAAGGGCAGAGGCGCTACATCGAACAAAGCGACATAGCCATCTGCCACCAGGAAACGCCGGTGGCCCTGCCCGGGGGACCCTTCTCCGCATACCCTTCCTTCAACGTCCCGCCGCAGATTGCCGCTGCCGCCAAATCGGTCGGCTACCGTGCCTGCACCACGGCCAGCAACCACACCATCGACCAGGGCACCGAGGGCCTCGCCAGGACACTGGATGTGCTGGATACAGTAGGTCTGCAGCACACCGGCTCCTACCGCACGCAGGCTGAGTCCAAGGGCATCCTCATCCTGCAGACCGACGCCGCCCGGATTGCCGTCATTGCGGGCACCTACGGACTCAACGGGCAGGTCCCGGAACAGCCGTGGCAGGTGGACATGCTCGACGCGCCCGCCATGATCGCCAAGGCCAAGGAGGCCAGAAAGCTGGGCGCGGACATCGTCCTGGCCGCCATGCACGCGGGGGACGAGTACGCCAGTGCCCCGAACGCCCAGCAGCTGGAAGTGGCGCACGCGCTGGCCGACAGCGGCCAGTTCACCATGATCTACGGGCA
The DNA here is from genome assembly GCF_018613795.1 of Arthrobacter sp. ISL-65. Classification (GTDB taxonomy): domain Bacteria; phylum Actinomycetota; class Actinomycetes; order Actinomycetales; family Micrococcaceae; genus Arthrobacter. The sequence goes on from NZ_JAGGPN010000049.1 coordinate 64,711, forward strand.
CCACACGCACTCGGTGCTTCCCGTCGAAAAGTACAAGGGAACCTGGATCGCCTACGGCCTGGGCAACGGCGTGACAGAACTGTCTCCGACGTATGTTGTCAACAACGAGGGCCTGCTGCTCCGGGCACAGTTCAGCCAGGACAGTGCCGGCAAGTGGACCGCATCCGACGTCGCCTGGGCGCCGTCGGTGATCGTCAGCGCCCCCTATCGCTGGTGCTCTGTGGCCGCGGACGCCCCGCAGGGCGTCTGCGCCAGTCCCGCGGCAGACGCCGACACCCGGCTGCGGACCAAGCAGGTAGTGGAGTCGATGGGCGCGGCGCAGGCCGGAGCCCGGGAGCTGCTGGTCACCAAGGAACGTTGAATCTGGAGCGGTGAAACAGGACGCTGACCCGTTCGGGTTATTCCTAACGCGGCCGGCGGGCCGCGTGCTCGCGGGCCAGAACGGCGAAGCGGTCATCCGCTTCGCCGGGAGTGAAGGTTCCATACTTGCGTTCGACGGCGGTCCGGATCAGGAAGTCGGCAATGGCCGGGTTCTTGGGCAGCAGGGAACCGTGCAGGTAGCTGGCCACGATGTTGCGGTACCGGGCTCCTTCCTGGCCGTCGCTGCTGTTGTTGCCGGTGCCCTTCGCCACCGTCCCCAGCGGTTCGACGCCGGGACCAAGGGTGGTCTGGCCGCTGTGGTTTTCGTAGCCCAGGACCTCGCCGAACTCGGCGGTAGTGACCTTGACGTTGCCGATCAGCCGCTCATCCGTGCCGTGGGTCTCCACGTCCAGAACTCCGATGCCTGGAATGACCGGGCCTGAGCGGGTCTTGAAGAAGCGACCGAACAGCTGGTACAGCCCGCAGATGAGCAGCATCGGCGTGCCTTCCTCGGCCATTCCCTTAAGGAGGCTGGATCGTGACTGGAGGTCGTCCTGGATGACGAGCTGGCCGCTGTCCTGCCCGCCGCCGCCAAGGATGATGTCCACGCCCTCCGGGAACTCGTCGCCCACGTTGTACTCGAGCAGCTCCGGTGTGTATCCGTGCCATTTCAGGCGTTGCTGCAGCACCAGGGCGTTGCCCCAGTCGCCGTAGATGTTCATCTCCCGCGGGTACAGCTGCAGAACCCGGATGGTTCCCTTTGACGCGGTAGTGCCGGCGGTCGATTCGGGGGTCATGAGACCACCTCCACTGTGGTGATTTTGGACAGCTCACGGCGTATGGCGAGCATTGCGGTGTAGGTGCAGAAGACGCGCTTCGGCTTGCCTTTGCCCTTGCGGATGAAGTCGGCCAGTGCAGCCGGGATGTCGGTGTCCACCGCCCCGATCTGCACTTCGTCGTACTGCAGGCGCAGGGCCATGTCATACGCCCGGGAACCGCTGACCTGGTCCACGCCGTCCGCGCGCAGTGAGTCGAAATCAACGTCCCACAGCCAGGACATGTCGCGGCCGTCAGCGTAGTTGTCGTTGATCGCGATCATCGTGGCGTAGCCGCCCGAGGGGAACGACTTGAGGCCCAGACGGAAGCCGCTCGGGTTCTTGACCAGGACCAGATCCAGCGGGAGCCCGTCCACCGTGAGGCTTTCGCCGCGCCCAAATGCCGGGGCCACCTCGGACAGGGCCTTCAGCAGGGTGCCGTGGTCCGCCGTGGCGGCGCCGCTGCCGCAGATGCTGCGGGCCAGGGCCAGCGCAGCCGCGGCGTTGAAGATGTTGTAGACGCCGCGGAGCTTCATCCCGGTGGTGACCGTGACGCCGTCGTACTCAAAGTCTGCGTCATCGGCACCCACGCGGCGAAGAACGACGTCGGCCTGGGGCCTTTGCGGTACCGCAGGTACGGGGCTGCCCGGCCCAGCGCGGAGTTCATCGTCGCTGGGGAAGGTGCCCAGCAGGGAGTCGTCCAGGCCGAAGTAGAGGACCTCGGGGCCCTGCAGCGTACCGGCGATCCGGGCCACCCGCGGGTCCTCGCGGTTCAGCACCACAGTCCCCGTTGTCTTGGAGGCGATGTGCTGGAGGAGCTGGGCTGTCTTGTCGATCTCACCGAAGCGGTCAAGCTGGTCGCGGAGCACGTTCAGCAGGAGGCTGTAGCGCGGCGGGACGCGGTTGACGAAATGCACGGCGTGGGCCTCGTCCAGCTCCAGCACGGCGATATCGGCCTCGAGCCGTCCGCGCCAGTCGACGTCGCCGATCAGGGCGGCTGCCACGCCCCGGGTGAAGTTGCTTCCCGTGCGGTTGGTGAACACCTTCAGGCCCTGGCTTTCCAGCAGCTCTACCACCATTTTGGTGGTGGTGGTCTTGCCGTTGGTGCCGCTGACTACGGCCACGCCGTGGGGGAGGGTGGACAGGGTCCGCTGCATGAACCCGGGGTCGATTTTTTCGACCACCAGACCGGGTAATGCAGAGCCTCCGCCTCTGAGCCGGGAAACCCGGCGAACGAACTTGCCGAGCGGAACGCTAAGGGAAAACATGCTCTGTAATATATCCCAGCAACGGCATGCAATGTGGCGGACGGCCGGCGGCGGGAGCGGCTGCCCGCCGCCGGGACACTATGCTGTTTGGATGACCGATTCCCTTTCCAGCGCCCTTCCGCGCCCTGCCGGCGTGCCCGAAAAGCCCGGCACTGGCCTGCGCATAGGCGTCCTGGCGCTGCAGGGCGACTTCCGTGAGCACCTTCGGGCAGTCGAGACAGCGGGCGCCGCCGGCGTGGGTGTCCGCCGACCCGCGGAGCTCGACGGACTCGACGGACTCATCATCCCCGGCGGCGAGTCTACGGCGATCGACAAGCTGGCCCGCGCGTTCGACCTCGCCGAGCCGCTGCGCCAGCGGATCGCCGAGGGCCTCCCGGTGTACGGCTCCTGCGCGGGCATGATCCTGCTGGCGCACGACATCGCCGACCCCGCCGCAGACCTGGCCGGCAACCCCCAGCAGACGTTCGGCGGCCTGGACATCACGGTGCGCCGCAACGCCTTCGGCCGCCAGCGGGAATCCTTTGAGACTGATCTTGAATTCAAGGGGCTGGAGTTCAGCGCCACTGAGCACGGCGTGGCGCCGGTGCACGCGGTGTTCATCCGCGGCCCCTGGGTGGAGCGCGTGGGCCCTGGCGTTGAAGTCCTGGCGCAGGTGGAACCGGCCGACCAGGAGCACGCCTCCCACGCGGCCGATCTGCAGGGCACGGCTAGAATTGTTGCAGTGCGTTCAGGCCAGCTGCTGGCCACCTCCTTCCATCCGGAAGTGACAGGCGAGAAGCGCGTGCATGAACTTTTTATCCGCATGATCAGAGGAGAAGCGTAAAGCATGTCAGGCCACTCCAAATGGGCAACGACCAAGCACAAGAAGGCCATCCTTGATAGCCGCCGGGCAAAGTCGTTCGCCAAGCTGATCAAGAACATCGAAGTTGCCGCCCGCATGGGCGGCCCGGACCTTTCCGGCAACCCCGGCCTTGAACTGGCCGTCACCAAAGCGAAAAAGACGTCGGTTCCCGCCGACAACATCGACCGTGCCATCAAGCGCGGCGCCGGCCTCACCGGCGAGGTCGTGGACTACACCGAGATCATGTACGAATGCCGTGGCCCGCAGGGTTCGGCGCTCCTGATCGAGTGCCTCACGGACAACAAGAACCGCGCGGCCTCCGAGGTCCGCCTCGCAATCTCCCGCAACGGCGGCACCATCGCCGATCCCGGTTCGGTCAGCTACCTGTTCTCCCGCAAGGGCGTTGTCACCCTGCCCAAGAACGGCCTCAGCGAGGACGACGTCCTGATGGCGGTGCTGGACGCCGGCGCCGAGGAAGTCAAGGACAACGGCGAGACCTTCGAAATCCATTCGGACCCGAAGGACCTGCAGGCCATCCGCGACGCGCTCAAGGAAGCCGGCATCGACTACGACACCGACGAGGCCGAGTTCGTGCCCTCCATGGAGGTGCCGCTGGACCTGGATGCCGCCAAGAAATTCATGAAGCTCGTCGACGCCCTCGAGGACCTCGACGACGTCCAGAACGTCTACAGCAACGCTGACCTCAGCGACGAAGTTCAGGCTGCCCTGGACGCCGAGTGATCTTCGGCGTGGCGGACCGGGGCGGTTGCACGTGACGCTGCGCGTACTTGGCATCGACCCCGGACTGACCCGCTGCGGCATCGGCGTGGTGGACGTCGAAAAGAACCGCCGGGCCACCATGGTGGCGGTTGGCGTGGTGGGAACGTCGCCCGAGGAGACCCTCGACCAGCGGCTGCTGGTGATCGCCTTGGCCATCGACGACTGGCTCGACCGTTACGAGCCGCACGTGCTGGCGGTGGAACGTGTTTTCTCGCAGCTCAACGTCAGCACGGTCATGGGCGTGGCCCAGGCTTCCGGCGTCGTCATCGCGGCCGCGGCCCGGCGCGGCATCCCCGTAGCTTTACACACGCCGTCGGAGGTCAAGGCGGCGGTGACCGGGAGCGGTTCCTCGAACAAGGAGGCCGTCACCAAGCTGGTCACCAAGATTCTCCGGCTCGATGCTCCGCCGCGTCCCGCGGACGCGGCCGACGCTCTGGCCCTCGCCATCACGCACGCCTGGCGGGCGGGCAGCGGTGCCACCGTAGCCACCACCGGCCCCGGCAGCCAGTCGCTCACGCCCGCCCAGCGCGCGTGGGCCGAGGCGGAGGCCAAGGCGCGCCGTGCACGGTGAATGTCGCCGGCGCTTGTTAGGGTATTCGTAGATATGTTCGGATAGTCGGTTCTTTGCCGGCGCAAGTTCAGGAGCCCCGGCCTTGATTAGTTTTCTCCGCGGAACCGTGGCGCACGTCGGACTGTCCACCGCCGTCATCGACCTCAACGGCGCCGGCATGAGCGTCTACGCGACGCCGCAGACGCTCAGCAAGCTGCGGGCCGGCGAGGAGGGAAAGCTTTTCACCTCCCTGATCGTCCGGGAGGATTCCCTGACCCTGTTCGGCTTCGCGAGCGACGACGAACGGGAAGTTTTTGACGTTCTGCTCAGTGTCAGCGGAGTGGGTCCGAGGCTCGCCCTTGCGGTCCTCGCCGTGCACGACCCCGAAGCCATCCGCGTGGCGGCGCACACCGGGGACAGCAAGACGTTCACTAAGGTCCCGGGCATCGGCCCGAAGGTCGGCGGGCGCATCGTTCTTGAACTCGCCGGGAAACTGGTTCCGCACGGCACGGCGACGCCCGCGGGAGCGCCGGCTGCGTCATCGGAAGGCGTCTGGAAGCCGCAGGTCGTGGCCGCCATGACCAGCCTGGGCTGGTCCGAAAAGGACGCCACGGGCAGCATCGACAAGGCCCTCGCAGACGCGCCGGAACTTGCCGGCGAAGGCAACGTTGCCGAGATCCTGCGCACCACGCTGCGCTGGCTCGGCCAGGACGGAGCCCGGGCGGGCAACAGGGTAGGCAGCCGTGGCTGAGCCGTCCCTGGTCGCCGGGGGAGAAGAGCCGGAGGAGCGGGCCATCGAGGCGGCGCTCCGGCCCAAGAACCTCGATGACTTCGTAGGCCAGCACAGGGTCCGCAAACAGCTTTCCCTTGTGTTGCAGGCATCCCGGATGCGCGGGCGCAGCGCGGACCATGTGCTCTTTTCCGGTCCTCCCGGCCTCGGCAAGACCACACTCGCCATGATTGTCGCTGCCGAGATGAACGCCCCGCTGCGCATCAGCAGCGGCCCGGCCATCCAACACGCGGGCGACCTCGCCGCCATACTTTCCTCACTGTCAGAGGGCGAGGTCCTCTTCCTCGACGAAATCCACCGGATGTCCCGTCCGGCCGAGGAAATGCTCTACATGGCCATGGAAGACTTCCGGGTGGACATCGTGGTGGGCAAGGGGGCCGGTGCCACGGCCATTCCGCTGGAGTTGCCGCCCTTCACGCTGGTGGGTGCCACCACGCGCGCCGGACTTCTTCCGGGTCCGCTCCGGGACCGGTTCGGGTTCACGGGCCACCTGGAGTTTTATTCGGTGGAGGAACTGGAGCTGGTGCTGCGCAGGTCCGCCGGCCTCCTCGACCTGAAGGTGAATTCGGCTGGTTTCACGGAAATCGCCGGACGGTCACGCGGCACCCCGCGCATTGCCAACCGGCTGCTGCGGCGCGTCCGGGACTGGGCGCTGGTCCACGGGATTGAACAGATTGACGCCCGGTCCGCTTCTGCCGCACTGGACATGTATGAAGTGGATAAACGCGGGCTGGACCGGCTGGACCGGTCCGTGCTGGAAGCGCTGATCACCAAATTCGGCGGCGGTCCGGTGGGACTGTCAACCCTGGCCATCGCCGTCGGGGAGGAGCCGGAGACCGTGGAGACGGTCGCCGAGCCGTACCTGGTCCGGGAAGGGCTGCTGGGCAGGACGCCAAGGGGCCGGATCGCCATGGCCCCGGCCTGGACCCACCTTGGGCTGGCAATACCAGCGGGGGTCTTTGGGCAGGAAACCCTGGACCTTTTCGAGGCCGGGCCGGGCGATGAAGAATCGTCATCTGAATGGGTTTCCAGCACCCAATAGCAGCGCCCTCCCAGCTTTTCCCTCTAGACTGGAAAGACGCTCGGCACGTCCGGGCTTTGTTTCCGTGTCCCGCTTCGGCGGGCCGCCCGCGCCGGTTTCCCGTGTCCGGGCGGGCAGCCCGGTACAAAGCGGACGTCGCTGTCAACCAGCTACGCAAGTACAGAACGGAACTTCACTTGTTCGGACATATTAGTGCCCAGGCCCAGCCGCAGTCCGGCGGCGGCATCGACATCATGACCATTCTGCTGTTCGTCATGCTCGGCGTTTTCATCTTCATGATGTTCCGCCGCAACAAGAAAACCCGGCAGCAGCAGACCGAGCTGCAGTCGCAGTTCTCTCCGGGCGTCGAGGTCATGACCAGTTTCGGACTGTTCGGCCGGATCGTGTCCATTGACGAGGCGGAGAACAAGGTTGTCCTGGAACTGTCGCCCGGCCACCTGGCCACCGTCCACCGCCAGGCCGTGAACAAGATCGTGGAACCCGCCGTCGAAACAGAGGCTGTTCCCGACGACGCGTCGGCACTGACGGCCGAGGACTCGCTGGCCCCTGAAGCCAAGGCCGGTACGGTCGACGAGACTCCGGACGAAACCCTCAAGCGCCTCAATGACGAGGGCAAGAAGGACATCTAGTCCGCTGCTTCCGCACAGCACAGCTGTCTACGGCTGCGGAGCCGCCGGGTGCGACAAGGCTCGCACCGGCGGCCCTCCGCAATTAATAGAAAGATAGGCAATGGCACGAACTGGCCGCAATAAACCATCCCTTCGGGTGCTGGTCTGGCTTGGCGTAATCCTGGCTGCCATGACGGCCGTCCTTGCGGGCGGCACAATGTCCGGGGTTGCCAGCTGGACCCCGAAGCTTGCCCTGGACCTGGAGGGCGGCACCCAGATGATCCTGGCCCCCAAGGTTGAGGGTGGCTCGGACATCAATGAGGAGCAGCTCAACCAGGCGGTGGCCATCATCCGCCAGCGTGTGGACGGCTCCGGCGTTGCTGAGGCTGAGATCAGCACCCAGTCCGGCCGCAACGTGGTGGTGAGCCTGCCCGGCACCCCGTCCACGGAGACCCGCGCCCTCATCCAAGCCTCCGCGGACATGAATTTCCGCCCGGTCCTCGTCACCGGCGCGGGCGCAGCGGTGCCCGCCGCGGAGCGGACACCCGCCGCCCAGCTGCCGAAGCCGACGGCCAAGCCGGCGAATGCCAGTGATTCCAACTGGATCACCGCGGACGTCCAGAAGCAGTTCGAAGCCCTTGACTGCGACAACCCGGCCCAGGACAAGCAGGAACGTTCCGATCCCGCCAAGCCGCTGGTCACCTGCGAGCCTGCCACGGACCAGACACCCGCGATCAAATACATCCTGGGTCCGGTCGAGGTCAAGGGTGTGGAGATCCAGGGCTCGACGTTCCAGCTCCAGCAGGGCGCCCAGGGTGCCGTCACCAACGAATGGGCTGTGAACATCCAGTTCAACGCGGAGGGAACGGCCAAATTCAAGACCGTCACCGAGCGCCTTAACCAGTTCTACGTTGCCGCAGGCGGCGAGACCGGCAGCGATCCCAAGTCGCAGTTCGCCATCGTCCTGGACAACCAGGTCATTTCGGCCCCGCGGTCCCAGGCAGTGATCACCGACGGACGCCCGCAGATCACTGGCGGGTTTACGGAGCAGTCGGCCAAGGCACTGTCCGACCAGCTCCGGTTCGGTGCCCTGCCCATCAGCTTCGACATCCAGAGCGAGCAGCAGATCTCCGCCACCCTCGGCGGTGAGCAGCTCCGGATGGGCCTCCTCGCCGGCCTGATCGGCTTGCTGCTGGTGGTTGTTTACTCCTTGTTCCAGTACCGTGCGCTTGGCTTCGTCACCATCGCGTCGCTGGTGGTGGCGGGTGCGCTCACGTACCTCGCCATTGCCATCCTTGGCTGGACCGAGAATTACCGGCTCTCCCTCGCCGGTGTGGCCGGCATCATCGTGTCAATCGGCCAGACCGCGGACTCCTTCATCGTCTACTTCGAACGCATCCGTGATGAGCTCCGCGAAGGCCGCGGCCTGGTGTCGGCCGTGGAGAACGGATGGAAGCGGGCCAAACGGACCGTCCTGGCATCCAAAGCGGTCAACCTCCTGGCCGCACTGGTGCTGTACTTCGTGGCCGTCGGCAACGTGCGGGGCTTTGCCTTCACCCTCGGCCTGACCGCCATCGCCGACCTCATCGTCGTGTTCATGTTCACGCACCCGACGCTGCAGCAGCTGGCCAGGACCCGGTTCTTTGGCGAAGGCCACAAGTTCTCCGGTCTTGACCCCGAGCGCCTCGGTGCAGTGCCGCTCTACCGCGGCGCCGGCAGGCTCCGCAGCCCCGAGGACAAGCCGTCAGTGGTGCGCGCCAAGAACACCGGTGCCGCGGCTGAGGCTGAGCGCCGGATGACCATCGCTGAACGCCGCCGCGCGGAGCAGCAGGAGCAGCTCGCCGGTTCCTCCAAGGGCCCGGCCAAGGAGGGCAAGTAATGTCCAGTTTCGCGAAATTCGGCAACGAGCTCTACACAGGGAAGCGTTCCTACAACTTCGTCGGGGCCAAGAAGATCTGGTTCATCGTGGCCGCCGTTGCGGTTGCGCTGTCGATCCTGATCCCGGTGGTGAAGGGCGGCTTCAACCTGGGCATCGAGTTCCGTGGCGGTTCCGAGTTCACGGTGTCCAACGTCAAGACCACCGAGGCATCCGTAGGCGAGAAGGCTGTCCACGACGTCGTTCCCGGCAGTGTGCCGCGCGTCGCCAACGTCGCCGGAACCACCATGCGGATCCAGACGGACAAGCTCTCCGACGACGAGACCCTCAAGATCAAGGAGGGCCTCACCAAGGCCTACGGCGTGACTGACAACGAGGTGACCTCCACCTTCGTCGGCCCCACCTGGGGCGCTGACGTCACCAAGCAGGCCCTGATTGGCCTGGTGGTCTTCGTTGCCCTCGCGACGGTCCTGATGGCCCTCTACTTCCGGACCTGGAAGATGTCCCTCTCGGCGATCGCGGGCATGCTCGTCACCATGTTCATCACGGCCGGTGTGTACGCCCTCAGCGACTTCGAGGTCACGCCGTCGGCGATCATCGGGTTCCTTACGGTGCTCAGCTATTCGCTGTACGACACCGTGGTGGTGTTCGACAAGATCCGTGAAAACACGGCGGACATCGATTCCTCCACGCGCCGGACCTTTGGCGAGGAAGTCAATCTGGCCGTCAACCAGACCCTGGTACGCTCCATCAACACCATGATGGTTGCCATCCTTCCGGTCGGGGCGATTCTGTTCATCGGGGCCGGCCTGCTGGGTGCCGGAACCCTGCGCGACCTGTCGCTCGCACTGTTCGTCGGGATCCTGATCGGCACCGCCGCGACGATCTTCATCGCCGCACCGATGTACGCCTGGCTGCGCCAGGGCGAGGCGCCGCTGGTCAAGCAGGCCCAGCGTGTCAAGCAGCGCCGCGCGGACGCCGCTGCCAAGGCTGCAGCCGTCGAGCCAGCAAAAGCCTAGGGCCCGCAAAAGCCTAGGGCCGCAAAAACCCAGGGCGCCTGCCAACGCCTGGAGTACCTGCCCTTAGACCGGATGCCGTCACCGTGACGGCATCCGGTCTTTGCGTTGAGCCCCTGTGTGCCTCCCGTTGAGCGCCTGTATGTCTCCCGCCGGGCCCTCCGGGTACCCGGCTGGGTACTGGGCTGCATACTGGGCGGGGCCGTTGGTGACGGACGCGGTTATCGGTCGGGCCCGGAGCGGGAATACACTGGGATAATTAAACGGGTCGTGAGGGGTACTTCATTGGAAGAAGGTTCGACGTCGGCGCCAACGGCTGCCGGAGGCAACGGTCCGGGCCAGGGACAGCAGACTGGTCTGGTGGCTGCCGGGCGCCCGGCGCCGGGCGTGCCCGTGGACAGCTCCGGCGTCCGGCCCACCTTCCCGGGCCGGCGTGAGCGGACGAGGTCCCGCCTGGCACGGCTGACGGGCCGGAGCACCGCGACGTACTCACCCATCCTGGAACCGCTGCTGCGGACCGTCAGGGCGAACAACCCCAAGGAAGACTTCGACCTCATTCAGCGGGCGTTCGTGGTGGCGGAGCAAAGCCACCGCGGGCAGAAGCGCAAGAGCGGCGATCCCTACATCACCCATCCCGTCGCCGTCGCGACGATCCTCGCCGAGCTGGGGCTGAGCGGCACCACCCTGGCGGCTGCGCTGCTCCACGACACCGTGGAGGACACGCCCTACACCCTTGAGGACCTCCGGGCGGACTTCGGCCCCGAAGTCGCCATGCTGGTTGATGGCGTTACCAAGCTGGACAAGGTCAGCTTCGGCGAGGCAGCCCAGTCCGAGACTGTCCGCAAGATGGTCGTGGCCATGGCCAAAGACATCCGCGTACTAATGATCAAACTTGCGGACAGACTGCACAACGCGCGCACGTGGCGGTTCGTCTCCGCCGAGTCTTCGGCCCGCAAAGCCCGGGAAACCCTGGAAATCTTTGCGCCGCTGGCACACCGGCTCGGCATGAACACGATCAAGTGGGAGCTCGAGGACCTGTCCTTCGCGGCGCTGTATCCCAAGGTGTACGAGGAAATCGTCCGCATGGTGGGCGACCGCACGCCGGAGCGCGAAAAGAGCCTCAGCGTGATCCGGAACCAGATCGCCGACGATCTGCGCACCGCCAAGATCAAGGCCACGATCACCGGCCGGCCCAAGCACTATTACTCGATCTACCAAAAGATGATCGTCCGGGACAAGGACTTCGACGACATCAACGACCTCATGGGCGTCCGAGTCCTGGTGGACTCGGTCCGCGACTGTTACGCCGCCCTGGGCACCCTGCATTCGCGCTGGAACCCGCTGCCTGGCCGGTTCAAGGACTACATCGCGATGCCGAAGTTCAACATGTACCAGTCCCTCCACACCACGGTGATCGGCCCGGGCGGCAAGCCTGTTGAAATCCAGATCCGGACGCACGAGATGCACCGCCGCGCCGAGTACGGCGTGGCCGCGCACTGGAAGTACAAGGACCAGCCGAACCGGACCGCCACCGGACCCGGCAGCCCGCGAGACGGTGACATGGGCTGGCTCCGCTCCCTCGTGGACTGGCAGCAGGAGACCTCCGACCCCGGCGAATTCCTCGACTCGCTGCGGTTCGAGATCAACGCCCGCGAAGTGTTCGTCTTCACCCCCAAGGGTGAGGTCATGGCGCTGCCCGCCGGGTCCACGCCGGTGGACTTCGCCTATGCCGTGCACACCGAGGTGGGCCACCGCACCATCGGAGCCCGGGTCAACGGCAAGCTCGTGCCGCTCAACAGCGAGCTGAACCATGGCGACTGGGTGGAGATTTTCACCTCGAAGGCCGAGGGCGCCGGGCCCAGCCAGGACTGGCAGCACTTCGTCAAGAGCGCCCGGGCACGCAACAAGATCCGGCAGTGGTTCAGCAAGGAACGCCGCGAAGAGGCGATCGACCGCGGCAAGGAGCTGCTGACCCGCGCCATGCGGAAGCAGAACCTTCCCCTGCAGCGCCTCATGACGCACGACGCGCTTGCCGCCGTGGCCGAGGACTTCAAGTACGTCGACATTTCCGGGCTGTATGCCGGAGTTGGCGACGGCCACACCTCCGCGCAGTCCGTCATGGAAAAGCTCGTCGAGAGCCTTGGCGGCAATGAAACACCCGATGACGACCTCACCGAAGTCAGCATTCCCACCCAGGTCAGCAAGGCGCGGTTCTCGGATTCCGGCGTGGTGGTCCGCGGCGTGGGCGACGTCTGGGTGAAGCTGGCCCGCTGTTGCACTCCCGTGCCGCCGGACCCGATTCTCGGTTTCGTCACGCGCGGCTCGGGCGTGTCGGTGCACCGCACGGACTGCACCAACGTCGCCGGCCTCAAGGACCAGCCTGATCGGATCGTGGACGTGGACTGGGCGCCGACGCAGTCAAGCGTCTTCCTGGTGGAGATTCAGGTGGAGGCGCTGGACCGGAAGTCGCTCCTCTCCGACGTGACGCGCATACTTTCGGAGAACCACGTGAACATTCTGGCGGCGAGTGTCCACACGTCCACGGATCGCGTGGCCATCTCAAAGTTTGCCTTCGAGATGGGCGACCCCAAGTACCTCAGCCACGTGCTCAGTGCTGTGCGGAGGATCGACGGGGTGTTCGACGTCTACCGGACCACGGGCAACCGCCGGAGAAGCTAACAGCGACAGCTTCTCCAGGGCTGCATTCTTGTGCGGCAGCCGTGGCATCGCCTCGACCGCCAGGACCAGGAGCCGGAGCCTGACATCGAGTTCGGGCTTCGCCAAGAGCAGCCGGAGGGCAGGAACTGCCCTCTCGGCCTCAACATGCAAGGCGATGTCCAGTGCCGTCCGGAGCGGACTCGAGACCATCAGGCCGCCCAGGCTGACGACGTCGAACGGTCCGAGCCGGACTTCGTGGAGCGTGCAGCCGCGGGTCGAGCGAAGGCTGGAGATGCGGCGTTTGGCGTCCACCAGTAAGGCCAACCGGTCCGGCTCGCGGGCGCACCCGTAAATCCAGGCCGCCGTCATCCGCCCCGCCACCACACGCCGCCGCACCGGCGCCGGCACCCCGTGGGCAGCGGCCCGTGCCCGCAGCTGCGGGGAGGCGGCAGTCCCGGGAACGGTGTAGCCGTGCTGATAGAGCTGCGTGAGCACGCCGTCGGACGCCATGGACTGGAGCTCCGGCCAGGTGAAGGGCAGCCCCGGCGAATAGAGCTCCAGCAGCTGTGCGGGGGAGTCCGCGGGCGGTGAATCGCCCCGTGCCTGCGAAAAAACAGGGGGCTGGGAGTACGGTGCCATTCCGTCATCCTGCCGGACGCGGCCTTAACAGGTAAGGCCCCGCCCCGGTTATGTGGATAACCGGAACGGGGCCCGTACGGCTGCTGCTTGGGAGAGCCGGACTAGCTTGGTAGGGCTGTTGCTTAGGAAAGCTCGCTAGCCGAACGCTGAATCTGGTCCAGCCATGCCTGGCGTGCTTCCAGGGCTTCCCGGGCGGCCTTGATCTTGCGCTGGTCGCCCTTCTTCTCTGCCTCGGCCAGGTCATCCTTCAGGCCGGCGATGGCGGATTCGAGCTGGCTCAAGGCGCTGTTGGTGCGGGCCTTGGTCTCCGGGTTGGAGCGCTGCCACTTCTCGTCCTCGGCCTGGCGGACTGCATCCTCGATCCGGCGCAGCCCGGCCTCAATCCGGCCCATGTCCGCACGCGGAACCTTGCCTGCCTCTTCCCAGCGGTCGTGAATGGACTGCAGGGCCTTCTTGGCGGCGGCGATGTCCTTGACCGGTACGATGCCGGAAGCCTCCTCGAGGAGCGCCTCCTTGACCACCAGGTTCGCGGCGTATTCCTGGTCGATCTCGTCGTTGGCAGCCTGGCGCGAGCTGAAGAAGACGTCCTGCGCGGCACGGAACCGGGCCCACAGGGCGTCGTCATCCTTGCGGCTGGCACGCGGCGATGCCTTCCACTCGTCCATCAGCCGGCGGTATTCTCCGGCGGCGAAGCCCCAGTCTGTGGACGTCGACAGTGCCTCGGCGTCCGCAATCAGCTTCTCCTTGGCCGACTTCGCCGCCGAGTTGTTGCTGTCTAGCTGGGAGAAGTAGGCGCGGCGGTGCCGGTCGAAGACGGTCCGGGCGGCGCGGAAACGCTTCCACAGGGCGTCCTCGTTGCTGCGGCCGAGCCGTACGCCGCTCTTCTGCGCGGTCTTCCAGCTTTCAAACAGCTCGTTCATGCGCGCGCTGGACGTCTTCCACTGAACCTGGGCCGGATCGGTTCCGGAGATGGCCTCGGCTTCGGCCACGATGGCCTCACGGGCGGCCAGCTCGGCGGCGCGAACGGCGTCGTGCTGAGCCTTTTCCGCCTTCTCCAGCTCCGTGATCTGGGTGGACAGGGTGTCCAGCCGGCTCTCAGCGGAACGGATGTCGCCCACCATGTTCCGTTCGGCGAGCTGCTCCCGCAGGTGCGTCACGGTCTTCTGCATGTCAGTGGTGGGGGCCTTCGAGGCCACGCGCTGTTCCAGCAGGACAACCTGGGCGACGATGTCGTCGTACTTCCGCGCGAAGTAGGCCAGGGCCTCGTCGTTGCTGACGTCCGGGTACTGACCGACCGGATGCTCCTCGCCGTCGATGGTCAGGAAGACGTGGCCGTCGCCCTCCACCCGGCCCCAGCGGGCGGCTTCGGCAAGCGACGTGGCAGGCGGTGCCTGCACCGGAGCCGTAGTGGAAGCCGGACCTGCCTTGGGTCGGGCGGCAAAGGCGGCCGGCGTCGGCGCGGGCCGGGGTGCCGGCGTCGGACTCGGTGACGGTGCGGGGCTGGCTGCCGGCTTCTCCTGCACGGCGTCCGGCTGCGGGCTGGCGGCGGCCTCCGCCGGGGCAGTGTCCTCCGCCGGAGCGTTGTCCTCCGCCGGGGCAGTGTCCTCCGCCGGAGCGTTGTCCTCCGCCGGGGCAGTGTCCTCCGCCGGAGCGTTGTCCTCCTGCACAGCCTCCGGTTGCGGGCTTTCCTGGGTGGCGTCGGGCTGTACCGCCTCGTCGGGCTGTGCCGCATCGTCGGGCTGTACCGCCTCGTCGGGCTGCGTCGCCTGCACGGGCTCGGCCGCTTTCACGGACTGTGCTCCATCCACGGTCTCGGGGGAAGCCTGGACCTCGGTCACTTCGGCTGCTGTTTCGTCGGATTTCTGACTGTCTGTCACCGCTAAAAGTCTTTCGCTTGGAGGAAAATACTCATTCACTAGTCGCCTGTGGCCGCTGGCTCCACAAGGTTCCTACTTCAGAGAAAATGAGTCTATCGTGACTGGTTCCGCAGGTGCGCCGTCCGTGTCACTTTCGCCCGGCTTAAGACCTGCCGCCGCAATCTTGGTCACGGCGTCCAAGCCTGACGTCACCTTGCCCACGACGGTGTAGCCGCCGGCGGAGTCGGCCGGAATGACCGTGTCCTTGTAGACGATGAAGAACTGCGTGCCGTTGCCGTAGGCGTTATTACCCGTGCGGGCCACGGCAATGGTGCCGGCAGGGTATTTGTTGTTTGCCGGCGTGTTCTCCAGCGGCCCCCAGGTGTAGTTGGGGTCGCCCTGGCCATCGCCGGTCTTGGAGCCGCACTGCAGGACGCCGAAGTTCTCGGCGGTGGTGAGGCGGTGGCAGCTGACGCCCTTGTAGTAGTTCTGGTCGGCCAGGGACTTGAACACGGCGGCTGCCTGTGGGGCCTTGGTGCCGTCCAGCTGCACGCCCAGGGTGCCGCTATTCAGCTTCAGTTCGCCGGTGAACGTCTTGCCGGCCGCCGTCGCGGGCTTGGGGATGTTCGCAGCATTGGTCTGGGACGCTGACGGAGTGGCGGAGCCGGACGCCGAACCGGACGGCGTCTTCAGGTCCGCCTCGGCGGCAGCGAATTCCTCTTCGGTCGGGTTCCCGGCAAACAACGTCAGTTGAAGCACGACGGCGAGCACCACCGCTGCGGCTCCCGCACCTCCCGCTACCAGGTTGTCCCGCTTGCGGCGCTTCTCCTGGTCACGTCGAAGCTCGCGTTTGGCTTCCATCTGCTGGATGCGCCTCTTGGCTTCGCGTGGACTGGCCGCCACGGGTCCTCCTCATTGTTTGTCACTGCCGGACCGGGCTAGCCCCTGAAGGCATTCCCGGCTGCAGATTGCGCTGCGGCAGCCCGCCAGTGCCCGGCCTCCCGCATTAGAGATGCAGGCGCCGAAAGCATAAACTGACTGCCGCACATAAGTTTATGCAGAACAGGCTGGACTCCCGCCGCTGCCGCCCCCGTTTGGTTCACATGTCGACGCGGAACACGGCGCAGCGGCTCCGGCCTTCGTTTACCTGAGGAGAAATTCCACCATGGCACGCACCGCCTCCCTGTCCGGATTCCCCGAGTGGCTTCCCGAGGAGCGGCTGGTGGAGCAGCATGTCCTGGACTCGCTGCGCCACACCTTCGAACTGCACGGCTTCTCTTCCATTGAGACCCGCGCCGTGGAAACCGTGGGCCAGCTGCTCCGCAAGGGCGACATCGATAAAGAGGTGTATGGCCTGAGCCGGCTGCAGGACGACGAGGGGGAGGAAGCCGGGAAGGGCAAGCACGATCCGCACGCCCTAGCACTGCACTTTGACCTCACAGTGCCCTTCGCCCGGTACGTCGTGGAAAACGCCGGCTACCTGGCCTTCCCGTTCCGCCGTTACCAGATCCAGAAGGTCTGGCGCGGGGAGCGTCCGCAGGAAGGCCGCGCCCGCGAGTTCACCCAGGCTGACATTGACGTGGTGGGCGACGGCGAGCTGCCCTTCCGCTACGACGTCGAAATCGCCCTGGTCATCGCGGAGGCGCTGGGCGCGCTTCCGATTCCGGAGTTCCGGCTGCGCATCAACAACAGGAAGCTTGCCGAGGGCTTCTACCGCGGCATCGGCCTGACCGACACCGCCGGAGTGCTGCGCAGCATCGACAAGCTGGAGAAGATTGGCCCGGACAAGGTGGCTGAGCTGCTCAAATCCGAGCTCGGCGCCACCGACGAGCAGGCGCAGGCGGCCCTGAAGCTTGCCGGCATCAAGACCGAGGACACGTCCTTCGTGGCGCAGGTCCGGTCGCTCGGGGTCAGCAACGACCTCCTGGAGGAGGGCCTGAACGAACTCGAACAGGTGATTGAGGCTGCTGTGAAGCGGGTTCCGGGCAAGGTTGTCGCAGACCTGAGCATCGCCCGCGGACTGGACTACTACACCGGAACTGTCGTGGAGACCGTCCTGGTGGGCCACGAGCAGCTCGGATCAATCTGCTCCGGCGGCCGCTACGACGCCCTGGCCAGCAAGGGAAACCGGAAGTTCCCCGGCGTCGGGCTGTCCATCGGCGTGACCCGGCTCGTCTCGCGCATCCTCAGCCAGGACTTGGCCAAGGCTTCCCGTTCCGTGCCCACGGCAGTGTTCGTGGCGCTCACCTCGGACGAGAGCTGGGGCGAAGCACAGGACGTGGCCACGGAGCTGCGCAGCCGCGGCATCGCCGCCGAGGTGGCCGCCAAGGCCGAGAAGTTCGGCAAGCAGATCAAGTTCGCAGACCGGCGCGGCATCCCCTTCGTCTGGTTCACTGACGAGGACGGCAAGCACCAGGTGAAGGACATCCGCTCCGGGGTGCAGGTCGACGCCGATCCGGCGACGTGGACGCCGTCGGACGAGGACATCCGCGTCCAGGTCGCAGCCACGCCGGCGAGCTGATCACCGCGGCGCCGGCTTCCTCCGCCGTCCCTTCCCGGATCAGCGCAACCGCCGCTTCCGGAACGCAAGCACGACGGCGCGCCCGGCGAGTCCGGCGCCCATGACGGCCGCCATGCCGAGTACCGAGGCCGTCGGCAGGGTGAACGCCAGGACCAGGCAGCCGGCCAGCCCTACGGCGTTGAGCCACTTGGGCGCGTGCCGGGGCCGCTCCCGGAGCGTGAACGCGGCGGCGTTCGTTACCGCGTAATACAGCAGGACGCCGAAGCTGGAAAAGCCGACCACCGTCAGCACGTCGGTGGTGAGCAACAACAGGACGACGACGGCGGCCACCGCCAGTTCGGCGGTTACCGGCACCGGATGGCGCCCACCCAGCCGGGCCAGGGGACCGGGGAGGTCGCGTTCGCGGGCCATCGCCATGGCCGTGCGTCCCACGCCGGTGATGAGGGCGAGCAGAGCGCCGAGCGAGGCGGCGGCGGCGCCTGCCTGGACGGCCGGTGCTCCGGCGGCCAGCCGGGACTGTTCCACGGCGTCGAGCAGCGGCGCCGTGGAGGAGGAAAGCACGTGCGCCGGAAGATGCGCCAGGAGCAGCGCCCCCAGCAGCAGGTAGATGACCAGGGCGCCGGCCAGGGCCCCGAGGATAGCGCGCGGAATGACGCGGGCCGGGTCCTTGACCTCTTCGCCGAGCGTGGCGATGCGCGCGTATCCGGCAAAGGCGAAGAACACCAGGCCTGCGGCGGGCAGAATGCCCCAGCCGCCGCCAGCCTGTGCAGAAACGGTGCTCCCGCCGTCGGCAACATGCGGCCCCACAATGCTCGCCGCGGCCACGAACGCCAGGGTGGCCAGGACGATGGCGAGCAGGATGCGGGTCAGGAAGGCGGTCCGGGTGATGCCGAGCAGGTTCACGCCTGTCAGTGCGGCGACCGCTGCTATGGCCACGGGCGTGGCGTAACCCGGCGCAACGTACTGGCCGAAGGTCAGCGCCATGGCCGCGCAGGAGGCCGACTTGCCCGTCACGAAACCCCAGCCGGCGAGGAAACCGGGCCACTCGCCAAGCTGCTTCCGGCCGTAGACGTAGGTGCCGCCGCTTTGCGGATACCTTGCCGCGAGCTGGGCCGAGGCGACGGCGTTGCAGTACGCCACGGCGCCGGCAAGGGCTATGGCCACGAGCAGCAGCTCTCCGGCCAGGCGGGCCGCCGGTGCGAAGACGACAAAAACGCCGGCGCCGAGCATGGATCCGAGCCCGATGGCTGTTGCGTCGCCCACACTGAGTCTTCGTTGCAGCTGCTGGTGCTTGGTCATGGCAGGGCAGGAACCTTTCAAACGGGTAAACTCGGACGGGATCGTTTCCGCAACGATCGTATTTAAACTTCATTCTGTCTTCCTTCTGAAAGGAATGCTGTGCTGCGCACACATGACCTCGGATCCCTTCGCTCCGAGCACATTGGACAAACCGTAACCCTGGCAGGCTGGGTCGGCCGCCGTCGTGATCACGGTGGTGTCGCATTCGTCGATCTGCGTGACGCCTCGGGCGTGGCGCAGGTGGTGGTCCGTGAGGAAGAGGTCTTCCACGGGCTGCGCAACGAATACGTGCTCCAGGTGACCGGAACGGTCTCCAAGCGCCCGGAAGGCAACGAGAACGCTGCCCTGGCCACGGGCGAGGTGGAGGTCATGGCGGACAAGGTGGTCATCCTCAACACCGCCGACGCACTGCCCTTCCAGATCGATGAGCACGTGGAAGTGGGGGAGGAAGCCCGGCTCAAGCACCGCTACCTGGACCTGCGCCGCCCCGGCCCCAGCCGCAACATCCGCCTCCGGTCCGAGGCCAACCGCGTGGCCCGCGACCTGCTGCACGACGAGGGCTTCGTCGAAATCGAGACGCCGACCCTGACGCGTTCGACGCCGGAAGGCGCCCGTGACTTCCTGGTCCCGGCCCGCCTGGCGCCGGGTTCCTGGTACGCGCTGCCGCAGTCACCGCAGCTGTTCAAGCAGCTCCTGCAGGTGGGCGGCTTCGAGAAGTACTACCAGATCGCGCGCTGCTACCGCGATGAGGACTTCCGTGCCGACCGCCAGCCGGAGTTCACCCAGCTGGACATCGAGGCGAGCTTCGTCGAGCAGGACGACATCATCCGCCTCGGCGAGAACATCGTTAAGGCCGTCTGGAACCTGATCGACGTCGAAATCCCGACGCCGATCCAGCGCATCACCTACGCCGACGCCATGGCCCGCTTTGGCTCGGACAAGCCCGACCTGCGGTTCGGCCAGGAGCTGACCGAGCTGACCGAGTTCTTCAAGGACACCAACTTCGGCGTCTTCAAGGCGCCCTACGTCGGTGCCGTCGTCATGCCCGGCGGTGCCTCGCAGGCCCGCCGTGCACTCGATGCCTGGCAGGAGTGGGCCAAGCAGCGCGGCGCCAAGGGCCTGGCGTATGTCCTCTACAAGGAGGACGGCGAGCTCGCCGGCCCGGTGGCCAAGAACCTCACCGAGACCGAACGCGCCGGCCTGGCCGACGCCGTGGGCGCCAAGCCGGGCGACTGCATCTTCTTCGCTGCCGGCGAGAAGACCCCGTCCCGCGCGCTGCTGGGTGCTGCCCGCGTCGAGATCGGTCACCGCACCGGCCTGATCGACCCCAGCGCCTGGGCCTTCTGCTGGGTGGTCGACGCCCCCATGTTCGAACCCGCCGCTGCCGCGGTGGCGTCGGGCGATGTGGCCGTCGGTACAGGCAAGTGGACGGCAGTGCACCACGCCTTCACCTCGCCGAAGCCAGAATTCCTGGACAGCTTTGACCAGGACCCGGAGGCCGCGCTGTCCTACGCCTACGACATCGTGTGCAACGGCAACGAGATCGGCGGCGGATCCATCCGTATCCACGAACGCGAAGTGCAGGAGCGCGTCTTCGAGCTCATGGGCCTGGACAAGGCCGATGCCCAGACGAAGTTCGGCTTCCTGCTGGAGGGCTTCAAGTACGGCGCCCCGCCGCACGGCGGCATCGCGTTCGGCTGGGACCGCGTGGTGGCTCTGCTGGCAGGCGTGGACTCGATCCGCGACGTCATTGCCTTCCCGAAGTCCGGCGGCGGCCACGATCCTTTGACCGACGCCCCGGCGCCCATCACCGGGCAGCAGCGCAAGGAGGCCGGCGTCGACTTCAAACCCGAGGCCAAGAAGCCCGAAGAGAAGAAGGCCGACTAGCTTCGACAGGCTGGTTGGCTGAACGCAGCAAGAGCTCCCCGGAAACGGGGAGCTCTTGCTCTTTACTGCCCGGTCGCGGCGGATGGAGGATACCCGCGTGGAAGTCTTGTCCGGTCTGGAAGCGTTGATGGATGCCGCCTGGCCGGCCCCCGAACGTCACGATACCGGCGCGTGGGTGCTCCGCGCTGCCCGCGGCGTCACGCAGCGGGCGAACTCAGTCTGGCCACGGGTGCCTGCCGCAGACGCCGCCGCTGCTGTCCGGGACGCCGCTTCCTGGTACCGGCAGCGGCGGCTTCCGGTGATCTACCAGATCTTCGACCACGACGACGCTGCCCCGCTGAATGCCGTGCTGGACACCCTGGGTTACACCAGGCAGTCCGAGACCCTGGTCATGTCCCGGCGTGCGGAGCCGCGGGACAGCCTTCCGGTAAGTGCCGGCGTCGAAATCTCGGAGCGTCCGTCGGCGGAATGGCTGGAACTGTGGTGGTCCGTGGACGGCCGCGGCGGCGCCGCGGAGCTGGAGACTGCCCGTGCCATCCTCACCGGCTGCCCGGCGCTGTACGCCCTGGTGAGGGACGACGACGGCGGGCCGGCCGCCGTCGGACGCCTTGCCGTTGTTCACGGCTGGTCTGTTGATCCCGGCGGGGCTGCTGTTCCCGGCGCGGCAGTTCCCGGCGCGGCGGGCAGCTGGGGCGGGCTGTACTGCATGGCCACCAGGCCCGACGCGCGGCGCCGCGGCTACGCCACCCGGATCCAGCAGGCCCTGGTCCGTGCGGGTGCGGAGCGGGGGCTGGCCGGCTACTGGCTGCTGGTGATGGCTTCGAACTCCGTTGCCCGGGAGCTGTACACCCGGGCAGGGTTCGGTGAGGTGTCCCGGTATTGCTACCGGCAAGAGCGGCCGCGGCGAGCCCTGACCGGCTGCTGAGCTGTGCCTCCACCCCGCCGTTTCGACGGTTCCCCGCCCCTACGACGTTGCGCAACGTCTAACGGGCAGGGAACCGTCGAAACGGAGCGGAAGCTGCGCGGTGTTACGGGGCTTCGGGCACGTAGTGGAGGCCCATCCACGGGGCGGTGACCAGCTCGCCGTCGAACGCGTCCTGCGTGTCCGGGGACTGTGTGGCCGCCGGGAGTACTTCAGCGGTAGCAGCGGCTTGCGGATGTTGCTGCCGGGTCGCCGGCAACTGCGGGACCTGGACCGGCCAACGGTGCGGGTACCTGATGCGGCGGCTGGTGTGTTGCGTCATGGTCTTTTCCTTCCGGGCGGTTTTGGGCTCAGCGGTGCTGAAGGGCGGGCTGCTGTGCTTCGGCCTGTCGCCGGCGAGCGATGCCCGCGAGGTACGGGCCGCCGAGCTCCTCGATCGGTGTGGTCGCCGTTTCCCGGGACCAGAATGCGGACCCTGCGGCGATGAGCATGCAGACGGTGCCGAAGACGGCAACCGGAACCCAGCACCATGCCCCGGGAGCCAGCAGCATCCCGGCGATCATCGGGCCAAAGCCGGCGAGGACCAGGCCGAACTGGTTCCCCAGCGCCATTCCGGAGTACCGGACCGGCGCTGCGAACTGTTCGGCGAAGAACGCCGGCCAGATGCCGTTGAAGCCCGAGTACAGCAGCGTCATGTTCAGGAACGCGGCGAGGAAGACCAACACGATGTTGCCCGAGGACAGGGCCATAAAGTACAGGAAGATCGTGACGGAGCAGCCGATCGCTGCAGTCAGCAGGAGCGGGCGGCGGCCGATCCGGTCGGACAGCCTGGCCGCCAGCGGCATGGTGAACATGGACAGGCCGATGGCCACGGCGTTCACGGTCAGGATGGACGCCCGGTCAAAACCGGCGCCGGACGTGGCGTAGGCGAGTCCGAAGACGGTGAAGATGGTCTGCATCACGGACATGATGGACATTCCCGCCACCCGCAGCACATCCGCGGCCTGGAAGCGGAGCACTTCCTTGACGGGCATCGGGGCCACCTGGCGGCGCTCCTGGGCCTCTTCGAAGACTGGTGTTTCGTCCAGGTGCGTGCGGACCCAGTAGGCGATGGCCAGCACCACGATGGAGAGCCAGAACGGGATGCGCCAGCCCCAGCTCATCATGGCTTCCCGCGGCAGTGCCGTAACCGGGATGAAGACCAGGGTGGCCAGCACCATGCCGGAGGCGTACCCCGTCATCACGAAGCTGGTGAAGAACCCGCGCCTGCCTTCGGGCGAGTGTTCGAGCGTCAGGGTCGAGGCGCCCGCCGATTCCGCGCCGGCGGAGAAGCCCTGCGCCAGCCGGCCCGCCACCAGAAGGATGGGAGCCCAGACGCCGAGCTGCTCGTAAGTGGGCAGGAATCCGATGCCGAGGGACGACAGGCCCATGATGCCGAGCGTCAGCAGCAGGATCTTCTTGCGGCCCAGCTTGTCGCCGAAGTGGCCCATCACCAGTCCGCCAACAGGCCTCGCCACGTACGCGACGCCGAAGGTGGCGAAGGCGCCGATCAGACCGATGGCCGGGTCCGCGGAGGGGAAGAACAGGTGGGGGAACACAAGTGCGGCGGCGGTGCCGTAGATGAAGAAGTCGTAGTACTCCAATGTGCTGCCGAGGAAGGACGCCAGGGCGGCCTTGCGGGGCGTCTTCCGCGGGGCCTGCTGGGGAACCTGGCGCGGAACCGGCAGAGGAACCCGCGGTGATGGGGTAGTGGTCACGGGAATCTCCTTAAGACTGCGTTGTCTCCATGGGCGCCGGCGCGGTGTCCGGGAGGTGGAAGTCCACCGCGAGGATCTGCCGGCTGTTGGGGAACGAGTACGCCTTCAGCGGCTCGTGGAGCGGGTGCGTGTTGTAGACGGCGATGTCCTCGACGTTTTCAAAGTCGGCCACGATGGCGTAGTCGAAGGAGCGTTCGGTGTTGAGGACGTCCGGGCCATGGCTCAGGCTGAGCATGCCGGGGATCTTTCCGGCCATGTTGTTGAGCCCGGCAATCCAGGCCTGCCGGTGGGCCGGCGGAAAGTCGGGCTTGAACTGGAAGAGCACGGTGTGGCGGATCATTTTCAGGCACCCACCAGTTCCGTAGCCGGCTGGGCCGCAGTGCTGTCCTCGGCGGACCAGTACTCGGGGGACTGGCCGGCAAGGGTGCGGCCGGCGAGGTAGCCCATGGTCATGATGGGCCCGAGGGTGGCGCCGGCGCCCGGGTAGCCTGCCGCGTAGGCGTTTTCCGTGGTGTTGCCGGCGGCGAACAGGCCCGGGATGGGGCGGTTGTCGACGTCGAGCACGCGGGCTGACCCGTCGGTGGCCACGCCGCCATTGGTGCCGAAGGCGCCGTTCACCACCTCCAGCGCGTAGAAGGGCCCGGATTCGAGCGGGCCCAGTGAAGGGTTCGGCCACGGGCAGTCGGCGTCGCCCCAGTACTTGTCGTAGGCGCTTTCGCCGCGGCCGAAGTCGGGGTCCTCGCCGTTGGCCGCGAACTCGTTGAACCGGGTCACTGTGGATTGCAGGTTCTCCTCCGGAACGTTGATCTTCGCGGCGAGTTCAGCCAGCGTGGGCGCCTCGATCAGGTAATCCGGCGTCGGCTGGCCCGCGCGGTGGGCAAGGATGCCGTAGCGCTCCAAGTAGCCGTGGTCCACAATCACGTGCGCCGGGGTGTTGAGCGTGCGGTTGGCGGCGGAGTCCCAGGACTGCAGGCTGCGGGCGAGGTCGTTGTAGTTCTGCGACTCGTTGGCGAAGCGGCGGCCGTGGCGGTTCACCATGATGGACCCCGGGCCCTGGCGCTCGAACCGCAGCAGGGTGCCGATCGCCTGCCCGTCTCGGGTGTCGCCGGTGACGGCCATCGGCGCCCACCAGGCTTCGCGGGTGCCGCGGGTCTGGCCGCCGATGCGCTGCGACATCCGCAGCCCGTCACCGGTGTTCGAGGGCGGCGAGCACATGGTGTAGAGCCGGGACGCCAGCATCGAGTCGGCCAGGGCCTTGTCCCATTCGAAGCCGCCCGTCGCGAGCACCACGCCGTCGCGGGCATGGAACGCTTCGCCGGTTTCCAGTTCGACGCCGGTCACCCGGCCGCCGTCGGTGAGCAGGCGGTGCCCGCGTGCCGCGGTGACAAGCGCGGCTCCGTCGCGGACCAGGCTGGCGAGCAGCATGGACACGAGCGCCTGTCCCTTGGCCACGAGGCCGGCGTCCTGACGACCAGCCAGTTCGTCCCACGGGAACTTCGTGAAGGCGCCCCACTCCTCGTATTCCTGCATGGTGAACGGGGCCCGGCCGTCACTGCGCACGTGCGCGCGGAGGCCGCCCAGCGCTTCGGCGCTGTTGAACAGCTCGGGCTCAATCGTGCGGCCGCCCGCCACTGCACCGGGGAGATCCTGCCGGTAATCGGGGAAGTTGTCGAGGAAGATGAAGCGGACGCCGCACTCCGCCTCGACGAAGCGGAGCATCTGGTCGCCATAGTTCAGCGCGGCGTCCAGCAGGTCCTCGCGGCCCCGGCCGCGGGCTACGGCCCGCACATACTCGGCGGCCGCTGCCTTGGAATCGGTGATCCCGGCCTTCCGTGCGTGGTGGCTGTCCGCCACCCAGAGCATGCCGCCGGACACGGCGGAGGTCCCGCCCAGCAGTTCACTCTTTTCGAGGACGACGACGGACTTGCCGGCGCGGGCGGCGGTGGCCGCCGCGGTGAGTGCGCCCGCACCGGAACCGACGACGACGACGTCGTAAGTGTCCGCGAAGGTGCCGTTGATGAATTTCATGGGGTGTTGCCTTTCAAAACGAAGATGAGGGGTGCTGCCGCAGTTGGGCAGCGGGGGCGCGGCGTCAGACAGCGGTGTAGCCGCCGTCGATGACGAGCTCGGAACCGGTGGTGAAGCGCGACTCGTCCGAGGCCAGGTAGAGCACGCCGTACGCGATCTCGTCCGGTTCGCCCTGGCGGGGCAGCGGGTTGGAGCCCACCAGCTGCTTGTAGTAGGCCTCAGGACCGATGTCCGACTGTTCGGCGGAGCGGCGGCTCATCCTGGTGTTCATGGATCCGGGATGGATGGAGTTGACCCGGATGCCGTGGCCGCCGTAGGCCGCTGCGTCCGACTTGCTCAGGAGCCGCACAGCGCCCTTGGTGGCGTGGTACAGCGGCACGTTCCGGCCGCCGGTGAGGCCGTGGATGGAGGAGAAGTTGACGATGCTGCCGGTGCCTTTTTCGATCATGCCGGGGACAACGTGCTTGGTCATCAGCCAGACGCCCTTGACGTTGACGTTGAAAATCGTGTCGAAGTCGGCCGTCGAGGCGGTGTGGGAAGCTCCTGCCGGGCCGATGATGCCGGCGGCGTTGACCAGGATGTCCGGGGTGCCCAGTTCGTCCCGGACCCGGCGGATGGCGTCGGCGACGCTGGCCTCGCTGGTGACGTCGACGTCGTACTCACTGATGTTTTCGTGGGCAGTGGCGGCGGGGGCGCCGGCAACGTCCATGCTGGCAACCTTCGCGCCGTGTTCGGCAAGGAGGGCGGCGGTGGCGCTGCCCAGGTCTCCGCGGCCTCCGGTGACAATGGCGGTCTTTCCGGCCACGCGGTTCTGGATGGGATTCATGTGGTGCTCCTCGTGATCCTGCAGCCTCGTCGCTGCTTCCCAGCCAGCGTGGCAGGGGACCTATGAGGGGAACCACACGATTGCCGATGAACGGCAAAACCGGCTGTCAGTGGCTTTGCCGGAGCGTTCCCTTCAGCTCGCCCCGCCAGCCCAGGGCGCGGGAGATCCCGCGCGCCGCGGCCATCAGCACGGGCACCCGGGCAGGCGCGTTCTCCTCGTTGCGCGGCACCACCACGCTGAGCGCGGCGCGGACAGTGTTGTCGGGTCCGAACACCGGGACGGCGATGCCGCTGGACTCCGGCACGATCACCCCTGGCATGGCGGCAAACCCGCGCTGCCGGATCTCGGCCAGGTGGCGCCGGAGCGCTGCAGGCTCGGTCAGTGTGGTGTCGGTGAACTTCGTCAGGGGCCGGGCCAGGAAGGCGTCCTGGTACGCGGCGGGGGAGTGTGCCAGCAGCACCAGTCCCGAGGACGTGGCGTGGACCGGCAGCCTGCCCGCGATCTTGGTGATGTCCACGATCGTTTTATCTGAGCCCAGCCGCTCGATGTACAGGACCTCGTCCGAATCGAGGATGCCCAGCGTGGTGGAGTGCTGCACCACCGCCTGGACGTCCTCCATGAACGGCAGCGCGGCTTCCCGCAGGCCCAGCATCTTGGAGCCCCGGGAAGCCAGTTCCCACATCCGCGTGCCGATGTGGATGTCGCCGCCGGGCTCTCGTTCCAGCAGCCGCTCGAGCAGCAGGTCATTGACCAGCCGGTAGACGGTGGTCACCGGCAGGCCGGTGCGGCGCCCCAGCTCGGCAACGCTCATGGCGGGGTGCCGGTCATCGAAGGCGCTCACGATCTTCACGAAACGTCCGATGATCGACTCGCCGGATGCGGAGTTGGCCACTGTTCCTCCTGTCGATTCCCGCTCAATGGTAATCCTCCTCCCGGGTGGGCGTGCTTCCGGATCTACTGGGGGTTTGTCAGTCAACGCCTGCCGCCGCAATGGGGTGGCCCGCAGGCAGAACGGAGCAGGAACCATGACAGAAACCGCAAAGACGGCGGTCTGTGACGTCCTCGTCATCGGATCGGGTGTGGCCGGGATGGCCGCAGCATTGAAGGCCGCCTCGCAGGGATTGAGCGTGATCGTCGCGGAAAAGGAACAGTACTTTGGCGGAACCACCGCCATTTCCGCGGGATGGGCCTGGGTCCCCGGCAACAAGCACGGCGTGGCGCAGGGTGATACCCGCGGGGACGCCGAGACCTACCTGAAGAACCTGGCGCCCGAGACGTTCAACGAAGCGGGAGTTCGGAACTTCCTGGACACAGTGCCTGAAGCGATCTCCTTCTTCGAAAACGAAACCGACGTGAAGTTCACTTACCCCGAGAAGGCCCCGGACTACCAGATGGATCTGCCCGGGGCGAAGCTCTCCGGCCGGGCCATCCTCCCGCAGGACGTGGACGCGCGGGTGCTCGGGGACAAACGGCTCCTGATGCAGCCGTACATGAGCTCCTACACCGTCTTCGGTTACATGCCGCAGGTGGGGCCGGACATCAACGAGTTCTTCCACGTGAACCAGTCGGTCAAGTCCTTCATCTATGTCGCCAAGAAGCTGCTGCGCACCTGGGCCGACGCCGCCCGCTACAAGCGTCCGGTTCTCCGCTCCAACGGCAACGCCCTGATGACCCGCATGGTCAAGAGCGCCGACGACCTGGGCATCAGGCTGTGGAAGTCCTCACCGGCGCTGTCCCTCACCAGGGACGACGCCGGGACCGTCACCGGTGCGGTCATCGGGGGAGAGCACGCCGTCACCGTCACAGCGCGTGCCGGCGTCATCCTCGCCGCCGGCGGCTTCTCCGGGAACAGGGAACTGCGGCAGCGCTATTTCCCGCACGACGCCGGCGGCGACGACCACTTCACGCCCACCGTGGGCCACGGCGGGGACGCCGCCACCCTGGCCATGGGCGCCGGCGGATACATTGACGATTCCGTGTTCAGCGTTGGCTCCTGGGCGCCGGTGACCGTGTTCAGGTACCTCAGCGGCGGACAGCGTCTCTTTCCGCATCTGCGGGCCATCGGCCTGCCCGGGCTGATCGCCGTCGACCGCCACGGCAGGCGCTTCGGCAACGAGGCCCTGAGCTACCACGACTTCGGCGGGGCCATGATCGGGCACAACAAGGACGAGGACGGGACCTTCGGCTACGTGATCGGCGACGCGAAAACGATGCACAAATACGGCATCGGCTACGCCAAGCCCTGGCCGATGCCCCGCGGCTACTTCTACCGGACCGGCTACCTGGTCAAGGGGAACACCCTGGCGGAGCTGGCCGGGAAGCTCGGCATCGATGCCGCAGGCCTGGAAGCCACCGTCGCTGAATTCAACCCGGCGGCTGAGCGCGGCGTGGACCCGGCGTTCGGCCGCGGGTCCACCCAGTACAACCACTTCCGGGGCGACCTCGAGCACAAGCCGAACCCGAACCTCGCGCCGGTGGGCAAGGGCCCGTACTACGCGGCGAAGATCCAAATGGGCGACCTGGGCACCTTCGCCGACCTCGGCGTCAACGAACACTCTGAAGTGGTCACGGCTGAGGGATCAGTTGTTCCCGGGCTCCTGGCCGTGGGCGCCGCCGCAGTGAGCGTCTTCGGTGGCGGGTACCCCGGCTACGGCTCCCACATCGGCCCGGCTTTGGTGTTCGGTTACCGTGCGGGACGGGACATCGCCAGGCTCGCGGCGGAGCGGAACGCGGCGCGGCCGGCCAACGTGGCGGCGAACTAGACGCCGGGCCGGAGACAGCCATGGCCAATTCGACATCGGGGGAATCGGTGATCAGCCGCGTGGTGCGGCTCATGAGCGCCTTCGACCGGGACCTGCCGGCCATGACGCTCTCCGGCCTTGCCCGCCGCGCCGGCCTCCCCCTGACCACCGCGCACCGGCTCGTGGATGACCTGGTCCTCCACGGCCTGATTGAGCGGCTGCCGGACGGGAACCTCTGCTCCGGGATGCGCATGTGGGAGCTCGCCGCCCGGGGCTCGCGTGCGCTGAACCTGCGCGAGCTGGCGCTGCCCTTCATGGAGGACGTCCAGGCCGCCGTCCACCAGCACACCACCCTGGCCGTGCTGGACCACGGCACCGTGCTGTACGTGGAGCGCCTCTCCTCTCCGCACTCCAGCCTGGACGCCGCTCACATTGCCCAGCGGATGCCCATTCATGCAGCTTCGTCGGGCCTGGTGCTGCTGGCGTTCTCGCCGCCCGCTGTCCAGGCCGAGGTGCTCGCGAAGCCCCTAAAGGCGGTGACCCCTGAAACCATCACCGACCCAGCCCTCATCCGTAAGCACCTGGCCGAAATCAGGCAGCGCGGCTATGTGGCCCTGCCCGGCATTGGCGTCACCGAGTGGACGGGCATCGCCGTGCCCGTCTTCGGGCCCGGCAACACGATCACTGCGGCGCTCAACGCCATCGTGCCGCGGCAGGAAGCGGCCGTTCCCTCGACCGTCCCCGCCCTGCTGACCGCGGCGCACGGGATCTCCCGTGCACTGAAATCCGGCCCGGCTGAAGGCCGGCCCAGCTGAATTCCGCCCAGCCTGTAGAGCAGGCAGACTTTCGCAACCGATGAACGGAAGACCTCTGGGGGCGGACGCGGCGGATCCCGCACTGTGGAGTGAGAGGCGGATCACATCGGATCACGCCGAAGCCAACCGGAAAGAAGGACGATGATGTCTTGCCCACTGACAGCAACACCCCCGCTCTCCACGCTCGTCGCCACCGTTGAAAGCAGGGACGTCAGCACCGGCGGAAGCGCAGGTGAAAGCAGCACCGCACTGCCTCCGTACTCGCACGAACTGGACTGGCCCAAGGACATGGCGCCCTTCAAGGTGGTGGACGACGGGACCCAGGGGGATCCTTACCGCCACTACCAGTGGATGCGCGAGAACGCCCCGGTGCTCCGTGCCCATTCACCCGTATCGGATGTCTGGTTCATCTCCCGGTACGACGACGTCCGCCGGGCCATGCGGGCACCGAAAGTCTTCTCCTCGCAGGTTGTGGACCCGGTCCCGCTGACCTTCCTGACGCTGTTCGACGCACCCAACCACACGAGGCTCCGCCAAGTTGTAGCGCAGGCCTTCACGCCTAAGGCCATCGCCCGCTTCGAGGACCGGGTGCGGGAGAACGCCGAAAAGTACCTGGCACCGATGCTCGCCGCCGGCGGCGGGGACGCCGTGGACGAGTACGCCATCCCGCTCAGCATGTCCACCATCAGCGCCCTGCTCGACGTTCCGGCCGAGGACTTCGAGAAAATGAAGTTCTGGTCAGACGAAACCTTCAGCTACTTCGGCCGGCTGGCCCGCAACGCCCAGGGCACTGGTACCGACGAGCAGAGCACCCTCGAGTTCTTCGCTTACCTGAAAGGCACCATGGAGCGCCTGTACCGCGAGGAGAGCGACTCCGCCGGCGGACACATCGCCCGGATGTGGAAGGAAGGCCTGCTCAGCGAGAAGGAAGCCAAGGAACTCTGCGCCTTTGTCTTCGTCGCCGGCCATGACACCACCACCATCCTGCTGGCCAACGCGTTCCGGATTTTCAGCGAACAGCCGGCCCTGCTGGAGCGGATCCGGCGGAATCCGGACGACGCGAACCTCTTCGTCGAGGAACTGGCCCGCTACCGCGGCACCGTCCAGCGGGCCAGCCGGATCACCACGGAGGAGGTGGAGGTTGCCGGTGTGACGATTCCCGCCGGCGCCATTGTCCGCCTGCTGCCCGCCGCAGCGAACCGGGACAGCAGCAAGTATCCCGACGGCGAGCGCTTCGACATCGACCGCAACACCGACGGCCACCTGGGCTTCGGGCACGGGGTCCACAGCTGCCTCGGTGCGCCCCTTGCCAGGCTTGAGGTCCTGGTGACGGTGAAGCTCCTCGCGGAGAAGCTCACCTCGCTCACGCTGGATCCGGACAAGCCCATCGAGTACGTGCGCGGCAACAACCTGACCAACTCGGGCCCGGAACACCTGCACGTGATGCTGGAGGAGACTAATGCGTAGCGGGACAGGCGCCGCACCTGTAATGACCCGGAACCCGGTGGTCATCGCCGGCGCTGGACACTCCGGCGTCGCTGTCGCCGCGGGGCTCCGCTCCCGGGGCTGGGAAGGCGGCGTCTTGCTGATCGACGCGGAGAACGAACTGCCCTATGAACGGCCGCCGCTCTCCAAGGAACTCCTGAAGGACGGCGCCTCCGATGAGTCAGCCGTGCTCCGCAAGGAGAAGTTCTATGCGGACAAGGGCATCGACCGGCTCGCCGGGGTAACCGCGGAGTCCATCGACAGGGACAGCCGGACAGTGCTGCTGTCCGACGGGACGCGGCAGGCATACCACCGGCTCGTCATCGCCACAGGTTCGCGGGCGCGGCCCCTCACCGTGCCAGGTGCCGGTCTGCCGGGAGTCAGATCCCTGCGGACCCGGGGCGACGCCCTCGAACTCAAGCGGCTGCTGGTCCGGGGAGCGCGCGTGGCCATCATCGGCGCCGGGTACATCGGACTGGAAGTGGCCGCAGCGGCGGCCGCGAAGGGCTGTGAAGTCACAGTGCTCGAATTCCAGGACCGCGTGATGAGCCGGGTAACGTCAGGCCCCGTCTCGCGCCACTTCGAGCAGCTCCACGGGCGGCACGGGGTGCGGTTTGTCTTCGGCGCCGCGGTCACGTCGATCGACGGCGGACAACGGGCCGAAAGCGTAACCGTCGCCGACGGCACCGTCTTTCCTGCCGACGTCGTACTCGCCGGGATCGGCGTCCTGCCCAACGAGGAGCTGGCCGCGGACGCCGGCCTCGAGTGCCGGGACGGCATCCTCGTGGACGGGGACGGCAGGACTTCCGATCCCGCCATCTATGCCAGCGGGGACGTCACGCGGTTCACCAGTCCCATCGACTGCGCCAGCCAGCGGCTCGAGTGCATCCAGAACGCGCAGGCACAGGCAGACCGGGTTGCCGCGCACATCACCGGCCAAGCGGCCGCTGAACCGGAAATCCCCTGGTTCTGGACCGTCCAGCACGGTGTCCGGCTGCAGACCGCGGGCGTCCGCCATCCGGAGGACCAAGCGATCGTCCGGGGCGAACCCTCCGACGGCAAATTCTCAGTGGTCTACCTCCGTAAGGGCCGACTCGCCGCCGTCGACACCATCGCGCACCTGGCCGACTTCCGCACGGCCAAGCGGCTGATCGCGCAGGGAGCCCGGATCGACCCGGCCCTGGCCGCGGACCCCGGCATCCCCCTCTCCGAAGCCACTTCCGGCACCCCCAACCACTCCGACGCTGACCTTGCAGCAGCCCGATCCTAAGGAAACCGACATGAGCAACACCAGCATGAGCAACACGGCCATGAGCAGCAACACACTGACCGTCGTCGACCGCGAAGGCGCCACCCATGACCTCGAATGGGAGCCGGACCAGAGCATGATGGAGGCCCTGCGGGACAACGACCTGCCCGTGCTGGCATCGTGCGGCGGCACCGCCTCCTGTGCCACCTGCCATGTGTTCTTGGAGCAGGACGTCTTCTCTACCTTGGAAGAGCGCAGCGAGGACGAACTCGAGCTGCTCGTGGAGGCCGAGGGCTACCGGGAATGCGGCTCGAGGCTCTCCTGCCAAGTGGGCTTCAGCCGGGACCTCAACGGGGTCACCGTGACGCTGGCCCCTGAGGACTAGACGCCCGACGGCCGATACGACGGTTCCCCGCCCACACGACGTTGCGCAACGTCTAGTGGGCGGGGAACCGTCGAAACGGCCGCTTCTCCCGCAGCAGGGCGCTACCTTCCGGGCGGGTCCGTCACTGTCACCCGCACCGCGCAGGCGTCCGCTGCGGCCTTCTTCAGGACAGCCGCACGGGGATCGGGAACATCAAGGTAGGCCAGGCGCGGCAGGCCTGCCCAGGGCTTAAGGGCAGGGTGCGCCAGGACTTCGTCGGCCAGGCCGCGGTCGCCGCCCGGGAGGATGTACTCGAAGGCCTGGCCGCCAAACACAAGCCGTGCCTGCTCCGCCACCGCCTCCACCACGGCATCCGCCTGGTTGGCGCGGCGGCGGGCGAACCTCTGCTGCGACTGGCCGCCGGCGGCGGTGCGGGACTGCACATACTTGGAACCGGTCTTGGCGGCGAGGATGGTCCCCTCGCTGGCCACGGCCACGCCGTATCCTCCGCGGCGGACCAGGACCAGGCCGAGCGTGCGCGGCTGGGAAGCCAGGGAAGCCAGACGTTCCACGAGGCCGGATCCCCGCCCCGGCCGGCCGTCGTCCGGCCACGGTGCCACCAGCAGTGCGGTGGCACCGTCTGCGGCAGCCAGCCGTATGCCGTCGTCGTGGTCCTCATACTCCAGGTCACCGTGGCTGGCGGCGAACCGTTCAACCCATCCGGCCAGCCGCGGACCGGGGACGAGCGCGGTCCTGGTGGACACCGGACGTCCCTGCGTCGGACGGCTGCCTGGCATCGCCATTCCCTGCTTTCGTGGCCGGATTTTTCCTGCTGATTCTAGAAGTAGCCTATCTATGTGGATGATCTCTTTGGTTCGGCGGCACAGGACAGCGACGACGGCGACAACGACGCCGACGGCGACGCTGCCGAATCGGCCCAGTCCCGATCGGCCCAGGCCCGGACCAGCCAGTCCCGTTCCACGCAGCCGCGCAGCCCGCTGGCGGTCAGGATGCGTCCCCGCACGGTGGACGAGGTGGTGGGCCAGCAGCATCTGCTGGGCCAGGGTTCGCCGCTGCGGCAGCTGGCAGCCGGTGCCGATGCCGCCGGTCCGGCTGGCCCCAGCTCGCTGATCCTGTGGGGGCCGCCGGGGACCGGGAAGACCACGCTGGCCCACGTGATCGCGCGGGGACCCGGGCGCAAGTTCGTGGAACTGTCCGCCATCACCGCCGGGGTCAAGGATGTCCGCCGCGTCATGGACGACGCCCTGACCGCCCGTGACCTGTACAAGACCACCACCGTCCTGTTCCTCGACGAGATCCACCGCTTCAACAAGGCGCAGCAGGACGCGCTGCTGCCCGGCGTCGAAAAGGGCTGGGTGGTCCTGGTGGCGGCAACGACGGAGAATCCTTCGTTTTCGGTGGTGTCGCCGCTGCTGTCCCGCTCCCTGCTACTGACGCTCAAGCCGCTCACCGACGCGGACATCGAGGGCCTGTTGGTGCGGGCCGTCGAGGATTCCCGCGGGCTGAACGGCAACGTCCGGCTCAGCGACGAGGCCCTGGAACATCTCGTCCGGCTTTCCGGCGGGGACGCCCGCCGGGCGCTGACCGCGCTGGAAGCCGCGGCCGGCGTCGCGTTCGGTGACGCGGACGACGTCGAAAGTTCCGGTGCGCGGGGAGGTGACGCTGAGCAGCCGGTCACCGTGGAGCTGCAGCACACCGAGCGTGCCCTGGACGCCGCAGCCGTCCGTTATGACCGCGCCGGGGACCAGCACTACGACGTGGCCAGCGCGTTCATCAAGTCCATCCGCGGGTCCGACGTGGATGCGGCACTGCACTATCTCGCACGGATGCTGGAGGCGGGGGAGGACCCGCGCTTTGTCGCCCGGCGGATCGTGATCTCGGCTGCGGAGGACGTGGGAATGGCGGATCCGACCGCGCTGCAGACCGCGGTGGCCGCGGCGCAGGCCGTCCAGCTCATCGGAATGCCCGAAGGCCGGATTGTCCTCGCCGAGGCGGTGGTCCACCTGGCCACGGCGCCAAAGTCCAACGCGGCCTACATGGGCATCAACAAGGCGATCGCGGACGTGCGGGCGGGACTGGGCAACGGGATCCCGGCGCACCTGCGCGACGCGCACTATCCCGGGTCCAAGCAGCTCGGCCACGGGGTGGGCTACAAGTACGCCCATGATGCGCCGCATTCGGTGGCCGCCCAGCAGTATCCGCCGGACGACCTCGTGGGCCGCGACTACTACGAGCCCACGGCCAACGGTGCGGAGCGGGACATCGCCGTCCGGCTTGAGCGGCTGCGGAAGATCATCCGGGGCCAGTGAGGTTCTGGTAAGCTTGATCGTTGTCTGGCAAGGCGCGGACGCACAATCCACCAAATTTCTTATTTGATGAGGTTATGCCTGTGCCCAGTAGCAAAAGGCAGCGGTTGGCCGATGCTCTCCATCTGGGAGGCCAGTAACACTGACACACCGCAGATATTGGAAGGACACAAGTGGCTAACAACACTCGTGCTCGCCGTACCGCACGCCTCTCGCGTGCACTCGGCATCGCTCTGACCCCCAAGGCCGCCAAGTACATGGAGCGCCGTCCGTACGGCCCCGGCGAGCATGGCCGTGCCCGCAAGAAGCAGGACTCCGACTACGCCGTACGTCTGCGCGAAAAGCAGCGTCTGCGCGCCCAGTACGGCATCCGCGAAGCCCAGATGACCCGTGCCTTCGAAGAAGCACGCCGCACCAAGGGCCTGACCGGTGAAAACCTGATCGAACTGCTCGAAATGCGTCTCGACGCCCTCGTGCTGCGTGCAGGCTTCGCCCGCACCATCGCCCAGGCCCGCCAGCTGGTTGTGCACCGCCACATCCTGGTTGACGGCATCCGCGTTGACCGCCCGTCGTTCCGCGTCGGCGAAGGCCAGCTCGTCCACGTGCACAGCCGCAGCGAGACCATGGTCCCGCTCCAGGTTGCAGCAGCCGGCGCGCACCGCGACGTCCTGCCCCAGGTTCCGGCCTACCTGGACGTCAAGCTTGACGCCCTGCAGGCACGCCTGGTCCGCCGCCCGAAGCGCTCCGAGGTCCCCGTGACCTGCGAAGAGCAGCTCGTCGTCGAATTCTACGCACGCTAAATTCCGGCAGCGTATACAAAGAAGCCCGTGGCAAGCGCCGCGGGCTTCTTTGTATGTAAGGTACTCGGGGGACATTTGCGGCTGCAGCAGTTTGGCCGCCGCGCCCCGGTACGGTTCCACGGAGTTTCAAGGAGATGAACGTCTATGTCTGGTGGCGATATTGCCGGCCTGATCGCGGCCGGGGTATTTGCGCTCCTGGTCCTGTTGCTTGCTGTGCCCATCCTCAAGCTGGGGCGGGTGTTCGACGAAGTGCGGACATCCATCCGCTCCATCAGCGACGGCGCCACCCCGCTCATGGACGAGGTCACCGCGACAGTCTCCACCACTAACCAGCAGCTGAAGAAAGTGGACGGCATTGCCTCCAACGTTTCGGATGCCTCGGCCAACATCTCCGCGCTGTCCTCCCTCGTGGCCGCGACAGTTGGTTCGCCGCTGATCAAGGTGGCCGCGTTCAGCTACGGCGTCCGTTCCGCATTCGCCGCCCGCAAGAAGCCCGCCACCGGCCGCCGCAGCCGCTAAGCCCACCCGGAGAACTGAAATGAAACGACTTGTCTGGATGGGAATCGGCGTGGCCATCGGGGTCATCGCGTTCCGCAAGGTCACCGAGGCGCAGTCCGCGCTCGGTCCCGAAGGCCTGAACCGGGCCGTGGGCCGCCTCGCCGACGGCGTCTACGACTTCGCCGACGCCGTCCGCGCCGGCATGCGCGAACGGGAAACGGACCTTCGCGCCGCGCTGGGTGTTGAATCCCAGGACCTCGCCCGCCGCTAAACGCGCGAGAATTAAAACCTGCAGTGCCGTCCAACACCGGAACTGCGTTTGAATCAAACTGTCACGCGCCAGCATGCGTGAACCAAGAAGGGTAAGTAATCAGCTCATGAAGTCGCAGGAGATCACAAAGCGCTGGGTGGATTTTTTCGTCAGCAAAGGCCACACGGCGGTTCCCTCCGCATCGCTGGTCTCCAGCGACCCCTCCCTGCTGTTCACGGTTGCCGGCATGGTTCCGTTCATCCCGTACCTGACCGCGCGCGAGGAACCGCCCTACTCCCGGGCCACCAGCGTCCAGAAGTGCATCCGCACCGGTGACATTGAGGAAGTGGGCAAGACCGCCCGCCACGGCACCTTCTTCCAGATGTGCGGCAACTTCTCCTTCGGGGACTACTTCAAGGAAGACGCCATCAAGTTCGCGTGGGAGCTGCTCACCACCAGCGTCGCCGACGGCGGGTACGGACTTCCGCCGGAGCTTCTGTGGGTGACCGTCTACGAAGAGGACGACGAAGCCGAGGAACTCTGGCTCAAGAACACCGGAGTGCCCGCAGAGCGCATCCAGCGCATGGGCAAGTCGGACAACTACTGGTCCACCGGCCAGCCCGGCCCGGCCGGCCCCTGCTCGGAGATCTACTACGACCGCGGCCCGGCCTACGGCGTTGAGGGCGGACCCATCGCCGACGAGAACCGCTACGTGGAGATCTGGAACCTCGTGTTCATGCAGTACCAGATAGACAACGTCCGCTCGAAGGTCGAGTTCGACATCATGGGCGAACTGCCCAAGAAGAACATCGACACGGGCCTGGGCATGGAACGCCTCGCCATGATCCTGCAGGACGTCGAGAACATGTACGAGACCGACCAGGTGCGCCCGGTCATCGACATGGCCGCCAAGCTCTCGGGCAGGGAATACACCTCCGCCGAGACGGAGGATGACCCGCACCACACCGATGACGTCCGCATGCGCGTTGTTGCCGACCACATCCGTTCGGCCCTGATGCTCATCGCCGACGGCGTCACGCCCTCCAACGAAGGCCGCGGCTACGTGCTGCGACGCCTCATCCGCCGTGCGGTCCGCTCCATGCGCCTGCTGGGCGTGGAACAGGCCTGCCTGCCGGACCTGCTGCCCGCCTCGCGCGACGCCATGAAGGGCGTGTACCCCATCGTGGACACGGACTTCGACCGCATAAGCCGGATCGCCTACGCCGAAGAGAAGGCGTTCCTGCGCACCATCGCTTCCGGCACCGCCCGGCTTGAGGATGCCGTCAACGAATCCAAGGCTGCCGGGCGTCCCCTTTCCGGCGCCGACGCATTCGCGCTGCACGACACCTACGGCTTCCCCATCGACCTGACGCTCGAAATGGCCGAGGAAGCCGGCCTGAAGGTGGACGAACCCGAGTTCCGCAAGCTCATGCTCGAGCAGCGCCAGCGCGCCCAGGCCGACGCCAAAGGCAAGAAGGGCGGCCACGCCGACCTCTCCGCCTTCCAGGAACTCCTGGCAGAAGGCGAAACCGTCTTCACCGGCTACACCGACCTCGAGGGCGAGTCCCGGGTCCGCGGCATCCTCAGCCGCGGCAGCAAGGTGTCCCAGGCAGCCACCGGCGACGAAATCGAACTCGTGCTCGCCGAGACCCCGTTCTACGCCGAGGCCGGCGGCCAGGCAGCCGACACCGGGCTGATCACCGGCGACGGATTCGTCGTCGAGGTCCTGGACGTCCAGCGTCCGATCAAGGGCCTGAGCGTGCACAAGGCCATCGTCCGCGAAGGCGAGATCGCCTCGGACGCACTGGTCCGTGCCGCGGTGGACCGCGAACGGCGCCACGCTGCAGAGCAGGCGCACACCGGAACGCACATCGTTCACGCGGCGCTGCACCAGATCCTCGGCCCGCAGGCCACCCAGCGCGGTTCGTTCAACAAGGCCGGGTACCTCCGGTTCGACTTCGCCTGGGGTGAAGGGCTCAGCGCCGCCACCAAGTCCGAGGTCGAGGAAGTCTCCAACCTCGCCATCCGGAACAACTTCCACGTGGACACCAAGGTCATGGGCCTCGCCGAGGCCAAGGCTCTCGGCGCCATGGCGCTGTTTGGCGAGAACTACGGCAGCGAGGTCCGGGTTGTGGAGATCGACGGCGCGTGGTCCCGCGAGCTGTGCGGCGGCACCCACGTGTCCAACACGTCCCTGATCGGCAGCCTGTCCCTGCTCGGGGAGCAGTCCGTCGGATCCGGAAACCGCCGCGTCGAGGCGTTCGTGGGCATGGACGCCTTCCGGCACCTGGCCGCCGAACGTGCCCTCGTGACCGAACTCACCGAGATGCTCAAGGTGCCGTCCGGGCAGCTGGCAGACCGGATCTCCGCGACCCTCACCAAGCTGAAGGCCACGGAAAAGGAACTCGAGCGGCTCCGGAAGGAACAGCTCGCGGCCGCTGCCGCCCAGCTCGCCGGAACCGCCGTGGACGCCGCCGGCGTCCGGGTCATCGCGCACGATGCCGGCCAGGTCAGCGGTGCCGACGACATCCGTGGTCTGGCCCTGGACCTACGCAACCGGCTCGGCTCGGAAGCCTCCACGGTTGCCGTGGCCGGCGTCAGCAATGACCGCCCGGTCATCCTGGTGGCCACCAATGAAGCCGCCCGTGAAGCCGGAGTCAAGGCCGGCGCGCTGGTCCGGCTCGCCGCCGGGATCCTCGGTGGCGGCGGTGGCGGCAAGGACGACGTGGCCCAGGGTGGCGGCACCGACGCCTCCAAGGTCGGCGCCGCACTGTCCGCCGTCGTCGATGCCGTCACCAGGCGCTAACAAACCGTGACTTCTTCCGCTGAGCCGCACGTCCACCCCCG
The DNA here is from genome assembly GCF_018613795.1 of Arthrobacter sp. ISL-65. Classification (GTDB taxonomy): domain Bacteria; phylum Actinomycetota; class Actinomycetes; order Actinomycetales; family Micrococcaceae; genus Arthrobacter. The sequence continues at coordinate 104,426 of NZ_JAGGPN010000049.1, forward strand.
GGGCATCAAACTGGGGGTGGACGTGGGGACCGTCCGCGTCGGCGTCGCCATCTGCGACCGGGACGAGATCCTGGCCACACCGCTGAAGACTCTGGACCGGAATCCCAAGAAGAATTCGGATGTCCGGGTCATTGCCGCCCTGGCCTCGGACCGGGGAGCCGTGCAGATATTTGTGGGCCTGCCACGGACCATGAAAGGCGAGGAACACGCCTCAGCCCGCATGGCCACGGAGTACGCACAGCTGCTGGCTGACGAGCTGGAGCGAGCCGGTTCGGACGTTCCGGTACACCTGGTTGACGAACGGCTCAGCACCGTCACGGCCCACCGCAACCTTCACGAAGCTGGCATGAGCAGCAAAAATCACCGTAAAGTGGTGGATCAGGTTGCGGCTGCGGGAATCTTGCAGCACGCCATCGACATGCAAAAAGCCAGGGGAACGGATGTGGGGAGCCGTGTGCGCGCGCTTCCCCGTGCGGGGCTGCCCGGACACGCCGCCGCAGGTATTGCTGAACGGCCTGACCCGGAAAAGGAAACACAATCTTCAGAGGATGGAAAGCTACAGTGAGCCCGGTCAATAGCGACGACTCCTCCGGCGACCCCTTCGCGGACGCCGGACGGCCCCTGACACGCAAGGAGATCCGCGCCCGCGAGAAGTCCGTCACTGCCGAGTCCGGCGATGCCGTGCCCGAGCAGGCCTACGAGTCCGGTGAAGAGGTGCACGTTGGAGTGGGCGCCGCACAGCGGACCGAGGCTTCGGCTTCGGACTCTGCTTCCGGTTCGGATGGTGCCCGGACTGCGGCAATAGCGATACCTCCGGCGGCCGTTCCCGCCGCATCCCCTGTCCCGGAAGCCCACATTCCTGACGCCCAGGTTCCCGCTGCCCAGGCTGTTCCCGCCACCGAGGTTCCCGACACTCCGCCGGTTCCGCCGACCATCCACGACCCCGCCGAACATGGGGAAGCAGCCGCGCACACGGGCACTGCCACACACGAGGAAGCGGCATCCGGGGCTCACGGCGTCCAGGCCGAAGACGCGCCGCACTTTGCGGAATTTGCGGGTGGCCACCATGGGCCTCAGGGAGGCGTCCTCCACCATGAGGATGGCCACCACTATGACATCCACCACGACGCATTAGGCCACGACACCTACGAGGACCATGAGCACTACGAGCAACAGGCCGTGGGGCATCAGCTCCTGGCCGGTGCCGAAGACGTAGCCACGGTGGCCCGGCCATCCAAGAAAGTCCGGCGCCGGCGCCGCCTCGTGGCGCTGCTGCTGACGCTCGCGCTGTTCGTCACTGCCACCGTCGTAGGGGCGCAGTTCCTGAAACCGCTGCTGGGGAACGACAAGCCTGCCGACTTCCCGGGCCCCGGCGCCGGCCAGGTCAAGGTATCGGTCGATCCGGGCGAAGGTCCGGTGTCCGTTGCGGCCAAGCTGGAAGACGCGAAGGTGGTGGCCAACGCCGAAACCTTCATGGTAGCCCTGACCGCCTCCGGCGGCACTCTGTCGCCGGGGGAGTACGACTTCAAACAGGAAATGAAGAACTCCGACGCCGTCTCCGTACTTCTCAACGAGGGACAGGCGAAGGTCATGTACTTCGCCCTCAGCGCAGGCCTGCGGATCGATGAATCCCTGCAGGCGATCTCGGAGGGATCCGGTCTTTCGCTGGCGCAGCTAAAGGCGCTCAGCGACTCGCCCAAGCAGTTCGGACTGACGGCCAAGGCGAAGAACCTGGAAGGGTTCCTGGCGCCGGGGGAGTACCGTTTCCCGCTGGGAACCACCTCCAGGGAGATCCTCACCAAGCTGGTGAAGACCACCCAGGATGAACTGAAGGCACAGGGCGTCACGGACCCCGCCAAGCAGTATGACGCCGTGACCGTTGCCAGCATCGTGCAGGCAGAGGGCGGCCAGGCCGAGTACAAGGACGTGGCGGGGGCCATCTACAACCGGCTGAAGCCCACCAACACGGAAACCAATGGCCTGATCCAGTCGGACGCCACAGTCACGTACGGCCTGGGCAAGAAGACCTTCCACATCGACGAGGCCGAGAAGGCCGACAAGTCCAACCCGTACAACACGTACGCCATCCAGGGCCTGCCCGCCGGGCCCATCGGATCGCCGGGCAAGAATGCGATCGACGCGGCGGCCAAGCCGAACGACAACGATTACCTGTACTGGGTGACCATCAACCTCGACACCAAGGAGACGAAGTTCTCCAAGACGCTGGCCGAGCACAACGGCTACGTCGAGCAGTACAACGCCTGGTGCGAGGCCAACCCGGGCCGTTGCGTATGAGCCTGCGGGCAGCCGTCCTGGGGCACCCCATCGGCCATTCGAAGTCACCGGCGCTTCACCTTGCCGCCTACGCGCGGCTCGGTGCGGACATCGGCTACAGCGCCATCGATGTGACTGAAGAGTCGCTGCCGGCGTTCATGGACTCTGTCCGTGCCGAAGCCGGCTGGCGGGGACTGTCCGTCACCATGCCGCTGAAGAAGGCCATGGTCTCTGAGGTGGACGAGGTCCGCGGCGTGGCCCGGGTCCTGGGCGTCATCAACACCGTGGTGTTCGAAGGTGTCGGGGAGGCCACCCGGCGCATCGGCTATAACACCGACGTCGCGGGGATCGTCAACGCCCTCCGCAACGCCGGGGCCAGTGACGCGCCCGCGGGCGTCATTCTTGGCGGCGGCGGAACCGCAGCCGCGGCAGTGGCGGCCCTGCAGGAGCTTGGAGCCGTGTCTGTGGACCTGTACGTCCGGAACACCGCCCGGGCTGAAGAAGCCAAGGCCGCAGCCGCCGGGCTCGGCAAGGACATCACCGTCCATGCCCTCGAAGGTGCGGTCGAAGCGATGGCCGGTGCCGGCGTCGTAATCTCCACGCTGCCGCCGCGGGCGGCCGACGGGATGGCGGCAGAGCTCGAAGCGCTGGGACAGCGCACTGACGGCGTCCTGCTGGATGTCGCCTACGATCCCTGGCCCAGCCGGATTGCCGCCGCCTGGCACGCCGGCGGCGGAACAGTGGTTCCCGGCCTTGAGATGCTGCTCTACCAGGCGGTGGAGCAGGTCCGGCATTTCACCGGCCTGGCAGAGGCCGGCAGTGCCGACGTCATAGATGTGATGTGCGACGCAGTCGGGGCACCCCGGCGGGTGTCCTGACCGCCAGACATGGCAGGATGGTTTATATGTTGCGTTGGTTGACCGCCGGTGAATCCCATGGCCCGGCACTGGTCGGAATTATTGAAGGCGTCCCCGCAGGTGTTGAACTCACCAGCGGGCAGATCGCCGATGCCCTTGCCCGCCGGCGGCTCGGCTACGGCCGCGGGGCACGGATGAAGTTTGAGCAGGACGTCGTCACGATCCTCGGCGGTGTCCGCCACGGCATCACCCAAGGCGGCCCCGTCGCCATCCAGGTGGGCAACACCGAATGGCCCAAGTGGGAACAGATCATGTCAGCCGACCCCGTGGATCCTGAGGAACTCGCGGGACAGGCCCGCAACGCCCCGCTGACCCGGCCGCGCCCGGGACACGCCGACTTTACCGGCATGCAGAAGTACGGCTTCGACGAGGCCCGTCCCGTGCTTGAGCGCGCCAGCGCCCGGGAAACCGCTACGCGTGTTGCCATGGGCACCGTTGCCGCCCAGTTCCTGAAGCACCTGGGCATTGAGCTTGTCAGCCACACTGTCTCCATCGCCAGCGTGACCGTTCCCGAGGGCCGGCCGCTGCCGGTGCCGGACAACGTGATCGCGCTCGATGCCGATCCGCTGCGCTGCTTCGACCGGGAAACGTCCGACGCCATGGTTGCGGAGGTGGACGCCGCCCACAAGGAAGGCGAAACCCTCGGGGGCGTGGTGGAGGTTCTTGCCTACGGCCTGCCCCCGGGACTCGGCAGCTACGTCCACTGGGACCGCCGCCTCGATTCCCGCCTGGCCGCCGCCCTCATGGGCATTCAGGCCATCAAGGGCGTTGAGGTGGGCGACGGTTTCCTCACCGCCGCACGCCGCGGGTCCGCCGCCCACGACGAGATCGTCAAGGAAGCTGACGGCAGGATCATCCGCACCAGCAACCGCGCCGGCGGCATCGAAGGCGGCATGAGCATCGGCGACGTCCTGCGCGTCCGGGCCGCCATGAAGCCCATCGCCACCGTGCCGCGCGCCCTGAAGACCATCGACATCAGCACCGGTGAGGCGGCCAAGGCTCACCACCAGCGCTCGGACGTCTGTGCGGTTCCGGCGGCCGGTGTGGTGGCGGAGGCCATGGTTGCGCTGGTCCTGGCTGAGGCCGTGACCGAAAAGTTCGGCGGCGACTCCGTGGCCGAGACAGCCCGCAACATCAGGGGCTACCTCGAGAGCATTCCGGCGTCGCTGGATACGATCGGACTCTAGTGCCCCGGAGCAAGACACCCTGCGAGGCGGGGGACCGGCCTATTGTGCTCATCGGGCCCATGGCGGTGGGCAAATCGGCGATCGGGCAGCAGTTGGCGCAACAGCTGGACGCCCCGTTCGTGGACACCGACGCGGTCATTGTGGAGGGCCACGGTTCCATTGCGGATATCTTCGCCAGCCGCGGTGAGCGTGCCTTCCGGGAGATCGAGGCCCGGACGGTGGCACGCATCATCGAAGCCGCTGCAGGTACCGCCACGGTGGTTTCCCTGGGCGGCGGCTCGGTCCTGGACTCCGGCACGCAGCAGCTGCTGGATCGGTGCACGGTGGTCTACCTGGAGTGCGATGCCGATACCGTCGCCGCTCGGATCGCCAAGAATTCCGGGCGGCCGCTGCTGGCCGGTGACGGCATCCGGCGCTGGAAGGCGCTGTTCGCCACGCGAAAGCCGGTCTATGAACGCCTCGCGGACATCGTGCTGGATGTCCGGCAGGGAACCGTGCCTCAGCTGGGCCTGAAGCTGGAAGCTGCTTTGTGCGACTTCACAGCCGCCAAGTCAGCCGGGGCCACCACCCGCGGGATCAACCAGACCGCGACGACGGCAGCCAAGAAATGCGCTGCCGCGAAACAGGAAGTTGAAAAGTGAGCGAATCAACCGTCATCAAGGTCACCGGGCAGTCGGCCGGGGACAATTACGACGTCGTAATTGGCCGCGGCTTGCTCGGCACCCTCCCGGGGCTGCTGGGCGAGCGCGTACGGCGCGTCCTGGTCATCCATCCGCGGGCCCTCCGGCTCACCGGCGACACCGTCCGGGATGAGCTCGCAGCTGCCGGCTTCACCGCCGTCACCGCCGAAATCCCGGACGCCGAAGAGGGCAAGCACATCCAGGTGGCCGCGTTCTGCTGGCAGGTGCTGGGACAGAACGACTTCACCCGCTCCGATGCTGTGGTCTCCGTCGGCGGCGGCGCTGTCACCGACCTCGCCGGTTTCGTGGCCGCCACCTGGCTGCGCGGCGTCAAGGTCATCCACATGCCCACCAGCCTCCTCGGCATGGTCGATGCCGCCGTGGGCGGCAAGACCGGGATCAACACAGCCGAAGGCAAGAACCTCGTGGGTTCCTTCCACCCGCCCGCAGCCGTCCTCACGGACCTGGACACGCTAAAGACTCTGCCGCGGAACGAGATCATCTCCGGCATGGCCGAGGTCATCAAGTGCGGCTTCATTGCCGATCCCGCGATTCTGGACCTTGTGGAGAAGGATCCGGACGCCGTGACTGATCCCGGCTCCGACGCCCTGCGTGAACTCATTGAACGCGCCATCGCCGTCAAGGCCCGCGTCGTCTCGGAAGACCTCAAGGAGTCCGGACTCCGGGAAATCCTGAACTACGGCCACACCCTGGGCCACGCCATCGAACTCGTGGAACGCTACTCGTGGCGGCACGGCGCTGCCGTCTCGGTCGGCATGATGTTCGCGGCCGAGCTGTCCCGGAGCGTGGGCCGGCTGAGCGATGCTGACGCTGACCGGCACCGCAGCATCCTCGAATCCCTTGGGCTGCCCGTCACGTACCGGCGCGACCGCTGGCAGGGGCTTCTCGACGGCATGCGCCGCGACAAGAAGTCCCGCGGCGACCTGCTCCGCTTCGTGGTCCTGGACGGAATTGCCAAGCCGGGGATCCTGGACGTGCCCGATACGTCCCTGCTCTTCGCCGCGTACCAGGAGATTGCCTCCTGATGCGCGACGACCAGGCCGGAACGATCGAGTGGCCCGACGGCGGGTTCCCGGGGATCCGGGTCAATCCGGAATCGCTGCTTCCTGAAATCATCAGCGAAGAGGCGTGCGCCGCCGCGCTTGCGGCAACCACAGACCCCGCCGACCAGGTCCTGGTGCTGCTCGTGGAGGGGCACGCCGCGGACGCCGCCGAAGTGCTGGCAGAGGCCCGTTACAAGGACCCCGAGTCGTTCCGGCTCCGGGCCTACGAGGCGGATGTCCTGCGCGTGGCCCACCGCTACGACCGCGCCATTGAACTCTTCCGGCAGCTGCTCGGCGAGGCGCACGGAACGGCCAACGAGGCCCTGGCTCACCAGTGCCTTGGCCGGACCCACTTCGCCGCAGGGAACATCGGCGCCGCGGTGGAATCCTTCGCCCGGGCGCTGGACCTGCGCGTTGCCCAGTCCGCCGATGCGGCCCTCATCTATTCCTCAACGGTGGCGCTGCAGCGGGCGCGGGACGTCTTCGAACTGGCCTCCTGACCGCCGCCGGACCGGTCCTCCGGCCACGCCGTCAGGCGGCCCCGGAAACCGTGCCCGCCTTTTCCGCTAGAATAGTTTCTGGATTTTTGATAACTACACGCTGGCGCGCCGTTCGGCATGCCTGCTTGATATAAACAGCTGGCAGCCAGGACCAGTCAGACACAACCAGAGGAAACCAGTGGCAACCACAAACGACATCAAGAACGGAACCGTCCTGAAGCTTGAGGGCCAACTCTGGAACGTCATCGAGTTCCAGCACGTCAAGCCGGGCAAGGGCGGCGCGTTCGTGCGCACCAAGATGCGCAACGTCATGTCCGGCAAGGTCGTCGACAAGACCTTCAACGCCGGCCTCAAGATCGAGACCGCCACCGTGGACCGCCGCGACTACCAGTACCTGTACCAGGACGGCGCCGACTTCGTCTTCATGGACACGCAGGACTACGACCAGATCACCGTTTCCGGCGCCACGGTGGGTGATGCCACCAACTTCATGCTGGAAAACCAGATGGTCAACATCGCCATCCACGAAGGCAACCCGCTGTACATCGAGCTGCCGCCGAGCGTTGTCCTTGAAATCACCTACACCGAGCCGGGCCTGCAGGGCGACCGCTCCTCCGCCGGCACCAAGCCCGCAACCCTGGAGACGGGCTACGAGATCCAGGTGCCCCTGTTCGTCGAGAACAACACCAAGGTCAAGGTCGACACCCGCGACGGCAGCTACCTGGGCCGGGTTAACGACTAGTGAGCGCCCGCGGTAAAGCCCGCAACAGGGCTCTTGAGGTCCTCTTCGAAGCCGAGCAGCGCTCTGTCTCGGCCTTCGACGTGCTGCGTGCGCGCCGCGAGAGGACCGACCAGATCGTCAATCCGTACACCCTTGAGATCGTTGAAGGTGTGGTGTCGATGCAGGCCACCATCGACGAATTCCTGGAGACCTACTCGCAGGGCTGGACCCTTGAGCGGATGCCGTCCGTAGACCGCGCCATCCTGCGGATCGGCACCTGGGAGCTGCTCTACAACGACGACGTTCCCGACGGCGTCGCCGTCAGCGAAGCTGTCGCTCTGGCGAAGACGCTCTCCACCGACGAGTCGCCGTCGTTCATCAACGGCCTCCTGGGACGCCTTCAGCAGCTGAAGCCGTCCCTGCTCGCCTGAACTGAGTAATACGCAGGAAGCCCCTGCCGGGTACCCGGCAGGGGCTTCCTGCATCTCCGATGCTGTTGGACCGGACCTTACTGCTGGACGGCAGCCCTAAGTTCGGTCAGGTGGCGCAGCTGCTGCACCTCGTCCTGCTGGTGGGCCGGCACATCCCTGCCGCTGAGGATACGCTGCCGGGTGAATGCCAGGCGCGTCGCCGCCTTGACGAACTCCTTCATCTGATCGCCCCGGTTGTAGGAGCCCGCCCAGCGCACAGCCTGCCGGCGGCCTCCCGGAGTGGACAGCAGCTCCACCTCGGCCGGCGCGAACCACCCCGCGGCGGCGTACTCCTGGAGGCGCTGCCGGGTGAGGCGCGTCTCCGCGACCCGCAGCACCACGATGCAGGCCACGGCCAGCAGGAAGATGGGGACCTGCACCAGCACGTACTGGGCGAGGAAATCCTGTCCCATGCTGTTCCACCTGTTGTGCAGGATCATGGCGGGAACCAGGCCCGCGAAGAATGCGAGCACGGAGACGCCGGGATGCCAGCGTCGCGCGGCAAGGCCCATGATCAGGCCCGTGGTCCCGGTGAAGATGGCGTGCGCGAACGGCGACATCACCCCGCGCAGGAAGAAGATCTGGACAAGGTCGCTGCCGGGTGTGCTGGACTCGGCGATCGCCCGGCCGAAGTACAGGATGTTCTCGGTGAAGGCGAAGCCTCCCGCGATGGTGAAGGCAAACACCACACCGTCCACGGGGCCGTCAAAGTTGCGGCGGGCAAACAGGAGAAGCAGCAGCAGGCCCAGTGACTTCGCGAATTCCTCCACCACGGGCGCCTGCACGGTGGTCATGAAATCGCGGAAGGACGCCTCGTCGGTGGCCGGGGCCGCGAGGGCGAAGACCGGCTGGATGAGCAGCGTTACGGCAATGGAGACGGCCGCGCCCCAGGTGAAGGCAAACAGCAGCAGGCGCGTTGGCTCGGGTTCCCAGCGGTCAATGACGGCGACGGCGAACAGCACAGCCGCCAGCGGGATGAGGGACGCAACAAAACCGATGACGAAGCCGGTGACGCCGGTGCTGGACAGGAGGAACGGCACCACGAGGAAAAGGCTGACGAAGGCAAGGATCCCGCCGCCCACCACGAGTCCCAGCGTCCCTGCCCCCGGACGGGCGGCCACGGTGGACGCGGCCTCCGGGATGACCTGGTACACGGCGCCGCCGCTGTGCCCCGGCGCCGGCCTGTAGTTCTGCGGCTGGACGTGGCCCATCCAGCTGGGATTCGCGGGGTGTTCCTGGAACTGGTGCCCGGGGCCGCCGGGCCGGTTCCAGGCTGAGCGGTTCCGGCCAGGGCCGGAAGGCGGCTGCTGCGGGTTCATCGACATAGACACGAGCCTATGTGCCGCGCGGTAGGCAACAAAGCGCCGGGGTGGGCAATGCCGCGGTGGGCAACACAGCACAGCGCCCTGCGGTGTGACGGACGACGCCCTCTGCCGGGGCCGGGGCCAGACGCCCGTGTGGTAATTTTGGAAGGCAAATGTTCCTTTTTTAATTCCGTCCCGTGAGGCGGGGAAAGGGGAGACGAGCGATGACTTCTGTCACGCAGGCACCGGTTCCGGCCAGGGTTGTTCTCAACCAGGCGGACATTGACCGTGCCCTCACTCGTATCGCCCATGAAATCCTCGAGGCCAACAAGGGCTCCCAGGATCTGGTGCTGCTGGGCATTCCCCGCCGCGGCTACCCGCTCGCCGTCCGGCTCGCCCAGAAAATCGCCGCCGCCGATCCCGCCGTGGACGCCGCCGCCATCGTCGGCCAGCTGGACGTCACCATGTTCCGGGATGACCTTTCCCACCAGCCCACCAGGCCGCCGCACCGCACCCAGCTGCCGCTCACGGGCATCGACAACAAGGTTGTCGTGCTGATCGACGACGTCCTGTATTCCGGCCGGACCATCCGCGCCGCCCTGGACGCACTCGTGGACCTCGGCCGGCCGCGCATTGTCCGCCTGGCCGTCCTGATTGACCGGGGCCACCGCGAACTTCCCATCCGCGCCGACCACGTGGGCAAGAACCTGCCCACGTCTTCCGCCGAAAAGGTCCGGGTCCGGCTCGAGGAGACCGACGCCGTCGACGGCCAGACGGTCAACGAAGTGGTAATCGAGGGCGGCGCATGAAGCACCTGCTCTCCACCGAAGACCTCAGCCTGGCCAACGCCGTCCGCATCCTCGACACCGCCGAAGAAATGTCGAGCGTGGGGGAGCGCGAGGTCAAGAAGCTCCCCGCCCTGCGCGGACGGACCGTGGTGAACCTCTTCTTCGAGGATTCCACCAGGACCCGCATTTCCTTCGAAGCCGCAGCCAAGCGGCTCTCCGCGGACGTCATCAACTTCGCCGCCAAGGGATCGTCGGTCTCCAAGGGCGAGTCCCTCAAGGACACCGCCCAGACGCTGTCCGCCATGGGTGCTGACGCCGTCGTGATCCGTCACTGGGCCTCCGGTGCACCGCACCGGCTGGCAGCCACCGACTGGATCGACGCCGCAGTCATCAACGCCGGCGACGGCACCCACGAACACCCCACGCAGGCGCTGCTGGACGCGTTCACCATGCGGCGGCACTGGACCAAGCTCTCCGGCCTGCCGTCCACGGGGGCGGACCTGCGCGGCATGCGCGTCGCCATCGCCGGCGACGTCCTGCACTCCCGCGTGGCGCGGTCCAACGTCTGGCTCCTGCGCACGCTCGGCGCCGACGTGACCCTGGTGGCGCCGCCCACACTGCTGCCGATCGGCGTCGAACGCTGGCCCTGCACCATCAGCTATGACATGGACGAGACCCTGGAAAAGGGCGTCGACGCGGTCATGATGCTCCGCGTCCAGGGCGAGCGCATGAACGCCTCGTTCTTCCCGTCCACCCGGGAGTACTCACGCCGTTGGGGCTTTGACGACAACAGGCTCCGCGCGCTGGACCGCCTGGGCCTGAAGGACACCATCATCATGCACCCCGGTCCCATGAACCGGGGCCTGGAAATTTCCGCGGCCGCCGCCGATTCGCCCCGTTCCACCGTGCTCGCGCAGGTGAAGAATGGCGTGTCGATCCGCATGGCCGCCCTGTACCTGCTGCTCTCCGGGGATACCCGTGAACCAGCCGCCACCCTGAAGGAGAGCAACTGATGGCTGAAGAAACCACATACCTTATCCGCGGCGCCGCGATCCTTGGCGGCGACGCCGAGGACCTGCTCATCCGCGGCGGCGTGATCACCGCCCGCGGCACCAACCTGTCAGCGACAGACACAGCTGCAGACGCAGCCGACGGCGCCACCGTGATCGACGCCGACGGCCTCGTCGCCCTGCCGGGCATGGTGGACGTCCACACGCACCTCCGCGAACCGGGCCGCGAAGACGCCGAAACGGTGGAAACCGGCACCCGCGCCGCGGCCCTCGGCGGCTTCACCGCCGTACACGCCATGGCCAACAGCACCCCGGTGGCGGACACGGCCGGCGTCGTGGAGCAGGTCTACAGCCTGGGCCGGGCCGCCGGCTGGGTTGACGTGCGCCCGGTGGGCGCCGTCACTGTGGGGCTCGCCGGCGAGCAGCTCGCCGAACTCGGCGCGATGGCCGACTCCCGCGCCCAGGTCCGCATGTTCTCCGACGACGGCATCTGCGTCCACGATCCCGTCCTGATGCGCCGCGCGCTGGAGTACGTCAAGGCGTTCGACGGCGTCGTGGCCCAGCACGCGCAGGAACCCCGCCTCACCGCCGGTGCCCAGATGAATGAAGGCGAAGTGTCCGCGGTCCTCGGCCTGACCGGCTGGCCGGCAGTGGCTGAGGAAAGCATCATCGCCCGCGACGTCCTGCTGGCCCAGCACGTGGGCTCCCGGCTCCACGTCTGCCACGTGTCCACCGCAGGCTCGGTCGAGATCATCCGCTGGGCCAAGAGCCGCGGCATCAACGTCACTGCCGAAGTGACCCCGCACCACCTGCTGCTCACCGATGACCTGGTCCGCAGCTACGACCCCGTCTACAAGGTCAACCCGCCGCTGCGCACCAACGACGACGTCCAAGCCCTGCGTGCCGCCCTCGCTGACGGCACCATCGACGTCGTCGGCACCGACCACGCCCCGCACCCGAGCGAGCACAAGGAATGCGAGTGGGCGCAGGCGGCCATGGGCATGACCGGGCTGGAAACGGCCCTGTCCGTGGTCCAGCACGCCATGATCGAGACCGGCCTCATGACCTGGGCCGACTTCGCCAGGGTCACCTCCGCGGCGCCGGCCGGCATCGGGCGGCTCACGGACCAGGGCCGGCCGCTCGAAGAGGGCGAACCCGCCAACATCGTCCTCGTGGACCCGGCCGCGCGCTGGACCGTGGATCCTTCCGCCATGGCAACGATGGGACGCAACTCGCCGTTCCGCGGCATGGAACTCCCGGGCAAGGTGGTGGCCACGTTCTTCAAGGGCCACCCCACGGTCCTGGACGGCAGGCTCAACACGCCCTACCGCTATCCCTCCGAAGCGCCGGTTGCCGGCGCAGCAGGTGCCAACTGATGGAAAAAGTCCTTCCCGGACTTGCGATGCTGGCGGTGGTCGCCGTCGTCTTTGTCCTGATCTGGATAGGCTGGCGCAACCGGCTCCGGCGGCAGTCCGACATCGAACAGCTGCCGGCAGTTCCTGCCGGGCTGGGCGAGCCGCTGCTTTCGGCGGACGGACAGTACGTGGCCTCCACCACCGCGGGGGACTGGCTGGACAGGATTGCCGTGCACGGCCTCGGCATCCGCACCAACGCAGAGCTCTCCATCCATCCGGAAGGAGTGCTCCTGGACCGCTCCGGCGCGCGTCCGCTGTTCATCCCGGCGGCCTCGCTGGCCGGCGTCCGGCAGGACAGCGGCATGGCCGGTAAATTCGTGGAAAAGGACGGGCTGCTGATTCTCAGCTGGACGCTCGGAACCCACGCCCTGGACACCGGCTTCCGCACCCGCCGCGCCGCGGACAAGCCGGCCGTCCTCCAACAACTTCAGGAAATGATCTCCCCAGGCCCCCAGGCAGGTGCCCATAGTGGAAAGTAATAAAGTGACGGAAACCGAAGTGACAGTAAACGCAGGAACTGCGCCGCAGGCCGCAGCATCCGCCCCCGCCGTCCTGGTGCTCGAAGACGGCCGCATCTTCCGCGGCCGCAGCTACGGCGCACAGGGCACCGCGCTGGGGGAAGCGGTCTTCGCCACCGGCATGACCGGCTACCAGGAGACCATTACCGACCCGTCCTACGCACGCCAGCTGGTGGTGCAGACGGCCCCGCACATCGGCAACACCGGTGTAAACAGCGAGGACGCGGAATCCCGCCGCATCTGGGTGGCCGGCTACATCGTCCGTGACGCCGCCCGCCGCCCGTCCAACTGGCGCTCCGAGCGCAGCCTGGACGACGAGCTCGTCGAGCAGGGCATCGTCGGCATCCAGGGCGTGGACACCCGGGCCATCACCCGCCACCTGCGCGAGCACAAGACCATGCGCGCCGGCATCTTCTCCGGCGAGGCAGCCAACGCCACGGACAAGGAACTCGTCGACGCCGTGCTCGCCAGCGAGCCGATGGAAGGCGCCCGGCTTGCCGAGGAAGTCAGTATCGACGAAGCCTACGTGGTGGAGCCGAAGGACCACGGCTGGGACGGGGACGCGCGCCTCAGCATCGCGGCGATCGACCTCGGCATCAAGGCCATGACGCCGGTGCGCTTCGCCGAGCGCGGCGTCCGCGTGCACGTGCTGCCCGCCACGGCCACCATCGACGACGTCAAGGCCGTCAGCCCCGACGGTTTCTTCATGTCCAACGGCCCCGGCGACCCCGCCACCGCCGACAACCAGGTCAAACTGCTCCGCACCGTCCTGGACGAGAAGCTGCCGTACTTCGGCATCTGCTTCGGCAACCAGATCCTGGGCCGCGCCCTCGGCTTCGGCACCTACAAGCTGCGTTACGGCCACCGCGGCATCAACCAGCCCGTCATGGACCGCCGTACGGGCAAGGTGGAGATCACCTCGCAGAACCACGGCTTTGCCGTTGACGCCCCGCTGGACGGCCCCACCAATGCGCCGGAAGAGCGCTACGGACGGGTCGAGGTCAGCCACGTCAGCCTGAACGACGACGTCGTGGAAGGCCTGGCCTGCCTGGACATCCCGGCCTTCTCCGTCCAGTACCACCCCGAAGCCGCCGCCGGCCCGCACGACGCCGCCTACCTCTTCGACCGTTTTATCGAGCTGATGGAAGGCACCCGGGATGGCCGCACCGCGAACCTGTCCAAGGATCGCGTAGACGCCCAGCACCCCGCAGAGGCCCAGCAGAACCCGGCCGGGCCGAACACGACTGACAACAAGACTGAGGACAAGAAGTAATGCCCAAGAGAACTGACCTTAAGAGCGTCCTGGTCATCGGTTCCGGCCCGATCGTCATCGGCCAGGCCGCTGAATTCGACTACTCCGGCACGCAGGCCCTTCGCGTCCTCAAGGAGGAAGGCCTGCGGGTCATCCTCGTCAACTCCAACCCGGCCACCATCATGACCGACCCGGAGTTCGCCGACGCCACCTACATCGAGCCCATCACCCCCGAGGTGGTGGAGAAGATCATCGCCAAGGAGCGCCCGGACGCGGTGCTGCCCACCCTGGGCGGCCAGACGGCGCTGAACACCGCCATCGCGCTGGACAAGAACGGTGTGCTGGAGAAGTACAACGTGGAACTGATCGGCGCGAACATCGCCGCGATCGAGCTCGGCGAGGACCGCGAGAAGTTCAAGGGCGTCGTGGAGCGCTGTGGCGCGGAATCCGCCCGCAGCCACATCATCCACAGCATGGACGAGGCACTGAAGGCAGCCGACGACCTCGGCTACCCCATGGTGGTCCGTCCCTCCTTCACTATGGGCGGCCTCGGTTCCGGCCTGGCGTACAACGAGGATGACCTTCGCCGGATCGTCGGCCAGGGCCTGCAGTACAGCCCCACCAGCGAGGTGCTGCTCGAAGAGAGCATCCTGGGCTGGAAGGAATACGAGCTCGAAATGATGCGGGACAAGAACGACAACGTGGTTGTCGTCTGTTCCATCGAGAACTTCGATCCCGTGGGCGTGCACACCGGCGACTCCATCACCGTGGCCCCGGCACTCACCCTTACGGACCGCGAATACCAGCGGCTCCGCGACATCTCCATCGCTGTCATCCGTGAAGTCGGCGTGGACACCGGCGGCTGCAACATCCAGTTCGCCATCGACCCCGCGACCGGCCGCGTGGTGGTCATCGAAATGAACCCGCGCGTGTCCCGCTCCTCGGCGCTGGCGTCCAAGGCCACGGGCTTCGCCATCGCCAAGATCGCCACCAAGCTCTCGCTCGGCTACACCCTGGACGAGATCCCGAACGACATCACGCAGAAGACCCCCGCCTCCTTCGAGCCCACGCTCGACTACGTGGTGGTCAAGGTCCCGCGGTTTGCATTCGAGAAGTTCCCGGCTGCCGACAACACCCTCACCACCACCATGAAGTCGGTGGGCGAGGCCATGGCCATGGGCCGCAACTTCACCGAAGCCCTCCAGAAGGCCCTGCGCTCCCTCGAGCAGAAGGGCTCGCAGCTGGACTTCAGCTCCGTCCCCGAATGGGAGGTCCCGGAGCTCATCGAGAAGGCCAAGCGCCCCACGACGGAACGCCTGCACCAGGTGCAGCGCGCCCTACTCGGCGGCGCCAGCGTGGAGGAACTCTTCGAGGCCACCAAGATCGACCCCTGGTTCCTTGACCAGCTGCAGCTGCTCAACGAGACCTCCCAGGAGATCCGCCGCTCCGGTGCCCTCACGCAGGACATGCTCCGCAACGCCAAGCGCCACGGCTTCTCCGACGAGCAGATCGGTGCGCTCACGCACAACTCCGAGGCAGTGGTCCGCGGCGTCCGCCAGGCTCTCGGCATCCGCCCCGTTTACAAGACCGTGGACACCTGCGCCGCCGAGTTCGCCGCTTACACGCCGTACCACTACTCGGCCTACGACGAGGAGGACGAGGTTGCGCTGCACTCCAAACCGTCCATCCTCATCCTCGGCTCCGGGCCCAACCGCATCGGCCAGGGCATCGAGTTCGACTACTCCTGCGTCCACGCCTCCATGGCGCTGCGCAAGGCCGGCTACGAGACCGTCATGGTCAACTGCAACCCGGAAACCGTGTCCACCGACTACGACATCTCCACCCGGCTGTACTTCGAGCCGCTGACCCTCGAGGACGTCCTGGAGGTCATCGCAGCCGAGGAACGCACCGGCGGCGTGATGGGTGTCTTCGTGCAGCTCGGCGGGCAGACCCCGCTGAAGCTGGCCCAGCAGCTGGCCGACGCCGGTGTCCCGATCCTCGGGACGTCCCCGGAAGCCATCGACCTCGCCGAGCACCGCGGCGCTTTCTCCCGGGTCCTGGACAAGGCCGGACTGGTATCGCCGAAGAACGGCACCGCCGTCTCCTTCGAGGATGCCAAGAAGATCGCAGACGAGATCGGCTACCCGGTGCTGGTCCGCCCGTCCTACGTCCTGGGCGGCCGCGGCATGGAAATCGTCTACGACGAGCCCAACCTGTCCCGCTACATCGCCAACGCCACCGAAATCACCCCGGACCACCCGGTGCTGATCGACCGCTTCCTGGAGGACGCCGTCGAAATCGACGTCGACGCCCTCTTCGACGGCACCGACATGTACCTGGGCGGCATCATGGAGCACATCGAGGAGGCCGGCATCCACTCCGGCGACTCCGCCTGCGTCCTGCCTCCCATCACGCTGGGTAGCAACGTCCTGGACCGGGTGCGCACCGCCACCCGTGCCATTGCCGAAGGTGTGGGCGTCCGCGGCCTCATCAACATCCAGTTCGCGCTGGCGTCCGATGTCCTGTACGTCCTCGAAGCCAACCCCCGCGCTTCCCGGACCGTGCCGTTCGTGTCCAAGGCCACCGGCGTCCAGATGGCCAAGGCCGCAGCCCTGATCGGCACGGGCGTCACCATCAACCAGCTGCGCAGCGCCTACAAGATGCTGCCGGAAACCGGTGACGGATCCACGCTGCCGCTTGACGCTCCTGTCTCGGTCAAGGAAGCCGTCCTGCCGTTCAGCCGCTTCCGCACGCTCGAAGGCAAGGTAGTGGACTCCTTGCTCGGCCCGGAGATGCGTTCCACCGGCGAGGTCATGGGCATCGACAAGCACTTCGACACCGCCTTCGCCAAGAGCCAGGCAGCCGCCAACAACGCCCTGCCCACCGAAGGCAAGATCTTCGTCTCCGTGGCCAACCGCGACAAGCGTTCGGTGATCATGGGCGTCAAGCGCCTCTCCGACCTCGGCTTCGAAATCGTCTCCACTGGCGGCACCGCCGACGTCCTTCGCCGCAACGGCATCCAGGCCACCCCGGTGCGCAAGGTCGCCGAGGGCAGCAGCGCCGAGGGTGAAGGCACCATCGCCGACCTCGTGATCGCCGGCGAAATCGACATGGTGTTCAACACCCCGTCCGGCGGCGAGGCCCGCAGCGACGGGTACGAACTCCGTGCCGCCGCCACGTCCATCGGCATCCCCTGCATCACCACGGTGGCCGAGTTCAATGCCGCCGTCCAGGCCATCGAGGCACTGCGCACCTACGCCTGGTCCGTGACCAGCCTGCAGGAGCACGCCGCAGCCCTTATCGCCTCGCAGCAGGCCGCCCTGCAGAAGGCAGCGCAGAGTCCGGCAGCGCAGAATGCCTGAGGCAGGGAACACTGCCGCAGGCGCCGGCCGGGAGCCGTTCGGCTCCCGGCTGGGCCGGGCCATGGCGGACCGCGGTCCGCTGTGCGTCGGGATTGACCCCCACCCTGCGCTCCTGGCCAGCTGGGGCTTGAACGACGACGTCGCCGGCCTGAGGCGCTTTTCGCTCACCGCCCTGGAGTCCGTGGCTTCGCTCGCTGCCGCGGTCAAGCCGCAGGTGGCGCTGTACGAACGGCACGGTTCGGCCGGCATGGCAGTCCTCGAAGAGGTTCTCGCCACCGCCCGGGACGAGGGCGTGCTGACCATCGCCGACGCCAAGCGCGGCGATATCGGCTCCACCATGGCCGCGTACGCCGACGCCTGGCTCCGTGACGGCTCTGCCCTCGCCGCGGATTCCGTGACGCTGAGCCCGTACCTGGGTTTCGAGTCGCTCCGGCCGGCCCTGGACCTCGCCGCCGAACACGGCCGGGGCGTGTTTGTCCTGGCGCTGACCTCCAACCCGGAGGGAGCTTCGGTGCAGCACGTGGGCGGAAGCGATTCCGTGGCACGCCGGATTGTCCAGGCCGCCGCGGGGGAGAACGAACGGTACTCCGGAGCGCTCGGCTCGGTGGGCCTCGTGGTGGGAGCCACCGTGGGCACGGCACTGGCGGACCTGCAGCTTGACCTGGAGGCCGTCCGCGGGCCGATCCTCGCACCGGGTCTCGGCGCGCAGGGGGCGACGCCGGCAGACCTGCGGATGACCTTCGGCGCCGCCTACCCCCAGGTCCTGGGAACCTCCAGCCGCGACATCCTCAAGGCCGGCCCGGGCGTCCGGGAGCTGACCGAGGCGGCGGCGCGTACCCTCGCCGGACTCCGCTCCGAATAGAACATTGATTTCTCCGGCCGGCAGGGAGTAGGTTCAGGACAAATCCGTGGCTGCTCCAACGCCGCCGGCCGCGGATCCGTTGGCTGACCCCAGGGGAAATGACCGTGAGCTTGCGACCCTTGTCTCCGCAGGAACGTTCCGACGCACTCAGGAAGGCCGCGGCGGCAAGGGCTGCCAGGGCCTCGGCCAAGGAACGGCTCAAATCCGGACAGCTGACCGTGGCCCAGATCCTGGACTCCGGCGGCACCGAGGAGGCCATAGCGCGCATGCGCGTTTCGGAACTCCTCGAGGCCCTGCCGGGGATCGGAAAAGTCCGGGCCGCAGCCATCATGGACAGCCTCGGCATCGCCGCGTCCCGCAGGGTCCGGGGACTGGGCATCCACCAGCGCCGGGCGCTGGTAGATTTTATGAACGAGAAATAGCTTCATCCGAACAGAGACATCTGTAGACCGTCCAAAGGAATACGTGAGCAACAAACCCGGACTGACAGTCCTCGCTGGTCCTACGGCTGTTGGCAAAGGCACCGTGTCCACCTATATCCGCGACACTTACCCCGAGGTCTGGCTGTCCGTCTCGGCCACCACCCGGGCCCCGCGGCCCGGTGAGATCGACGGCGTGCACTACTACTTCAAGTCCAAGGAAGAGTTCGAGTCCCTCGTGGCCGCCGGCGAATTCCTTGAATGGGCAGTGGTGCACGGGCAGAACACCTACGGGACCCTGAAGAGCACCGTCAACCAGGCCATCGCCGAAGGCCGCTCCGTGCTGCTGGAGATCGACCTGCAGGGCGCACGCCAGGTCAAGCAGGCCGTTCCGGATGCCCAGTTCGTGTTCCTGGCACCGCCCAGCTGGGAAGAACTGGTGCGCCGGCTGGTGGGCCGGGGCACCGAATCGGCCGAGGAACAGCAGCGCCGGCTGGAAACCGGTAAAGTAGAACTTGCTGCTGAACCGGAGTTCGACCACACCGTCATCAATGACGACGTCCGCCGGGCAGCGGACGAGCTTGTTTCACTCATGGGGCTGACCCCGCACCCGCGCCAGACGCAGACGCCGTCAGCCCGTTAGAAATTTGGAGAATTCGTGTCCACGAACCTTGAAGGCATCATCAACCCGCCGATCGATTCGCTGCTCGAGGCGGCTGATTCCAAGTACGGCCTGGTGATCTTCGGTGCCAAGCGTGCACGCCAGATCAACGCGTACTACGCCCAGCTTCACGAGGGCCTGTTCGAATATGTCGGCCCGCTGGTCGACACCAAGCTGAACGAGAAGTCGCTGTCCATCGCCCTGCGCGAAATCAACGAGGGCAAGCTGGTTTCCACGCCGATCGAAGCTGCAGAGTAATTTCCGCAGAGTAAACAGACTGCCTGCTGACGGAGTTCACGTGCGCATAGTCCTCGGAGTCGGGGGAGGGATCGCCGCCTACAAGGTGGCATCGCTCCTCCGGCTTTTTACTGAAGCCGGCCATGACGTCACAGTCATCCCCACGGAAGCAGCCTCCCGGTTTGTCGGCGTGGCCACCTGGGAGGCGTTGTCCGGGAACCCGGTGACCAACAGCGTCTTCGACGACGTCGACCAGGTGAAGCACGTGCGGCTGGGCCACGAGGCAGACCTGATCGTGGTGGCCCCCGCCACGGCCGACCTCCTGGCCCGTGCCGCCACCGGTCAGGCCAACGACCTCCTCACCAACACCCTGCTGATGGCCAGCGGCCCCGTGCTGTTCGCCCCGGCCATGCACACCGAAATGTGGCAGCATGCAGCCACCCAGGCGAACGTCGAAACGCTGCGCAGCCGTGGCGTGACGGTCCTGGAACCCGCCAGCGGGCGGCTGACCGGCAGCGATTCCGGCCCCGGACGCCTGCCCGAGCCGGAGGCCATTTTCGAAGCGGCCATGGCATTGGCACACGGCCTCCAGGCTGTGGCCCCGCTGTCCCCGTCGGTGAATGTAACCGCAGGTGGAACCTCCACCGGGCCGCTCTTCCCGCTGGCTGGCCGCACTGTGACCATCAGCGCCGGCGGCACCCGGGAGCCCCTGGACCCCGTCCGGTTCCTGGGCAACCGCTCCTCCGGCAAGCAGGGCGTGGCGCTGGCCGCCGCCGCCCGCGACGCCGGAGCCACCGTGCGGCTCGTGGCCGCCCACATGGAGGTGCCCGCGCCCGCGGGCGTCGAACTCATCGCCGTCGAAACGGCCCTGCAGCTCCGCGAAGTCATGCTGGCAGCGGCAGCCGAGTCCGACGTCGTGATCATGGCGGCGGCCGTGGCCGACTTCCGGCCGGCGGAGGTGTCCGGAAGCAAGATCAAGAAGCGGGACGACACCGCCGACCCCGTGATCACGCTGATCCGCAACCCCGACATCCTGCACGAGCTTGTCGCAGTCCGCGACGCCGCAGGCAGCAGCCAGCTCGTAGTGGGCTTTGCCGCCGAGACAGGCGACGAGCAGGGTGATGTGCTGTCCTACGCAGAGGCGAAGCTGAAGCGCAAGGGCTGCGACCTTCTGGTGGTGAACCACGTGGGCGCTGACAAGGTCTTCGGCCAGGACAACAACTCCGTGGTCATCCTCTCGCGGGCAGGTTCCGAGCCCCAGTCGGCCGCCGGCTCCAAGCAGGACGTCGCCGCCATTGTCATTGACCGCATCGGCTCCGAACTAAGCCGGGTCTTTCCGCGAACCTGACGGGCGTAAGCAACGTCTCCTTAGCATGGGGACACACGCTGCCGCCCCTCCGTTTGCCAACCAGTAAGGTAGTTGAGTGACTTTACCGCTGCACATTCCAGAATCCCACGGGTCCGCACCCGCCGCACTTCGGCTCTTCACCTCGGAGTCGGTAACTGAAGGGCACCCGGACAAGATCTGTGACCAGATCAGTGATGCGATCCTGGACGCCCTGCTGGACAAGGACCCCGAGTCCCGCGTCGCGGTCGAGACGATGGCCACCACCGGCCTGGTCCACGTGGCCGGCGAAGTGACCACCGACGCGTATGTCGAAATCCCGCAGATTGTCCGCGAGACCATCCTGGGCATCGGCTATGACTCATCGGCCAACGGCTTCGACGGCGCACGCTGCGGAGTTTCCGTGTCCATCGGGCAGCAGTCCAACGACATCGCCGGCGGCGTCTTCAACTCCCTGGAGGCGCGCGAAGGCCGCCAGGAGGACGACTACGACCTGCAGGGCGCCGGCGACCAGGGCCTGATGTTCGGCTACGCCAGTGACGAGACCCCGTCCTACATGCCCACGCCGATCTGGATCGCGCACCGGCTCTCGGAGCGGCTCACCGAGGTCCGCAAGAACGGCGAACTCTCCTACCTCCGCCCGGACGGCAAGACCCAGGCCACCATCGGGTACGACGGCGACCGGCCGGTTTCCGTGGAAACTATCGTGATCTCGAGCCAGCACGCCGACGGCTTCAGCCTCGACCAGCTGCGTGCCGATCTCGCGACGCACGTCATCGACCCCGTGCTTGCCCTCGCGGACCTGGACATTTCGCGGACCAACAACATCCTGAACCCCGCCGGCGCGTTCGTAATCGGCGGCCCGGTGGGCGACGCCGGACTCACCGGCCGCAAGATCATCGTTGACACCTATGGAGGCATGGCCCGGCACGGCGGCGGCGCCTTCTCCGGCAAGGACCCGTCCAAGGTAGACCGCTCCGCGGCGTACGCCATGCGCTGGGTTGCCAAGAACGTGGTGGCCGCGGGACTCGCCAAGCGTGCCGAAATCCAGATCGCCTACGCGATCGGCCAGGCCCGTCCCGTCGGAACCTACGTCGAAACGTTCGGGACCGAGACCGTGGACCCGGCAAAGATCAGCGCCGCGATTGCGGAGATTTTCGATCTGCGACCCCGCGCCATCATCGACGCCCTGGACCTCAAGCGTCCCATCTACGCCAAGACGGCCGCCCACGGCCACTTCGGCCGCGATGATCCGGACTTCACCTGGGAGCGCCTGGACCGCGTCGACGACCTGAAGGCCTACTTCAACGCCTGACCCGTCCCCGCCGCGCCCGTGCGGGAGGAATGTCAGGCCCGTGTGGTTGGCTGATGTTTAACCCAGGACGGAGGTGAGGCCATGTCTTCGAACAGCATGTCTTCGAACGGCACGTCTTCGCACCCGACGCCAGAGCCGCTGCAGCTGTCACTGCTGCAGGGGTTCCCGGCCACGGCCAGGGCTGCCGGCGGTCCGCCACTGGCTTCCGTCCGTCCGGTGGCGCGCGTGCTCATCGAGTCCCCGCTGCCGCACCTGGACCGGCCGTTCGACTACAGCGTGCCCGCCGAACTGGATGGCGACGCCCAGCCCGGCGTCCGCGTCCGGGTGAAGTTCAGCGGCCAGGAACTCGGCGGCTACATCTTGGACCGGGTTGAGGAGTCCGACGCCGGCCAGCCCCTCGTCCCGCTGCACAAGGTCGTCTCGCCCGTCGCCGTCCTGACCCCCGCCATGCAGGAGCTCGCCGGGCGCGTGGCTGCACGCTATGCAGGCACCGTCAGCGACGTCCTCCGCGTGGCCATCCCGCCGCGGGTGGTCAAGGTGGAGAAGGAGCTTGCCGGCGCCGAACCGGCCGATCCTCCCGCGGCGGACCTTGACCTGTCAGGCTCCGCGTGGACCAGGTACCGAAACGGCGCCGCCTTCCTCCGCCATCTCGCATCGGGAGGCTCGCCCCGGGCTGCCCTCAGTGCGCTGCAGGGGTTCGGCCCGGACGGCTGGCCGCGGCTCATTGCGGACGCGGTGGCGGCGGTCCGGCAATCCGGCCGCGGCGCCGTCGTCGTGGTTCCCGATTACCGCGACCTGGACCGTGTACAGGCTGCGCTCGAGGACATCCTGCCCGCCGATGATGTTGCCCGGCTGACGGCCGACGACGGCCAGACACCCAGGTACCGCAACTACCTCAGAATTCTCAAGGGTTCCGCGGGCGTCGCCGTGGGCACCCGCTCGGCGGCCTACGCCCCCGTACAGAACCTGGGACTCGTGGTGTGCTGGGATGACGGCGACGACCTCCACGTGGAGCAGCGTTCCCCGTACGCCCACACCCGCGAGGTGCTGCTGCTCCGTGCAGAGCAGGAGGGGGCTGCCTGCCTGCTTGCCGGACACGCGCGCAGCACGGAGGTGCAGCGGCTGGTGGACGCCGGCTGGGCGATGCCCGTGGACGCCGAACGCACGGTGCTCCGCCGCACGGTTCCCCGGGTGCTGAACACGGCGGACAGCTTTGAGCAGGAGCGCGACCCGCTGGCCCGGCTGGCAAGGCTGCCGGGCGCGGCGTGGCGCACCGCCAAGGAAGCACTCGAACGCGGCCCGGTGCTGGTGCAGGTTGCCCGTGCGGGGTACGCGCCGTCGCTGGCGTGCGAAACCTGCCGGGAACCTGCGCGCTGCCCGTCCTGCCAGGGGCCGCTCGCCATCGCGGGCAGCGCTGCTGTACCGCAATGCCGCTGGTGTTCGACGCCGGCACCTACCTGGCGCTGCGCTCACTGCCAGGGCACCAGGCTGCGCCGCGGCGCAGCCGGCGTTCTCCGCACGGCAGAGGAACTCGGTAGGGCGTTTCCCGGCAAAGCCGTGGTCACCTCCTCCGGCCAGAACGTCAAGGCCACCGTGCCGGATGCCTGCGCGCTGGTGGTAGCCACGGTGGGTGCCGAGCCGGTGGCGCCGGGCGGGTACGCCGCGGCGCTGCTGCTCGACGGCGATTCACTGCTGCGCCGGGAGAACCTGCGCGCGGGCGAGGACGCGGTGCGGCGCTGGTTCAACGCTGCCGCCCTGGTCCGGCCGGCCACCGAGGGCGGGCTGGTCGTCATCACCGCAGACGACACTGCCGCTGTCGGAGCATTGCTGCGGTGGGACCCTGCCGGCTATGCCCAGCGGGAGCTGAGCCTGCGCGCCGAGCTGCAGCTGCCCCCGGCGGTGAGGGTCGCCGCCGTCACCGGCGGCAGCACCGCCGTCGGCCATTTCACGGCCTCAGCCACAAAACTTCTGGCCGCCGAGGGCGTGGAGCTGCGAGTCGCCGGCCCGGCGCCGCTGCTCCAATCCGCGGCCGTTACGTCAGCGGAGACGGAAAGTCAGGACGTGCGCACGCTGCTGTTCATCCCGTACACGCAGGCCGCCACGGTAACCAGGGTCCTGCGGGCGGCGAAGGCCGCAGGTGCGGCGAAGCGAACCGAGGACCCGGTGCAGCTGCGGCTGGACGGCGTTGACGTGCTCTAGGACCCTGACGTGCTCTGACGATTGGAGGTCGGCTGGTTCGGAGCGGACAAACTACCTGCGGCGGAGTGCCATTACCTCTGCCGCGACGTCCACTAGCTGGCGGGCGGATTCGTCCCAGCTGAACTGCTCTGCGCGCGCCACGGACCGCCGGGAGACGTCCTGCCAGTGCTGTCCGTCGCCGAGGTCCCGGACAGCGGCGGCGAACTCCGGCGCCGACTCCGGATCAACGTACGTGGCGGTGTCCGCCCCCACCTCGCGGAAGATCGGAATGTCGCTGGCGATCACCGGTGTGCCCAGCGCCATGGCCTCCACCAGGGGCAGGCCGTAGCCCTCGGCCTTGGACAGGGTGACCAGTGCGGTGGTGCGGTTCAGCAGTGCCGTGTATTCGTCGTCGGTGACGCCGTTGTGGAACACAACGTTCGCCCCTGAAGGGATCAGCGCTTCCAGTTCGGCGCGGCGGTGCGGGGTGACGCGGCTGAGCAGGTGCAGCGTGTAGTCAGGCAGTTCGGCCATCCCGGCGAGCATTGTTTCGACGTTCTTGTAGGGCATGAACGAGCCCATGTAGAGCAGTGTCTTCTCCGGCGCCGCCGCAGGGTCGCGGGGTTGCTGGGCTGGCTGCGGGGCGTTGCTGACGATCCGGACCGGACGGCTGGTCAGGCGGTACTTGGCCATTAGCGCTTCGGTGGTCCTGCTGATGGTCGCGACGACGTCGGCTCGGTTCAGCAGCAGGCGCTGGGGCCAGAACGCCTTGTGGTAGAGGCGCCACAGGATCCGGACCGGGGCCGGCAGGAAGCCCGGAGGTGCCGGGTGTTCGTAGTAGATGAGGTCGTGCAGGGTGAGCACCAGGCCGTACTTGCGTCCCCACGTGCCCATCGTCTGCATGGGGCAGACCACCACGTCCGCGCCGAGCTGATTGACCTGCCGGGCCACGAAAAGCTCGGCGGGGGAGAGCGGGCTGCTGATCAGCGTGTACGGAACGTCGGGAAGCAGGGCCAGTTGCCGGAGATCGCTGATGAGCATGGACACATCGGCGATTTTTGAGACGGCGGCAATGAGGCTGGAGCCGTAGCGGCTGATCCCGTCGTGGTGGTCCGTCCGGGTGAATCGGGCATCGATTACTATCTTCACGCAGGGTGGTCCTTAAGGAAGCGGCGGATGAATTCTGCGGCTGGTTCGGGCGTTTCGTAGTGGATCAGGTGGCCGACGCCGGGGATGACATCGAGCGTTACGTCCGGGAGGAGCCCGGCCAGGCTGTGCTGGTCCCGCAGCAGGGCGATCTCATCCTTTTCACCGGCGACGAGCAGCACGGGCATGGTGAGTCCGGGCGCGACTTCGGCCACGTTGCTGCTGACGGACGCGGTGAACGATTCCAGCAGGCTGTCCCGGTTGGCGAACGCACTGAAGTACGCGTGGTGCTGCCCGTGGATGAACCGCAGCAGGTCCTTGTCCTTCGTTTTCGCCATGGCCATGCTCATAACCCGCACGATGAGCGGGCTGCGCAGCAAGGCCAGGCCAAGAGGGCGGGGGAGGCGTGCGGAGAGGCGGTAGTACAGCACGGCCAGCCGGGTCATGAGGCCCTTGGGGCCTTCCAGCGCGGGCGCGGCGATGGGGTTGACCAGGATCAGCGGGCGGACCGCGTCGGGATGGGCCGCTACGAAATGGGCCGCCACGATGGAGCCGAACGAGTGCCCCAGCAGGACGGTGTCCGGCCCCAGTCCGAGGGCCGCCATGAAGTCGCTGATGAACCTGCCGTAGCGCTCCACGCTGTGGGCGGCGTCGGTGAATGCCCCGGAGCTGCCAAACCCGGGGAGGTCCGGCATGATCAGGCGCATGTCGGGCAGCTGGTCGGCCACCCGCAGCAGCCCGTGGTGGTCGCCGCGGAAGCCGTGGATGACCAGGATGGTCCGCGTTTCAGGCGTAGGTTTTTCCGGTTCGTAGACCCAGTAGGCAACGTTGCTGCCGTTCAGCTGCACGGTGGATGCATGGGTGCGGGCGGCGAGTCCGCTGCTGACGAAGGACGGTGCTGTAGCGGGCTCGGAGTCGGCTGTTCTCATGTGCTGGGGGAGTCCTAGTTGACGTTGTCGGGGTGGGAGCCTGTGCGGTGGCCGCGTTCCAGGGCGGCGATGTCCGCCATGTCCAGGGCCGAAAGTTCGAAGCCGAAGACGTTGAGGTTCTCCCGGATCCGGGCCGCGGAGCTTGCTTTGGGGATGGTGACGTTGCCCACCTGCAGCTGCCAGCGCAGGACCACCTGGGCGGCACTCACCTTGTGCTCGGCGGCGAGGGCCCCGATGACAGGGTCCTCCAGCACTTGCCCGCGGCCCAAAGGGCTCCACGCCTCGGTGAGGATGCCCAAGCCGCGGTGCTTCTCCCGGAGCTCAGCCTGCTGCAGCCACGGATGCAGTTCGATCTGGTTGACGGCAGGCACCACCTCGGCTGTTTCCAAAAGCTGGTCCAGGTGCTGCGGCTGGAAGTTGGACACGCCTATTGCCCGCACCTTGCCCTCGCGGTACAGCGTCTCCATGGCCCTGTACGTTTCCTGGAACAGTCCCCGCTGGGCGCACGGCCAGTGGATCAGGTACATGTCCACGTATTCCAGGCCGAGGTTGATCATGGACCTGTCGAAGGCCCGCAGCGTCGCGTCGTAGCCGTGGTCGTCGTTCCACACCTTGGTGGTGATGAAGAGGTCCTCGCGCGAGGTGCCGGGTGCGGCCTCGCCTGAGCCGCCGGTGGTGGCTTCCGCGCCGAACACCTCGACCAGGCCGCGCGCCACCCCGGATTCGTTCCCGTACATGGCCGCAGTATCGAAATGGCGGTACCCGGCTTCAAGGGCGGTGGCCACCAGGTTGGCGGTGTCTTTCGGCGGAACCTTGTACAGCCCGAAACCCAACTGGTCTATCAGCACGCCGTTGTTCAGGCTGAGCCGGGGTGAGGTAGTCATGGATACGACTCTACCGATACCGCGGCGCGCCGCGTGTGACCGGCAGGCGCAGGTTCAGTCCCGGCGCGGGCCCC
The DNA here is from genome assembly GCF_018613795.1 of Arthrobacter sp. ISL-65. GTDB lineage: Bacteria > Actinomycetota > Actinomycetes > Actinomycetales > Micrococcaceae > Arthrobacter. The sequence continues at coordinate 131,938 of NZ_JAGGPN010000049.1, forward strand.
GGGCCAAAGAGGACGGTCAGCCCCAGCAGAGGCAGAAGGGGTGGCCGGCAGGGTCCGCGTAGACCTGGAAGCCCTCGGCGGAGGTGATGTCCTCGGCGGGCTTCAGTAGGCGTGCACCGAGGGACAGGGCCTCCTCGTGGGCAGATGCGACGTTCTCAACATACAGGTCCAGATGGATCTGCTGTGGGTTCCCGTCCGGCCATTCCGGCGGCATGTGGTTGGGCGCGAGCTGAAAGCCCAGACGCGGTTTCCCGTCGACACTGACGGTGTGCCAGTCGTCCTCCGCGTCCACGGTGCCGCCCAGCAGGCCGGCCCAGAAGGCGCTCTCGGCAGGAAGGTCGGCGGCGTCGAACACAACGATCTCTCTGGTGATTTTCATGCGGTCATCCTTGCATGGCCGTAATGATTTGCCGAGAGCTTCACCGGCGCAAACTAAGGACCTCACGGCCGGGGGCCGTCGACACGCCATCTGGCAACGCATGGCCCGACGCCGAAGCGTTGGAGCGTAGATGCGTTGAAGAGCAGCCGACCGACCGGGTCGGTTGGGTCGTGGATGGATCCGCCGATACTGAGTTTCACTTCACGCCCGGGTGAGATCCTCGACGATGTCTCTTGCGTCGGGGAGCGATCTTGCCAGGCGGTCGAGCTTGGTGACGACGAAGGTGTCTCTGGCCCGGACCGCGGCCAGCGCTTCCCGAAGGCGGGGCCGGTCGCGGCTGGTGCCGGTCAGCCCATGGTCAACGGAGATCCGATCCGCAGACACCCGAGTGCCAGAAGACCGTTCCGGTGGACGGTGAGGTCCTGCTCATTCGTGGACACCCGGGCGTACCCAACGCGGTGCGCGTTCGTGCCCACCTGTGTAGTGCTTGAGGCACCACCAGCGGGCAGTTTCTCGGGCAGGGCGTACGCCCATCGAGAGGGCAGTAATCGCGCGAAAAGCATCGCTGGGGGGGTGGCACAACGTGTCGCGCCGGAGGACCGTTATATGCGTCGTTTCCAGCGGCCTCCCTTGAGAGTTTGGCTGGGATGCCGCTGCAGGGTGACTGACCAGATCTGCAACACATTTCGTCCGAGACGAGTTCCACGTTTAGTCAAGCGTTGAGTGTCAGGTTTGTGTGTAGCTCACTCGGACAGTGCTCCTTATACTCGCTGTCCTACTGCCGTGTCTTGAGCTGCAAGCACTAAGACTTCGTCGTGGGCGTTCTGGTCCCGTAGGGGCATTACGGAGCCCACCGCGTATCCCTCGCTTCGAGGTCGGGCATCATTCTGTCGCGGAATTCTGTTCTCGCTTCGCGGACGTTTAGGCGCGACATGTGTCCTAATGCCTTATGGGCCGTAAGGAGCTAAATGAGTGCCAGACGCATCGACGCCGTGTCCGAGTCAAGTGCTTCTCAAGAACTGCGGCATTCGGCAGCATGGGCCTTCGAACCGCACCAGCTATCCTTAGCCCCGAAAAGAGCTTGCGCTAAACACGGCAACTGTTGAGACTCGATACCAGGCAGCTTTGGGTGGGACGGACAATCTAAGTCGAGGTAACCATGGATATGAAACCGGAAGTCGGCGAACCCGATGCGGGATCCTGGCAAGTCGAGTCACTGGAACGCTTGCTGCGGCGGCTACTGCCGGCAGCAGGACAACGTCCGAACCGCCCCTGGATTGTAGCGGTAGATGGAAGGAGCGGGGCAGGCAAGACCACCCTGGTCGATCGTCTACTAGCTCGAGTGCCGGACTCAGATATTGTTCACACGGACGATGTAGCGTGGCATCTCTCGTTTTTCGACTGGGCCGATGAACTCCGTGGCGGTGTCCTCGAACCCCTGCTCCAAGGCGAGGCAGTCCATTACCGTCCGCCGGGTTGGGTGGCCCGAGAACGTCCAGGTGCCATAGCTCTACCCGCCGGGCGTTCCGTGGTGTGGGTGGAAGGGAGCGGATCATCACGCCAAGCGCTCTCCGACCTAGTCGACGTTTCGATCTGGGTGCAGTGCGACAACTTTGTAGCCCGACGTCGCCTCCGGGCACGAGATGGCCAGGAAGAAGAAGACCTGCACAGGGAGTGGGAAGAACAAGAAATTCCCTTCCTACTTGAAGACCGGCCATGGGAGCGCGCTACAGTGATCGTGGCGGGAACGCCGGCCCTAGAGTACGATCCGAATACCCAAGTAGTAACCGCTCAGCCGGCACTAGCCAGCGCGGAGATCAGCTAACTTTGTCATCTCCGCCCTCCATTGCCAATGCGACAAGATTGAGCGATTGACGCTGCTGCCGGGCCAGTAGTCCAAGTAGCTTCCCGCCTGCCGTCAAGCAGCCCCGCAGGGCACATCTAAACCGTGAGGGATAGGCTTCAAAGAAGAACGCCTCTGGCACGAGTCATTTGCGCGGCGTTCTTCTCGGTAGTTTGAACACTTTCGCGTGTCTAGGGGCAACACGAAAGTGGGAGCGCACACCTTAAGCGCCGATAATGGACCTTTCGTCAACCCGATGCGGGCAGTGGTGGAGTCCCCAAGGTAGGCCGCGCGCCCGATCTTTTGACGGAGGTTGCGTTCGTTTGCCGGGCTGCGGTGCGTGAGGCCTGAATGGCCGTGTCTCCAACACTGGAAGGCCCCGGCCCCGGCCCTCAATCATGCGGGCGACGCCGTTCCCGTCGTTCTGCCCTCTTCTGCTGGGTCAGATCAATCGAGAGCCGACTCAAGGCAGGGGCACCGCCACCGCAGTTTCCGGTCAAGAGCACGGTGTCCCTTTCGGCGGGAACCAACATGGGCGTCACCAGATCCTGGGAGTCGACGGCGGCTTGGGTAACCAATCCGATCCCGGAGGGTGGAATCAGGTCCACCGCCGCCGACCCGGCACCAGTATCCGCGTCATTCATTGGAAGAATGCTGTGCTTCCTTGCGAACGGCCCACATGGGGGAGTGCGACTGCCGAGCTCCGCCCCAAGGTTGCCCACCTTTTCCCGGGGTTGCCGGTAATTACTGACAGCGTCCTGAAGGAACCGGAAATAAGCGCCCCGGTCTCGTTCAGGACTGCCGGGTCCGGACGCGTTCCCCCTAGCCCACCGGACCCGGTCACAAGGCCTCACAGCTACACGCTGGATGCAGCTCACTCCTCCAAACCAGTGCGCGAAAGCCCGGATCCGAGGGTCACCAGGGTCTGGCGTCGCCCAATGCGTAGGCAAAGATCCCGCGTCAGGAAGGTCCGCGGCTGAAAGCACTTGGCGCCTATCGCTGGCCGATCCCTGCAGCGATTGTGCAGGCAACGGCTCCATCTTTCCTGCCACTGGAACGCCCCAAGGTTTGAAACGGAATGCTAAGCATGCTTATGTTGTTCGTAAGGTCGCATCGAACGGCCGCCAACCAAAGGAGGAAACACCATGGGACTAGGCGACAAGATCGAGAACGCCGCTGAGAAGGCCGGCGGCAAGGGCAAGGAAGCGGCAGGTGCCGCGTCCGGCGACGAAAGCCTGCGCACCGAAGGCCAGGCCGATCAGGCCAAGGGTGATTTGAAGCAGGCCGGCGAGAAGGCCAAGGACGCCTTCAAGAAAGACTGACCCGAATGCAAGCGAAAGGGTGCACCGCGTCGGTGCACCCTTTCGTGTGTCGGCAGGATATCGTGCACCATCTGCTGGCGGACTTTCACCGCCTCACAGCTTCCGTCCCAGGAGCCGCACACTCCCGATCCAACGGTCGGTGGTTGAGGTCACGAACGGGAGCGGGCGGATTCCGAAACCCGGGCGATCTTTACCTCGAAGTCCAAGCCTGTGTCGTCTCCTGCGAGCCGGCGGAGCAGGTAAGCCCGAAGTGCGGCGTTGCTGGTCGTGTGCGGGGCGGGGAGGGCTTCGCCGCTGAACAGGGCGTATGAGTCGCTGACATGAAACACGGACAGGATGCAGTCCTGGAGGTCACTTGTCCGCAGGCTCAACACGTTGTTGCGGAAGCTGCCCTGTGCACCGTTTTTGGGCATGGCCGTCACGGAAAATGTCACTGCCTTTGCCATAAATCCGGTCCTCCGCAAGCTTTTCGCCCGAGATCGTTGCCCCGGGCCACCGTCGCAAGGTTAGTCGCTGCATCCGGCGAACATAAGCCTTACCCGCCAGTAAGGTTGGGCGGGATGCCGACCGGCCCGACGCCATCTATGACAGATTCGCGCGCTGTGGCGGGGCTGGCACATGGGTTTGCTTGTGATCGCGCGGTCCGGGATCGGGAGGACCCCAGACGCTCCCGTCGCTCAGCCTGCGCCCTCGAAGCTGACCAGCCGCCGTGCCGAGGCCTCATCGAGGATCAGATCTGTGGCCAGCCCGGCCACCAGCGCCCCTCGGAGACCGTTGATCTTGGACGCACCGGACACCACGCAGATCCGCCGGCGCACCTGACGGAGCTGGTCCAGCGAAGGCCCGGTGGAGCGTTCATTCAGCGTGATGCCGTCAGAGGAGCCGTCGCCGCGGAAGAAAACCGTGGCCACGTCCCCGACGACGTCGGACTTCGCCAGTGTGACCAGATCATCCTCGTCGAGGTAGCCGCCGGCGTACACGTGGCTGGGGTAGTCGGCATCCACCGAACCCACGCCGAAGATCGCGATGCTCATTCGGGACTGCAGGTCGAGGATGCGCTGAACGCTCCGCTCATTCCACATCGCGGTCTTCGTGGCGGCATGGTCGAAGAAGGCCGGCACGGGAAACTGTTCAACCCGGGCCCCGTAGGCGCTGCCGAAGCGCCGCATGATGTCGCTGGCGTAGGTGATGCCGGTGGTCTGCATGTTGCCCGCGCCGTTCAGCTGCACCACCACGCTGTCGTGCGTAATCTTGCGCGTCAGATGCCGGCTCACTGCGCTGAGGGTCGAGCCCCAAGCCACGCCGATGATCGCGTTCGAGTCCACGAGCGGTCCGATGGTGCGCGCTGCCTGCATGGCCACGCGGTCCAGCGTCTCCGCCTCATTCAGGGTGTCCAGGACGGGCACCACGTGCACATCCACCCTGTACTGCGCCCGGATCAACCGCTCCAATTCCGGCCCTGTGTCCAGAGGGCTGCGGATTTGGATCTGCACCAGACCCGACTCCCGCGCCGTCGAAAGCAGCCGGGAAACCGTGGAGCGGGAGGTCCGCAATTCCCGGGCGATGGCGTCCATGGTGAGGTCCTGCATGTAGTACAGCTGTGCGGCGCGAAGCGCTTCGGAATGTCGGGGCCGGGGCATGCATCTGTCCGTTCTGCACGTTTGTGCATAGTGCTTGACGTTATTTTCCATTAGTCCAAACAATAGTGGTGAACGGCCCCGCACCTTTCGGTGCGCCGCCTGCAACAAACCCTTTTCGAACCAACCCAAAGGAGCAGATTTGGGACTCAAGGATTCATCCGGCCATACCAACAGCGCCACCGCCCGCGGCGGGGAGCGCGAGTCCGTCTTCCGGCTGCGCCGGCGGCCCAACGCCCGGGTCCTGATCATTGGTGGCGGCATCAACGGCGTCGGAACATTCCGCGACCTCGCCCTGCAGGGCGTCGACGTGGCACTCGTGGAGCGCGGCGATTACTGCCAGGGCGCCAGCGGCGCCTCGTCGCACATGATCCACGGCGGCATCCGTTATCTGGAAAACGGCGAATTCCGGCTGGTCCGGGAATCCGTGGTTGAGCGCAACCGGCTCCTGCGGATCGCGCCCCACTACGTCAAGCCGCTGCAGACCACCATTCCGATCTTCAGCACATTCTCCGGCGTCCTGGCCGCACCACTGCGGTTCCTGACCCATAAGCAACAGGGCAAGCCCAAGGAGCGCGGCGCGTTCCTGATCAAGCTGGGACTCAGCCTCTACGACTCCTTCTCCCGCGACGGCGGCAGCGTCCCGCGCCACCAGTTCCGCACCCGGCAGAAGGCGCTGGCCGAACTCCCGATGCTGCACCCTGGCGTCAAATACACGGCCACGTACTTCGACGCGTCCGTGCACAACCCGGAGCGGCTCACCCTGGACGTCCTGCAGGACGGCGAGAAGGCCGGCGGCCGGGCCAGCAACTACCTCTCCCTGATGTCCGTCAGCTCCAACGCAGATGGTTCCAGCACCGCGGTTCTCCGGGACCAACTGACCGGCGAGGAATTCGGCTTTACTGCGGACGTCATCGTTAACACCACCGGTGCGTGGGTGGACCTCACCAACCAGGCCATGGGCGCGCCCACCACCTTCATGGGCGGGACGAAGGGCTCACACATCGTCCTTGACCACCCTGGCCTGCTCGCTGCCTGCGACGGACGCGAGATCTTCTTCGAACACACAGACGGCCGGATAGTCCTGATCTATCCCATGGGTGACCGCGTGCTGGTGGGCACCACCGACGTCGACGCCGACATGTCGGAAGACGCCATCTGCACCGACGGCGAGATCGACTATTTCTTCGATCTCATTGGCCACGTCTTCCCGGACATCGCCGTGAACCGTGGACAGATCGTTTACACATTCTCGGGCGTGCGTCCGCTGCCGCGGCACGACGCCACCCAGCCGGGGTTCGTGTCCCGGGATTACCGCATCGAACGCCGCGGTCCGGAAGCAGGCCCCCAGGAGGGCGGCGCCGTCGTGCTCAGCCTGGTGGGCGGCAAGTGGACCACCTTCCGCGCTCTGGCCGAGCACCTGGCCGACGACGTCCTCGCCGAACTGGGAACGGAACGGAAGATTTCGACGGCGAAGCTCGCCATCGGCGGCGGCTCCGGGTTCCCGGACAGCGATGCAGGAATCCAGAAGTGGATCAAGGCGCACATGACCCCCACGCGCGACGCCGACCGGGCAGCCGGCCTGCTCACCAGGTACGGCACCCGCGCCGAGGAAGTCATCAGCTATCTCGACGCCGGCCACGACAGCCTGCTGCGCTCCACGCGGGAGTTGAGCGTCAGGGAACTGAAGTTCATGGCCGCGCACGAACAGATCGGGCACCTCGTGGACGTCCTGATCCGCCGCACCTCCCTCGCCTTCCGCGGCCTGGTTACCGGTGAGCTGCTGAACGAACTTGCCGAAGCCCTGGCCGAGCCGCTCGGCTGGGATGCGGCACGGGTTGCCGCGGAGATCAACCATGCGCAGGAGGTGCTGAAGCGATACCACGGCGTCGAGGTTCACAGCCTCGTCGCCTAGCGGGAAACCGTCCTTCATACACGCGAAGGACTGACAACAGAAAATAGAGGAGTCAAAGATGTCTCTTGGATTGGTTTTTCTTTCCGAAGTCTTCGGAACTGCCATGCTGACCCTGCTGGGTTGTGGCGTGGTGGCCAACGTTGCCCTCAAAGGCACGAAGGGCAACAACGGAGGGTTCCTGATGGTCACCTGGGGGTGGGGCATCGCCGTCTTCGCTGGCGTCTACGTCGCCGCCAGGTCGGGATCGCACTTGAACCCGGCCGTCACACTGGGCCTTCTTGTGAACGGCAAACCGGAGTATGCGACAGGCGTTCCAGTGGACTTTGCCTCCACGCTGACCTACTTCGGCGGTGAGCTTACCGGCGCCTTCCTTGGTGCCGTGGTCACCTGGCTCGCGCACAAGCAGCACTTCGACGCCGAACCCGAGCCTGCGAACAAACTTGGCGTCTTCTCCACCGGCCCGGCGATCCGATCCACGCCCTGGAACCTGATCACGGAAATCATCGGCACGTTTGTTCTCGTCTTCGTCATCCTCACCTTCGGCGGAACGCCGTCGGGGCTTGGCCCGCTGGCCGTGGCGCTTCTGGTCGTCGGCATCGGTGTCTCGCTGGGTGGACCCACCGGCTACGCCATCAACCCCGCGCGTGACCTCGGTCCCCGCATCGCGCACGCCGTCCTGCCCATCAAAGGCAAGGGATCGAGTGACTGGAGCTACTCCTGGATTCCGGTGGTGGGCCCGCTGGTCGGCGGCGCGCTGGCCGGCCTCGTGGGGCTGCTTCCCATCGTGTTCACAGCAGCCACCTAAACCGCTGACATCTGCACCCCTTTTCGAAGAGCACCCCTTTCAAAACCGAATCCATAACCACATCTGTTCAAACGCAAGCACAACGACAAGGACGTCATCATGAGCCAATACGTAATCGCCGTCGACCAGGGCACCACCAGCACCCGCGCCATCGTCTTCGACCACAGCGGCAACATCGTGTCCTCCGGCCAGATGGAACACGAGCAGATCTTCCCGCAGGCCGGCTGGGTGGAGCACGATCCCGCGGAGATCTGGGACAACACCCGGGAGGTCATCGGTTCCGCCCTGTCCAAGGCGAACCTGACCCGGCACGATATCGCCGCCGTCGGCATCACCAACCAGCGTGAAACCGCTGTGGTCTGGGACAAGACCACCGGCAAGCCGATCTACAACGCCATCGTTTGGCAGGACACCCGGACCCAGCCCATCGTCGACGAACTGGCGAAGGACGGGGGAGCGGACCGGTTCAAGCAGAAGGTGGGGCTGCCGCTGGCCACGTACTTCTCCGGGACCAAGATCAAGTGGATCCTCGACAACGTCGACGGCGCCCGGGAGAAGGCCGAGGCGGGGGACCTCGTGTTTGGCAACACGGACTGCTGGGTGCTGTGGAACCTCACCGGCGGCGTGGACGGCGGAGTGCACGTCACTGATGTCACCAACGCTTCCAGGACCATGTTCATGGACCTCGACACGCTGCAGTGGGACGAGGAGATCCTGGGCATCTTCGGTGTTCCGGCGTCCATGATGCCCGCCATCAAGTCCTCCTCCGAGGTCTACGGCACGGTCCACACCTCGCAGCTGCTGCGGGAGGTCCCGGTGGCCGGCATCCTCGGCGACCAGCAGGCGGCCACCTTCGGCCAGGCCGCGTTCGAGACAGGCGAGGCGAAGAACACCTACGGCACCGGCTGCTTCCTGATCTTCAACACCGGCGAAGAGATCGTGCACTCCAAGAACGGGCTGCTGACCACTGTCGGCTACAAGCTGGGCGACGCGGCCCCGCACTACGCACTGGAGGGGTCGATCGCCGTCACCGGTTCGCTTATCCAGTGGCTGCGCGACAACCTGAACATGATCAGCAGCGCCCCCGAGGTGGAGTCCCTCGCTGCTTCGGTGAAGGACAACGGCGGCGTGTACATCGTGCCCGCGTTCTCAGGACTCTTCGCGCCCTACTGGCGCTCGGATGCCCGCGGCGCCATCGTGGGCCTGACCCGGTTCGTCAACAAGAGCCACATCGCCAGGGCCGCCCTCGAGGCCACGGCCTTCCAGACCCGCGAGGTGCTGGATGCCGTCAACGCCGACTCGGGCGTCCCGCTCACCGAACTGAAGGTCGACGGCGGCATGGTCGCCAACGATGCCCTCATGCAGTTCCAGGCGGACATCCTTGGCGTCCCAGTCATCCGCCCGAAGGTGGTTGAAACCACGGCGCTGGGCGCCGCTTACGCGGCCGGCCTCGCCGTCGGTTTCTGGAAGGACCTTGGCGAGTTGTCCGCCAACTGGTCCGAGGACAAGCGCTGGGAGCCGAACCTGGATACCGAGGAGCGGGAAAGGCAGCTGCGGCTCTGGAAGAAGGCGGTCACCAAGTCCATGGACTGGGTCGACGGGGACGTGAGGTAGCGGCTGTGTCATGCGACCCGTGCTTGGAGTCCCAGGAACTCCCTGTCGGCACCTGAACTGAGTCCCGGACAGTTCGGGGAACAGGACGGCCCGGACGTCGTGAACGCCACGGTTTCCGGGCCGTTGCCTGCTCAGGCGACCTTAGTCGTCGTCGTCAGCGTCACCCGGCGCGGCAACTTCGGCGCGCGGAGTCTTGGCATAGACGGACTTGCTGACCGAGTACGCATGTTTGTCGATCATAAGGGCCTGCCGGTTGATCTGCCTCAGCTGGTCTGTGCTGAGTTTCCTGATCTTGACGAGGTCCATGGTTTCCTGTTCAGCCCCGGCCACGGCCGTCACTTTCACCAGGCCCGTGCCCGGTGAATAGAACTTCCGCTGATGGCCCGCGCTGGCCGGTTCCAGTGGATTGTATTCGTCGACAACCAGCACGTTCTTGTAATGGCCGGTGGCCACCCGCACCTGCTGGTCCTTTTTGATGACATCTCCGCAGTCCAGGAAATCGACTTTCGGGGCGTACGCCTGGATGTAGTGAGGGCCGCTGATCCGGGGCTTGGCCTTCATGGCTATGCCCGCCTTCGCCTTGTCCAGCCCGCTGATGAAAGTGCTGGGGGCGCCCGCGAACTTGCCGTTCTCAAACTCTTCCGGGTACTCCCCAAACAGCCACACGTCGCCCTGTCTAGTCTGGGCGAAGAAAGCAAGCTCGGACTCGGCCAGCTCCCCGTCGCTGTAGTCCCTGTCCCACATCACCAGGGTTTTCACACCGTCCACTACCTTAGTCAGTCCCGTTACGGTGTGAACCACGGTCCTCTTGGTGGTTTCCGTGGCTGTCTTGACAGTGCCGGTGGTCGTATATTGCATGCCCGGCTTCAGCGGGAACCACATGTTGGTGACTTCGGCTTCTTTGGGAAGTCCGCCCTGTGGAACGTCATGGCCGAGCCGGGCCCGCACAGTTCCTGGGGCGTCCGGGATGCCGCAGCCGCCCCGGAGGTCGACGTGAACGTAGCCAGAAACAGCATGAGCACAGAACCTAGCGCCGTCAGGTGTTTCTTGTGTATGAGCATATCTGTTGCCTTTCTCTGACGTGTTTTCGGCTGATACCGCACTCAGAGCAGCTCGCGGCCAGGCGAGGCAGGCTGGATGCGCTGCACACGCTGTTGATGCGGGACCTGGCGTTGGGCATGACATGCCGGGGACATTCTGTCCTGGGCAGGCAACCGGTCCACTGCAGGCTCCTCAAGCCGAGACCGTCGCCCTGCCCCCAAGCGCCTGGGGCCGACCCCATGCGCTTGGTGTAAATGCTGTACCTGCTTCTACGGTTTGGCAATGGTGATTTCTTGCAAAGCCGCCGCGCCTTTTACATCCGTTCTGCGCCCTTCTCGGTGGGCCGGGGCGGTGCCTGTTTCAGCATGGACCCGCAGAGACGCTAAAGTAGTTTTATGCGTGCGATCCTTCTGCTTAGCTAGCCGCTTGGTATCCCGAACAAATACGGATAATCGAGCGGCCGCCCCTCCATGTCGAGGGGCTTTTGTGTGTCCGGGGAGACCTTCCCGGCCAGCGGCGGGGATCAGACCGTTGTGACAGGACAGAGGTCATGACAGAACAGAAGAGGGCAGCAGTGAGCGTTCAGCCGGAGACCGAAACCGGAACAGCAGCAGGTGGAGCCGAGACGCCCGAAGAGGGCGCGTACAGCTTCGCGGCGATGGAGGCCCGGTGGCCGCAGGTGTGGGAAGAACTGAAGGTTTTCACCCCCGCCGACGACGGTTCGCGGGAACGCCGCTACGTCCTGGACATGTTCCCCTACCCGTCCGGCGACCTTCACATGGGCCACGCCGAAGCCTTTGCCATGGGCGACGTGGTGGCGCGGTACCTGCGCCAGCAGGGATACGACGTGCTGCACCCGATCGGCTGGGACTCGTTCGGGCTGCCCGCGGAAAACGCGGCGATCAAGCGCAACGCCCACCCGAGCGAGTGGACCTACGCCAACATCGATACCCAGGCTGCTTCCTTCAAGCGTTACGCCATTTCCGCTGACTGGTCCCGCCGGCTGCACACCTCCGATCCGGAGTACTACCGCTGGACCCAGTGGCTGTTCAAGCGCTTCTATGAGCGAGGCCTCGCTTACCGCAAGGACTCACCGGTCAACTGGTGTCCGAAGGACCTGACCGTGCTGGCCAACGAGCAGGTGGTCAACGGAGCCTGCGAACGCTGCGGCACGGCCGTGACCAAGAAATCGCTGAACCAGTGGTACTTCAAGATCACCGACTACGCCGACCGGCTGCTGGACGACATGACCGAGCTGCAGGGGCATTGGCCCGAGCGGGTACTGGCGATGCAGAAAAACTGGATCGGCCGCTCGGAAGGCGCGCATGTTCGGTTCGTGATCGAGGCCTCTGACGGACGTGCCGAACGCGAAGTCACCGTCTTCACCACCCGTCCGGACACCCTGCACGGGGCTACGTTCTTCGTCGTGGCCGCGGACGCGCACCTGGCCCTGGACTTGGTCACCCCTGAACACCACGACGCACTCATGGCCTACCGTGAAAAGGTCAAGGCCCTTTCGGACATCGAACGCCAGTCCACCGAGCGGGAAAAGACCGGTGTGTTCACCGGCCGTTACGCCATCAATCCTCTTAACGGTGAAAAGCTACCCGTCTGGGCAGCGGACTACGTGCTGGCCGACTACGGTACGGGCGCCATCATGGCTGTCCCCGCGCACGACCAGCGCGACCTCGACTTCGCCAAGGAGTTCGGCCTGCCTGTGCGCGCGGTGCTGGACACCGGCGAGGAGGATCCCGCCGTCTCGGGTAAGGCAACAGCGGGCGAGGGCACCCTGATCAATTCCGGTCAGCTCGACGGCCTTCCCAAAGCAGAGGCCATTCCGGCCGCGATCGAAATCCTCGGCAAGCAGGGCACCGGGGAGAAGTTCGTGAACTTCCGGCTGCGTGACTGGCTCCTGAGCCGCCAGCGCTTCTGGGGCACCCCAATCCCCATCATCCACTGTGCCGAGTGCGGCGAAGTGCCGGTCCCCGACGAGCAACTGCCGGTTACGCTTCCGGAGGACCTGCGTGGCGAGGCGCTGTCCCCGAGGGGCACTTCCCCCCTGGCCGCGGCCGCCGAATGGGTCAATGTCGAGTGCCCGAACTGCGGACGTGCAGCCCAGCGGGACACGGACACCATGGACACCTTCGTGGACTCGTCCTGGTACTTCCTGCGTTTCATCTCCCCTGATTACACCGAGGGTCCGTTCGATCCCGCGAAGATCAACGACTGGATGCCGGTGGGACAGTATGTCGGCGGTGTCGAGCACGCGATCCTGCACCTGCTCTACGCCCGCTTCTTTACCAAGGTCATCCACGACATGGGCCTGCTGGCGGCGGACGAGCCCTTCAGCGCGCTGCTGAACCAGGGCCAGGTGCTCAACGGCGGCAAGGCCATGAGCAAGTCGCTGGGCAACGGTGTGGATCTGGGGGAGCAGCTGGACAAGTACGGCGTCGACGCCGTCCGGCTCACCATGATCTTCGCCTCGCCGCCCGAGGACGACGTCGACTGGGCGGACGTTTCGCCGTCGGGTTCCGCGAAGTTCCTGGCACGCGCCTGGCGCCTTGGCCAGGACGTGTCCAGCGCACCCGGTGTTGATTTCAGCACCGGTGACCGTGGGCTGCGCACCGTCACGCATAAGACCATCGCCGATGCCGCTGAACTGCTGGACAACAACAAGTTCAACGTCGTGGTGGCCAAGCTGATGGAGCTGGTCAACGCCACCCGCAAGTCCATCGACTCGGGTGCCGGCGGCGCCGACCCTGCCGTCCGCGAAGCTGTCGAGGCAGTGGCCGTCATTCTGAGCCTCTTCGCGCCCTACACGGCCGAAGACCTGTGGAACGTCCTGGGGCATCCCGCCTCCGTGGCAAATGCGGGGTGGCCTGCGCACGACGACGCGCTGCTGGTGCAGGAAACCGTCACCGCTGTGGTCCAGGTCCAGGGCAAGGTCAGGGACCGGCTTGAGGTATCACCGGCCATCTCCGAGGACGAACTGCGTGAGCTAGCGCTGGCCTCCGAGAATGTCCAGCGCGCCCTCGACGGCCGGGACATCCGGACCGTGATCGTGCGGGCACCTAAACTGGTGAACATCGTCCCGGCCTAGCAGCGTTATTTGAGTAGCCGGCGGTGACTGGCCGGCCGGGCTCCGGCCGCCGGCACCGCCGGCGGCCGGAAACAACTGCAGGAGGTGTGCCGTGATAGACCGCGAACCGGCAGCCTGGCTGTGGTTAAAGGAGCATCTGGTCCGTCTCCGTCAGGCCACCAGGCCGGGCCAGGTCCCGCCCACGGGCGAGCCCGCCGTCGTCGTCCGTACCGCAGTGGTGACGGATTCCGCTGCCGCGCTGCCAGCCGACTGGGTGCGGGCCTTCTCCATCAACGGCCAGTTGGCCGTCATTCCGATGCCCGTCATGGTGGGCGAGGAGATTTACGGCGAGGGCGAGGACGACATCACCGGGACCATCGCCGTGGCTCTGGCCGCCGCGAAGCCGGTTAAGACCTCCCGCCCGTCGCCGGGACAGTTTGAGCAGGCTTATCTGGCCGCCGAACGGCAGGGCTTCGAGTCCGTCGTGTCCATCCACATCTCCGGTGGCCTTTCCGGCACCGCTGATGCCGCCCGCCTCGCGGCCGGCCGGGTCAAGATCCCTGTCGAGGTGCTGGACACCCGCACCGTGGGAATGGCGCAGGGACTCGCCGTCCAGAGTGCCGTGGTGGCAGCGGCGGACGGCCGCGGAGCCGACGAGGTGCGCCGGCTCGCCGAGGAACGCGCGGCAAGGTCCAAGGTGTATTTCTATGTGCCCAGCCTGGAGCAGTTGCGGCGCGGCGGACGCATCGGCACTGCAGCCTCGCTGGTCGGAGCCATGCTGGCCATCAAGCCGATTCTCGCGGTCGACGACGGCAAGATCGTTCCGCTGGAAAAAGTCCGCTCTGCGGCCAGAGCCATTGCCCGGCTTGAGGAGATCGTGGTGGCGGAGGCTGCGGGCCGGCCACGGGGGGAGGCCCGGCTTGCCATCCACCATTTCGGCAACCGGCCCGAGGCAGAGATGCTCGCAGCCCGGCTGGCGGCGAAGCTCCCAGCCTGCCCGCCGGCCCAGATCAGCTCGCTGCCTGCCGTACTGGCGGCCCACGCCGGGCTCGGCGTCCTCGCGGTGATCGTGGGGGAGAGCAGCTCGTCCGTTGCCGGTTGCCTCGCCGCCCCATCCAAGGCAGCCGGCCCCAGCGGTACTGAGGCCGCCACCTAAGGTTTCGCAGGCAGCGCTCTCTTCGCCTGACCCCGTTTCCGGTTCAATCCGACCCAGCGGCATTATTGTCAGTACCTCCTGGGACGCTTTCCCTATGACAGGCGGTGCAGTTGCGGAGGCGGTGGAGGCCATCGGCGCTTCCGCCTCCGCGCTTGCTGTTTTGGCTCGCAGGGGGACCGCCGGCCCAGCCCTGTCCGGCGCTGAATCTGGTGGGGATCAGACGGATCCTCTGCAGGAACGGACGGATGCCTGGCTTGACGCACTGGCCGAGGTGGCCACGTTAGAGGCCCGTGTGGCCGCCCTGAAAGTCCAACTTGCGGCCGAACTCGCCGCTACGGACACGGCGATGGCGCCACCGGCTGAGAGCCCGCCGGATCGTGTTGTCCGGCAGATGTCCCTGACCGCGGAGGTGGCTGGCGCGCTGACCGTGAGTGAAGGGTCGGCGGCACGTTTTCTGGAGGAATCCGCCAGGCTGAGCACGGATTTGCCGTTGACGCTGGCCGCGCTCGGGTCAGGAACAATCTCCTGGCAGCACGGGCGCATCATGTGCGACGAAACGGATGGACTGGAACCGGAGCGGCCGCGGCTTTTGAGGTGCATTTCCTGGACCCGGACGCGCCAGGGGCTGCCCGGGGTTGCGCGGCCGGGGAGCTGACGCCGGCGAGGTTCCGGGCCAAGGCCCGCTATTGGCGGGAACGGCACCACCCGGTCAGCATCGAAACCCGGCATCGTAACAGTGCGAAGGACCGGCGGCTGGAATACGTCCCGGACCGGGACGGCATGGCTGGCTCTCCGCCTACCTGCCGGCGGATCAGGCTGCCGGGATCTGGGACCGCACCACCGCCGCCCGCGCCATGCAGGGCCCGACAGAATCGCGGAACCTGACCCAGCTGCGGGTCGATGCCGCCGCCACATGGCTGCTCACAGCGGGCTCCGGGGTCGACAGCGCGGCTGAGGGCCCAGCCGTAGGGTCCCTGCCCGCAGCCGCGGTCCCCGCAGGCTCCGTCCCGGCCGGTGGCGTGCCGTCCCCGGCGGCGCAGGTCCTGGTCACGGTTCCGGTGTTGTCTCTGCTCGGCCTGACGGAGGAACCGGCGACGCTGGATGGTTATGGGCCGATTCCGCCGTCCATGGCCCGCCGGGTCGTTGCCGACGGCGGAGGGTCGTTCCTGCGGGTGTTGACCGACCCGCGGGACGGGGCGCCGTTGGAGATCGGACGGACCAGCTACCGGCTGACGAAGCCGATGCGCCAGTGGCTGCGGCTCCGTGACGCGCGGTGCACGTTCCCGAGCTGCAACAACCACTCCCTGGACAACGACGCCGATCACATCCTTGCCTGGTCCGACGGCGGCGGGACCGGCGTCGCCAATCTTGGCCAGCCCTGCCCGAAACACCACCGCCTGAAACACGCCACGGCATGGAGACCGGTCGGTGCCACCCGGGACAGGCCGCCTGGTTGGGGCTCACCTTCGGGAAGGTCCTACCCGGCCGAGTATCAGGACTGGGAACCACGCAGCTGGCCGGAACCACCACACGTCGCGGACTGGCCGGAACCACCACACGTCGCGGACTGGCCGGAACCGCCGGACTGGCAAGAACGGCCACCTGTCCGGGACTGGCCCGATCCACAGTCTGGCGAGGACTGGCCCGACCCATCACGCGGACAAGACTGGCCGGAGCCGCCCGACCGGCCGGATCCCGAACTGGCCAGACGGACCCGATAGCTACGACGGGTTCGACGACTTTCCGGGCCTCGAATCTTCGGAAGCACCCGACGACCTTGACGGTGTCGGAGGCCCGGAAGCTCCCGACGGCTCTGGACCCCCACTGCCGGTGGATCCATGGCCCGAGTGGGCATCGTCCGCGGCTGCGTAGGAGGAAGGCCGGGCCCGGGCGCCCGTCACGACAGCGTCTCGTCATCAAGTTATCGCGGCCTAGCAGTGCCTGGCCGCTGGTAGTACAGTCTCCCCACCGAGCAAGGAGGCTCCCATGTCCATGCAAGTCCACCACGTCGCCCAGTTGGACCGGGATGTGGCCGACGAAGTCACGAACTGGATGAAGTACCTGAAGGGCCAGGTGACCAGCGTCCAGTTCCTCACCACCACAATCCCTGATCCCAAGGAACCGGAGAAATGGCGCGTCCAATACGAGGCCTACATCACCTACCAGCGGTAGTGGCGCTATCCACATAGCGCAGCCCGGGGCTGTCGGGCGGACTGTCGGCTTCCTAGCGTGGTGGATATGTCACGTCGGACCGCTGGAGCCGCAATCAGCGCTCAACCGCGCGCTGGCGAGGGGCGCGCCGGCGGTGGACGTGGCAACGTTGAGGGTCGCCCCGTGCAGAGTCGGGCGTCGGATGGGCGGGCGGCCAGAAGGCTGGCCGCCACGCTCGGACCGCATGCCTCGCCCGGCCTTCCCTGCGATGAAGAGAAGGACCCGTCGCCGGGCAATGACCGTTCGGGGCTGCTGGGGGTGGGAACGGGAGGCGGCTTTGCCTACGGCCGGCAGGCCGGTTCCGCCGGGTCTGTGGTGTCCGGCGAAGTGGCCGAACCGCGGATCCGTTGGCGCCTGGGCATTCGTGCCGCGGCATTGGTGGGCGTGCTGTCGCTGATTGCCGGAGCCTTGCTCTGGTGGCAGGTGGCTGCCAACGGGCCTGTTGTCCTTCCGCTCAGCTCAGTCACCCCCGACGCGGCGGGAAAATCGGCCGCCAGCACTCATGACCAGGAAAGCAGTAACCCGCACAGCGGCGGTACGGAAAGCAGTGGGCCGGGCGGTGACGGCAAAGACAGTGAGGGGACAGCGGCCGGGAATGTCGTGGTGCACGTCGCCGGAGCGGTGAAGAAGGCCGGAGTGGTCCGGCTCGCGCGGGGAAGCAGGGTACATGAGGCCATCGCCGCCGCCGGGGGCGCCAGGCCGGAGGCCGACCTCGACCGCCTCAATCTCGCCTCCCCGCTGGAAGACGGCCAGAAAATCCACGTACCGCGCCGCGGCGCGGCACCGGCTGACACGTCCGGTGCCGCGCAAGCGGATAAATCCGCCCCGGCCGGGACATCAGGAGCAGGCGCCGCCGAAGCCGACGGAACCGGCGGGCCTGCAGGCGACGGGGCAGGCGGCAAGATCAACCTCAACACCGCCACCGTGGAAGAACTCGGCGAGCTGCCGAGGGTTGGCCCGGTGTTGGCCCAGCGCATCGTCGACTGGCGCACACAGCAGGGCCCCTTCAAGTCGCCCGAGGAACTGGACGCCGTCGACGGAGTCGGCCCCAAAATGCTGGAAACGTTGCTTCCATTGGTGACCGTCTGACATGGATAGCAGGAACGAACGCGCGCCTAGCCGATGGCACCGCTATGTCCAGGCGGCCGTGGACTTCCCAAGGGTCGGCTCCAGGCCGGGCGAACGCCTATCTGGTGATTTCGCCCCTCTTGATTCCTTGCCGTCACAGCCTCCGGCCCGGCCCGGTCCCGCGAGCGCCCTCAACCAGAAGATCCGCGCTGACATCCGCCGTCGTCTGCTGCCGGACGGACAGGACATGGCCGCAACCGAACCGAACCGGCGACGGACCGACCTCCGCCTTGCCCCGGCCGCACTGCTGGTGTGGGCAGCCACCGTCGCCGGGCCGTGGCTAACACCAGGCATTCTTCTGCTTGTGTGGGGCAGTCTCGCCGCGTGCGCCGGAGTGCTGCTCGCCAGGCTTCTGCGGAGGAAGAAAGCCGAAGGACGCTGGCGGCGCAGTTTCCTGACCACCCTGACGGCAGCACTCATGCTTGCCGCGGCATCGACAGCCCATTCGGCAGTGTCGTCGGCCCAGCGCCACGACGAGCAGGTGGCAGGACTCATCGCGGCGCGTGCATCAGTCGTGGCGGAAGCCGAGATCACCGGGGCGCCCCGTGCCCTCAAGATGCCCGGCCCCTCCGGGCGTGCCGAACGCTGGGCAGTGGCTGCGGTGGTCCGGTCCTTCACGTCGGGCGGCCAGGTAATGCATGCGCATTTGCCGGTGGTCATCATCGGCGGGCAGGAGTGGCAGCACGCCGGCCCGGGCCAGTTGCTTCGGGTCACCGGAAAGCTCCGGCCTCCAGACCCGGGCCGGGTGGAGGCGGCGATCCTGACTGCGTCATCACCGCCCGTCCGGCTCGCATCGCAGGATTGGCAGCAGGGGCCGGCCGCTCTGGGCAAGCGCTTCGCCTCGGCCGCCGCCTGGCTGGCCCCCGACGCGAGTGGCCTCCTCCCGGGCATGGTCACGGGCGATACCGGCGGTCTCAGCGAGGAGCTCGAGACAGCCATGAAAACTGTGGGCCTGACTCACCTGACGGCGGTGTCCGGCGCCAACTGCAGTCTGATACTCGGCACCCTGCTGTTGGCGGCACGCTCGCTGCGACTGGCCAGGATTCCGGCCGCAGCCGTCGCCCTCGCGGGCCTCGGCTTGTTCGTCCTCATGGTTGGTCCCGATGCGAGCGTGCTCAGGGCATCGCTCATGGGTGCGATTGCTTTGGCATCCCTGGCAGGAGGCCGGGCCGGCCGCGGACTGAGTTTCCTTTGCCTGGCCGTGATTGCCCTGTTGCTCGTGGAGCCGGACCTGGGCGTCAGCTTTGGGTTCCTGCTCTCGGTCCTGGCCACGCTGGGGATCATTGTGCTGGGACGCTGCATCCTGGGCTGGTTTCCGCCGAGCGTGCCACGCTGGGTGGCGGCTGCTGTTGCCGTTCCCCTGTCAGCCCAGGTGCTGTGCGGGCCGGTCATTGTGGTGCTGCAACCACAGTTTTCCACCTACTCGCTGTTGGCCAACGTGCTTGTTGCCCCTCTCGTGGCGCCGGTCACCATCCTGGGCACGGCCGCCGTGGCGCTTCTGCCCCTCGTGCCTTGGCTGTCGGCGGTGCTGATCGGCCTGGCGGGCTTCTTTGCCGGCGCGGTGGCGGCCATCGCCAGGTTCACTGCCGGTCTGCCCGGTGCCGCGCCGCCCTGGCCGGAGGGCGTGTTTGGGTTGCTGACCATGCTGCTGTTCTCCGTTGTGACTTTGCTTGCCGTGTGGATGGCCGCCCATCCCGCCGGCACCATCAAACTCGTCCTGGCGACGCACGCCGGCACCGCCCGCCTCCTTGACCGGCTGCCGGAGGCCACGTTCTGCCGCGGCGGCCCGAGCGTCCGTGGCAGACTTAGAGTCTGCAATCCGAACCCCGGGAGGAACCACCAGTGGCCGCTGCCCAGCAACGACCGAAGACGTCCGCCGCCAATTCGGCGACATGGCGGGACGTAACCCCTGCAGCGGTCGTCCTGATTACGGGTCCCGAGGAGTACCTCGGCATCCGGGCGATGGACCGTGTCCGGTCGCAGGTACGAGCGGCTGCGCCGGACGTGGAGGTCAGCAGGCTCACTGCCGGGGCATACGAGGCGGGGGCGCTTGCCATGAATGTCAGTCCGTCACTGTTCGGCGAGAACAAGCTGATAGAGGTGGACGGCCTCGAATCGATGAACGATGCCTTCCTGACGGACGCACTGACGTATCTCAAGCACGTGGAACAGGACGCTGTCCTCGTGCTCCGGCACGGCGGCGGAACCCGCGGCAAGAAGCTCCTCGATGCTGTTAAGGCCGGGGGATGGCCGACCGTCGACTGCCAGCCGCTGAAGAAGGATGCGGAAAAGACCGCCTTTGTCACGGCGGAGTTCAAGGCCGCCGGCAGGCGGATCACCCCGGAGGCAGTCCAGTCGCTGGTCAACGCGGTCGGCGCCAACCTGTCAGAACTGGCGGCGGCATGCAGCCAGCTCATTGCCGACGCCTCCACTGCCGTTGATGCTGACATGGTCGACCGCTACTACGGCGGAAGAGTGGAGGCCACGGCGTTCAAGGTGGCCGACGCCGCCATGGCCGGCAACGGTCCTGTGGCCCTGTCCACACTTCGGCACGCGCTGGCAACGGGCGCCGATCCGGTGCCGCTGGTGGCGGCATTGGCAGCCAAGCTGCGTACTGTTGCCAAGGTGGCGGGCGCCAAGGGATCATCGGCACAGATCGCCAAGCAGCTGGGCATGCAGCCCTGGCTGGTGGAGCAGGCGCAGCGGGACGTCCGGAGGTGGACGCCGGAGGGCCTGGCCCGGTCCATCCAAGTCACGGCCGAAGCCGACGCGCAGGTCAAGGGGCTCTCGCGTGATCCGGTCTACGCCGTGGAGCGCGCGGTCACGGTCATTGCTGCCGCCGCCCGCGGCCGTTAGCGCTTCCCTGGTTTGTAGGCCGGGCTGAGCTTGTAGGCTCGGTGTCAGGGGGTTCGGTTGTGACTGATGATCTGTTGAGCGGTCCGCGCGGGCGCCAGTTCTGCATGGGGGTTCTCACGGCAGCGCGACCGGAAATCTGGACCCTGGCTGCCAGAGCCGCGGAATACCCCCAGGATCCGGGACTTGCCAGTGAATTGGCCGAGGCGCTCCGCAGCCCGGCATCCGTAACGGCTGCTGAATCAGCCAGTGGCGGGGCGCTGCTGGCTGGCCTCGCCCAGGCGGTGCACGCCGCGCGTTACTGGCAGCAGCCGGACGAAACTGACGCCCTTCTCGCACAGCCCGCCATCCGGTTGTCTCTGGAGCCGGTTGCCCACGCCTTGGCTGATGCCCTTGCTGCATGGTGGGGTCCCGGGCTCCTGGACAGGGACCAACAGTGCTTCGTGCAGTGGACAGACGAACGAAAAGGGCAGCCGCCGGTTCCGGGCGGGGCAGCCAGAAAGCTGGCCGATTGGAAGGCTGCCGCCCTCGCCGACGAACGCCAGGCGGCCAAACGGCCGGAGAACCCGGAGGCGAACTGGGGCGGCTGGTGGTGGTCCACGCCCAGACCATCCGAGCTGCTCACCACCACCAGAGGCCTGCCGGAACTCGGCGCCATCGGTCTCCTGCTGGTCGAGGACAGCCTCGGGTGGAAGCAGGCAACCGTTTGGCCACTCGTACCACGGCCGGACTCCCACGTGTACGAGATCGATGGCCCAGCGGCGTGGACCGAGCTGGCTGCGCGGTATCCAATGGACGTCAGCCTGGCCAAACGCCACGACTGGTGGCGGACCACAGGGATCGCCGGCCGTTGGCTGGTTCCCGACTGGTCCGCCGTTGCTGCTGATTACGACGGCGTTCATCTCACCCTTTGGGGATACCTCACGACCGCCGGACTCGCCCTTGCCGCAAAGCCGTCCGCCGGACCGTCATCTGCAGTGCTTGAGCGGACAGTACTGGCGGGCTGGAATCCCGATGAGACCTACTGGCTCAACGACGTCCTCACGCCGGGCGCCGCCCCCTCCGACTGGCGCAGTCAAGGGTCCGGCCGTTGGCTCAGGCAGAGGTAGTCCAGCCAGGGGTTGCCAAGGAGAGCAGTCAGCCCCAGCGGCCCTGGTAGCCGGGCAGAGGGGCCGGGTCCGGGACGCCGTCGGGAGTCCCGCCGTCGGAAGTTAAAAGAGAAGTGGCCGGCACCAATGGTGCCGGCCACAAGCATCAGTTCAGTTGAACTGGAAAACCTTAAAGTGCGTTGACCTTCTTGGAGATCGCCGACTTGCGGTTTGCAGCGTTGTTCTTGTGCAGAACACCCTTGCTGACAGCCTTGTCCAGCTTACGGCTGGCAGAAACGAGCGCAGTAGAAGCGGCGTCCTTGTCGGAGGACTCAACAGCGGTGTTGACGGCGCGGATGGCCGTCTTCAGCTCGGACTTGACTGCGTTGTTGCGCAGGCGGGCCTTCTCGTTGGTCAGGATGCGCTTCTTCTGGGACTTGATATTTGCCACGTGTGAACTCTCTTTGTAATGCGGAAATGGTCTAGAGGGCTTTCAAGCTGGCCTTGACTGAGCGGCGTGGGGATACCTATGGCGGCCAGCCATCAGTGACCGTCGACCTGCACGGACACACAGCTATAAATGTTAGCAGGCCGGGGCCATGTGTGGCCATTCAGGGCGCGGACGGCGCGCCGCGGTCATTTCCAGCCGTGCAGCCGACGCAACTCGTCCGCCACCAGCCTAAACTTCCTCCGGTCCAGTGCCGACCCCTCGCGCCGGATGTCGGCCGGATGGATCTGCAGGACGCGGTCCAGTTTGGCCTCGCTGGGGCGGCCCTGCCTGTCCCAGGTCCCTGTGCCGATATCCACGTAGTCGCGGCGGCCGCGGGGGTGGCCGTCATGGTCCTTGCTGGTCAGCATCAGACCCAGCAGATACCTCCCGTGGCTGCCGACCAGGAGGACCGGCCGGTCCTTGCCGCGGGAATGGTCCTCTTCGAAGGGAACCCAGGTCCATACGATCTCACCGGGGTCCGGGCGCCCGTCCGGGGAAGGGGAGTACTGCAGCGCCGCCGTACCGGTGAAGTCGCCCGGGTAAGTACCTGTGACGCCGGCCGGGAGCCGGGGTGTGTTTCCGGCCCTGCCCGGGGCGGGCGCCGGTTTACTGGCCGCCGGTTGCCTCAGCACACCGAGGAAGCGGAGCGATGCGCGGAAGGCGCCGCCGATGGAGGAGAAGTTCAAAGCCATGCGGGCCACCCTACCCGTGCGGCCTTCGGAGCTGCCGGAGCTCCGGGCGTGCGGGCCTCTCAAAATGTACTGCCAGCGCCCGGGACGTGGGAGACTAGAGGTTCAGATATGCGGCAGGCAGCAGGATGGCCAGAGTCCAGCCTGAACAACGCCGCTGAAATGCCAACAGTAAGGACCCTGCGTGTCTCCCATGGCCCGCACCGCCCCGGTGCCCGCCGCGACAGATCCGGCCATCATTCGGAATTTCTGCATCATCGCGCACATTGACCACGGTAAGTCCACCCTGGCCGACCGCATGCTGCAGTTCACCGGCGTCGTGCAGTCCCGCGACATGAAGGCCCAGTATCTGGACCGCATGGATATCGAGCGAGAGCGCGGCATCACCATCAAGTCCCAGGCTGTCCGCATGCCCTGGGAACTGGGCGGTGTGAACTACGCGCTGAACATGATCGACACGCCGGGCCACGTGGACTTCACCTACGAGGTGTCACGATCCCTCGCCGCCTGCGAGGGCGCCGTTCTGCTGGTGGATGCCGCGCAGGGCATCGAGGCCCAGACGCTGGCCAACCTGTATCTGGCCATGGAAAACGATCTCACCATCATCCCGGTCCTGAACAAGATCGACCTGCCGGCCGCCCAGCCGGAGAAGTACGCCGCCGAACTGGCCAGCCTGATCGGCGGCGATCCCGAAGACGTGCTGCTGGTCTCCGGCAAGACCGGCGTGGGTGTCGAGGCGCTGCTGGACAAGATCGTGCGCGACCTGCCCGCACCTGTCGGCGACCCGGACGCACCTGCCCGGGCCATGATCTTCGACTCTGTCTACGACACCTACCGCGGCGTGGTCACCTACGTCCGCGTGGTGGACGGCATGCTCCACCCGCGTGAGCGCATCCAGATGATGTCCACCAAGGCCAGCCACGAGCTCCTGGAAATCGGCGTCAGCTCCCCGGAACCGACGCCCTCCAAGGGCCTCGGTGTCGGCGAGGTGGGCTACCTCATCACCGGCGTGAAGGACGTCCGCCAGTCAAAGGTGGGCGACACCGTCACCAATCTCGCCAAGCCCGCGGCGGAATCGCTGAGCGGCTATGCGGACCCCAAGCCGATGGTGTTCTCGGGCCTCTACCCCCTCGACGGCACCGACTACCCGGTGCTCCGCGACGCCCTGGACAAGCTCAAGCTCAACGACGCAGCCCTGATCTACGAACCGGAAACTTCCGCAGCACTCGGCTTCGGCTTCCGCGTGGGCTTCCTCGGCCTCCTGCACCTGGAGATCGTCCGTGAGCGCCTCGAACGCGAATTCAACCTGGACCTGATCTCCACGGCGCCGAACGTGGTCTACGAGGTCACGCTCGAGGACAAGAACGTGATCACTGTGACGAACCCCAGCGAGTTCCCCTCCGGGAAGATCAACGAGGTCCGCGAACCCATGGTGGCCGCCACCATCCTGGCCCCCAACGAGTTCGTCGGCGCCATCATGGAACTTTGCCAGGGCCGCCGCGGCGTCATGCGCGGCATGGACTACCTGTCCGAGGACCGGGTGGAGCTGCGGTACTGGATGCCGCTGGCCGAGATCGTCTTCGACTTCTTCGACCTGCTCAAGTCCAAGACGCGCGGCTACGCCTCGCTGGACTGGAAGGCCGACGGCGAACAGGTCGCCGACCTGGTCAAGGTGGACATCCTCCTCCAGGGCGAACAGGTGGACGCCTTCAGCGCCATCACCCACAAGGACAAGGCCTACGCCTACGGTGTGATGATGACCGGCAAGCTGCGCGAACTCATTCCGCGCCAGCAGTTCGAAGTGCCGATCCAGGCAGCCATCGGGTCCCGGATCATCGCCCGTGAGTCCATCCGCGCCATCCGCAAGGACGTTCTCGCCAAGTGCTACGGCGGCGACATCTCCCGTAAGCGCAAACTGCTGGAAAAGCAGAAGGAAGGCAAGAAGCGGATGAAAATGGTGGGGCGCGTGGAAGTGCCGCAGGAAGCCTTCATCGCAGCCCTGACCACCGACGAATCCAAGGACAAGGCCAAGAAGTAGTGATGACCGTGGCCGGAACCTCCGGAGGCCGCACCCGTGCCTAGCGTTCTTCCCCCGGGCGACCCCGCGCCGTCGGACGGACTGCTGCCGCAACAGGCGGCAGACGGTGCGGCCGCCCGGGCCTTCGGGCTCTACGTGCACATCCCGTTCTGCGCGGTGCGATGCGGTTACTGCGACTTCAACACGTACACCGCAACTGAGCTCGGCGGCGGCGCGTCCCAGGACGCGTACGCTTCCACCGCCATCTCGGAAGTGGACTTTGCCGCGCGGGTCCTTGAGCAGTCGGGCCTGCCCGCCCGCAAGCTGAGTACAGTGTTTTTCGGCGGCGGCACGCCGACGCTCCTGCCCGCCGAGGACCTGGCCAGAATCCTCCGTGCCGCCATCGACACATGGGGGATCGAACCGGGAGCCGAAGTGACCACGGAGGCCAACCCGGACTCCGTCACGCCGGAATCCCTGCAACTGCTTGCCGATGCGGGCTTCACACGGGTCTCCTTCGGCATGCAGTCCGCCGTGCCCCACGTGCTGAAGGTGCTCGACCGCACGCACACTCCGAGCCGTGTTCCGCTCGTGGTGCAGTGGGCGCGCGACGCCGGTCTGGCCGTCAGCCTCGACCTGATCTACGGAACACCGGGGGAGTCCCTCGAGGACTGGCGCTTTTCGCTCGAGACCGCGCTGTCGTACCAGCCGGACCACATCAGCGCCTACGCGCTGATCGTTGAGGACGGCACCAAGCTCGCCGCCCAGATCCGCCGCGGCGAAGTTCCCGGAATTGACGACGACGACCATGCCGACAAATACGAACTCGCCGACCGGATGATCACCGACGCCGGTCTGCACTGGTACGAGGTCAGCAACTGGTCCGCGACGCCGGAGCAGGCGTGCCGCCACAACCTCGCCTACTGGCGCGGGGATGACTGGTGGGGCATCGGCCCGGGCGCGCACTCCCATGTGGGCGGGGTGCGCTGGTGGAACGTCAAGCACCCCACCGCCTATGCCGGACGGCTCGGCTCAGGCGTCTCGCCGGCGGCAGGACGCGAAACTCTCGACACCGAAACCCGGGGCGTCGAAAAGGTCATGCTGGAAGCCCGGCTTTTCTCGGGGCTCGAGACCGCTGCCCTGTCGGCATCCGGCAGGAAAGCCGTGGCCGGACTGATCGCCGACGGGCTCGTGGCGCCCGAGGAAGCCTTCAGGGGCCGCCTGGTTCTCACGCTGAAGGGCCGCCTGCTGGCCGATGCCGTGGTCCGCAGGATCCTGCCGGACTAGTTCTTAGACCACAAACGTGAACCCACGTTGCTTTGCGGTTACTTGATCCAGCGGAGGTTGTACTGATACCGGTGCGGCTGGCCCTTGTTGACGTGGACACCGGCGGACACTGCGAAGCAGGTCAGCGCAATCCAGATGAGCGTGGCCAGGACGGCGAACAGATTGCCGACCACGGGAAGCAGCACCAGCAGATTGGCCACGAAGGCCGCAATCGTCGGCGGCAGTGTGAAGTTGAGGGCTTCCTTGGACTCCTGCGCGGTGAACGGGCCGCGGTCGCGGAAGATGAGGTAAATCAGCAGCGCCGGAACACAGCCGAGGATGCCGCCAAAGTGCGCCAGGGTGGCCCACTGCCGGTCCTCGCTGGCGGTCAGCGGAAGCGCATTGGCCGGAACGCCATGGTACTGGGGCAGGTCCTGGCCGGACTTTGTGTCCCTGCGGTCGCGAGCGTCTTCTGCCACGGTGTCTTCCTTAAGCTTGCGTTGGTGCGATAGTGCCTTGGCGCCGGGGCCGCGGTGCGGTGGCGCCGTACCAAGGATACCGGGCCGTAGGGGCATTAGCGGGCGGAACGCCGAATAGCGGGGCTGTGGCTACGGAACTGTGAGGAAATCGATGACCTCTTCTACCCGGCCCAGGAGGGCGGGCTCAAGGTCGGCGTAGGTGCGCACGGCGCCGAGAAGTTTTTGCCAGCCGAGGCCGATGTCTTCCTTGGTCTCGTGCGGCCAGCCGAAGGCGGTGAGGATGCCGGTTTTCCAGTCCGTGCCGCGCGGCACTACAGGCCACTGCGGAATGCCCAGCACCGACGGCCGGATCGCCTGCCAGACGTCGACGTACGGGTGGCCTACTATCAGCACGTTTCCGGCGGCGCCGGGGGACGCCATCACGGCGTCGGCGATCCTGGACTCCTTGGAATCTGGGACCAGGTGGTCCACCAGAACGCCCAGCCTGCGGCCGGGGCCGGGACGGAAGGAGGCAACGGCCGCCGCCAGGTCGTCGATGCCGTGCAGGGGCTCGACGACGATGCCCTCCACCCGGAGGTCGTCGCCCCAGACTTTTTCCACTAGTTCGGCATCATGCTTGCCTTCAACCCAGATCCGGCTGGCCTTGGCCACCTGGGCGCGCTGCCCTTCCACCCGTACCGAGCCCGACGCCGTCCGTCCGGCCGTGCCCGATCCCGCGGGCTTCGCCTTGGGGGCCGGAGGCATCAGGCGGATCGGCTGGCCGTCCAGGAGAAATCCGAAACCAAGCTTGAAGGACCGGGACTTTCCCCGACGGTCTTCGAGCGCCACCACGTGCATGCCGCCGGACTTCTCGACCCGGGTCACGGCGCCGACCCAGCCGGACTGGACGTCCTCGAGAACCATGCCGCGCTCCACCGGCACCTCGGGCAGGCTGTTCTTGGCAGGCGCTGCGATCTCCTGCGGGCCCCAGGTCTGGTACTGCATTCGTTCACCGCTTTGCACTAGGAAGGAGCCGCTCCGGCCGCGGGCATGCCGCCGGGGGACAGGCGCCCGGAATTTCGCCCGGAGCGGTACCAATGCTAACAACGCGGCGACTCATATTAGACTTGTTAGCACTTAGGCATGTCGAGTGCTAACCACAGCGTTTACGGGCGGGACTAACGCCCGGCGCGGGTACGGCCAAAAGGAGGTGGACTGTGAGCGAACCACGGAAGCTTGAGGTGCTGCGCGCCATCGTGGAGGACTATGTCCATTCCCGCGAACCCGTCGGCTCCAAGGCCCTGGTGGAACGGCACCATCTGGGCGTATCCAGCGCCACCATCCGCAACGACATGGCGGCACTGGAGGATGAGGGCCTCATCACGGCCCCGCACACCAGTGCAGGCAGGATTCCCACGGACAAGGGTTACCGCCTGTTCGTCGACCAGATCTCGGCGGTCAAGCCGCTCTCCCCGGCGGAGAAGCGTGCCATCCAGACCCTGCTTGAGGGGTCCGAGGACCTCGACGACGTCCTGGACCGGACGGCCCGTCTCCTGTCCCAGCTGACCAACCAGGTCGCCGTCGTGCAGTACCCGCACCTGAGCCGGGCCGTGGTCCGGCACATCGAATTTGTGCTGCTGGCACCGCGGAAGGTGCTGATCGTGCTGATCGCAGACTCCGGCAAGGTCGACCAGCGCGTCGTCGACGCCGGACAGGACCTGTCAGACGACACGCTCGCCACCCTGCGCACCCGGTTCATGAGCGGTGTGGCCGGAACGCCGGTGGCCATCCTGCCCCAGCACCTGGCCGCCGTCGTGGCCGGCTGCACGCCAGCCGAGCGCCCCGTTGCCTTGGCCCTCGGCAAGGGGCTGGAGGGCCTGGCGCACAACAGCCGGGAGGACCGGATGGTCCTGGCCGGAACGGCCAACCTGGCGCGGTCCAACGTTGACTTCCCGCTCAGCATCGGACCCGTGCTGGAGGCCCTCGAGGAGCAGGTGGTCATGTTGCGGCTCCTGAGCGACATGGCACAGGACCCCCGGGGCGTGGCCGTCAGCATCGGCCGCGAAAACCCCTACGACGGGCTGGCCGAAGCGTCGGTGGTGGCCACCGGCTACGGCCCCGACGCCACGGCCAAGGTGGGCATCCTTGGCCCCACCCGGATGGACTATCCCACCACCATGGCCGCCGTGCGCGCGGTGGCCCGCTACCTTTCGAGGATTCTGGGCCCGTGACCGCACGCCCCGGACATCCTTTGACCACAGCCAGTACAACCAGGAAGAGATACGAACTTTGAGCAGCCACTACGACGTTCTTGGAGTCTCCGCGGAAGCCACCGGCGAGGAGATCAAAAAGGCCTACCGCAAGCTGGCCCGCTCGCTTCACCCGGACGTAAACTCCGGGGAGGACGCCGCCGAACGGTTCAAGGCCGTCACCCACGCCTACGAGGTGCTGTCCGATCCGCAGAAGCGCAGGGTTTACGACACCACCGGCAACGAGAACGGCACGGACAACGGCTTTGGCGGCGGCGGCTATGCCGGCCAGGGCTTCGCGTTCCAGGACATCTTCGACACCTTCTTCGGCGCCGGCGGCACCTCCGGTCCCGCGTCCCGCGTCCGCCGCGGCCAGGACGCGCTCATCAGCGTGCGGATCGACCTGCGCGATGCCGTATTCGGCGTCAACAAGAAGCTGGAAGTGGACACGGCCGTCACCTGCCCCACCTGCGAAGGGTCCTGCTGCCGCGAGGGCAGCCACCCGGAACGCTGCGACATTTGCGGCGGCAGCGGCCAGGTGCAGCGGGCGGTCCGTTCCATCCTCGGCCAGGTCATGACCGCGGCCCCCTGCGGCTCGTGCGAGGGCTTCGGCACCGTCATCAAGGACCCCTGCAACGAGTGCAGCGGCCAGGGCCGCATCCGCAGCCGCCGCTCTCTGACCATCAAGGTCCCGGCCGGTGTGGCCACGGGAACGCGGATCCAGCTCTCCGGCCAGGGCGAGGCCGGCCCAGCGGGCGGGCCGTCCGGCGACCTCTACGTGGAAATCCGCGTCAACAACGACCCCACGTATGTCCGCGAGGGCGACGATCTCCACGCGACCCTGAACATTCCCATGACCGCCGCTGCCCTTGGCACGGAACTGAGCCTGGAAACCTTCGACGGCAAGCAGGAGATCGACGTCAAGGCGGGCACGCAGTCCGGCGAGATCATCACCCTCCGCGGCCTCGGCGTCACCCACCTGCGCGGCTACGGCCGCGGCGACCTCAAGGTCCATCTGCAGGTGGAAACGCCGTCCAGGCTCGACCCCGCCCAGGAGGACCTGCTCCGGCAGCTGGCCAAGCTCCGCGGTGAGCAGTTCTCCGAGGGAAAGCTCGCGGCCGGCGGCGGCGTCTTCGCCAAGCTGCGGGACCGCCTCGGTAACCTGTAGCGGTGAGCAACCCCGTATTCTTCACCCCGGCCGGCGCGCTGGACGGCACTGTTCCCGGTTCGCTGTTCGTCCTGGCCGGTGCCGAGGCCCGGCACGCGGTCACCGTGAAGCGCCTGGCAGTGGGGGAGCAGGTTGACATAGCCGACGGCGCCGGCAAACGCATCACCGGAACCGTGACGGAGGCTGCCCCCGCCGAGCTGACGGTCGAATGCGCCACCGTCAGTGTGGAACCGCGGCCGGACACCCGCCTCGTTCTCGTGCAGGCCCTCGCCAAGGGTGACCGGGACGAGTTGGCGATCGAAACCGCCACCGAGCTGGGCATCGACGCGGTAATTCCGTGGCAGTCGGAACGCTCCATCGTCCGCTGGAAGGGTGACCGCGCGGCCAAGGCGCACGGCAAGTGGCAGTCTGCCGTCACGGCCGCCGCCAAGCAGGCACGCCGAGCCTGGATCCCCGAGGTGAGGCCCGCCGTCGACACTCAGGCGCTGGCCAAGGAAGTGGCGGACGCCGGCCTTGCCGTGATCCTGCACGAAGACGCGGTGACGCCGCTGCGGCGGGTCCTGGGCAAGTGGTCGGAGGAGCGCCAGGTGGCGTCGGACCCCAGCGAGGTCCTCCTCATCGTTGGTCCCGAAGGAGGCATCAGCCCCCGCGAGGTCACCCGGCTGTGCAGCGCCGGGGCGGTCACGGCACTGCTGGGACCGCACGTCCTGCGGTCATCCACGGCGGGACCAGCCGGCGTCGTGGTTGCCAGCGACGTCCTGGGCCGCTGGTAGATCCAGGCCGCCGGTAAGTCCAGGCCGCCGGTAACTTCAGGCCGCCGGTAACTTCAGCCAGCCAACGCGTCGCTTACGGGACCGCTAGCGAACCGTGAACCCCCGTGAGTCCACGTTGAGTTCGTCCTCGGGCTTACCCGGGCCGATCTGGGAGACGCGCACCTCGTAGTTGCCGGGCCCGAGGTTGACCGTGATGCCGAAGATCCCGGAGGCGGCGGGATCCGCTGCGGCCATGACTTCCCCGGTCAGATAGCTTTCCTTGTCGCCGTTGTCCTGGACCTTGAGGATGCGCCAGTGGAGTTTGCCGTTGGGGACGGTGCTTCGTCCGGCGATCTTGACCCGTCCGTCGCCGACTTCGGTGCCTTGTTGCGGATCGATGATCCACACCGGTGCAACCATTCCGGCGCTGCGTGACGTGGGGGCACCGAGCTTCACGTGCTTGAACGCCAGGTAATCGGTGTGCCCGTCCACCAGGATCACCACCTCGATTTGCTGGCCGGAGTCGATCAGGCCCGAGCTGGCCCCGGCGGCTGTCGCAGTGTAGACCAGCTGCTGGATGGCCCGCTGGGCCATGTCTGCGTCGAGGTTGCTGTTGAAGGCATCCGCGGAAACGTCCACGGTAATGACATTGGTGCCCGAGATCGACGTCGCCAGGTTCTTGGGATTCTGCCACGGCGTGAAGAAGTCCGGATCCAGCGGCGTCTCCGACATCATGGCCCGCAGGGCCCGTGTGATCGGGTTCTCGTCGTCCGGCACGTCGCGGAACTCGCGGTAGAGGAAGACGTTGCTGTTGCTTCGCCCGATCCAGTAAACGGGCGCCTTGTTCGAGGACTGCGTCGTTTCCAGCGGCGCGCTGGTAGTGGGAACGCCGTCCGTGCCGGCGGCCCGGCGCGACGAGGAGGTCGGAGAGTTGGCGGATGTCACCGCAGGATCGGGATCGGCAATGCATCCGGAGAGCAGCAGGGCAGCCGGAAGCAGCGCGGACAGCAGTGCGGAGCGAATCCGCGGTGCTTTCCGGCCCGGAGTTCCTGGCTGACTGATGCTGGCGATCCCTTCGAATGAGCAGTTGCTTGCGGGCACGCCCGACCGTTGCCGGCGGGCTCCTTTTCCAGCATTACACGAGACTTTGGGGCACATCGTGCCTTTCGGGGCAGGCGGCCGAACTGCAACGGGAACGATATGAGGCCGATACAAAGTTGAGATCTAATTGCGGGAACGCGTTACAGAATTGCGGTCGCCGTGACCTTCCCGGACGGCAGGCAGGGGCGAGCGCTGGCGTAAGATGTAAAGACACAAACGAGTTATTTTCCGAACTGGAGGGAACTTAAGGCCCCAGGCCGTCACCATGACTGAATCAGCAAACGGAAAGCGCCGCCTCAATACGGGGGACCGCACCACGGGCGAATTCCCCCATAGTCTCCCCGGTGTCCGGACGGAGGTGGTCATCTTCGATAACTCTGATCAGATGGTGCAGTCGCTGGGCAGCCACGACGAGGCCCTCCGCTTCATCGAGGACCAGTTCCCGGCCGTCAGTTTCCACGTCCGCGGCAACGAACTCTCCATCAACGGACCCGCGGCCGATGTTCCGCGGATCATGCGCCTGCTCCACGAGGTCCGGGGGCTCGTGGCCCGCGGCACCGTGATTACGCCCGCAGTCCTCCAGCAACTGGTTTCGCTGCTCCGCAGCCAGTCCCTGCAGAACCCGGTCGAGGTGCTGACCCACGAGATTCTGTCCAGCCGCGGCAAGACCATCCGGCCCAAGACACTGAACCAGAAGAACTACGTGGACGCCATCGACGCGAACACGGTGATCTTCGGGATCGGTCCCGCCGGTACCGGCAAGACCTACTTGGCGGTGGCCAAGGCGGTGCAGGCCCTGCAGCAGAAGGAAGTCAGCCGGATCATCCTCACCCGTCCCGCCGTTGAAGCGGGCGAACGGCTGGGTTTCCTCCCCGGCACGCTCAGCGACAAGATCGACCCGTACCTGCGCCCGCTGTACGACGCGCTGCACGACATGATGGACCCCGAGTCCATTCCCCGGCTGATGGCGGCCGGAACCATCGAAGTCGCTCCGCTGGCCTACATGAGGGGCCGGACGCTGAACGACGCCTTCATCATCCTCGACGAGGCACAGAACACCACGCCGGAACAGATGAAGATGTTCCTCACCCGCCTCGGCTTCGGCTCCAAGATGGTGGTCACCGGCGACGTCACGCAGGTGGACCTTCCGTTCGGAACCCGCTCCGGCCTGCGCATCGTCGAGGAGATCCTTACCGGAATCGACGACGTCAGCTTCTCCGTTCTGGACGCCGCCGACGTCGTCCGCCACCGCCTGGTGGGGGACATCGTCAACGCCTACGGCATCTGGGACGAAGCACAACGCAACCGGGTCAAGCATTCCGTTCCCCGGGAACGACGGGAGAGCACGCATGAGCATCGAAGTTAACAACGAATCCGGCATCCAGGTGGACGAACCCCGGCTGGTGGCATTGGCACGCTTCATCTTCGAGCAGCTCTACATCCATCCGCAGGCGGAACTGTCCATCCTGCTGGTGGACGAGCCGGCCATGGAGAAGCTGCACATCGAGCTCATGGATGAGCCGGGAGCCACCGACGTGCTCTCGGTCCCCATGGATGAGCTGACCCCGGGAACCCCGGACAAGCCCACCCCGCAGGGGATGCTTGGCGACATCGCGATCTGCCCTCAGGTGGCGGAGGTCCAGGCCCGCAGCGCCGGGCACTCCACGCAGGACGAGATGCTGCTGCTGACCACGCACGGAATCCTCCACCTGCTCGGCTATGACCATGCCGAACCTGAGGAGAAGGCAGAAATGTTCGGCCTGCAGCGCGAACTGCTGACGGCATTCACCGGCAAAGAAGCACCGGCCGAGACCACCCAGTGACCTCCCTGCTCCTTGTCTGCATGGCGCTGGCGTTTCTCGGTGCCGCAGCGCTGCTGACGGCTGCCGAGGCGGCGTTCAGCTTTCTTCCGCGCCACGACGCCGAGCAGGCGGTGCAGGGGAGTCGGGGGCCGGCGTTGCGGCGGATCCTGGATCAGCCGATGACGCACATGCGTGCCCTGCGTTTTTGGCGGATCTGGTTCGAGACGGCCTCCGCAGTGGCCGTGGCTGTACTCCTCTACAGCGTGCTGGACGACGTCTGGCTGGCCGGCCTGGCCGCGACGGGCATCATGGCGGTCCTCGGGTTTGTGCTGGTGGGCGTCTCGCCGCGCCAGCTGGGCCGCTCGCATCCCGCCGCCGTGGCGCAGTATTCGGCGTCGCTGGTCCGGTTCCTGGCCTGGATACTGGGACCGATCCCCGCGTGGCTGGTCCGGCTGGGCAGTGCCGTGGCCCCGGGGTCGCCCAACGGTGACGACTCCTACTTCAGCGAGGAGGAGTTCCGCGAACTGGTAGACCGGGCCACCGAGTCGGACATGATCGAGGACAACGAGGCAGAACTCATCCAGTCCGTCTTCGAGTTCGGCGACACCCTGGTCCGCGCCGTCATGGTGCCGCGGACGGACATCCTGACCGTCGACGCCGGTTCAAGCCTGCACAGCGCGATGGCACTGTTCCTGCGGTCGGGGTATTCCAGGATCCCCGTCATCGGCGAAAACACCGACCAGATCCTGGGCATCATCTACCTCAAGGATGTGGCCGCCGCGATTCACGGCATGGATCCGGAGGCCGAACCGCCCGTGGTGGACGTGCTGGCCCGCGAGGTCCGCTACGTGCCGGATTCGAAGCCGGTGAGCGACCTCCTGCGGGAACTCCAGAAGGAATCCACGCACGTGGCCATCGTCATCGACGAGTACGGCGGGACGGCCGGGCTGGTGACGCTGGAAGACCTCATCGAAGAGCTCGTCGGCGAAATCGTGGATGAATACGATTCGGAAAGCGCCGCCGTCGTCGACCTCGGCGACGGCACGTACCGGGTGAGCTCCCGGATGGGGATCGACGACCTCGGCGAGCTGTTCGGCATCGAACTGGACGACGACGAGGTGGACACCGTGGGCGGCCTGCTGGCCAAGGCCCTCGGCCGGGTCCCGATCGTGGGCAGCGCCGTGGATATCGACGGCGTTTCGCTGCGCGCCGAGCGGCTCGAGGGCCGCCGGAACCGCGTCAGCCACATCATTGCGGCCGCTGCGCCGAAAGAACACACTGACCTTGAAGAACTTCTCGACGAGGCCGAATCAATGCAACAGGGAGTTCCACGTGAGCAAGCAGAATAAGGCCGACGGCGGCGAACCGTTCGGCGGGTACCATGCCGGATTCTCGGTGCTGGTGGGCCGGCCCAACGCCGGCAAGTCCACCCTCACCAACGCGCTGGTGGGCAAGAAGGTGGCCATCACGTCCGCCAAGCCGCAGACCACGCGGCACACCATCCGCGGAATCGTCCACCGCGAGGACGCCCAGCTGATCCTCGTGGACACCCCCGGCCTGCACCGGCCCCGCACACTGCTGGGCAAGCGTCTTAACGACCTCGTTGCCGACACGCTCTCCGAGGTGGACGCGATCGGGTTCTGCATCCCTGCCAACGAGAAGATCGGCCCCGGTGACAAGTTCATCGCCGCCCAGCTCGCTGCCGTGGGGCGCAAGCCGGTGATTGCCCTCGTCACCAAGACCGACCTGGTGGACCGGCAGGCCCTGACGGAGCAGCTGCTGGCCGTCGCCGAGCTCGGCAGGGAAGTGCTGGGCGAGGACGGCTGGAAGGACATCGTTCCGGTCTCGGCCGCCGACGGGTTCCAGGTGGGCACGGTGGCGGACGTCCTGATCAGCCACATGCCGCCGTCGCCGCCGCTCTATCCGGACGGCGAGCTGACCGATGAGCCGGAGGCGGTCATGGTGGCCGAACTCGTTCGCGAGGCTGCGCTGGAGGGTGTGCGCGACGAGCTGCCGCACTCACTGGCCGTGGTGGTCGAGGAGATCGTTCCCCGCGAGGGCCGGGCCGAGGACAACCCGCTCCTTGACGTCCGCGTCAACCTCTACGTGGAGCGCCCGTCGCAGAAGGCGATCATTATCGGCAAGGGCGGAAGCCGCCTGCGGGAGGTCGGCACCAACGCCCGGAAAGGCATCGAGGCGCTCCTGGGCACCCGCGTTTACCTCGACCTGCACGTCAAGGTGGCCAAGGACTGGCAGCGCGACCCCAAGCAGTTGGTGAAACTCGGGTTCTGACCCGCTGACGCCTGAATACCCGGGCCGGCGCGTGCGCGCCGGGCCGTGAACGCCTGATGTCCGGCGTTTTCCCAGAAACGGCAACTAAAATAGGCCGGATCCCATTTTTTCGAGGAAGGTACACCCTGTGGTGCGACGCCGCGACAACCGCGCCCAAGGACCGGGCACACCCGCCCGTTCCGAGCCAGCTGCCCGGCATGCCGAGGATGCCCGGCTGGGCGCTGCCCGGCACCTGAATGTCCGCCACATGCCCACGTGGCTCAAGGTGACCACCGCCGTCGTCGCCGTGGTCCTGGCCGGCGGCCTGGCGTTTGCCGGCTACTGGTACTTCAGGCTGCAGTCCAACATCTCCACGGCAGCACTCGGCGCCGGAAGCAGCCGCACCGACGCCACGGACGACGCCACCGGCAGGCTGCAGATCCTGATCCTGGGCTCCGACACCCGCGACGGCAAGAACTCGAACTACGGCAGCTCCGAGGATTCCACCGGCTACGGCAACTCCGACGTCATGATGCTCATGGACATCTCGGAGGACAACAAGCGGGTCAACGTCATCAGCTTCCCCCGCGACGTGCTGGTGGACATCCCCAAGTGCACCGACCAGAAGACCGGCAAACAGTACCCGGCCCGCAGCGGCATCATGATTAACGAGGCCATGAAAGAGGCCGGCATCGGCTGCGCCGTGGACACCGTCAACAAGCTGACCGGCATGGAGATTGACCACTTCATGATGGCCGACTTCAACGCCGTCAAGGAACTGTCGAACGCCGTGGGCGGCGTCGAGGTGTGCATCAGCGACGCCGTCTATGACCCCGACTCGCGGCTGAAGCTGCCAAAGGGCACCTCGCAGGTGCAGGGCGAACAGGCCCTCGCTTTCCTCCGCACCCGCCACGCCTTCGGCGACGGCGGCGACCTCGGCCGCATCAAGGCCCAGCAGGGCTTCCTGTCCTCGCTGACCCGGAAGATCAAGGACGACGGCACCCTGTCCAACCCGGCGAGCCTGCTGAACATCGCCGACGTCATCACCAAGAACCTCACCGTCGACGACGGGCTCGCCTCCGTGCCGTCGATGGTCACTATCGGCAACCGGCTGAAGACGATCGACGTCGGCAAGGTCGCATTCGTTGCGCTGCCGACGGTCCCTGCCACCAGCGATCCCAACCGGCTCGAAGCCGCGCAGCCGGCCGCCTCACAGCTGTTCGCCGCGCTGCGGAAGGACGTCGACCTGACGGACCCGGACGGGAAGGAAACCCCCTCGCCGTCGGCGACGCCCAAGCCTTCGGCGAGCTCCACACCGTCGGCCACGCCTAAGCCCACCGCGCCGGCGGCGCCGTATGACAAGACGCTGCAGCCCATCACCGTGGCAAACGGAAGCGGCTCGCCCACGCGGACCCAGGAAATCGTTGACGCCGTTGTGGCCGGCGGCTTCACCCAGGTGGGTCAGCTGGAGGCCGACACCACGGCAAAAACCATGGTGTACTACGGGCCTGAGTTCGCGGACGTCGCCGCCGATGTGGCGGCACTGTTCGGTATTCCGGCCGCCCAGGTGGCGCCGTCGTCCGGCGTTGCGGGCGTGCAGCTGTACCTGGGTTCCGACTTCCCGTCCGGAACGAAGTTCGGCAAGACCACCGTGCCTAAGGACATCGTCAACCAGACAGCCAGCGACACCGTCTGCCAGCAGGCAAACCCCGAGCTGATCGTGCAGTAGCTGATAGTGCAGTAGCTGTCTGCGGTTTTGTTCCAAAGAAAATGCCGGGCCGCCCCGAACGGGGGCAGCCCGGCATTTCTGCATTCACCAGATGCTGACGCGCTCCGCCGGGGGCATCCACATCCCGTCCTCCTCCGTGACGCCGAACGCGGCGTGGAAGGAGTCCAGGTTCTTGGCGATTGCGTTGGTGCGGAACTCGTTGGGGGAGTGCGGGTCAGTGGCCAGCCGCCGGATGGCCTCCTCGGTGCGGATCACTTGGCGCCAGCCGGCCGCCCAGGAAGCGAAGAACCGCTGTTCACCCGTCAGCCCGTCGAGCACTGCCGGTTCCTGGCCGTCAAGGCTGAGGCGGTAGGCCTTGTGCGCAATGGTGAGCCCGCCCAGGTCGCCGATGTTTTCGCCCAGCGTGAGCTTGCCGTTGACGTTATGGCCGGGCGCGGCGTACGGGGACAGCGCGTCGAACTGGTCCACGAGGCGGCCGGTCAGGGCTTCGAAGGCCTTGCGGTCGTCCTCGGTCCACCAGTTGCGCAGCTCGCCCGTGCCGTCGAACTGCGAGCCCTGGTCATCGAAGCCGTGGCCGATCTCGTGCCCGATCACGGCCCCGATGCCGCCGTAGTTCACCGCATCGTCGGCGTCGGCGGTGAAGAACGGCGGCTGGAGGATGGCCGCCGGGAAAACGACCTCATTCAGCATCGGATGGTAATACGCGTTGACGGTCTGCGGCGTCATGAGCCACTTGTTGAGGTCCACTGGCTTGCCCACCTCGTCAAGGTGGCGGTCGACGTCGGCGTTGTGGGCCCGTTCGACGTTCCCCAGCAGGTCGGCGGGGTCGATCACCACTGCCGTGTAGTCGATCCACTCGTCGGGGAAACCGATCTTCGCCCGGAACGCCCCCAGTTTCCGGAGCGCCTCGGCCTTGGTGTCCTCGCCCATCCATTCCAGCCCGCTGATGCTCTCCCGGTAGGCCTCGATCAGGTTCCCCACGAGGGTCTGCATGCGGGCCTTGTGGCCCTCCGGAAAATGCCGGGCCACATAGATCTGGCCGACGGCCTCGCCCAGTGCCGCCTCGACGACGGCGACGCCCCGTTTCCAGCGGTCCTTGTTCCGGGGGGTGCCGCTGATGGTGGTGCCGTAGAAGGCGAAGTTCGTGTCCACGAAGGCGGACGACAGGTAGGGGGCCGCCGAGTTGATGACCCGCAGGGCAAGCCATTCCTGCCACACCGGCAGTGACTCCGAGGCCAGCAGTGCCGCGGCGCCGGCAAAGAAGTCAGGGGTGCTGACCACAATCTCCTGCCGCTTCTCCGGGGCGATGTCCGCGGCGTCAAACCATGTGTCCAGCAGGGGGAACAGCTCGCGTGCCTCGTCGGCCGACTTCAGGTTGTAGGTCTTCTGCGGGTCGCGGAGCGTGACGTTGTCCCAGTGGTGCGAGGCGAGGGCGGTCTCCAGTGCCACCACCCGGGCCGCGGCATCTTCGGGATCGGCCACGCCGGCCAGGCCGAACATGGTGCCCACGTAATCCCGGTAGGACTGCACCACCGGGGCGAATTTTTCCTCCCGGTAATAGGACTCGTCGGGGAGCCCGAGGCCGCCCTGCCCCGTGTACAGCAGAACACGGTCGGGGTTGCCGGCATCCGGTGCCGGGTAGATGTAGAAAAGTCCCGACACATCGGAACGGAAGAGCCGGCCGGCCAGTGCCAGCAGCTCGGAAATGCTCGCCGTGGCGAAGACCTCGGCCAGGCGTCCGCGGATGGGGTCCAGGCCCCTGGCCTCCACGGCTGCCTCATCCATGAAGCTGCTGTAGAGGTCGCCGATCTTCCGCTCGATGCCGCTGGCCCCGGACCCCTTGGCCGCGGCTTCCTCGATGATTTCCCGAACTGCCAGCTCGGAGCCGTCACGCAGGGCTGTGAATGTGCCTTCCAGCGCGCGGTCGTCGGGGATGGTGGTGTCCTTCAGCCAGGCGCCGTTCACATGCTGGTAGAGGTCGTCCTGCGGCCTCACGCTGCGGTCGATGTTTGACAGGGCGATCCCCGAAATTGGCACAGGAGCTCCTTTGATGACGGGCTGCGGCCGGCGCTCTCACCGGTGCAGCGTCTGCATGGTGGACGTTGCTGGAGGTGTTGCTCCTTCATCTTACGCACCCGTGTTACTGTGAAATGGTGCGTGCAGAACTCCTTCTTCTTAGCTGCCGCGGCGAGGCCTCAGACGCGATCTAGCGCAAGGCCCACCCTCGTCGCGGAGTCTGTGTTGCCCGGCCAACCTTTCACTCAGGAATCACAGAAAAGGCCAGATTAATGCGAAACGCACAGAAGCCCTCGGGAATGCCGATCCACCGCTACGTCCCCTTCCAAGACCAGATCAAAGTCGATCTGCCGGACCGCACCTGGCCGGACAAGATCATCACCACGGCTCCGCGCTGGTGCGCAGTTGACCTGCGGGACGGCAACCAGGCACTGATCGACCCCATGAGCCCGGCCCGCAAGATGAAGATGTTCGACCTGCTGGTCCGGATGGGCTACAAGGAGATCGAGGTCGGCTTCCCCTCCGCGTCCCAGACCGACTTCGACTTCGTCCGGCAGCTGATCGAGGGCAACCACATCCCGGATGACGTCACCATCCAGGTGCTGACCCAGGCCCGCGAACACCTCATCGAGCGGACTTACGAGTCGCTGGTGGGTGCCAAGCAGGCCATCGTGCACCTGTACAACTCCACGTCCGTCCTGCAGCGCCGCGTGGTGTTCAACCAGGACGAGGACGGCATCCTGGACATCGCCCTGCAGGGCGCCCGCCTCTGCAAGAAGTACGAAGAAACGCTGGGCGACACCCACATCACCTACGAGTACTCGCCGGAGTCCTTCACGGGCACCGAGCTGGAGTACGCGGTCCGCGTCTGCAAC
The DNA here is from genome assembly GCF_018613795.1 of Arthrobacter sp. ISL-65. Classification (GTDB taxonomy): domain Bacteria; phylum Actinomycetota; class Actinomycetes; order Actinomycetales; family Micrococcaceae; genus Arthrobacter. The sequence continues at coordinate 172,892 of NZ_JAGGPN010000049.1, forward strand.
GCCGTCGCCGACGTCTTTGAGGCGTCCGCCGACCGCCAGGTGATCATCAACCTGCCCGCCACGGTGGAGATGGCAACCCCGAACATCTACGCGGACTCCATCGAGTGGATGAGCCGCCACCTGCACCCGCGCGAAGGCATCATCCTCTCCCTGCACCCGCACAACGACCGCGGCACCGGTGTGGCCGCCGCCGAGCTGGGCTACCAGGCCGGCGCCGACCGCATCGAGGGCTGCCTGTTCGGTAACGGTGAGCGGACCGGCAACGTGGACCTGGTGACCCTCGGCCTGAACATGTTCGTGCAGGGCGTTGACCCGATGATCGACTTCTCCGACATCGACGACGTCCGGCGCACCGTGGAGTACTGCAACCAGCTGCCTGTGGCGGAGCGTGCGCCCTACGGCGGTGACCTCGTCTTCACCGCGTTCTCCGGGTCCCACCAGGACGCCATCAAGAAGGGCCTCGAAGCCCTGGAGAAGGATGCGGCAGCTGCAGGCAAGGACGTCAGCGACGTCACCTGGCAGGTGCCCTACCTGCCCGTGGACCCGAAGGACCTCGGCCGCAGCTACGAGGCCGTGATCCGTGTCAACTCCCAGTCCGGCAAGGGCGGCGTGGCCTACCTGCTGAAGAACGAGCACAGCCTGGACCTGCCGCGGCGGGCACAGATCGAGTTCTCCGGCGTCATCCAGCGGCGCACGGACACCGTGGGCGGCGAGGTCAGCGGTGCCCAGCTGTGGCAGCTGTTCCAGGACGAGTACCTGCCCTCCGCCAAGGCGGAAAGCCAGTGGGGCCGGTACTCGCTCGGTTCGGTGAAAACCGAAACCGACGAGGACGGCTCCATGACCCTGCACGCCTCGCTGGGTGTCGACGGCACCCACGTCAGCCGCACCGGCACCGGCAACGGCCCCATCGCCGCGTTGCTGGACATCCTCGGCCAGGACGGCGTGGATGTGCGGGTCCTGGACTACAGCGAGCACGCCCTGTCTGAGGGCGGCAGTGCCCTCGCCGCGGCCTACGTTGAATGCGCCGTGGGGGAGCGCGTCCTGTGGGGCGTCGGCATCGATGCCAACACCAGCACGTCTGCGCTGAAGGCAGTCATTTCCGCCGTGAACCGGGCCATCCGGGACGCCCAGGCCTGAGCTTCCTGACAGCTGCGCCGCCGGTACACACCGGCGGCGCAGCTGGTTCCGGGAGTCAATGGGAAGATTAAGCGTGGTCCAATCATTTGCAGCGCGCAGCTACCGCGACGACGCCGTGGTGTTGCGCACCCACAAGCTGGGTGAGGCGGACCGCATCATCACCCTGCTGACCAAGCACCACGGCCAGGTCAGGGCGGTGGCCAGGGGGATCCGGCGGACTACCAGCCGCTTCGGCGCACGCCTGGAGCCCTTCATGGTGGCAGACCTGCAGCTCGTGTCCGGCAAGACCCTCGACATCGTGACGCAGGCCGTCGCGAAAGGGGCGTACGGGGGCAACATCGCCGCCGACTACGGCCGTTACACGGTGGCCGCGGCCATGACCGAAACCGCCGAAAAGCTGACCGACGTCGACGGTGAAGCCGGGACGGCCCAGTACAACCTGCTGGTCGGTGCCCTGGCCTCGTTAAGCCGCGGCGAGCACGCCTCGGAGCTGATCCTGGATTCCTACCTGCTGCGGGCCCTTTCAACCGGCGGCTGGGCGCCCAGCTTCACGGACTGCGCGCGCTGCGGCGCGCCCGGACCGCACACCGCCTTCTCCGCCCCGCTGGGCGGCATGGTCTGCGGCGACTGCCGCCCGCCGGGGTCACCGGCGCCGGCGCCGGAAACGGTTTCCCTGTTGGGTGCGCTGCTCACCGGGGACTGGCGGACGGCGGATGCCTCACTTCCGCTGCACCGCCGGGAATCCGCGGGTCTGGTGGCAAGCTATCTGCAGTGGCACCTGGAGCGTGTCCTGAAATCCCTCAAACATGTGGAGCGTACCTAACAGTGTCCTTGGGAAAGAAGACCAGTCCTGCCCGGCGCCGCACCGCTCCGGTGGTGGCCCCAAACCCGCACCACTCGGGGGCGGTTCCGCCGTCGATTCCGGCCGAGTTCGTGCCCCGGCACGTGGCCATCGTGATGGACGGCAACGGCAGGTGGGCCAACCAGCGCGGCCTGCCGCGCATCGAGGGCCACAAGGCGGGGGAGCCGGCACTGCTGGACGTCGTGGCCGGTGCCATTGAACTCGGCATCGAGTACGTCAGCGTGTACGCCTTCTCCACGGAGAACTGGCGCCGGTCTCCCGAGGAAGTCCGCTTCCTGATGGGGTTCAACAAGGAGGTGCTGCGCAGGCAGCGCAACCAGCTGGACGAGTGGGGCGTGCGGATCCGCTGGTCCGGCAGGCGTCCCCGGCTCTGGGGCTCGGTGATCCGCGAACTCGAGGAGGCGGAGGCGTACACCGCTGGGAACAGCACCTGCACGCTGACCATGTGCGTGAACTACGGAGGCAGGGCGGAAATCGCGGACGCAGTGTCCGCCATTGCCCGGGACGTGGCCGACGGCAGGCTCAAGCCCGGGGCCATCACCGAGAAGACGATCCAAAAGTACCTCGACGAGCCGGACCTTCCCGACGTCGACCTCTTCCTCCGCAGTTCCGGTGAACAGCGCCTCTCCAACTTCATGCTGTGGCAGTCGGCGTACGCGGAGTTCGTCTTCCTCGACACCCTGTGGCCCGACGTCGACCGCCGGACCCTCTGGGATGCCGTGGAGATCTACGCCCAGCGGGACCGCCGGTACGGCGGGGCAGTGGACGCAGCCCAGGCCCTCTAAGTACTGCACCACCCTGCACCCGGATTACGCGGCGTAGCCCCTGATCCATTTGGCCAGGCGCCGGTAGGCGTCGGCCCGCACGTCGGCGCGGGAAAGGAACACGTCGTGAAGGGCGCCATCGACGCGCTCCACGGTGACGCTACTGCCCAGCGACACGGCACGGGCTGCAATAGTGTTGACGTCCAGCACCGCGTCCGTGCGGCGCATTTCCTCGTTCCACACCATGCCGTTCTCGCTTGCCGCCGACAGTAAGACCAGAATGGGTACCTCTATGCCGAGGCCGCGTGCCACCTTGGCCTGCCCAGCCAGGATGGCACTGAGCCAGGCCGCGCGCACCGGAAAGGCCAGGGGCGGCCGGTAGGCGGCGTCCAGAGTCCATTCGCCTTCGGCGGAACTGCTGATGCTCCGCCAGTAGAAGCCGCGCTCCGGCAGCCTGAGCACCGCCTCCGGCCGCAGGCGGGCGATCGGCTCCACCATGGTCCAGGCCGCACGGCGGACCAGGGCGCTGCCGTGCATTTCGAGCCAGGGACTGTTCAGGACCAGGTGGGAAACCGAGCCGGCGTTGCGGCTGGCCCACAGGGCTGCCACGAGGCCGCCCGTGGAATGCCCCATGAGCGCGAGCTGCAGCGGGCCCGCGCCGCCGGACTCGGCGATCATGCCGGCTGCGGTGCCGATCTCGGCGTCGTAGTGTCCCAGATCTGCGACGTAGCCGCCATGGGTGCCCGGCTGAAGGCTGCGGCCGTGGTTGTGCATGTCCAGGGCAAAGAATTCGAAGCCGTGCGCGTCCCAGAACCGCGCCAGCTCAATGTTGAAGAAGTAGTCGCTCCAGCCATGCAGGAAGAGCACTGCCCGGCGTGGTCCGGCGATACGGACGTCCGGGGCGTCCGGTGGAGTGAAGCGGACCAGGGTGGCCCGGCGGCGGACGCCGTCCCCGCCCGCGGCTTCGAAGGCGCAGGACTCGAAGCCCGGCCCCAGGATGTCGCTCTGCCACTCCATGGCACCAGCGTAGGCTTTGCAGTCCCGGCCCGGGTGGCAGCCCGGTTTGGTCTGTACCGCCGAAGACGGAAAACTAGAGGCATGCGCGTATACCCCACATTTTTCAGGCTGGCCTTTTCATGGATGGACGCCGAACGCGCCCACAAGATCGGTTTCAAGGGAATCCGGCTGGTCCATTCCGTGGGAGCGGGTCGGCTGCTGGAACGGTTTACGGCACCGCCGGCGTCCCTGCAGACGAATGCGCTCGGCCTGACCTTTCCATCGCCGTTCGGACTGGCCGCCGGCTTCGACAAGGAGGGCCACGGAATCGAGGCCCTGACGGAGCTCGGATTCGGCCACGTCGAGGTGGGTACCATCACCGGCCAGGCCCAGCCCGGCAACGAACAGCCCCGGCTGTTCCGGCTGACTGAGGACCGGGCCGTCATCAACCGGATGGGGTTCAACAACGACGGCGCTTCTGCCGTGGCTCCGCGGCTGAAGTCTGCCCGGGCTGCGCTGCAGCGGCGCCATGCCAAGGTGCGGCCCGTGATCGGCGTCAACATCGGCAAGACCAAGATCGTGGAGCTCGAGGACGCTGTGGAGGACTACCTCATCAGTGCCCGCGGCCTCGCCCCGGCGGCGGACTACCTCGTGGTGAACGTCAGCTCGCCGAACACGCCGGGGCTCCGGCTTCTGCAGAACGTGGAGACGCTCCGGCCGCTGCTGAAGGCAGTAGGGGAGGAGGCGGACAAGTCCGCAGGCCGGCATGTCCCGCTGCTGGTCAAGATCGCCCCTGACCTCACCGACGAGGACATCGACGACGTCGCCCGGCTGGCGATGGACCTGGGCCTGGACGGCATCATTGCCACGAACACCACCATCGGCCGCGATGGGCTCGATTCTGCAGCGGACAAGGTGGAGGCCTGTGGTGCCGGCGGTCTGTCCGGTGCTCCGCTGAAAAGCCGTTCGCTGGAGGTGCTGCGCCGGCTGAAGTCGGTCACCCAGGACCGGCTGGTGCTGATTTCCGTGGGCGGCGTGGAGACCGCCACGGACGTCCAGGACCGACTGGACGCCGGCGCCACCCTGGTCCAGGGATACACGGCCTTCCTGTACGAGGGGCCGTTCTGGGCCGCCCGGATCAACAGGGAACTGGCCAGGAACCGCTAGTTCGCACGTTAAAGACAGCAGCCCGGCGGTATCACCGCCGGGCTGCTGTGTTTTAGGTCCGGGACCGTCCTCTGGCGGCCTGTGCCGCAGGAGGAAAACGAGGAATCAGGACGGGTACTGCCCGCGGCGGACCAGGGGCTTGGGCAGGCGAAGCTTGCGGAACTGCAGCGAACGCATGGAGCCGTACCAGACGGTGCCGCGCTCAACCTCGCCAAACTTTTCGGCGAGGTGCTTGCGGAGCTTGCGGGACAGGATGAACACGTCCACGAATACTGCCAGGAACATTACCCAGAAGCCGCCCAGCACATAAATCATCATGTCGCTGTTGGACGGCACGACGAGGGAGATGATGACGAACACCAGGGCGCCGAACATGAGGTACTCGCCCAGGCTGAAGCGGGCGTCCACGTAATCCCGGGCATACCGCTTCTGCGGGCCCTTGTCGCGGATCGGCAGGAACCTTTCGTCGCCGGTATCCAGTGCCTGGCGCACCTTCAGGCGCTGCTCCTGGGCGGCAGCACGCTCCGCTTCCTTGGAGGCCTTCCGGTCCTCCGGCACGAGGGGGCGCTTGCGGGCCGCTTCCTGTGCTTTGCGCTTGGGCGTGGGCGCGCCTTTGCCCGCTAGTGCGGCTGCCTCGGCAGCCTGCTGGTCAACTACATCCTGCGCCGCTGGCGCTTCCTTTTTACGTCCGAACACCACAACAGAATACCTTGGCGGGCTGTGCCCCTGGTCATGCCCGGCTGCCCCCGGAACGCTATGCCGGGGCATCCGGCACCCGCTGGCGGCGATGTTTGTTGTGGTGTGTGACACGGGTAGTGTTTGGCCATGACTTCATTCCCCGCGGCGACCCCGCAACAGTACGGCGACTCCGTGGCCGGCGTCGACACGGACGCCCTGCGGGCCGCCTTTGAGGCGGACTTCGACGCCACCGTTGCACAACTGAAGGACCTGGTGGCCATCCCCGGCATCGCGTGGCCCAGCTTTGACCCCGCCCCGCTGGACGCCGGTGCCGAGGCCGTCGCCAACCTGGTGCGCGCGGCGGGCATCGGGAATGTGCGGATTCTGCGGTGCGACAAGGAAGACGGCACCCCCGGCGGGCCTGCCGTGGTGGCGCGCCGCGACGCCGAGCCCGGCAAACCAACCATTCTTCTTTACGCCCACCACGACGTTCAGCCGCCCGGTGATCCGGCACTGTGGGAGTCCGAGCCGTTTACCGCCGTCGAACGCAACGGCCGCCTCTACGGGCGCGGCGCGGCCGACGACAAGGCCGGGATCATGGCCCACGTCGCCGCCTACGGCGCCGTTACCCGCGTGCTCGGCGATGAATTCGGGCTTGGCGTGACACTGTTCTTCGAAGGTGAGGAGGAAGCCGGTTCGCCGACCTTCAGGACGTTCCTGGAAGCCCACCGCGAACTGCTCCGTGCCGACGTCATTGTGGTGGCCGACTCCAGCAACTGGAAGGTGGGCGTGCCGGCACTCACCACGAGCCTGCGGGGGCTGGTCGACGGAACCATCGAGGTGCAGGTCCTTGACCATGCCGTGCATTCGGGAATGTTCGGCGGTGCCGTGCTGGATGCCCCTACGCTGCTCTCGCGCCTCATCGCGACGCTGCACGATGACCAGGGCAGCGTGGCCATTGAGGGTCTGGTGAGCCGGGATGAAACCGGCGTTGATTTGACCGAAGAGGAGTACCGGGCGGACGCTTCAGTGCTCGACGGCGTTGAGCTGGCCGGCACGGGAACCATCGCATCCCGGCTGTGGACCAAGCCGGCCCTGTCAATTATCGGGTTCGACGCGCCGGCCGTCAGCGTTGCCTCCAACACCCTGCTGCCCCGCGCCCGGGCCAAGTTCAGCCTGCGGCTGGCCCCCGGACAGGACCCGGCGGAAGCCATGGAAGCCGTGCGCCGGCACGTGGAAACCCACGCACCGTTCGGCGCCAGGGTGACCTTCACGCCGGGGGAGAGCGGCAACGCCTTCCAGACGGACACAGGTTCGTCCGCTGCCGGCCTCGCTATGTGGGCGCTTGGCGAAGCCTGGGGCGTTCCGGCCGTGGAAATGGGGATCGGCGGTTCGATTCCGTTCATCAGTGACCTGACCGAGCTGTACCCCGAGGTCCAGATCCTGGTGACGGGCGTGGAGGACCCTGATTCGCGCGCCCATTCAGCCAACGAGTCATTGCACCTGGGGGACTTCCGCAACGCGGTGGTCGCCGAGGCCCTGCTGCTGGCGCGGCTGAACGCGGAAGGCCTCCGCTAAGCGGCTGGCCGGGAACAACGCAGGGCCTGTGAGGGTTACGCCTGAAGTTAGAGCTCCGCGCCGGATCGACGTAGCATGTAGCTATAGCCCGTACTGTTTCCGTAGGGGCAGGCACCGTGCAAGCGGGGCAGCCACAACCGTCGTTAGTAAGGTAGGCCAATGAGCACTACGACCAATGAAAACAGCACCGAATCCACCGGCACTGCCAGTGACGAACTGGCGAGCCACGAGGTTCAGCTGACGGACGTTGCAGCAGGCAAGGTCCGCAGCCTCCTGGAGCAGGAAGGACGCACCGATCTTCGCCTCCGCGTAGCCGTGCAGCCCGGCGGCTGCTCCGGCCTCATTTACCAGCTGTACTTCGACGAGCGCCTCCTCGAAGGTGACGCGGTACGCGACTACGACGGTGTCGAGGTCGTCGTCGACAAGATGAGCGTGCCGTACCTCAGCGGTGCCAGCATCGACTTTGAGGACACCATCTCCAAGCAGGGCTTCACCATCGACAACCCGAATGCGGGCGGCTCATGCGCCTGCGGTGATTCGTTCCACTAAAGGGTCAGTGGCCCTTCCTGAACCTCTTGGCGGCGCCGGTGAAAACCGGCGCCGCCACACGGTGGGGACGTGTGGGCGAAAACCTGCGGGGAGCGGTAAGCTCTACACCGAGTAGTAAAACTTTTAGTGTGCCCGGGAAGCTTTTTGCCGCCCTGGCAACAGCAACAAGTAGGAAGGGCCGTCTGTGAGTTCGCAGAACCGAACCGGCAGCCGACGCAAAACGATCACTACGATCACTGGCTTGGCAACTGCCGGCGCGTTGGTTTTGACTGGATGTTCGCCAGAGGTAGAGAAGGGGTGGCTGCCCACCGAGCGTGGCACCACCAATCACACTGACCGCATCATGGACCTCTGGGTCAACTCATGGATTGCCGCCCTCGTGGTGGGCATCATCACGTGGGGCCTGATCGTCTGGTGCCTCGTGGCCTACCGCCGCCGCAAGGGCACCGTGGGTTTCCCACGGCAGACCAGCTTCAACCTGCCCCTTGAGGTCTTCTACCTGACGATCCCGCTCTTCATGGTCCTGGTGTTCTTCTACTTCACCGACCGTGACCAGCAGGCGATCGATGACCGCTCGCAGCCGGCCGACGTCGTAGTGGACGTCCGCGGCAAGCAGTGGGCATGGGACTTCAACTACAAAAAGGGCGACGTCATCACCGAGGACGTCCACGAAGCCGGCGTCCAGGCGCACTTGACGGGTGAGGAAGTGGACAAGGAGAAGCTCCCCACGCTGTACCTGCCCGTCGACAAGTCCGTTGACCTGGAACTGAACTCGCGCGACGTCATCCACTCCTTCTGGGTTCCTGCATTTCTGCAGAAGAGGGACATGATCCCGGGCAAGACCAACTACATCCGGTTCACCCCTACCAAAGAGGGCACCTACGACGGCAAGTGCGCCGAGCTCTGCGGTGAGTACCACTCCGAAATGCTGTTCCGCGTCAAGGTTGTTTCCGAGTCCGAATTCCAGGCTCACATGAATCAGCTGCGCCAGGACGGCAACACGGGCCTGCTCGGCGAAGAGTATGACCGCAACCCGAACCTGAACGTAACGAAGTAAGGGACGCGAAGTGGCTACTTACACCCAGACCCCCGGGATCCTTGAGGCTCCTGTAGTTCCCAAATCCAAGGGGCGCATCGTCGTCAACTGGATCACCTCCACGGACCACAAGACCATCGGGTACATGTACCTGATCGCGTCCTTCGTGTTCTTCTGCTTCGGCGGCGTGATGGCCTTGCTCATCCGCGCCGAACTCTTCGAACCCGGCATGCAGATCCTGCAGACCAAGGAACAGTACAACCAGCTGTTCACCATGCACGGCACGGTCATGCTGCTCATGTTCGCCACCCCGCTCTTTGCCGGCTTTGCGAACGTGATCATGCCCCTGCAGATCGGTGCGCCCGACGTCGCGTTCCCGCGACTGAACGCGCTGGCCTTCTGGTTCTTCCTGTTCGGCTCCACCATCGCCGTTTCCGGCTTCATCACCCCGCAGGGTGCTGCATCCTTCGGCTGGTTCGCGTACGCACCGCTGTCCAACACCACCTTCAGCCCCGGGGTCGGCGGTGACCTGTGGGTCTTCGGCCTGGCACTGTCCGGGTTCGGCACCATCCTGGGCGCGGTCAACTTCATCACCACCATCATCTGCATGCGTGCCCCCGGCATGACCATGTGGCGCATGCCGATCTTCACCTGGAACACCCTTGTCACGGCCATCCTGGTCCTGATGGCGTTCCCGCCGCTGGCCGCAGCACTCTTCGCCCTCGGTGCGGACCGCCGCTTCGGTGCCCACATCTTCGACCCGGAGAACGGCGGCGCCGTCCTGTGGCAGCACCTGTTCTGGTTCTTCGGCCACCCCGAGGTGTACATCATCGCGCTGCCGTTCTTCGGCATCGTCTCCGAGATCTTCCCGGTCTTCAGCCGCAAGCCGATCTTCGGCTACAAGGGCCTGGTCTACGCGACCATTGCGATTGCGGCCCTGTCCGTGACCGTGTGGGCGCACCACATGTACGTCACCGGCTCCGTGCTGCTGCCGTTCTTCTCCTTCATGACCATGCTGATCGCGGTGCCGACCGGCGTGAAGTTCTTCAACTGGATCGGCACCATGTGGCGCGGTTCCATCACCTTTGAAACCCCCATGCTGTGGAGCATCGGCTTCCTCATCACGTTCCTCTTCGGCGGCCTGACCGGCATCATCCTGGCCTCCCCGCCGCTGGACTTCCACGTCTCAGACTCCTACTTCGTGGTGGCGCACTTCCACTACGTGGTGTTCGGCACCGTGGTGTTCGCGATGTTCGCCGGCTTCTACTTCTGGTGGCCGAAGTGGACCGGCAAGATGCTCAACGAACGCCTCGGCAAGATCCACTTCTGGCTCCTGTTCCTGGGCTTCCACGGCACCTTCCTGATCCAGCACTGGCTCGGCGTCGAGGGCATGCCCCGCCGCTACGCCGACTACCTGGTGGAGGACAACTTCACCTGGATGAACCAGTTCTCCACCATTGCCTCGTTCGTTCTGGGTGCGTCCCTGATCCCGTTCTTCTGGAACGTGTACATCACCGCACGCAGCGCCGAAAAGGTTCAGGTTGACGATCCCTGGGGCTTCGGTGCCTCGCTGGAATGGGCCACGTCCTGCCCGCCGCCGCGGCACAACTTCACGTCCCTGCCGCGCATCCGCTCGGAGCGTCCGGCGCTGGACCTGCACCACCCTGAGCTCTCCCAGTCACACACCGTTGAGTCGCCGGCACCTGCAGCAAGCGTGTTCGGTAACGCCGATCAGAAGGACACCGCGCAATGAGAATCGAGTCATGGATTTTTGGAGCAGGAGTTTTCTTCTTCGTTCCGGTTTCCATCATCTACGGCTTCCTCACCAACTGGTCTGAGTGGGTCGGCACCCTGGGCATCCTCCTGGTGGGTGGCCTGGCGGGCATGATCGGTGCCTACCTGGGCTTCACCGGCAAGCGCGTGGGCATGCGCCCCGAGGACCGTGCAGACGCGGAAATCCACGAAGGCGCCGGCGAGCAGGGCCACTTCAGCCCCTGGAGCTGGTGGCCGCTGGTCCTGGGCCTGTCCTGCGCAGCAGGATTCCTCGGCCTGGCCGTAGGCTTCTGGATCGTCTTCATCGCCGGTGGTATGGCGCTGGTGGCCCTCGTGGGCTGGGTCTACGAGTACAGCCGCGGCGACCACGCACACTAAGCGTTTCAGTACGAAGAACGACGGCGGGCCCCACCTTTTTGGTGGGGCCCGCCGTCGTTCTTCGTGTATTTGAGCTGCCTTCAGCTGGCTCTCTGCGACGCCAGCAGCTCGACGAGACCCGAGAGTGCTGCCTCCGCTTCACCCAGGCTCCTGCCCGCGGGCAGGGCTGATTCCTTGACCGCCAGTTCGACTTCGCAGCCGTAGTTGAAATCGGCAGTCATCACCTCGAGCAGGGAGCGGGCGTCTACGGCATCAATGCCGTCCTTGCGGATGGTCACCGGTAACCTTGTCTCCGTGACCGCGCGGACAAACACAGCTGCCGGCCTGGCGTGCAGGCCGATGGCCGCAGAAACTATTGCCTTACGAACGGGCAACTGGACTCCTTCGTCTTGGACGGGATGGCACATGTGGGGGAGCCGCCGTCGTCTGTCTATTTGTTCGTCCTTAAGAATATCGGCCCCTGTGCTGTCAATCCGCCGGGCCGGACCTGGTCTAGACCTGTGGCCGGGTTGGCTTACCCTTGAACTGTGAACATGCAATACAGGAGCGGCCGCAGTGGCGGCTAACGTGGCCGGGATTTCCGGTGAAATCGACAGGACCAGCGGGACGCCGATTTACGTCCAGCTCCGTGAGATTCTCAGGACCTACATCGCGACGTCCTGCCCGCCAGGCTCGGCGCTGCCCTCCGAACGTGACCTGGCCGAACGTTTCGGCCTGGCCAGGATGACCGTCCGGCAGGCCATCGACGCCTTGGTGGGGGAGGAGGTCATCGAGCGGGTGGTCGGCCTGGGCACCTTCGTCCGGAAACCGAAGCTGGACCTCCAGGTCAAGCTGACCTCCTACAGCGAGGAGATGCAGCGCCGCGGCATGGTCCCGGCCGCGAAGGTGCTGAGCTTTGAGCAGATCGCCGCCAGCGCCTTCCTGGCCCGCGAACTTCAGCTGGAGGAGGGAACACCCCTGGTGCGCTTCCGGCGCCTCCTGCTGGCCGATAACGAGCCGATGAGCGTGGATGAGAACTTCATCCCGGCCCACCGGGTTCCGGGGCTGCTCGACGGCGAGCCGCCGACATCGCTGTACAACGTCCTCAGCGAACAGTTCGGCCTGGTCATGGAATGGGGCGAGGACATGATTGAGGCCACGGCTGCCTCGCCCTCCACCGCTCGGCTGCTCAACGTTGAAATCGGCGCGCCGCTGCTGAAGATCCAGCGGCATGCCTTCGTCGCCAGGTCGATGGTGGACTACTCGGTGTCCTACTACCGCGCCGACCGGTACAAGCTATGGGTGCCGCTGCAGCGGCCCGGCGTCCGGCCCACCCGCAACTACTCGTCGGGTTACCGGCAGCAGTAGCCTGGGCTGGCTGCCGCCTGCTTCAAAATCAACATCCCGTTTGGCGAACAGAATGTGCATACAGAAAAGGCCCGGTCCTGGTGGACCGGGCCTTTTCTGTATGGTGCCTGGGTGAAGCGCTGTTGCCTAGTGGCTGAGGGTCTTCTGTCCCTCGCCGGCTTCAACGGCTTCGTGGTGCCCGTGGCCGGCTTCCAGCTCGGCAGGCGTTGCCGGAGCAACCCTGTCCTCGAAGAACCAGCGGGACAGCTTGGCGCGGCGGTTTTCCTTGCGGGTCACCACGCCGTGCTCGTTCGGCTGGGCAGGAAGCGGTGCGAGCGACTCGAAGCCAACCAGCTTGTAGCGCTTGTACTCGTCGAGCGGAGCGTGCACCTCGATGAACTCACCGTGCGGGAGGCGGACAATGCGTCCGGTCTCGCGGCCGTGGAGGGCGATTTCGCGGTCCTTGCGCTGCAGGGCCAGGGCCACGCGCTTGGTGACAGCGAAAGCGATGAACGGGCCGACGAAGAACAGTGCACGCAGCCAGTACGTGACGTCGTTCAGTGCCACGTGGAAGTGCGTGGCGATGAGGTCCGAACCTGCGGCGGCCCACATGACGCTGTACCAGGTGAAGCCGGCTACACCGATCGCGGTACGCGTGGGCGCGTTCCGGGGACGGTCCAGCACGTGGTGCTCCCGGTTGTCCTTGGTGATCCAGCGCTCGATCCACGGGTAGGTGAACAGCACGGTAAAGATGATGCCAGCCGGAACAAGTGCCGGAAGCAGGACATTCAGCGTGAGGACGTGGCCAAAGATGATGTATTCGAAGTGGAAGCCGCTGACCACACCGGGCATCAGGCGCAGTGCGCCGTCGACGAAGCCGATGTACCAGTCAGGCTGGGTACCTGCGGACACGGGGGAGGGATCGTACGGTCCGTAGTTCCAGATCGGGTTGATGGTGAAGAACCCGGCCATGAGCGCAATCACACCGAAGACGATGAAGAAGAATCCGCCGGCCTTCGCAGCATAGACCGGGCCGAGGGGGTAGCCGACCACGTTGCGGTCGTTGCGTCCCGGGCCGGGGTACTGCGTGTGCTTGTGGACTACCACCATGAAGAGGTGCACGACGATCATGAGCAGGATCAGTGCCGGCACGAGCAGGATGTGCAGCGTGTAGAGGCGGCTGATGATGACCGTGCCGGGGAACTCTCCACCGAACAGGAAGAAGGAGATGTAGGTGCCGATCACGGGGATCGACTTGATGACGCCGTCGATGATGCGCAGGCCGTTACCGGACAGCAGGTCATCGGGGAGCGAGTAACCGGTGAAGCCGGCAGCCATGGCCAGGATCAGCAGGACACCGCCCACTACCCAGTTCATTTCGCGGGGCTTGCGGAACGCGCCGGTGAAGAACACCCGGAGCATGTGCACGGCTACGGAGGCCACGAACAGCAGCGCTGCCCAGTGGTGGACCTGGCGCATGAACAGGCCGCCGCGGACGTCGAAGGAGATGTCCAGCGAGGAGCTGTAGGCGACGGACATTTCGACGTTCTTCAGCGGCGTGTAGGAACCGGCGTAGTGCGTCTCAGCCATGGACGGATCGAAGAAGAACGTCAGGAACGTTCCCGACAGGAGCAGGATGACGAAGGAGTACAGCGCCACCTCGCCAAACATGAAGGACCAGTGGTCCGGGAATACCTTGCGGCCGAATTCACGGAGGATTCCGGATCCGCCGACGCGCTCGTCGACGAAGTCAGTAAAGCGTCCGACTTTGGTGTTGGCTACGTAGGCGGGGGCTTCAGCTGTTGGTGCTGCGCTCATGCTCATCACGCTCCCAGTAACTTGGTCCTACAGGTTCGTTGAAGTCGCTGGTAGCGACCAGGTAGCCCTCATCGTCAACTGCGATGGGCAGCTGGGGGAGCGGGCGGCTGGCGGGGCCGAAGATAACCTTGCATTCCTGGGTCAGGTCGAAGGTTGACTGGTGGCACGGGCACAGCAGGTGGTGCGTCTGCTGCTCGTAGAGGGCAACAGGGCAACCGACGTGGGTGCAGATCTTGGAGTAGGCAACGATGCCGTTGTAGCCCCAGTTTTCGCGTCCCGCGGACGGGTTAAGCGAGGCCGGGTCGAGACGCATCAGCAGAACGACGGCCTTGGCCTTCTCGTTGAGCTTGCCTTCGTGCAGTTCGTTGAGGCCTTCCGGAATGACGTGGAAGGCGGAACCGATGGTGACGTCCGAGGCCTTGATGGGGGTTCCATCGGGGTCGCGGGTGAGGCGCTTGAGCTTGCCCTCCTGCGGGGCCCACATGGTGTGCGCCAGCTTGTCGTCCGGGCGCGGTCCCAGGTCGCCGAAGACGGCGAGGGCCGGCAGGGGTGCCAGTGCCACGGCGCCCAGCAGGGTGTTCCGGATGAGGGGACGGCGCTTGATACCCGTTTCCTCCACGATGTCGTCAACGATGCGGACCGCAGCCTGGCGGTCGTCCTCGGTGCGGATCGCGTGGCGTTCCTCGGAGACTTCGTGGTCCGGCATCAGGGCCTTGGCCCAGTGCACGATACCGGTGCCGATGCCGAGCATAGCGAACGCCGTGCCAATGCCGAGCAGCGCATTCTGCAGCCGGATGGTGGCAATGCTTGAGTCGTCTCCCAAGTCGATGGCAAAGTACGCCACCAGGAAGATCACGGTGCCAACAACTGAGGTTGCGAAAAGAGCGGCAACCTGCCGTTCTGCCCGCTTGGCGGCCTTCGGGTCCGTGTCAGCCAGGCGCAAGCGGTGCGGGGGAAGTCCAGGATCCTGGAATTTCTCCACCTCATGCTGACCAGCCGTAGCTACGGTGCCCGAGTGGTTCGGACTGCCGTCACTATGGTTGCCCATGATTCGCCTCATCCTTCTCTCGTCTCGGCCTTTGCCGAGTTATGTTCAGTTCCAAACCTGCTGTGCAATCAGCAGGACGTTCTTGTTGTGCCTGGTTTGGCTAGGACGTGCGGGACGTCAGCCAGATGGTGAAGGCGATGATGACGCCCAGGCCGGCGATCCACACGAAAAGGCCCTCAGAAACTGGACCAAGTGCGCCCAGGTCTGCGCCGCCCGGGGAACCGTTGGCTTCAATCTGCTTCAGGAAGGTGATGATGTTGCGCTTGCCTTCGGGGGAGACGTTCGAGTCGTTGAACACCGGCATGTTCTGCGGCCCGGTGGCCATTGCTTCGTAGATGTGCTTGCCCGAGACGTCGGCCAGGGCAGGGGCGAACTTACCCCGGGTAAGTGCACCGCCCGCTGCTGCAGCGTTGTGGCACATGGCGCAGTTCACGCGGAACAGCTCGCCACCCTCGGCGGCGTTGCCCTTCTCATCCAGCAATTCCTCGGCCGGGATGGCCGGACCTGCGCCCAGTGAGGCGACGTATGCGGCCAGCTGGTGGGTCTGGGTATCGTTGAACTGGGCCGGCTTCTTGTAGGCCTGGGGGCCGTTCATCTGCATGGGCATGCGGCCGGTGCCGACCTGGAAGTCAACAGCGGCGGCGCCGACGCCAGCCAGTGAGGGGCCGTCCTGCGTTCCGCTGGCACCCATGCCGTGGCAGGTGGCGCAGTTGGCTTCGAAGAGCTTCTGGCCTTCCTGTGTATCGCTGGCGGTGAACTCTGCAGTACTGGCTTTGGCCTCGTTGACGGTGGTGGCAACGGCGTACAGCCCACCAGTGAGGAGGAGGCCCATCAACAGCAGGGCTATTGCTGCCAGTGGGTGACGTCGCTTCTGCGAGAGTGCCTTCACGTGGTGGTTCCTTTATTCGATCGTGCGTCGGCTCCGTGAGCCGCTTCTTAGAATTCGTTCTCTTGGGAAAGAGGGAGAAAAGTCTGGGCTACTGGAGGACGTAGATGACCAGGAAGAGGCCAATCCAAACGACGTCCACGAAGTGCCAGTAGTAGGAGGTGACAATCGCCGAGGTCGCCTCGAAGTGACCGAACTTCTTGGCGGCGAAGGAGCGGCCCATGATGAGCAGGAAGGCGATCAGACCGCCGATGACGTGCAGGCCGTGGAAGCCGGTGGTCATGTAGAAGGCGGAGCCGTAGGCGTTGGAGGACAGCGTAACGTGCTCCGAGACCAGCATGGCGTATTCCGTGCTCTGGCCGGCAACGAAGAAGGCACCCATGAGGAAGGTCAGGGTGAACCATTCGTTCATGCCCCAGCGGGTGAACTGGAGCGGCCCGCCGCTGCGTCGCGGCTGGAGCCTTTCGGCGGCGAAAACGCCCATCTGGCAAGTGAAGGAACTTGCCACGAGGACGATGGTGTTAACGAGCGCAAAGGGGAAGTTGAGCTTGGCCGTCTCTTCCGCCCACATCTGGCCGGAGGTGGACCGGAGTGTGAAGTACATGGCGAAGAGACCGGCGAAGAACATCAACTCGCTGGAGAGCCAGACGACGGTCCCAACAGAGACCATATTCGGGCGGTTCAGCGTGGGGTGCGCAGGGGTACTGGGGGCATGGGTCGCAGATGTCACATAGACATTATGTCTGTAAAACTCTGGCTTGCCCAACGCAAACCGGCTTTTGCGGAGACTTTTTCTACAAAGACGCGAAATCGCGCGGAAAAGTTCCCGGAGGCGTTCATATTGGTCTTTGCGACGGGCACCTCGATAGCATCAGGAGGTGACTTCACAGGTATCGGCACCGGCGGCAGGCAACACCTGGCCGCGCCTCATCTCGGCACTGTTGAACGGCGAACACCTGAGCGCGGACAGTACGGCATGGGCCATGGACACCATCATGTCGGGGGCCGCCACACCCGTCCAGATTGCCGGTTTCCTGGTGGCGCTGCGCGCCAAGGGCGAGACGGTAGAGGAGATTGCCGGCCTCGTTGACGCCATGGTGGCCCATGCCAATCCGATCTCCATCACCGGCGAAAAGCTGGACATCGTAGGCACCGGTGGTGACCAACTCAACACTGTCAACATCTCCACCATGGCCGCGCTGGTCTGTGCCGGAGCGGGCGCAAAGGTGGTTAAGCACGGAAACCGCGCGGCGTCGTCGTCGTCGGGATCAGCGGACGTCCTGGAAGCGCTGGGGGTGCGGCTCGACCTCCCGATAGCCGATGTTGCCCGGAACGCAGAGGAAGCGGGCATCACCTTCTGCTTCGCCCAGGTCTTCCACCCGTCCTTCCGCCACACCGCGGTGCCCAGGCGCGAACTCGCGATCCCCACAGCCTTCAACTTCCTGGGCCCACTCACCAACCCCGCCCGGGTGCAGGCCTCCGCAGTAGGCGTGGCGAACGCCCGCATGGCGCCGCTCGTGGCCGGCGTCCTGGCGCGGCGCGGCAGCCGGGGCCTGGTGTTCCGGGGCAGCGACGGCCTGGACGAACTGACCACCACCGGGCCGTCAACCGTGTGGGAGATCCGCGGCGGCGAAGTGACAGAGCAGACTTTCTCGCCCGGGGACCTGGGGATCCGTCAGGCGACTGTCGATCAGCTGCGCGGCGGTGACGCACAGGCGAATGCCACCGTCGTCCGCAACGTCCTGGCCGGGGAAACCGGGCCGGTCCGGGACGCAGTCCTGTTGAACGCGGCGGCGGGCCTGGTGGCGTACGACCTTCAGGCTGACGGTCCGCTCACTGACCGCATGAAGCTTGCCCTCGACCGGGCTGCGGAATCCATCGGCTCCGGCGCAGCCGCTGCTGTGCTCGAGAAGTGGGTCAGCCTCTCGCGGGCCTAGCGCTCGGAACAGCCTTCAGACATCGAACAACAAAGAGGCCAGGCACCCGCAGGTGCCTGGCCTCTTTGTTGTCGTCCTAGCGTGCTGCTATTCCTCGAACCCCAGCGCGAATGCGGCGTCGAGGTCGTGCTGCGAGTAAGCCCGGAAGGCGATGTGGGTGGTGGTGTGCACGACGGCGGGGACCTTGGACAGCTTGTCGGCGATGACGTCCGCCAGATCTTCGTGTTGGGATACGCGTGCGACGGCGATCAGGTCCCATTCGCCAGTCACGGAGTAGACCTCGCTGATGCCGTCAATGGAGGATATCTCCTCGGCCGTTTCGGGGATGCGCGAGGCGTCTGTCTTGATCAGGACGAATGCGGTGATCACTGTGAACCCTTCCGGATCTGTTGAGCTGTGCTGCCAGCCTATTACATGGGCGGTCCAGTACATGGGCGGGCGCCGGTCGGTTGCTCCCGTGGCGGCGCCGCCCCGCAGGAGTCAGGCGCGGCGGCGGGCGCGCAGGCGGAGAACTATGGCGACGATGAGGCGGTAGCCGAGGAGGAACACCGCCAGGCTCAGCAGCGCCACGATCACAAATGGCAGGACCACCGTCTGTCCCGTGAGCGCCCGCAGCGCCATTCCGATGGCCACGGCGCCCAGCCACACAGCCACCCCGGCCGGCCAGAGCGCGAGCGGCCGTCGCCAGAGCCGCAGCAGCAGCCAGGCCACGGCTGCGCCGGCCAGGAACGGCCAGGCGGTGAACAGGATTCCAACGACTGATTCGCCTCGTGCATGTGCGTCCCGGCCGATGGCAGCGAACGTCAGGATGAGGATGAAATCTGCCGCAGCTGCGGCGGCCGTCAGGGCCGGAACCGCCCGTGTTCCGGGACGGTCTGTTGTGGAAGGCATGCTTCCGAGCCTATCCGTTTTTGGCAGGTCTTGCCCCCACAGGCATATCCCGTGACGATATCAGGCAGGAAGCAAACGGACCCCTGAAGGAGGCTTGGTGAGGCTCACCCAGATCGCGCAGCACGCCGAGGATCTTGACCGGGCGGCAGAGTTCTACTCGAGGCTGCTGGGCAGCGCGCCGGTTGCTGTCTTCGACCCGCCGGGACTGCTGTTCTTCGATCTCGACGGCGTCCGGCTCCTGCTGGAGCGGGGAGCGCCTTCGGCGGTGATTTACCTTGGCGTCCCGGACGTGCGGTTGCGCGTGGCTGAGCTTGAGGCCGGGGGAGTGGAGGTGGTCGGGGCCCCGCACGTGATCTTCCATCACGATGATGCACGGCTCGGTCCTGCGGGTGCGGACGAATGGATGGCTTTCATCAGGGACAGCGAGGGGAACACCGTGGGACTGGTGAGCCACGCGTTCGACGGCGGGGCGCCCGCCAGTTAGAGCGTCAGGCTTTGCTGGTGGCGATCTTTGCCGCGAAACCCAGGAGGACGACGCCGGCGACGCGGTCTGTGGTTTTGGCCACGGCAGGCGACCGGAGCCAGCGGCGCGCATGGTGGGTTGCCAAAATGATGACCGCAAACCACGCCATGCCCTCCACGTTGTGGACCAGCGGCAACAGCACGCCCATCAGCAGCGGCGGCGCCTCCGGCGGAAGGAACTGCGGGATCATTGCCATGTAGAAAACCCCAACCTTGGGATTCAGCAGGCTGGTTGTGGTGCCCGCAAGCCAGGCGGCGCGGGGGCTGGCCGGGCCCGTGGGGCCGGTCTCCCCAGTCGCCCCCGGGCGGAAGCTTCGGATAATCATGCTCACGGCCAGCCACGCCATGTAGCAGGCGCCTGCGACCTTCAGGACGGTAAAGGCCGTTTCCGAGGCGGCCAGCAAGGCCGAAGCACCGACGGCGGCGGCCAAGCCCCAGAAGACGGTACCCGTGCAGATTCCCGCCGCCGTGGCGAAGGCGGACCCGCGGCTGCCGCTGATCGCCGTACGCAGCACGAGCACGGTATCCATCCCCGGGATCACCGTAAGCAGGGCGGCCACGAGCGCGAACTGAAGGAGGGAGTCGGAAATGCTCATAGTCGATGGTAAGCAAATTCCGGGGGCGCGCAGATGATCGTCGATTGGGGCGTGTCTACCGGTAGCACTGGATTACAAAGGTCTCCGGGGGGACGACGGCGGGAGGCCCCGCCGTCGTCCGTTTTCTGTCAGGGCGTGGAGTTGTAGGCCTTGACGCGCTGCTCCACCACTAGATGGATGAGGGCGAAGACGCGGGCATCATCGATGGCTGCCAGGGCCGCGTCCAAGGCGGCCGGGACATCCTTGTCCTCGGTGACAGTAATGCCGAAACCGCCAAAGGCCGTGGCCATCATGCCGAAGTTCGGATTTTTCAGCTGGGTGCCGGACACGCGTTCGGGATAGTGCCGCTCCTGGTGGGTGCGGATGGTGCCGTACTCCCGGTTGTCCATGACAATAACCAGCGGCGTGGCACCGTACTGGGCGGCGGTGGCCAGTTCCTGGCCGTTCATTAGGAACTCCCCGTCTCCCGCGATGGTGACCACTCGCCGCCCTGGTTCCGCCAGCGACGCCGCGACGGCCGAGGGGATGGAGTAACCCATGGAGCCGTTCCTGGCGCTGATCATAGACGCGTAGCGGCGGGTGGGGAAGTACCGGTGGGCCCAGTTCGTGTGCTCGCCCGCACCGAACGTCACCAGCGCGTCCTCCGGCAGTCTGGGGACCAGGTTCGCCATCAAGGTGTCCATCCTTGCCGGTCCGGCGGCGGGAGCGGAAGCGGGGAGCGCGGCAAATGACTCCTGTTCGGCCCTCATCCGGCCTGTCCACGCCTTCCACTCCTCCTTCACTTCCAGGTCGATGTCCGCCAGATCGCGGACAAAGGCCTCCGGTTTCGCCAGGATCTGCCGTGAGACAGGACCCGAACGGCCACGCAGTGAGGGGTCGATGGTGACCAGGAAGTTCTTCTTGCTCCAGTCCTGCCGGCAGACGAATCCGTCTGTAATCACGTCTCCCGGGACAGTGCCCACAAACACCAGAAGGTCGGTCTCCTCGAGCAGGTCGAAGGTGGGGCGCGGGCGACCGTACCCGATGGGGCCCACATAGGACGGGGAATCAAAGGAAACGGTTCCCTGGGTGCGCCATTCCGCTGCTGCTGGAATCTGGTGACGCTCCAGCCACGCGGTCAGTTGGTCAGCTGCCGCCTGGGTCCAGTCGTTGCCGCCCGTTACGAAAAGCGGTTTGTTGGACGAGGCCAGCGCAGCCTTCAGGGCCGCGGCATCGCTGCTGCTCATGCCGCCGGCCGCCACCGGGATCGTCGGGTGCAGCGTCGGATCGACCAGTTGCCGGAGGATGTCCTCCGGCAGGCCCACCACCACGGGCCCCGGGCGGCCGCTCATCGCGGCAAACATCGCCTCGGCCACAATCTCGGACGCCCGCTCCGCGTGGTCAAGGACCATGACGCGCTTGGCGCCGGTATCGAACCAGGCTTTGATGTCGAACTCCTGGAACGCCTCGCGGTCCCGGTGCGCGAACGGAATCAGGCCCACGAACAGGAGCATCGGCGTCGAGTCCTGCCAGGCCGTATGCAGTCCCACGTGCGCGTTGGCTGCGCCGGGTCCCCGGGTAACCATCGCCACACCGGGCACCTGGTTCATTTTTCCGTCGGCCTCGGCCATGTAAGCTGCGCCGCCCTCGTGCCGGCACACGATGGTTTCCACCTCCGAGCTGTGCAGGCCGTCCAGTACGTCAAGGAAGCTTTCACCGGGAACCACGTAGGTGCGTTTCACACCATGGGCTACGAGCGAGTCAACAATCACATGCCCGGCGGATCTCAGGGCCGCGCGGGATGGTGCGCTGATGCTCTCACAGCCAGTCTGCTGGAGCTTTTGGTTGTTGAACTGCCCAAGATCGGAAGGGGCATCGGTTGCGGTCAAGGTGGACTGAGACTCTGTTGTCATGAGCTTTCTTTGGTTATTGGGTGGGCGGGTGCTTATGAAGATGGGGATATTTATCTGAAGGGCACCGGGTTGGCGATGACAGGGGACATGCCGGTGAAGCCTTCGCGGGCTTCGGCGATTTCGTGGATGCGTTTGCGGCAGGCGTACCATCCGGCGACCATGAGCGCGATGGCGATGAGGGTGACCAGCAGTGTGAGTGGTGAGTCGATGAAGACCATGACGAGTACGCCGATGAGGAACAGCAGCGAGAGGTAGCCGGTGTAGGGCGCGCCGAACATGCGGAAGGAGGGGCGTTTGAGCCAGCCTTTGTCTGCCCAGCGCTTGAGCTGGATCTGGCAAAGGACGATGGTGGCCCAGGTGACGATGATGCCCACGGAGGCGATGTTCAGGACGATTTCGAAGGCCTGCGAGGGGACGAGGTAGTTCAGTGGGACGCCGAGCAGGGAGACGCCGGCGGTGATGGCGATGCCGCCGTAGGGGACGCCGGCTTTGTTCATGCGCTGGGCGAATTGGGGGGCGGAGCCGGCCACGGACATGGAGCGCAGGATCCGGCCGGTGGAGTAGAGGCCGGCGTTGAGGGAGGACAGGGCTGCGGTGAGGACCACGAGGTTC